>NZ_JACXAE010000059.1 GCF_014698965.1 Iningainema tapete BLCC-T55
TTTCCAATTTAAACAGCTAAAAAGAAATAATTTGAGTGACTAAAATTGCCTTATCACTACATATTTACCACTACCCAAAATTTTGTACCGTAAAACTAAGCTTTCACCCCTTTTCCTCTCCTACACTTGCCCATAAATAACCATTTTTGGTGATGTTTTCATCTTCAGCCGACATCAAAGCCACGGTTTGAAACAACGTTAAATCAACGTGAGTTCGATGGACTAAAAAACGGCAGGAGGAAGAGCAGGTAAGTCTTTTGGATAAATACTGGAGTTTGGACTAAAAGCTCAGGTTCAGAAAAAAGTACTTAGAGAATTAGAGATAAAAAATCGACATAAATACTGCACTGAAGACTAAAGGGTTAAAAGAAAAGCAATCAGTAGTAACACTGACTGCTGTAAAGTAAATGAATGTAATCTGTAAATCATTGCGTGATGATCCTGACACAATTAGAAGAATTCCGGCAAGCAATCTATGATTGTTTGGGTAATGCGCTCATATGCCGTGTTTGAACTGATGGACGCAGTATAAGCATTGTTTTCACCCATTGTGCAAGAGTTGTTGCTGTTGTCGTCTGTGGTGTGCGCGGTTCTGCTGCATAGGCGTTTTGCTGAGTAAAAGCATGAAACATCAAAAGAAATTGCTCAGCGCCATCAGCAGAGGCTCCGTGGGAAAGCAAAACTTGACGAAACTGCTCTGGTGGCAAAGATACATAGCGTATAGTCTTCCCTAAAACGTCAGACATAATTTTCGCCGCCTCGTCAAAACTCAAGTCGGCTGCACCGTGAACTGCTAATACATTATGTCCAACCCAGGAGCGATCGCGCAAATATTTAGCAGCGACACTTGCAATATCTTGTGTAGCAACCATCGGGATGGGATAATCACCAGGAGCAGGGTAATAAAAGCAACCTTGATCCTGAATTGCCTGCAATTGAGTCAAAAAATTCTCCATAAAGTTGCCGCACCTTAAATGTAAAATATTGGTAGCTACAGCATCTAAAGCACCCTCAACATCGTGTAATCCAGAAACTGGACCTGCATTAATGACGCCGCCTCCTCCACTAGATACATGAACAACATAAGGAATGCTATTTGCCTGCACAGCTTGAGCCGCAACATCACCAAACTGTTGATACCAAGCGCGTAAATTAGCGCTCTTTTATGTCTCTAGCGAGAGAAAAACATCTCGAATCTTAAAAAGTCTTGCAGTTTTGCATGAGCGATGTCATCGTTGATCTTCGTTATATTCCGAGCTTGAGTTCTGGCAAAGAAAAAAAATCCCCACGAATATCCTGAAACTTTGTTTTAAGCTTGGATACATTCTACACATATTAAGAGTGAATCATTGAAAATTCATGAGTAAAAGCACCTACTTATTTTTATCCAGAATCCACTGGTACATAGCCAGGAAAGCAATTCATAATTTCTAGAATTTTCTCAAATCCCACCTGCAAGTTTTCATTAATAAAAACTGTCAACCAAGGTTTGATTAAATTCCAAAAAATGTATGGTTGAATAACCAATCTTATATTGTTTAATGTAGATTTCCATCCTTTTTTGTAATCCCACCACTCATGCTTGCTAAAACCTGAAGGTTCGACATTATTTGACTCGGATGATTGGTGGCTGAATGATTCATTTCTAGCCTGAGCATGTAAACTTACAAAGAAATAAACGCTCAGAACAATTTCCCACCATTTTTCTATTTGATGGTATTCTGTCAGCCGAAAATCTGCCCAACCTAGTTCATTTTTACCTTGCTTGAAAGCATATTCGACCCAATTACGAAGCCCATAAAAATTTCCTAGCTTTGATGATACATCACTTTTTAAATCTGTTTTAACATACCATGTCTGATTTTTTGGTAACTGTTCTGGGTCAGTTGTAATTCGCCAATATGTTTCTGGTTTCTCTAAATCAAAAGTTATTTGCTGTATAGATCTTTTTTCTTGTTTCCCATTATTAAATACACGCTCAAACTCTGACCACTCTCCGTTAGGAGCTGTTTGAAGCGGTGATACCAATTCTTTGTTGTTACTTCTTATTGCTAGTAAATAGTGTTTTTCGTATTTTGTTAGTGCTGATACAAATGTCGGACTTTCGCCATAAAGACTATCAGCTAAGACTAAATCAAAATTAAATCCCCATTCAATTAGTGTTTCAATAATTTCCACTGCTAACTGAGGTTTAGTTTTGTACGCTTCTCCTTCTTTAAGTCTTTTTCTTGGTTTGTATATTAAAAATATTAGCGGAAATGTTAATTCGTCTAATACCCCATATGCATTCACCGAAACTATACCATTCTCAACTTTCCCTAAGTTCCCAATATATTGCCTTGACACATAATCAGTATGATTTCCTTTCTTTTTATCTCCTGTTTCATCAATTACTAACTTAAATGCTCTTCCTTTTAGCATTTTTAAAGTTAGCTCTAATCGCCTACTTCTTAACTCTACTACTGACCAAGGTGAATCTGTCAGAAAATTTTGTAATGGTTGTGCATCATGTAAACCTACAGACTTTGCTATTTCTGGTAAAGATTTTCGTTTAATATCCGACAAAATTCCTACATGAAGATATTTGAAGTTCTCAAACGTTCTTACTTCTGGGAATAAGTCCTTATACTCATCACAGTACTGGTCTACTATGGTGATTGTACTTGTAGCTTTTCTCGGAATCAACCTCACACCTCAAGCACCTAACGGAAAACAGGTTTATTTTACTACCGCCAGAGACATAAAAGAGCGTTAGTTGGCACTCCACCGTTGAAGTATCTAACAAATTATCGTATGCAAAAAGCTGTTGAACTGCTACACGACGAAAATTTGACAGTTAAGGAAATTGCGGTGCTGGTTGGTTATGATTCAGAAGTGGCATTTAATCAAGCATTTAAACGCTCTTATGGCTTTCCTCCTGGTGTATTTCGTCGCGCAAGCATTAGTACTCTGCTAAGGAATTCTTAAAAGACAAATCTCGCTCAAGATTGTGAGGTATTGTTTAAAAGGTGAGAAGTTTGCCCAAGAAAGTGACGATGAAGCTGGCAGAACGAGTAAGTCATGTAAAACCCTCTCTAACCTTAGCTATCGCGGCGAAAGCTAAGGCTATGAAAGCAGAAGGAATTGATGTTTGTAGTTTTAGTGCTGGGGAACCCGATTTTGATAGCCCAGCGCATATCAAAGCTGCAGCCCAAAAGGCTTTGGATGAAGGTAAGACTAAGTATGGTGCAGCAGCAGGTGAACCAAAGTTAAGGGAAGCGATCGCTCATAAGCTCAAAGCTGATAATGGGCTTGACTACAAAGCCGAAAATGTCATCGTCACTAATGGCGGTAAACATTCCCTTTTTAACTTAATTTTGGCACTAATTGAACCAGGAGATGAGGTAATTATTCCTGCGCCCTACTGGCTAAGTTATCCGGAAATGGTGACATTGGCTGGGGGGAATGCAATTATTGTGAACACAGATGCTTCTACTGGTTACAAAATTACCCCCCAACTTTTACGCGAGTCAATTACACCCCAAACTAAGCTATTTGTCCTTAACTCGCCATCTAATCCTACTGGGATGGTATATACACCCCAAGAAATTAAGGCGCTGGCAGAGGTAATAATTGATGCCGATATTCTTGTTGTTTCCGACGAGATTTATGAGAAAATTCTCTACGACGGTGCAGAACACGTAAGTATTGGTGCGCTTGGAAAGGAAATTTTTGACCGCACTATTATTAGTAATGGGTTTGCCAAAGCATACTCAATGACAGGGTGGCGCGTTGGTTATTTAGCAGGACCAATAGAGTTGATCAAAGCGACGAATACCATTCAAGGACATAGTACATCGAATGTGTGTACTTTTGCTCAATATGGTGCGATCGCAGCTTTGCAAGGTTCGCAAGACTGTGTAGAAGAAATGCGTCAAGCTTTTGCTCAACGACGCCAAGTTATGTTAGCAAGACTTAACGCCATTTCCGGATTAAGTTGTACCAAACCAGAGGGTGCTTTCTACCTGTTTCCAGACATTAGCAAAACTGGACTCAAATCCCTAGATTTTTGTAATGCTCTACTGGAAAAAGAGCAAGTAGCAGTAATTCCAGGTATTGCCTTTGGTGCAGATGACAACATTCGTCTTTCCTATGCCACAGATATGGCAACAATTGAGAAGGGCATGGATAGATTAGAGAAATTTGTCAAATCTGTCATTTAGATGGATATCACAAATTAAATGTTTGTAGTTAGCGCTGAGTGCGCTAAAGCACTAACTACGAGCAAGCTTCAAATTTCTAGCCTGCGCAGGCTTTGAACGTGTAGCCACACCATGGGCGGGTGTCGGTTACAAAAATGACATGCTCCCGCTCAAAAGCTATCCAATCACACTGCTAAGAAAGCATTTAATTGCTCTTGATTTATTCGCCCAGCTTGATGTAAGGTTTCTACAATTTGCGAAAGTGCTAAAACTGAATGACCACGATAACCATTTTCTCGTAACCGCTCTTTCACTCCTTGTTCATGATCAATAAGTACCACAATATCATTAACATTTAATCCCGCCGATTTTAACTTTCCTGCTCCTTCCATAGCACTTTTGCCACTGATCAAAATATCATCAACTACCACAACAGTTTCACCTGGATAGAATTCACCTTCAATTACCCTGCGAGTTCCATGTGCTTTAACTTCTTTACGAGGAAAAATCATTGGGCGTTGAAGTTGTAAAGCTAAACCAGTAGCAGTAGGCAATGAACCGTAAGGAATACCAGCTATTCTATCAAATTCAAGAGTTTTTAAGATATCGACGTAAGCACTGAGAACTTGATTAAAAAGTTGGGGAGTAGAAATAATTTTACGTAAATCAATATAGTAAGGAAATGTAGCTCCAGATGCTTGTACAAATTCGCCAAACATGATACAACCAATATCATAAAGTTGTAAAATCAAATCCTGATAAGGGTGCTGATTTAAAAAACAAACATCAGGTATCCAGACAGAACAACTTAAAGCATTACTAATAATTGTAGTTTTTGCTTGTATAATTTCTTCATGTAAAGACTGGACTTGTTGAGCTAAATTATCCTGTGATAACATATCTTGGGGAACAGGGATCAATAAACCATTACCGTTAGTATTCAAACCAGCAGCGAGAATTTCGCTCAGATTACTTCCCTCTGCCCAAATGCTGCGAGCTATAATAGTTCTTTCCGGTGCGAGCGCTCGAATCCGCCCTAAAACCTCAGCTTTTGTCGTGCCTACCTCCAAGCCCAATTGTTCTGGAGTTCCCCAAGTTTTGGATTCCTGCACTACCCGTAAATAAAGTGGTAAATCGTTGGTGTTGTTGGGATATTGCTGTAACTTTACTGCCGCAGGATTAGAAGTACAACACAAAACAAACACCGCCTTTCCAGGATAAACCAAAAACGGCGCAACCAGATCTTGTCCAACATAAGGACTTACAGTAATTGCATCCACACCCCACTGTGTAAAAACAGTTTGTGCGAAAATCGTACTAGTATTTAAATCACTGTGCTTAGCATCAAGAATAATTGGAATATGCTTCGGAATCGAACTCAAAGTGTGCTGTAGTAGTTCCAAACCAGGAGTACCCAAAGCCTGATAAAAACCAAGAGTAGGCTTATAAACACAGACGCGATCGCATGTTGCCGCAATAATAAATTGTAACCAATCCCAAAGACTAGAGATAAGATCAGAGGATTCATATCGAGAAGGCATCATCTCAGGATTAGGATCAAGCCCGACAAAAAGTAAACTTTGATTTTGAGATGCTTCATTTAACTTTTTTAAAAAGTTCATAATTGTTAATTGTTAATTGTTAATTGTTAATTGCTAATAGCTATTAACAAATTTTCAAAGTCCTGCAAACCATTCATAACCTTGATCTTCCCAATAACCCTTAAAAAGCGATAAATGACTAACCAGTGTAATTTGAGTCACCCACTTACTTTGCTTATAACCAAGTTTAACCGGAGAAGCCAAACGCAAAGGCGCACCATTATCAACAGGCAGAGGTTCACCATTTTTTTGATAAGCCAACAAAGTCTGGGGATGTAGTCCTGAAGCAATATCCCAACTTGAATAATAGCCATCAGCCGACTTGAAATAAACATATCTTACATTCGCTCGAGGTTGAGCAAGAGCAACAACATCTCGCAAACGAACCCCACCCCATTGCACAATCGCCGCCCAACCCTCAACACATACATGACGAATAATCATCGAAGTACTAGATAAAGCCCGAACATCAGCCATACTTAAACTCAGAGGATTATCTACCTCCCCATCAACAATCAAACGATACTTCTGTTCATCAATAACTGGAGTATTCCTAAAAGTATTAACAATCAACCCCTCTGGCTCAACCTCACTTGGTAAAAACTCTGGAACAAGCTTTTGCGGATTAAACAGCAAAGCCTCAACCTTTTGATTCAAAGGTTCAGAAACCTTCCCCACCAAATCCTCAAACAAAGGCGCACCACAACCACCCAGAAAAAAACTCAACCCAGCAAACCCAGAAACCTGAAAAAACTGACGACGTGTCAAACCACGAGATACACGAATTAAACTCATAATTATCTGATTTTATATTCAATTCACCAAAACATAGATTCCGTAAGCCGCTCACCCCCAGCCCTCCGCCCCAACCACGAATGAAGCATCGCAAAAACAATCACAATTGGCACCGAAGAAAAGTGAACAACTCTCAAAGCCTGCCAACTACCAAACATCTCCACAATCCAAGGAAATTGAGCAGGCTTATACATACCAATACCCGTAAACAAAGCCAGCAACAAAACAGGAAAAATCGCCGTATAAACAATCCGATGCCAAGCATAAACTAGACGTTGAGGATTTTTACTTTTTTGCAAAGCATTAAGATCGTTAACACCCACAAACCGATGTCGCCAACGCCTGGTAACTAAAATATAAATTCCATACCAGAAAAGATTCAAAGAAAATAACCACATAGCAGCAAAATGCCAATGCCTACCTCCTGCAAGCCAACCACCTAAAGTAAATATCAGAGGAATGTGTAATCCCTCACGCCCACCAAAAACCGGGTTAGCGTTGTAAATTTGTAGTCCACTGGTAAGCATGAGCGATAAGCTGATGATGTTCAGCCAATGGAAAGCTTTAGCTCCTAATGCTTGGGAGGGTAACTTGCGATTTTTAAAAGGAACGGTTGAAGTCATGGCGATACTTTTCATACCGTTATTATTTTAAACTAAGATACCCGACTTCTTAAAGAAGTCGGGTATCTTGTTGTGTGTTCAAGAATATCCCCCTAAAAGCTAGCTTGTTTTCTCATGTCGGCGTAGTTTCTTGCTTTTGTATTCATCTCAATGACAAACTCTGTACCTTGATTAATGCGAGAGTTACACCTGAGCTTACCTTGATGTTTATCAACAATAATTTGTTCGCTAATAGATAGCCCCAATCCCTTACCTTTACCCATAGGTTTGGTGGTAAAGAAAGGTTCAAATATGTGTCTTTGAATGTGGGGAAGAATGCCTTTGCCATTATCGGAAATCCGAATTATGACTTTTTGTTTCTTGGAATTTTTCTCCCTATATTCGTTGCCACCTACTAATGACAAGTGGCTGCTAACCACTTGTGTGCGAATCAAAATTTCGGGCATGAAAGAGAAATCTAGCCTCATTCTGTCTTCCAAAGCATCAATAGCATTGGTGAGGATATTCATGAATACCAGATTTAGTTCCCCAGGGAAACATTCAACTAATGGCAGATCCCCAAATTCTTTAATTACTTGAATACCTGGTTTATCTGGCTGTTCTTTGAGGCGGTGTTGTAAAATCCGCAAAACACTTTCAATTCCTTCGTGCAGATCGGCTTTTCTCATTTGACCATCATCAAAATGGGAAAAATTCTGCAAAGCAAAGACAATCTCTGTGATCCTCTCAGACCCTGCTCGCATTGACCATAACAATTTTAGCAGGTCTGTTTTGATAAAATCGAGGTCGAGACGTTGAATTTGTGTGGTAATGACTGTTCCTGGGTCAGGATAGAAGTGTTGGTAAAGTTCAATGAGCCGAATTAAATCTTCTGCATAATGACTAGCGGGATGCAAGGAGTTATGGATAAAGTTAACGGGGTTATTAATTTCGTTAGCCATATCCGCTACTAGTTGACCGAGATTCGCCATTTTCTCGTTCTGTAATAACTGTCCTTGGGCTTGTTTGAGTTCTTCGAGGGTGCTATCTAGCTGAAGAGTTTTTTCCTGCTCGATCGCTTGCGAAAATTGCTTTAAGGCGATTTCTCGGCGCACTTGCTCAAAAAGTTGGGCTTGCTGGACGGCGATCGCTATTTGTACACTTAACTGTTCAAGCCCATCTATTTCCCATGACTGCCAAGTGCGCTCAGTTAGGCAGTTATGGGCAATTAGTAATCCCCACAAGGGATTTTGGCGCTCCGATAACGTCGGCTCCAATTCTTCTACTCCCAAAATAATGGGAATAACTAAGCTTGCTTTGACCTCATATTGACATGATGCCTTAATTACACGTTTAATATAATGGTCGAACTCTTGTATGATGTAAGATAAACTACCATCAACACTTTTATTGCGGATTGTGGCAGGCAGAGAAATTGGCAAATCCATGCCCTGAATCAAAGTCAATTGTGCTGCCACAGACTCAAAAGCTACTACTCCGCTACCATCGGGAAGAAAGCGACAAATGATCATACGATCCGTTTGTAAAAACTGCCTGCCTTCTTCCACTGCTATTTGCAGCATTGGCTCCAGCCGTGAGCAGGAGTGAATGCCAGAGCGCATTCTTTTTAAAAGTTGATCCTGCTTGAGTTGGCGTTGTAAAGCCTCTTGTGCTGTCTGTTTAGTAATATTTTTGTCCGTCCCCTTCATTTTCACTAACTTCCCTGATTCGTCCCACTCAAATACCTTGCCCTGATTTAAAATCTACGAACACTCACACGTAAGTCAACCGTCGTCTTGATTAGACGAGCGTAAACGCTCTTGGTGACTTTGAGTGGAGATAATCGTTCCAGACTGCCTTGACCCTGGTAAGCATCTGTGGATTTACAAGTAGCTGATTCTTCTATATGCATAGCCTTCAGTATGATGAGGAAGATATCCGATCGCTCCTTCTTTTGCTGTTGATCGCACCCAGACCGTAAAAGCGAGAAAAGAGTTGGAGAAGTTAACAATTTGTTAACTTAGCTATGAATGAGTTGGATATATATCAGCAACTATCACTAATGTGTATGGAAGCTAGAGAAACGTAAACGGAAAAATGTAACCTGTCTTCTTTCCATCTCAGGCGAAATTTTGGAAAAGCTGGCTACATTTTTTTCAGAGTAAATTTAAATATGTCTAAAGAATAGTATATTATATTACAAAAAAATACTTTAATAGACAGTTAAAGCCTATATGAATAAAGCTGTAATCATTTGACCACAAAAGTTTCATGTTTTTTAAAAAATGTCAAGATAATTTTGTAGCTTTTTTCTCAGATTGTAACTGTTATTCCGATAATGGAGGCTACAATAAGCTAAATTTTTACCACCTAAACTTTTTCTACACCAGAGAATATTCTGGGAAAACCTGATCTCAAAATAGAACTAATGACTGATGAGTATAGATGAAGTTGTACTACTACTAAAGGCAAACCTGCCAAATGCTTTGACACCTCTTCAAGAAATGGTATTGCGCTCTTCGTGGGAGGGAAAAACTTACACCAATATAGCAGTTGAAGCACACTACGGAGAAGAGCGAGTCAGGAAAGTAGCTTCTAGTTTATGGCAGTTGTTAAGTGATTTTTGGCAAGAACCTATTAATAAATCTAACTTCCGCGCCAGTTTAGAACTGCGGCGTCTCAGCAGGGCGCAGCAGCAATTAATTAGAGAATTTAATCGCACAGCTACTGCCATATCCCTAGAATTTCCCAATGGTCCTGTATCCCTTGATTCCAAATTTTACATCCCTCGTCCACCTGTTGAAGAACTAGTATACGCACAAATAGCTGAGCAAAGATGTGTCATATGCATCAAAGCGCCAAAAAAAATGGGAAAAAGTTCCCTAATTATACGGATTTTAGCTCATGCGGCAACCCTGGGATATAGCACAGTAAGTTTAGATTTTCAACAAGCAGACAAAGCAGTATTTGCCAATCTAGATAAATTTTTACGCTGGTTCTGTGCTAATGTGAGTCGGGAATTAAAGCTAGAGCCAAAACTCAATGATTATTGGGACGAAGAAATGGGCAGCAAGATTAGTTGCTCACTCTATTTCCAAGAGTATTTACTACCCGCCCTGCAAAGTCCTGTTGTTCTGGCATTAAATGAATTGGATTGGGTATTTGAGCATCCAGACATTGCCGCAGATTTTTTGCCAATGCTACGATCTTGGTATGAACAAGCGACAAGAGTGGATAATTGGCAAAAACTCCGCCTTGTGATGGCTTACAGCACAGAAATTCTTGTTCCCTTGAGATTAACTCAATCGCCATTTAATATTGGTTTGCCCATCAAGTTACCGCCGTTTACAAAACAGCAGGTAGAAGATTTGGCAGAACGTCACGGACTCAACTGGGCAGATGGTTCGGAGGCTGATAAGTTGATGGCGATGGTGGGGGGACATCCTTATTTGGTGCGGCTAGCTTTGTATCACTTGGTAGGCAAGGGGGGATTGGAAAGGGATCTGGGAAGGCTTTTGCAACAAGCACCCCTTGAAGCAGGAATTTATCAGGAGCATTTGAGGCAGTACGTGTTAGCGTTGCAAAGTCAGCCAGAACTAAGATCTGGTTTTTATCAGGTGGTAACAGCTACAAGTCCCGTGAAGTTAGAGCCAGTGCTAGCGTATAAGTTACAGAGTATGGGGCTGGTGAATTTGGTGGGCAAGAGCGCTTCCCCTGCTTGTGAGTTGTACCGCTTGTATTTTCGAGAGCAACTTAACACACAACAGCAAATTGACAGTACTCGTGTTGAACAGCTAGAAAATGAAAACCAACAGTTACGTATACTTTCTCATTTAGATGAACTAACTCAGCTAGCAAATCGCCGTTATTTTAACACATACCTGCAAAAGTTATGGGATGCAGGCTCACACCGCTTTTTATCGCTAATTTTATGTGATATCGACTATTTCAAAATTTACAATAAAACTTATGGAGAAACAGCCGGAGACGATTGCTTACGCCAAATTGCTAACGCTATTCGTAATGTTGTTAGGCGTACATTGAGCAATAATAGCTTTTATACTAACAATGAGGTAACAAATGTTAAATACGAACGTAGTTCAGTGTTAGCGGCTCGTTATGGACCAGAAGAATTTGCCATTCTCACTCAACAAGATGCTACAGTGGCTTTACAAATGGCGGAAAATATTCGAGAGCAAGTCAAAGCTTTAGCAATTGAGTGTGATTATCCAGGGATTGATGGTCTTCCTGCTAATGTACTAACTGTTAGTGTAGGTGTCGCCTGCATTATTCCCGAACCACAAACTGAGCCTACTATTCTGATCAATGCTGCAGAAAAAGCTTTGTATCAAGCAAAAAGAAGGGGACGCGATCGCGTCGTCCTAAACTAATTGTACCAACACACAAAACTTTACTTAAAGACAACATTTATTAACATCAAATTCTCAAAAATATCACTTTGGATAGGCAAATTTATTCTTTATGGTGAGCTATCTTGATAGTAATAAAAATTCTTGCTATTACTATTAGCTCAATACTATGGGAACACGTTATTTT
This sequence comes from Iningainema tapete BLCC-T55, assembly GCF_014698965.1. Taxonomy (GTDB): domain Bacteria; phylum Cyanobacteriota; class Cyanobacteriia; order Cyanobacteriales; family Nostocaceae; genus Iningainema; species Iningainema tapete. Next base: position 11,737 of record NZ_JACXAE010000059.1, read on the forward strand.
GCCCTGATTTGCGGCATCGTGTTTATACTACTTGGTATTTTTGGCTTTATACCAGGTATGGTTGCAACACCCGGTACTGGTGGACCGGCTGTTGTTGTTAAGACTGGATATGGTTATTTGCTAGAAGCATTCCCCATTAATATTCTCCATAACATTGTGCATTTAGCTGTCGGTATTTGGGGATTGGTTTCTTACAACAGGTACATCAGAGCGCGTCGTTACGCACGTGGTGTGGCAATCTTTTATGGAGTGCTGGCAATTATGGGATTGCTGCCAGTTCTGAATACGGTATTTGGCTTAATACCAATCTTTGGTAACAACGTTTGGCTTCATGCAATTACAGCAATAATTGCCGCCTATTTTGGATTCAAAACACCAACTACTGCTGATATGCGTGAGCATGAACGGGATCTGGTAGTAGGGCGAGGGCGTCACCGCTTCTAACACAATTTAATTATTGGCGTTGTGTATTTGTGATCCAAAGTGCATTTCTTGTGGGATGGGCATCTTGCCTGTCCTTTCTATTATGGGAAATATTTATAAAAATTATATTCCCACACTATCGCCTGACAAGGACGGCCATCTCACAGTAACAATAGTGCAGTCGGACTCAGCAACCCAAGTATGCCCCACACCAGGACACCAAAGAACATAATCACCAACACTAGCTAGTACAATCTCTCTATCCTCAAAAGTAAGGCGGAATTGCCCTTTGATTAAGATAGAAAGTGTAGTAGCTTCGTTATTTACTGCCCACTCCTTTCTGCTGTCTCCAGTTTTATGGTTAGCCCACTTCACTTCTAGTGCTTCAGTTGAGCGCGGATCTTCCACAGGGGTGATAAAGTGACCCAAGAACCATCCCCCTCGACTTGCGCTTTCAGTAACAGCGTTGCCAAAAATAACTTTAGATTCCATAATAGTAAAAAATAGTAAAAACAAGAGCGTAACTATTTTATTCTAAATACAACCCGCCCAGAAATAAATTTATGAGCTAATAGTATAAGATGGAAAGTTTATCGATGGACAGATGTTCAGCTAGCTGTTGATAGAGAACGGATCAAAGAACAATTGCTTCTGTTTCTTGAGCATGAAATTGCACAAGGAACTCTTGATGGTTTTTTGCCTCGCCAACAAGGAAGTGAAATCTCTTTACGCGAACATCAAACTGATGCACTACAGCAGCTAATTGAGCTAAGAAACCAAGGCAAGACAATTGCATTGTTAACTCATGCCACAGGTACAGGCAAAACCCATATTGCCTTGTTTGATGCTCGAAATCTTGGATTGAAAACTCTGTATCTAGCTCACCGAACTCCCCTGTTGTCACAAACCCAGGCAAGATTTGCAGAGATTTGGAAGGATGCTAGTTCTGCCATTTATCGCAACCGTCATCTTAAACCAGATACTCAGATTGTCTTGTCAACCATTCAAGCAATGGCAGCTTCACTAACTAACTTTAATGAGCGGGAGTTTGGTTACATTATTGTTGATGAGGCTCATCACGCTGCCGCAGAAACATATCGGAAAGTCCTTGGTTACTTTAAAGCCAAATTTATTTTAGGATTAACTGCCACACCGGAAAGACAGCAAGGGGCAATCCTTGATCGAGATATTTTAAAATTATGCTCATCGACTAGATTTGGAAGATGCGATCGCCAGTGGATTGCTTGTACCTATTCGGTGTGTGAGAGTTCGTACCAACGTCGATCTAACTAATATTCGCTTCAATGGAGTTGACTACCGCAGTGGGGATTTGGGCAAATATCTTTTTGTTCCCCTGCGCGATCAATTAATTGCTGATACTTATATCAATCATGCTTTGGGCAAGCAAGCGGTATGTTTCTGCATTGATGTAGAACATGCAGAACGCATGGCTTCTGAATTCAATCGGCGTAGTGTCCAAGCTGCTCACGTTTCTGAACGAATGGGGCATAGCCAGAGGCAAGAAATTCTTGAGGCTTATCAGGCTGGCGAAATTCAAGTTCTTTGTGCTTGTGATATTTTAAACGCGGGTTGGGATTCACCAGAAACAGAGGTGCTGTTAATGGCACGTCCAACTCTAAGTAAAGTAATATACGTTCAGCAATTAGGACGTGGAACTCGTCCTGCTCCTGGCAAAGAGTATCTGCTAGTTTTTGACTGTGAGATTGAAGCTATCATGCTGACAAAGCCATTGGAAAAATTCGAGCGCCGCCTCAAAGAAATCACTGTACTGAAATTTGCGGAACCTTTATGGAAAAGTCTTACCGACCAAGATAAAGCAGAACTGCAAAAATTAGCAGAAGCTGCTTTGCAAAGGTATTACTCGCAGTACATTTACGAAAACTAAATTCATACGTTAGAGTTTATCACACTCTGGTGTCATCATTACTGGACAAAGGAATATCGTCGCCTGCTTCGTAAGCTGCTTGTTCATCGGGTGTAGAAACTCCTTCTCACGTCCTTCAAGCTGTGGGATTACCTACTAATTTAATTGAAGGAGCGCTACGTATTGGCATCGGCAAATTTACAACCCGTGAAGAAATTGAACAAGCAGCATCCATTTTATCATCTGCTGTCAGCCTAGCTCGTCAAACCATAAATTCTTACACTTATGAATGACAATTACAAAAGTAAAATTCGCTGTTCGCGGCAAGTGCGATCGTAAGTCGCATTTAAATCAACGCTCATGCAAAGTTCGCCGCGTAGCCATAGCGGTAAGGTTGGCAGTTTTTCACCGATGCTAAAGCTTTCAAGCCAAATATCCAAGCTCGATTGGTTTGAACGCTCCACCACCCGATAGGCAACTGCATACAACCCGATGTCTCGTTTTAAACCTGCATTTGCTCTAGAAGTTTGCGGAGCAATTGTGCCTATTTTAGCAATCAATGCGTCATGCAAATTCGCATTTCTACTAGTGACAACATCAACCACCACAAGTCCAATCCCTTGTTGAAGATAAGTTTGACATTTTGCTACAAACGCATCTTGGTGTTTTGGTCGATCCTTATTAGCAGGACTCACAAGTTCAATCGCTCCTGCTAAAATCGGTCCTGCCTCACTGTTAAAAATGCTGATTTCGACAGCTTCACTAGTCGGCTGAAATGATAAGGTTTGCGATGGTTTTGGCGGTTTCCATTGCTGTTGAGCGTCGATTGGTAAGTCAACTCCTGCTTGAACCGATTCTTCAAAGGCGGCAACATCAATTTCAATACCAAACTGTACATTTGGCTCTGCAAAATATCCTTGTGGAAGGCGCTGGTTCAAATCTGAGGCGATGTAAGTTGCCCAAGCATTGTGAAAGGCGTGCCAATGCCGACGCTGGCTGAGCGGAGGATGAAAGTGATCCAACAAAACCATGTCATTATCACAATGTTTTTCTTTAGTATATACCAATCCACCTTTGTTGATTGTAAGTAGGTCGGTACAAATAAAATTAACTACTTAGGTCGTCATTTGTCCTTAGTAAATGTTGATGTGCGATCGCAGTCCTTCCAACTATCCAGTAACTACGTCTGTGGTGTGCGCATCAACTGGGAGCGCAACAGGTGGATTGGGATCATCTTGAAGTTGATAAGTAGGTGTAGCGAAAGCAGGCAGAATTACTTTCAATGCCTGTTTAACCACTTTAAACGTAACAGGTACTTCACCAATTGGATGCCCATCAATATGAACGGGTAACTTGGCAATCGAAGTGATCCGAACCATTTCGACTTGGTAGATTTCAATTTT
>NZ_JACXAE010000060.1:0-77400 GCF_014698965.1 Iningainema tapete BLCC-T55
TTGGGAATGGAGTAATTGTCTGATTTACTCCATTATATCCTGGCTAATCCCAGTATTTTATTACTTAGTTAAATGGCTGCTTTAAATCCTTGGTAATTGAGTTCAAACATTTGTACTAGTTGAGAAATTGCCTGGGCAGTTGTGTCTTGCCAGCGCTCCTCTGGCATCGGGTTTAGCCACGCGAGATGACGAACATAAGGAGTAAACCTATCCAAAAATTCTCTTGTCAGTTTGATGCGATCGCGATTTATGCCACCACGAGCAGCACCTCCATCACTTACAATTAAAACAACAGTGCGCTGACAATGCAACTTCGGCAGTAAGTCATTAATAGCTAGGGCATCAGGACGATGGGAATGGAGGTATAAGTAATCTCTGGGGCAATTGCGAAAGTAGTAAATATCAGCTTTGCCTAAACGCCCCCCCTGTAGATTATCAACCAATCTCTGAGACAAAAGATGAAAAGGAACCATTGAATTAGAAGCATCTATCAAAAGTAGTAATTCTGCCCGATTAATCCGACTTTTCATCAGCACGGGTTCCAGAAAAACTCCATCTTGGCTAATTTTTTGTAAAGTAGCTTCTATATCTACCTCCGTTAATGCTCCTTCTCGAATGGGGCGGCGCAGGTAACGCCAATTTTGCTGGATTTGGCGTCGAGTTACGGGAAAGTCTCTGACACTCAATTGGTAGCGACTTTCTCTAAAAGGTTGTTCAGGAAGAAGTTCTCCTCGCATCGCCGAGGGGATTTGTGAAACTCCTCCTACAGATGGATGTGGAGTGTCTAAAATTTGTGTATCAGGTTGTGGAGACGAATGGTTTTTCGCCCCTACGGGTGTGTTGCTTGGTATCGTGGTACGTGGTGTTTCCTTTTCAGGTTGAAAATCGAAGCGCTCAAAGTACTGTTCAAAGTATTGCTCAAATCGTTCTGCTTGAAGCGAAGATTTTGATTTAATCCACAGCAGTCGGCAGATTTGCTTTAACTCCTCACGACTGGCAATGCCAAATCCACCCTCCAAAGCTTGCAACAACATGTCATACTGGTCAATAGTTAGAGGTAGTCCGGCTTCTTCTCGCAGCCCAATGAACAGATCAAATAGAGGTGGCTTTTGCTCATTCACTAATTCTTCCTCTTGTAGTAATCTTGATCTTCTTTAGTTTTGAGCAAAGCTCCCAGTAGGGGAAGATGATCCGCAATGTTTTTCACAATCTCCAAGGCTTCTTGTTCTGGATAACGCTTCAGCCAACGTAGCCAGTCGAGTAATTCACTAGTACTAGCTTTTTTACCGTCTCTTCTGCTAGCTCCATTCTCTCGCAGTTCGATAAATTGCTCAACTGCTGCTTTGACTAATTCTGTTGACAACTGCTTGTCCAAGTGAGCGTTTACAATCTTGATTAAATCTTCTTTACTAGGAAATTCAAGATAGTAAAAAATACAGCGTCTGAGAAAGGCGTCAGGTAATTCTTTTTCACTGTTGCTGGTAATTAGCACAATGGGTGGTTGCTTGGCTTCAATAGTATTTCCAGTTTCTGTAACTACAAATCTTTGTTCTTCTAATTCAAGCAAAAGGTCGTTAGGAAAGTCAATATCAGCTTTGTCTATTTCATCAATCAAGACAATTGGACGATGTTTTTCTTCTTTAAAAGCGTTTCCTAAAGCTCCCCATTTAATATAAGCATAAGGGTCTTTGAGCCGCTCAAACAGTTTTTTTGTTTCTTCTCCACTTAAGTAAGTTTTATAATCTGTGCCAACTAATTGAGCATCACGCAAGCGCCCAACAGCATCGTAGATATACAAACCATCTTTGGCACGGGTGGTAGATTTAATATACCAAGGAAAGTAGGGATAGTTTTCGACTTTCAAACGCTGAGCAAATTCATAAGCGATCGCACGCGCAAGTAAAGTCTTTCCACACCCAGGTTCCCCTTGTAGTAGCAGAGGACGCTGAAGATAAATTGCCAAATTAACAGCTTTAACTAAGTCTTTACAAGGTAAATAAGGATACACTTTTCCTTTGACAAACTCAGTACTTGCGTTTGGCTTGGGCTGGTATTTTTGCTCACCTGTATATTCTAATTGCACGTTACTCATAATGCTAGCTTTCCGGCTATATCTTGTTCCCAGTTCAACTCAAAACACTGACAAATGTCTTTCAAAACAGAGATAGGCTGATTATCCCGTTCTATTATCTCCCCCATAACTTTTTCTATAGGTTCTAAACTCTCCCATAATTGCGAAAGTAATTCAGATTGAACTCCAACCCAAGTTTCTATCAAATCTTGGTTAAAAGGTTCTATTTCTTGTAACGCTAAGGGAATGTGAGGTTTATTTCTATCTGGTTTACCTCCCAAAGATATGGATGTTTCTAACTTCAACTTCGAGTTTTTATTGTCAACTAAAAATAGCACAATTCGATGGCGTCTTTGAGGTAAAGGAACACCATTTACCCTTGCCACTAAAGGCTGCCAAAGCTCATTTATAAACTGTTGCAAACAACTTCCGGCAATCAAATCTACATCATGGAGAGCTATAATTACCGTCCTTGTTTGCCAGTGCTGGTAAAGTTCTTTTACTACTGCTTCTGCTGAAGGATCGGTTTTCAGTTCATTAGCTAGACTTTGCCAAAGAGTTTGGATATCTTTGCGATGAGGCTTAATGTAAATTCCCTTCTGCCAAGCATCTGTATGGTAAGGAACCTTATACTTAAGTAGATTAACTAACCAACTTTGCCCATAATTAGGTTTGCCGTGGATTAAAAAAGCTGCTGCTGGCTTAACCTGGCTAATCGCGTCGTCGAATAAGTTTTGCTGGTTAAAGTAGTTTAGCTTCCAGAGAGCATTTTTGAGTTTTTCACTGTTAGATGTCAGGAGAATAAAGTCGTCGCTTTTTTGCAATACCTGAGATGGATTTTGGCTACCCATTAGTACTTGGTTCTTTGGAGGATTCTCAAAGTCACTTTCCTCTAAATCAATGCCAAGGAAGCTAAATAACTCATTAAGACATTTCCAGGTTACAGGTTTTGGCTCTTTACTTAATATATTTGATATCGTATCACGATTTATACCAGCGCCTTCTGCCAATTCTACGATCTTATAGCCTTTTGAATATTGTTTACCCAAAGCTTGATTTAGCTTCTTTCTACCACTATCAGTTAATACACAACTCTTCTTATTCTTCTTCGGTTTAGATTCTGACACACTCAAAATGCTAATACGCTCCAAATCAAAATGCGGATGATCGGCAAGTTCTGCATGGAAGATGGGCATTCCTAGTATAATCGAGACAATCAAGGTGAAAGGCTTGAAATTACAGGTTTCTAGATACTTCTAGAAAAATTTTTACAGGTTGCAGATCATCAACATCCATCATCCACAATATCAGATTTTACTTATTCGACAATAGTCAGCAAGCGGGAATTCAGTATTTCATCCCGCTTTTGCACAAGACATGCTGAATCAAAATAATGACTTTAACCGAGAAACCAGCTTCTTGAAGGAGCGCATTAGACAAGCCAAACTAGCCTTTAACGTATTCTTGGGTGCAACTGTATTGAGTGGGGCTGTCAGTTTTACAGGAGTATATCTTATACTATCAGGTCAGGTTTCCTCTGGGACTATGACCAGCGCAGGAGGATTAGTTTCCAATGTGGCTTTTGCCAAGCTTGCTAAGGATGCGAACGATCGCCTAGACAAAGCGATGGAAGAAGACGAAGTACAATCAGCGATTACTAGTATAACTCAAGACTGACGTAACTGTCTCGCCAGCGTAATACCAAATCCGGTTTTTACAACCCTCTTTAAATACGACATCTTGTAGAGACGTTATACCATTTCTCTGAAAGCTGGCTACACAAGATCCCTTCTTGCCCCCCTTTTAAGGGGGGTTGGGGGGTGAAAACGTGTGGCAACTATAAGAAGAATTGGTATTACATGTAACGTATCTACAAAAATTGTGGGTTTAAGGTGCGGACTTAAGTCCTATTTTCTGATTTGTAAAAGCTGTAAACGTTAATTAATGCAAAGCAATTGGGAAAACTAAGATTACTCCCTTTTGCACGACTGCTTCATTACCTGGGATTTTAATCCCAGGCTGATAGCCATTAAAGAAATGCTAAAAAAACCACTGCTTAACTTTTTAATCCTACCTTTTTCTCTCATCCCTTTTGTCTTTAACTCTCCCGCTCATGCCTTACCAGGGCAAACTACAGAGGAGGTGGGTACTTGGATTAAAGCACATCCCACACTTACCCCTAGACTAGGAGAGAAATTATTTGTACAAAAGAGTGATACCGCAGCCCAGCGATTCACTTTTCAAGCATCGGTGTTGCCTCCAGGCAGGGTGCAGTTTTCACAAGACCGTAGTAGAATTCGTAATGAACGCATTGCCATGTATGATGCCATTAACGGCATGACATTTGAGCGGCTGCAAGAATCTTTACGGGTAATTTACGGGTTAGATATTTATCAAGACTTTAATCGGGCTGAGGTAGTATATCAGTATCCCAACCAGAGTGCAATTAACTCGGCTCGTTTCGCTAAAACTCCCATTCGGGAAGCTTTGCGGGGAGAGTTACGAGTAGGCGATCGCTATGTATACTGGGTAGAGGTAGCACAACCAAGGCAAGGTAAAGCCTTCACCGGACAAATGACAGTTTTGCTTAAATCTGACTTAGATAAGTTAGAAGCCGAATTGCGCAACCGTTAATGTAAGTTTTGCCAGTTTCCAGAAAAGACACCCTCAGTAGCGATCGCAATTCTGAGCAAATCTTCTTTCAAAAGTGGGGGCCAATCAACCCCTGCTTTATACCCTGCTGCAAATAACTGTTGAGTCCTCATGCTCAACAAATATAAAGCATAAGCCAGTTCTTTGTCTATAGTATTAGCATCTTTAAGTTCTTCAAACACCACCTTCAAAGCTAATAAAATAGAAGTGATTTGACCTGGTACTGGTGGTTTTCCCTGAGTAAGGCGCAATAATAGAACATCTGAGTTTTCCTCAGTTGTTTTAGATTGAGCAATCAAGTATTTGCACGCTGTTTCGTAATTCATGTTACATCATCAGGGTTAATGCCTAGTTGCTGCAATCGTTGAGATAATTGCTCTGCTCTTTGTTGAGCTAATTCCTTTCCTTGTCGTTCAAGTTCAATTTGTTGTTGAGCGTAAAGATTCAAGTCAATGGCAGTGAAAACTCTATCTGGGGGATAGGTGGGAGGTTTAATTGTGTAACTTAGCAGTTCTGCCTGCCATAAATGATACTCGTCGGGCAAACCTGGTTCCTCTGGATGTTCACTTGGTAAATCATACATCGTGGGTAGAGTATTTCTGGGAGAACCTGGTGGATTGGTTTGCTGAATGTGAGGTTTAGCTATAGTCATCTTCTTATCTGCAAAATTTGTGCAATCATCCGATTTGCTTGTGATAGGTATCCGCCACCAAATAAATTAAAGTGGTTGAGAATATGATACAAGTTATATAGAGTTTTTCTTTGCTCATAACCTTCATCTAAACGCCAGACTTCGTTATAACCACGATAAAATCCGGCGGGAAAGCTGCCGAAAAGTTCACTCATGGCGATATCAACTTCGCGATCGCCATAATAAGTAGCAGGATCGAAAATCACTGGTTCTCCCGATATTGTACACCCAGCATTACCACTCCACAAATCACCATGTACCAAAGAAGGTTGGGTTTGATGTGTCAATATTTCCGGAATCGCCGCTAATAATTCTTGCTCTTGGGCAAAAGAACCTCCCCGTCGCCTTGCTAGTTGGAATTGATAACCCAGACGATGCTTGGCGTAAAATTCTGCCCAGTCTGCTGTCCAAGTATTAATTTGGGGTGTACTACCAATGGTATTATTTATGTCCCAACCAAAACCCACCCCCACCCCCCTCATTCCCCCCGAACTTCGGGGGGATGCCGTAGGCAGGGGGGTAGGGGACTGAGGGGGGTTAGACTTGTGCATCATTGCCAACTTGCGCCCCATCTCTTCCCAAGATTTAGTATTACCCGCACCCATTTCTAGCCACTCCAACACTATATAGCCAGAATCACCAGCCACACCGTAGCATATAGGTTTGGGAACGCGGATGGTAGCCGTTGCCAGCATTTGCTTTAAACCCAGCGCCTCTGCTTCAAACATCGCTACTTGAGAGGCATTATTAAGCTTGACAAAATAAGTTTTATGTGTATCACTTACCGCATAACCCTGGTTGATACATCCACCGCTAACTGAATGCCGCTTTTGCGATTGGAATTTTTCGCCGCAAACCTTGCTAATATGAGCATCAATTTCAGACCAAAGCATAAAATTAGGGAAATGCTATTTGTTAATTGTTAATTGTTAATTGCCATGAACTATTAGCAATTAGCCAGTCTTCTAGTTTAATGTGGTTTGATTGCAACAACACCGTAAGCATCTGGGGAAAGATAATTTTGTGCCGCTTGCATTAAGTCGGTTGCTTCTTGGGCTTGGATGTAAGCTGGGTAGTTAAACGCTCCTTCCAAGTTTCCTAGTAATGTTTGGTAGTAGCCGTATAGAGAGGCGCGATCGCTTGGTGTTTCATGAGCGAAAATAAACCTATTAGCTTCTCGTGTGCGCACGCGAGCGATTTCTGCTTCTGTCGCCAACTCTGTTTGCAGACAACGGATATGTTGGGCAATGTGTGCTTCTACAACTGCTAAGTTTTCCGCTTCACATTGTGCTGAAATATAAAATATTCCTTGTAATTCTTGCGTGATATTACTTACGGAAATATGAGAAACCAGTTTTCGTTCTTCTCGTAAATCCCTAACTAACCTTGATGTCCATCCGTGTCCTAAAATTCCTGCCAGTACATCTAGCGCATAAGTTTGATGTAGCCGTTCTAACCCCGGTACTCGCCAAACCATCACCAACCGTGCTTGAGTTAAACTTTCGTCAACAAATTCCTGACGGACTATTTCTGTAAACGCGGGTTCTGGGTGAACATCGTAGAGACGTTCCGCCGGAACGTCTCTACCCGAAACGGGTGTGGTATTTTCAAATCCTTGTGTAACAATTTCCATCAACTCCGACTCAGGCAAATTACCTACAGCCACAGCAGTCATGAATCGAGGTTGATACCAAGTAGCGTGAAAATCTCGCATTTGTGCTGCTTGAAGTTGAGAAATTACTGCTTCTGGGCCTAATACTGAACGTCTATATGGTAACCGATCAAACGCCGTTTCCATTGCCCGTTGATAAGTGCGGCGGTTAGGATTATCAGAGCTGCGTCTAATTTCTTCTAAAATCACGAATCGCTCACGTTCAAAACCTTCATCACGTATACTTGCCGACCTTACCAAATTAATATGCATCGGCGCAAGATCAGCAAAATCCTTGGGAGCAGTGGTAATGTAAAAATGAGTATAGTCTTGACCTGTAGCGGCATTAGTCACAGCACCCCGCTCTTCGATTCGACGTTCAAACTCACCGCTTGGTAGTAACTCAGTTCCCTTAAATATCATGTGCTCTAAGAAGTGAGTCATCCCGTTAATTGCATCCGATTCCACGGCTGAGCCTACCTTAACCCACAAGTTGAGGTTAACGGCTTCAATCGGCATCTGCTGTGCGACTATGGTTAAACCATTTGGTAAGGATTTTACCACCGGAGCATGAAGACTGGGAAATTTGAGCAGGGTTGAAGTCATTGTTACTTGTGCGTGAGCTTATATTATCAAATTATCGCAGTTCTGGTTTTGTGTTGTAAAATTATGATGATAAATGTTAAGAAATATGTCAGCAATGCTTTATCCTGTTGGCACTGGTAAATCTCGTGTTGTTGTTATTGGTGCTGGAATTGGTGGTTTAACGGCGGGAGCATTGTTAGCCCGTCGAGGTTATAGTGTTTTAATTGTGGATCAAGCTATTGTTCCGGGAGGATGTGCTTCTACTTTCAAGCGTAAGGGTTTTACCTTTGATGTGGGAGCGACTCAGGTAGCAGGGTTGGAACCTGGAGGTATTCATCACCGTATTTTCTCGGAATTAGAAATAGATTTGCCAGCAGCAACGCCTTGTGACCCTGCTTGTGCTGTATACTTACCAGGAGAGAAGACTCCGATTAATGTTTGGCGCGATCCAGATAAGTGGGATGAGGAACGTTGTCAGCAGTTTCCTGGCAGTAAGCCTTTTTGGCAGTTGATATCAACTTTGTTTCAAGCTAGTTGGAATTTTCAAGGACGCGATCCTGTGCTACCACCGCGTAATGTGTGGGATTTGTGGCAATTAACTAAGGCAGTGCGGAGTGATACACTAATTACTGTACCCTACAGTTTGTTTACAGTGGGGGATGCTTTGCGAGCCTATAAGTTGGCGCATGACAATCGGTTGAGGACGTTTTTGGATCTGCAACTCAAGTTGTATTCCCAAGTGAGTGCAGAGGAAACAGCGCTACTTTATGCAGCTACAGCTTTGAGTGTATCACAGTTGCCGCATGGATTGTTTCATTTACAAGGTAGTATGCAGGTATTGAGCGATCGCCTAGTCTCTGCTTTGGAAAGAGATGGTGGTAAGTTGTTGATGCGTCACGCTGTTGAACATATTCACGTAGAACAAGGCAAAGCAACTGCGGTAGTAATTCGTAATACTAAAACAGGTGAAGTGTGGACGGAATCAGCAGACCATGTGGTTGCTAATGTTACTGTACAAAATCTAGTACAATTGTTGGGAGAAAAAGCACCGATTGGTTATAAGCAGCGAGTGGAAAAATTACCACCAGCAACAGGTGCGTTTGTAGTGTATTTGGGTGTAGATGAAAGCGCTATTCCTCTTGGATGTCCACCCCATCTCCAATTTATGTACAATCCTAATGGTCCAGTTGGAGAGAATAATTCCCTGTTTGTTTCTGTTAGTCATCCCGGTGATGGGCGTGCTCCGGCAGGGAAAGCAACAATTATTGCTTCTTCTTTTGTCGATCCTCAACAGTGGTGGAATACAGAAAATTATCAAGGACTCAAACAAAAGTATACACTTGAAGCGATCGCTCATCTTGCTGAATTCTTTTACCTGAAACCAGAAACCATCATTCATGTGGAAGCAGCCACACCTCGCACTTTTGCTCATTACACAGCACGAGATCAGGGTATTGTTGGTGGTATTGGGCAAAGAATACCCACTTTTGGTCCTTTTGGTTTTGCCAATCGTACACCTATTAACCATCTCTGGCTAGTTGGTGATTCTACCCATCCCGGTGAAGGTACTGCAGGTGTGAGTTACTCGGCGCTAACAGTTGTCAGGCAAATAGAGGCGGGGAAATTTTAGAAAGCTGTTACTCTTCAACCTCAATAACCTCACCCGGAGCAATTCTCGCCAGTACATTGCGAACCTTTGGCATCAGTGGAAGCAAAGCGCTCAGGCGGTTGCTGGATGCAATCAAAACAACTACTGCAACCCCAGCTTGTTGCAAGTTTTGCTGATACCGTAAATTTTGGTCTGCTGTTAATAAAACAGTGAAACTTTCTTGTATCATGAGTTGCAGTAGTTCACCATTCTTCTTACCCAACCATCCCATCTCCACAACTGTTCGTACTTTATAGTCAGTGAGTTCACGTTTAAGAGGTCGTGGAACACATTCATCAAGTAGAATGCGCATAAGCAGTCAGCATTTCCTTTGCTAATTCTAAGGCGGCGATCGCTTGTTCGCGTTTGACACTGGGAAAATGGTCTAGAAACTCATCAAGCGAATCACCTGCTTCAAGATAGTCAAGCAAAGTTTTCATCGGCACCCTCGTACCAACAAAAACAGGGGTTCCCCCCAGTATATCAGGGTCGCTATGAACAACACGCGATGGGGATGTCATGGCAGTTTAAGCTTATTGGTGACAAATACTGAGAGTGATCCTAGCTTAGGATTATTCTCATTTAACCCTGCTCAAAGTGCGATCGCCTGGAGACAACCCTAATTAAACCTTGAACTCCTTTTTAGTTAGAATAACTACATCGCCCAAATTCACGCTATCTTTATCCCGTTACACCTTTCTTCTACTGGTTAGCATAGTTCCTGATTAGGCAGTTTTCTTCTTATGAAGTATAAAAACTTAGTAAAGTTTAAGTAATAACAAGTAATTAATCAAATGGCATCGGTATAATTAGATTAGTACAAAAATACAAAGAAAGTTGCTGTTTAGGGTGCTTGCCTTGATTTTGTTTGTAAAAAGCCTGCATATGGTGCAGTACAGGCTTAAGGCGAATATTAATACAGGAATGCTAAAAACATAAAATCCTTTAGGCTACATGTAGTGGAGTGATACAGTGTTGCGATAGTGGGAACGCCCTATATCAATTTATTCAAATTCAAATAGGTGAAAGATGTTTGTTGATAGGTTATATATCAAAGCTTTGGATGAGGTAGACAAGGAAAATTTGACGGCAAATGAGGTAAGAATTCGTACCTTGGCTAAACATAGCTCTAGATTTCTTACTATTATTGGTTATTTGATGATTTTACCTTTTTTAATAATGGTATCAGTATTCGATAGAAACTTTTATAGAATAATTGAAACATTAATAATTAATTTTGTTATAAAACCAAGTCGTTACACTTTTTATTACTTAATATACTTACCTTTAAAACTCATAATTAAAGGTTGAAGTAGAACTAAAAAGTAGTGCGAGAAGTGTGATTAATATTTTATATAAAAGCTTTGTAGGAGGATTGCTTTCGGATTTTCCGGAAATGTCATGCATAACGTTAAAAATATAGACAGTAGTGTAATATCGGATTTTGTTGTTAAATTATGGAACCAACGACACTGACAGCGGCAGCGATCGCAACTCTCGCTTTAACAAAAGCCTTTGAAAAGACAATCGAAAAATTCACGGAAGTAGCCCTAGCTAAGATGAGTGAGCTACGGAAAAAGATTTGGGACAAGTTTCGCGGAAACTTGAAGGCAGAAACGGCTCTGGCGGCAGCTGAAAAAGGCTCTAAGTCAGACTTAGATCGGGTTGCTGCTTACTTACAAGTAGTTATGAACGAAGAACCAGAGTTTGCTAGACAGATAGAAAAACTTGCTCGTGAGATTCAGCAAGAAATTAACAGCAGTGGGGTTCAAGGTCAGAATCTTCAGAATGTTTATGGTGGAGAAGCTGAACAGAATAATGCTATCAAGACCAATGCCCCAGTAATTCAAGGTGGTAGTGGTCACACGATAACATTCAACTGACTACAGTCGCCCGAATGGGATCGGGTAAAGTCAAATTCCCCACAATCTGATTTACAGCAGACTCAGCTTTCAAGCGTTCCCAACAAGTTCCAAGCACTGATTGATGATAAAACTAAGGATTTTGTTGGGCGTGAATATGTTTTTGAGGCGATCGCCCAATTCATCTCCACTCAGCCCAACGGTTACTTTAGCATCATTGGCGACCCTGGAATGGGTAAAAGTGCTATTCTGGCAAAGTATGTGCAGGATACTGGGTGCATTGCTCATTTCAACGTGCAATTGCAAGGTCCAAACCGGGCAGACCAATTCTTGGAAAGTGTCTGCAAGCAACTGATTGACAGCTACCAGCTCCCTTATAACCTTTTACCATCAAATGCAACGCGAGATGGAGAGTTCATAGGTCAACTGCTGGATCAGGTTGCCCAAAGAAAAAATGGTAAACCTATAGTGATTGCCATTGATGCTTTAGATGAGGTTGACTCAGCCAGCTACAGGGACGCCAATATCCTGTACCTGCCACCCCACTTGCCCACAAAAGTTTACTTCATTATGACACGACGGCGGGGTGTAGAAGTGCCATTAACGACTTATGCACCTGTACAGCTTTTCAACCTGCTAGATTATCAAGCATATAGCCAGAGGGATGTGCGGGAATACATACAGATCCGTGTCAATAGCAGTGAACAACTGCGCCAGCGAATTAAAGAGCGAAAGGAGACAATTGTTGAATTTACCAACAAAATCACCGATAAGAGTGAGAACAACTTCATGTACTTGCGATATGTACTGCAAGACATTGAAGAGGGTCTGTACAAGGACTTGAGTCTCGAAAGTTTCCCTCAAGGTCTACAGGGATACTACGAGTTCCACTGGCGACGTATGGGAATGACTGCCACTCCGCTACCTGATGCCAAGATTAAGATTGTCTATATTCTGGGAGAGGTGAAACAACCTGTTTCCCGGCAGCAGATTTGTGACTTTTCTGGGGAAGATGCCCGCATAGTGCAGACTGTGTTAAACGAGTGGGAACAATTTTTACACGACCTGCGTATCAACGAGCAAAGACGCTACAGCGTGTATCATGCGAGTTTCCGGGATTTTTTGCATCGTAAGGACATTCTGGAGAAAACTGGGTTGACAATTCCGGGTGTTCATTTGCTAATTGCCAAAGACCAGTTGAATAAGTGGAAGAATCGCTATCGCCGTGAATGAGTTTGATAATCTGTCACCTGAAGACGCAGAATATGTCATGAATTTGCCCTATCACTTAGCTATAAGTAGTATGGCAGATGACTTGTACGAATTAATGACTGAATTCGAGTTTATTGAATATAAGGTTTCCACGGGAGCACCACAGCCGCTAATTACAGATTACGATTTGGCATTGCAGCCTGACATCCAAATTCCTGAGGATAAGAAGGAAAGTCTGAGATTGATTCAAGGTTCTATTCGATTGTCAGCAAATGTTTTGGCAGATGATTCAAAACAGCTACCAGAGCAACTTTTAGGACGTTTGATGCATTGTAACCTTGTAGACGAGGAAATTACGGTACCAAAGTCATTATTCTGGTTTCCGTCTCTGTTTGGTAATTTTATTGGTGGCATTTCTGTAGTACTAGTATTACCGATATTACTTTTCTTAATCTTTCTCAAACTAACTCAGGAGCTTATCAGTTGGTTTTTCTATCGCCCAGCTTGGATTAAAAGGAAAATCAAAAGCAAAAAAGAACCTATTCTTCAAAAACCTATATCTTTAGGAATATTACTTTGGAATATTATTTTTTCACTCCTTCATCAATTAGCTCAGAATTTATTCATTATATTTGTTAATTTACCAGTAACAATGATTAGTAGGTTTTTACCTATTAAAAAAACAAAGATAAAATTTGGAAATAAGCGTAAAATAAAATTGCAGCAAAATGTAGAGAAACATGCTGAAATTTTGAAAATTTTAGAACAAGCGCAAAAGTCTCATGTCACACCCTGGCTGCGTCCCTTGACGCCCAACCTAACACCACCAGGGGGAGCATTATTGAGTATTCTCACAGGAGATATCAGAAATTCTTTCCAAGCAGTAATTATTACTCCTGACGGTAAACAGATAATTTCTGTTTCTACCGATGAAATCCTGACTGTTTGGGATTTACAGACAGGGAATATTTTGAAAACTCTTATTGGACATACTAGCTATGTTAATGGAGTAACTATTACTCCCAATGGTAAACACGTAGTTACTGCTTCAGACGACAATACACTAATTGTCTGGAATTTGCAAACAGGAAATATCTTAAAAACTCTCAAGGGGCATAGCGAACGAGTAAATGCAGTCGCCATAACTCCCGATGGGCAGAAGGCAATCTCGGCTTCAGGTGATAAATCCCTAATTATCTGGGATTTGCAGACAGGAAATATCTTGAAAACTCTCATTGGGCATACCAAGGGTGTAAATGGAGTTGCCATCACTCCTGATGGTAAACATATTGTTTCAGCTTCAGACGATACAACCCTGATTATCTGGGATTTACAGACGGGAAATATCTTAAAAACTCTTATTGGACATAGTAAATGGGTAATAGCAGTAGCTATTACACCTGATGGGCAAAAAGCAATTTCTGGTTCAGGTGATAAAACCCTGATTATTTGGGACTTGCAGACAGGAAATGTGTTTCAAATTCTCACCCAATCTACCGACTCAATAACCTCAATTGCTATGGCTCCCAATGGGAAAACGTTAATTACAGGTTCATTTAACCAAGAACTAATTGTTTGGGGTATTTCAGAGCAAGGAACAGCATACCGCTGGAAAACTTTCTCTAAGCATCCTGAGCAAGTGAGAGCAGTTGCCATCACTCCTGATAGTAAACTTGCAGTTTCAGCTTCATTCAATGAACTTAGAATCTGGGATTTGCAATCAAGAGAAAGGCAGAAAAAAACTACTTGGCATTTGCTTTCTGTGCAAGCAGTAGCTATCACTCCTAATGGACAAATGGCAATTTCGGCTTCCGACGATTACAATCTCATAGTTTGGGACTTACAATCAGGAACTCCCCTGAAACTTCTTAAATTTCATACCAAAGCTGTAAAGGCAGTCGCTATCACTCCTGATGGTAAACAGGCAGTTTCCGCTTCAGAGGATGAACAGATCATTCTTTGGGATTTACAGTCAGGACTACCATTAAACGTTTTCAAAGGACATAACACTGCGGTAAAAGCAGTCGCCGTCACTCCTGATAGACAACTAGCCGTTTCAAGAGGAGAAAGTCAACTCATTGTCTTGGATTTACGGTCAGGAAAAGAACTGAAAAATTTGGCTAAAGACTTATCATCTGGATACGCAGTTGCTATCACTCCTGATGGGCAAAAGGTAGTAACAACTTCAGATTACACTCTAACAGTCTGGGATTTGTGGTCAGGAAAAGAACTCAAAACTTTTAGAGGTCATAGTGACTGGGTACAGGCGATCACTATTACCCCAGATGGAAAAAATATAGTTTCCGCTTCAAGTGATAAAACTCTGATTGTTTGGGATTTGCAGACAGGAGATATAGAGGATATTCTTACAGGACATACATCAACGGTGTGTTCAGTTGCCATCAGTCCTAATGGGAAGCACGTAGTTTCCGCTTCATGGGATCACACCATCAAAGTTTGGGATTTAGATAGTGGCAAGGTAATTGCCAGTTTTACGGCAGATGATAATCTATATTGCTGTGCTGTTGCGCCTGATGGAGTAACAATTGTTGCAGGTGAGCATTCTGGTCAGGTGCATTTCTTACGGCTAGAGCTACCTTAAAGACAGTTGTAAGACAAACAGAGGCGAAAAAATTGTAGAATGCAGGCAAAGCCCATACAAGTATCAAGCCAATGAATATTTCTTTAAAACCTGAGTATGAAGTGTTCATTTAGTCTCAACTTGAGAAGGGGAGATGTTCTCAGTTCTTTCTTGGTGAACAACTTTAGTATACGGGAGATCGCCATCCGTCCGGTGCAGCAATTTGTTAGGTATCTGAGGGCTTGTGTTCTCTACGACTTTTCCAATATCCAGGTTCTCGACTACAATGCATTACAGCTAGAATGAGAATGTAGTCTTGCTCAATAGTGTAAAGAATTCCATAAGGAAACTTTCGTGTTAGACATCGGCGAACGTCCTCTTCAATTATACGCCAACGAGTAGGCGACTCTCTAATCCGATAGACGGCATCCTCAACTGCATTGATGAACGTTTGGGCTAGCTCAGCACGTTGCATCGTATAGTATTGGACAGCTTCAGCATATTCAGTGAGCGCTTCAGGGTGAAATACAAATTTCATTGCTCAAGCAACCGCCTCACCTGAGTCAAAGCTTCTTCCCCTGGAATCGGTTGAACTTCTCCGCTTCGGACTTCATCTCTTCGTCTTTTTGCCTCAGTATTCCAAGCTGCTTGAATTGCTGGCTCAATATCAAATTCAAGGCTCTCTACTAGTTTCTCTACCAAGAGTACTCTTGATGCACTTGGTAAAGACAATGCTTCCTGCATCAGTTGTTCTATGGATAGCATGGTCACACAAATATTCTTCAAATGCTTTTAGTATACCTTTTCTCTACTAAAGCGCGATCGCGCTATGTGAGAATTGGGGGTTGAGAATACCCGTTGTCTTGCATGATCTTGCGTTGCAAGGCATATTAAGGGGAGAGAGCTTAACTATGGTCAGGAATTGTATGAGCAAAGAAAACATTACCTTCCGCCTTGAGAGTGAAAAGCGTGTCATTTTGGATACCATCGCGGCTGGTCTTGATCGTGATAGAACGTATGTACTAAACGAAGCCATTGACCTTTATCTTGAGGTTTACCAGTGGCAGATAGCAGAGATTGAGGCAGGTGTTGCCGAAGCAGACGCTGGGGATTATGCTACCGATGAAGAGGTTCAAGCTGTTTTTGCAAAGCTAACCAATGCCCATTAAATGGTTGAAAAAAGCCCTTCGCAATGTAGAGCAGGCGCATGACTATATCGCCAGAGATCATCCGGCGGCGGCTGTGCGCGTTGTGTTAAAGATTCAGGCGGCTGTTGCCCAGCTTGAGAACTCCCCACATATAGGCAGACTTGGACGGGTTGAAGGGACGAGGGAACTGGTTGTTTTGCAAACGCCTTATATCGTGATTTACCGGGTAACATCGACGACGGTGACTATCATCCGGGTTTTGCATTCGTCTCGGAAGTACCCTTCTTAAACCAAGATATTTTCTAGTGTACCTTTTCTCTACTATTAGTGTTCGCTAGTGTGAGAATTAGGGGTTGAGAATACAGTATTCTCTAATGGTGGGTCGTTGAGCGATAGGATAAGTTGTGGTTTGGGGATATGATGATCGCTGCGGGTGGGGACTACTGCAGTACCTAAAGCGAAAAACTCGATGACATGGGAACTCCAAGAGTATTGTCCTTCATGAATGCGTGCGCCAATTATGCCCTCAGCCCCCAGATGAGCAGCTTCGACTTGCATTCTTTCCATTGCTAATTCTCGTGCTTCGTATAGTGCTTGGGTAAAATTTGTCATTTCCACGTTTTTACCGATGTTATTGAACCACTGACGTAACCCTTGATAGGCAACGTGATAGACGCAGTTACCCAATACCAAGCCGACAGGGCGATAACCTGCGTTTAACATTGTCCAGAAATCTTGTCCTGATAAGTCGCTTGTAAAAGGTTTGCCTTTGTTGGTACGGTAAGAGGTAGTGCGTTCGGCTTTGCCGCTGCGCTCCGCGCAATCGCGTGCTACAACTGCAGTTCCAATCGCGACAAATTCGGCTAAGTTTGGTTCCCAAGGCATATGTCTGGCAGTGAGGCGTACTCCCACAATCCCATCTGCACCTAAAGCCAAAGCTTCCGCTTCCATTCGACTCATTGCTAATTCGCGAGCGTTGTACATTGCTTCAGAAAGTACAGTCATTTCTACATTCTGATTCCAAGCCGCCGCCTGAAAGCCAATATGATACATTGAACAACCAAGCACAAGTCCTAGAGGATCAAAACCTGCTTCTTTGACTAATAAAAATTCGTTTACAGATAAATCGCTGGTAAATAGACTTTGTTTTCCATTCCCACCCCGCATTGCTTGTAAACGTGTACGTGCATGTTCTGGTATACCCATCTGTTGCTGAGGATTATTCATAAAACAATATAAAAATTAGTAATTTAGAATTGACAATTGTCTCTTAATTTAAATTTTTGAAAGTGGGTAAAACATTAAGGTTTTACTTACTGGGTTTTGAGTGTTCTTAGCTTGTACAATTGCAGTCCCAACTGCGACAAAGTGTGCTATTACATCACGATAAGGACCTTGAGAGGAAAAAGAAGAAATGAACGAAGTAACAAGTGCATAAATAAAGAAACATCCCATCATTATTGGTATAATCATTGTCATAAATTCAGGATTTTTCATAGTCAGCACAAATACGAAAAACGATATAGACATAAATAGTAATCCGTTCAATAAATTGAGTAAATGTGAAGCAGATTGATAAACAATTTGTTCTACATCCATTTCAATGTGCATTCCTACAGTACCCTCAGCTTCAACTTCCCTAGCTTCAATATCAAGGCGTTCAATTGCCAATTCTCGCGCTGCATTAAATCCTTCACTAAACTGAATCATCTCTTGATTTAACCGCCATCTTCCAGTTCTCAATAATCTGTTCCAGAATGATGGGTTAGTAATAGCGCGGGTTTGTGCGTCGCTATGCACATAGTAAGAACAAGCACCAAAGACTATACCTTTAGGATAGTA
This sequence comes from Iningainema tapete BLCC-T55, assembly GCF_014698965.1. Taxonomy (GTDB): domain Bacteria; phylum Cyanobacteriota; class Cyanobacteriia; order Cyanobacteriales; family Nostocaceae; genus Iningainema; species Iningainema tapete. The sequence continues at coordinate 17,944 of NZ_JACXAE010000060.1, forward strand.
ACCTGCTTGGTATAATTTCCAAAATTCTTGTCCGCTCAAATCGCTGGTAAACGGTTGAGGGTCAAGTGGACGATGTGGTATTCTAATTGCAGTACCAATGGCAGTAAATTCCACCATACCCGTACCCCAGCTATGACGACTTTGTTTGAGCCGCACTCCAATAATTCCGTGTGCCCCTAACATTGCTGCCTCTGACTGCATCCGGCTAATAGCTAATTCTCTTGCTGCTAATTGTGCCTGTGTCAAAGCTTCAAGTTCACCAGTATAATTTCGGAAACCACGAAAGTACCCGTAAAAACCAACTTTGTAGAAACTGGTTCCGATGACAACTCCAATCGGTTCAAAACCTACTTCACGAGTAAGTAAATACTCGTTACAAGTAAAGTCACTTGTAAAAAAGTTTTGACTGACTTGTTTTTGTAGATTGAGACGTTGGCGAGCAATGTCTGGAATATTATCAGCTTGGGAAAGCGTTGGCTTTTGTATTTGTATTGGTTGAGTCGCCAAAATATTGGATTCCCTAGCAGATTTTAACTTATTTAGCAAATACTGAGCTAAACTAGTAAATAGACCCATAAAATATTATCAGATGTGCATTACGAGTTTCTTGATTGCATTGCGCGTATCAGCACTACGTTGCGCCAACCGTGCTAGTTCTTGAGCAATTTCATAATTCCATTGCTCAAAGGGAATTTCGGTCGTTTTAATTACTATGCCTCGGACGACTTTAATTACTTTGGCAGACAGTGAACCGTAACGTTGCCGACTGACTTGAAATCGGTATTCATCAAAGAATACAGTAATTTCTTGGATAGAACCAAGTCCAAAAAATCGCCGTTTGACGCGGGTATTTTTAGGTAAGATTTGTTGTAACTTTTTGGCAAGCAATCCTAGTAATTCTGGATTATCCTGCTGGTTTGTGCCTAAAGCAGCAGCGAGGATATCAACTTCTAACTCTTTTTCGATAAAGTCCATTGAGAATGCCTTTGTTAACGATTGAACTCGTCTATATTTAACATTCCCAATTTAAAACTCAAATTTATCTACATAAAAAAATGTAAAATGTAGGGTGCGTTACGACTGACGCCTAACGCACCACAACAACCTTACCTAGCTGAATTCTTCTACCTAAAACCAGAAACCATCATTCATGTGGAAGCAGCCACACCCCGCACTTTTGCTCGATACACAGCACGCGCTCAGGGTATTGTTGGTGGTATTGGACAAAGAATACCTACTTTTGGTCCCTTTGGTTTTGCCAATCGTACACCTATTAACCATCTCTGGCTTGTTGGTGACTCTACCCATCCTGGTGAAGGTACTGCTGGTGTGAGTTACTCGGCACTAACGGTAGTGCGGCAAATAGAGGCGGGAAAATTGTCAGTAAAGAATCATTGATGCTTGAACTAATGTAAAAGCTGTTACTCTTCAACCTCAATAACTTCACCCGGAGCAATCCTCGCCAGTACACTGCGAACCTTTGGCATCAGTGGAAGCAAAGCGCTCAGGCGGTTGCTGGATGCAATCAAAACAACTACTGCAACCCCAGCTTGTTGCAAGTTTTGCTGATACCGTAAATTTTGGTCTGCTGTTAATAAAACAGTGAAACTTTCTTGTATCATGAGTTGCAGTAGTTCACCATTCTTCTTACCCAACCATCCCATCTCCACAACTGTTCGTACTTTATAGTCAGTGAGTTCACGTTTAAGAGGTCGTGGAACACATTCATCAAGTAGAATGCGCATAAGCAGTCAGCATTTCCTTTGCTAATTCTAAGGCGGCGATCGCTTGTTCGCGTTTGACACTGGGAAAATGGTCTAGAAACTCATCAAGCGAATCACCTGCTTCAAGATAGTCAAGCAAAGTTTTCATCGGCACCCTCGTACCAACAAAAACAGGGGTTCCCCCCAGTATATCAGGGTCGCTATGAACAACACGCGATGGGGATGTCATGGCAGTTTAAGCTTATTGGTGACAAATACTAATAGTGATCGTAGCTTACGATTATTCTCATTTAACCCTGCTCGAAGCGCGAGCGTATCCGTCTAGTGCTGTCTGAAGCAACCGAACCCCTTGCAATTGCTTGATAGAACAGGTTTAATATTTCTGCTCCCGATTGTTTGTATAAAGTAGTAGTTTATGACAGGAACACAAGAACAAGAAATCATGGATTTACGGGCATTGAATTTAACGCCCAAACAAATAGCTCGAAAACTAGGTATCAAAGTATCATCCGTCAATGCAACAATTCAAAAACAAGCACAGCAAACCACATTAGATAGATTAGCTTTAGGAGAATTAGACCCCGTATACCAGTGTTTAGTAAGCGAGAATCTGATCCAATTGTTACCGAAGACACCAGAAAACAGCATCAAAAATTGGCTGACAAAAATCATCCCTGTAAAAAGCAACGACGATATTGATCGCGGTTTAGGATTAGTAGTTATTGCCAGGGTTGCTCGATACAATCAAATTACGGTTTGTAGTTACCTTTTAGATGTATGGTGTTTGGGTGTTAAAGATGTCATAGCACCACGTACAGTAGACAGGATAAAGTTTAAAGAAGTTGCACAAGAACTATTCAATCTATTTCCCGGAAAACCCCAAGAGGTTCCCCTTGAAGTTGCCCAAGGAATGATATTTAGTGCTTACGAATACGCACAAGACTTAGGCTTTCAACCACACAAAGACTTTGAAAAATCGCGATCGCACATCGGACAATGGGATGGTATAGTACGTATTGAATGTGGTCGTAACGGTAAACCTTTCTATGTCAATGGTCCCCATGATAACCCCAAAAAAATCATGGAAACATTGAAAAAAAGCCGGGGTGAAGGTAATTTTGATTTTATGATTGGTTCACCCCCTATCGAAGATGATTTTTAGTCAGCCTTGGGGCGTAAAAATCAAAGCCCTGATGAAATTGGTTTAATTGGGTGTGTCTCAACCGAAGAAAATTTATCCACAACTTAAAATTGAGGATAAATAATTATTTAGCAGTTTGTTCCTCTATAGGTGTGACTGTAATAGCAGGAGTAGGTATAACTTCTGCTGTCGGTGTTTCTTCTATAGAAGGTAGAAAAATTGGCGTGGGAGAAGAAACTTGCTCAGGCGTCTCTGTGGGTGTGGGAGTCGGAGTTAGGGTAGGTTCTACCTTTGGTTGCTCTGGCGTGGGAGTTGGTATAAGTTCTACCTTCTGTGGCTCTATGGGAGTTGGGATAAGTTTTATGTTCGGTTGCTCTGGTACGCTCGGAATCGGTGTAGGTAATGTTGGTGGGGTAGTAGGTACAATTTTTGAATTATTTACTTTACCTCGTGTTGGTTCATATTCATTAATTTTTGGTGTCAACGGTGGATTTACTGTAGGTTTATATTCAGGCAGGAGCGTGGAGGGGGCAGGGGTAGAGACGTTCCGGCGGAACGTCTGTACGGGTGCAGGTGTAGATACATCCTGGTGGGGCGTCTCCATCATGGGTGCAGGGGTAGAAATTTTTTGGCGGGGTGTCTGTACCACAGGAGCAGGTATGAAACGATGCGAGTTAAACCAAGCAAACAATCCTCCTCCCACTAAAATTCCCGTAGTTAAAATCCTGAGCGGTGAAACTAAAACCCTTTTGGGCGTAAACTGATGTGAAGAAGGTTCCACTACTACATTCATTCGTGACAGCATATTTTCTACTAATGAGGATTGAGGGTTTACAAGTTCTGTGGTTGAGAGTAGATTAACATTGTGTGTACCGATGGAGACTCCCGTCGAATCATTTAAAAATTCTCGTATTTGTATAGCTGTTTGAAGATAATTGATCGCGTCGGTATTTTCTCCCAAACATAGTGCGCGAGTACCAAGTTGATGCAGCGCCCAAGCTTCAGCACAAAGATCTTGTTTAGCTTGGGCTGCTTGTAATCCCCATTGCAGCACTTGTTTCCATAAACCCCAGCGGCGACTCAACGCGATTGCGCCTTCTACTGCTTCCACTAGGTACAAAACATCACCCCAACGATTGGTTTTAAGGCCTAATTCAATGATTTGTACGATCGCATCTATTTCTGCCGTCATTTTGGGTTCCACTCGTTGCTGTTGTACTAAGTTTGTGAATAACGAGATGCCATCGGCAACTATGCTTGCAACTACTAGCTGTAGATATTTGGGTTCCGTTAATATAGTACAAAGCGATTCTTCTAAGTTTGAATCCCGATGAGAAATAAACCTTCTGCCCTCTGCCTCCTGCCTCCTGCCTTCTTCAATGGCGTTTATAGAAATGAAGCGTTGAATCCGTTTTGTTGACGAAGCGATTAAAAATGTACATTTGCTAGCTACATTCATTAACTCCAACACTTCAAACTCAAACAGTTTACCATCATCATCCAGTACAATTAGAGCTTGTTTGTCTTCAATTTGTGGACGGATTTGCTTGTTCGTTGGTTTATAGGGAATGTCAGTTTCATAAAAAGCTTCCCAAATTGATTGGAGTAAATCGTTTACATTTGGATGAAGAGGGGATAAACTTATTATACCATCACTAAAAGATGATAAAATTTGCTCTGAATGTAATATACTTAACAATATAGCTTTTCTTTCCCACTCGCACTGACTACATAACTCCACTGATTGACCAGATATTAAGGTAGCGATCGCCTTCAATACTAACTCGTGATCTTGGAGTAGGAGACTTTCGTCCGTGGGCATCAAAGATGGCTTATGGCTAGAACATACGGTAAATAGCTGTTCTGGCGTTGCCACATCTGCCACAGCACCCCAAATTGAACCAATCTTGATGATATGGTTCCCTACAGCTAATCCAATCATTTCGCCCTGGATATGATTTGCGAAACTGCTTTGATGCATAAATTTTCCTTCCAGGCAGGTGAGTGGTTTTTTCTCTATTCACATCAAATTAGCTGATTTCACGATAAAATTTTAATTAATTGATAATATTTTTTTGCACCCCACTCAAAATTACCCACTTGGCATTGTCGAGTTACAGCCTTTTGGAAAGAAGCTTCAGGTTGCTGATGTATTTATGCAGATACTTTCAGTTGTCCCCTGCCTAATTTTTCTAGAAACTCAGATACACTGGAACAGCCTACTTCTTGAATGATTGGCTGTAACCCTTCCCATCCCTCTTCAGTTACAGTTAAATTTCGTTTCCGCTTCTTTGCGCCAAAAGCTTGCGGTCTACCTTCATGATATATCAAGTTGGCTTTGCTATTTGGATGCTGTCCTGGCGCGTGCTTTTCCCTTTCCATGCTCTGTCTTCTTCCCTTTGACAATATCTTTACTATATTATCTCCGATCCCATTGCCATTTCTATTAAATACTCCTATAATAGAATATGGCGACTTAGAAAGCGCACTTGAGGTAAACCCCGTCCTATGACGAGGAAGGGGCGGCAATTTATAAAACCTACACCCATCACGACACAACCTACATTCGTTGACACACCTGTAGAAACAATCCGCTCCGGCAGTACTAACTGGTTATCATTTCCGAGCGGAAATAAAACAGACTACCTAGCACTTGATGAAATCCGTCGTGATGCTGGAACACAGCCCAGGGCTGCAATTGGAAGATCAGATGGAGGATGGGCAACAATTAGAGCCTGTTACAGTTTTTTATGACGGGGAATCGTACTGGTTAGCTGATGGCTTCCATGACCTTTTATAAGCATACTCTCAAGCATCAGCTTGTTGAGGTTGTGTCAAAAAACACAGAACCACAACTTGTTGAGGTATGTAAGCGCTTGGAGAAATTAAGAAAATGTAACTTAGATCCCTTCGAGGTAGAAATTCTCAATTTACTTGAACGCCCAGTAGCATTTACACCATTTGAATTAGAGTATCTTGCTCAAATTGAACAACGCCACACTTGCAGAACTTGAACGTGTTACCGCACTTGGCTTGATAAATACTGATTTTATTTGTGCGTCCCGATCATAACTTAGTGACAAGTAGTAGCAATAATTTGGTGGAGATGCACTGAGCGAATCATTCCGAATTCAGAGCTTACGCCTTGGGTGCAGAAAATTCAAACGCGCTCCTTACGGCTCTACCATTGCTCACACGAGGAAAACCACGTTGGTCGGTGGTAGGATCGGTAACGAGCAAACTGAGAACTGCGGCATCAATTGCTGGACTATCACCGAAGTAGGGCAATTCTAGTCGTGAAACCACCGTAAAAGTCTAAGGGGGCTAAACGGGGGGGGCGTGAGCTTGTACCAACTATGTCTCCGGCGACGCCAAATCCAGTGCTGCCAGTGCTGTCACCGATCAGATTTTAGCCGTTGCTGGTAAATGTGTCCGATACGTCAGGGTTAACACCATTGTCACTATTGAGATTAGAGGCAATGATCGGATTCTGTACGCTGTTAGAGCCAGTTCGAGAGTACACACCTCCACCATTGGCTGCTTGATTCTGGGTCAGGGTACTAAACAACAGCGTTACTGTACCATTGTAATCGTTAAATATGCCACCACCATTTTCGGGTGCTGAATTACCGCTGATGGTGCTGTTGATGATGGTAATGTTGGGTGTATCAGACCGAATACTACCGTTAAAGATGCCCCCACCGGAGCCGAAGTTACCAGTTACCGAATTACCACTGACGTTACTGTTGTTCAAGAGAAATTTGCCACGGTTAGAGATGCCGCCGCCGCTATCAAATCGCGAAGATAACGACGAGTTGCCACTGATGGTGCTGTGATTCACTGAGATACCACTACTGTTAGAGATGCCCCCGCCAAACTCTGACAAGTTGCCACTGATGGTGCTGTGATTCACTGAGATACCACTACTGTTAGAAATGCCGCCGCCGCCAAACTCTGACGAGTTGCCACTGATAGTGCTGTGATTTACCGAGATTGTTCCACCTGTGTTAGAGATGCCGCCAGTGCCTGTGCCATTAGTTGTTCTGTTACTGCTTATAGTGCTGTTATTTACCGAAAGTCTACCCGTTTTAAAGATGCCCCCGCCGTTGGGGTTGTTGATAATGCCCCTGTCATCGATGGATATTGCTGAACTATCGCGAATAATGCTGTTATCTAGGATTAAGGTACTACTGTTCCTAATTCCATCACCATTGTCACCCACACGACCATCAGCAATAATCAAACCATTGAGCCTCACTGTTGCTTCTTCTTCAATCTCAAACACTCGTGAGGTATTATTGCCACTGATAGTTACCAAATCTCCTCCTGTTAACGTATCCCGTGGAGCGATAATGCTCAAGTTGTCGGTGATATCTAGTTCTCCACCAGTTAGGGTAATGGTTTCTACGGTGGAAAATAGCGCTCGCTCGAACACAATCGTGTCTTCACCATCATCAGCATTTGCGCTGATAATCGCTTCTCGTAGACTCGTCACGCCGTCGCTATCATCCAACACATCTGCTGTACTGTTTACAGTAATGATGGCATTGAGGTTTTGAGATAAAATCCCTACACCAAGTAAATCTTGTACATTGTCGGAGAATACTGGTGTAGAAAATGCAATGGGTGTCAATTGATAATCTGTGGTAGAGCCTGGGATAACCATAAATTTAACTGCGGTGGTTTGTGCTATCTTTAGACATCAGGTTTTACATTATTAAGTTTTATACCTCTACCACTATATTGTTTACAAAAATTTATTAACTAATGTTTAGATAAAAAACAGTCACCCCGATAAAATACTGAATGTTAAAACACCTCTATTCCTCATTCGATGCCAAATTTCCTTTGTAACCGTTTAAATGATTGATACATTTGGGGCAAGTAGTTCATAATCACGGCTACTTTTAAATAAGTTTTGTGCGGGATAGCTGGAGTGCCTGATACTATTTCTCCTGGGGCGACATCACTGAGAATTCCGGTTTGTGCAGAAGCCATCGCTCGATCTCCCATTTTTGCCTGATTAGCAATTCCTACTTGTCCTGCTAAAATTACGCCTTTACCTAATTTCACCCCACCTGCCAAACCTGTTTGTCCTGCAATAGCACAACCTGCTCCTACTTGGCAACCGTGTCCTATTTGAACTAAATTGTCAACTTTAGTACTGCGGCATATCCGTGTTTCACCTACTGAAGGACGGTCAATAGCTGTATTGCAGCCAATTTCCACGGCATCTTCTAATACAGTGTAACCGGATTGTTCCATTTTTACCCAACCTTTGGATGTCGCAACAAAGCCAAAACCTTCAGCACCGATGACAGCCCCACTGTGAATAACACAATCTGCACCGATGCGGGTACGTTCGTGGATGGTACAATTGGCATGTAGGGTAGTGCGATCGCCAATAGTGGTTTGGGGATAAATCACAACATTTGGATGAATACAAACTCCATTACCAATTTCCACCTCTTCTTGAATGACTACATGAGCGCCGATATGAACATCTTGACCTATTTTGGCGCTATGATGGATTACAGCGGTGGGATGAATTTCTGGAGTAGGACGCCAAGGCTGATAGAACACAGAGATAGTTTTCGCAAATACTAATCTTGGTTCTGATGTTGCAATCCAGGCAATACCAAGCGCTTGGGCTTGGGTTTGTAATTCTTCAATTTGAGGCAAAATTAAAGCACTGGCACTGGTTTTCCCAACCATAGCAGCGAATTTTGCTCCTTCAATATAACTAATACTACCACCAGTTGCTTCATCAATTGCTGCTACAGTAGCAATTTCTGGATCATGAGAGTTTTCTCTGAGACTATTAACTGTAGCTAAATCGCCTAATTTTTGAATAATTTCACTAAATTTCATAGTTGTGTATATGATAGACGTAGAGACGCTCCACCGGAGCGTCTTTCTGTGATTATTTCAGTAGTAAATAGAATAACCTACCATTACCACCTGTAACGCCAGCACGATCGCCTGCTAATTTACCAGTACCCATAAAATAGTCTACCCGTCCTGGTCCTTTAATTGCGCTACCTGTATCTTGGTCAAGCACAAAACGGTTAACATTACGATACACCAATTGTCCACTTGGAGTAGGATAAGGTATTTTGGTGTTAATAAGTGCTAGCGCTCCTGGAGGCATGAGAGATTTATCTGTAGCAATAGAACGTTCTGCTGTTACTGGTACACGAATACTACCTTGAGCAGGGCTACCATTAGTTTCTCTAAAAAAGACAAAACGTTCCCACCGGGGCAAATAGTTATTCATCTCCCTGGGATTTTGCTGAAAAAAGCGAGTTATTCCAGGCATAGATAAACTTTTTGCGGGTAGTTTGCCATCTTTAGACAATTCTTTGCCGATACTAGTCCAAGGATAATCTGTTCCACCAGCATAACCAACAGAAGTTGTAGTACCATTAGTTAAGCGGATTTGAGAGGAACCCTGGATATGGATCATATAAGCATCCCAGCGATCGCGAAACCACAACAGTTCCATACCGCGCAGACGACTTTTATTGCCTAGTAAACCATCTTTACCTTCTAAATCCACTCGTTTGGGATGAGGTTTGCTCCAGTTGTCAAAATCTGGGGGCTTACGGTATATAGGATACTTGTATACTGCTGTGCGCACACGACTAGCAGTATACATTGGTTCAAAGTATGCTGTGAACTTGACAGTACCCTTGCCATCATTACCAACAGATTGATAAAAGACAAACTCTCGTTGCACAGCAGCTTGTAGTTGTGCCGGGGAGTTAGAGTTAATCACCAATTGGCGGAAACGTAGCAAACTATCACGAATCCTGTCAAGGGTGATTTCCTTGACAGGATAATTTTGATACGCTGCCATAGCCTCCGGAGTTGCTAGATAACGCAGACTGTTATCAATTGAGTTTAACAGTGCTGTGCGATCGCCTTTTCTACCATTCTCATCCCAAATTTGCTCATCCCAACCCAAGCAACTAGATCCTGGGGTAATACAATTAGCTTCTAGATTAACTAATTCTAGCGGTGGTAGTATCCCTGGTTCAATCGGTATTGGTTGTGGTGGGATGTCAGGATACTGAGCAAACACTGACATGAGAGGATTTAAAAGGGCAATTAAGAAACCTAAGAAAACTAAAGCAAGCGTTTTTCTCATATATTAAGTAAATCTTTCCACACTAGAGCTAAAAATTGGTTCTACTCGGATTGCCACAATCCGTGCGGGACGGATTACCATATATTCACCCTGAATATTTTTTATTGGCACATTAATAAAATCTTCAGACGCTGATTTTGGCATTAGTTCACCACTATACCACTTCTGAAAATCTTGGATTGTGGGAAAACGCACCTCTTCCCGATGCCCACTTTCCATCATCAGGTGTATCGCGTATTCATTTGCTGTTCTTACCATATTTTTGCATCATTTGAAACACATCCAATCTATTCTCAACTACGCTATCCCAGAATGGGAAGAGGGTAATCTCTCACTCCCCCACTCACTTACACCGACGGTTATTGCTGTGGTAACAGTTCCCTGTTTCTTGTAAGCTTGTACAGTTAGTCTGTTAAAATAGCGCCTTATGTCGATTATTGCTCTCAAGGCATGGTATCTTGAGAATTATCAGCCCATACTCGAATTGGAAAAACGTCCCCCAGACATTAGACTCAGTAAAAAAAGCCTGCTGAAATCAGCATTGAGAGCAGATTTCTTAGAAGAAAGTGAAGTTGTGAAGAAATCAACTTGGTTTGGGCGCTATTTGGAAGGAGAAAATGTAGAATTTTATATTGAGGGTAGTGGTGGTTATTCTGTCGCCAATATTGATTTAATCAGTCACGAAATTTATTTTACTAAACAAGTCATACTAGCACAGCTAGACCCGACTATTTTTTTGTGCTATCAAACTGAGTATCAAACGTCAAGTGAGATTATACGAGAAGAATTACTTTCTAGTTTAGAAGTATTGAACTTGCGATCGCGTCTTCCTCTCAAGTTAGTGCAATCTTACCGCCCTAAAGAAGCTCCATTGCGTTTGGGTAGCGCTTTAATGCGAAAGATTCGTAAGAGCTTGTTATTTATAGCCGACACTACGCCGATTGCTAGCATGGAAAAAAAACAAGCTACACAGTTAATTCCCAGCCCAAATGTTTGTGTAGAAATAGGCTATGCTATGCAAAGCAAACGCTCTGAGCAAATCTTATTAACTCAAATGCAGCGCCCAGATTTATCAGGAGAGTTTCCTTTTGACTTAGCATCGAAGCAAATTTTACAATTTACTAATAGTACAGAACTACACAAAATCCTACCCCAAGTGATTGAAACTCAACTGATGCGGTTTAAATTGTTTATTTAAACCAGGCAGAGGGCAGAAGGAGGAAAAGACAATTTTTAATGATAACCTATTTATCTTCTGCCGTATGGTAGATTAAAAAAAATTAAAAGGTAAATTATTATGGATAGTTAGTAAACTGATAAATTGTTAACCTACTACGCTAGATAGATGCGGTTACGAAATCTTCAATGCTAAAAGTCAACCGCTTGTGCCAAAACAACCAAGAGCAAACTTCATTACTAAAACTGGTTGCACAAGCAGCGAGTTTCCTTACTATAGCGATCGCTTGCATGGTAATGGTGATTAGGGGACTAAACTGGGACAAAGGTTTCTTCATTGTCTCGACAATGAATGCAAATGCAGCCTTATGCTTCATTTTGGCGGGAGTATCTTTGTGGCTATCTGTTTGGGGCGTAGGGGAGGAGAATAATACCTCGCTAACAATTCCACAGACACTGTTGTCTAGGTTGTGCGCATTAGGTGTGTATATAATTGGTTGGTTGACACTGAGCGAGTGGTTATTTGGTTGGGATATAGGAATTGATCGACTTTGGATGACATCTTCCCCCGAGCGAATGGGGTTGAACTGTGCAATAAATTTTATACTACTAGGTAGAGCGTTAGAGCTTTTAAGTATATCAAAAACTGACCGTTCTTCTTGGTATGTCCAGATTTTTGCCGTCTTCGTTGTCGTCATTTCTGGAGTAGCCCTGATGGGTTATACCTACAATGAGCCAATTCTCTACAGCATACTGCCAACAACTTCACCAATGACGTTACTTACAGCAGCTACCTTCATTGTACTAAGTGTAGGAATTTTGTGGACGCGAGCAGATAAAGGTTTCATGCGGTTGGTGACGAGCGATACTTATAGTGGGGTGCTGGCGCGTCGTTTGTTAGTGGCGACAATTGTAGTACCGTTATTACTAGGATGGATAATTCTGCAAGGACAACTGGCAGAGCTTTATGAGTCGGGATTGGCAATATCTCTGCTGGTAATAGTACTGGTGAGCAGTTTTTGCGTGTTAATTGTGTTGAATGCGGGATTAGTAGAAGGACTAAGCAATGAACGCGATCGCGTTAAAATAGCGTTAAGAGAGAAAGAAGAAAAACTGAACAGTTTATTTGAAGCCAACGCGATCGGTATTTTGTTTGGTAATGTTGATGGTGGGATTCAGCAAGCCAACGACAAATTTCTGGACATAATTGGTTATGATCGAGAGGATTTAGTTGCTGGGAGAATCAGCTGGATTGAGATTACGCCCCCAGAGTATCTGGAGTTAGATAAGCAAAGAATTGCCGAAGCAAAAGCAGATGGTGCTTGTCTACCCTACGAAAAAGAATACATTCGTAAAGATGGAACTCGCATCCCTATTTTGGTAGGTTATGCTTTGTTAGGGGAAAATCGAGTTGAGTCAGTTGCCTTTATACTAGACTTGAGCGAACAAAAGCGTGCAGAAAAAGCCTTACGCAATACTGAAGAGAGATTTCGCTTAGCTGTTGACAACATCCCTGATATTTTTTCCATTTACGATGCGCAATTGCGGTTTCAGTTTTTGAATGCTGAAGGATTGCGACGCATTAACAAGTCAAAAGAAGAAGTTTTCGGATGTACTGATGAGGAAATCTTCCCACCAGAGTTGACATCAGGTTATATTGATATTCTCAAAACAGCAAAATATTCACGCACTGCCCAAACAAAGGAAGTTACAGTAAACTTACCAGGGTATGGCAAGTTTATTTCATTAATTAAATATATCCCCATTCTGGATGACAAGGGAGAAATTTATCAAATTCTCGGTTTCGCGGAAGACATCACAGCTCGTAAGCAAATAGAAGAAACTCTGATTAATCAGCAAAAATGGTTGGAAGAGGTGCTAAACTTGATGCCAACGCCGCTGCTGTTGATTGAACCTGCTACAGCAAGGGTAATGTTTGCCAATAGAGCGGCTGACGAAGTAGCAGGAGGCAAGTTTCCCCTAGCTAACTCTATAGCTGAGTATCAGACAATTTACTACTCTACTGACAAAGCCGGAAATCCTATTCCAAATGAACTTACTCCTGGAGTAAGGGTAGCAAGGGGTGAGAGAATAGAAGGACTGGAATTAGATTGGCACACACCAGCAGGTATTCGTTCCCTGCTGGTATTTGCTGATACCCTACCTGCAATGCACGGTCATCAAGCAACTTGTGTCTTGGTATTTCAGGATATCACTAATCTGAAGCGAGTGGAGAAAGCTTTGTCTTTGGGTTATCAGCGGCTGCAGTTACTATTTAACGCTGCTAGCGATTTACTGTCAAGTCAGCAACCAGTAGCATTAATTGATAGCTTGTTTAGAAAACTTTCTGAGCAGATTGGTTTGGATGTTTACTTTAACTATTTAATTGATGAAAAATTAGTGTTACAGCTAGCTTCTTACAGTGGCATCTCTGAAGAAAAAGCAAAAGAAGTTCAATCGCTAGAGTTGGGGAAATTGGTGAGTGGAGATGTAGCTTACCACCGCACGCCAATTGCGATAGAAGATGTACAGCAATCAATCAATCCCAAAGCTGAGTGGATTCGCTCTGTGGGAATTACAGCATACTATAGTTACCCGTTAATCGCTCAAGGGCAGCTTTTGGGGACGATGAGTTTTGGTAGCCGCAGTCGGTTAAAGTTTAGCCAAAATGAAATAGGGATGATGCAAGCAGTTTGCGATCAAATTGCCATTGCAATGGAAAGAGCTAGGTTGATTGCTTCTTTACAACAGCAAACTGAGCAGCTCAGAGAAGCAAATCGGATGAAAGACGAGTTTCTGGCAATATTATCTCATGAGTTGCGATCGCCTCTCAATGCGATTCTTGGTTGGGCGCAACTTTTGCGTTCCCGCAAGCTAGATGAAAAGAAAACTGCTCAGGCAATCGAGACAATCGAGCGCAATGCCAAAGCGCAAACACAGCTCATCGGAGATTTACTCGATATCTCGCGCATGATTAGGGGTAAGTTACGACTGAATATCCGTAATTGTGATTTAGTTCCGATTGTCGAAGCCGCGATTGAAACTGTACGCCTAGCCGCTGAAGCGAAGAAAATTGATTTGAAATTTTCCCTCTCTCCCACACCAGAATCACAGAATGCACAACTTAACAATGCCATAAACAAGGGAACCCAGGCAAAATTCTTAGTTTCTGGCGATGCCGAGCGCTTACAACAAGTAATTTGGAATTTATTATCCAATGCGATTAAGTTTACACCAAATAATGGCAGGGTAGAAGTACTGCTTTCACAAAGAGTAGGTGAGACAGCTCTGCATCCGGGTTTCCCGAAGCAGACGACTGCCAACCCGGAGGGGGAGCCGGGGAGTAGGGGGGGAGTAGGGGAAACTGCCCAAATTACCGTAACTGATACAGGTATGGGAATTAATGCTGAATTTCTGCCTTACGTATTTGATCGATTTCGTCAAGCAGATAGCTCTAGCACAAGACCTCATAGTGGACTAGGATTAGGATTGGCGATCGTTCGTCATTTAGTAGAATTACACGGCGGCACTGTCCAAGTAAATAGTTCTGGGGAAGGTAAAGGTGCAACTTTTACTGTTACACTACCACTTGTCGAAGAAATTAGGGGAGTAGGGGTGATGAGGAGTAGAGGAGAAGAACACTCTATCCAAATACTTGATTCTAACTCCTGTGTTACTTTACCTTTACTAAATAATGTTAAGGTTTTGGTTGTCGATGACGAAGATGACACTCGTGAGTATATTACTATAGTATTGCAACAGTGCCAAGCTCAGGTGAAAGCAGTCGCATCAGCTCGAGCCGCCTTGGATGTGATGCAAGAATGGAATCCAGATGTTTTAGTTAGCGATATCGCTATGCCTGAGCGCGATGGTTATTCTTTAATTCGTGAAGTACGCTTGCGCGAAGTCTCTAGAAATCAAAGAAAAATTCCCGCAGCAGCACTAACAGCTTATGCTAGAGCAGAGGATCGCACACGAGCAATCAAGGAAGGTTTTCAAATGCATGTACCAAAACCTGTTGAACCACTTGAATTAGCGACAGTCGTTGCTAGTTTAGCTGGACGCACCTAAATGTATGGTAATATACTATATGCAGAGGCAAATAGCCTTTTGCGCCAAGCAAAAAAAAGACCCCAAAGGGGTACTTGAATACGTAGTAGTTGAGTTTTTGGAGTTACTACACCCGGATATTAACTTGTCAAACAAATCTATAACTCTGCCTTTTGGCAGATTTATGACATTAATATCATAAAAAAACCCCGGTTTTACTGGGGTTTAACTTTGTCAACCTCTACTACCTGTTGGGGTATGACATGTTCTAGTGGTAATTAATATTCTCAAGTAAAGCAATTAGTTCTGCTTCGTCCAGAAGAAGTAATGCCTAAATACGTAATAACCTATACAAGATACCCTACTTCTTAGAGAAGTCACGCCCCAACGGGAGCGTCAAAAATCATGCTGACTTTTGACTTTTGACTTTTGACTTTCCGCAGGGTGGTCGGGTATCTGAACCTTTCAGGATAAAATTATGACTGAGACATCATGTCAAAAAGCATAGCTATGGATATTAAAACTTTACCTACCCAGCCGTTTACCGATCAAAAACCTGGTACCTCTGGGCTGCGCAAGAAAGTTTCTGTGTTTCAAAAGCCTCATTATCTAGAAAACTTTATTCAGTCTATCTTTGACAGCTTAGAAGGATATCAAGGAAGTACTCTCGTTGTCGGTGGCGATGGTCGCTACTACAATCGTCAGGCAATTCAAGTTATCCTAAAAATGGCAGCCGCTAATGGCTTTGGTAAAGTCTTAGTGGGACACTGTGGTATTCTTTCTACCCCAGCAACATCTTGCATTATTCGCAAGTATAACACATTCGGTGGTATAATCCTCTCCGCTAGCCACAATCCTGGTGGTCCAGATGGAGACTTTGGGGTAAAGTATAATACAAGTAATGGTGGTCCTGCTCCAGAAAAGGTGACGGAAGCTATCTATGCACGTAGTAAAGTAATTGATAGCTACAAGATTATTGAAGCTCATGATGTAGATATTGATACATTAGGACCAGGGAAGGTAGGTGACATGGTGGTGGAAGTAATTGATTCCGTAGCCGACTACTCAGAGCTAATGGAGTCACTATTCGATTTTTACCGCATTCGCGAACTCCTCACCAATGGTAAGTTTCGCATGTGCATGGACTCTCTGCACGCTGTCACAGGTCCTTACGCTCACCGCATTTTTGAACAACGTTTGGGCGCACCTTCTGGTACTGTGAAAAATGGTACACCATTAGAAGATTTTGGGGGTGGACATCCTGACCCAAATCTGGTATATGCACATGATTTGGTGGAAATTCTATTTGGCGAGAATGCGCCAGACTTTGGTGCAGCTTCCGATGGCGATGGCGATCGCAACATGGTTTTGGGTAGCAACTTCTATGTTACTCCCAGTGACAGTTTAGCAGTATTAGCCGCCAACGCCAAACTTGTCCCCGGTTACAGTTCTGGTTTAGCTGGGATAGCTCGCTCTATGCCTACTAGTCAAGCACCAGATAGAGTAGCGCAACATTTGGGGATTGATTGTTACGAAACTCCCACAGGATGGAAATTCTTTGGTAATCTCTTAGATGCAGGCAAAGCAACTTTGTGTGGCGAAGAAAGCTTCGGCACAGGCTCTAACCATATCCGCGAAAAAGACGGACTTTGGGCAGTGTTATTCTGGTTGAATATTTTAGCAGTACGCCAACAGTCGGTGGAAGAGATTGTTAAAGAACATTGGCAAACCTACGGGCGCAATTACTACTCCCGTCATGATTATGAAGAAGTGAATAGCGATCGCGCTAATACTATGATTGAAAAACTGCGCTCTTCTTTACCTTCATTGAAAGGAAAACAATACGGTTCTTATCAGGTTGAATATGCCGATGATTTCAGCTACACTGACCCTGTAGATGGTAGTGTTAGTCAAAAGCAGGGTGTTCGCATTGGCTTTACTGATGGTTCGCGAATTGTTTTCCGTCTGTCTGGTACTGGTACTCAAGGTGCGACTGTGAGAATTTATTTAGAAAGTTATGAGGCTGATGCGGGGAAACATAATCTTGATCCGCAGGTGGCTTTAGCTGATTTGATTGGTATTGCTGATACGGTGGCTGGGGTACGAGAGTATACGGGGATGGATAAGCCGACTGTGATTACTTGATTTGTACGTAAAAGCTAATATTTACTTCGCGCTCTTTGCGTCTTCGCGGTTAATTAATTGAACCGCGAAGGCACGAAGAGCGCGAAGGAAGAAGTAAGGAGGATTATATGACTGCATCAATGGAGCCACAAGTTGGGTTACAATTTGAGGATGATCGCACTGGTTTGAGTGTTGAGACTCTGCGTCGGGCAATGGCTGATAATTTGTTTTATGTGCAGGGTAAGTATCCGGAGATTGCTAATAGGAATGATTATTATTTGGCGTTGGCTTATACTGTGCGCGATCGCTTGATTCAGCGTTGGATTAGTACTACTAGGGCTTATGTGAAGCAGGGTGTGCGGGTTGTTTGTTATTTGTCGGCTGAGTTTCTTTTGGGTCCCCATTTGCGAAATAATCTGATTAGTTTGGGGATTTATGAGCGGGTGCGTGAAGCTGTTGAGGTGTCGGGGTTGAATCTTGATGAGTTGGTTGAGCAGGAGGAGGAGCCTGGTTTGGGTAATGGTGGGCTTGGGCGTCTGGCTGCTTGTTATCTGGATTCTATGACGGCTCTGGAGATTCCGGCGATCGGTTATGGGATTCGCTATGAGTATGGTATTTTTGATCAGGAGATTCGTGATGGTTGGCAGGCTGAGATTACTGATAAGTGGTTACAGTGGGGTAATCCTTGGGAAATTGCTCGTCCTGATGTGTCGTTTGAGGTGAAGTTTGGTGGTCAAACTGAGTTCTATAATGATGAGCGGGGATGGGGCATTCGTTGGATTCCTAATCAAATCGTTAAGGGTATAGCCTACGATACTCCGATTGTTGGGTATAAGGTGAATACTGCTAATGTTTTGCGTCTTTGGAAGGCGGAGGCTCCTGAGTCTTTCGATTTTCAAGCTTTTAATGTGGGTGATTATTACCGCGCTGTTGATAAGAAAGTAGTGTCGGAAAATATTACTAAGGTTCTTTATCCTAATGATGAGCAGCTTCAAGGTAAGCAGTTACGGTTGGAGCAACAATACTTTTTTGTTTCTTGCTCTCTTCAGGATATGATTCGTGTTCATTTGCTGACTGGGCAAAGTTTGGATAATTTCCATGAAAAGTTTGCTGTGCAGCTTAATGATACTCACCCAGCAATTGGTGTTGCTGAGTTGATGCGCCTTTTGGTTGATGAGCATCGCTTTGATTGGGATCGTGCTTGGCAGATTACTCAAAATACTTTTGGTTATACTAATCATACTTTACTTCCAGAGGCTTTGGAAAAGTGGTCGATTAGTTTGTTTGGTAGTCTTTTACCTCGTCATTTGGAGATTATTTACGAAATTAACAGTCGTTTGTTGGATGAGGTGCGGCGAAAGTATCCTTATGATCAAGGTAAGGTGGCTAGGTTGTCTCTGATTGATGAGTCTGGTGAGAGATACGTGCGCATGGCTAATTTGGCTTGTGTTGGTAGTCATGCTATTAATGGTGTCGCTGCTTTGCATTCGGAGTTACTCAAGCAAACTATTTTACGAGATTTTTATGAGTTGTTCCCACAGAAGTTTACTAATGTAACTAACGGAGTTACGCCACGCCGTTGGTTGGTTTCGAGTAATCCCCGGTTGACTGGTTTGATAACAAGCAAGATTGGCGATGACTGGATTAAGCATCTTGAGGAATTGAAAAAATTGGAAGCTTTTGTTGATGATGCTGGTTTCCGTCAACAGTGGCGACAAATTAAGTTGGATGTGAAGGGTGATTTGGCGAAATATATTGAGCAGCGCACTGGGATTGTGGTGAATCCAGAATCTTTATTTGATGTTCAAGTTAAGCGTCTTCACGAGTACAAGCGTCAACATCTCAATGTTCTCCACATCATCACATTGTATCACCGCATCAAGCAAAATCCAAATATCGAAGTTACACCCCGTACTTGCATTTTTGGTGGGAAGGCTGCACCAGGCTACTACATGGCAAAGTTAATTATCAAGTTAATTAATGCTGTCGCGGAAGTTGTTAATAATGATGTGGATGTGCGCGATCGCCTTAAAGTTGTCTTCATCCCAGATTACAATGTTACTTTAGGACAAAGAGTCTACCCTGCTGCTGATTTATCAGAGCAAATCTCTACTGCTGGGTTTGAGGCTTCTGGTACGGGAAATATGAAGTTTTCTATGAATGGCGCACTAACTATCGGTACTCTCGATGGTGCGAATGTGGAAATTCGTCAAGAAGTAGGAGCAGAAAACTTCTTTTTATTTGGATTGACAACTGAGGAAGTCTCTCACCTCAAGACAAATTACCATCCTTGGGATTACTATAACTCTAATCCTCAACTGCGAGAAGTCATCGATTTGATTTCTTCAGGTGTTTTCTCACGGGGTGATACAAACTTGTTCCGCCCGCTCATCGACAATCTACTTCAACGCGATCCCTTTTTGTTACTTGCTGATTATCAATCATATATTGATTGTCAGGCACAAGTAAGTCAAGCTTACCGCAATCAAGAGCATTGGACAAAGATGTCAATTTTGAATGTAGCACGGATTGGGAAATTTTCGAGCGATCGCTCTATTCGTGAGTACTGTCAGAATATCTGGAAGGTAGAACCTGTTAAAGTTGAACTAGAAGCCTACGTTCAATCGCAAGCAGGTTTGAAGGTTTAGAGGCGTAGGGGGGGTAGGGGAGCAGAGGAGATTATGAATTTGAATTCTCCCTTTCTCCCCGACTCCCTTTCTCCCTATCTCCCCCACTCCCTATCTCCCCCACTCCTCTGCTGTCTCAACGCGCAAATGACAAACATCTCTAGCTTACCTGGGATGAATGTGAAATCTGGGTGACATTCCTGGATTGACAATAGCAGCTAACTCTTCTGAAGACAAATTGCTCAATTCTGTCTCTAATTCTTGTACTGTAAAGTTATAGCCACGCTCTTTTGCAATTTTGATAAAAGCTTCTGGCTCAGATGCTGCTTTGAGTCTTTCCTTTAATGCTTGATCCTGTTTTACTGCTTTGAAAAGTTGAGATGCATGTTGTTGTACCATCATCTTCCATCTCCTATTTTAAATCTGAGATTTAATGCAATAAATTAGCTCCTGTGGTTTTACCAAATCCAGTTCAGGTAGCTACTATGCTTATATATTTCGATCTTGAACTAAAAATGAGAATTCTGAATCTATCTTGACAAATGTTTACGATAATCATGTAGAGACGTTCCGTCGGAACGTCTCTACGACTACAACAAACCAACCATATGCAGTAAACCACGTCCGGTGATTAACTCTATAATCAATGCTAAAAAGCCGAGCATGGCAATTCTACCATTCCAAACTTCTGCACTTGATGTCATCCCCCACTCCCAACGTTCTGGTGGGTAAATTCTCACCTTTTTCTTCATTTGGGTGACTTGTGACAGTTTGAGACTGGGAGCTTTCAATGCTTCTATCACTAAGTCTGCTAATGCTCTAATAAATATGGGATGGGTGTTGAGGGCGGGTACGCGACGGAAGTTGTGAATTCCGGCTTCTTCTGCTACTTCGCGATACTCGATGTCAATTTCTTGCAGTGTCTCAATGTGTTCGGAGACAAAACTAATTGGTACTACTACCAAATCTTTCACGCCTTTTGCTCCTAATTCTGGGATAGCTTCTTCCGTATATGGTTGTAACCATTCTACCGGACCTACGCGACTTTGGTAAGCTAAGGTATAGGGATTGGGACGATTGAGGGTTTGCAGAATTAGGTGAGTGCATTCCTCAATTTCTTGTTGATAAGGATCGCCTGCTTCTTCAACGTAGCTTTTTGGTACACCGTGAGCGCTGAAAAAGATATGGGCTTCGTCAGGATTGGAACATTGATCGATTTCTTGGGCAATTAATTCTGCCATTGCTTGCAGGTAGCCTGGTTTTTTGTACCATGAGGGAATCACGGTGTATTCAATGGGTTGGAGTTTGGGATTTTCTCGCCAAAGTTTTGCTAAGAGCCTAAAGCTGGAACCACTGGTACTGATGGAAAATTGGGGATAAAGTGGTAATATAACCAAACGTTCAATGCCATCTTGGGCAATTCTGGCGATCGCTTCTTCGGTGTATGGATACCAATAGCGCATCCCAACATAAATCTTTGCTTGTTCTCCCAATGCTTCAAGTTGTGCTTTTAAGGCTTCTCCTTGAGCTTCGGTGATGCGTCGTAGTGGAGAACCACCGCCTATTTGCTTATAATTCTCTTGAGATTCTTTCTTTCGCCGTGAAGATATTAGCCAAGCCAGGGGTTTTTGCAACCAGGGAAACGGTAGGCGAATAATTTCTGGATCTGAAAACAGGTTAAAGAGAAATGGTCCTACATCGTCGAGCTTATCTGGACCACCAAGGTTGAGCAATAATACGCCTACACGACCCATACTATTTTACCATCCCCCAATATTTATTAGCTTTTTTTACTAATGTTAACAATAATATCTTTATTAAATACCCTAAATTCAGAATCAGGAAAGAAGCTATGGCAACAATTTTCAGAGATCTGAGTTACCGCTATCAATGGCTTTATGATGGCATATCGCGTCTAGCCGCTCTCAGCATAGGCGGAGAGGCGCGTTTCCACCAATTACCTTTACAAAACTTATCAATTTCCTCAGACACCAAGGTACTAGATTTGTGCTGTGGTAGCGGTCAAGCAACTAAGTACTTGGTAAAATATTCACAAAACGTAACAGGTTTAGATGCATCGCCGCTGTCTTTAAAAAGAGCCAGACAAAATGTTCCTCAAGCAGAGTATGTGGAGGCTTTTGCAGAAGAGATGCCGTTTGCGGATAATGAATTTGATGTAGTGCATACCAGCGTCGCATTGCATGAAATGGCTCCGGAGCAATTGAGAAAGATTATCGAAGAAGTATATCGGGTGTTGAAGCCAGGTGGAGTGTTTACGTTGGTAGATTTTCATCCTCCCACCAATCCAGTCTTCTTACCTGGGTTATGGGTGTTTTTGCTGTTGTTTGAGACGGAGACTGCTTGGCAATTGTTGAAAACTGATTTGGTTGGGTTATTGAGAGAGAGGGGGTTTGAGAGTACCGAGTTAACTTTGTATGCGGGTGGGAGTTTGCAGGTGATACGGGCAATTCGTAATTGAAGAGTTAATTATGATTTACTCCTATAGCGCCCTCAATTTAATTATATAAACCGCCAAGACGCCTTCGCGAAGCGTCTCGAAGAGAAGGACGCCAAGCTGATGAAGCATGGACGCAGAAACTGATTATTGTTTGCTATGACTATGTAAAAATAAATTCAATCTGTGATGATAAACTAATGACCTGGGCAACTGGACAAAAGTTACACCGCGATAAGTATGAAATAAAACAAGAGTTAGGACGGGGGCGCATTGCAATTACCTATCTGGCAACAAATAGGGATAACTTGAATGTTGTTATTAAAACACTGAATCCCGATGTGCTTAACCAACTGACTCTTCAAGATCGCAATTATCTAGAATCAGGGTTTGCAGATGAAGCCCCCAAGCTAGCAAGATGCGCACACGCCAATATTGTCCGCGTGATAGAGACATTTAAGGAAGGGGATTTACTATGCATAGTAATAGAGTATATTCATGGAAATAATTTAGCTAATATTGTCAAAGCCCGAAAATTTTTACCAGAACAAGAAGCTATAGATTATATCCAGCAAATTGGACAAGCACTGATTGAAGTTCATAAACAAGGATTCTTACATCGAGATGTGAAACCAGAAAATATCATGGTGCGGGCGGGTACTACCCAAGCTGTTTTGATAGACTTTGATTTAGCAAGGGGTTTCGACAATCCCCTCACAAGTCGCGGTGCTAGAGTTGATGGATTTACACCGATTGAACTTTACTTCAACTCGGCAAAACGACAGTCGCAGCGCGGTGCTTGGACGGATGTTTATTCTTTAGCAGCAACTTTATATGTATTATTAACTGGACAACAGCCAGTTTCTGCGACAGATCGTAAAGACCAAAGTAAGCGATTAATTGAACCATTAGAACTGAACAATCAAATTAGCGATCGCCTTAACAAAGCTATTATTCATGGGATGCAACTAGAACCAGAAAAACGTCCCCAGACTGTAGACGACTGGTTGAAGGAATTGGGATTGAAAACAAGGAGTTTTACTTTCCCCAAACTACTGTGGGCACAACCTCTATGGGCGGTAATACTGGAGATTATGGGTGTTTTGGCATTATTTGCAGCATTGATATCAGGAATTAAAGACGGTACAGATTTATTAAAGGATTGGTTTCCCAATCAACCACCTACTCTTAACCATTCTACCCCCAATCAACAGCAAAACAGGTGACAATCACCACAGTGCTGACCTCATCCTCAGACGTGTCAAAATCATTAATAGTTCTCAATAAAACGAGGTATATGTTCTGGGCAAAAGGGCAGCTAATACACAACGGCAAATATCAGATAGAGAGAATGTTGGGCGGTGGTGGTTTCGCTGTCACCTACCAAGCAATCCATACCACGCTCAATCGCCTAGTCGTCATCAAAACACCAAACCAAAATGTCCAAAACGATCCAGACTATCCCAAGTATGTTGAGCGCTTTAAAAAAGAAGCGCAGATGCTGGCAGAATGTTGTACAGACTCCCACCCTCATATTGTACAGGTCTTCGATTTATTTGAAGAAGATGGTCGCCACTGCCTAGTGATGCAATATATACCAGGCGAGAGTTTATGGCAGTTTGTGCAGCGCATCGGGGCATTATCGGAAACTGAAGCCGTTAAGTACATCCACCAAATTGGGATAGCTTTAGTGGAAGTACATAAAAAAGGAGTTTGGCATCTTGATGTCACCCCTCCTAATATTATGCTCAGTTTTGATTCGGGGCTTCCTAACTCTGGTAAGGCGGTGCTGATTGACTTTGGTATTGCTGGAGACATGTCGCCACCTAGTACCCTTTCGAGGTCTTTTGGTAATAAGGCATTTGCGCCGTATGAATTAATTAGCAAAGGTATTCGTCATCCAACAGTGGATGTGTACTGTTTAGCTGCGTCTCTGTACTATGCGGTAACTGGACAAATACCCACCAAATCCTTAAACCGTAAGTTTGAAAGCGAGAAATTATCACCACCAAAGCAACTTGTCCCCAGTCTCAGCGATGCGGTGAATCAAGCAATTTGGAAAGGTATGGCGTTGGAGGCAAAAAACCGTCCTCAAACGATGCAAGAGTGGTTGAATTTATTGCCTGAAAACACCCCACCTCCAACTCCTCGTCCCAAACTACCTTGGACGCAACCTCTTAGGAAGTGGATATTAGCGATTATTGTTTTGTTGGCGCTATTCACAGCATTGATACCAGTGATATCACAATTGACAACGCAAAACTCGCCATTACCAATCAATTCATCCACACCAAAAGTGACAAAAGTAGATTACTCTAATCTAGAGAACTTGCTTAGAGCCAAAAAATGGAAAGAAGCGGATGAGGAAACTTCCAGACTGATGCTGAAAGTAGCTGGCAGAGAAAAAGAAGGCCGGCTAGATGAGCAAAGCATTAGCAACTTTCCCTGTAATGAATTACGCACTATTGACCAACTTTGGGTAAAATACAGTAATGAGCGCTTTGGCTTTAGCGTACAAAAGCGCATTTGGGATCAGGTAGGCGGCATGGTAAGCAACCGAGGAGACACTTATGAGAAGTATACGAAGTTAGCTGATCGTGTCGGCTGGCGCAAGAATACTGAATGGCAGAAGTATAATCAACTAAACTTTTCCCTAGAAGCTCCCGTGGGGCATCTCCCCACCATTACAGAGCACCATATGAATCCCTTACCAGATTTTTTTGGCGACGTGGTCGATTCTTCTCTCATGTCCATCTCTGTGAAGTGTAACATATAAAGCTTACAGAAAATTGTGAAGATTTATAAATAACTCTTTTTCCACGAAGTCTTGCGGCTTCTTGCTTTCCGATACCTGGTACTGGGTGGTAGAGAAGTCTTCTGGGTGTGCTTGTAGTACGATGCAGGCAAATTGGGAATTATAACAGTTAGCAAAGATAAACTTGGACGCGACTTCTTCTATTTCTTGGTTCGCTGCTTCCCATTCATCCCAAAGTAGTCTCATTGGCGATCGCCCAAGATATGATCAGATGATTGATTTTTCCCCCGTAAGATTAGCTTTTGCTTGAGTAAAAAGCGCCAATGCTCCATTGATACTTGGACAAACAAACTTTTTTCTAGAGTTTGATGTTGGTTTTTACCGCTCTAACTATTATTTCCCCTAGACTTGATAATTATGATATATATGTCATAATATAAAATATATGATATGGGAAATACTTTTTCACGACGAGTTTGAAGCATGGTTCGACCAGCAAGATCCCGCACTTCAAGAAGAGATTGCTGCGGTACTTGATGTGCTATCCGAGGAAGGACCAACTCTAGGGAGACCTTACGTTGATACGATTTCTGAGTCGTCCTTTAACAACATGAAGGAGCTGCGAGTACAGTTTAGAGGGTTTCCGTGGAGAATCCTTTTTGCCTTCGATCCAGAGCGAAAAGCAATTCTCTTAGTGGGCGGGAATAAGCAAGGGAACAAGCGATGGTATGAGGAGAACATTCCCATAGCTGACAAACGTTTTAAAGAACATTTAGAAGAGTTACAAAGAAGAAACCAGCAATGAAATCTTATCAAGAAAAAAGAAAGGAGTTTTCACCAGAAGCTCAAAAGCGCATAACTGCTCGATCTCAGGAGATAAAGAACGAACTTCACATCCTCAAGGCAATTAGAGAAATTACAGGAATGTCTCAAGAAGTACTCGCTGAACGCCTTGGAGTTGATCAGTCTTACATTTCACGACTTGAACGACGAGATAACATCACGCTTGCTACACTTGCGAATATCATCCGTGCTCTTGGTGGTTCCATAGAGATTGCGATTCATCTTCCTGAGCGGGAACCTGTAAAGTTCTCGAATCTCGAAGCTCTTTTCGCCCTTGATGCACAACACGATCAAACATGAGCAAGAATGAAATAAGTGAGTTTCGGTGGAAAGTTCGCATGGGCATTTCGCCGCAACAGTCATTGGCTAAATTTACTCCGTTGTTCCAACTCCTCACGGCTGGCACGAACTATCTCAATTGTATCCACCAATGGTAGATGACTAATTAGTTCATCTAAGCATTCAAGAGCGTTGAGGGCTGCTTGACGCTTCAAGGACTGCATTTGGGCAATTCCATCTTTGATAAGTTCGAGTGCCAACGCATCCAGTGAAAGATTGCGTCGCTGGGCTTCAGCTATTAAGGTAGAACGCTCTTGCAGAGATAGTTGAATAGTCAGGGGCTGGGAGTCATTCATTTTACATATCAGTTGAATAATTAACTCAATTCTATATAATAGAGTTCACCTATTACAGTGCTGGAAACAAATACCGCCTCAGCTTCTACATAAAGTTGCTGAACTAACGTGTCTTTCGGTTAACACGCACCTTACTATTAAACCGTTACACCCTAAGTAAAAGCTGTGGACTTGTCTTTTACCGTAAGTACTTTTGCTATTGGACAACAGGAGCGGAGTCTACTGTCAGGTAACGCTTACCACTTAATGGCGATCGCGCAAGATATGATGTAGAAGAAAGTCAAAAAGAAAAAATAGTGGTCAACTGAAAATGACTTTAACCGAAATCCTTCCTGCAATTGAGCAACTTTCCTCACAAGAAAAGCTGAAGTTAATCCGTATCCTAGCTGAACAACTGGATACTAAAGAAGATATCTCTCCTTTAGAGCCATATAAAACTTACCACTTGCCAACACCGTATGATAACTTTGGGGTTGGAGAACTCTTAATGCAAGCTATGGAGCGAACTTCCCAAAGCGATTAAATATAAAAGATGCGATTTAAATACTCAACTACCAATCCATCTCAAAACGAGTTTGACAGCTTGCCAAGAATTCCGTTGATTCTCCACACTAATGAACAATTGGTAGAGGTGATTGCTTTGGTAGATAGTGGTGCAACAATTAACGTTTTGCCCTATGAAATTGGTATCCAGCTTGGCGGAGTTTGGGATGATAGTAAAGCAATTCTTCGATTAGCAGGAAATCTTAGCAACCAACCAGCGATGCCTTTGTTCGCTATTGCCCAGATAGGTGATTTTGCCCCCGTAAGATTAGCATTTGCTTGGGGAAAAAGTGCCAATGCTCCATTGATACTTGGACAAACAAACTTTTTTCTAGAATTTGATGTTTGTTTTTATCGCTCCAAATTGGAATTCGAGGTAAAACCCAGGCAGGAATAAACAACTCATATCAAATCCGTTTGTATCGGAATTATTCCTTCTTCTCCCTCTGCGCCCTCAGCGTCTCGGCGGTTTTTTAATCATTCAGACCAAGCGGATTTGATATCAAATGATCGCTCCAGGTAACTCTTGAGCATAGCCAATATACCAGTCATCTACTTTTTCAAACACTGCAGTAAAGGTGTTTTCCATGTAATTTCCTAGATTAACCAACAATCTTGCTGAACTGATGTGTTTCTTGGAAGCAAAGCGATAATAATATTGATATTTAGTAAAAACTTACTACTCATTCAGTCCATGCTTTTAAATCTGCCTGTCCCCAATTTTCTTCTGCTGCTTCTAGCATAACTTTTGCGTCTTGATCTGAGATAACACCAGCAAATTGTAGCAAATCTTTACCAGGCACACCCACAGGGTTTTTCATCGCTAAAAATTGCGCAAAATCCAGTACTTGCTGCTGTTGCTCATTACTCAATTTATTAAGTTGGGCAAGAATCTGTTTTTCAAATAATGGGTTAATCATAAATTTCCGTTCTTTGTTTAACTGTCACACTTTCAATTTTGGCAGAAATATTCTTGGTGCAAGCGCTCTTGCCAGAAACCGCGTCCATGTGCTTCTCACATTCGGCAAGGTTTTGATCTGTTATAATAATCCCCGGTAACGAATAAAAAGCAAAATTACTGCCCAAGAACCTAATGCGACTTTGACTGCAACTAGGATGTTGAGTATGGGGACAACACCGCCACTGAAGAGTGCGCCCAATTCTCCGTGGGGTAATTCTATTCCAGCTAGAGTTATAGCTGATAGTACAATGAAGATCAGAACTGAAACTTTCTCTAGTGTAGCGGCGTGCCACTGCTTGTAGATCCGTTGCATCCACTCGGGTGATGAGGTAATGGCAATTAATCCAATCGCTGTTCCTCCCGCTACTCCTGCTGCAAAACCACCGCCTGGGCTGAGATGCCCCCGAATCGCTAGTTCGATACTTACCATCGCGGCAATGGTTGCTCCTAGACGCGCTAGAACAATGGATGGTTGATCGTTGAAAAGATAAACTTTGCTGGAGGGCTTTTCATTGGCTAGCAGATAGTAAGCACCCATGATGGCGATCGTAAATACAATCACCTCGAAGATGGTATCATATAGTCTGTTCCTGAGAATAATCGTCGAAACTACATTGGGTATCCCACCATCTTTGACAAGCGCTTCGACTATGGAGATACCTGGTTCTGATGCTGGATTGGGCATGATCAGGAATTTGATGTACAGCGCTATGCCCGCAGCAATGTATACCCATTTCATGTCTGCCCCTCCTTTGAATTTGGTGTATTTACATAGGTCAGGTTTGTTACTGTTGACGAAAGTTCGCCTTGTATGATATCGTATACACGGCGGACTCTAATTGCAGTTTGATAGGGTAATTTTTCGTCTTGATCTTCTGAGTGGGACAGTCGAGAACAAGTGGCATGAACTTCTTTATCCATTAGTGCCTGGTGTAAGGCATGGTTATCTTCGTAGGTTACTAGTTCCAGACGCATATGGCGTTTGCGAAAGATTGTGCGTAAGTCTTCTATGAGAAGATTAAAGTGGCGATCGCTATCTTTTTGTACAGACTCATCTTTAAGCAAGCCCAGACGCAGTACCAGTGATGAACGCACGGCAACCGTATAGAGCGTAATTGCTAGCATAGTACCCACCAATGCTTCGGTTAAAGCAACATCTGCTGCCCCCAAAATCGCATATGTCATTGCCGCCAACGCTCCTAATATGCCACGGATAACCAGGGCATTGTATGGGTTGACCTCAAATACCACCATACACGCAGCCAAGGGCAGCAGGGCGATGATAAAAGAGACGTAGCTATCATTCATAGTTACCTCCGCTACTAGAACAGTAAGCTAATACGTACCCCAGCACTGTATTCCAGATTGCTAAGGAGATGATGGCGAGGATGAGTAGTGGCCATTTACTGGGTATCATCAATAACATCCCGAACATGATACTCATGGAGCCGAGCGTATCGGCAACTGAAAGACTATGAAGCTTAAACAATAGCGATCGCTTGCCCAGGAGGTGAGAGGTTCCCCAAAACCAGAAAACTATTCCTACGCCAATGCAGGTATAACTTAATATGTTTATCATATATTATCACTCATTCGTTTGAGTACATTAGCCAGCAGCATTAATGAAGCATTACCCACACTGAGAATAATTATCCCAACAACACCGACCATCCAATCATCGCGCAAGACGGATACGACCACGATCATAATTGATGTCTTAGACGCGATACTTGAAAATGCCAACAACTTCTGCCAGACATCTTCATCCTTCCATGCTTCGTAGATGGGTATGAGCAGTGCCAGAATCATTGCTATAATTACCAGGTTCAAATTCATGCGTCTTTCCTCCGTTTCACCCGGTGTACTTCATACCAACCATCCTCGTGGTATTTCTGAACAATAGTCTTTGGCGTAAAAGTAATCAAGAATATATCCAAGAATATCAAACCGGGTGTACGTCCTGGTTTGACTCGTTCCATCGTTATATCTTCTTCTTCATGGGGACGGATAATGATTTCAAATGCCTCAAGATACGCTTGCGGAATCGCCACTATAATCTCACCCAGCACACGCAGCCAATCTTTTAATGCTTCCGGGGTTTTTTGACGACCGGGCAATAGAAGTGCTATGGTGACGCCAATAATGATATTTTCTAGACTGAAATTGGCAGTAAGCAGAAACCAGATGACCAGTCGTAAGATCAGATTTAGATGCCCAACCATGCAAATCCCTTCCAAAATAGTAGGATTAAAATCAGACTCATCACACCAATTAGATGGTCAAATTGTTCAAAGGCACGCGGTAGCCTGACTACTGAGCTTTTAAAAATCACAAAGTAAGCCACCCATCCAATGCCGATGGTAGCGAGAGGTTTGATGATATTCGCAACGCTATACGCCTCGTAATAAGCAATATTTGCTACAAACAGCCCACCTATCAACAGGATTACTGCTGCCCAGAAACCAGGGCTTGCATCCCCTTGGACCTCACCCCCACGCGGTAAAAATATGAATTTGGCAAACGATATTGCCGTTCCCAGGGCAGCAATGTTCATAGCAATAGCTTGCCAAGGTAGGAAATTCTTCGATGTCAACACCTTCGCCCCAAAGCCCGACAACAAGGGAAAGCCGGAAATCGAGAAACTAGCTATGACTAGGGCAATCCAGAGCGGGGTATATATCGGCTGATGTTGCAGTTCCTTCAGGTTTCGACTTGGTAAGACACCAGCGATGAGAAAGAGTGCCGCTTTTACCAATCCGTGCGTGAGCGCATAAAAACCACCGACTTTAGGGGCAGCGAGGATAAAACCTAACTGGGAAACCGTGTGAAACGCCAGCATCCGCTTGGTATCCTTTTCATAGACTGCATAAAACACTCCTAAAAGCGCGGTGCAAACTCCAAAGGTTCTCACTATCGGATCAACCTGATCAATTATCAGCGCACAACGCACTAATGGATAGACACCTGCTTTTACCACAATTCCCGACAGCATTGCCGACACTGGCGTTTCCGATTCGGAGTGGGTTAAAGGCAACCATAATCCCGATACAAAAATTCCCCCTTTTGTCAAGAGTCCTACAAAGATCAGGGCAAGAGCTTCTGGAGGTGCCACGCCCAAACCAGCAAAACTAAACGAATGATGTGCCTGATATACCAGCACCGCGCCAACGAGATAAAATAGCATTGCCACGTTGCTGACAAACAGATAGCGTAAACCAACCCAAATTGAGCGATCGCTTCTGGGATAAGCTATCAAGAGAAACGCGGCAATACCGCTCACCTCTAACGCCACGTATAAACTGATCAAATCTGCACAAGCAAACGCCGCATTAATACTGCCATGCAAAATCACAGTTTGTGCGTAAAAAAAAGCTGTCTTACCGCTGTGCCAACAGTAGAGGATAACTGCGGCTGTTACCAGCGCATTAGTTAAAATAAAGTAGCCGCTTAATTGGTCAACTACTAAAATAACGCCGAAATTATCTAGTAATTTTAATGTCAGTGGTGACGAGACAAATAGCTGCAATGCATATCCCAAAGAAACAAAAGCTACGCACAATGAGAGGTATTTGTCAAGTCTTGGGATGAGAGAAATGACGAATCCTAAAAAAAACGGTAGTGCAATCCACGCGATCGTAATGGTACTCATGGCGTATAGTTCTTCTCGATCTCGTTACTTTCCAAAGTCGGATTATCCCGTGCCAGCTTCATGACACCAACTAGCATTAGAGATTGAATCGAAAATCCGATCACAATCGCCGTCAATATCACCGCTTGGGGAACCGGATCAGCATATGCGCTATTTTTGACGTTAGACACAATTGGTGTCACAAACCCATTTCGTGATGCAATCAGCACATAATAAGCAATCACCCCCGTACTCATAACATCCATCGAAATGATCTTCATCACAAGGTTCTTTTTCCAGATGATGCCGAAAAATCCGCACAACATTGTTGCGAACACATATGCTTCTAACACGGGAATTACCTGTTGGATAAGGGTTTGCTGCTACTGTAAATTTGGGGTAATCACGGTGATTACCCACATAAATGTCACTTAAATCACCCAGCAACATCCGCTGGTTGTTTAACTTCCACAACTTCTTCAACCTCCACAGGTTGTTTAAACACCAACCGTAAAAAAGGTGGAGCCAAGAAAGTTGTTAAAATTACCATAATGATAATCGCCGCCTGCAAGGGTTTGTCAAGGGTTCCGCTAGCTGCACCAATACCAAGAAACACCAATCCAACTTCACCCCGTGGAATCATGCCAACTCCAATCGCCCAGCGGTTAATTCCGGGTTGGTTGAAAACTGCCCAACCAGTGACAACTTTGCCAATAATTGCCACTACAATCAAGAACGCAGCGATAATTAATCCCTGGCGATTCTCAGGAATGGCAGGATTGAGAACACCTAAATCAACTCTGGCACCCACGGTGACAAAGAAAATTGGCACCAAAATATCGGCGATGGGAATCACCTGTTGATCGAGTTCTTTGCGCTTATCAGTTTCATCCAAGACTAAGCCTGCTGCAAAAGCGCCTAAGATGGCTTCTAAATGAATCGCGTTACCAAGGAAACCCATGAAAAATGCAAAGATAAACGCTGGAATGATTAATTTGCCCCGTGTTTGTAGTTTATCAGCGATCGCGACAAAGCTGTTGTTGAAGAACTTACCCAGTAGAATCGAACCCAGCAGAAACACTGTGGCGCTGACAATTAAATAGATGACGTTGAAAATATCCACCTCGCCAGTTTTGGCAAGACTAGCGACTACCGCCAACACGATAATACCCAAAACATCATCAATAACCGCAGCACCAACAATTATTTGCCCTTCTCTAGACTTGAGTTGTCCTATTTCTGACAACACTTTGGAAGTAATGCCAATACTAGTTGCAGTCAAAGCTGCACCTGCAAAAATCGCGGGAATAGCTGACAGATGAAACAAATACATCAATCCTACAGTACCAGCCACAAACGGAACCACCACCCCGACACAAGCCACAATCGCCGCTTGATAACCGACTTTTTGCAGTTCCCGTAAGTCGGACTCCAGACCAATTTCAAATAGCAGGACAATTACACCTAGTTCTGCTAAGATGGAAATTGCTTCGCTCTGACTTTCAAAGATGGACTGTACCGCCTCCGGACTGAGGTTGTCAATCATTTGCAGGATGGTCATGAGTACCGAGTCAGAAGCGTTGGCTCCACTTTCGGGAAACACCAGCAGATGCAAAGCGGAAGCACCCACTACAACACCGCCAACCAATTCACCTAAAACCGGGGGTAAGTCAAATTTCTTTGATAACTCGCCGCCTATCTTACTTGCAATATATATAACAACTAAGCTCAGTAATACTGCGGTGAGAACAATGGGAGCGTTTTCTGCCTTAGTTGCTGTAGCTAGTAGCGGATGAATTGGAACCAAAAGCTGAGGTAAGAATATACTTAAATTTACTATCTGCATGGTGAATACGTGAGTAATTTTGATGAGTTCGCAGTTGCGCTATCTTCGCGAAGACAGCGCTAACTAATAACTAGTTTTGTTGCTTAACCCAACTTATGTAACAACGTCAGGAGCTCCAGATTGATAATTATCGGAACCAGAATCATTACCGTAGTGATACCTCACAGCAGCCGTACCATCGCTATATCCCCTAACCAAGGCAACTGCCTGCCGCAGCGCTTCAGTTCTATCCATCAAAATTTGATTTTGAGGTAAGAGGTCGAAGATTCCTAACTTTTCCAGCCGTCGCTGGATTTTGCCAGTAGCACCAACGATAAAAACTTTACGGTCTTTCTCAATGGCATCTTTGATGGTATTTTCAATCGCCAAGGAAGCAGTCACACCTAACAGAGGAACATCGCTCAAATCGACAATCAGCACATCATGGTCTTTCATTGCTGTTTGCTCGCGAGCAATTGCTTTGGACACTCCGAAAATCATTGGTCCACTGAGGTAGAACAGCAGGACGCGATTATTAGCTTGGTCAAGTAACAGCTTCTCTTCTTTAGTTAAGACAATTTCATCATCAGCATCGCTAACAGTTTTAACTTCATGGGATTGCAGCTCAGACAGACGCTCGATAGTCAAGATATTGGCGATAAACACCCCAACACCAACCGCAACAATCAGGTCAACAAATACAGTGAGTAACAACACACCGTACATGATTAAGGTTCCCTTCATCGATACCTTATGAGCACGCTTGAGGAAACTCCAGTCGAGAATGTCAATACCCACCTTGAGGGCGATACCTGCTAACACCGCCATTGGAATACTTTGGGTCAAACGAGCTGCACCCAAAACTACAACGAGCAGTACTAACGCACGAGTGATACCAGACAGCGCTGTTTTTGCACCAGTTTGAATATTAACTACGGTACCCATCGTGGCACCAGCACCAGGCAAACCACCACATAACCCAGTAACCAGGTTGCCAATGCCTTGACCGATTAATTCTTTGTCAGAGTCGTGTTGAGTGCGAGTGATGCTGTCAGCAATGACGGCGGTGAGCAAGGTATCAATACAACCCAGCATCCCTAGAACCAGACCATCAAGGATCATTACCGTTATCTGACCTGAGGTAAAGACTGGCAACTGCAATTCCGGCAGTCCCACAGGAATTTCGCCAATCCGTCGAATCTCAACGCCACTGAAGAAGACCAGGGAAATTACTGTTCCTACTATTAACGCCACCAGTTGTGGTGGAACAATCCGCTTGAACTTAGTTGGCATGAGGAAAAGAATTGCCAACGTTATTGCTCCCAAGGTAGCTTCGGCAGGATTGATATTTGATAATAGTTGGGGCAAGTTTTGAACTACACCTACTACGCCACCCTTAGGACTAGGCTGTCCCACAAACGGCGCAATTTGCAAGATGACGAGGATAACGCCAATTCCAGACATGAAGCCCGAAATTACGCTGTAGGGCATGAGGGTAATGTATTTCCCCAGCTTAAATACACCGAAGATAATTTGAAATATTCCGGCTAACATGACTACAGTAAACGCCATTGCCAAGCCGTTCTCTGGGTTTCTTGCCGTCATCCCAGCCACTATCGTGGTCATCACCACAGTCATCGGTCCAGTTGGTTCAGAAATGAGGGTGGGTGTGCCTCCGAACAGCGCTGCAAAAAAGCCGACGCACACCGCACCGTAAAGACCAGCCACCGCACCAGCACCAGAGGCGACACCGAAAGCCAGTGCCAGTGGCAAAGAGACGACAGCGGTGGTTAAACCACCAAAAATATCGCCGCGCAGGTTCCTAAAATGGATAAGATTTGTAATTCGCATTTTCCTGCTTTATGATAAACGACAACCCGTTGATTCAAAAACATACCCCTAATCTTGCCACTACCCCACAAACATAATTTGCCTTATGCAACAACAAATCCAAGAACATTGCGAGTCGCGAACTCAACTTAACCTATGCATCTTTTTGTAAATAAATATGTTATTCAGAAATAAATGGTTGAGCCGCCTGTACAATGAAAATATCCGGCTTTATATTGGTATTTGGCAAAGATTAATTCACCAATTACTGTGAGCAGCAACTAGCTGTTTAACGAGAGATAGTGGTGGTTGTGGTCAGATCTATTTTCTCGGCTTGATTAACACAACTTTGGCACAAGCATGATCAGTGGGTAAGAATAGATTAAAAAAAATTTGATGCTAAAATGCTCTGTCATAAAGTATTTAAGTAAGTAAACGTTTTTGAAAGCAATTGAAAGCTCAGCAAGAAGGATGTATCTCTTGCATTTTTAAGCAACCTTAAATTTATAAATGCTCATGGTTTCTTAGCCTTTCCTCAAAAAGAGTCTAAGTAGACTCTTCTTCGCTAAGCCTAGAGAAATTCAGGAACTTTATATTCTGAAATGTTGTCGGATATCTAATTGGTGTACTAAGAAATAGTGTACAGCTATAGAAGACACAATGATTAATTCATTGCCTTTATTTATTAAAAATATATTAAATCGATGTCATAAGCAAATATTTATATATCTGGATTTATTTATCCTACAAGTTCTATTAAATAGATTATTATCTATGATAATGATTAGATTTAGTTGAAAATTTTTGGCTTGACAATTGTGAGCCGACGTTCAAGTGTGATATTATCAAAGAATGTCATCAAAAGTCACTTCCTGAACCATATTTACTCGCATCAATCAAGCGATCGCAATAATATTTAACCACACTAGGCAACTCCACCCTAGTTGGTAGCCGTTGACTCAAAGAAAATAAAGCCGAATAAATACCCAAATTACCGTAATGCACCATCCAATCAAGTAAATTTATCCATCCTACTTGAGTTATGCTGGAGATTTTTGCGATAGTTGATCTGTTTGTAGAGCATCGCAAATACCAAAAGTTAAACGCTGTAAGTGACGCATCATCGGGACCAAACCACCAAAACTCAAGGGAGATTGATTACCACTGCTATCTCCTACTGGGAGAATGCGACTCCAAGGCATTTGGAGTTAATGACGGTAAGTTGAGTTACTTTAGGATAATAAAGGTGATTGTGATCTGGGAGGCGATGATGTTACAAACTTTTAAGGCGATTTTGAGGGGAAACTGTTTAGAGTGGACGGAAGAAACACCAGATCTAGGCGACCAACCGATTATGGTTCATATTACAATAGTGCAAGACAATTTGAGTGAAGATACTGCCTCTCGCGGTCAAAAAATGGCGGAGATCCTGGAGAAACTTGCTGCTAACAATGCTTTTGCTGGAGTTGATCCAATCGCTTGGCAGCGTGATGTACGCTCCAGACGACATCTTCCTGGTAGAGATTCTTAATGCTTCTTGATAGCAACATTATCATCTACTCAGCACAACCATAACATGCTGCACTCCGTCAGTGCGGAAACAGCAGTTGCATCAGTGTTTAGTTAACCACATTTGCGGCTACTCAAAGTACCTCTGTCTGCTTCTCGGGTTCAAAGTCCCTTCCTGAACCATATTTACTCGCATCAATCAAGCGATCGCAATAATATTTAACCACACTAGGCAACTCCACCCTAGTTGGTAGCCTTTGACTCAAAGAAAATAAAGCCGAATAAATACCCAAATTACCGTAATGCACCATCCAATCAAGTAAATTTGCCCAGCCAACTTGAGGTATCACCTTGACAACTACTCCAGGATGTGTTATAGCTGTTTTCAGTAAAGTTTGCGTGAGCGCCGGAAACTGCACCACGTCTTGTAAAAATGGCTTAAGTACAGGTTCGCCTAGTTGTTGCATGGCAAGGAATACCGCAGACAGCAGTTCATTAATTTGATTTGGAGCAACTTTCTGATTTACGCCCACGCTCATTGCCTTTTGAAATAACCAAGTAACAGCTAAACTTGGTTGATAAGGTTGTAATAATGCTAAAGATTTTTGCGATAGTTGATCTGTTTGTAGAGCATCGTAAATACCAAAAGTCAACCGCTGCAAGTGACGCACCATTGCGCCAAAACCACCAAAACTCAAGGGAGATTGACTGCCACTGCTATCTCCTACTGGGAGAATGCGACTCCAAGGCATTTGGAGTGGATGGCGGTAGGCGGGAAAAAAGCCAAACAAAGCTCGTTTGAAGGTAAGCTGGTTTAATTCCACATTTTGATATTCTCGCATCAAGCGTAAATATTCCTCAAACAAAGCTTCTAGACTCATACGTTGTGGATGGGCATCCAGATAAGTAAATAAATAAGTAGTTCTCCCATCTCTAGCCGGAAAAGCTTCCCAAAAGTATTGACACTGATGCTGAATAGGTGTAAAAGATAATAATAGGTCACCTGTGCTGTTTTCAGGAAAACCTTGAGCGCATGTACCTACAACTAGACAAAGTGCATCTGGTTTTCGCCCAAGACGTGCTTGCAGTACGATGGGAGAAAGATGTCCCATAGCATCAATCAACAATCTAGTTTTGAATTCCCCATTAACAAACACTCCATCTGGGTGAACGACAGCAGTTGTAAACGGTGTGTTTTCAAACAGCTTTCCACCAGCAGCTAAAAATCTTTGCTTTAAAGTTTCTAGCAGGTAAACTGGATCAACACCAATATTTAAAACATCCTGTACCCAAACTTCTGTACCACCAAGAAAGCTAACTCTGGCTTTGGGATATTGAGTTGCGATCGCATTTTCTAATTCATCAGGAGTAAGCAAATTCAACTGCAAAAACACTTCCAACTCTGAGCGAGAAATATTCCACTCTTGTTCCCTACCCCGTAAAACTCCTCTTTCCAGTAACGCCACTCGTACTCCCTTCAAAGCCAAGGCGCAACCAATTAAAATGCCGAGAGTACCACCACAGATAACCGCATCCCAATCCACAGTACCCAATGGCTGCTTATCTTCCATTACTACCATTGGTACTGGAGACGTACCCTCTCTAATAGATGCTAGTATGCGATCGCTCTTTTGTAACCCTGATAAAACATCCCCTGGTAGTTGAGAGAGAATCTCGTGCGTTAGAGACATATAGACTTTCCTAGTCCAAGCTTTGATACATATTTATCTGTGTTCATCTGTGTTCATCTGTGGTTAATTACTTTATGGAAGTGAGAACCGCCATATCAAAATTAATCCTAGCAGAGTATTTATTTTCATCGTACCGAACTAGAAAAGTATTTTTTTCTTAAATTTATACCTGATTTATAAAGAAACAGTAAAGTGATACCAAGTACTGTTGTAATATAAATAAGGTTGACTAAAATTCACAAGTATTATAAAAAAATGCATGACAAAATCAAAATAATATTATGAAAATTGCCTTTTTCGTTGGGGATTTTCCAGTTTTATCCAAAACTTTTATCTTAAATCAAATCACAGGTTTAATTTCCCAGGGACACGAAATTGATATTTACGCTTACCTTCCAGAAGAGACAGACAAAGTACATCCAGATGTAGAAAAATATCAATTATTTGCTCGGACACATTACGTACCCAAAATTCCCAAAAATTACTTGTGGCGCTTACTCAAAGGATTATTCCTCATCTTGAGAAACTTTCATAAAGCTCCTTTAGTATTAGTGCGATCACTCAATGCCTTCAAGTATCGTAGACAAGCGACATCAATGCGGTTGCTCTACCTAGTAATACCATTATTAAAGTCACAACCCTACGATATTATTCACTGTCAATTTGGGATGAACGGGATTGAAGGAATGATGTTGCGGGAGATTAATGCCATCAAAGGAAAACTCATAACTTCGTTTCGCGGCTACGATATTAGCTTGTATGTAAAACAGTACGGAGAACACTATTATGACAAATTATTTGTCAAAGGAGACTTTTTTCTCGCTAACTGTAAATTTTTTCGACAAAGAGCAATCAAACTAGGATGTAACCCAGCAAAAATTATTGTCCACGGTTCAGGAATAGACTGTAATCGATTTCGCTATAAACCACGTAAACCCAACCTTGATGGAGTAACTCAAATTGTTACCGTTGGTCGTTTAGTCGAAAAAAAAGGGATAGAATATGGTATTCGGGCTGTGGCTAAGTTGACTCATCCCATTAATTACACCATTATTGGCGATGGGAATTTTAAGGAGCAACTACAGGAACTAATTTATGCACTAGGTGTGAGTGATAAAGTTAAGCTACTTGGTTGGAAAAATCAACAAGAAATAATTAAAATTCTTGAAGATATGCATATTTTAATTGCTCCCAGTATTACAGGAAGTGATGGCAATCAAGATGCTCCTGTAAACACATTAAAAGAAGCAATGGCAATGGGAATGCCTGTAATAGGTACTCTTCATGGTGGGATACCTGAGTTAGTAGAAGATGGTATTTCTGGTTTTCTTGTACCAGAGAAAGATGCAGATGCGATCGCCTTGAAGTTAAACTACCTCATCAAGCATCCAGAAGTGTGGGAATCGATGGGTTCATCTGGGCGTACTTTTGTCAAAACACATTACGACATTAATAAACTCAATGATGAATTAGTGGAAATTTATCGACAAGTAGTGAAGAGTAATTCACAAGTTATTCAGGAACCTAAATATTCTACTTATGAGTATTTAGAACCACAGATGCACACAGATAAACACAGATGAGTAATTATCTGAGGTTTCATTTTCATAAGTTGTTAATCTAAGCCAAGAGATGTAAAAATGAATTTGCCAGAAACTGTTACGATTGTTGTTGTGCCACGGGAACGGTTTAGCTATACCCGTGAATCTTTGGAAAGTATCTATACTCATACTGAGTATCGTTTTAAGTTGATTTACGTAGATGGAGGTTCACCAGCTCACATTAGAGATTATCTGGCACAGCAAGCGCAGGAAAAACAATTTCAACTGATACGTACTGACTACTACCTTTCGCCCAACCGAGCGAGAAATATTGGTTTACGCCAAGTAGATACCAAGTATGTTGTGTTTATTGATAATGATGTTATAGTTACTCCAGGTTGGTTGAAACCATTGGTAGAATGTGCTCAAGATGCGATCGCTACTGTAGTAAGTCCTCTAATTTGTCAAGGAACACCCGTACATGAAGAAGTGCATTGTGCGGGTGGAGAATCAGGGATAAGGGAAGAAACCAAAGGCGAAGTCAAAAGACGGAGAATCATCGAAAAAATATATAAGCAAGGAAGGCGAGTAGCCGACGTGCGCCCCCAACTACAACGACAAAAAACAGGGTTAGCAGAATTTCACTGTATGTTAGTACGTACAGAGGTATTTCAGCAAATTGGTTTATTAGATGAAGCACTACTAAATACAAAAGAACATGTAGATTTGTGTATGTTAGTAACTCAAGCTGGTGGTACAGTTTACCTGGAACCAGAATCTCTCGTAACATATGTACCAGGACCACCTTTAGAGTGGACAGATTTACATTATTATATGCTGCGCTGGAGTGATGCTTGGGAATTAGCCAGCTTACAACGCCTACGCGATAAGTGGAATCTGAGTGAAGATGAGTACTTTCAAAATAAGTACAAACGGTTAGGATGGCGACGAGATATGACAATTATTAGTACCCTCACCCGTAACCTACCCTTGGGCAAAATCGGTTCTAAAGTAGTCGGAAAAACCTTGCGCCTTTTAGACAAACAACTCAACCGTTACCTTACCACCCAGTATGCGAGTAGCCATCTCTCGTTCTCTCGTTCCTATGCAGAGCCAGGGAACGAGTAATATGAAACACAATAATTCCAATTCCCAACTAACTGAGGTAGTTTACACACCCGAAAGTAAACTGAAACACCCAATTCAATTGTTTCAACAAATGTGGCGAGACTTACTAGCTGCTCGCGAATTAGCTTGGCGATTAATGATGCGAGATATCAGCGCCCAATATCGTCAGTCTTTTTTAGGTATTGCTTGGGCTTTTTTACCATCAATTATCATGGCGGCTGGATTCACTCTCGCTGCGGAAGCAAATGTGATTAATGTTGGAGCAACAGATTTGCCTTATCCAGCTTACGTGATGTTTAGTACTGCGCTGTGGCAAACTTTTGTGGAAGCTATAAATAGCCCAGTGCAAGCTGTGACATCAGCAAAACCAATGTTGGCTAGAGTCAACTTTCCGCGAGAAGCGCTAATTTTGGCTAAGTTGGGCGAAGTATTTTTTAATTTTGGGATTAAGCTCATCCTAATTTTAGCATTGTTCATCTGGTTTCGTGTCCCTGTAACTTGGACAGTGGCGATCGCTCCTGTAGCATTATTGCACTTAGTTTTACTTGGAACACTGTTTGGTGTTATACTAGCACCTCTAGGGGTGCTGTATCAAGATATATCTAAAGGTTTGTCTCTACTAACAGGGTTTTGGTTGTTTCTTACTCCTGTAGTTTACCCGGTTCCTAGTCAAGGAACGTTTGGGATTTTAGTTAAACTTAATCCCGTAACTCCTTTATTAGTAACAACAAGAGAGTTAGCAACTACAGGAGTTATATCAGAACCCAGGCAATTTTGGTTAGTTAGCATTATTACTTTAGTAGGTTTGCTACTTACCTGGATTGTATTCCGCCTTGCTATGCCTTTCGTCGTGGAAAGAGTGAGTTCGTAATGACTAATTTAGTAGCAAAGCAAATAACTATTCCATCTGATGATACTGAAGTTGTTGTTTCAGTACAAAATGTTTCTAAAAAATTTTGTCGAGATTTAAAGCAATCTCTATTCTATGGTGTCTTAGACATAGCTACAGAGTTAATCGGTGGAAATAGAAAAAGTGATACTTTGCGTGCAAAAGAATTTTGGGCGCTTCAAGATGTCAACTTTCAATTGCGTCGAGGGGAAGCGCTAGGATTGGTAGGAGCAAATGGAGCCGGAAAAAGTACACTGTTACGCATTATTAGTGGTTTGATTAATCCAGACACGGGAACTGTTAAAGTTAGAGGTAAAGTCGCTCCTTTAATTGCACTGGGTGCTGGGTTTAATCCTATCCTCACAGGGCGAGAAAATATTTATGCGAATATGGCAATTCTCGGTTTATCAACTAAAGAAATTGCCCAGAAATTTGAAGATGTCATAGATTTTGCCGGAATTGCCGATGCGATTGATGCACCTGTACAGACTTATAGTTCTGGTATGGCGGCAAGGCTGGGTTTTGCTTGTGCAGTACACGTAGAGCCAGATATTTTGCTGATTGATGAAGTGCTGGCTGTGGGAGATATAAATTTTAGAATGAAGTGTTATCAAAGGTTAGCAAAACTGCGAGAAAGTGGTACAGCTTTTATCTTGGTTTCTCATAATCCTCATGTGATTTTAAATGTCTGTGAATCTTCTGTATATCTGGCAAAAGGTAAATTGATTCAAACCGGAAAAACAGAAGCAGTTATTCGTACTTACGAGGAAGATATATATGTAGGAGGAACAGAGTCTCCTCCAGGAGTGATGTATTTACCAGAAAAAGAGCTAAGTAAAAGTTTAGGCATAGATATTATCTCTCTTTCCTTTAAAGATGAACAAGGTAATATAATTACTAGTCCTCTTTGTGGTGCTCCTGCTTATTTATCTGTGGAGTGTGAGTCTTTTAAGAAAGTTGATGATGCTAACTTAGGTGTATTAATTACAGCTTTATCTGGGCAAAACGAGCGGGTTTTGTATATCACTTCTGCCAGTGACAATCAACCACTAAAAATCCTCCCAGGAAAAGTGGAAATCCAGATGCAAATGCCTTACTGTTGCTTATTACCGGGTTTATACAGTGCTAAAATTTACATCAAAGAAGGGTTATGCTCTTTTGATGTAGTTGAATCTTTTCGATTTGCCGTGAAAGCAAACAAGGTGGTAAGTCAATCTTTATTTTATCAACCACGCCAATGGAAGGTGATTACTAAGTAGGAAAATGGATATGGAACCGCTAGTGTCAGTAATAATACCCTGTTTTAATGCAGACAGATGGATTTCCGAGGCAATTGATAGCTGTTTGCAACAAACCTACCCCAATATTGAAATAATTGTTATTGATGATGGTTCGACAGATAATTCTCTAGAAGTGATCAAGAGTTATGGCGATCGCATCACTTGGGAAAGTCTACCACATAGAAGTGGAAACTACGCTCGAAATCGAGCTTTTGCTTTATCAAAAGGAGAGTACATTCAGTATCTTGATGCCGATGACTATATATTACCAGAAAAAATTGCTCTTCAAGTAAGTTTTTTAGTAGAAACAGGAGCAGATGTTGTTTATGGTGATTGGCGGCATCAATGTCATTTACCGGATGGAACAAGTTTCTTAGATCGGGTAATATATTCAGAAGTACAGACTGATATTTTAGAATCTCTTTTAGCAAACTGGTGGACTGCTCTTGCTTCTCTACTATATAAAAGAACTACTATAGTTCGTGTTGGTGGGTGGGATGAAAGTTTACCCGCAGCACAAGATCGAGATTTTTTTATCTCGG
This sequence comes from Iningainema tapete BLCC-T55, assembly GCF_014698965.1. GTDB lineage: Bacteria > Cyanobacteriota > Cyanobacteriia > Cyanobacteriales > Nostocaceae > Iningainema > Iningainema tapete. Next base: position 61,991 of record NZ_JACXAE010000060.1, read on the forward strand.
TTGTCATGGCTGGTTGTAAAGTTGTATACCAACCTGGTTGTTATTCAGTTTATCGGCGATATGGTAATGTTACCGTTTCTACTTCTGATGTACCCCGTTGGATTGACAGTCACTGTAGAGTGTTAGCTAAAGCTGAAAAGAAATTATTGGAATTGAATAGACTGTCAACGCAATACCGTCACGCTATAGCTAAATGCTATTTTGATTTAGCCAGAGCATATTTTCAAATTAATGAATATCAGCAATATTTACGCTTAGTCGAACTGGCTTTGATTACTTTTCCTGAGTTTAAAGTTAAAGGAAAAAAACTAGCCTATCTTCTGATTCAAGAGATTTGGGGCTTTCGTCAAGCTGAGAGAATTGCCTTCGGTTTTCTGTTGGTGAAGAAGTTTTTTGATTTGAGTGGCGATCGCTTTCACCAAAAGGAGAAATTCAGCGTAACATTGTAATGGTGGGGTGCGTTATGATGCAATACTTATAACTTTGCTCCTTATTCACTTTTAACTGAGAAAATATACTATGAATCGTTCTAAAATAGTAGCAATTATTACAGGTGCAATTTCCATCATCTTAGCACTTGCATACCTCTTGATCGTCCAATTACTCGATTTTCGGGGAGAAATGAAGCCTGCCCCTATGACTGAGCTATCACAACAATCAGAAATGGTTAATTATTATTTCTTATCAATTGAAGGATGATTTATAGTTCTTTTTAATTTGACACATGACTTAGCAGGTACAAAGTATTGCTATATAACGATAAATTATCGACATATACGTAAGATTGTGTAACTTTTTTCTCAAAATCTACGATTCAATTCAGTACTGTTGGTAGCTTGACATATTTTCTAAAATATTTAAGAATTTACTAAAGATTCAATCAAAAAGGAATAAATTAGAAAATTTTAATTAGCACTGCCCCAAATACATTTAATGTAGTGTGACTCGATATTTATGCTGTACAAGCATAAGTTTTCAGCCTATCTATCAAAGCTACTTGAGAGTTAATTGTAGCTACTAATGCTGTATGAGCATTGTAGCTAATTTGTCTAAAATGGTATTTAAGTTTGAGAGAATCAAGTAGCTGAAAATGTATGAGTTTCAAGACTGATTGACAAGAATAGACAAAAATTAGCTAGGGCTATTTCATTCTGACGCAATCCGCCTAGCCTAGAAATTCAGTTCTAGGCTCATAGCTCAAGTCAGAAGACAGCTGACTAATTTGTTGACTTTCAGTCCGTTTTAACGGACTTCAGCTGTTAGCCATGTACTTCAGTACATGGATACATGGATACATGGTGATCGTGTATAGAATGAAATAGCGCTGAAAATTAGCTGATTTTTAATTGTTTTCTTCTCTTTAGTACAAAAGCATATTCACAAAAACCTTAATGCAAATATAAATGTGTAGAGACGCGCTCATTTGAGACGACGTCGTAGGCGATTGGTGAGTCTCGTGCGGATGTTGTCGGGTTTCCCTCGGTAAGTATCTGGCGGTAGCGAGTCTTCTCCCAAGGGGAGACATTGCGCGAACGAGCGTCACCCGTTCGTGCAGCGTCTGTGCGATTGAGAAGGGCATCGCGTCTGTACAAAATTCATCTATATCAACATTAACGTGAAATGGGTCATCAGTGACGCTTTGGAATGCTAAGCTTTTGTGCAGATTTGTCTGCATATTGACTTGATTAGGCTGTTGAGCATTGACTGTTGATAGTCAATATTCAACAACTACTAAGAGTAGTTAAGGCATCCGAAGTGCTGTCGGATTGCTTAGTTGGGTTATTTTTTTGACGCAGATATATCAAATTAGTTCAAAGAGTGAATTCAGGTTTTTTATGACTAACACCATTTCACGAAATTTCTGATCCGAGTGATAGGTTTCTAATTCTTTCTCCCCAACTCCCCAACTACCCTGCTGCCTATTTGTATCAACCTTAAAGTAAAACGGTATAACCAGTGATTAATCATGGAGTACTTATGCAACAATTAATTGCCCCTACTTTATACTGTCCATTCCCATCCCAAATCAACAAATATGCAAATGTTTTAGAAGGCTATGCCTTGGAATGGGCGCTGCACTTCAACCTCATAGCAAATGAATCAAATTATCAGCATTTTTTAAAGTTAAAAGGTTTTTTGCTAGCAGCAAGTGTTTACCCTGACTGTGAGCTTGAAGAATTGAAAATTGCGAATGATTGGATTAACTGGCTGTTTTTTTGGGACGATCAATGCGATATGTCAGATTTAGGAGAACAACCTAACTTGCTGAGGATGTTTCATAAAAGATTTATTGAAATATTGGATGGGGCAGAACTGACAAATCAGGATATACCTCTTAGTTATGCCTTAAGGAACCTGCGACAGCGGATGATTAAAAGAGGTAGTGCAAAATCATTTTATTACTTCATCCTTAGTGTTGAAGATTACTTTAACGGATGTGAGCAGGAAGCAATTAAGCGTGTTGATGGAAGTATACTCGATCTGAAAACTTATGGCATAATACGTATGTTGTGCGGAGCGGTGGATTCTGTCATAGAATTAATTGCATTTTGCAATCAGATAAAGCTTCCCAATTTTATCAGAGAACAAGAGATAGTAAGAAATTTAAAACTAATGACAAATAAAATTATCGTTTTGTGTAACGATATGTTTTCTTTATCAAAAGAAATGGCAAGTGGTCACATTACTAATATAGTATTAGTTCTATGCAATCAACAGCAAATTTCGCTAGAAGAAGCGATGAAGCAGATTGTTCAAATGCACGATCAAGAAGTACAAGCCTTAATTAGTTTAGAAGCATCTATTCCATCTTTTGGAGAAGAGGTAGATGCTGAACTAGCTAAATACATATCAGGAATGCATAATTGGATACGTGGTCATATAGATTGGTGTTCTCACACTGCTCGCTTTCAGACTCTAGATAAACTGGAGTTGGTTAAATAAGGCGATTTAAACAAGAAAATCCTACCTTATGCTTCTAAGTAAAACTTCGCGCTAAAGTTAAGGTGGGAAGTTAGCATAATTTTGAAAGGAAAAATAGTAATGCAACTACCGAATGTTCTCAAAACCCCCTCTGTTCTACAAAAGCTCCAATGGGTTGTTGATCCTGTCCAATATATGGAAAGCGCAGCCCAGCAGTATCCCGACATTTTTAGTGCTGAGGTAATTGGTTTTGGCGGCACTGTGGTATTCGTGAACCATCCCCAAGCAATCCAAGAAATTTTCACCAACGAGAGAAATAAGTTTGCCGCTGTTGGAGAAGTGAACAGAATTTTTCAACCAATTATTGGCGACTATGGAATGCTTTTGCTGGATGGAGATCGCCACAAAAGGCTGCGACAACTCTTGATACCCCCCTTTCATGGAGAGCGTTTACAAGCCTACAGTCAGCTAATTTGTCATCTCACCGAAAAAGTCTTTAGTCAGTTGTCAATAGATAAGCCCTTCGTAGCTCGTACTGCCTTACAGGAGATTTCCCTCTCCGTCATTTTACAGATTGTGTTTGGTGTGTCTGAGGGAGAACGTTACCAACAACTCAAGAATTTACTAGTGTCCCTATTGGATGTTTTTGACTCACCCGTCACTTCTGGCGCACTATTTTTCCCCTTCTTACAACAGAATTTAGGAGCTTGGAGTCCTTGGGGAAGGTTTTTACGCCAACGGTCTTCAGTTGATGAATTACTTTACACTGAAATTGCCGAGCGTCGGAAGCAATCCAACTCAGATCGCATAGATATTCTTTCCTTACTGATATCAGCAAAGGATGAAGAGGGTCAATCGTTGACGGATCAGGAGTTGCACGATCAGCTAATGAGCATGTTGTTGGCTGGATATGAAACCACGGCAACAACAATGGCTTGGGCTTTTTATTGGATTCATCAAAAACCGGAAGTCCTTAAGAAACTCCTTCAAGAACTGGACAAGCTTGATGATTACCGAAATTTCGCGAGTATTGTCCGGCTGCCTTATCTAAGTGCTGTTTGTAATGAAACTATGCGGATTTACCCCGTTGGAATGTTTGCGATGCCAAGGGTAGTGCAACAACCTGTTAAACTGGTAGGGCATCCCTTAGAGCCTGGTACACTACTGCTTTGTTGTATTTATCTCACTCATCATAATCAGGATTCATATCCGCAGCCCAAAGAGTTTAAGCCAGAGCGCTTTTTAGAAAGACAATTTTCCCCCTATGAGTTTATGCCCTTTGGTGGTGGTGTCCGTCGGTGTATTGGTGATGCTTTAGCTGTGTTTCAAATGAAGCTAGTACTGGTAACAATCTTGTCTCGCTATCAACTTGCGTTGGTTGATCGGCAACCAGAAAGACCTCAGCGTCGAGGTTTTACGCTTGCACCCTCCCGTGGAGTCAAGTTGGTAATTAGAGGAAGGCGTGTGTCTCAAGAGTCAAGAGTGACTACGGCAACTACGCCTGCCTAAGTAGTACACACCTTCAAAGCTGTTGCAATGGTATTTCAATAACAAACTCTGTACCTTCTCTAGGGGTGGAACTACAGGTTAACCGCCCCTGATGTTTTTCCACAACAATCTGATAGCTAATTGACAACCCCAATCCCGTGCCACTTCCCACTGGTTTAGTGGTAAAAAATGGGTCAAAGATTTTCTGCTGCACCTCCTCAGTCATGCCGATACCGTTATCAGCAATTCTAATCCTTACTGTATGATTGTCTCCAAGTTCAGTACAAATGCGAATTTGCGGATTTGTCAAGAGTTCTTTGTCCTTTGTTATTAGTCCTTGGTTCTCTACTTTTGACTTTTGACTTTTGACAAATGACTCTTTGATTGCATCAATTGCATTAGTGAGAATATTCATCAGTGCTTGATTCAACTGACTGGCATAACAAGTGACTTGTGGTAGTTGCCCATAGTTTTTAATTACTTGAATTTCCGTTTGACCGCTTTTATCTTGCAGTCGGTGCTGCAAAATCATCAATGTGTTATCTATCCCTTCATGAATGTCAACAGGTTTCATATCTGCTTCGTCAAGGCGGGAGAAGTTGCGTAAACCTAAAACAATATTCCGAATGCGATCGCTGCCTACTATCATTGAATTAAGTAGCTTAGGTAAATCTTCTACCAAAAAATCTAAATCAATCTGCTCAATTGTTTCCTCAACTTTTACATTAGAGGGAAATTCTTGTTGATAGACACCAATTAAATCGAGTAAGTCTTGAACATATTGATTAACATGAACAAGATTGCCGCGAATAAAGTTAATAGGATTGTTAATTTCATGGGCAATTCCTGCCACCATTTGTCCCAAGCTTGACATTTTTTCCGTTTGAATCAATTGAGCTTGGGTACGTTTTAATTCCTGTAAAGTTTGTGCCAAATCCTGATTTTTTTGGTTGAGTTCCTGTGTTCTTTGTGCCACTTTCTGCTCCAGTTCACAGTTATAATTCTCCAACTGCTCATTAGCTACTGCTAAATTACTGTAAAGTATGGCATTTTCTAAGGAGATTGCAGCTTGAGTGATCAGGAGTTTGAGAACTTGCTCTCGATCATGTGTAAAAGCCCCTGTCGTCAAATTATTTTCCAGATAAAGAATGCCAATTACCTTACCCTGATTGCGGATCGGAGTACATAAAACTGATTTAGGTTGATGCGACTTAATGTATTGATCGGTGGCAAAAGAAGTTTCAGTAGTCACATCATTAATCACTAGAATTTGAGATGTGCGTGCGACATAGTTGACAAGAGTAATCGGAAGATCTTGGCTTTCGTGGATAGGAATTGATTGTAAACAGCTAATCTCCAGTACCTGCTTCTGATTATTATAAGTTGCCTGTGCTTCAATGACTAAATTTTCACTCTTGTACAAAATTAAAGCACCATTGTGTGCGCCTGCGTTTTCAATCACTACCTCCATCACCGTTGATAGTAATTTATCTAGCTGAATTTCCCCAGAAAGAGCTAGAGATGCTTTAATGAATGTTGCTAAATCTAGAGCTTCTGAAATACTGCTACAGGAGATGCTATTTGTATCAGTAGAAGATGTCGAGATGGAAGTAGCAGTGTCAGTGATAATTTCGCTACGGACATTGAGACTAATATTTTCCCGTCGCCGTATAGAGGCAAGTAACTGAGGATAGCGTTGTTCTAAGTCGTTAAGTTTAGCTAATGCTCCCCAACGTTCATAAGCATAGTAAGCATTAGTCATGTAGGTTTGAGCAATAATTTCCTTACCCCACTCCAGATAAAATTTTGCTGTAAGTTCATAAGCAAGAGCTTCTTCGTTAATGTATTCATTTTCTTTAGCCAGAGCAATGGCGCGATCGTATTTATCCATTGCTTCAAGATTCTCACCCAGAACCCGATGTCGCTCTGCCTCTACTAAGTAAAATTTATGCAAGAAATTCATAGGGGCATGATGCGCCCAGTGATGCATCTTGTCCTGATTAGCACGCACTTTCTCTAAAACTTGTTTTTGTTCAGCTTCTTCTATCTCAGAATACACTGCCAGCTGTGCCAGTGAATTGTAAAAATGGAAAAGAGGAAAAACTAGCTGTCCTATCCCGCTATCTAAATACTTTTCTGCCAAGATGCCATTTTCCACTGCCTGAGAGAACTTTTCAAATAGGTAAAAAAGATACATTTTGTTCAGATATAAATGTAAAAGTCCAGTTTTATCATTAGTTTCAATATGAAGTGGTAGTATTTTATTTTCATTGCGTTTTTCACAAATTAAAAGAGAAGTATTTTCAAAATATCCTAGCAAATTTAAGACTGTAACCCGATAAATTTCATTCCAGTAAAATGCTCTTTCTTGCTTAATTTCCTTGATGACATTGCTGTAGATTGCCATCTCCCGTTCCAGCGCTGACAATTCTCTACCAATAAAATATGAACAGTAGGAATAACTCAAAAGAGAAAAGGCAGAAAATTGTAAATCCCCTGTTACTATTGCAGTGAAATTACTCTCTAGTAAAGGTTTCAATATTTCCTTAGTATGCTCCTTCCAAGGCCTAATTCCTGTATTTAGTACCATCATGATTTTAGCCTTAACTTCTTTAGCATTTATCTTGCATACTAGATTTAAAGCTAATTTGCCAAATTTATAACCAGATTCAATATCTCCCACTACTACGCACAGGATTAATCCGTAAGTAACATAGGCAAAGGCAGATAAAGAAGTATTGCCATGTTCTAGTGATAGATTGATTTGTTTAAGGGCTATCAGTGTGTATAATTCGGGAATAACTTGATAAGCCAAAGGACTTGCATTAGATAGAATACGCATAACTGCTAGCGGTTGGGCTTTTGTCATCAGAGGCAAGTTAATTAACTCCTCAATACGTCTATCAGCCAAAGTTACAGATGTCTTCTCTAATTCACGCTGAACATCCAATTGATTAGGATGCTCAGGAAACTCTACGCCCAAATGCTTTAGAAATGTTAGTGCAATATTAATAGCTTCGATTACTTTGCCCTGCCCACCATAAGCTTGAATTTTGACTTCATAAACTTTCACTTTCTCCAGTAATGTTTTCGCTTTTGCTAAGACTACCTGCACTAATTGCTCTGTCTGCTCAAAATCACCACTAAGGTATGCTACTTCTGCGGCTGACTCATAGAGTGCTAAGGTTAATTCATAGTTTGTTTCCCAGCTATCACTTGGTAGCAGTTGGATTCCAGTTGTTAAATACTTAACCGCAACTGTATAAGCCGTAGCAGCTTTTGCTTTACCACCGGCAATCAAATTTAACTGCGCCAGTTCGTCTCTTTCTCTTTGATAAGTAATTAACTCGAGTGCTAAATTCAATTGGTTGACTATCTCAAAAATTTTCTCTTCTGTGGAATCAACATCTTTCCTGTCATGTTTTAATAGTAGTTGCCCAATTTTGAGGTGAATAAACTTTTTTTGGTCTTCAGGAATCAAATTATAGGCTGCTTGCTGAACTCTGTCATGGAGAAATTTGTAATAACAGGAGGAGTCAGGAGTCAGGATTTGTAGAGACGTTCCATGGAACGTCTCTACAGGAGTCGGGTTAGGGGAGTCAGAATTTATTTCGTTTTGTGAATTTTGAATTGTGAATTCTGACTCCTTAGAGTGATAAACCTTGCAAGCTTCACGAACTTGTAAAATCAACCCAGATTGTAAAGCGAAACATAGATCATCTGCTGTTTCTACTGGAGATTTACCATGTACGATCGCAACTGTTTCCAATTCAAAAGAGCTACCAATACAAGCGGCAATTTTCATAGCTGCTTGAGTTTGTACAGGCAGCTTTTTTAATTGTGCTGACATAAATTCTACTACGTCCGACGTCAAAGACAACGAACGCACCTGAGAAATATCCCACTGCCACCCCACCCCCCTTTCATCCCCCCTTGATAAGGGGGGACACAGGGGGGTGGGGTTAAAAGTAATCAACCCATCTTCATGCAAAGTTTTCAACAGTTGACTGCTAAAAAAGGGATTACCTTTAGTCAAACCAAACACGAATTGAGTGAGTGGTATGGCAGTATCCTCTGTAGTATTGAGAGTATCAGCAATTAAACAATTCAAATTATTTAAACTTAAAGGTGCTAAGGTAATAGTGTTTACAGTTGCACCAGTTTTACGAATCTCATTTAACGTGAGCATCAATGGATGTAGAGAAGCGCCATGGCGTGTCTCCACCTCGTTATCCCGATATGCACCAATGAGTAAAAGATGCTGAATCTCGGTGTCACTCATTAATGATTGAATAAACTTTAGAGAAGCAGAGTCGCAAGATTGTAAGTCATCCAAAAATATCACTATAGGATGATTTTCACTAGGGAATACTCTGATAAACTTATGAAACATTAAGTTAAATCGATTTTGCGCCGCATTTGGTTCAAGTTCTATCAAGGGAGGCTGTTTTCCAATCAGTAATTCCAATTCTGGAATCAAGTCGGTAATTACTTGACCATTTTCTCCCATAGCTGCTTGAATTTTCGCTCTCCACTCTTCGACTTGTTCTGTACTTTCCGTGAGCAGTTGCCCAATCAAATCTTGAAAAGCTTGCACGAATCCCAAAAATGGTATCTCACTCTGAAATTGGTCAAATTTACCTTTGATAAAGTAACCCCGCGCCCTGACTATTGGTTTATGGATTTCATTGACAAGGGCTGTTTTTCCCACACCAGAAAAACCAGCTATCAGTACTAATTCGCTCCCTCCCTGCTTCCCTACTCCCCTCGCTGCTACACGCTCAAATGCTTCAAGTAGGGTTTTGACTTGCTCTTCTCTGCCGTAGAGTTTTTCGGGAATGATAAAGCGATCGCTCATATCCCGTTGACCTAAATCAAAGGATACTATATTTCCTGTCTCTTGCCACTGAGAAAAGCAAATCTCTAAGTCATGCTTCAATCCCAAAGCACTTTGATAACGATCTTCGGCATTCTTTGCCATCAACTTACTCACAATATCAGATAAAACTGGGGGAATAACAGGATTGATAGTGTGAACTTGTGGCGGCTGCTTAGCAAGATGACAATACACCAACTCAATCGGATCATCAGAATTGAAAGGTAATTGTCCCGTGAGAAGTTGGTAAAATGTCACTCCCAAGGAATAAAAATCGGTGCGGTAGTCAATTAAGCGGTTCATCCTTCCAGTTTGTTCCGGAGACAAGTAAGCTAGCGTGCCTTCCAGAACATTGATACTCCGAAGTGCTTGTGATTCTTGCTTAAGTAAAGAGGCGATGCTAAAGTCGATGAGTTTAACCTCACCCGTGGTAGAGTTAAATAGAATGTTGGCTGGTTTAATGTCTTTATGAATCACTTGATGGCGATATAGTCCATCAAGTGAGGAAGCGATTTGGATTGCAATTAGGAAAAACTCACGCAATCCATCAGTATCCCCCTTTTTCCATCTCGCCATGAATTGCTGCAGGGAAATACCGCCAAAATCTTCCATCACCAGAGCATAACCATTGCGGTAGTTTTCCAAACTATAGGTTTTGATGATTCCGGGATGAGCGAGGTTTTTAGCAATAGTATACTGGTTACGGAACAGCACAAGTTCTTTGACACTGGGGTACTCACTTTGCAGGAGTTTAATGACAACGGGTTGTTGGTCTAGTATTCGCCGTCCACGATAAACTATAGTTCTACTACCTGCATAGATTTGCTCAAAAATTTCATAACCAGTCAGTTTTACCATAGTAGCCGACGATACTAGCATAGTTGTTTTCCTCACTTTCGATTATTTTTCCCATTTTGAAGCTGAGGTTAACAACCTGGCGTGTCGGGTTGGGGGTACGATAGATCAGAAGCCCGGTTTCTTAAAGAAACCGGGCTTCTATTCTATGGGAACAATTTATTATTACTATGTTAAGAATTATAAGAATTTCTTAGAATAGTGATTGTTTAATGATCTAATTAAGTAATTCCATTTTGTGACATATAAAGCTAAGCTATAAAATAATAATATTAAGCAAAAATTAATTTGTGTAAACATCATACCTGCGTGAGCGCAAGGCGACGGTTGTCAAAAATACAACCGCATGTATTTATGCTGCAAATATAGAGGTGATTTAATGGCTCAGTTTCTACTAGAGACAGTTTGGTTAGTTCCATGCTATGCCTTAATCGGAGGGCTGTTAGCAGTACCTTGGTCCCCTGGAATTATACGACGTACAGGACCAAGACCAGCGGGTTATGTCAACTTAATCATGACATTTTTGGCATTTATTCATGCTGCAATAGCATTACCTGCTACCTGGAATCAACCCCCTTATGAAATATCTATCCCTTGGCTGAGTACTGCTGGTTTAAATCTGTTCATTGATTTAGAAATATCCTCAGCAAGTGTAGGCGCGATGGTTGTCATTGCCGGTTTGAATTTGCTGGCACAAATTTATGCCATCGGTTACATGGAGATGGATTGGGGTTGGGCGCGATTCTATTCTTTGTTGGGATTGTTTGAAGCTGGATTGTGTGCGCTTACCTTGTGCAACTCTTTGTTCTTCAGCTATGTCATTCTAGAAATGCTGACTCTGGGAACCTACTTGTTAGTTGGGCTGTGGTTTAGTCAGTCTTTAGTGGTGACTAGTGCTAGAGATGCTTTCTTAACTAAGCGGGTAGGAGACTTGTTTCTACTCATGGGGGTGCTAGCAATCTTTCCTTTGGCAGGAACTTGGAACTACAGTGCCTTGGCTGAATGGGCAGCTACTGCTCAAGTCGATCCTACACTAATGGGGTTAGTGTGCTTAGCATTAATTGCCGGTCCAATGGGTAAGTGCGCTCAGTTTCCTCTACATCTTTGGTTAGATGAGGCGATGGAGGGACCAATACCGAGTACAATTTTACGTAACTCCGTAGTAGTTGCTAGTGGTGCTTGGGTATTAATTAAATTACAACCAGTTCTCAGCTTGTCGCCGCTAGTGTCTTCTGCAATGGTAGCTATTGGTACACTAACAGCAGTGGGTGGTTCTTTGATCGCGATCGCACAAATCGACATCAAACGTTGCTTATCATATTCAGTTAGTACATACATGGGTTTAGTGTTCATTGCTGTAGGAACACAACAAGATGACGCCGCCTTGTTACTCGTACTCACCCACGCTTTAGCAGCAGCACTATTAGTCATGAGTACAGGTGCAATTGTTTGGAACAGCATTACCCAAGATGTCACACAGCTAGGCGGATTGTGGACACGTCGTCCCGTATCCGGACTAGCTTATATAATTGGTACTCTCGGTTTAATCGGCTTCCCTCCCTTAGGAGGCTTTTGGGCATTACTAAAATTAGCTTCTGGGTTATGGGAAACCCAACCGTGGTTAGTCGGAATACTGATAACGGTTAACGTTTTAACAGCCTTCAGTTTAACCAGAGAATTCTGTCTCATTTTCGGCGGTAAACCCAAACAAATGAGTGAGAGATCGCCAGAAGTTAGCTGGCAAATGTCATTGCCCATGATTATATTACTTGGCTTTACACTGCATCTGCCCTTAGTGTTACAAAGCTTTTCACTTCTACCCAACTGGGCAAACCTCAACAAAGATGTAGCACTACTACTAATTTGGTCAACTGTGTTTGGTTGTAGCATCAGTAGCGTCATTTATCTTGGCGATTTCATTCCCAAACCGATTCGCCTTCCCTTCAAACCTTTACAAAACTTGCTGGCATACGACTTCTACACCCCGAAACTCTACCGCATGAGCATAGTTTTGAGCGTTGACTTAATGTCCAAATTCACTGACATGATCGATCGCTTAGTAGTTGATGGCATTGTTAACATGGTAGGCTTAGCTTCTGTCGGTGGTGGAGAAGGTTTAAAGTACAGCACCAACGGACAAACTCAGTTCTATGCCTTCACCATTCTACTTGGAGTAGGACTTTTAGGAATGGTAGTGACTTGGCAATACTGGGGTGAACAGTTTTTAAATTTGATGTTCTAGCTAATGGCTAATAGCTAATGGCTAATAGTAACAATTAACAATTAGCCATTAGCAATTAACAACCAACAATTAACAATCAACCATGCTAAGTGTTCTAATTTGGTTTCCAATTTTAGCTGCTGCTCTCGTAGCAATATTACCTAGAAAAATCCCAGCTAATCGTGTTCGTTTAGGAGCATTAACCCTTTCTGGATTAGTTTTTCTCTGGAATATTTTCCTCCTGTTGAAATTTGATATAACTCAACCAGGGATGCAGTTACAAGAATATTTACCCTGGAATGAAACCCTTGGTTTGAGCTATAAATTAGGAGTAGATGGTCTTTCCATCTTGATGCTACTATTAAACACTCTCCTCTCCTGGATTGCTATTTACAGCAGTAGTCAACAAACTGAACGTCCGCGACTTTTTTACTCCCTCATTTTATTAGTTAACGGTGGAACTGCTGGAGCATTTTTAGCAGAGAATTTACTGCTATTCTTCTTGTTCTACGAACTAGAACTAATCCCCTTTTATCTACTAATTTCCATATGGGGTGGAGAAAAGCGAGCTTATGCCGGAATCAAATTCCTACTTTACACCGCTGTTTCAGGAATATTAATTCTGGCAACATTCTTGGGTACAGTATGGTTGACTGGCTCCAGCAGTTTCAATTACGATACAATTTCTACTCAAACACTTTCAGCAACACTACAAATCATCCTACTTGTAGGGATAATAGTAGGTTTTGGCATCAAAATTCCTCTTGTTCCTTTCCATACTTGGCTACCAGATGCTTACGTTGAAGCTTCAGCACCGATTGCCATTCTTTTAGGTGGAGTGCTGGCAAAGTTGGGAACTTATGGTTTGTTAAGATTCGGAATGGGCTTGTTTCCCCAAGTTTGGAGTATTCTCGCCCCAACTTTGGCAATTTGGGGCGCAGCCAGTGCCATATATGGAACTGTGACGGCGATCGCGCAAAAAGATATCAAGCGCATGGTAGCATATAGCTCCGTCGGTCATATGGGCTACATATTAGTAGCTAGTGCTGCCAGCACAGCCTTATCACTAGTTGGTGCCGTTGCCCAAATGGTTAGCCACGGTATCATCCTCGCCATCCTCTTCCATTTGGTGGGAGTTGTTGAAACCAAAGTGGGAACTCGCGAGTTGGATAAACTTAATGGTTTAATGAGTCCTGTACGTGGTTTACCTCTAATTAGCGCCCTACTAGTTTTAGGTGGTATGGCGAGTGCAGGAATACCAGGTATGACAGGATTCATCGCTGAATTTATCATTTTTCAAGGTAGTTTTTCTGTCTTTCCCCTACCCACACTGTTATGTGTAGTGGCTACTGGTTTAACCGCCGTTTACTTCGTTATCCTCCTCAACCGTACTTGTTTCGGCAGACTAGACAACGACTTAGCCTACTATCCCAGAGTACTTTGGTCTGAGAAAATACCAGCAATAATTTTGGCAGTCTTAATCATCTTTTTGGGAGTACAACCCACTTGGTTAGTACGTTGGAGTGAATCGACAACTACCACAATGGTGGCGGCGATTCCGCCTGTGGAAAAAGTAGAGACGCGATATATCGCGTCTCTACACCAATAATCGCGTCTGTACAGTAGTTATTAATTCTTTACAGTCATGGTACAAACTCCAGAAAAACCAGTAACGAAATTGCCTCCTTCAACTCATGAATTTGCCGAAGTAATTCATCGCTTGGAAGCAGGTGGCGCAATGTTACCTGATACGCCAGAGAATTTGATGCAAATTATCGGCATTTACAAAGCTTATGCTGTGCCGATGGATTTTTACTGGCGTGATTTACTTTATATTGCTGAGCGTGTATTTTTAAACCCGTTTGCTTTCTTTAAATACTTCATTCCTAAAGAGTATTTAGAGCGGCATAATCATTATGCTGGCGATGATGCCGATTTACGAATTTGGCGAGGAGAAGCTACGGCACATCCAGAATTGTTAGCATTTATAGAGAAGGGTGAAACCTTCAAAATGCCCAAGTTGTTGCATCACTTATTTCACGATCGCATTAACATGGAGTTTGCTGAAGCTTGTATGCGGGCAATGCTTTGGCATCGTCACATGTATGCGCCCGTAAATCAATTTGACTCTTACCTAGATAGTGAAGAGTACAAAGCCAACGCCGATAGAGCAATTAAAGCTTACTTTCAAGGAAACCCCTTGATGCTAGGAATTTACAAGCTCTTCCCAGACATGTTTCTCGAACAATGTCGCCAGATGTCTTACTATTCTAATCTGGGGCTTTTCTGGGAAGTGATGGCACCAGTTTTCTTTGAAATGTCAGACTTGTATGACGAAGGAAAAATCACCTCTGTTCCTGAAGCGATGAATTTCTTGGTGAATGGAATTTTTGCGATCGCTGGACGTCCGATTTATCATCATGTGTATATTCGCGGCGAGTGTTACGAAATTATATCCAAATCCAAAGGCTTTACATGGCTTTACGAGGCAGCATTACCTTACGTAGAAGCTGTTTTCTACCGTACCGCCCCCTTCCGGGGAACAAAATCTTACAATGCTCAAGCAAAGCAAGTCCCAGATGATCAAAAAGACTTCCACTATGGTATACTCTATGCCGACGTTTTCCCAGTCGGTACTGCTGGTATTCCACCAACACTCTTAATGCAAGATATGTTGCATTTCTTACCACCATATCTTGTTGATTATTACCAGCAACACTGCCGTGGTAAAGAAGATATGTTAATTCAGCTAGGAATTAGTTTCCAACGTTCAATGTATTGTGTTACTTCTGCAGTAATTCAAGCATTACGAACTGCACTTTTATATCCTTTAGATGACACAAATCCCAAACATTTACAAGCTAATCGTGCTTTCTTTGAAGCACAATTAAATCGTTTCTGTCGCCCTGAATACGGTATGCGTGATGCTGCTCGTCTACGCGATATTCAAACACAAGATTATCGTTAGATACCCCCAACCCTCCTTGGATAAGCTACCGTGTACACACAAGTTAGATTTACCCCCCTTAATCCCCCCGATTTTCGGGG
>NZ_JACXAE010000060.1:77498-127103 GCF_014698965.1 Iningainema tapete BLCC-T55
TGGAAAACTAAAAATCTAATTCCCTCCCCGATTTTCGGGGGAAAACTAAAAATCTAATTCCCTCCCCGATTTTCGGGGGAAAACTAAAAATCTAATTCCCTCCCCGATTTTCGGGGAGGGTTAGGGAGGGGTTAGTCTATTAGCTATTTCAGACTTGTGTGTACACCGTAGCCTTGGATAAGGGGGGCAGGCGATTTCTTCAGCCTTTTGGACATTTCATAAGTAACACTGCTATGATCTCAATCGTTGCTCCCGCAATAACCTATCTACCCAAGCAGCATTGGTTTGTGATAAACTAGGCATTGGCTCTCGACTGTAATCAAGTCTGAGATCGTACCCTCCTTGATCGTAGATTTCATGCACTAGCCTTTGTAAGTCAACCCAGGGTTCTGCATCTTGCGACTGTAAGGGTAAAGCAAACTGAGGAATTCTATCTGGTAGATTAAACGCATAAAGTTCTGCTTTTGGACGTTTATCGCTGCGACTTACTAAAATCCGATAATCACTCTCCACTTTTGGACTTAAAGTTTCTGGTAAAAGAATTGTTGCCTCTATCGGTTGCGCAGTCGGAGCTACAACAGCAACACTAGACTCGATTTTGTTAGTTACAGTTTTTGCTCGCTGCACCGAGACATCAGGAACACCAATCAGAAGTGATTCCTCCCCGCTGATTTGATAGACTCGCTCCTCAATGGCAACAATATACTTAGGGCGGATTTGGGGAGCTAAATCATTAGCGTAGACGCGTTAGCGAAGCGGTAGCGAGTCTTCGAGCGTCAGCGGCTTGCCGCAGGCATCGCACTAATCAATCTATGATGAACACCAGACCATAAAGATGGATGCTCTAAATAGGGATTCATTCCAGTAAAGGGAAAAGGCATAGTTGATTCCCATAAATCTCGCCTACAAGCAGTTTAGCAAATATGATCGCATCTAGTTCGTTTAAGGTTGCGGAGGATTGAACAAGATTTGAGCTATGGTAATCTCCTATGAATGCTGTGACACAATAAATATTACAAACAATAACGCTCTCGGTCGAAGTTATGAAACGAAATTTTACTGCTAGTGTATGGCTTGAAGGTAATTGGTTTGTAGCACAATGTCTAGAAGTTGACATTGCAAGTCAGGGAGAGACTGAACAAGAGGCTTTAGCTAATTTGGGTGAAGCTTTGTCATTGCATTTTGAGCCACCAGTTGCTACTATAACTCCTCAAATCAAAACAATTGAGGTAGAAGTCGGTGCCGCTTAAACCACTACATTTTCGTGAGGTGATACGTAAATTGGAAGCAGCTGGCTTTGAGGAAATTAGTCAAAAGGGCAGTCACGTTAAGTTTGGCAAATCTACAGATGAAGGAACCTTGACTGCGATTGTGCCTCGTTATAGGGAAATAACTATTGGTACACTTGGCAGTATTCTACGACAAGCCGGAATCAGTGTTGAAGAGTTTAACGCTTTGTAATTGCCTGTCGTCGCCCTAGCGGGGCAGGCAAGATGCCTCCCCCACAAGAGGTGTATTTCATACTTATGATAACCGCCATAGCTAATGAATTATGGATTAGCACGTTGACTTCTGATGAAGCATCTTGAATAAGCCTAATTGTTCAGCTTGGTTAAATGCTTCTTGGAGAGTCGCACCTTGGCGCACGGCAATATACATTAAAACGATCGCCGCCGAGCGCATAGCACTATCACAATGTACTAATATAGGTAATGGTAGTCGATTAATTGCACAGAATACAGAGGTAATAATTTCATAATTCATAGTCTCAAATGTAACGGGAATATTCAGGTAAAAAAGTCCCAAAGCTTCAGCATTATGTTGCTGATTGCTCAAGAAGCCTTCTTCCTGGGGCGAGCGCAAGTTAAGCACTGACTTAAATCCTGATTGGGCAATAGTCGGCAATTGTTCTAGTGTAACTTGTCCAGCGATCGCCAACTCATTATTAATCTTCCTCACTGTTTCCATCAACGACTCCCTTCCGGGCTGTCTCATGACAACCATAGATAATTTTATATGAATAAATAGAAGTATTGTTGATGTTGATCATAGGAAAACAATTTGAGGAATTCGTGAGGAAAACCCAAATCCTGTAGAGACGTTCCCTCATCGTTCATACAACAATTTATAAATTCCAACCCAAGGCTTCTGCGACAAGATTTGCCAACTGTAGAGGATCGAAAGGTTTGGCAATCGCTGCCTTCATTCCCAAAGATGTATATCTACGTCGATCAGAAGCTTGCACTTTAGCTGTAAGTAAAATCACTGGAATGTGCTGAGTTGCAGCATTAGCCTGTAAATGTTGAAAGGTCGTAGGACCATCCATTTCCGGCATCATCACATCTAGTAATATAGCATCAGGCTGTTCACTTTGCGCCAAGATTAATCCAGTTTTCCCATCAGCAGCAGTCAAAACCTTCCAACCAGCAACAGTTTCCAAGCAAATCTGAGCGACTTCTCGGATATACTCCTCGTTATCAATCACCAAAATGCGTTTAACTGCCATCGCCACCACCGTCTTGATTAAAGATTGGTAGAGTGACGTAGAAACTACTACCTTCACCCAAGATACTCTCAGCCCAAATCCGCCCAGAGTGCTGTTGTACTATACTACGGCAAATCGCCAAGCCTAAACCAGTACCTTCATGATTACGTGAGTCAGAAGCATCAACTTGTTGAAAGCGTTCAAAAATAGTTTCCAACTTGTCAGCGGGAATACCTCGCCCAGCGTCTTTCACCTTAAATAAAATGTGGGGAAGTGAGGGAGTTTCTAAAATTTCCGCACTCAACCAAACTGTTGCTCCTGAGGGCGAGAATTTGATCGCATTACTGAGCAAATTGGTAAGAGTTTGGATTAGGCGATCGCTATCTGCCCACAATTGTACTGTTACTGGTGAAATAGATAAACTTACTTCATATTGTTGTGCCATAGATTGCATCACATCTACTGCTTCACTCATCACTTCAGCTGCATTGCAAGCCTGTTTCACCATCGTCACCTTACCCGACTCAATGCGCTCAATATCCAAGATATCGTTGATTAATCGTACCAAGCGATCAGTACTATCTACTGCAATTTCTAGTAGACGTTTACCCCGTTCCGAGTTAGGATCTAGCAGTCCACTCTTGAGCATACCCAAAGAACCATGAATTGAAGTCAAGGGTGTGCGAAGTTCGTGACTGACAACAGAAATAAACTCATCCTTCATCCGCTCCACTTCTTGGCGATCGGTTATATCCTTAAAAGTAACCACTGCTCCCGTAATCACATTTTGTTCTTGAATTGGAGTTGACACATACTCAACTGGGAAACTCGAATTATTTTTCCGCCGAAATACTTCATTAGTTACTTGATTTACTGACGCATCCCACAGTGACTCATAAATGGGAGAATTTGTCAAGGTATAAGGTGTTCCATCTGGCTTCGACAAAGGCAAAATCATCTCTATCGGCTGGTTAATTAACTCTGATACTTGATACCCCAACAGTTTAGCGGCGGCTGAATTAACAAATGTGACTTTACCAGACTTATCCAATCCGCACAAGCCCAAACCCATAGAATTTAAAATCAATTCATTTTGACGACTAAGCCGTTCGAGCGCTTCCCCAGATAAACGCAAAGCCTCTTGGGTGCGCTTGCGCTCATCAAGTTCTGACTTCAACTGAGCGTTAACACCAATCAACTCTGCTGTACGCTCTGCCACTCTCATTTCTAACTCATCCTTAGCTTTACGTAGAGCTTCTTCATTGCGATTGCGCTCAGTAATATCACGAATAACGTTAGAAAAACCACTGAGATTTCCGGACTCATCATATAAAGCTGTGACGATCGCATTTGCCCAAAACCGCGTACCATCCTTATGTACACGCCAACGCTCGTCTTCAAACCTACCTTCAACCGCAGCTATCCTCAGTTCTTGCTCTGGCTTACCCTTTTGGATATCTTCTACTGGATAAAAGCAGGAAATATGCTGACCCAGAATTTCGTATGTACTGTAACCTTTAATACGTTCCGCCCCAGCATTCCAACTGACAATATATCCATCTGGATTGAGCATATATATTGCGTAGTCTTTTACACTCTCCACCAACAAGCGAAAGCGTTCTTCGCTTAGTCGCAAAGCCTCCTCTGCCCGTTTACGTTCAGTAATATCACTACGAATTGCCACATACTGATAAAGTTTTCCCTCACTATTTAATAATGGTACAATAGTAGTGTCTACCCAATAACAAGTTCCATCCTTAGCACGGTTTTTGATTTCACCTTTCCAAACCTTCCCACTGGTAATAGACACCCACATGTCTTGAAAGAATTCCTTGGGATGATAACCAGAATTAATAATGCGGTGGTTTTGTCCCAACAATTCTACTTGAGAAAATTTAGAAATTTCACAGAACTTATCATTAACGTAAGTAATCGTGCCTTTGAAATCAGTAATCGCGACAATCGAAGACTCATCTAAAGCAAACTTGATATCTGCTAGTTCTTTATGTAAGGAAGCTCTCATATACTGTATACTTAATTAAACTACAGCTACAACGCGATCGCGTCCGGCTGCCTTTGCCTGATAAAGTGCGGCATCGGCAGACATATATAATGATTGTAAATCAGTGCCATTTTCCGGACACTGAGCTACACCAGCGCTAAAAGTGATCCGAAACTTACTTTTATTCACAGCAATAAACTCCTGCTGGTGCAAAGTTTCTCGCACCTTATTCAACCGCTGCACACCCTCAGTGCGACTCATAGCGTACATCCCAACCACAAACTCTTCACCACCCCAACGAGAAACCACATCCTCAGAACGAAACGAGCGCCGCAGTAGTTGCCCAAATCGGCGTAACACCGCATCACCAGTTGCATGTCCAAAAGTATCGTTAACATATTTAAAGTTATCCACATCTAGGATAGCCAAGCAAAGTGGTTGTTTTTGCCGCACGCTCAAACGCAAGAACTTATTCAAATCTTGCGTTGCCCGATTTCGGTTGTATACTGTAGTAAGAGGATCAGTTTCAGCTAAAGTGCGTAGTAACTTGACACGCTCCAAACGATTAAGAATGCGAGTAACTACTTCTGGTCCAACAATTGGTTTACTCACAAAATCATCTGCACCAACACCAAAAACTTGATGCACAGTCGTGGCATCAGTGTAACCTGTCAGAAAAAGAATGGGCAATCCGCCCCAGTTGACATCGTTGCGCACCACTTGGCAAAGTTCAATTCCGCTGACATGGGGCATTTTAATATCTAAGACTAGTAAATCTGGTGTTGATGCTTCTAAAGTTTCCCAGAATCGTCGAGGATCTTCAAGAGTAATTACCTTAATTCCCCAAGGAATCAGTAAAGTCCGCAAAGTAGCTAAAATCTGAGGATCATCGTCTACAACCATAACTACTGCTTCTAAATCAGTATCATTTGGTTGTAGTACGTGGTTAATAGCTTCCATTACCTGAGTTACAGGTAACGGTTTTTGTAAAAAAGCGCGAGAACCTAAACGAGCCACTTCTAAGCGAGAACCCAAACTATCACTAGCTGTAAAAATCAAAACTGGGATTGATGAGGTTTGCTGTAATTGTGCCAACAGTGCCAAACCTTCTTCTGTTGTGTTGCCAATAGCAGGATCGAGTAACACGACATTGGGTGGATTACGCCTGATTTTCTCCTGAGCTTCAAACAGCGAAGTTGCTACTTCTCCTGTGACTCCTTGAATTTCTGCTTGGGTAACTAATTCATTCCCAAGTTGGATATCTCGATCAATTATTAATAATTTGGGACTTTCATCTGATGTCACAGATGTTGAAACTTCATACTGAGGAGGTTGCTCAATTTCTTTACGTAATTGCTGTACCAATTTCCGCAGATGCTTTGCTTGTTTATTGTCAATTGCCGTGTGCAGATAATTTTCAATACAGGCTGCAAGTTGAGAGCCTTCATTCAAACCAAAAGTGCCAAGTGAACCTGCTAATGTATGAGCTTCTTGGGAGGCTTGAGTTAGTAATGAGGTAGAGACGCCATTAATGGCGTCTCTACTGATCGTATTTTGCCATACAACTTCTACAGCTTGTTCAATTACTGATACCTGCTGACTAACTCTATCTTTAAATCGATCCCAAACACCAGCTAATGCTGCCAATGTTTGCTGCTGTTGATTTTCCTCTGTAGAGACGTTGCCTGCAACGTCTCTACCAATTGGTTTCAAACGATACCCAATGCCATAGACAGTTTCAATCAAATTACTAGCAGCTCCTGCTGCTTTTAGCTTCTGGCGCAAACCTTTAATTTGAGTTCTAACTGCTTCTTCTCCTGGCGTGTTGTCAAAAGACCAAACGCGATCTAAGATTGCACTACAACTGTACATACGTTGAGGATTGCGCAGAAACAGTTCCAACAAAGCATATTCCTTGGGCGTCACTTTGACAAGTTGTGTAGAGTATGTCACTTGACAACTTGTCGTATCTAAGCGTAGACTACCCCACTCCAGTACAGGTAGTAAAGTAGAGTTGCTTCGACGTAATAAAGCACGTACACGCGCAACTAATTCTTCTGCATCGAAAGGCTTGACGAGATAATCATCTGCTCCCGCATCCAGCCCCATCGCTTTATCATGACTGCTGTCTTTACCTGTAAGTAAGAGGATGGGCATTTTCAAATCATGCTTACGCACAACTCGACAAAGACTAATGCCATCCAATTTGGGTAACATAACATCAAGTATGATCAGATCGTAGTCAAAAGCTTGTAGTAAATCCCAAGCAGCTTGACCATCCATTGCAAATTCTACGGCATAATTTTGGTGTTCGAGGATTGTTGCGAGTGCTGTAGCAGTAAACTCGTCATCCTCTACGATGAGAATCCTCATTGAGATTCATTCCTGCTATTGAGCTCGTTAATCGTCTGTAATAATTCCTTTGCTGTGCAGGGCTTAGACAAAAATGCTTTCACCCCATGATTGATTGCTTGTGCTATTTTAGCATTTGACTCTAGTCCACTCATAGCAATAATTTTGCAGTGAGGATTCATTTTGTTTAACATGCGGATAGTTGTCATTCCATCCATCGAAGGCATCATTATATCGAGTAACACTAAATTAATTTTCTGCTGATACTGAGCGTATATGGCTAATGCCTCGATCCCATCACTGGCAGTTAGTACCTGATAGTTATATGCTTCTAAGGTTGATTTAATCGTGTCGCGAATTGCCACTTCATCATCTACAACCAACACCAATTCACCATTGCCAGCAATTAGTTGCAACTGTTGTGCTTGCTGTGGTTCTTTTTGCTCGTCTGCTTTTAAATACACTTTAAATCTGGTGCCTCTTTCTACCTCACTATAGACGTTGACAAAACCACTGTATCCTTTAATAATACCAATTACGGTAGAAAGACCCAACCCTGTACCTTTACCTACTTCTTTAGTAGTAAAAAATGGTTCAAAAATTCTATTAATTATTTCCGGCGGAATACCCGTTCCAGTATCAGAAACAGTAATGACGATGTAGCAACCTTCTTGAGCATCAAGATTCATTTTGGCATAGTGTTCGTCAATGACCAAATTTTCAGCCGAGATGGTTAATATACCACCATCAGCCATGGCATCGCGAGCATTGACACAAAGATTCATTAATACCTGATGCAGTTGAGTGGGATCGCCAAAAACAGTCCAAAGTTCTGATGATATGTCCGTACAAACTTCAATGGATTTAGGAAATGTTTCTGTCAAAATCTGTTTAATTTCTAAAATAATGTGTCTAACTTGAACATTTGTCCGCTTACCTTCGATGCCACGGGCAAATGATAACACCTGTTTAACTAAATTAGCTCCGCGTTTGACATTATTTACTTGAATAGACAATAAGTGCCGACTGCGCTCGTCTTGAATTTGTGTCTGTAAAAGTTGAGCAGTCATCAATATGGGTGTCAGGATATTGTTTAAATCATGAGCTATGCCGCTGGCTAGTATACCTATGCTTTCCAAACGCTGAGAGCGAAATAATTGCGATTCAAGTTTTTTCTGAGCCGTATTTTGTTCTATTATTTGCTTTCGTACCTGCTGGCGATCGCTATTACAGTATGCCAAATCTGATAACTTACGCTTTAACTCCAGTTGTGCCATGACTTGACGACCCAACATACGTAAGGCAACTAGCTGTTGCTCTTTTATTTCCCTTGGTTTAAAGTCTATCACACAAAGTGTTCCTAGCGCATACCCCTCTGGTGTAATTAGAGGTACACCAGCATAGAAGCGGATATGAGGTGGGCTGGTTACTAAAGGGTTAGTTGCAAACCGCTCATCTTGGAGT
The DNA here is from genome assembly GCF_014698965.1 of Iningainema tapete BLCC-T55. Classification (GTDB taxonomy): domain Bacteria; phylum Cyanobacteriota; class Cyanobacteriia; order Cyanobacteriales; family Nostocaceae; genus Iningainema; species Iningainema tapete. The sequence goes on from NZ_JACXAE010000060.1 coordinate 85,802, forward strand.
GCATCTGTAACAATTAAAACATTTGGTTGCACAATTGCATGATTACAAAATGCAATGTCTCGTGGTGTTTGATTGACATTCAAACCAATCTTCGACTTAAACCATTGGCGATTAGTATCAAGCAGACTAATTAAGGCAACAGGGGTTTTACAAATATATGCCGCTAAATGCGTCAGTTCGTCAAACGCTACTTCTGGCTCAGTATCAAGAATCTGGTAGTCTAGTAAAGCTTGCAACCTGGCTGCCTCATTTTTTTGTAGCATATTTGTCATGGTTTTTCCTACTAGTAGATTAATGGTATTAATTTATTACCGTAAACAAAATAAAGTAAAATATGTTATAAGTACTTACACTGAATATATAACTTTTTCAGTCCGTTTTAACGGAATGAGTGTTCTTAGCCCTTACCTTTATTAAGGCTCATGGTTATCTCCATCACGCAAGCTTTCCAATACTGAATTTATTAAAAAATTGTGATGATTTTGTGAGGGTAAACTAGATTCCCGACAACTTTTACGAAGTCGGGAATCTAAGAGAATCTTATTTTTGTCATATTTATTAAATTCATAGTTAGGAAAACCAACCGATTTTTTAGCTATAATTATTATCAATAGAAAAAGATTATTAATAACAGTTTTGTAGTTAAAAATATTGCCAATAAATAGAAATATAAGCTACAAAATAAATTTAGAAAAATAGCAAATATTTGACAACTTTACAAAAATATTTATGAGCAAAATAAAGAGGACTGATGATTTGTGCAAGGGAGACGACGAATGGTAGCGCTCACAGAGAACGCCCAAAAACGGCTAACTATACAAACTGTCGAAATCGCTCCTAACACAACGGCGATTCGCAGCCTTGATTGGGATCGAGATCGCTTTGATATTGAATTCGGACTACAAAACGGTACGACATACAACTCTTATCTAATTAAAGGCGATCGCATTGCTTTGGTGGATACTTCTCACACGAAGTTTCGCCAATTGTATTTAGATACTCTCAAAAGCCTTGTGAATCCAAAGGCAATCGATTATATAATAGTCAGCCACACAGAACCAGATCATAGCGGCTTAGTTGAAGATGTTTTGCAATTAGCGCCCAGAGCTACAGTTTTAGCGTCAAAAGTAGCACTTCAATTTCTAGATAACCTGGTTCACGATCCATTTTCCAAGCGGATAGTCAAGAGTGGCGATCGCATTGACTTAGGTCAAGGACATGAGATAGAATTTGTCAGCGCACCTAACTTACACTGGCCTGACACAATCTTTAGCTACGATCGCAAAACCCAAACCCTCTTCACTTGTGATGCGTTTGGGATGCACTATTGTAGCGACGACACCTTTGACGTGAACTTAGAGGCGATCGAACCCGACTTTAAATTCTACTACGACTGCCTCATGGGTCCTAACGCCCGTTCCTTGCTAAACGCCATGAAGAAAATGGGCGAATTAGGTAAAATTAAAATCGTTGCCAACGGTCACGGACCGCTATTATACCACAACCTGGAAGTATTGCGGGAATGTTACCAAAATTGGAGCCAAAAACAAGCGAAGGCAGAAACAATAGTTGCCGTATACTATGCCGGAGACTACGGCTACAGCAATCGCTTAGCGGCAGCAATCGCTGAGGGAGTACAAAAAACAGAAGTAGGCGTGGAAATGATGGATTTAACCACAGCCGAAACCCACGAAGTACAAGAACTAGCGGGTAGAGCATCTGGTATTGTCATCGGTATGCCCCCAAGTGCCAATGTCGCGGCTCATGCAGGGATTAGTTCATTGCTATCTGTTGCCAAAGACAAGCAAGTAATCGGATTATTTGAGTGTTACGGCGAAGATGATGAACCCATCGATCCCCTACGCAGAAAATTTATCGACATGGGCATCAAAGAAGCATTCCCACCAATTCGGATGAGAGAAGCTCCGACAAAAGCCACATTCCAATTGTGTGAGGAAGCAGGGGTAGACTTAGGACAATTAATTGTACGTGAGCGCAACATCAAGCAAATAAAGTCCCTTGATGTGAACATGGAAAAAGCGCTCGGTAGAATTAGCACCGGACTATATATTATCACCACCAAAAAAGATGAAATTCAAGGTGCAATGGTTGCTTCTTGGGTAGCTCAAGCTAGTTTACAACCACTGGGATTTACAGTAGCTGTAGCTAAAGATAGAGCAATTGACTCGTTGATGCAAGTAGGCGATCGCTTTGTACTCAACGTTTTAGAAGAAGGAAACTATCAGGATATCAAGAGACACTTCCTCAAACGCTTGCTTCCCGGTGCTGACAGATTTGCCGGAATAAAAACCCAAACAGCGAAAAACGGTTGCCCAATTCTCACAGACGCTCTCGCTTACATGGAATGCGTTGTTGTCAGCAGCATCGAATGTAGTGACCACTGGCTATTATACTGCACAGTTTCTGATGGTCGAGTTTCCAACCCCGACGGACTAACAGCCGTGCGTCATCGCAAAGTTGGGAATTACTACTAAACTGTTGCGAAATTAACTTGCATATCTGTTAAGGCTGCTAATGGTTAATAGCTAATAGTAAAAATGCTAATTGCTAATAGTAAAAATGCTAATTGCTAATAGTAAAAAACACTGCGCAATTAGCCATTAACAATTAACAATTAACAATTAGCAATTAGCCATTAGCAATTAACAACAAGCTATCTTATCCCTTCACACAAAAACTATGAACAATTCAAATCCTCGCGATGTACAGGTTCTGCCCATTGCTACCAACACTACACTGATAAGAGCGCGGAGTTGGACACGTCTGCGATTTGAAATAGAATATGCACTAGCTAGGGGTACCACTTCAAATTGCTATTTAATAGCTGGAGATAAAACAGCAATTATCGATCCACCGCCAGAAACCTTTACCCAAATATATTTAGACGCATTACAACAAAGCTTTGACTTACAACGGTTGGATTATGTGATTTTAGGACACTTTAATCCCAACCGAGTGCCAACTCTCAAAGCTCTTCTCGAACTTGCCCCACAGCTAACCTTTGTTTGTTCTCTTCCTGCTGCTGCCAATTTACGTGCTACTTTCCCCAATCATGAATTGAATGTAATCGTGATGCGCGGAAAAGAAACTCTAGACTTAGGCAAGGGACATGTTTTAAAATTCGTTCCTATACCTAGTCCACGTTGGCCTTCAGGATTATGTACCTACGATCAACAGACGCAAATTCTCTATACGAATAAGCTATTTGGTGCGCATATTTGTAGCGATGAAGTTTTTGATGAAGACTGGGATGTCTTAAAGGAAGATCAGCGTTACTACTTTGATTGTCTCATGGCTCCCCATGCTACTCACTTACAAGCTGCTTTGGAGAAACTTTCCGAACTGCAAGTGAGAATGTATGCTACAATTCATGGTCCCTTGGTTCGCTATGGTTTGATGGAATTGACTCAGTCTTATGAACAATGGAGTCGTTCTCAAACTGAGCGGGAGATCACTGTTGCGCTACTTTATGCCTCAGCTTACGGAAATACAGCAACTTTAGCACAGGCGATGGCTCTTGGCTTGACCAAAGGCGGGGTAGCTGTGGAGTCGATTAACTGCGAATTTGCTCAGCCTGATGAAATCCGTGCTGCTGTAGAAAGTTCCGATGGCTTTATCATTGGTACTCCCACAATCGGTGGTAATGCACCAACACCCATTCACACTGCGTTGGGTATTGTGTTATCAATTGGTGACAACAGTAAGTTAGCAGGGGTATTTGGTTCTTATGGTTGGAGTGGCGAAGCGATTGATTTCGTGGAAGGTAAACTCCGAGATGCGGGATATCGATTTGGGTTTGAAACTCCGCGAGTAAAGTTTAAACCCTCTGATGTTGCTCTCAAGCAGATTGAAGAAACTGGTACAGACTTTGCCCAAGCTTTGAGGAAAGCGAAAAAACTGCGTTTGCCCCAAGCAGCTGCTACTCCAATGGAACAAGCTGTAGGTAGAATAGTTGGTTCAGTTTGCGTACTTACAGCAAAGCAGGGTGAAGTCTCTACCGGGATGTTAGGCGCTTGGGTTTCTCAAGCTACTTTTAACCCACCCGGTATTTCAGTTGCTGTTGCTAAAGATCGAGCAATTGAATCGCTAATGCATCAAGGTGGTAAGTTTGCTTTAAATATCCTTCCTGAAGGCAATCATCAAGAGTACATGAAGCACTTCCGTAAATCTTTTGCCCCAGGAGAAGACAGATTCGCCAACTTTCCCACAGGAGTTGCTGATAACGGCTGTACCATTCTTACTGATGCCGCAGCATATCTTGAATGTTCTGTCAATAAGCGCATGGAATGTGGCGATCACTGGGTTGTGTATGCAACTGTTGACAATGGTAAACTACTAAAATCTGATAGCGTTACTGCTGTCCATCATCGCAAAGCCGGTAATCATTATTAATTAGGTGGTAGGGTGGGCATTGCCCACCCTACTTAATTTAAAACATCTAGAAATTGCGCAGGGCTGAGAATCTGTGTGCCGTGATAGTATTTAATAGGCAACAAAGATTGAGTATCTAAGCTCACCAAATAATTAGCTTTTGCTTCATAAGCCGCTGCTAAAAACATGTTGTCGTTTGGATCGATGTGATCTAATCGTGTTGCTTCATAAGCTCCAGGAATGAATAAACTAGTTTTAGCGATCGCTGCTACTAAGTCTTGTAATTTTTTTGCAGATACTCCACGTCTACTCAAAACGACAACTAACTCCATTAGTAGTTGAGGCGATGTGACTAAAGTGTATTGTCCGTTACTCCAACAATCTACAATCCTCACAGCAGCACTTGTCGGATTTTTACTTAACAATGCAGCAATAAAAACAGAGGTGTCTATTACAACTTTAAGCCGATTTTCTGTCACTTTCTGCTGCTATCCGAGCGCGAATTTCATCAAAATCTGCCCAAATTTCTTCCGGTGAGCAGTGCGGGGAGTTTTTTGCTATATTCCAACCATTAGCAATGATTTTCTCAGCTTTAGCCTTTTCCGCTTCAGTGATTGGGCTGAGTTTATAAGAACCAAAGTTAAGATGATCGTCTGTATCGCGTTCATCTAGAAAGTTTTCTTTGATTTCCATAATTACTAAAGGCTCCTTGATCTTTTATATATCACTCTACCATTCTTCTCTCTATTCACAATCCTCCTATAGATAAAACTAATATTTGTTGATGTTTACAAAAATATTATAAATATCACTGAATAAAATTACACTCTTATTTTTCTCCTCAAAGTGTTAATAAACACCGAAAAAATGTATCCTATATAGTTAGATTTGAACCCCCCAACCCCCCGATGCGTTGGGGGACACTAAACTCTCTTTCAAGGGAATACTAAACCCCTATTTTTAAGAGGGGATTTAGTACCCCCCTTGCCAAGGGGGGCTGGGGGGTTCCACCGACAATCTGCCCCTACTTGTATTGACAAATACATCAGTTATTACTAATGGGCAAAAATGTTTGCAAGTTTTCCGAAAAAACTTCATACTTTTTGAGGAATAAATACAATTAACCAACTATGCTATTCTCTCCAGAACTTACCAAAGAACCCGTAACCCGTCGTCACCTCTGGTTTAACCGATTGATGGCAATAATTGCTGTAGTTAACTTATTTTTAGTATTTTTTGATATGAGCTACATACCTTGGCGTGATTTATACTTACAGGAAATGAGCAGCTTAACTCAGTTATATGACCCCATTAAAGGCATTGAGCCTCATCGAGATACGCAAAATTATCTCAATAAAGTATATCAATTAGAACAGGTTTTGCCGACAGGATTAGAGTCATCGGCGACAGAAACCTTATTGGCTCAATTGCGGGATCTTAGTGATGAGATGATTAAAGATAATCCTTTTGCTGGAGCTAATAAAAGTGGTACTCTAGAAAGTATTAAGAATTTAATGCGCGATCGCATGAAGATGGAATCAGCGCATCAAGCCTTCCGATTATTTTGGAGTGAGCCGTATCTTCAGAAAGCTGGTTGGCAATCAGAAATTAATTTTTTTCATACTCAGATTCAACCATTAATCAAAACCAACTACTACCGCCACATTGGCATTAACGGTAAGCCTATCAATCGTTTCTGGCTGATTGACTTCCCATTTGTTGTGTTATTTACCTTAGAATTAATCGGGCGCACCTTTTTGATTAGTCGCCGAGAAATTGAGTTAACTTGGCGACAAGCAATACTAAAGCGTTGGTACGATATTTTCTTACTACTACCATTCTGGAGATTCTTACGAATCATTCCTGTAATCGTTCGCCTTAACCAAGCTAATTTAATCAATATTGAACTTATCCGCAAGCAAATTAATGAGGATGTGGCTGCTAATTTTGCTGAAGAAATAACTGAAATTGTCGCGATTCGTTTGATTACTCAAATTCAAGAGGCAATTCAAAATGGTAAAATTATAGATTGGTTCTTAAGACCACAAACGCGCCATTATATTGATATTAATAATACCGATGAAATTAAGGCGATCGCCACACGCATCCTTCACCTCACAGTTTATCAAGTTGTGCCGAAAATTCAACCAGATATAGAAGCAATGCTGCATCATAGCATTAAAACTATTCTGAGTCAATCTCCTGCCTATCAACAACTGCAGAATGTTCCTGGATTAAATCAATTACCCACTCAGTTAACAGAGCAATTAGTAAAAGATATTTCTCAAACAGCTTACACCACTATGACAACTTTATTAGAAGATCCTGAGGCAGCAACACTATCCAATCGTTTGATTGACAATTTCGGTGCCGCGTTACAAGTAGCAATCCAAAATCAACAGAACATCCAGGAAATTCGTTCTTTACTAATCGATTTGCTGGAAGAAATCAAAATTAACTATGTTAAAGGAATTGAAGAAGGAGGAGTAGAAAAAAGCTTACAAGAAGCTAATCAAATCCGCAAAATTATTCAGCACCCTTAAACTCTATGGTGAGCGATCGCACAAATAAAGAATATAATCCAAAGTAATGTAAAAAGTATACTCTGTTTGAGTAAAGATTTTGGTCACTAGAAGTTAATTTATGAACTTGATCCTCCCAAGTCAGTATGATTTCGTACCTCGCTTCTTCCGACTGGCGCTAGCCAATGTGCTGTCTAATATCATGGTGCCACTGGCAAATTTAGTCAGTATCATCTTCTTGGGTCATCTCAGTGAAATCCACCATTTAGTAGGAGCAGCCCTAGCAGGAAATATACTTAACTTCCTCTACATGGTACTCACATTTTTAAGAATGGGTACAACTGGGGTAACAGCCCAAGCTGTGGGAAGAGATGACACAGAAGCTGTGTTGTTAGTGGGACTGCGTAATGGTTTAATTGCTTTAGTGCTAGGGAGCGCGATCGTACTTTTGCAGTACCCTTTGGGAGAACTGGGTTTTGCCCTGCTCAATGTTGCTCCAGAAGTAAAAGCTTCAGGGCTTGCCTATTTCAACGCCCAAATTTGGGGCGCTCCGGCAATTTTGCTCAATTTTGTCTTGATTGGTTGGTTTCTAGGACGAGAAAAAAATGGTTTAGTAGTGCTTTTATCTGTCATTGGCAATGGTGCTAAAATCTTATTCGACTACCTCTTGATTGTCCGCTTAGGTTGGGAAAGTATGGGAGCAGGAGTTTCCTATGCTGCAAGCCAATACCTATTTCTATTGGTAGGATTGATTTTTTTATGTACAGAAATTAAGTGGCAAGAGGTACGAGCAATAGCTGGAAAAATCTGGGACATAACAGCTATACACTCCACTTTAAGTCTCAATGGAAATATCTTTGTCAGCAATTTCCTGATTTTCTTTGCCATCTTCACCTTTAGGTACGAGGGTGCGCAGATGGGGACAATTATCTATGCTCAAAATGCCTTGCTCTTGCAAATCTCCGTTTTGAGCAGCTATGTTGCTGAAGGAATGGGATTCAGCACAGCAACTTTGAGTGGAAACTTTAAAGGGAAAGGAGCTTCACAACAGTTAGTACCCCTAGCCTATGTTTCTGTTGTCAGTAGTCTGCTAGTAGGGCTGTGTTTCGGCGGAGTGTGTTGGTTATTTCCTAACACCGTTTTTGGGTTGTTAACCAACCATACCGAAGTCACCTCTAACATTGAAATTTTTCTTCCCTGGGTGCTACTCATAATTGTATGCGTTTCAATTGATTGGATATTGGAAGGGTACTTCTTGGGTTTAGCCGCAGGGCATACTCTCCGCAATGTGAGCTTAGCTGCCATAACAGTGGGATTTGCGCCTGCTGCTTTTGCCGCCAGTAAGTTTGAAAGTAACCATATCTTGTGGTTGGCTTTGTCTTTGTTCTACGCTATTAGAATGCTGGCGCTTGCGGTACAATTGCCCAACACATTTGAAAGTGTTGTTGAAGAAAATACTGTTGTCACGCATTAGTAACAAGAACTTTCGCCATTCGTAAGGTTGTGGGCTTCATTTCCTTTTAAAGGGGGAGAAAATACACATATTAGTCTCAGGGGCGTTTTTGCTCTAAGATAATGTTTGTCATGTCGATCAAGAGCATACATAGTGCCTGGTTGAATTGGATAGACAACACCATTTACTTCTACCTCCCCTTCTCCTTCAAGACAGTAGCAAGTTTCCTTGTGATTTTTGTATTCTAAAAGTGATTCTGTGCCTGGGTAAATAATAGTATCTGTGAGTGAATAGCCCATTCCATCTGTTTCAATCAGAAACCTACGACTTTGCCCATTTCCCCAGGCAATGTCTCTTTCTGTATGAACAATTTCACTTAGCTTCCTGATTATCATCTTGATTTTAACTTCTGAACGTTACTTTTTTAATGAACCGCCAAGACGCCAAGAGCGCCTTCGCGCAGCGTCTCCGACAGGAGAAGAAAGGAAACACTTATGTTCATAAATCATTTAGGACTGCTATATCAATCTTAAAAAAGCTGCTATATCACCCCTGCCAGCACATATTTAAAATTTTTCCATTTCGATTTACTAACATAAAACTATTTCTTGAACCTAAATTATTTTGTAAAATAGTTTAATAAAAAGTATTAAAATAATAAATAAATATAATAAATAATTACATAAATTGATAGACGAAAAATAGTAATATTCAAATGCTGGTAAAAGATAAAACGATATGGAAACACAAATTATTTGTTTTAATTCAGATAAAAAAGAGAGTTTTTCCATATCCTTTGCACAAGAGCGGATGTGGTTGCTTGAACAAGTGAAACCAGGAAATCCTGCATACCACATACGCAGAGCAGTTCAAATTACAGGCTTGCTCAAAGCGGAAATACTAGAGCAGAGTATTAATGAAATTGTCAGGCGGCATGAAATTTTACGAACTACCTTTAATGTCATTGACGAGCAACCAAGGCAGATAATTAATTCACCCTCTAAGTTCAAGTTACCAGTAATAGACCTGCAAAAATTAAGCGCAACTGAACAAGAGCAGGAAGCTCAACGACTGATTACTCAAATTGTCCTTTCTCCCTTCAACTTCAGCATTGAACCCCTGTGGCGAGTTAGTTTGTTGCGGAAGTCGCTAGACTTACACATAATGGTATTAAGTATGCACAACATTGTGTGTGATGGCGATCGCACCACCATCTTCTTTCAAGAAGTAGCTGCGCTGTATGAAGCCTTCTGTGCTGGTAAACCGTCTCCACTAAAACCATTGCCCATACAGTATAAAGAATTTGCTCTTCAGGAACGACAACAACTACAAGAAGAAATTCTCAACACTCAGCTAACCTACTGGAAGCAGCAACTTGGGGATAACCTACCCATATTACAACTGCCCACAGATCGCCCAAGACCTGCCATTCAAACTTATTCAGGTGCAAGCCAACGGCTGAAACTCTCTGCCTCTCTCAGTAAGCAACTCAAGCACCTGAGTCAGCAGGAGGGAGTTACCCTGTTTGCAACCCTGCTAGCAGCATTCAAAACATTACTTTACCGCTACACCAGAGAAGAAGATATCATAGTAGGCTCGCCTGTATCAAGTCGCCTCCCTAATACGGAGGAATTAATCGGGTACTTTGCCAACCCCTTGGTGCTGCGGACTGATATGTCAGGCAATCCCTCGTTCCGCCAGTTATTGTCTCGCGTGAGTGAGGTGATATCCCAAGCTTACAACCACCAAGATTACCCTTTCCAAAAGTTAGTGGAGGAACTACAACCACGGGATTTAGCTCTGAGTCCGTTTTTCCAGGTGTTGTTTATCTTTAACTCCGTGATGCCAACCCTAGAGTTACCTTCCCTAACCATGACACCACTGGATGTAGAAGGTAAAACAGTACCATTCGATTTGTGTATCTCGATCAAAGACACAGACTCTAAATTGGTCTTTTCGTGGGAGTATAATACCGACTTATTTGAATCGGCGACAATCGCCCGTATACTGAAGCATTTTCAGAATTTGCTCGAAAGTATTGTTGCTTCTCCAGAAGGACGGATCGGCGAACTGCCGCTGTTGACTGAAGTAGAACGGCATCAACTACTAGTGGAGTGGAACAACACAAAAACAGAATATGCTCGAACTTGTATTCATAAGCTAGTTGAGGCTCAGGTAGAAAAAACTCCCGAAGCTGTTGCGGTAATTTGGGAAAACCAGCGATTAACTTATAGAGAACTCAATTGCCGTGCCAATCAATTGGCGCATCACCTACAAAAGCTGGGAGTCAAACCAGAAGAGTTAGTTGGCATTTATCAAGAGCGATCGCCACAGATGATGGTCGCCATCTTAGCTATTCTTAAGGCTGGTGGTGCTTATTTACCATTAGATCCCGCCTATCCAAAGGAACGCTTGGAGTACATGTTGTCAGATGCCAACGTGCAAGTGCTACTGACTACTAAGACTTTACTAAACGCATCATCACAAATAGCACTAGATACCAAAAACCAAGAAATAGTTTACCTGGATGACTGGGAAAAAATCTCTCTTGAGAGTGATGCGAATCCAGTCAGTATAGTGAAACCACATAACTTAGCCTATGTGATTTACACCTCCGGCTCTACAGGGAAGCCCAAAGGTGTGATGATGGAACACCAAGCTCTTGCTAATCTGATTGACTGGCATCTTCAAAATAGAACAAAAGGAGCCTTGCTACAATTTGCTTCCCTGAGCTTCGATATCTCCTTTCATGAAATCTTTTCCACTTGGTGTTCTTCGCAAACGCTAGTGTTGATCAAAGAAGAAGTGCGACACGATCCCGAAGCTTTGTTGAATGCGATCGCTCAAAACCAGATTTCTAAACTTTATCTTCCCTTTGTTGCCCTACAGCAGTTGGCAGTAATTGATCGGATTCCCACCACTTTGCGTGAGGTGATGACGGCTGGCGAACAGTTACATATTACACCCACCATTGCCAACTTTTTCCGGCAAACAGGTTGCACGCTGCATAATCATTACGGTGCAACCGAGTGCCAAGATGTAACAACTTTCACCCTCACGGGGGATGCGAACAGTTGGCAGATACTTCCTCCCATCGGTCGTCCCATCAACAATATCCAAACTTATATATTGGATGAGTTTTATCAACCTGTTCCCGTGGGCGTACTAGGCGAATTATACATCGGTGGCGAGGGTCTTGCTAGAGGCTATTTCAACCGCCCAGATCTAACTCAAGAAAAGTTTATTCCCAACCCCTTCGGAAGAAGCGGGGGAGCACAGGAGCAGGTGAGACAGCGCTGCGGGAGGGTTTCCCGCAGCAGGCGACTGCGAACCCGGAGGGGGAGCAGGGGGGAATCCTCTAATTTTGAACGTCTCTATAAAACTGGGGATTTGGCACGTTATTTACCAGATGGTAACATTGAACATCTCGGTCGCGCTGATCGTCAAGTTAAAATTCGTGGTTTCCGCATCGAATTGGGCGAAATTGAGGGATTATTAGCAAAACATCCGACTGTTCTCAAGAACGCAGTCGTCCTCCGAGAAGATGTTCCTGGCATTAAAAGGTTAATCGCTTATGTAGTTCCCGTACAGGGACAAGTGGCTCCTCAATTAGAGTTGGCGTTACGGAGTTATTTGAGAGAACACTTACCCGATTACATGATGCCAGCAGCGATCGTCATGCTCGATCAAATGCCTCTGACACCCAGTGGTAAAATAGATCGCCGTGCGCTACCTCAACCAGACTTGTCTCGTCCATTGGCGGGGGCGCTAGTCATGCCCCAATCGGAGACGGAGAAACTTATTGCCTCTGTTTGGCAAGAAGTGCTTCAGTTAGAAGTGGGAATTTATGATAATTTCTTTGAGTTGGGTGGTAATTCCTTACTCGTGATTCAGGTTCATAAAAAATTAATCCAAATCTTTGGTGCAGGGCTGCCAATTGTAACACTATTTCAACACCCGACAGTACATGCTTTAGCTCAATACTTACAAAAACCAACTGTCAAGTTGCTGCGCCAAGGCAACATAAGCGCAAGTGATACTGAGCTACCCCTTGTTAGAGTTTCACAAATATTGAAGCCTCTGTCTTTTGCCCAAGAACGAATATGGTTCTTAAGTCAGTTGGAGCAAAATAACCCCTTCTATAACGAATTAGAAGCTCTGCGACTCTTAGGTTCTCTCAACGTCGTCGCGCTACAGCAGAGCCTCAACAAGATTATCCAACGTCACGAAGCCTTACGTACCAACTTCACAACTGTTGATGAGCAACCAGTTCAGGTGATTGCGGACAGCTTGACTTTGACAGTGCCAGTAGTGGATTTGGGTGAACTACCTGAGAGTGACAGAGAAATCGCTTGTCAGCAATTAGCCACATCACAAGCCCAAAGACCCTTTGATCTTGTCAGCGATCCGTTAATCCAAGCCACTCTGGTTAAGCTAACACAGGTAGAACATGTGTTGCTGCTAAAAATCCACCACATTGTCTGGGATGGTTGGTCAATGGACGTATTTGTCCAGGAATTAGCAGCTTTCTACTCAGCTGGCAATGACTTGTCGTTAGAGCTACCTGAGTTACCGATTCAGTACACCGACTTTGCTGTTTGGCAGCGGCAGTGGTTGCAAGGAGAAGTACTTTCGTCCCATCTAGCTTATTGGAAGCAACAGCTAGAAGGCGCTCCAGCTTTATTGGAATTGCCAACCGATCGCGTGCGAACAGCAACTCAAACTTTCCGGGGAGCGCGTCAAACAGTTGCACTTGGTTTTGAGTTAACAGAGGCGTTGAAGAGTTTAAGTCAGCGGCAAAGTGTTACTTTGTTTATGACGCTCTTGGCAGCGTTTCAAGTATTGCTTTCTCGTTATACAGGACAGACTGATATCTGTGTAGGCACGGCTCATGCTAACCGCGATCGCCCGGAAATTAATACATTAATTGGATTTTTTGTCAATACCTTAGTGCTACGCACTGATTTGTCAGGTAATCCTAGTTTTACACAGCTACTGGCAAAAGTCCGGGATGTAGCGTTGGGAGCCTATACTCATAAAGATGTTCCCTTTGAGAAGTTAGTAGAAGAATTGCAACCGGAGCGTGATTTAAGCTACACACCATTAGTGCAGGTGATGTTGGTGCTTAATGAGCCGATACCCCAAGTACACATGGCAGGCTTAACGGTAAGTTCATTAGCAATAGAAACAGCCACAGCAAAGTTTGATTTGATTTTATCTTTACAGAACACGAACCAAGGAATAATTGGGCAATGGGAATACAATACTCACCTGTTTGATGCTGATACGATCAAAAGAATGGCGGGGCATTTTCAGACTTTACTTGAAGCAATTGTAGCCGATCCAAACCAACCGATGAGGGAATTACCTCTGTTAACTGATGTGGAACGTCATCAATTGTTAGTGGAATGGAATGACACCCAAACACCGTATCCCCCCAAGTGTATCCATCAGCTATTTGAGGAACAAGTTGAGCGGACACCTAATGCTGTGGCAGTAGTATTTGACAAACAACAAATTACCTATGAAGAATTGAACACAAAAGCCAATCAACTAGCGCACCATCTCCAGTCATTGGGTGTAGCACCAGAGGTACTAGTTGGGTTGTGTGTAGAGCGCTCCATTGAGATGGTAGTGGGACTGTTGGGTATTCTCAAGGCAGGAGGCGCATACGTACCGCTCGATCCAGCTTACCCTAGTGAGCGATTGGCATTTATGCTCTCTGACGCCGCCTTGTCGGTACTGTTGACACAACAACGGTTAGTTGAGAGGATACCAAATCATTATGCAAAAGTAGTCTGCTTGGATGGAGAATGGGAGAACAGTGCTGATGGAGGTGCAAATCCTAGCAATCATGTGATCGAAAACCTCGCTTATGTAATCTACACCTCTGGCACTACAGGACAACCCAAGGGGGTAATGGTTCAACATCGCGGATTGTTAAACCTCGTCTTTTGGCATCAACAAGCGTTTGGGGTTTTACCATCAGATCGGGCAACTCAGATAGCCGGAGTAGGATTTGACGCTTGCGGCTGGGAAATTTGGCCCTATCTGACTGCGGGAGCCAGTATTTACTTTCCAGATAGTGAAACTTACCTTGATCCGGAGAGACTAGTCAAGTGGCTGGGAGCAAAAGCAATAACCATTAGCTTCCTACCAACACCTCTTTTAGAAAAGGTATTGCAGCTAAATTGGCAACAGGAGGTAGCTTTACGTATATTACTCACAGGTGGAGATCAACTGCATCATTATCCCAATGCCTCTCATCCTTTTGCACTGGTGAATAATTACGGTCCAACGGAAAACACTGTTGTGACGACTTCTGGAAGAGTGCCTTTCGAGGAGCGATCGCTTTTACCGACAATTGGTCGCCCCATTGCTAACACTCAAGCCTACGTGCTAGACGCACAACTACAGCCGTTGCCCATTGGTGTACCAGGCGAGTTGTACATTAGTGGTGATGGACTGGCACGAGGCTACCTCAACCGTCCAGAGTTGACAGCAGAGAAATTCATCCCCAACCCCTTTTACAATTCAAAATTCAAAATTCAAAATTCAAAATTATATAAAACTGGTGACAAGGCACGCTATTTGGTAAATGGTACTATTGAATACTTGGAGCGTTTGGATAACCAAGTAAAAATACGAGGTTTTCGCATCGAATTGGGAGAAATTGAAGCCACGCTAGGTACACATCCAGGAGTGCAACAGACTTTAGTCATGGTTCGAGAGGATATTCCTGGCGATAAGCGAATAGTGGCATATGTGGTAGTTAAACCAGAACAATCCCTAGTAGCGAGTGAATTGCGCAGCTTTTTGCTTGATCGGCTACCTGAGTACATGGTGCCTGCTGCCTTCGTGTTTATAGATGCCATGCCATTAACACCTAATGGTAAGATAGATCGCCGCGCAATGCCTGTGCCGAAGACAGTAGGTCCGGTGAAGCAAATCGCACCAAGGACACCCATTGAGGAGGCGATCGCCAACATTTGGGCAGAAGTTCTCATTGAGCAAGTGGGAGTTGATGATAACTTTTTTACCTTAGGAGGACATTCCTTACTTGCCACTCAAATCATCTCACGAATACGGACGAGTTTGGCAGTAGAAATACCTTTGCGCGATCTGTTTAAAAACCCTACAGTATCAACCTTGGCACAGTGCGTTGAAACAGCCCTTCAGTCCGGTTCATCACTATTGTTGCCACTGTTACCAGTGAGACGAGAGCAAGCAATACCATTGTCGTTTGCCCAGCAGCGGTTATGGTTCTTAGCACAGTTAGAACCTGGCAATGCCGTTTACAACATCCCTGTGGCTGTGCGTCTTTACGGTGAACTCAACGTCGCTGGTCTACAACAAAGCCTCAACTGTATCATCAGCCGTCACGAAGTTTTACGTACTAACTTTGCTATACAAGATGGGAAACCAGTTCAAGTTATTGCTTTGAGTTTAACTTTATCATTAGCGACAGTAGACCTACAAGCACTTGTAGAAACTGAGCGCGAAATGACTTGCCAAGAAATGCTAAAACTAGAAGCACTGCAAGGATTTGACTTAAGTAATGAACCATTGATTCGAGCTAAATTGTTTCATTTGAAACAAAATGAGTACGTATTATCATTGGTAATGCACCATATTATTTTTGATGGTTGGTCAATGAGTATATTTGTGCGGGAGTTAGCAGCACTATACGAGGGCTTCTGTACAAATAAGTCAACAGTGCTACCACAACTGCCAATTCAGTACGCAGATTTTGCCTATTGGCAGCAGCAGTGGTTCCAACAAGGGGGTTACGAGTCGCAATTAGCTTACTGGAAACAACAACTAGAAGGCGCGACTTTTGTGTTGGAACTGCCAACCGACTATCCGCGAAAAGCACATCAAACCTCTCGAGGGGCAAAGCAGTCCATAGTACTTTCTCGTCAACTGAGTGATTCGCTTGTGACTTTGAGTCAGTTTGAAGGTGTCACCTTGTTCATGACGTTGTTAGCAGCTTTCCAAATATTGCTATGGCGTTATAGTGGGCAAGATGATATTTGTGTAGGTACCCCCATTGCCAACCGCAATCTTACAGAGATAGAAGGACTAATTGGCTTTTTTGTCAATACCCTAGTGTTGCGTACTCACTTGGAAGGTGATCCCAGTTTTAGGCAGTTACTCTTGCATGTACGTGAAGTGGCTCTGGGAGCATATACACATCAAGACTTGCCTTTCGAGCATTTAGTGGAGCAATTGCAGCCAGAACGGGATGTCAGCCGTCACCCAATCTTTCAGGTTTGGTTTAATCTGCTTAAGTTTGATCGCGATCGCATAGAACTTGCGGACTTGACAATCGAAACCCTTCCGGATTTGACAGTTAGCTCAAAGTTTGATTTGTCTGTGACGGTTGGTGAACTCAAAGAAGGACTTCTACTAGAGTTGACTTACAATAGCTATCTTTTTGAAGATGCGACGATCGCCAGTATGCTGCGTCATTGGCAGAACTTGTTGGCTGACATCGTCAAATCAAGCGATCGACCGATTTCTTCCTTGTCGTTGTTGAGTGAAACTGAGATCAAAGACTTACTTGGCACTTTCAACGATAACTTGGAGGAGGAATTTTAAGTTACACTCCATTGAGCCGAGAGGTTTTTTCGGCTTGTGAAAATTACAGGATTCCAGAATTACAAATTTATGAAAAAACTATTGGGGATTTTGGGCGGGATGGAACCATTGGCATCCGCTGAATTCCTACAAACCATTTATGAAGAAAATTTGACCGATATTGAGCAAGAATTGCCCGCGTGCATTCTTTACTCCGATCTAACCTTTGGCGATTGTACAGAGGCAATTTTGGCAGGAACAGAGGAAATTTTAATCAAACATCTGGAGTCATGTACTGAACTTCATCTCATCACCAAGTATTTCATCAAATGTCAAGTTAATAAAGATTATAAAATTGTAGACCCCCTTTTAAAGCTAGCAAAGGATTTTTGGAGGTTTATCGATGCTTAATGAGTGTTTTAACGGTGACTCCCAGATGAATCGTCAAGTCACTTTAGTACGCCACAGTTCGCCCGTGAATGGCTTGGGTACAGGAATCATAGAGTGGCTCGATCAAGCTTGTCAGAGATTCCCTGAACAAATAGCCCTTGAGTATAAAGGCTGCCAAGTATCATATAGCAACCTTGATGAAATGGCTAACAGATTAGCAAATTGCTTGATGGCGCAGCTATCAAAGGGTTCGATTGTTGCGGTGATTCTCGATGATCGGATCGAAATAATTGTAACGCTGATTGGAATCCTCAGAACGGGTTGCGTATTCGTACCTCTCGATCCAGATTTTCCGGCAAGTAGGCTCAGCCAAATTGTTGCGGATGTGGAGCCAGATTGTTTTATTACTAACTCAAAATATGAAGATTTAGTGAATAAAATAAATTCGGCAAATAACAACAATTACAAGATTATTAACTTGGGGGAAAATAGTAAATACGCTTTTAGCAATGAGGGGCAAATAAAGAGCAGTAAATTCTTAGTAGATTTCAGTGCAGAAAGACCGATTGTTGACCTTGATCCAAACGATTTATGCTACATTTATTATACATCAGGTTCTACAGGAACGCCAAAGGGTATAGCAGGAAAACTCAAAGGAATTTCTCACTTCATCAAGTGGGAGATCGAAACATTTAATATTGATTATGGATGGCGGGTAAGCCAGTTTACACAGCCTACATTTGATGCTTTGTTAAGAGATGTTTTTGTCCCGCTATGTGTGGGAGGGACTATCTGCATACCTCCGGAAAAGCCATTGATGATGGGAACAACGGAACTGGTAGATTGGATTGACACTCAGAAGATTAATTTGATTCACTGCGTACCGACGGTGTTTGGGGCGATCGCCAGCAGTCATCTACATCAGAAGAAATTCCAGTCACTAAAATACATTTTGATGGCAGGGGAGACGTTGCCTATATCTGATGTCAATAGGTGGATGGAAGTGTATGAGAGTCGAATTAAACTGGTCAATCTTTATGGAGCCAGTGAAACCACGATGGTGAAATTTTATCACCAAATCCAAAAGTCCGATCTAGAACGAGGGTTCATTCCTATTGGCAAGCCGATGAAAGGAGCTAGGGCTGTAGTACTGGATGAGTGGGGAAATGTATGTCCTCGCGGAGTTTTTGGCGAGCTTTACATCCGAACTCCCTATCAAACGCTAGGTTATTACAAAAACCCAAACTTGACTAAAAAGGTTTTTGTCAACAACCCATTTAGTGAAGATCCCAATGATTTGCTCTACAAAACAGGCGATTTAGCACGGTTATTGAATGATGGCACATTTCAGTTGAGGGGTCGCAAAGACAATCAGGTAAAAATTAGAGGAATCCGAGTCGAATTAACGGAAATAGAAAATCAACTGCGAGATCATCCTTTAGTCAGAAATGCAGTGGTTGAAGTGAGAGAAGACATACCAGGCTACAAGCGTTTAGTTGCCTATCTAGTAGCCGATCCCTCTCAAGCACAGGAATTATCGCTCGTAGACTTGCGCTCATTTCTCAAAAAGAAACTGCCCGACTATATGATGCCTTCGCATTTTGTCATGTTGGAGGCGTTACCCTTAACCCCTAACGGTAAGGTAAATCGCCGCGCCCTGCCCACACCAGATATATCCCGCAGTCATCAAGAAGCCAGTTTTGTTGCACCCCGCAACAAAGCTGAAGAAATGTTAGCCGCCATTTGGGCTGAAGTTCTTGGGCGGGAGCGCTTAGGCATCCATGACAACTTCTTTGAACTGGGAGGGCATTCCCTTTTGTCCATCCGGCTGATGGCTCAGATTCAGAAGCAGTTCGGGAAAAACCTGCCCCTAGCGACACTCTTCCAAAATCCAACTATTGAACATCTGGCAAGTCTTCTTGGCGAACAAACAGATTTCCAAACCTCGTCTCCGTTGGTAGCAATTCAGCCTTCAGGAGCGCAGCCACCTTTCTTCTGCGTCCACCCAATCGGTGGCAATGTCCTCTGCTATGCTGATTTAGCCCGCCATCTGGGCATTGAACAACCGTTTTATGGTTTGCAATCACCTGGGCTGAATGGGGAACGAGAACCCCATACCCGCATCGAGGACATGGCTTCTCATTATATTGAAGCACTACAAACGATTCAGCCTCAAGGTCCCTACCGGATAGGAGGCTGGTCTTTAGGTGGTATCATAGCTTTTGAGATGGCACAGCAGTTGCACTCTTGTGGGCATCAAGTAGCTTTGCTGGCATTGATAGATAGTTATGCGCCCATTACAAGCAACAAGCGTGAAGAAATGGATGAAGCGATGGTAGTAGCTACTCTTGCTATGGACATAGGCGGTCTTTTTGGGAAAGAACTATCCGTCTGTGTTGATGAACTCAAGCAAATGGAATCGAACGAGCAATTAAATTACATTCTAGAACAAGCAAAAACGCTCAATATCTTGCCTCCAGAAGTTGAAGTGCAGCAGATGCGCTATTATGTGCAGGTTTTCAAAGCCAACCTTCAAGCAAAGTCTTGTTATACACCCCAGCCCTACCGAGGTAAAATTACTCTCTTGTGCGCTAGTGAGAAATTGAAGAAACAAACCTATGACCCAAGTCAAGGCTGGAGCAGGTTAACTGAGGTTGGTGTAGAAATTCGCCAAATACCAGGGGATCATTATACCATTCTCCAAGAACCCCATGTCCAAATTTTAGCCGATCGCCTGAAAAATTTTCTGATTGCACCCCTTCACTAAAACTTAGTGGAAGCCAATCGTGTAGGTGGGTATAAATACTTCTCCCGTTTCTTGATCTTGAAAGCCCCTATCTATTCCTACTCCATACAATCCCGTCAAATTCGCTTCAATCCAACCAGCAGTATCAGAGTAGCCCAAGTCAGCGCAGGATCTCAAAGTTGCCACCCAACTTACTAGTATAGTTGGATCGGTGGTATGAATGGCGTGGAGTCCGCTCCATACACTACTTGGTACAGAAATAGGACTGGTGGCTACAGCTAATTTAGCTTCAGCATTTTGTGGCTGTACAATTTGATTGTCTACCACCACAATTTGTCCTTTGTCCGAGGAGGTTTCCCCCTGCCAACTTACCGTTCCATTGAGTTGATAGTTCCAGGGAATAAAGAAATGAACGATGAGGTATTGCAACCATTCAACATAACGGTAAAATTTTTCATGCCCATCCCATTCCACACCTCGCCCATCAGATGTAGGTTGCCACTGGCAATGAAGTCCGGGTTGTCCTTTGGGAGGACGGTTATCATCAAGCACCGAGGATTCTGCTTGTGGGTGCAACTCGTTAATAAAATAGCCACCTTCTTCACCCAATGGTAAACCAACGGCATCTCTACCAGGATCGGGAATTGTGGCAAGTATTGTAGGCGATCGCTTGACTCGTCGAGTACGAGCAAATTCTAAAAGGTAAAGTACCTCAAAGTCAAACAAGGGACGGTTAAGCTGAAAGTTCCCTACGAATTCCGTTGTATATCCCATAAAGTTGCTAGTATGAATTTACCTGTAGAGACGCGATATATCCCGTCTCTACGAATGTTTTGAATGTTGATGAGAAATAATTTTCATATATTATACTCCCAAATTTCCCTAGTAGGCTCACCAAGTTAGGTGGAAGCTATTTCACCCATTTGGATGACCAAAGTGTGTGAGGGCAAAGTTTGTCAAAAAAGAGATTCTAGTACTAGAGAGTATTGATTACACATAAATCTAGTCGGGACAAACTTATGAAACTTATTAAAACTTTGGCAGTATCTGCACTTGCTGTTGCTTCTGTTGTTCTCACTGGTGGAATCGCCAGCGCTCAAACAAATACTACCACCATATCACAGACAACATCAACCACAACACGCGGTATGAACGGTAGTTACCTTGGTGCAGGTCTTTCTGCTGGGTTAACCAATGGTGGACAACAAAACGATGCAGCCTTATTAGGTGGAAATATTCAAGGACGAGTTGCTATTCCCAAGTCACCTGTATCTGTTCGTGGTTCTGTTCTATTTGGTGGTGATTCAACCGCAGCTATGCCGATGCTGACTTATGATGCACCAATCGCCAAAAACACTAACGTTTACATCGGTGGTGGTTACTCCTTCGTGACTGATGAAGGTGAAGCTAGTCAGTTGGGCAACCAGAATGCGCCTGTAGTTACCCTGGGTGCTGAGTCCGAAGTTGCGAAAAACGTAATTGTTTACGGTGATGCTAAGTGGGGTATTGACGCCTACAAAAACAGTGATGCTGATGCCCTGAGCTTACAAACAGGTGTTGGCTTCCGCTTCTAATTTTAAACAAAGGCATCAGAGCAGAAGGCAGAAGGATAAAAGCGTAATTTTCAGATTCCGATAGAAGCCCGACTTCTTAAAGAAGTTGGGCTTCTGATTTGTATACTTTTTCTTTTCAATTATTTGTATTTTATTTATTTAAAATAATAAAGATATTTATTCTCAAATTACTAAAAACAGTATTTTTACGTATTTAATATTCCAAATTATTGTGAATTTACGTATAGTCCACATTGTTTTATACTCAAGTAATGAGGCATTCTGTAATAAGATAAAGTTACCAGAAGTCTAGTATTGACGGCTTTACTGGATAACAGATACGACCTGAATAGGTAAGTATTTTGTGCTATAAAAAGAATATACATTTTACTTTGCTCGTTAGAAATTACTACTTTAAATGTCTAATTCATCTTTCAATTATCCGGCTCAAAATACAGTGGTTGGCAAACGAAACATTAAAGAAGTTCCCTTTGTGGAAATGTTTAATGGTCGTTTGCAAGGAGTTGTTTCTAGTGGTTCTGATATCGAAAGGGTATATGTTTCTTTCTTTGAAGCGGGAACGTTGAACTTCTATTGCAGCACTAACAACAATCGCCCTTGCGGTGGTTTACGCGGATACTCGTGCAAGCATTTGCAAGCATTGCTAGAGGAGGCGATCGCTTCTGTAGGCATTGTGCAAGTTGTCAATTTTTTAAAAGTTCCCGGCGACATCAGCCAACTCAAAGCCGCAGCGGATATCCTTGCCCGTAAAGGCACAGTAAAAAAAGAATCAGTCAGCGAGGTATTTAGTCGTTTTCTCAATTATCTACGCTACTTAGAATTAGGTACATCAAACCAGCCAATACCCGAAATGAGTTGGTTCGTCTAACAACTAAACATTTATGACTTCTATCAACACACTGAACCAACTTCCCGAAGGTACTCAAGCAGCATTAGACTTGATTGCCGAATTAGATCAATGCTTTATTACTGGTTTCGCTAATCTCGACAATCAACACCACCAGACATTAAACACTCTCCTACGGATATTCACAGGTACACCGCTACACCAAACTCTCGCGGATGCCTGTACTGCCATCCAAGGCAATGAGTTTGTCGAGCGACATTTCACCGTTCTAGCTGCTGTACGTGCTGCCCTACAAGGCTCACTATTTGATACCTTGCTTTCTCAAGCTAGAAACTTGTTAGGAAGAAAAGAGGGAGATGTAATAATCGCGGAGAATGATCCTGTCGAAGTTCCCGAACATGCGCAAGTCTGGTTGGAAAGTGTTCGTCACTGGTTGATGGAAATCGCTTTGGTGGGTTATGCCCGCCTCGATACCTCAACTTTAGTTCATTTCACGAAAACTCTAGAGCAAATTCAGGCAGAACCGCACTTGATTCGCCAAGCCGCTCTCCTCACCGGATTTTATCACGAATTAGTCAATCGGGTTCCAATAGCTGACAGCAGCACAATTCCTATCTACCGTTGGGTAGATTTATGGACACAAGCTATGGTAGGTACTTTGCATCCCGCAGTACTGCAACAGCCAAAAACGATCTCTGGCACTTTAGAATTGCTAGGGTTAGACTTGCGTCATCACGCCCATTTAGTTAGTTTCACCGCTTACGGGTTGCTGACAGCAAATGCTTCAGTTCAACAAGTGAGAATTACACTGTCTGCTTATAAAGTTGATGTAATTAGTGGCGATCAAATTTGGCTGCTATTTCCTCACGCTACTGTTTTACTAGATGCTTTGACTCAGAATCAAGTACTACACTTAAATGATGTTCCTTTATTACCAACAGGCGACTTGCTTTGGCAAAGAGATGCCGAAGTAGGCAGCAATTATAATCTGATGAAGAAAGCAGCAGAGTTTTTCTCTCCTAGTGCCTCTAAAATCTTCACACCCAGCTTGATTTCTCCCACATTACGCCATCCAGTACAACTTGCCGAACCTGTATTCTTGAGTAATTATAAAACCAGTACTAACAACAACGTACTCACTCTAAATTGCCAAGATGGAGGAGTGCTACCCATAGCAACTGAGCGTATTAGCCCATTATCAGAACTAAACACAGAAGCCCTGAGTAAATCCAGTGAAATATTTGGACTTTTGCGCTTTGATGCTGGACGTTGGGCTGTGCAACCATTAGCAGCAACAGTGCAAGGTAAAACCATTTTCACCGGGCAAAAAGCAGCCAAAATTCTCAAAACACCGCCAAAAACAAGCACAGTTGCTACTTTACAAGAACGAGCCAGCCGTTTACTCCGCAAGCGTTGAGGTGACTTTAAATGATTGATGTACAGATAGCTCAACGTCGTCAAGTACTTTACTGGAGATTACTCTCCAGTATGTTCGGCTTTACTGAAGAAGGTGCAAACTTTGAGCGCATGTCTGGCGAAATCGTAGATGAGTTAGACTTGCCGCAGCTAATCCTCGATCCCAACATTAGTATTGAGAACTTGCTCCAGCGCTACCCTGAGTTAGAACCAGATTTTCTTGCGCTAATGGTATCTGAGGCAGAAGAAGCAGGGGAGGCAGGGGGAGCAGGAGAAGCAGGGGAAGTTAATTCCTCAACATTGCGTCGTGCGCTGGTTTTTTCTAAACTGCTACTGAATGCCTTTGGTCCTAATACTCAAAGTAGTGTAGTTTCTGCACAGCAATATGCTCAATGGCTTAGAGATTTGAGCTATCTGGAAAAGGCGCTTGGTTATCCACCAGGTAGCTTACGTGGGCAACAACCAAATATTGGTGTAGGTAAGGGTAGTAGCGGTGCGGGTAGTGGTACTGGCGAGGGTTTTACCGTTACAGAAGAACAGTTACGCGCCACACTGAAAGCATTAGAAGGCGAACTAGTTGAGCGAATGGCGTTGCGGGAGGTACTCAAAGATGACAAATTAGCTAGTCAGTTAACACCCTCAATGGCATTAGTAGAGCAACTTCTCCGCGATAAAGCAAATTTGTCGGGTAACTCTTTGAAAAATGCTAAACGGTTAATTCAGCAATTTATTGATGAATTGGCGGAAGTTTTGCGCCTACAAGTGCGAGAGGCAGTTTCTGGTAAAATAGATTACTCAGTTCCGCCGAAACGGGTTTTCCGCAATCTGGATTTGAAGCGCACTATCTGGAAAAACCTGACTAACTGGAGTCCAGAGGAACAGCAATTGTTGGTTGACCGTTTATACTATCGTCATACGGGGAAAAAGAAAACACCGACTCGCATGATTGTTGTCGTTGACCAATCTGGTTCAATGGTTGATGCGATGGTGCAGTGTACAATTCTCGCTTCGATTTTTGCTGGACTTCCCAATGTCGATGTGCATCTGCTGGCTTTTGATACGCGAGTACTAGACTTAACACCGTGGGTACACGATCCTTTTGAAGTACTTTTACGTACTGAGTTAGGAGGTGGTACTTATATATATGAAGCACTGGTAGAAGCCGCACAAAAAATTATGGAGCCAAGCAATACGGTATTAGTCTTGATTTCCGACTTCTACGAAGGCGGTAGTGACCAAGTTTTGTTTGACTACATCAAGTCTTTGAAAGAATCTGGTTTACATTTTATACCAGTAGGAGCGGTGACAAGTTCGGGTTACTTTAGTGTTAACCAATGGTTTCGCGATCGCTTGAAGGAATTAGGTACACCAATCTTAACAGGCAGTCCGAAGAAATTAATTCAAGAATTGAAGAAGGTCATTGTTACTTAAAGAAAAACTATGCAAGTCACAGAACAACGTTACTACACCCCCGAAGAATATTTGGAACTAGAAACTGTAGCTGAACTTAGAAGTGAATATTATCAAGGACAGATATTCCCTATGCCCGGAGGAACACCAAATCACAATCGGATAGCAGGTAACTTTTATGCTGCACTAAATTTTGCTCTGAAAAAGCAACCATTTGATGCATTTATGAATGATATGCGTTTATGGATACCAAAAACGCGATTGTACACATATCCAGATGTAATGGTGGTAGCAGGTAAATTAGAGTTAGCCCCAGGGCGTAAAGATACAATTACCAATCCGGTGATGATTGCCGAAGTGCTATCACCATCTACAGAAGAATATGACAAAGTAGGGAAATTTCAACTTTATCGTTCAATTCCTACATTAAGAGAATACATTCTGATTTCTCAAACAGAAGTTTATGCTGAACAATACTCAAAAATAGAGGATAACAAATGGCTTTTTTCTGAATATGAAGGTGATGCAGTGCTGACTCTAGCATCTGTACCATTTCAAATACCCCTGCCAGAACTATACGATAAAGTTGAATTTAAGTTAGAAACAATTACTGAATAGATATAGTTAATAAAATGGCAAAAACAAAAACTACTACAACAATACTCCGGCAACCAGCAGAAATTAAATATAAAGAGGAACTTGAATATCTTGCCTCAATCGACAAAGGAACCAAACCTTTTTCTTGGCGATTATCACCTCAGATGGTAAGGACATTTGTCTTAGGTAGTACTCCTGCCCAAAAACTAGATCGTCCTATTGCCCAGAAATGGTATGGTGATACAGCGATCGCCGAACGTGCGATTGTTACTCTAGCATCAGACAGAGGTTTATTGTTAATTGGCGATCCGGGAACGGGTAAAAGCTGGCTGGCAGAATTACTCGCCGCAGCCATTTGTGGTAACTCCACTTATGTAGTACAGGGAACAGCGGGAACAACAGAAGACCAAATCAAGTATTCTTGGAATGTAGCAATGGTAATTGCTAGTGGTCAATCTCCTGACTCTTTAATTCCCTCTCCTATAATGACAGCAATGCAAACTGGTGCAATGGGACGTTTTGAGGAGTTGACAAGATGCACATCTGATGTACAAGATGCACTAATCTCAATTTTAAGCGAAAAGTACGTTTCTATACCTGAATTGAAAGCAGATAACATTGCCTTTGCTCAACCAGGCTTTAACATTATAGCCACTGCTAACAGTCGCGATCGCGGTGTGAATGAACTATCCTCTGCCTTAAAACGACGCTTCAACTTTGTACACATGCCCGTAGTAACAAACAAAAAACAGGAGAAAGAAATTATCCTGTTCCGCACTAAAGAATTAATGAGTCGTCATGGTTTTGAAGTTGACGTACCGCCAACATTAC
The DNA here is from genome assembly GCF_014698965.1 of Iningainema tapete BLCC-T55. Taxonomy (GTDB): domain Bacteria; phylum Cyanobacteriota; class Cyanobacteriia; order Cyanobacteriales; family Nostocaceae; genus Iningainema; species Iningainema tapete. The sequence goes on from NZ_JACXAE010000060.1 coordinate 112,560, forward strand.
TAGATGTACTGTTGCAAACCTTTGCCGATTTACGGGAAACAACCGCCGCAGCCAATTCTGAAGATCAAAGATTAGAGTCTTCCCTATCTACCGCCGAACAAATAGGTGTGTTAGAAGATGCCATTCTCCACAGTCGCTTTTTTGATAGCACTACAATAGAAGCAGGAGCACTAGCGCGATCACTTGTCGGTACCCTAGTACGCCGACTGCCTGAAGATGTCTCCGTTCTCAACCAATTTTGGCATACAGTTGTCGAGAAACGCACCAAAGAGCAAAAAGGAGAGTGGGAAGCATTTCTCGAAGGGGGAAAACAAGCAATGGGAATGATGAGAAAATAACTATGGTTAACCTGCCAACCGCATTAAATGCTCTACAAGAACAACTACTTGATGCAGCCCAAAAGTTTGCTACAGATGCTCAACCCTTGAGTGAACTCTTAACAGCTTTAGTCAAAGATGTAGAAAGGGCTGCGTCTGAACCGTTGGAAATATTTCCGGTGTGTCATCACTCACCATCTTCGGCATTGCAGATGGTACAACGACTGCATCGGATATCACCAAAAGTAATTTACCTGGAAATGTGTGAGGATTTGCTGTCTTGTGTAGAGCATTTGCGCGATTGCAAATTACCCGTAGCATTGCAGGCTTTTGCGGCTGAGTCGAAAACATTTTCGCCCAAGTTGATGCCTTTGAGTGTGGTAGCACCTTTAACTGAAGCTTCTGCTGAGTATCAAGCTATTGCCTATGCTTTACAACATCCTGAAACACAACTGGTGTTTGTAGATCGAGCGGTTGATTTTGTGTTTCAATGGGAACCACCCCCACAGCATGAACAATCAGAAGTACCGCCAACAGAGGAAGCTAAGATGCACGGTACAGCGGTTGGGGTGGAAGTTGGCAGTATTACGCCTACTTTTGACCAATTTCTGGGGTTTTTGCTGCGTAACTCCAATACGCGCCACTTTGCGGAATGGTGGGATCAGTATGTTGAGCAGGCAATTATTGGTGCTGATTATGAAACCTATCGCCAAGTGATGTTTCTGATTGGTAGCTTGATGCGGCGATTGGGGCGTCAGGAGAAGGATAAGAAGAGCGATCGCCTCCGCGAAAGTTACATGTGGACTCGTATTAAGCAGCACATGCAAACCAAGAACATTGCTCCTCATGAAGGTATTTATATTTGTGGCGCAGCACATACTGTAAATGATGTTCCCGAATTTGGTGTTGCAAATGATACTGTGTGGTCAATTCCCGAACTTACCGAGACTAAATGGCTTTATGGGCTAATTCCATCCAGCTTTGCCGCAATTGAATACCAGTTTAACCATCCTGCTGGCACGGTAACACTAGCAGAAGCAACTTGGAAAAAGAGCCTAAAGGTAGCCAAGTTAAAACCGTTTGTTTTGGAAAAGACAGGGAAGACAAAGGGAGCAGGGGAGCAGGGGAGCAGGGGAGCAGGGGAGCAGGGGAGTAGGGGAGTAGGGGAGCAGGGGAGCAGGGGAGTAGGGGAGCAGGGGAGCAGGGGAGCAGAGGAGAATTTGTCTTTTTCTCCCTCACTCACAAACTCCCTCACTCACAAACTCCCTCACTCACAAACTCCCTCACTCACAAACTCAACACTGGCAGATTTTCTGACTCGTCCACCTGATTTGGTAGCAGCGGATACAGAACAGTTACTGCAATGGTGTGCGGATATTGTGGCATCAGCGCGTAAAAATGGATATTTGTCAAGTACTGCTGATGCCATCGCTATCTATCAAACTTCAATGTTGTTAGCTGGGATGCGGAATCGGGCGCATCCCACACCATATGATTTTCAAGATGCTGCCATCACTTGTTTGGAGAAAGATCGCACTCCCAAGAAACGCAATATCTACCAACTATGTCAAATTTTACTAGGAGGCGATCGCGTTGGTACAGTTGGTTATGCATCGTTACCACCCTTAGCTCAAGATGTATACAATCGTCTTGCACCACTGGGGATTAATTTACTCGGTCAAACTAATCAACGTGCTTTAATGGACTTTAAGCAACAACCGGAGTGGTTGCCTTGTTCGGATGTGCTGTGGCGGCTACATTATTTAGTAGGCGATCGTTTAGTGCAACCAATAATGGGAGAGCGAAGTCTGGGGCATAAGCCGTTGCAAGAGTCTTGGGAAATTCGTATCGGTAGATATCAGCGAGAAATTATCATGCTGGGCTACGAGGGAGTGACAATTGAGCAAGTATTGGAAGCGCGGCTAAAAAAGTCAGCTTTTGACGCCCAGGCAACAACTAGCACTACCCTAAAAGCAGCAGAAGATAGCATTTTATATCTATATAGTCCCCGCTTAACCCAAGAATTAGGAGAACATGCAATCTCATTACTTAAGCAAGAGACAGGTGCAGAAGAAGCACCGAAAATTTTTGAGCGGGTGCGGCGTTTAGTACATTACTACCGCGCTACACCAACAGGTTTACCAAATTGGATTGAGCGATTTGTCGTCACCGGATACGGACATTATGCCACACTCTTGCCCCAAGCCTTTGCCGACAGAGGTACTTCGCCCGAACAAATTGCCGGAATGTTAGGTTTTATCTTTACCCTAGAAAGTTTGGCACTGTCACTAGGTTGTAATCGCAGTCAGTTAATGATTGGAGTGCAACAGGCAACTCAAGAGTTAGAAGATCCCGCAAAACTAGGTTTGCTGTGGACAACAGAATGGTTGCTGTCACGACGAACCATAGAACAGATGCGTGAGTTCTTTAATCAGGTACTCACCAATCCCATGCTACTCAAAACGTTCCCTGATTATCTGAATGGATTTATCCTCGCACTAACATTTGCTCCCCGCATCAGTCGGTTTGTAGTTGAACTGTTAAGTCAAGTGTTTGCCTCTGTGCCAGATACAGTTTTACTACCGTGGCTACCCAGTTTAATTTTACGTTTGCGCCCTCATGCCCAAATTCTACAAGTGTTAGTGAAAGAAGCAGCCGCTTGTTTTCCCAAAAAGTTGAGTGGTTTCGACTCTTGGCAACCATCTTGGGTAAAGCAATCTACCTCTTTACAGGTTGCCACTCAGGTAGAAGAAGCACCAGCACTAAATGAACAGCAAATACAAGTGCGGCAAATGCTATTTAATAGCAAAACAACTGCCCAAGCAGTAGCACAGTTGCTAGGGGTTCAAACTTTAACTTGGGAAGAAGTTTTGCCAAGTAATGCAGTCAATTCTCCGACAAATCTTTCCGAAACAGAAACGAAAGTGAAAACATTACTGAACTCTAACCCAGCTACAATGGAATCTTTGGCAGTTTTTGTTCATATTTAATACATTACCCGGACGCAATATCCCATCGCTTCCTTTTCAACTTGATCATGCATTCTTTAAAATTAAAGCCTTAATTTGTTCGTTATCAACACTTATGCCGTGACGTTGTAAATAGGGACGTAAATTAATTTGAATAAACAAATCTTTCAATTCTTCGGCTATTTCAGTCGGTGGATTTCCAGATAAAGCTGTGGCTATCAAACGTTCTGCTGCTTGCAATTCTCCACAGTTAACAGCAAGATTTGCGGCACTTCGATGCAAAACCGAGCGTGTTGGTTCAGCGTCTAATTGATTAGCAATTAAAGCTGCTGCTGCCTGCTCGCTCTCAAATGCTTGCCGAGTTAATTGCAACGCTTGTTCCAAATCACCTTTAAGTTTAGCTAGAAATGCTGCTTCAGCTAAATCCATCGCTACTGTATGTTTTTCTTGAATATTACTCATTTTTTTGCTACAAAAGATAGGGGAGTGCTGAATTCAACAAAATCTCCGCTAACTGTTTTTAGTTAAATGGTGTTGCGATCGCATCTACCGCCTGGATGTTTTTTACATAACCGTATAGTTTTAAAAAGCTATCTCGAAGAAACATTGAGGGATATTCTGCTGACTCGTCAAACTCTTGGAGTCGCTCACCAACAATGCGAACAATAGATAAAGCACGCTCGGACTTAAATTCAGATTCGTTTTCTATCATTAGTTCCAAGATAGTATTCAAGATATAAGGATTGCTGTGTTGTGCTTGTTTGCTGATATAGTCCATAGCCTGTTCTCGATTTAGGTTAAAAAGTATTTCTAGTGCAGATGCCTGTAAATAGCGATCGCCTCGTGACTTGGACAAAATTTCCCAAGCAATTAAAGCCGTTATACTAATTTTTCGTCTTGACAATTCTCCAAGAGCAGAAGTTGCAATAAATAATTCATCACCTAAAGCAAGTTCCTTGAGTGTATTTTCCGATAAACTCCTGTAATCTATATCCTGATCGGTCAGCATCATTAATTCATTAATTTCCATTGCTTAGGCTCCTTACTTAAAAATTGAACAATAGTTTTCAAACTTGACGCTCATAGTTAAGCCAACTAAACTTTTCAATACGAATTATCCTTGCTCGTTTCGTACTACCGACGGAACTGAATAGATGACAGGTATCTTGTGCTATCTGGCAGTATTACCCATGTACTCAAAACCTTAAGTTGACCACTCGCTCCTTCTAGATTACTTGAATGCTCAACTCTATTTTCAACTGTTACTTTTTCCCCTACCAAGAGTAAGTGTAAAATAATCTTATTAATGTCATCAACAGAATCTGTTAATCCTATACTTTTAATTGATTCAAACATTTCTTGAGAACGTTCATAATTCTTCTTTAGCCTTTTTATCTCCTCTAATCTTGCCTCATTATTTGGATCTATATCGAACTCTTTACGAAATTCCTGTTTCATTTGTTGGAGCCGTCGCATCTCCTCCTGAGGATACATAGCAACCTTACCCATCACATAATTTTCAACCTTGGCGATCGCCACCAAGACTGCTCCTTTTTTGGCACAGGAGACAATTTGACCAGTTGTTACTTGAAAGGAGACAGTCTCAAACAATTTACACTTTTTCCCTTTGATTCAGGAATAAATTACTTCGTAGTGGTATCTCTAAGCTATAGTTTTCTTCGGTACATAACTGCTGAAGTTCTTTAAAGGCTTGAGCTAAAGATGTTTGTGCAGCTTTTTGCCGCCAGTTTAAAAATTCACGGAAAAGCTCAGGCTCTACAGCAGCCACTAATTCCTCTTCGGTGTAGATTAGTTGAGGTTCAAGACTTGTCGCATTAATTATTGAGGGTAGCTGTTTTTGGGCTTCTTCAAGTGTCCATTTCATTCTCAAATTCTCTCATGAAAGACGCCAGTCAACTACAATGGTAGCGCCTACTAAGTAAGTAGGTAAAATTAAATATAAAATAAACTCTACGTTCGTAGTACCGACTCCTAGCGTAGGGGCGTAGGTTATAAGGGCTGAAGCCCTTACTACCAACGAGCATTTATTTACGCTTACTTACAAGTCAATTACCAATCTAAAATCCAAAATCGATATGACTCTTTTTTGTTTAGTTCATGGTGCTTATCAAGGCGCGTGGTGTTGGGATCTGCTAATTCCTCATCTAGAAGCGCGGGATCACAAGACAGTAGCAATGGATCTACCTATTGAAAACCCGGATGCTACTTTGTCCGATTTTGCCGATGCAGTAATTCAGGCATTACCTGAAGATGAGGACGATGTAATATTAGTCGGTCATTCAATGGCTGGTACTGTTATTCCGATTGTTGCCACTCAACGTCGGGTTCGTAAGCTAGTATTCCTGACTGCACTCATTCCTTACCAAGAAACCAGTACACTTGACCAATTTTATCATCACATGGATTCTGATACCCTTAAATCACTCAATTACAAACCAGAACAGGCGATTTTGGATCGATTCCGTGATGAACCTGATATGTTCAACCCAGCTTCTGTGGGGAAAAACTTTTCAGATGAAGCAGTAGCAATGGAGTTTTTCTTTCACGATTGTCAATCGGATGTGGCGCGTTGGGCAGTTTCCAATATGCGATCGCAGCAATCAATGGCATATATTTATGAGAAAAGCCCTCTACAAGCTTTCCCTGACGTGGAGTGCGTGTACATTGTCTGCGCAGACGACCGGATACTTTCTCCTACTTGGTCGCGGTACGCTGCACGTAAACGCTTGGGAGTCGATACGATTGAGTTACCTGGAGGACACTGCCCTTGTTTATCTCGCCCTGCTCACCTAAGTAATGCACTTTTGACTGTTGTGTGAACAAGCCATTCACTCGCAAAACTCATGACAAACTCGTTTTCTTTAATGTAATGTTTGTTGGCATTTCTATTACTATAAAGTTATTATTAAACATTTTTAGAGAGGATTAATGTTAATCATTAACAGTTGAAAATGTTATCAATAAAATAACTTTTTTGGCGAAAATGCTATTAAAATAGCTACTATTGGAGAAAGGTATTAGGCGTTGCTAAATAAGAGCGTTTTCACTCAAGCAACGCTATTTCTATTCCAACCACACACAACTGTTGAGGTCTAAAAAGATGTTGAAAAAAACTTTAGCCCTTGGTCTAGTAGCGGCGGCGATGCTCATCGCTCCCACTACTGCCCAAGCTAACGATCAGGACCAATACAATCAGCAGATCACAGAGCAAGACGGTAAGGCTATAGATTATAGTACTAACGTTCAAAACGCTGAAAGTAGCAACAATCAAGAGCAATATCAAGAAAACCGCTATCGTCGTGGTCGTGATCGCGACCGTGAGTATGATCGCGATCGCAAACGCGATCGCCGCTATGATCGTGACCGCGACCGTGAGTATGATCGCGATCGCAAACGCGATCGTGACTACTACCGCCATTAAGGGTGTTCAAGAAACCAGCCGAGGTTAGCATAGGCATTTATATGTCAGATTCAACATCAGTAACGAACGGTAAGCATTAATACTTCTCAAAAATCACTCGCTTTCTTGTAGCGGGTGATTTCTGCTTGATTAGTGCTATAATATCTTGAATATTCAGATATATCTCCTTTATAAGTAATTAAATATGCTTGAGCATTTTTCAGTGTAACTACTTCCATAAATTTCCAATTCCTAGCTCCAATCTGAGCAGTGTAAATTATCCCATAGGCTGGACGATTGCCAAATGTTGTATCTCCCTTTTGAAGAAATCTTAATTCACTAAACTTTCTATCTTTCTTGAGTTGATTAATAAATTTGTTAACATAGTTAGAAAGTGTTAAAGTTTGTGACAACTTCTCGTGAGTGATAATAAGCTCTGCCTTTGCCTCTTGCATTGTATGGGCTTCAGAAGAGGGGATAAAAGCTACAACTTCATGGGTGAAAGGGTCATTAATCTTTTGATATACCCAATCTTCTGGATACTTGATTGCAAGATTGTGACTGGAATCTCTATATGTCAAAAAATTTATAGAAGATACAGATGGGTTATTAAAGAAATACTTAAGATTTAGGCGATCGCCTATTTTGATAAAAGTACCGACTAAAACAAATACTGCTATTATCAGAATTATCGAAAGTAGAGATACTCCTATCTTACGATGCAAAAGATTAGCTTGCTTGTTATACTTATGAGTCCAATTTCTCTGTTGGATAACTATTGTTTCCGCTCTCGCAATATTGATAATTTTATCTAGTTGACTATCTGATACGGTTGTCTCTAACTTTGGTTCAATTTGCTCTGAATGCCCTCGAATCCACTGCTTCAAACTATTTGCTGAAATTTCTTCCCCTGTTTTCAGTTGAGCTAGTAATGCTCTGCCTTCAGTATCTTGAAGCAACAAATTTTTAAGAATTTTCCATGCAAGTATATCTTCTGGATTAAGAGGATTTTCTTCCATTAATGCTTTTAAAGCTTCTTTTTCTGGCAAGTCATTAAGTGGCATTACACAAAGCTAGGTATTAGTTACTTGTTCTCGTTAAATGTTATATTACCTGCTTGATTGATGTTAAGAATTTGCCCTACTTCTCCCCCAAAGACCTGAGTGAGGAACTGCCCAACGTTTTTGTCTTGAATCGTGTCTTGCACCAACCGTTTTAATTCCTGTGCAAACTCTGGCTCAGCTTCTGCTTTTTCGGTCAAGATATCAGCTAAAGCCCTTTGGCGTCTCTCCTCTGAAGGTTTCTCTTCTAAGCGTTTGAGAGTCTGCTGAGCATAGTCGTCTTTGTCCAGACTGAACTTGTTGTGAATGGGGTTTGGTAGAGCTTCTTCATCTTGTCCCAGGCGTCTTCGCCAGCTTTCTGAAGCATCCCATCACCTACTTTGGCTAGATACGGAACTAGCAGAGCTACAGTAGATGTAATAATTGGAGCAATATCCATTGATACGTGTTTTTCCTCTTCAATAACAAATTTTTGCAAAACAATCAACTAATAATTAAGTATATACCCGGTTTACATATAATTCAACCAATGAAAATTTTTGCTAGTGTAAAGTAAAACATCTTCTCTAACCCGCAAAAAACTTTTATATGAGGCTCTCTTATAGAACTGTATCAGCACTATTTAGCATAGTGATGATTTTGGTAGTAGTGGCTCTTCAGCCTCTGTTGGCTACAGCCCTACAATCGTTTGAGGTCAGTGATATTACTAAAAAAATCACAGTTAGTATAGAGGGCTACAATCCAGGGTCAGGAGTAATTATTGGTAAAAAGGACGACGTATATAAAGTTCTTACCGTATGGCATGTGATTGAAGGGAAAGGTGAATATAAGGTTCGGACTTACGATGATAAATTGTATAAAGTTAACAAAGACCAAATCTGGCGTAAGCATGGAGTAGACATAGCAGTTTTAGAATTTAGAAGTAACCAAAGCTACCAAGTTGCTAAGATAGGAGACTCTAGTAGCTTAAAGGAGGGAATGACAGTCTTTTTTGCTGGTTATCCAGCAGTCGGACCGCTTAACTTAGGTCGAAATTATACATTTATTACTGCAAAAATTACTACTATCCCGAAAAGAGGATGGAACGGTTATAATCTGGGTTACGATAACTTTGCTATATCAGGTATGAGTGGTGGACCAGTTCTTAATGAGAATGCTGAACTGGTGGCTATTCATGGAGCTACAGAAATTCGCACGCTGACAGGAGCATCTGGGAACTATGGTGTTTCAAGTGCAACTTTTAGAAACTGGGAACAAGAAGTTATCCTGGCATCTCAGCGAAGTGTTACTCAGGATCAACCTCTTTCAGAGCAAGAGGTATCCTCTACCGCCGCACCGAGATTTCCGTCATTAAAGCTTAATAACAGTTCAACTGCCTCTGTTAAATACATTTGGCATGCAAAGGGTGTCGTGACTGCGGGCTATGGTTGGCGCTACGGAAGAATGCACAAGGGTATTGATATTGCTAACTCCACAGGTACGCCAATTTATGCAGCGGCTGATGGTGTAGTTGAAAAGGCAGGATGGAACAACGATGGCTACGGCAACATTGTGGATATCCGCCATCCCGATGGCATCATGACTCGCTATAGTCACATCAGTAAGATTCTGGTGCAGGTAGGTAAAAAGGTGGGCAAAGGTGAAACAATTGCTTTAATGGGTAGCACTGGGTTGAGTACCGGACCACACTTACACTTTGAGATTCGTACACCTTCACCCGTAGATGGTAGAGATATAAATGGTGCAGTAAATCCAATTGCGTACTTACCCAAAATATGACAAGCATTCTGAAATTTCTGTCTGGCGAGGGATGAAAGGCTTTGTGACATCAAAAGAAATAATCTTAGTACTTTTACCCTTAAACATTGCTGAATTAGAAAATGTTGCTTCAAGATTTTAGCAGGATTGCAAGATGACGGTAAATGCCAATACAAATTGCGCTAAGATATGTCGCATAACTGTGAAACTCTCTAAATTTGCTCATACTTTGCTTAAAGCTACGATTGTACTTGGAGTAGCAGCAAGTTTTCATGAACCTAGTATAGCTAGGAGTGAGAAGTTCTTTTGCGGAACAGGAACTACTGACCAGGGAAAAACTGTACCTGCAACCATTGCTCGTACAAAGCGTGGTAATGAAATTCACATGATTTACTGGTTATCTGAGTACTTGAACCATTCAGCTAACACACCAAAATTACGATGTAAAGAGGCTTCTCAAAGATTTCAAAAGTATTATGACAATGGTTGGCTCCAATATATTAGAACTGATATCATCAATGAGATTGGTGTAATTTGTGTTGCTAGAACTAAAGGCAGTAAGTGTGCAAACTCAGACATCATTGTTACTCTTCCTGCTAAAGTCGATCGCTTTGAAGCACTTGGAACTTTATTGGATTTGCGCCGACTCGCTGCTGGAAGTCCCTTATATTTAACGGACCAGCTTATTACTTATGAAAATGGAGAAGCTTATATTAACATTGATATCTTATTGAGCAGAGTTTCTTCTCCATAAGAGGCGATTGTAACGGTTTTTTCAAAGGTCAAGCCGGGACGCGATCGCGTCCCCTCACTCTTTCGTAATATTACTTAAATCCTTATCAGCCTCTTTATCTTCTTCCTCTTCCCCCAACCCTTTCGTATGCTTTGTCGTATGCAGGGTCGTGTAGACCAAAGCTTATTATTTCAACGCTTTTATTTTTTAGAGTATCAGTAATTTGGTAAACTAGGCGATAAACTTCCTCGTATCCTTCGACTTCGCGTTCTATTTCAAGTGCTCGCCATCCTTTTAACTCTCTTACTAAGTCGTGACTAGAAAATCCACAACAGCTATACGGATCTATTTCTAGGATAGGTATGAAGACTTGCCAGAAGTCGTCCTGCATTTCTTGAGACAGTTCTGGTAAGTCTTGTTTTTTAACCTGCGGATGAATTTTTATGTGAAATTTGGACGTTGTATCCACGTTTCTTTAGTCGTTCGTTAATCTGATCTATATTAATGGTTTTTCCTGGTTCTGATACAACAATCCATTCTGTTTCTTCAGTGTTTTTTATTCTTTCTATTGCTTTAGCTTCGGCACTTTTGCTGCTTAAGTACTGATATCGCTTTTTCCTTACTAACTCTAGAATAAATGTTGCGGCATATTTGATTCTGCTCCTATATTTTTCTTTGCTTGTTAATTCGTAAGTTTTTTCTGATGTTGCTGATAACAGTCCTGTTGCCAAATCTTCAACCATGCCTAGTGGAATATCTGGAAAGTTTTCTAGGCATTCCTCTAAAGCTTCTGCTAAGAATTCAACAGCTTCTGCCCAATTCTTGAATATGTCTTTATTTCCGTCTTTTTCAAGTTCCTTTCCAGCTTGGACAATTATAGCTAGAGTGTTTTGCATTTGCTCTAACTGTTTCCTTGCTGATACTAGTTTCTCTACGCAGGAAAGTATGATTTTGTCTAAGTCTTCAAATATTTTGTCTGGTAAAGGCTCTTCGTGTTTTTTTTGAAAGTCTCTGATTTCTCTGTTGATAAGTTTGACTTTATCTAAAACTAGGTCAATCTTATTAATTAGGTCTAATTCTTTTTTTTCACCAATTACAAATGCATCATTAATGATACATTGGATTTTTGTCAGGTCATTAACTACTTCTTTTGATAGAGAGTTTTCGCAAAACTGCCTGTCAAGCTCTACGCGAACTTGTTCTAACTGGTAGTGGATAACTTTACCCACCTTGCTTTCCAACGCTTTTGTGATTAATTCTCTATCTAGGACTACCACAGCACTCACCTTAATCCCATTAATCTAATACGGATTGATAAAAATGTCAATCTGCTTCTATTAGCTAGATACAGGATGGGGCGATCTCCCCTCTAAGCTTAACACATCCGCTTAATTAAGTATAATAGAAGGACGAACAGCCATTCGCCCTTCTACAGATTAGGCATTAAATTTTCATTGCACACTTCAAGTAGACGTTTTAGCGGCACCATTAAAAGTGTCATAGGTGTAGCCGTACTTTCGGAACTTCAAAGTGTCTTTTGGCGTGACAATATCATCTGGGGAAAAAGCAGGTACTAAGGATAACAAATCTCCTTGAACCCAATTAGCTGGAGTAGATTCACCACCGTCCCAAGGCCACAATCTGTCGTTAAGATTCTCACCATAATGTCCACCCTCGGCAGGATAATAATCGCTACCCGCATGTCCATTTACTTGCCACTCAGCCCAGAGACGATCTACGTTGCTATGAATTAGCCAAAAAACTGGATCGTTGATGGAACTAGCCAGCGCACCCATTGTACCTAAAGGTTCAGGACGACCTACAGCAGGATCAAAAGTGGCTCCACCGACAAAGCTATGAAAATAGTTGTGCTGAAAGACTCCTGGCGTTGGTTGTTGAGTAGAACTATCTAGTTTGATAAATCCTTCTAAAGCTAGACGAAAATTTTTATAATCATCAATGGTTAAGAGTTGCTCCACATCCTCACGGGGAACAGGGTAAGTATTTGTAGGCGGAACTTGCATAAAACGTAGGAGTACTTCACCAAACGGTTCTCCCGTTGTCTTGACATGTAAGGTTGGATTCAAAATCCATCCATTAGCAGCGGAAAAAGGACCGGACTGAACAGGTCCTCCTTGAACACTAACTACTGGGAGGTTAGGTGCTGCTTGACCATCAAAACCAGACATCATCGAACCACTTGGAGCGTTACCGAAATCCGGGAAGTTAGGTGCTCCTTGACCGTCAAAACCGGACATCATCGAACCATTAGGAGCGTTACCGAAATCGGGAATGTTGAGGGTTACTCCTTGACCATTTGGTCCCATGAAGTCATCAGCAAAGATAACTTCCAACGCTTTAGGGTCTGTCCAATCCCAGTATGGAATTGTTACATTGGGATTTACTGATTGCAAAGCTTTCTCAAATCGGTATATAAACTCACGATGCCACGGTAGAAATACATCGCTTTCATGCGCACCATCATGCCCAGCAGCAGGACCTTGAGCCGCCTCGTACATTAAACCCATTGCTGCCACATGCACCGCAACAAACTGGTCATAAATATTGATATTACTACCTTCTGGAACTGTATTTTTTAATGTCCGGATAGCATCAATAAAGGCATATTTCTCTTGTGCTGTAAGGTCAACTACGTTTTTTCTCACCTTGATTCGAGATGCCGGAATCTTTTTGCTAATGAGAAGGTTGTTGTTTGTGGGAGCAAGAACGGAATTAGCTTGATGTGAAGAATAACTGTCTTTGAGGATTTGATGAGATGCTTGTTCAACATTATAGGACATTGCTGGAGATCCGAATACGATCAGGGCAGCAACCATACTTGCAATCAATACTGTTTTGATTTTGCGGAATATTTTCATAATACATACGTAATTGTCTTGTCAAGATTTGAGCTTCTTCACAAGACTGATCTTTAATCTAGGTTGAACAAGTGATTATGTATACATTAGATACAATCATTCACATCGGCAATATAAAATCTTTTGGAAAAACCATCTATTTTTTAGTAAATAGTGCATAAGTCGCATAATACAAGGGCGAACAGTTGTTCACCCCTACAAGTTACTAGTTAAAATTCCATTGCCAATTCCAATTAGGTGTGTTAGCTGCACCGTTCAATGTGTCATAAGTGTAGCCGTACTTTCTCAACTCCAGAGTGTCTTTTGCTGTCACAATATCATTAGGTGAAAAACTAGGTAGTAATGATAACAAATCTCCGGAACCCCAATTTGCCGGAGTGGATTCACCACCGTCCCAAGGCCACAATCTGTCGTTGAGATTTTCTCCGTAATGTCCACCCTCGGCAGGATAATGATTGCTACCTGCATGTCCATGTTGCTGCCATTCAGCCCAGAGACGATCCACATTGCTATGAATTAGCCAAAATACTGGATCGTTGATGGAAGTAGCAAGGTCAGCTAATGTACCTAGAGGTACGGGACGACCTACAGAAAAGTCAAAAGTAGCACCACCAACCAAGCTATGAGAATAGTTATGCAAATATACTCCAGGCTTTTGTTGTCCAGTAGTGCTATCTACTTTGAAAAATCCTTCTAAAGCTGGGCGAAAAGTTTCATATTTGTCAAAGGCGAGGACTTGCTCTATATCTTCTTTAGGAACAGGGTAATTATTTGTAGGCGGCACTTGCAAAAAGCGTAAGATTTGGCTGCCAAATGATTCTCCTGATGACGACTTGAAATGTAACTCTGGGTTCGCAATCCATCCACTAGCTGCGGAAAAAGGTCCGGATTGAACTGGTCCTCCGTGAACAGCGATCGCCGGAATGTTAGGCTTGGCTCCTTGACTATTAACAAGCGACGGATCAAAACCACCAGGATTACCTGAACCTGGATTGGGGTTGAAACCATCAACAAGCGACATATCAGGAGGGCCACCTTGAGCGTTATCGAGCGGGACGTTGAGGGTTACTCCTTGACCATTTGGTCCCATAAAGTCATCATTAAAAATAACGGACAATGCTTTAGGATCTGTCCAATCCCAGTAGGGAATCGTTACATTGGGGTTTACAGATTGCAAGGCTTTCTCAAATCTATAGACCAACTCACGATGCCACGGTAACAATAGAGCGCTTTCATGGGCGCCATCATGCCCAGCAGCAGGACCTTGAGCACCGTCAAACATTAAACCCATTGCTCCTACATGCACTGCAACAAACTGATCGTAGATATTTAGGGCTTGCTGAAAAACTCAATAAAAAGCCATAGGAGGATTAGTAAAATATTCAAGCAAGAGTTATAGATAAAAT
>NZ_JACXAE010000061.1:0-74107 GCF_014698965.1 Iningainema tapete BLCC-T55
ATCTGTAGAACCTATTATCCCCATATTTTGTTCCTCAGCTTTGAAGTCCTTGTCAATTCTTAAATTTAGAATTGCTGTCTTAGCATATGGTTGCCATTGGGTGCGGGATTATCTGAGAACCAATCCTGAAGTGGAGGAGAGCGAAACTCCAGAACTGCTGCGCGATCGCCATTTGTGCGATGGGGTTCAAGATCTGACACGAGAATTTCCTTTCCGAGTGCTCAATTAGACCAAACTGCCAATGCGTAAGTTCTAATTTAATGGAAAATAGCTTAACTGTCTTAACTGTCTAGCTTAACTGTCTTATCTGCTATAGTAACGATCAAGAAAAGATGTGACTATGAATTTATTGGCTGCGAATTTCTTAGTGCTGGGTTAGACCAAAATAGTTTTTGAGCAAAAATATATATTTATACAGTTATTTATAAACTTATTCGTCATAGTTCTCCTGATCCGAAAGACAGGGTAAGCGCATCTCAAATGCTATTGACAAGTGGGTTTAGACTCCCGATCAAATTGGGGTAAGCAAACAGTTAAATAATCAATTACACAAAGAAGAGACAGTTAAGACAGTTAAGTGGACAGTTAGAGGATGTCTGAAAAGTAACAAAGGTCAAGTAACAATATTCTGTCAGTAGAAAAAACACTCTTTGTATGACATAGCTTGAAATTCGGCATCCTCACCATCTTAAGTAAGCAAGCGTGCTGTTCAACACAGCCTTATTTAACTGCTATATTAGTATCCGATCGCTTATTTGCCTATTTTACGACCAGCAATGACTAATTTTGAAACCACTTCCCCAATGGAGAAAAACTACACTGTTGAAAATTCTTCCGCCTCATCAAGTCCAAATATGTTGCTTACCTTGAAGGTAATTGAGTATTTATTCTTAGCAGCTAGTGTCGGTACATTCGTCATTATCAAGGTTTTTCCCGACATTCCCGTAGCCAGAATATATGTAGCAGGTTTTTTTGCTAGTTGGATTTTTTTCTTACTCGCAAATAGACAACTAGCCCAAAACGCAAACGCGAGCGCAACTCAATCTGAGTTAACCAAAAAAGCTGAACTATATCCTTCTCTTACGAGCAATAATTCTGTGGGAAACAATTCGATCAACTCAGCCAGAGTAAAAGCTTTACAGTATAGCCAGGAGTTGATAGACGACTATAAAAGAACCAGAACCAGCTCTCGAAATATCTACTACGCGGCGCAACTTGCTACCGTTGTTTTTTCAGGAGTCACACCGATTTTAGTTTTGGTTGATAAATTGGAAGCAGGTGTATCGTGGCTCAAGTGGCTCCCGGTAATTTGTCCGGCTATAGCCTCGATTGTGGCAAGTATTGTCACCTCCTTTCCCTTCCAAGAAAATTGGATTGCCGCTAACACCAGCGTTGAATTATTAGAAGCCGAACAAGAGAAATTTGTTTTGGGAGTAAGTGAACCTTACCGTTACAATGATGTCACAGACGAAACCCAGCGTCAAAAACAGGCACAAATGGCGATAGAAAACTTTATTACTCAGGTGAATAACATTCATCTCAAGCTAGTACAAGAATCGGGTGTAAAGAAGTCGGCTGAGCAAAAAACCGAGACATCAGAAGAGAAGACAGCCGCAACTTAACAGGTGAGAGAGCAGATCCCCGACTTCGTAAAAGTTGTCGGGGATCTTTCGGGTATCGTATTGCTAAGATAAAAGCATAAAACTTGCCGAAAAGCAACTAAAAGGCTTGCGATTATAGGAGAAATAAAGATGTCTTTGCAAGAATTAAAGAAAGAAGCATTCAAATTGTCAGTGAGCGATCGCTTAGAATTGCTTCAAGCAATTATCTCTTCTGTAGAAAGCGAACTTAGACCTCGCTCAGAAGTGCCAGAAGATATAGTAGACAGGATGATTGGATTAGCAAAAACAAACGTGCCACCGCCAACAGATATTGAAGTAGAGGCAATGCTAGAAGAAAGGTTAATGGAGAAGTACCTACAATGAAGGTATTAGTTGACACTAACATCATTCTTGATGCTTTTCTGGAGCGAGAACCATTTGTAGAAGATGCTAGAACATTATTAGAAGCCATCCGAGAACGTAGAGTGTACGGATATGTAACAGCTACAACCTTAACCAATATTTTCTACATTGTTAGAAGGCAGACGCGAAGCTTTGAACTTGCGCGGCAAGCTATTTCTATGACATTGCTATTGATGGAAGTTTGTGCTGTTGACCGTTTGATTCTAGAGCAAGCTTTTGCATCGAACAGAAAAGACTTTGAAGATGCAGTGCAGCTAGCTTGTGCGACTATTGGGAGTCTTGATGCGATTGTTACCCGTGATGCAGACGGTTTTGCAGGTGCTAGTTTGCCTATATTATCAGTTACAGAGTTGTTAGAGCGACTGAAAGAAACAAATGAGTAAAAAATTAATACGAGAATTCAGATTCCCGACTTTGCAAAAGTTGTCGGGGATCTTTCTTGGGGTACAATGATCTAATTATACAGGAAAACCTCGATGCTACTATCACCTCAAGAAAAAGATAAATTGTTAATTTTCACGGCGGCTTTGCTTGCAGAACGACGCAGAGCCAAAGGTTTGAAGCTTAACTATCCTGAGGCAGTAGCATACATCAGTGCAGCGATATTGGAAGGTGCAAGAGAAGGGAGAACTGTGGAAGAATTAATGAGTGATGGTACAAAACTTCTACACAGAGAAGATGTTATGGATGGAATACCAGAAATGATCCTAGAAGTGCAAGTGGAAGCCACCTTCCCTGATGGCACAAAATTGGTTACAGTTCATAATCCTATAGTTTAGTTATCGCAAAGGAATTTGAGAAATGTCAACTAGTAGTGACAGAATGATTCCAGGGCAAATCATCACGCCTGCAGGAGAAATTGAGATAAACGTGGGGCGAGAAACCATTGAGGTTGAAGTGCGTAATGCAGGCGATCGCCCTATTCAAGTCGGTTCTCATTACCACTTTTATGAAGTGAATGAATTTTTGCAGTTTGATAGAGAGAAAACTAAAGGATACCGCTTAAACATTCCGGCAGGCACAGCTGTAAGATTTGAACCAGGGGATGAGAAGGAAGTTGAGTTGGTTCCTTTTTCTGGTACTCGTGAAGTATATGGTTTTAATGGTTTAGTGAATGGGAAATTATCTTCATAGACTTTTTTTCTCACGCAAAGTCGCTAAGTCGCTAAGAAGAGGAGATGAGTAAGTGCCAAAATCAGCTGCTAGACTGGGGATTGGAGGACCTGTGGGCAGTGGGAAAACTGCTTTACTGGAGCGGATTGTGCCGATGTTGATGTCTCAGGGTGTTTCGCTGGCGATCGTTGCTAATGATTTACTTACGACTGAGGATGCCGATCGCCTCAAACGTGGCGGAGTATTGCCTTCTGAGCGTATTATTGGGGTAGAGACAGGAAGTTGCCCTCATACAGCAATTCGGGAAGATCCGAGTATGAATCTTTTAGCAGCGCAGGATCTGGAGTTGCTTTATCCTGAGTTGGATTTAATTTTGATTGAAAGCGGTGGGGACAATCTTGCTTCTACTTTTAGCTACGATTTGGTAGATTCTTATATTTTTGTGATTGATGTGGGGGCTGGAGATGATATTCCCCGAAAAAATGGTCCCGGTTTTGTGCAAGCAGACTTGGTGGTGGTGAACAAAATTGATATCGCTCCTTATGTAGGTGCGGATTTGGAGTTAATTAGAAAGGAAGCTCCTTTGTACCGTCGTGGTAAACCGATTGCTTATACGAATTGCAAGACGGGAGAAGGTTTGCAGGTGGTGGTGGATTTTATTTTAGAAACTCTTCTATTTTGCACGAACACAGCTGCAATTAAGAGTTGATGCTATTGGAATTTACCAAACGAGCTAATTTAGAGTTGAAATTGGAGTGCGATCGCAATAATTATACGATTGACACTCATCGATACACAGCTTATCCCTTGCGGCTGTCGCGATTGTTCCGTCTTGAGCCAAACGCTCCTCAGCGTGCTTATTTTTACATCACAAGTATATCTCCGGGTTTACTTGCTCAAGATGAATTAAATCTGTCTATACAACTTGCCGCAAACACGAGTCTTTATCTCACCGATCAAGCTGCAACTAAAGTACATTCCATGCCTATAATTGATTCAAAGGCAGTGGTACATTACAATATTGAAGTTGGTGAACAAGCGACTTTGGAATTTATTCCAGAACCTATGATTCTCTTTGCCGATAGTACTTTGCAGCAGAATATTTGTATTAAACTACACCCAAGTGCAAGGTTATGTTTAAGTGAAATCATCATACCAGGTAGGTTGGCAAGAGGAGAGTTTTACGATTTTCATCACTACTTCAGTCGCCTCGTCGTAATGTCTCAGGATGGAGAATTATGGTTTACCGATGCCATGCGTCTCGAAGGAAAGCTTAATCCCTTCAAAGACAAGGCTTTATTTGCCACTGCACCAATTCTGGGGAATTTGTTTGTTGTCTTGCCAAACACAGATCTTGATTTATTGAGCAAACGTGTAGAAGATTTAGACTCTGCTCATTGCTCAGGGTTACTGGTAGCAAGCTCGATTTTACCACAGGAAAAAGGTATACTAATTCGAGCGATCGCCACCACAACTCGTCAACTCAAGCAATACCTAAAATACGCCTTAAACTGTGTACGCCAAATCAGTAATCAACCTCCTTTACCTTATATTCCCAAATGACAGAGCTAGCACAAACTTACCTGGGCAATGTAAACGAAACTGCTATCCTAGCCGAACGGATAGACAAAGCTCGTACTGCTGGGTGCTGCCTAGAAGTTGAACTCAGTCAAACAGATTGCGGTAAAGCTCGAATTCACGCTCACTCCTCCTGCGGTACTGCTGTAGGAATTATAAAAAGTCGGGATTGGTTGTTGCGGGAAGGAGATGTGTTTGAAACCCAACAGGGATTGTTGCTGATTCATTTGCAACACCAAAAAGTGATGGTTTTGAGCTTTAATGAATCAGTAGGCGTAAGCGCAATCGAATTAATTCATCTAGGGCATGTTTTAGGCAACCACCATTGGGCAATTTTGGTACGCGAGCGCAAGATTTACATTCAACTAACCGCAGACATGGAAGTTGTAGAATCAACAATCCGCGAGTTTCACATCCCTGGATTACAAATTGATTATGAATCGCGCTCTCCCAACGAACATCTCACTTTTTCTCACCACCACCATCCCCATTGAAGTCTGTCTGTATTACCTCGTTCCCTCGTTCCCACGCTCTGCGCCCCTCGTTCCCACGCTCCGCGCCCCTCGTTCCCACGCTCTGCGTGGGAATGCCTTCCTTGAGGCTCCGCCTCATCCAAGGGCAGAGCCGCTCTAGATAGCATTTTCAGGTTCTACCAGGAAACGAGATTTTAATAAAGGGCTAAAGCCCTTACTACAAATAATTTCCATCTATGTTCACCATTGGTACATCTTCACTAATCGCCCAACAACTTGCTTTAATGCAATTGTCTGACTCATTTTTTCCTTCTGGCTCATTTACTCTATCTCATGGATTAGAATCCCTGGTACAATCGGGTCAAATAAATTCAGCAGCAGATTTGCAAACATTTTTGCGCTTACTGTTACGTAATAAGGTAGGATCTACAGATGTTGTTGCTTTAATTCATGCTTACCAAGGTAGTACTGTTAATGACTTAGACGCTGTAAGAGTAGCAGATGCTCAATTGTTTGCCCAAACTTTGGTTGAGAAAACTCGTGAAACCCAACGTAAAAGTGGACGAGCTTTGCTGATGGTTGCCAGTGCAACTTGGCAGGATTCTCAGTTAGAAACTCTGAATCAAGATGCAGCAAGCGGTAGAATTCGCTGCTTGCATCCAGTGATATTTGCTGTGGTGGGTAGGGTAGCAGGATTAAGCGAAGAGAATACAGTGTTAGCTTTTTTACATAGCTTGATTACAGGTTTATTGGGGGCAGCGATTCGTTTAAGTGTTTTGGGGCATATACAAGCACAACAAGTTTTGCTTCAGTTAGCACCAGAAATTGAAGCAACCTACAAAATGGGGGCAACTTTACGATTAGATCAGATGTGGTGTTGCACTCCGACGATTGATATTGCTCAAATGCAGCATCAAAAATTGGCACGTCGGTTATTTGCTAGTTGAGGAATGAGGAGAAATCATGAGCTATCGCATGAATCGTAAGGCATACGCTGATACCTATGGTCCTACTGTAGGCGATCGCGTCCGTCTTGCTGATACAAATTTGTTTATCGAAGTAGAAGAAGATCTTACAACCTACGGTGAAGAGGTAAAGTTTGGTGGAGGTAAAGTCATTCGGGATGGGATGGGGCAATCTCCTTACACCAGTGATGAAAGAGATGATGTTGTTGATGTCGTCATTACCAACGCTTTAATTCTCGATTGGTGGGGGATTGTCAAAGCCGATGTAGGCATTAAAGACGGGAAGATTTACAAGATTGGCAAAGCAGGCAATCCCCAGATTCAAGATAACATCGATATCGTCATTGGTCCTGGTACAGAGGCTGTGGCTGGAGAAGGCAGAATCCTGACGGCAGGGGCGATTGATACTCACATTCACTTTATTTGTCCCCAGCAGATTGAGGTGGCAATTGCTTCTGGTACGACAACTATGATGGGTGGCGGTACGGGACCTGCAGCTGGTACTACAGCTACTACATGTACTCCAGGACCTTGGAATATTTACCGCATGTTGCAAGCTGCGGATGCTTTCCCCATCAATATTGGTTTTCTGGGTAAAGGTAATACTAGCAGACGCCCTGGACTAATTCAGCAGGTTGAAGCGGGCGCGATCGGGTTAAAATTGCACGAAGACTGGGGTTCTACTCCTGAAGCAATTAGAACCTGTCTGAGTGTTGCCGATGAGTACGACGTGCAGGTGGCAATTCACACTGACACTCTTAACGAAGGTGGATTTGTGGAAAAAACCATTGAAGCTTTTGAGAATCGTGTCATTCATACCTTCCATACAGAAGGTGCTGGTGGGGGACATGCACCTGATATTCTCAGAGTTTGTAGTCTTACGAATGTTTTGCCTGCTTCGACAAATCCCACTCGTCCCTACACTGTTAATACTTTAGCAGAACACTTAGATATGTTGATGGTGTGCCATCACCTAGATAAAAGTATTCCTGAAGATGTGGCTTTTGCTGATTCGCGGATTCGTCCCCAAACCATCGCTGCCGAAGACATTCTACACGATATTGGTGCATTGAGCATCATGTCTAGTGATTCCCAAGCGATGGGAAGGGTTGGAGAAGTTATTATTCGCACTTGGCAAACGGCACATAAGATGAAAGTACAACGGGGAATTTTGCCGTCTCCTGGCTTGAGTGAGGATCATGATAATTTTCGCGCCAAACGCTATATTGCTAAATATACAATTAACCCGGCGATCGCTCATGGCGTTGCCAATTATATTGGTTCTATCGAAGAAGGTAAGTTAGCTGATTTATGTTTGTGGAAACCCGCCTTTTTTGGTGTGAAACCCGAACTTGTGATTAA
The DNA here is from genome assembly GCF_014698965.1 of Iningainema tapete BLCC-T55. Lineage (GTDB taxonomy): Bacteria > Cyanobacteriota > Cyanobacteriia > Cyanobacteriales > Nostocaceae > Iningainema > Iningainema tapete. Next base: position 7,516 of record NZ_JACXAE010000061.1, read on the forward strand.
AGGCGGAATGATCGTTTGGGCGCAAATGGGTGATGCTAATGCCAGCATTCCCACGCCTGGACCTGTGTACATGCGTCCTATGTTTGGCAGTTTTGGTAGAGCAGTTGGAGAGATTTCCTATACCTTTGTTTCTCAAGCTGCCTTAGATAAGAAAATTCCTGAGCAACTGGGCTTAACAACGCGCACGGTTGCTGTTTCTAATACGCGCAATGTGAGTAAGAAGGATTTGAAACTTAACGACTCAACTCCAGTTATTGAAGTTAATCCAGAAACCTACGAGGTTAGGGCAGATGGAGAATTGTTAACTTGTGAGCCAGCTACTTCTGTACCAATGGCACAACGCTACTTCTTGTTTTAAAAGAAAGGCAGAGGGCAGAGGGCAGAGGGCAGAAGGAGGAAAAGTAAACTACATCTCAAGTCGCCTACCTTATAAAAGGTATAAAATAAACTTTTTTACTTAGTAAATACTTTTAGCTTATGCCAAAGCAATTCCTTCAGCATAGCTGCCTACGTACTTCTGCCTTCTTAATGCCATGAAAACCTCGGAATTTACAGTTTGCAGCAAAAAGTTGGAGATTTATCCTGATGCAGAACAGGTATTTGTCCATCTTTTTGGGCAAGCAGCAAACGCCTTTTGGCTTGATAGTAGCCGAGTGGAACCTGGGCTTTCTCGCTTTTCTTTTATGGGTGATAGTAACGGACTAAATAGCTTAGCAGTTAAATATTATACTCAAAATCAAGAACTGATTGTTACTCAGTCAGGTGAAGTGAAACGCTTCAAGGAAAGTATTTTTGATTACCTCAAACGTGAACTTGAGCGTCGGTACTGTCAGTCTGAATTACCTTTTGACTTTAACTGTGGATTTGTTGGTTACTTCGGTTATGAACTGAAGGCAGAATGTGATTCACAACTGGTGCATCCGTCATCACTTCCCGATGCTATGTTTATTTTAGGCGATCGCATCATTGCTTTCGATCATCAAGAACAGACTACTTATCTGCTACACTTTACTCCTAAAGGTGAAACTGCAAAAGCACAAGTTTGGTTCAAGTCAATTGAGGAACAATTGCGTAACTTACCTCCCCTACCGATATTGCCAAAAGGTAATCAATCAAACATCATATTTCGTTTGAGTCGCCCTTACGAAACTTACATCAATGATATTCAGCAGTGCCTGGAATATATCCGCAAGGGTGAAAGTTACCAAGTTTGTTTAACGAATAAGCTTTATACAGATACTACTCCCGATCCTCTGGCATTTTACCGCACTTTACGCCAAATTAATCCAGCACCTTATTCAGCTTTTCTCAGATTTGAAGACTTTGCTGTTGCTTGTTCTTCGCCAGAACGGTTTTTGCAAATTGATTCTTTTGGTTGGGTGGAGACTAAGCCGATTAAGGGTACTATAGCACGGGGGCAAACTGCTGAAGAAGATATTTTACTGCGCGATCGCCTGAAGTGGAGTGAAAAAGATCGAGCTGAGAATGTGATGATTGTAGATTTGTTACGCAACGATCTTGGACGAGTTTGTCAGGTTGGTAGCATTCATGTTCCGAAATTGATGGATGTGGAAACTTATGCTACGGTGCATCAACTTGTAACTACGATTCGCGGTTGTTTGCTCCCAGGTATGGGTGCGGTTGACTGCATCCGCATGGCGTTTCCTGGTGGTTCGATGACAGGTGCGCCGAAAATTAGAACGATGGAAATTATTGATTCGTTGGAGCTTGAGGCACGGGGAGTTTATTCGGGTGCGATTGGATTTTTGGCGCTTAATGGTGCGGCAGATTTGAATATTGTGATTCGTACTGCGGTATTTACGGATGATGAAACTTCTATGGGGGTGGGTGGTGGTATTGTTGCTGATTCTCATCCGCAAGCTGAGTTTGAGGAGGCTATGTTGAAGGCTAAGGCTTTGATTCAGGCTTTTAAGTTTTGCTTATTTGATCGAGTGCTGTAACTGCTTAATTAAATTCTGTGCTTTTTGATAGCCCTTTGTGTCACCCTGCGCTTGAAAGAACTTAGCTGCTAGCTGTAAGTCCTGAATTGTTCCGGTTTCCTCTCCAATACCATAGCGAGCACTTCTCTCGATAAAAGTAAGCGTTAGCATAGCGGGGATTGAGTTGCAATGCCCTATCAAAGTCCAATACCGCGTTCAGAAAGTCTCCCAGTTCATGTAGAACAAGACCTCGACTATAGTAGGCGTTAGGATTGTAAGGATTGAGGACTATTGCCTGGTTAATGTCAGAAATCGCTCCCTTATAGTCTTTTTGTTGAAATCTGTCACGCCCTCGCTTGAGAAAGTTAACTGAACTTTTCGGGTTACTTCTTATGTTGTAAGTACGAGTAGTTTGTGCACGAACAGATGAGGTTAGTCCACTGGTAAGGAAAGACAAACCAAGAATTATAATTGCTATGCAACTTATGAGCTCAAAGGCGTAAGGATGCCGTTTTACTGGTTTACAACTGTGTTCCATACCATGCCCCAGCAATACACCAATAATTCTACCCTAGCACTTTTTAAACTAATAACATCAGGCGTAGGGGATCTAAATGAATATACCAAGGAAATGGTTGGTCTTTTAGGGTAGCCCATTTTTCTTTGAATACTTCTGCTTGCAAATCGTAGTCAGTGGAATTATTGGATGGGTGATGTAGTTTTAAAAATAGTGTCATTCTGTGTGGTGTTTCACTTGCTCTGGCTAACCAGCAGGGAAAGGTATTTTCTTGGTTGGGGTTGTTGGTAAAGGTGATTTGATGGGCGCGAATTCCTACGTTTGATAAAGTCTCTGGGATGGGTTCAACGACTCGGAGGGTACAACCCCAGTCAATCGCTTCTACATGTTGGGGTGCGGCAACAACGGTGCGGGAGAAATTTTTGCATCCTGTTAATTGAGCAACGCTTTTGGTAGCGGGGCGTTCAAAGATGTCGTGTCTATTACCAGATTGAACCACTGTTCCTTGCTCCAACGCTAGCAGATCCGGACAAACTCGATAAGCCTCTTCCATATTATGAGTGACAAATAAAGTCATACCTTGGTAGGATGCTAAAGTTTCAATCATCTGCTGTTCTAGTTGGCTGCGCAAGTAGGTATCTAAGGCGGAAAAGGGTTCATCTAAAAGTAGGGCTTGGGGAAGACTTGCTAAAGCCCTCGCCAGCGCCACTCGTTGCTGTTGTCCCCCAGAGAGTTGGTGCGGGTAGCGATCGCTATATCCTTGTAATTGAACTGCAATCAGTTGAGCTTCTACAAGTTGCTTAATGGCGGGAGCAGAAAGTCCTTGTGGTAAGCCAAAGGCAATATTTTGTGTTACAGTTAGATGAGGAAACAAAGCGTAGTTTTGCACTACAAAGCCAATGTGGCGATCGCGACTCTTAACGTTGATACCCTGTTGCGAATCAAACAACACCCTTCCATTCAAAATTATCCGACCACTGGTAGGTGTTTCTATGCCAGCAATGCAGCGTAAAATCATACTCTTACCAGCACCAGAACCCCCCAACAATCCCAAAGTTTGTTCTGCTGCTGCATGAAAAGACACTTTTAAATGAAAGTCTGGCAGTATTTTTTCAAAATCTACAAATAATCCTTCTTGTGTAGGGTGTAGGGTGTGGGGAGTAGGGTAAGAAGTAATTTCTCCCCCTGCCTCCCCTGCTCCCCCTGCTCCCCCTGCCCTCTTCTCCCTAACTTCTTGCCAAAAGTTAACTGCAATAATTGCAGATAGGGAAATCATCATAATGACAATTGACCAAAACCATGCTTCATTAATATCTCCAGCTTCTACCGCAAAGTAGATTGCCATCGGAATCGTCTGAGTTTGTCCGGGGATATTACCAGCTAACATCAAAGTGGCACCAAATTCACCCAAGCCGCGAGCAAAAGCTAAAGTCGTTGCTGCTAAAATGCCTTGGTTAGCCAAGGGTAAACTGATGCGGCGAAAGATTGTTGCTTCATTTGCGCCCAAGGTTCTGGCTACCCGGAGTAAATTGCCATCAATTTGTTCAAAAGCTCCTAGTGCCGTTCTATACATGAGGGGAAAGGAAACGACAACAGCAGCGATCGCCGCGCCGTACCATGTAAAGACGACGCTAAAATTAAAAGGCTCCATCAATTTGCCGATAAAACCATTTTTACCAAATAGCAGCAGCAACAAAAAGCCAACAACCGTTGGAGGCAAAATCAGAGGAGAGACAAAAAATCCTTCAATCAGTGATTTCCACTTGCCGCGATACCCCAACATCCAATAGGCAGCCGCAATACCCAGGAAGAAAGTAATAAATGTAGCAAGTAAAGCAGTGTTGAGCGATATCCAAAGGGGAGATAAATCTTCTGGCATAGTTCATTAAAAAAAAACATCGTAGAGACGTTCCGGCGGAACGTCTGTACAGTCGTTAAGAGGAGCGCTAGCACATTAGCTTACGGCAAAATAAAACCATATTTTTGCAGTACGCCCTTAGCCGCATCGCCTTTCAAAAACTGGATAAAATCCTTAGCCCCGTCGAGGTTCTTAGTTCTTTTGACTACAGCATAAGGATAAGTAATGGGTGAGTGGTATTTCTCGTCAGCGACTACCACTACTTTGACATTGTTAGAGATTTTCGCATCAGTGGCGTAGACTAAACCAGCATCAGCGTTACCACTCTCCACTGCTGCTAAAACCTGGCGCACATTGTTAGCTAAAACAAACTTGGATTTAGCCTGTTGGTAGACGTTCAATTTTTTGAGAACCTGCTCAGCATATTGCCCTGCCGGAACACTTCTTGGTTCCCCAATGGCGATGCGCTTAACACCATCTTCTCTCAAGCTATAAAAGCTGCTGACACCAGTCCCATTCTTCGGCACAACCAAGACAAGACGGTTTTTAGCCAGTATGCCACGAGTACCTGGAACTATTTGTCCGGTTTGTTCCAATGTATCTACCTGTCTTTTAGCAGCAGAAATAAAAATGTCTGCTGGCGCACCTTGCTGGATCTGTTGTAACAAAGCACCAGAAGCGCCAAAATTATAGTTAATATTGACGTTCGGTTTGCTTTGAGTGTAAACCGTCTTAATTTCTTCCATCGCATCCTTTAAACTGGCAGCGGCGGAGACAAGTAGGTTATTGTTTGATTGTGCTACTACAGGAGTGGAATTAAAAAACGGCGAGCAAATTACTAACATTAAGCTCACAAATGCTACACCCATGAAAGCCAGAAATTTTCTTCTCATAGAGAAACTGCACAGAAAGGATTTTTTTACTTAAAATTGACGCTTAGTAGAATCGTACCAGTATTAACAGTAAATTACCAATTAGATTGGTAAAATTATGCCAAGAAAAGAACAAGGATGGGTCACTTTTCAAACTTCTGAGGAAGAACGCAAAATTTTAGAAGAATTTTGTCAGCACTCTCAGCGTACTAAAACCGAGATTTTGCGGGAACTAGTACGTTCTTTGAGCAAAGATACCTCCCCAGAGTCACAGCCATTACCAACCAAGCCGAAAAGCAAGGAAAATGATTACACTTTTGATATAGAAACTAGTAGTCAACGCAAACCTCTAAAAGTTAGCTCCCGCAATGTTCTCAAAGGCATTGTTAAGAAAGTTAACAACGGACCTGTTAGTAGTGAAGTAACATTAAAGATTGTCCAAGAAGTAGAGTTAACTTCGATTATTACTAGAGTTTCTGCAGAAGATTTGGATCTTTGTGAAGGATCTGAAGCTTACGCAGTAATTAAATCTCACGATATAGTTATTGCTAAGGATTAATTTGATGTAGAGACGTTCCGGCGGAACGTCTCTACAGGATATGGGGTTTAACGGTGGATGCGCGTTTTACCCCTCCGCCTGTTCCATGAATGTGCGATCGCTCACAGGCAATAAGAAAAGTGCCTCCACCAAAATAAGCACCGCAGTCTTTGAGAAAATCTCCATTGAGTCTGCTTAATATTTGCAGAACATGTCGATGCTGTTCCAACTCGAAATCCATCACAATCCAGGAACCATAGCGCTGAGTGAGTTCTCTAACAAACGCTGCTTCTTGAGTACTCAATTCACCTGTTACGGTTTGCTCGTGTTTTAACAGGTGCGGTTGCTACTGGATAAAAGTAAGTTTTCTGAACTTGTCACTTTTGACACGATTGATAGTATTCTACAAGCAGCGCTCAAAAATCACTCGCTTACCAAAGATGAAAGGTCTTAAAAAGAAGTATTGGCTATGTTCCCTTCTGTTAACAGGCAGTTTTTATCTATTCAAGCTGGGTGAGGCTCAAGCAGTTCCATCCATTTTAGTACCACCATCGCCCTTTAAGGGGTTAAATGGTCTAAATTTTGATGCAAATGGGCAACTGTATGTGGGCAGTGTACTTGAGCAAACAATATATCAAGTTGATACAGCAACGGGAGAATACAAAGTATTTATAAATAGTCCCGACGGTCAGGCTGATGATTTATTCTTAACGCCAAGTGGTCAGATTTTTTACACAGCTTTACTTAATGGTGAGGTCAGAACCTTCAACCCACAGACAGGTAATCTCACGACGATCGCTTCAGGCATAAATAGTGTCAATCCCATCACACAGAACCAAAGCGGTCGCATTTTTGTCGGTCAGAGTTTAAATTTACAAAACACAGGGCTTTTCGAGATTGACCCCACGGGATTGACGGACCCACGCTTGATTCTCAATCAACCTGGGTTGAATGCTTTTGATTTTGGTTCTGATGGACTTTTGTACAGTCCGCTTCAATTTACAGGAGAAATTGTCAAAATTAATGTTGATACTGGGGATGTAGAACAAGTTGTCTCAGATTTAGTAACTCCAGCCGCCGTTAAGTTTAATTCTAAAGGCGAACTATTTGCATTGGATACCGTAACAGGTCAAGTTTTAAAGGTAAACACAACAACAGGTCAAAGTCAGCCAATCGCCCAATTGCAACCGGGATTGGACAATCTTGCCTTTGGTGCTAACGATTTATTGTATGCAACCAACTTTGTTGATAGCAATATTCAGGAGGTAAATACAGAAACAGGGGTGTCCCGTGAAGTTCTTAGCAGTGGGGGACTAACTTCCCCTGGTGGAATCGCCATCTACGATCGTGCTCTTTATGTTGCTGATACATTTTCTTATCGGTTTCTAGATCGAGAAACCGGAATCGTACAGCAAACCTTACGCATCTTTGCCACACCTGTTCAAATCCCTCAAACCGTTTCTGTAAATGACCAAAACGCGATTGTTGGCAGTTGGTTTTCAGGAGTTGTACAGCGACTGAATCGAGTTTCGGGAGATGTGCTAGATACCTACACGGGTTTTGGTGCGCCTTACGATGCCGTTGAGCTTTCTGACGGCAGTATTTTAGTTGCCGATTGTGGTAATGGTCAGCTTACTCAAATCTTGGATAAAGCTGGTAGCAACCGACGCACAGTAGCAAGTGGTTTATTATGCCCCACTGGTTTAGCACGTGTAGATGACTCCACCGTCTTAGTCACAGAGTTTTTGGGCAATCAACTTTCACGGATTGACCTAACAACCGGGGAGCGTCAAGTCGTTGCCACAAATTTATCTTCTCCAGAAGGCGTAGCTTACAGTCCTAATGGAATTGCAGTGGTTGCTGAAACTGGAACGCAAAGCGTTAGAGCCATTGATATCAATAGTGGAAAAAGTCTCACAATACTCTCGAATTTACCAATTGGTCTTCCTGGCTTTTCGGGCGGACCTCCACCTTATAGTTTTACAGGGGTGGCGATTGCAGGCGATACTGTTTACATCAGTGGAGACATCGATAATTCCATTCGTACAGTTAAACTTGACTCGAAAATTTTTGCCATCCCAGAAACCTCCAGTCCATTAAGTTTATTAGCCCTTGGTATCCTTGGTATCATCCGTTTGGCAAGAGTACAAAAACGGACATGATCCCGAGTGCGATCGCCCTTGAGCTTTTGAGCGACTAGCTCGACTACAAAAATTGCTACTATTGTTTTCTACCTAGCTTAGTATTAAAGAATTGGTATGAGAAAGTCGAGAGATGTTGCACAAACAATTTATTTATTGGTGGCAAAAATGGTTGCGTCTGATTGCTGTTAGAGTAGTGGTAACGATTTGTCTAACGGCAGGAGTGTTGGGTATCTGGGTTAGCAATACTCCTGTGAGTTATGCAACAGCACCAGATGCCACTGTATATCGCAGTCCTGAGTGTAGCTGTTGTGGCGGATGGATTAAGCATTTAAAGGCACAAGGTTTTCAAGTCAGAGACTTTCCGACATCTGACATTGAAGTAGTCAAACAAAAGTACAACGTGCCAGATAACTTGACATCTTGTCACACCGCAGTTGTGAATGGATATGTGATTGAAGGACATGTACCAGCAGACGACATCAAACGTTTACTTCAAGACTCGCCAAATGTTGCTGGCTTATCTGTTCCCCAAATGCCTGTAGGTACTCCTGGGATGGAGATGGGTAATCGAAAAGATCCATTTACTGTGTTTTCTTTTAAACGCGGGGGTCTTGCGGTATTTAATGAGTATTCAAGTTGATTAAACAGACTTTAACTCTAACTTGACTAGTATTTAATATCTAGTTGATAGGTTGAGCTTGCACTACTAGGTTGGGCTAGTCAAGGGAGAGAAGCGTATGCAGTGGTTCAATGTTGAGCGCTTGCTATCGAGTTCGATGCGACGGCGGCAATTTATGATTGGTGCTGGATTCACAACTGGTTTAGCGATCGCAACTCAGTTCCCCAGAAGAGTTAACGCCCAGCCCAAGTTCTCTGCCTATCCATTTAGTTTGGGTGTTGCTTCCGGAGATCCACTACCAGATGGTGTAGTAATTTGGACGCGACTTGCCCCAGAGCCACTGATTTCTTCTGGCGGAATGCCACAACAGAATGTTCCAGTGCAGTGGCAAGTGGCGCGGGATGAAAAGATGCAGCAAGTTGTCCGCAGTGGCACGGCAATGGCTACTCCAGAGTTCGCTCACTCTGTTCATGTCGAGGTGCAGGGATTGCAGAGCGATCGCCACTATTGGTATCAATTTAGAGTCGGCAATGAAGTCAGCCAAATTGGGCGCACCCGTACTGCTCCTACCCCTGATGCTCCTCTCAATCAGCTAAACTTTGCGTTTGTCACCTGCCAAAAGTGGGAAGATGGTTTCTACTCTGCTTATCGTAATCTAGCCCAAGAGGATCTAGATTTGGTCTTCCATTTAGGTGATTATATTTACGAGTACGGCATCAATTCTACAGGTGTACGTAATGTATCTTTACCAGAACAGTTTCGGCAGGAGACAAAAACCCTTGAGCAGTATCGTCTCCGCTACGCCCTGTACAAAACTGATCCAGATTTACAATTAGCTCATGCCATGTTCCCATTTGTGGTAACATGGGACGACCACGAAGTAGAAAACGATTACACTGACGATATCTCAGAAAATAACGACCCAGTTGAAGAATTCTTGAAGCGAAGAGCGGCTGCTTATCAAGCTTACTACGAACATCAGCCCCTGCGCCGATTCTCTATTCCACGAGGAGCGGATATGCTCCTTTATCGGCGGTTGACTTTTGGAAATTTAGCTCAGTTTAGCGTGCTTGATACACGACAGTATCGCAGCGATCAACCATGCGGTGATGGTGAGACACCACGTTGCCCCGCAGCGCTAGATCCAGCCAAGACGATGACTGGTGACAGACAAGAACGCTGGTTGCTTGAAGGTTTGGATCGTTCCCAGACACGTTGGAATATTTTAGCCCAGCAAGTGCTGATGGCAGAGTTAGATCATAAAGTGGGAGAGGGGGAAATCTTTTGGAACGATTCTTGGGACGGGTATCCTCTTGCACGCAACCGCATCCTCAGCTACATCGCAAACCGCAAAATCGCCAATCCAGTTGTCATCACTGGTGACTGGCACTCTACATTTGTCAACGACCTTAAACTAGATTTTAAAGATTCCAACTCGCCTACTGTAGCAACCGAATTTCTGACTCCTTCACTTACTACCAACGGGGACAGGATTGTTTACGGTCCTTACTACGGTCCATTTATACCAGAGAATCCACACATCAAGTTCTTTGATGGCGATCGCCGTGGCTACTTCCGAGTTAACCTCAACCACGAGCGCTGGCATACAGATTTGCGTTTTGTCACAACTGTAAGCCGTCCGGATGCACCTATATATACCTTCGCTTCATTCGTAGTCGAAAATGGTCGTCCTGGCGCTCAACAAATATAGTGCTAAGCGTTGACCGTTAACAGTTAACCGTTAACAGTCAACAGTCAACCGTTAACTGTCAACTGTTAATTTTACAACTTGCACACTTTCCTGCTGTACGATCTGCTACTTACCTGGTAAGCTGTATTCTGTTGAATTTTTTCTGGAGAAACAACCATGACCATTTCAATGTATCAAGCTTTAGTACCAGTATCTATTCGCACACTAAGTAACCTTGTAGGTATTTTGGAAAAAGGTGCTGCCTATGCGGAAACCAAAAAAATAGATGCTTCCGTGTTGGTTAATAGTCGTCTAGCCCCAGATATGTTTCCCTTATCAAGACAAATACAAATTGCCTCTGACATAGCAAAGAGAGGTGCCGCACAACTAGCAGGAGTAGAAGCACCTAAGTATGAGGACAATGAAACTACATTTCCCGAACTTATTGACCGCTTGAAGAAAACTATCTCTTATTTAGATACATTAAAACCAGAGCAAATTGACGGTTCTGAAGAGAAAACAATTACCCTTCAGATGCCTAACAACACTTTATCTTTTCAAGGATTGCCATTTCTCCTATATTTTGTGTTACCAAACCTTTATTTCCATGTCACAACAGCATATGACATTCTCCGCCACTGCGGTGTAGAACTTGGCAAACAAGACTACCTTGGTAAGCCTTAAATACGCAACATCTTTATTGTTTTTTCCCTCTTAATCATAGGTTATTGGTAAAAACCTACCTGACTATTGATTGCACCCTACACCCAACTCCAAGAAGCGATCGCACCAATACTGTAGTGCTAGCATGATTGCAAAGGACACAGTTGTTGTTAGGGTGGGGAAGTGCGATCGCGCTTATAGTTCGACTACAAAATGTGCAAATTTCATAGTTAGTGCAGCACTTGAAAATGCAGTTATTTTTTACAAAGTTTTGGGAAACATAAACATATATACCCATGAACTTTAACGATGAACTTTAAATTAACTGCAATAAGTACATTTGCTCTTGCTGCTATATCTATTGTAAATCCAGCGCTTGCTCAAGAAATAACCAACTCTCAGTATCAAGCTGGAGAGTTTACCATCACTCTGGGAAGCGATGACTCCTATCAGGGATGCGATCACCGCAATCGCTGCATTAAACTTTATGGCTCACAATCTGTACGTGATGACGGATACAGGGGTAAGCTCTGGTTTAATGGCGAGTATACCGACGCGGTGTCCTGGCGTGATGGTGGAGGGAAAAATATGCGTTTGAATATTCTCAAAGGCGATCGCCGTATTTTTAGCAGTGAACTTGTGCCAATAGAGAAGGTTGAATTGAAGTGGTTAATCGAGTGTAATGTCACAGGAATTCAAACAGGACAACTTGCAGTGCGCATTTCTCCTGGAGGCAAATCAAGGGCAGGATTAAATAATGGAAATCAGGTTCGTGTTATTCGTGAGCAAGCAAATTGGGCTTATGTAGAAGTTGAACGGGGTCCAAATTCCCAAGTGACTGGATTGCAGGGGTGGGTAAATTCAAATTATTTGCGTTGTACCAAGGAGCCAATTGATTAATAACAAAAATGGAAGTGCATTATCCTCTGGGATCACGCCAACATCATGCAGCAAGTCAACGATCTGCACTTTGTCAGTTTCGATGTCCTTTTTGCCAAAGAAGACAGAGTCTATATAAGATATACTGCCCAAGGAAGCTACAGCTGTGCTACTCATGGGAATACCGAGGCTACTGGGAAGAATGCACGGTAGACGGCAAGTGCGTTATTCAAGGATTAGGATGGGAAGCTGGCTGAGTTCCTGTGCGGACACCGAACAAGTTGTCGATGTGGGAACAGTTGGGATGGTCAGTGGAGGAGTGCAAGACATCAGTAGTTTGAGGTTTTGGTTGGGGTGTGGGGGAGTGCGATCGCTCAACATGACTCACTTTTGTGTGAGAAGCAGCCTAATTAACCCACAGTTGTTAAGCACCTGCTGCTGAGAAGTGCGTAAACACAGCGCAGCTTGTCGTAAAACATTGCATCCGGCAGTTGGGTAACAAAATTTATGAGGAGTTTGAACTCACTCATGTAGCTGTAGTGAAGACGTTGTTGTGAGGAATAACTCTGTTATTCCGCCTCTCAACTAAGCAGGAGTGAATACTGATTTTTCTCAAACAAAAGTATAATAATCAACAATTAATACGTACTATTTAGCGTATTATGTTATGTATAGTTAGTTTTACCAGGGGCAAAGTAGCCTTAAAAGGAAAGAAATTACCTCATATAAATGCCTAACAAGCTGCTGTAGCTCTATATGCGCTTCTCGCTCTACCAAATAAAGCTATGTATAATTTATTTAAGCCAACTAGTAAAAAGTAGTTAATTATGCTGAAAAGACTCTTCAGATTTTTTGTTTGCTCTGCGCTGGTGTTTCTTCTGCTTTTTCATTCAGTAACGCCTGTTGTCGCTTTACCCCTGTTTTCCTCCTTCGCAATGGTTCAGCCTGCTGCGTCCTCACATTTAGCCTTCTGGCCTCTCGTCATTAAGTTGCTTGAAGGATTAGGATTGGCTGCTGAGTCCGCTGTAGCTGAAGTGACTGCTGCTGAGGTTGCTGCTGCTGCCTCTGAAGTTACTGCTACCGAAGCTGCTGAAGCTGCAACATTCAGAGCCGTTGCTGGAACTGCAAATGGTATTGAAGTTGCTCTCGCAGGTAGCTTGAAGATAGACGCTGCTACACTAAGGAATGCTTTAAATGTGGGTGGGTTTGTGGGAGCAGATTTGACTGCTCGTGTGCTTTACAATGTCTACACAAAATATCAGGAACACAGACAAGCTGCAGGTATGCCCTTGAATCCCTGTAAACCAATTATTATTCGTCCCGAAGGTAGTGATAAGAGTTTTAGCATCTATGATTCTGAGGCTTGTCCATCAATTCCACAGGAATAGTAGCCCAAACCTCAGAAGGTAATTACCTCTTATAATTCGGCTTTGGATATCTGAGCTAGGAAGGGGTAAGAATACGAGATTATTTTGTTCGGGTGCTTACGCCTACTTTACCTCCACAATATACATTGCCAATGCCATCGACTCCTCAGGGTATGTCGCCTCGCTCTTACTATCGGTATTAGTAATGTTGAGGTTATGATTGGAATCTAGGTGCGATCGCCATGTTGGTTTTCCCAAGAGTCAAAGTGCGATCGCGATGCTGGGTTTCTCAAAAACTAAAAAGTGCATCCCCTCTATTTTCAATCAATTGCTAATAGCGCCTCGCAATTACCTTGTGGAGAGCAAACTGCTTCCATGTCTACGTAGTCTATGTATACGTTACTGTAATACTCTTCTATCTTTTTTGAGAACTCAGCATCCATAAAATTGAGTAAAAAATCTGATATTGATGTACAAATAGAATAGATATTTTTTGGATTAATACGATTAGAATGAGCGCATAGCTCACCATGAGCAAATATGTGTCGAATCGAAGCAGAAATGTGAGCAATATTCGTACTATTACAATTTATACATTTACTTAACTTAGGTTTTAGCTTGTCATTTACTCTTTCATAAAGAAAATTGTATAGTAACTTTTTTTTGTCTTTTTCTATAAATTCTTGAATAACTTTTTCTGGGTTATAAGGAGTCATAAGAGAACCGAGGGTATCTAGCTTAAGCGAGTTAATCTCCATAAACAGTTCTAAAGCCGAATGTGTTAAGAAGACTAGAAAAAAAGCGTCATAACCAGAAGTTGTTTCTTGCGAATACCCTTGAAGATTGATTCCTCTAAAGTTTTTAGCAAGCCTTACTCTACTAGCAAACCGATTAATGTCACCTGTGCTTATATGAGATCCAAATCCAATATCAGATGGACGATGATCTAGTTTGCGAAGCTTATGAAATTTATCATATCCAAGTAATTCAAACATTCTCTTCCTCATATTTACACTACACGCGTAGGTTAAAAGAGCGCAAATAATATGTCATTTGCCATATTTTCACTACGTATTAGCCCCAGTACTATCCGGAAACGTACGGAAGTTTTTTTTATTTACTTGTAAAAAATTATGAATTATACAAAGCGTAAGTAGAAATACAAAACAAGTAATAATAATGACAGAGGTTAACTAGCAAGCTCTGCTATATGAAGATGTAATCATGGGATGGATTCGCTCTTATTTAGACCGAGAGCTTCAACAGACGCCTGACTTTTTTGAGATGCATTCAGAACTGCTTTCCTTAAAGGAACAGATTGCCATAATCCAAAACGAACTGATGGGAAAATCTGCCGCTTGAGAGAATCCTCCTCTAGTCTTTTGAACGCACTTGTTATGATACAGTTGCCCACATACTTGAGAGTTTTGGGTGTGCCGTAAGCAATTACTCCTGTAACCCACACCAAAAATTTCATACTTCTGATCATGTCATGACAACTTATCGTTCGATTTTTTTGTTCAATATTTTATGCTTATTATTTGTTGTTGCTTTGATTGTATATGCCAAAAAATTTGAGCCATCAGTAGCTGGTTTATTTCTACCACCTCGTTCCCCACAATACCCGACTGCTGGTTTATTAACACATACTTTCCAGTTATTGTGTTGTATACCGGCATTAGTTTGTGCTTTTAGTTATGCGTTGCTCAAAAAAATTAAACCTCAAAATCCAAATAATAAGTTTATTCTATTTTCTACACTTTTGACTACAGGTTTTCTAATTAACGAAATATATAGAATTCATATAATTTTTCTCTATTTTGGTGTAGACAAGCTAGTAACTATCCTGGTTTACGCTACCTTAGCCCTCTCCTATGGAATAGCTTTTCGGCAAAGAATAAAATCAACGCCATACCTTATACTCTTGATTGGCATAAGCTTATTGTTCATCGCTATTACGGTAGACTCAATGCACTTGAAAGGTAATGTAACACCAAGTTTACTAGAAGGAATTCCTAAATTGTTTAGCGGACTTAATGTTGCACTTTATTTTTGGTGTGTCTGCTATAGGGAGGTAATACAAGCTTTGAAATAAATTTTTTCAAGGAACCGGTTGCCATCAAGGGATGTGCAATTGTGAATAGTACGAGATCGCGCTCACCACTGTGTCGTACAATCATGATTTTGAACGCTATTCGCTCAGGACTAGTAAAAAAAATGCCACTTTGTACTAGTGCGATCGCAATTTGTGTGTTACACTCAGCAAGCGTACTTTGCGCCCTTGAGATTTTCTTTATAAATCACCTTGAGATCATAGTGAATACATTAAATAAATAGGAGAAACATTCTCGTGAAAGAAAGCCTGATTAGTATCTCAAAACCTGCCCCAAAACCTCTCCCACAAGAGGAATCTGAACTACCATCAAATTTGACAGAACCAGAAGAGGTTAGCATGAGCGAAGAATTACCAGAACCAGAACCAACATACATCTCCCAACCAGCTTCTATGAGTTTTGCCAACAATCATTCTAGCGGTTGGAAAGTATCAGACATTTTACGAGAAATAAGACTGGATAATTTTGACATGGGTGGTCCAGATTAAGCAATGTAGTGGTTAACTGTTGACTGATAACCGTTGACAGTCAACAGTCACAACATATAACGTGCATTATTATATATGTAACAACTAATTGTTCTCATTAGTAATCTCTAAACATAGAAATGCTGGGTAAAACTAAAAGCAAGCTGATTGTCATCACTGGTGTCAGTCGGGGTTTAGGTTACGCGCTGACTGAGCGATTTATAAATGAGGGGCATACAGTTATTGGTTGCGCTCGTTCAACACAAGCCGTAGAAAAATTAAGCCAATTTGGTTCACCTCATAGCTTTTCCACAGTAGATGTAGCATCGGAGCAACAAGTCAAAGCTTGGGCTAAAAGTGTACTCAACCAATACCAACCACCAGACTTGCTAATTAATAATGCAGCAATCATTAATCAGCCCGCACCACTGTGGCAAATTCCAACTGAAAAACTTTCCCAATTAATCGATATCAACATCAAAGGAGTTATTCATACAATTCACCACTTTGTACCTGCAATGGTAGAAAAGCAAAGTGGCATTATAATTAACTTAAGCTCCGGTTGGGGACGTTCGACTTCTGGTATGGTTGCTTCTTACTGTGCCTCCAAGTGGGCAATTGAAGGCTTAACTCGCTCCTTAGCACAAGAATTACCAGTCGGTATGGCTGCTATTCCTCTCAATCCAGGCATTATTCACACTGATATGTTAGAAATTTGCTTTGGAGAAGAAGCTGCCTCTTACACACCACTAACTGAATGGGTAAACAAAGCAGTTCCCTTCATACTCCAATTAACACCAAAAGATAACGGTGTACCCCTAACAGTTCCCAATTGAGCGATTAATCGCGTCTGTCAGAATTTTTCTGACTAGCCAACGCTATTAACGATATCCCAATTGGCAAAGACACTTTACACTCAAAATCCAATACAGATTCTAATACTCTTGTCGTCAGCGACTGTTGTTGTAGTTCACCAATGGGATAAGCTTGACGTAATGCCCGACTATAAAGCAAAGCAACAGGAATAAGACTGGCAGCAAAGAAACGACACTTATCTAAATTAAAGTTAACAGATAATTTATCGATTAATTCTTGGCGATGATAGCGTCGATAATGCCCAAGCATTTCATCGTGATAACCAAATAGCCATTGTAAAGCTGGTACAGATATACATATTAATCCATTTGGTTTAAGTAGATCTGAAAGCTTTTGCATTGCTGCTCGGTCATCTTCAATATGTTCTAAAACATCGTTGGAAACAATAATATCGTATTTTTCTGTTGCTGTATATTCTTCAATTGTGCTATGATAAATATTGAGATTCGTAATATCATGCTCTAGTTTCAAGTTTTGGGAAAGTCTAATCGCTTCAACATCCACATCCAAAGCATCCACTTGCCAAGTTGAATTCTGCGACAGCAAGATGTTCATCTCTCCAGAACCACATCCGGCATTTAATACTCGTAGATTTGGGGTTTTGGGCAACCATGACATCACAATTTTGTACTTAGTTAAAGTATAGCGATCGCTTGCCCTTGCCAAATAATCAGCCAGTTTATAATCTCTATCTTCTGCTGTTTGCATATTCTTTCAAGCAAATAAACTCCCCTTGACATTTTAACCAAGTTAAATAATCTTGCAACCGCTCAACCATTTGCTGACCAGAATATTTAGTGATATACTTTGGTAAGTGAAAGTTGCTAATATCTGTAAATTCCCAAGGATGGAAATACAAATTTATGTAACGGTCTTTTTCCAGAGTTAGCCGAGAAGCTAATTTAATTAAAGATAAGGGAAAGTTCTTAAAACTTAACCAAAATAGGGGAAACCTAAACAACGGCGTTACCGACACAGGAATATTCATTAAATTATTTGACACATAAACAGTTCGAGGTTGGAAAAAGTTATTATATCTTCCAGGTATATAAGTAGGATTCATAGACGAGTTATACTTATATCCAGCTAGAGCTATTTCTGTGTCATCAACTTGCTTGAGTCTTGGCATCCTAAAACCTACCACTTCTTGGTTAATGATTTCTGCCAAAGTTTGCCGTGACTTCTGTAAATCTTCTAATTTAAACTCAGAGTGATAGAAACCGTGAGAAGCAACTTCGTGTTTTTGCGAAATTTGCTGAATTATGGCTTTGTGATGGATGGCAAAATTTGCGGTGACGAAAAACGTCACTTTGATGTTGAGTTTCTCTAAAATGCAAAGAACTTCTTTCAATCCTTGGTAAGAAACAGCAAATTTTACAGTTTCGTCAACGTTTTCCCCGTATTCCTCAGGAATATCAAACTCTTCTAAATCAAAACTTAATAGAATCAGTTTATTCATACCTCTTTTCTATCGTATCATTATATTTGATTTGCAATAAATTAAACAACATCTCTAACGAATGCTTAAATAAATTCACTGTAGATTTTTTATACAAATGCTTCTTAGAAACTACAGCAGGAATTTCGCTGATAGTATATCCTCTTTTATTAGCCAAATAGAGTAACTCTACATCAAAGGCAAAACCTGGAATCATTTGGGTTTTAAACAAGTCTTGTGCTACAGATTTTTTGAATCCTTTGATGCCGGCTTGCATGTCAGTGAATTTCAAGTTTAAAACTTTTCTGGAGATAATATTAAATATTCTCCCTGCCAGTATTCTGATTAAACTGAAACCATTGCTTCTTTGTGAGGTGAGATTTCTACAACCAATAACAACATCATATTCTGCTAGCTTAGCTACTATTACATCAAGATGGTCTAAAGAGTATGCTAAATCCCCATCTATAAAACAGATATACTCACTATTAGCATATAATACTCCAGTTTTTACCGCATATCCTTTGCCACGACGAGTTTGATAGGAGATTAAGGAAACCTGACTACTATTTAACACGTCAATATGATGTTCTAGAATTTCTCTAGTTCCATCAGTTGAACCATCGTCTACAAAGATAAAATTATAAAAACTTCTATTTATAGCAAATCTAGCAACTGATGTAAAGGTATTGACAATACATTTTGACTCATTATAAACTGGCACAATTATCGAAATTGTGTTCATTCTTTTCATCCACTCCACACACACACAGTACATCGAACTGCTAATCACATTAGCGTATTTGACTACCGATATGTGATGAGAAAATATACTTTTCGATAAATTTTTTAAGTAAGGGCGAACAACCATTCGCTCCTACAATTTGCCTTACTCCTGACTCCCATCTCCTGACTCCTGACTCCTGACTCCTGTCTTAAAACCCAGAAAAAGAATATTACTGTAGAGACTACTTGGCATCGACACCACAACTGGATACAAACCAGCAGTACGAATAGCTTGTATCGACTCTTCTGCGTCCATGAAAAATATACCAGATCCTTGAGTAGGACCAAACTTAGTCATTAGCCATTCTTGAGCATAAGTGATAGCATACTTCCACCGGGGCTGGTGGCTGTGAGTTTTCCATACTAATACGCCATTTGGTTTGAGAGCATTGGCGATGTTTGTCAAGATGACACGTTGAGTTTGAGGAGGGATGAGGTACATCATATCTGCTATGGTAATAGCATCATAGGAACCACAGCATAAAGCCGCGTCGCCAATTTCAAATTTGATATTACTTCGGTTAGCGATGGTACGTTGTGCGGCAGAGATTTTTTTCGCATCAATATCTATGCCCAGTACCTGCCGCTTCTGGCTGCTAATAGCTAGTAGGTTACTTAATAAACCATGCCCACAACCTAAATCCAGAATCGTGCCTTCCTGAGGGACATAACTCTCTAACAGATATAAATTGCTCAGCAGTAAACGAATACGTATATATAGGCGATCGCTCAGTGGGAGAGAATCGTACAGTGATACTAGAGTGCGGTGAATATTATCAATCACTTTTCTTAGTAAGTTCCATAAACCAACCGGGTGGATTAATGGGAATTGTTACCTTAGTTCCTATCGGTGCGGCAACAAACTTTTGGGAATAGCCTTGGAAATCCAAGTCAGCAAATTTAGGATATTGCCAGTCTACTATAACACCAACAATCATTGTCACCAAAGCAATTTTAGCAGTTAATCGTAGTTTGCTTGGTCTTTTTGCACCTAAAAACCAAGTTAATATAGTCACAAAAGTCAACATGGGGATAAACCAATAACGTCCCCCAGCACCAGGAAGCCAAAGCTCCTGCCATTGAGGTAAGGTGCTGCTGACTACTGGTGAGAGAAGAGATATACTCAGAACTCCGGTAGCAAAGATAGTAAAAAGTCGAAGTTCTAAACTAGCTTTGAGTAGGCAGTAAATAACCAAGCCAATTCCGGCGACAGTAACTAAGGTTGATATAACGATGCTTCCTGGAAGATAATTGATTAATCTACCACTTCTGTGTCCAAGTATTGCACCCAAGAAAACTTGAGCAGCAAGAATTTTGGCAAACAACTCTGGTGTTGCGCCCAAAGTTGTCGAAAAACGGTTGTGCCAATTGAGTAAAATAGCTGTTGCCTGGACTGTAGCAGTTAATAAAAGACCTAAAAATAGGATAAATGTCCACCGCCTACGCCGCAACCACCAATATAATGCAGCAATGGGAGCTAGTATTACCGAGAAAGGACTACTCAAACCAGCAAGCAAAATCACTCCAATGTCAAAAGCTTGCCAGACAATTAGACTACTCGGCGTAGCTAACACAACCATGCAGGCTAGCAATGCTAAGAACCAGTGAACATTAGTAATGTTACCATGAATCTCGTGAGAGTTGGGTAAAGCTAAATACAAAAGTGCCAGGAACAATCTAGTTTGAAGACTGGGGATTAACTGCGCAAAGCGTACAGAAGCAATCAGATTAACTGGTAAAATTTTAATTGCGATCGCCGTCAAGTTGAATAACTTGGGTGCCCATACTAGTGGTAGAAATTGAGCGACAGCACCACAAAGCCGGGAAATAGTTTGTAAATAACCGCTTTTGGGCAAAAAAAGGGAATTTAGAATTCCAATATTATAAGCCTCAGCATACCAAAACTTGCCATCTTCTGCCCAAAATTGGGCATGGAAAACTGCATCTACTCTTCGAGAAATCAGAATTACCAAAGCAGTAATAAAAATGAAAACTTGAAAACGCAAACCAACATTTAGCTTCATGTGATGTTTATCTATTCTTTCTAATCAACTGCCACGCATTAAAATTGTATCCATCTGATTAAGAGTGTCGCATCATAAAAGTACATATTTACCAAAAGCGTACCTGCATCTAAATTTTCTATTATTTTATTTAAAGCTAGGTAATAAAAATATGTCAGAACAAATCAAAAATCAGGAAAATATTGCCGACATCATTAATCCTCTAGCGAAAGAGTGTAAATCTGAGGTAAAGTAACTAAAAAGCATTTTGTTTGCTTAATAGTTCTTGGATTTGTTGGCGATTAACTTTTCCTTGTTCATTAATAGGTATTTCTTTGATTTCTAGCCATAATTTGGGGATTTTGAAATGAGCTATTTTATCAACCATTGCCTGTCGTATGTCTTGAGAAGAAATATCCGAATTTATCGGCACGTAAACAGCACTAATAATTTGTCCCCAATAGTTATCTGCTTTACCAATTACAAACACATCTGTAACTAAACCAGTGGCTCTAATAGCGGTTTCTATTTCGCTGGGGAAAACATTTTCTCCACCAGTAATGATTTTATCGCTACTACGTCCAATTATCTGAAGAGCAGCTTTTTCATCTAAAAAACCAACATCATCAGGATAAAAAACACCATGTTCAGAAAATAGTTCAGGATAATAGCCAAGCGCCAACGAGGGACTATAAATAGCAATACGACCTATTTGTTGAGAATCTAAAGACTTTCCCTTTTCATCATAAATTTTAATGTCTATATGAGGCAAAATTTGATAACTACCGTTTGTGCCATTTAAAAAGCTTTCTGGCTTGAGAGTAGCAATCTGTGAAGCAGTTTCAGTCATTCCGTAAGCAGGCGCAAGTCTGATGTGATAAAATCTCGCTTTCTCCAAAAGTTCAGACCAAGCAGGTGCGCCACCAAGTAAAACGGTAGAACATTGAGATAACCAAGATGCTATATGAAAATTACTCAGTATACTTTGTA
This sequence comes from Iningainema tapete BLCC-T55, assembly GCF_014698965.1. Classification (GTDB taxonomy): domain Bacteria; phylum Cyanobacteriota; class Cyanobacteriia; order Cyanobacteriales; family Nostocaceae; genus Iningainema; species Iningainema tapete. The sequence goes on from NZ_JACXAE010000061.1 coordinate 29,277, forward strand.
ATTGCGTAGGTACTAAAGATATAAAAAATTCCTGTGGGGCAAAATTAGCTAGTTTCCCTATTTTCAGTTCTTTAAAAGGCAAAATCAATAATTGACCACCAGATGAAAAAGTACGCATGAATTGCATTAAACCGCTAACATGGTGTAGCGGTAGCACACATATAGAGTTTACTTCGCTAAGTTGGAAATACTCTCGGAAACCTTCTACTGATGCCATCAGAGTCTGCCAAGTGTGCATCGCAAAGCGAATTCTTCCTGATGAACCACCTGTAGGAATCATAATTAAAGTACTTGCTTGATTCAATGTCTGGTTGACTGGTTGACTGAGATGATCACGATGATGCGATCGCCAACTTACATGATACTGTTGAGCGCATTCACAATTACCCAATACTAAATCGGGTGCAACCAAATCGAAGACTTGTTGCCATTCAAACAAACCCCAAGCTGGATTACCTAAAAAAACATGATGACCTCTTGAGTAAGCAGCGATAAAACCCGCAAGAAAGAGAATTGGATCTGGCTCTACTAGTAATATTTTCTGTGGAATAGGATTGTCTAACTTTTGGTAAAAATTTTCAGTTAAAGTAAAAAAATCTAAAGGTTCATAACCTAAAAGCCAATTTTCTTGAGAGCGTTTTCTTAATTGTTCTATAGGTGTTTTCATATATATTTCAGTTGGTTTTTAAGCAATAATATCACTAAATTCATTAGATTTATTTAGGACAGTGAGTACAAAATCATCACAAGCAATTCTAAATTATATCTGCAAAGCGTGTGATACCGACTATCACAAGGCAGCCAATTTAATTAAAGCCACTCGTCAAGTTTCAAAGCAAGCGGCTTTAACAAGTGCGATAGAGCGAACTTGAGCGAATGGGTTTAATTATTCACGGCGAATTTACTGTAACTTAATCAGATTACTCAAATCCTCGACAAATCTGGCATCAATCGGCGTACAGTTGCAGGTGGTTTATCCTGTCCAACTGGTTTGGCTGTAGTGGATGACTCCACTGTCTTAGTTACAGAGTTTCTGGGCAATCAACTCTCGCGAATCAACCTGACAACTGGAGAGCGTCAAGTGATTGCTTCAAATTTATCCTCTCCTGAGGGCGTTGCTTACCATCCTCACGGAATCGCAGTAGTTGCTGAGACTGGGACGCAAAGTGTCAAAGCTATTGATATTGACACTGGTAGAAGTGTGATTTTGAAGAAGAATTTACCAATTGGCTTTGAGGGTTTTCCCAGCGGACCAAAACCTTTTATTTTCACAAGAGTTGCGATCGCAAAGGATACAGTTTACATCACTGGTGACGCTGACAATTCTATTCGTACAGTCAAGCTTGACAATGCATTAAGGATTTTTCCAGAACAATGATGCTCTAATTAATGATGTAGTCTTCAATGGATTCGATTCGCTACCCCCCGTAAAGTTCTAGCAGCTTAAGTGAGAGGAGATCATCTCACATCTGGGAACAATAATAAAACAACATGAGGGTAGATAATTGGAACAGGAAAGGGCATATTGGCTGGCTTGGGCGCAAATTACTGGCATCGGTCCAGTATCATTGCAGAAGATGCAACAACATTTTGGCACGTTGGCAGCAGCATGGCAAGCGCCAAAAGCTGAGTTGGCACAAGTAGAGGGTATAGGTTTTCAAACTCTGGCGAAGGTGGTGCAGGAGCGATCGCAAATCCTTCCCGAACAATTTCTCACTCAACACCAGCAGGAAAACCCTTATTTTTGGACTCCCGCAGATGCAGACTATCCCCGCTTGCTGCTAGAAACTCCCAGTCCACCTGCCGTATTATATTATCAAGGTCAAGTAGAACTGCAAGAGAATTTGGGACAAAAACCCCAAGTTGCGATTGTGGGGACACGTCAACCCACAGAATATGGTATCAGATGGACTCGTCAAATTAGCACAGCTTTGGCAAAAAATGGTTTTACAGTTGTTTCTGGCTTAGCTCAGGGAATAGACACTGAAAGCCACGCGGCTACTCTCAAAACTGGGGGAAGAACAATCGCTGTTTTAGGTACAGGTGTAGATGTAGTCTATCCACCCCAAAATCAAAAGCTTTACCAACAGATTTTAACACAAGGATTGGTGGTAAGTGAGTTTCCCGCACATACACCACCCGATCGCACACACTTTCCCCGACGCAACCGCATTATCGCCGGGTTGAGTCGTGCAGTACTGGTAATAGAAGCACCAATCAAATCCGGTGCTTTAATTACCGCTAATTATGCCAATGAATTCGGGCGAGATGTTTATGCATTACCAGGAAGATTAGACGACAATTCTTCCCTTGGGTGTTTAAAATTAATTAGTCAAGGGGCGGCAATGATTGTGAGGGAATTAGACGAACTGTTAAAGATGCTTGGTGCAATACCACAACTTGATTTTATCACCCCACCACAGCCACAGCCTTCAAAGTTACCAGAGCAACTGCAACAGGTAATGGATGCACTTACGCTCGAATCTCTCCCTTTCGATTTTATTGTTCAACAAACTGGCATGGCTGCAAGCTCAGTTTCCAGTGCTTTGTTGCAGTTAGAATTAATGGGTTTAGTCTCTCAACTACCAGGAATGCGTTATCAGAAAAGTTAAACTAGATAAGATATACTTTTGACAATCATGACCCAGTATTCCTTTGAATACACAGCAGAAAAAATAGGGAACTCCACTATTGTACATGCGGACTGTTTCTCTTTCTTAAGTCAACTAGCAGAAAACAGCATTCATGCAGTAGTTACAGATCCTCCTTATGGTGTGAAAGAATATGATTTTGACCAGCTAGTAAAAAGAGCAAATGGGAATTGTGGTATTTGGAGAATTCCACCATCGTTTGATGGGCATCAACGTGCCCCTTTACCACGATTTACCGCACTGACGAGTAAAGAACGTCAAGTTTTGAAAAATTTCTTTGTAGAATGGGCTACGCTAGTAGTGCGTGTACTTCGCCCTGGTGGTCATGTTTTTATATTTAGTTGTATTTTATACACAAAATATAATAAGTATTGTACAGTTTATAACTGCTTTAAATACGTATTCTCAATATCTACAGTAGTTTAACCTTTGCTATACGGTTGTTTTACACCGTGGTGATAAGATACACAGATTTAACGATCTGGGAAGCAAATGCTTAAGCCACAAAAAAACCAACGATAATCAGCCAAGATTAAAAAACCTACTCGTGGACTGCACCGAAAGTAGACGCCCGAAACAACCTTGAGGAGATATCAGTACGCTCGATTCCGAGCAAACGTGTTGAGCCTGGGAACCCTAGAAGTAGGGATATTAGGGCTGAAAAGTCTTAAGATTCTTTAACCCTTTTAGGGCAGAGAGTGTCAAGGTAGATGCTTGTGTATTAAAGTAGATGCCCTGAGCAGACAAACTGTATTAGTAGATACGACCCTTTAACTTAAAAACTTTGTAAGTAGCAATAAATACTTGCTGCGTTAGTTTTGTCTTCTACATCTATTTATATAAAAGTTGTAGTCTCCTCTTTCTCTATCTGAAGGAAGGGCGTGACTACAACTTTAGAGGTAATATTTTTATCACTAGCTAACTCTGCTACTCTACCAATGCCACAGCATTGGGATCGGTTGCCAAACGACCATCTTCCATGTAGATAATGTGATCGGCGATATCCAGAATCCGGTTATCGTGAGTGACCAACAAAATTGTACAGCCATGTTCTTTAGCAAGGCGTTGCATCAAATCTACCACATCACGACCGGATTTTTTATCAAGTGCTGCTGTAGGTTCATCGGCAAGGACAATTTTCGGTTCCGCAACCAATGCACGAGCAATAGCCACCCGTTGTTTTTGTCCTCCAGACAAATCATCAGGATAATAATTGAGACGATGCCCCAATCCTACCTGCTCCAACATAGCACTAGAACGAGTCAACATCTGTTCTGGAGTAATATGTTTGTGCAACTCCAAACCCATCCTCACATTTTGTAAAGCCGTCAAACTACCATGCAAGTTATGTGCTTGAAAGATATAACCGTGATTGCGCCGCGCCAAAGTTAATTCTGCTGCACTAGCTTTGCACAACTCTCGTCCCAATACACGCAAACTACCAGATTGAGCAGAACGCAACCCACCTACCAACGTTAGCAGAGTAGTTTTGCCAGAACCAGAAGGTCCCGTCATAATAATAATCTCACCTGCATAAATATCTAAATTAATATCAAATAAAACTTGCTTACGCAATTGACCTTGCCCAAAGAAATGGTCAAGACTCTTAACAGAAATTACAGGCTCCATAAAATTGTTAATTGTTAATTGTTAATTGCGCTATTAGCCAGTCTTCCATTAGCTAAAACATATCCGCCGGATCGGCAGCTTGGAGCTTGCGAGTAGCGATCGCTCCAGAAATCACACACATAGCGATCGTCAGCACCAACACAAGCAAAGCTCGTGCTAAAGTCATATATATAGGTAAATTTGTCGCACTCTTCGCCAGATGATAAAGTCCCAAAGGTACAATCGTTCCAGGAATAAAGCCTAGAAATGCCAGAATCAGTGCTTCTTCAAAAATTACCCCTAGCAGATAGATATTTTGATATCCCATTGCTTTGAAAGTAGCGTACTCCTTCATGTGAGAATTCACATCAGTAGAAAGAACTTGATAAACAATAATAATCCCGACAATAAACCCCATCGATACACCTAAACCAAAGATAAAGCCAATTGGACTTTCTGTCTGCCAGTATTTTTCCTCAAACTTGATAAATTCCTGGTGAGTAAAAACTTTAACATCCTTTGGCAAGTAGTTTTTTAACGCTGTTGCTACCTGCTCTGCATCATAACCTGGTTCAAGATGAATTAAACCCAGATTAATACTAGCTGCCTCTCGTCTAGGAAAGAGCCTTAAAAAATTCTCATCGCTAGTAATTAAGTTACCGTCAGCCCCAAAGGAAGTCCCCAAACTAAACAAGCCACCGATAGTGATGGTATGGTTTTCTATTTCTGTGGTAACAGTCTTACCCTGTTCAACTTGAGCAAGAGCAATTTTATAATCTCCTTTAGAACCACGATCAAATAAGAAAGTATTTGCTAGCTTAATCTGATCTAACTGTTGACTAACTTCTGGTAAAGTAAAACTTGGTTGGTCAGGATTGACTCCCATCACCTGAATAGAAGTTTCCTTACGGGTTTGGGGATTTTTCCAAGTAATCATGTTGACGTACATTGCTTCTGCTGACTTCACTCCCGATATGGAGGATGCTTGATACAGTCGCCGTCGGGAAAATGTAGATAAATTCTGCATATTACGAGCCTTGGGACTGACAAGAACAATATCTGTATGCAAAACTCGGTTAAGACGAGTATTACTGTCATACAGTGCGTTTTGAAAACCAAGCTGCATAAACATGAGAACATCGGCAAAGGCTATGCCAGATAATGCTACTAACAAACGATTTCTTTCATGATTTAATTGCAGCCATCCTAAAGGTGTTCGTCGCTGCAGTTGCTGGATGAATTTAATCATAATTAATTTTAGATTTTGGTAGCGTGGAGACGCCCCACCGGGGCGTCTCTACAGTTCGATTGCTGCTTTGACTTGTAAATTGGTGAATCTGGCGGCTTTCTGACTTGATGGTTGATCGAGTCGGATATGAACTTCTACTACTCTGGCGTCAATGTTTGTACTAGGATCGGAGTTGACTACGCTTTGTCGTTGCACCTGCAAGCCTAGTCGATCAACTTTTCCCTGTAATTCACTAGGTAGAGAATCGCTGAAGATTCGCACTTGCTGCCCAAGACGAACTTTGCTCACATCACTTTCGTAAACTTCTGCAACTACATACATTTGATTGGTTTGCCCAATCTCGACGATCCCATCACTTGACACTACCTCCCCAGAGCGTGTATGTATATCTAATACTTGACCGTCTTGAGGCGATCGCACGTAAGCTTGTTCTAAATTTTTCTTTGCTTGGTTTACTTCTGCTCTGGCGTTGTTCACTTCTGATGAAGCTATCTGTACATCTACTGGGCGTACCTCGGATATTTGTTGCAAAGTTGATTGTGCTTGATTAACTTGCTTGCCACCAGTGGCGTTAATGCGGATGAGTACTACTTGGGCTTCGCTGATTTGTTTGCTACTGGTAGTATCTATCCGAGTGAGTATTGCCTTGGCTTCCCTTACTTGTTGTGTGGCAGTGTCTAAACTTAGGCGCTTGCTGTCAAAGGAAGATTTTGAAATTGCACCTTCAGAATATAGCTGCTGATGGCGTTGATATTCTGCTTGGGCATTTTTTAACTCTGCTTCTAGTTTGCTAATAGTTGCTTGTTGGGCTATTTTGTCACCTTGCCATTGTGCTTTTAGTCTTTTAATGACTTCCTCTTGAGCTGTTTTCTCACCCAGCCATTGTGCTTTCTCTCTGTCAACTGTGGCTTTTTGGGCATTAATTTCACCTTTTTTTGCGCCGGAAAGAACTTTTGCTAAGTTCGCTTGCTTGACTTTTACTTGTTCTTGTGCTTTAACGACGGCAGCTTCAAGACGATCTTTACTATCAAGAATTGCCAGCGCCTGCCCTGCTTTTACCTCCTGCCCTTCTTTGACTAACAATTTTTCTACTCGATTCTCTTGACTAGACGTGGGCGCAGAAACTTTGATTACTTCTCCAAGCGGTTCTATCCTGCCCAAGGCTACCACTTTTGTTACTTTTGGTATGCTGGGGACTGTTTGAGTCACTTTCGACTGCTGTGATTGGTAATGCCTCTGGGTAATTACTCCACCAATGGCTAGAGTTGTCGCGATCGCCAGTACAATTAGTTGGCGCGAATTCGGTTTGAATGATACAGGACTGTGAGCTATATTTGTGCGCACCATAAAATGCCTCCTATGAGACATGAGTAAACTAGTTAGTTTAGTTGCTTTCTTCTAAACTAAACTGTACAGTACAATATGTCAAGTACTCAAAGTAAAAGCAAGAAGAAAAATGACGGATAACCTAGAGCGGCAATCAGACGAAAAAGTCGAAGCCATCCTAGCAGGTGCGATGCGAGAGTTTTTGACACATGGTTATGCGGCGACAACAATGGATCGAGTGACAGCAGCAGCCGGGGTGTCTAAAGCAACGGTATACAGCTACTTTCAAGACAAGGAAGGATTATTTACAGCACTAATTAAGAAGTTAGCAAGAGAAAAGTGCTATGCAGTATTTAAACAGAACCAAGCACAAAAAGTGCCAGCGTCTATTGTTTTGCGCCAGTTCGCAGCGAAGATGTTAGACAATATTCTTGAGGATCAACAACTGGTGCTACCGTTCATGCGTTTGATTATTGGCGAATCTGGGCGCTTTCCAGAGTTAGCGCGAGCTTTTGTGGAAAACCTGGAAAAATCATCCTTAGAGGATCTCAGTCAATTCCTGGCTTCTTGCACTGAACTTAATATTAGCGATCCACAAGCTACAGCGCGAATCTTTGTCGGCACGTTAGTACATTTTATCCTCGTCCAAGAAGTACTACATGGTAAAGACATTGTACCAATGGAACGCGATCGCCTGATTGACAATTTGATTAATTTGATTGTTGTCAATGATCCAACGCTACAATTAGATCAATTTTCCGGTACAAAGCAAAAATCGCTCAGGCGTAACCGTGACGATTCAGGTAAATTTGAGCCAGATGATCACTCCTGTCCTAAACGTCTAAGATCGATTAGACTTACAGATACAGCCTGGGAGAATTTAGCGGCGATCGCTGCTAAACACAAGCTTAGTCGAACAGAGGTGATTGAAATCTTCGCTCGCGATGGTGAACTAAGTTAAGTTTTTTGTATATACATGGTCAGAGCTAGAAAAAGCCGTTTGCTCTCATCTACTCAAAGAACTTTTACTCATTTAGTATATACATGGCTTAATTACCAGATTTTTTATGTTGACGTAACTGTTCAACTATGTAGTCTTCCAATTCTTGCCTTTCGCGCCGACTGGCATTTTTTTGATAATTTCTACCTGTTTCGAGAATAAACTTACGTTTTTCACTTTGAGAACCCTTAAGACCTTTTTGTAAGTTCTCCCATGTTTTCTCACCCATAGATTCACCGACTTTGATCAGTGTCTTAGTCAGTAATCTTTTTGCCTCTTCACGAAAATCCTCTTCTGTGTCAAGGGAGGCTAAATCTACATTCTCAAGGTCGATACTAATTTGAAATTTGCTCATTGGATTGTAGTAGTAACTAATATTGAAGGGCGCATGAACCAGAGGCGAACGCTCGCGTCTGGTACGGTTGCATTCGCCATAATAGCACCCTCTGTGTGAGTAAACTGCCTAACAATATCCCCCAATTGGATGAGTAAGTATTGAAAGTCTTAACGAGATGGCGGTTGGGGAATCAAAGTTGGGCTGGGGAGCTTAAGTCCTCCATTCACTCCTGGTTGTAGAAACGTCCCACTAGGACTAACCGTGTTACTTTTAGTGGTGATGCGTGTGCCATCTTGATAGTAATAAGTGGTAACGCCGTTGCCATTATTAATGGTATTGGTCGGATAAACATCACCTTGAGGTGTGCTAATTCTGCCATTTTGATAAATACGTGTCCCAGAAGGATAATTAGTAACGCTGCCCACACCTCTGGGCGAAGAGTTAGTATTATTTTGCGCCCATACTATTTGAGGTGTGAAATAACTGATACCTAATGCAGCCACCCCGGCGATGAGGAAGATGTATCTAGTTGCACCCTTTTCGACGATCATAAAAGCTCTCCTGTGTAGAAATAATAGCAAAAGCTAGCTACGATCAATTGTTACATTTCTTTTTATAACTCGGCTTGCAGCCAAAAGATCAATAATTGTAAGCGATCGCAAGTGATGACAGCAGATGAGATAGAATCTGCGTAGTTCAACTCAAGCCATGGAAATCGCTTAAAGTAAAAATGAAGAAGAAAGCTCTCGATGCTTTCCACGGCTTTGTCATAATTACCTATAATTTTATTAAATATGGATATATCTCTGATGAATCGGCTAATCGAAAGTATCCACCAAGAGCTGCTTCCTGGATTACAAATCGAGAGTGTCGATCCCCATAACCCAGTCAAAGTCCACCATGTCCCCCACCCTTGGCGGCTTTTGGGAGCAGGGAACTACGCAGCAGTAGTTTGTCACCCAGACTTCCCAGAGCAAGTGGTAAAGATTTATGCACCGGGACGTCCAGGCTTTGAGGAAGAAGTGGAAGTATACCGTCGCTTGGGTTCTCACCCTGCTTTCTCTGAGTGTTTTTATGCCAAAGATGGCTTCTTAATCTTGAAGCGGTTGCGGGGAGTGACTCTTTACGACTCTATGCACAAAGGTTTGCGTATTCCAAAGCAAGTGATTCGAGACATCGACGCTGCTTTAGACTATGCCCGTGCGCGGGATCTCTACCCTCATGATGTCCACGGTAAAAATGTTATGATGTTTGAAGGTAGGGGACTAGTCGTAGACATCTCTGACTTCCTTCACCAAGAGAAATGCTCAAAGTGGGATGACTTGAAGAAGGCATACTACTGGCTGTACCAACCTATTTTATCTCCTTTGCGGTTACGAGTACCCTACTTTCTCTTAGATGTTGTCCGGTGGACTTATCGCTTCTTGAATTCAATCAAAAACACCTGTCTGCGACTAGTTGGATTTCGCTTCAACAAGTTGTCGCAAAGGAATCATCGGTGATTTGACTTTTTACGCCTGCAAGTTATGCGACAAAACGCGATCGCAGACTTTGTTTCGCTTGCCACTTTTTACGCCTGTGTTATATTTGTAGCGGGATAGTTACAAAGTTACAAAGCTATGGTTCAGGTTCTGTATGCCTGACTGGTGCGCCAACATCTGGTATGAGCGTATATCGCCGAGTGCTTTGAACTATATCGTTTGATTAGCTCAGTCAGGTAGAGCAATCGACTCTTAATCGATATGTCACAGGTTCAACTCCTGTATCAATCACCCAGAAAGTTAGCTCACTGGTAGAGCAATCGACTCATAATCGATTGGTTGTAGGTTCGATTCCTATACTTTCCACCAACCCTGTCCGGGTTAAAAGACACTACCCTGTCACGGTAGCCAATTGTGGTTCGGGAGAAATCCCATCTTTCAAACTCTGTCATGCAGGTGTCATATCACAGTAAAGAAGCTAGCGCAACTGTATCTCTCCCTAACTTGAGTATGTCCTTCGTTTTCCACATCCGGTTTCTCTACGGGGATTCACCGATGGGCAAGCCGAACGGCATATTTGAGGGCTGTTTACTTTTTTTGGATTGCTCAAGGGTAATCTATTGAAGAGTGGCAGCACTCTTAATCCAGTTAAGGAGAAGCTTTTGCCCGCAACTTCCAGGTAAACACTTGCACTGGCAGAATAAAAAAATATGTTGTAGTATATATATTACAGATAATAGGTACTAGGCACACTAGATATCTCCAAAAAACAATGTAGAGACGTTCCATGGAACGTCTCTACAAGGATTGCCGACTAGATTTTAGCTACCGAAGTTACAAATATTTTTATCAAAAATTCTCAGTTGGTTACGCTTGCCCAAATTATCTATGTGGAAAACCTTTTATATTAAACCTAACGAAATCGGAATCTTATATCACCGCAGTGACTTTAAGAAAATTTTGCAGCCCGGTACATATACTTATCTGGGTTGGCATTGGCAAGTAAAAACCTACGATCTCAACCAACCAGAGGCTCAGATTGAAAACCTAGAACTGTTGTTGCGAAATCACTCGGCAGAATTACAACAATATTTATTGATTGTCAGAACCGCATTCAATCAAGCTGCTTTAGTACGCTGGGGTCAAAATTGGGTAAGCGTTGCACCAAATCAATTGCGAGCTTTTTGGCGTGGTTTTATTGAGGTGGAATCTTATCTGTTCAACTTGGAAGAAAGCTTGGAATTGCCGACTGAATTTGTGCAGCAAGTGTACTCAGTTGCATTGCACGGACTGAAAAAGTTCCAAATCTCAGAGTATGAGATTGGAATGCTTTCCGTGCAAAATAATTTTGTTCGACCTTTAGAACCAGGAGAGTATGCTTTTTGGTCTTTTGATAGGAATGTGACAATACGGACTCTCAGCCGTATTATGCCCAACCCAGACTTTCCTTTGGAAGATGTACTAATTGAAAAACATCCTGACTTTGTTACTGCCTACTGTGAACAAGTACAATTACTGAGTCCGCAAGTTGCAATTGTGCGGTATCGGGGTAAAGTGATTTCTATTTTGCCACCTACAAGCCGCAAGCTGTTTTGGCAGGGTGTTGAGGTGGAAGTTATCGACATCAGCACTGATGCCAAGTTACAGCCTCCTTTAGTAGCTGAATTGGTTTCGGGAGCGCAAGAAGTTGTATTGCTGAGTCGTCACTGTTTGCATATTAGAGAAGTACCCGCACAGCACGTTGGACTACTGTACGTTAACCAAGAGTTTCAAGCACAACTTGAGCCAGGAGTACATGCTTGGTGGTTATTCGGACGCTCTTTTCAAACCGAAATCATCGATCTCCGACTGCAAAGTATGGAAGTAACCGGTCAAGACATCCTCTCCAAAGATAAAGTACCTCTACGTTTGAATTTAACGGCTGGGTTCCGCATTCAAGATCCATTGAGGGCAAAAAACGGGTTGTCAGACATTTCTGGTTTCTTGTACAAAGAGTTACAGTTTGCTTTACGTGGTGCAGTTGGTGAAAAAAGCTTGGATTCGTTATTAGAGGATAAGGGCGCAATTGATAGAAGTATCTCTGAATACATTCGTCAGAAAACCGTAGATTATGGAATTGAAGTAGATTCTGTAGGGGTTAAAGATATTATTTTACCTGGCGAGATTAAGACTATCTTGAGTAAGGTAGTTGAGGCAGAAAAAGCCGCTCAAGCAAACGTAGTCAGACGTAGAGAAGAAACCGCCGCTACCCGCAGTATGTTGAATACTGCGAAAGTGATGGAGGATAATCCTGTCGCTTTACGTTTGAAGGAACTCGAAGTTTTAGAACGAATTGCGGAGAGGATTGACAAAATTCAGGTGAATGGGAGTTTGGATAGTGTTTTGACAGACTTGATTCGCATGAATCGACAGTAGAGACGTTCCACCGGAACGTCTCTACAGAATCGTTAGCGAACCGACGCCTCCATCACCAAATCTTGGAACATAGCAGTGCTGAGGTAACGTTCACCAAAAGAAGGCTGAATCATCACGATTAAACGACCTGCATTTTCTGGGCGTTTGGCAACCTGTATCGCAGCGTACAAAGCTGCACCAGAGGATATACCAGATAACAAACCTTCTTCTCTGGCTAAACGCCGCCCATATGTCATCGCCTGTTCATCTTTGACAGTAATGATTTCATCGATTAACTCCGTGCGGAGAATTTCAGGGATAAATCCAGCACCAATACCCTGAATTTTATGTGGTCCTGGGTTTCCGCCAGAAAGCACCGGACTGTTAATTGGTTCCACAGCGATCGCCTGAAAACTCGGCTTGCGACTCTTAATTACCTCAGCAATTCCGGTAATTGTACCACCAGTACCTACACCTGCAATAACTATATCTACCGCCCCATCAGTATCTTCCCAAATTTCCTCTGCGGTGGTTTGTCTATGAATTTTGGGGTTAGCTTGGTTGCGGAACTGTTGTAACATGAAAGCATTATCAGTACTAGCCACAATTTCTTCGGCTTTGCGAATAGCTCCGCGCATTCCCTCAGTACCTGGTGTCAACTCCAAAGAAGCACCATAAGCTCTGAGCATAGCGCGTCGTTCCATACTCATAGTTTCTGGCATAGTCAAAATTAAACCATAGCCACGCGCCGCCGCCACCATTGCCAGTCCAATGCCCGTATTCCCAGAGGTAGGCTCAACTAAAATGCTTTTTCCTGGCTCAATTAGCCCTTGAGCCTCTGCATCCTCTACCATACTTACAGCGATCCGGTCTTTCACTGAAGCTGCTGGGTTCATTCCTTCAAGTTTCACAACAATTCTGGCCACACAGCCCGACTCTTGGGGAATCTTGTTGAGTTGAACTAAAGGAGTTCGTCCAATCAATTCTGTTACGTTCCGAGCAATCCGCATTAATAACTCCTAAAAACCTACTTTGTTACCTAATGTGTGTTTTTATATAACAATTTTAAATATTTTCTCTTTATTCATCTTAGCTCTGATTGGTTGATAAATAAACTTCTAAATTTGTAATTAAATTTAATTTTTGGGTAATTTTAGTTAATTTTAATAGTTTACAAACATCATATGTGCTAGATATTCTGCTAATCCACTTCTTCTGACTCCTGTAGAGACGCCCCGCCGGGGCGTCTCTACGAATCCTTTTATTTTTGAGTACACAAATGCTAGAACCCCCAAAGGGTAAATACTAGTACCATGACTCAAAAATACTAACACCCATACCCCAAAAATTTTTTCAATCTATATCTGATGCCAATTCTAGCCTTTGAGTACCCGCTTAATTAATTTAATAATCTTGATCCAGTGTGGGTAAAATGCCCTCAACAAAGGTGACTGATATAAAAGCTATAGGATTTACGCAGAGATTCCCCTCTACCCCCCTACATTCTCAGGCTTCCACCTAGAGAACGAGGGGGGACTTCTTAAACAGTTACCAGTGAACAGCAAACAGTGATAACTGATAACTGATAACTGCTTGGACAATATGAAGTGTAAACTTATAAAATTCCTCACAGTTTGTTTCGTTACTTTAGTTGTATTTTCTCCTGGGATATTAGTCTTTAGTTTTGTCTGGGAGCAACATCAGTCGCTCGTACAAACACAACATGTCGCTTGTGAAGTTAATCATAGTAGTACTGATATCACATCAACTTCCCAATCAACAGAACTAGAATTGGAGCCAAGTAAAGCTAGTATCAAAAAAAATAATTTTGATATTGTTAAACTTCTCAGTTGTCTTCAACAATATCAAATTTTCAAGATAATGCAATGGATTGTCCTGTTGTTCCCGCTAATCTTAGTAATATCAATTATTGTGTACGATAAATATCTTGTTTATCGCGCTAATATTTTTCAACAACAAGTAGAAATGTTAGAAAAACTATGGCAACACAGTATTGAACAGTAGAGACGCTCCGCCGGAGCGTCTGTACAGGAGATAGCCGATTTACTAATAACGCAATATAAACCTAAAAAATAATCATGACAGAGGAACGCCAAACCCAGTATTTCAATTTAATTGATCGCCTACTTTCTTGCCCTAATGGTAATGAACCGGAAGTTTTACAAGCTCAACCAGAATTACTGGATGCTGGGTTAATACAGACAATGATGCAAGTGGCAACAATGTTTGCTCACGAAGGTAATGAGGATGGGGCAAAGTTTTTAATTCATGTTTCCCGTGAGTTATCTAAGGAATTGGGATTTTATCCTGAAGTTTCAAATAAGGAGTAAAAATGCTTTTGACTTCAACTGACGCTGGACAAATAGCGTTAGAATTTCTCATGGCAGAGTGGAATATTTCTGAAGCTGATAGAGAGTGGTTTGATGTTGTTAACTCTCGTTTGATTGGACAAAGTTGGTACAACGTAGAACTAGCTGTAGCAGGATTGCCAGATCGATGGTACATTCAAGTCTACGATACCGGAGGATGTGACCCCAACTATACATTTATCTCTCCTGTTCATGGCACATGCGGATATACTGACTTGAGAGATTTGCCAGATCTTGTCGCTGAGGTGTTAGTATGTGAGCGCAATTCTCGTTAACAACATCAGTTTAATTTATAAGATCCTGGACTTCATCAGATTCCCGACTTCGTAAAAGTTGTCGGGAATCTTGTTGTAAAATTATAAAAATAAAAAGTAATTTGTTAGATTTAGATGACAAAATAATGTTATATTAAATAAGGTGACAAACCCTACAAAAACTAGTTTTGTCATGATTAGTGAAGACATCCTAGCCAAAGAATTCTTGAGGGTCGTCAATCACTACTACCCAAAAGTAGGAAAATTACTAGATGGCTGTTATGTGAAAGTCATCACCTCCTACTGGGGACGACCGCGAAAACGCCTGCAATATGTAGGAATCTATTGCTCTAAGGAAATCATGCCCTATGTGCAAGCACAAAAATATGTACTTAGAGAAGTAGCAGAGAACATGGGGTTAGTTCAGGTAGTCTTTTTGAATGCTACAAGACTATTACGCGATCCCATGTCAAAGCTCAAAAGTGCAGATCCGCGCATGTGGTTGGATTTACATTTGCTGACAACTTAGAAATAACTGCGATCGCAATGAAAACCGGACTGTTCTGCAATTACGAAAATCATCACTCAATTGCCCAGCAAGCAATTTTCGATCAAGTCGCGTTGATTCTTCACGCCGAAAGTTTGGGCTTTGAGGAAGCCTGGGTAACAGAACATCATTTCAATGAATCCAACCTCAGCCCCTCAATTCTCTTGTTGATGGCACACTTAGCAGGGATAACTTCTACTATTCGGTTAGGTACAGGAGCGGTATTGCTACCGTTTTATAACCCGATTCGCGTAGCAGAAGACATTGCTACACTAGATAACTTGTGTAACGGAAGGCTGATTTTTGGAATAGCTAAAGGTGGTCCTTTTCCCGATCAAAACAGGCACTTCGCTATACCGATGAATGAATCTCGTGCTAGAACTTTAGAAGCAATGGCGTTGATTCATCAGTTGTTATATGAAAAGGATGTGTCATTTCAGGGGCAATACTATCATTGCGATCGCCTCACAATTTACCCAAAACCGTTGCAGCATAAAATTCCCGTCTATGTCGCCACTGGGGATGAAGAGGGTATAGCCTTTGCCGCACAACATTCCTTCAGCCTGATGGGGGGACCACCATTTGCTCTAGAGCGGTTGAAGAATACTATTGCTAAATATAACACCTTCAATTCCGGTGATGTTAACTTTATGTTGGCGCGATTCTTTTTCGTTGCTAAAACAAATGAAGAGGCAGTCAGCGAAGCCATGCCTTTCATTCAAAAATTTAGCAAGAAAATGAAAGCCAATTCTGCTCAAGTTATACAGAATAATCCCAATCAAAACATTTTGCCCTTTGATCGCAACAACATTTGTTTTGACGAGGATTACCTGATTGAGAACTCAATTATTGGAGATGTGGCGACATGTCGGGACAAAATCAAAAAATTTCAAGATGAATTAAACTTAAACACCCTAGCGCTGAAACCCTCATCTTTTGATCTACAAAAAAATGTTGAGGCGTTAACGCGCTACAACCAAGAGGTACGAAGTTACGTATGAAGAAAGAACCCTTTCTCCCCTCAGATGACTTACCACCAACTGAGACTTCACAAATTGACAAAATACTGCGTTTGCAACTGGAGCGCTCCACAGGTAGATGCTTTTTTGAAGCGTGCGATCGCATCACAAGAGCCTTGCTCTCAAGTTGTCAGTGGTATATTACAACAGACACTAACGTCTTGATGTTAGTAATCGATACTCCCGACATAGTAACGTACTGGCACATAGTCAGTAATATTCCTCAAATTGGCAATCGATTAGAAAGGTTTGCCAGTAGCGCCAAAATCCGCGTATATCCTCCTTTTGGCAAAGGATCGCCCTTTGAAATTAGCGTCAATGAAATCTCAGCTTACCGAGATTGGCTTTAATCAAGAGTGCGCCCATCCCCACACCCCTACCTACTCTCATCGCAGTATAGGAAAGTAGCACCTGGAGTGGGGGGGGGGACGAATTGCCTTACCTGTACGTTCAGCAATCATCAGAGAAAGCGGCGACTTCCCAACGTTTCTTTTTACACTATTTTTTTCCAACTCTAGTATAAATTCTTAGTTTTATTGTATACTTTTTATATTATTGTATTGGTGGTTAATTTCCGCTCATAATGATACCTGAATTTGATGAAAACGGTAATCTTCCACCAGGGATTCACTTTTGCGATTGGTTGGAGTTTAAAGAGAGATTTGGTTATACAGATAGACGTGCTTTAATGATTAAAGGGATGTCAGCAGCAATGGCAGAATTAAAAGCAGCTGGATGTAGAACTTTTTATATAAACGGTAGCTTTGTGACAAGCCAACCTAAACCAAGAGACTTTGACTGTTGCTGGGATAGAGATGATGTAGATATAGACTACTTGAGAAAAAATGCACCCCAAATATTAAATTTTTATAATAGTGCAGCACAAAAAGCTAAGTATCAAGGTGAAATATATCCATCAGATCAGCCAGTTGATGAATCGGTAACATCAATAGAATTGTTTCAACGAGACAGAAAGCAAAATCGTAAAGGTATTATAGCTATAGATTTGCAGGAGTGGGAGCCATGATTAAAGACGACTTGCAACTGGCATATTCCAAAGAGTGGGTAGAAAAATTTGAGCGGGCGAATGAAAAACTCCGGGCTAACGAAGAGAAGAGATTAAAAGATCCTGATGGTTGGCAATTAATCCAGGACTCAAACGATGCGCTGCGACAGAAGCTGCTTGATGAAATTACCGAGTATGAAGCGCTGGTTGCCCATGATACCGATCAACCAATAGTACTGGAAATAGAAAATCTTGATTATTTATCAGATTTGTTAATTAAAGCTAGAATAGCTTTTAAGATAACTCACAAGGAATTGGCAGCATTTTGTCAGCGTACAGAGTCAGAGATTAAAATTTTTGAGGATAAAGATTATCAAAATGCTAGCTTTCTTGATTTTATGACAGCACTCGATGCATTAGGAATTAAGCTTGTTAATGGCAAGTTTGTTGCCCAATTAGATGATTATTATAAAGAAAAACTCATTTCTATGCGCGATTCAGAAAATGTGCATATTTCTTTCCAAGCAGCATCTTAAGTCGGCTTGGCAAAAATGCATATAGCTGTGTGTCAAAAGTAAAAATATTCCCCAATTATAGTAAAAGCAGCCCAGTCTCTGGGGCTGGGATGCTTTTTCAGAATACTTAACCACCACAACCACCACAACCACCACAACCACCGTCCCCACAACCACCACTACTTGTATCACCTCCTTCCAGGCTTGAGGAACCACTACTTGTATGACTTCCTCCTCTCGAAAATATGATGATTAAAAATATCAGGGCTAAGATCACCCAAATTAGAATACGCGCTCCGAGGAAAAACAAAATTATACCTGAAAGCCAGACGATTAGGTAAATCGATTTTTGGATAACAGAGTTAAACTTATCATTCTCACGACCTAGAAGCCATAGGAGATATACACCCATGCATAGGCATAATATAACAAGATAACCAACAGGTTTATGTCGATAAAGTCCGATGATTATCCTGGCAATTCCTAGAGAGTATAGGCAAAAAATCGAGAGCAAAGTTAACCAATTTGCAATGCTTTCCCCATCTAAATGTGCTTTATTCGTCTGTAAAAATTCTGACCAAGATGGTGTATAGTCAACAGAATTAATTCCAGAAGGGTAAGTGGAAGGTTTAGCTTTTATCCAACGCCGGAGGGCAAAATCAAATAGAAAACTGGCGATCGCACATAGAATGTAGAACCCAATAAAATCCTTTCCAGATAGATTCAAAATTCCTGTCGCTAAATTAAAAGTCCCCAAACTAAATAAAACAAACATCAGAATGGCAAATAACACTGAAGCAGTACGAAGATCGTTTCTGAATCGTTGTAGTAAGAAGCCGAGAATACCTATAAATAAAATCCCAATACCTCCAACTAAAAGGTAAAAGTTGAAAAATTCAGGTAATGAACGGTTAATTGGATTTGGAAAGCTTGCAAATGCGGGAACATCCCAAGTGATGATACAAATGAGTGCAAGCAGCGACAGCATCCAGACAGCACCCTGACGGAAACGAAACTTGCTCAAAAAACTGAAATCCGACTTTTGGATAATCCAGTTTTGCTTTGTATTGACGCGAACAAAATGAATATCTCTGCCAAACCGAATATGATGAGGCAACCAAATATCGGCTGGTGGCTGTTGGAAAAACCGTTCATAACTTGCCAAAGTTTTACTGTACCAGTCATTAAATTTATACCCTTCATGTTGACCACCTTTTGTAGGATTGTGATGCAAAGGCATTTGTAGAACATGAGGACAGAAATATTCCCAGTAGGAGCGGGTATAAAGAAGGTGTAAATGCCATACTTGATCTACTTGATCTGAAGGGGTGACTGGATGATCGGCAACAACAGCTAAAAATGCAAATTTTTTGTATTCCTCAATCACCCGTTGAGCATATTCAGTTGTCCAATTATTATCCCTGGCAAGGCGTTGAGTGAAAGATAATTTTGCATCAATTTCATCCAATGAGAACTGCTGAATACGCTGATAGAGTTTTAATTCCTGAGTATTCATACATAAATCACTGATATTTGGGCATGAAGCCTCTAAAACATTTCTACTCGTTGGCTTTTACCAATTCCTGAAATGCTTTGCGACGGCTTTATAACTGTATATCTCTAGACACCACAGAAATTATGCAAAAATCTGCGCCACCCAAAGCAAAACCCCAGGCTCATCACCTGGGGTTTACACTGTTTCAAATAAGTGATTCAAATAGGATATTACGAGCGCAAAAAACTCTAGCGCGAGTGTTTTTGATAGAACACCCTGATAACAACCTGGTTAGAGAGTTTTCGCTCAATGAGTATTTATGCAAGACTCATTGATTCACAAGATACTCTGGAATTAAACGTAGTAGTTGCCAAATTGGCACAAAATTAAATTGCGTATTGCGTTAGCCACTTGTACCAATTATCCAACCCAGTGCCTGTCAATGCAGAAACCTGAAAAATCTGAATTTCGGGATTAACCTGCTGAGCGTATTCTATGCAACGTTGAACGTCAAACTGCACGTAAGGTAGTAAATCTATTTTGGTGAGAATCATCATCTCACTTTTTTGGAACATATGGGGGTATTTCATCGGCTTGTCTTCGCCTTCTGTAACAGAGAGTATCACCGCTTTGAGATGTTCACCCAAATCAAATAAAGCTGGGCAAACAAGATTACCAACATTCTCAATCATCACTACCGAGTTTAATGGGGGATTCAGTTGTTCTAATCCCCTTTCTACCATTGCTGCATCTAAATGACAGCCTGTTCCCGTGTTAATTTGGACAACTTTACAACCTGTTTCTTTAATTTTTTGCGCATCATTAGTAGTTTCTTGGTCGCCTTCAATTACACTGATAGTTAATTGATGCTTTAAATCATTGATAGTGCGGGTTAATAAAGTTGTTTTCCCTGAACCTGGAGAACTCATGAGATTTAAAGCAAAAATGTTTCTACCTTTGAACCATCCGCGATTTTGGGCTGCTATTAAGTTATTTTTCGCTAAAATATCTTGCTCTAAAGAAATATTTGTGCTATGGATATGGGCATGAACAGATGCTTCGGCTATGGTGTCGTGACTGTGAGAGTGGGTGATTATCGTGCCGTCAGGTAAGGTGTGAGTGTGATGGTGATGAGTGTTAACACCTTCAAGATTGGTAATTTTTGCTTCAGTATCATCGGAACAGCCGCAGGTTACACACATAATTCCTCTATTTCTATTTCTTTAATTTTTAGTTCTTGCCCAGCTATTAAATCTAAGTGCTTGCTGCCACAATTACAGATGCCAAAGGGTTTTTCTAGGGTAATTTCTGCGCCACATTGGCGACATTTCGCTAATCCTGGTGTTTCTAATATTTCTAATTTGGCGTTTTCTAAAAGTGTGCCTTGTGAACAAATGTCGAAACAAAATCTGATGGCATCTGGCATGATGGCGGTGAGTTTGCCTATTTCTAATAATACTCTTTTTACTTTTTTTTGTTGGGCGTTTTCGGTTACTATGGCTACGATATTTTGTGTGATTCCTAGTTCATGCATGATTTTAATGAACCGCCAAGACGCCAAGAGCGCCAAGAGAAGAATAAAGAGGTGGTATGTAGTTGCGCTTTAGCGCTATATAAGCACCGTAATCAACAAATTCGTGGTAACTGTTCTCCAACTAGCATGTCTAGGATGCGTTCTGTACCAAAGATGGTTTTTAATAGTACAATGCCTGGAGGGGAGGAGGTGACTGAGCCAATTATACAAGCATTTTTTCCGGCTGGGTGGGATTTCATGGCTGAGAGAACTGTTTCAGCGTTTTTGTTTTCTACTACTACTACTAATTTACCTTCGTTTGCTAAATATAGGGGTTCTAAACCAAGTATTTCGCATACTCCTTTGACTTCTTCACGTATTGGGATGGATTGTTCGTTAAGGCGAATTCCTGTTTGAGAGGTTTGGGCAAATTCATTTAATACTGTGGCTAAACCGCCGCGTGTGACATCGCGCATTGCATGAATTTCGGGACATGCTTTGAGGATTGTTTGAACTAAATTATTTAATGGCTGACAGTCACTTTCTATGTTAGTGTCTAATGCTAGTTCCCCACGGGCAATTAATATTGCTGTGCCATGATTACCTATTTCACCATTGATAATTATGGCATCTCCGGGTTGAATGTTACGGGCAGAAATAGCAATTCCTGCTGGGATTATTCCAATTCCTGCGGTGTTAATAAATAGTTTATCTGCTGCACCACGCTCAACAACTTTTGTGTCGCCTGTCACAATTTGCACGCCTGCTTTTTTAGCGGCTACTTGCATACTTTTGGCTACTTGATGTAGGGTTTCTACTGCTAATCCTTCTTCTATTATTACGCTACAGCTAAGATACAATGGTGTTGCACCACTGACGGCTAAATCATTGACTGTACCATTGACGGCTAATTCTCCTATGTCACCGCCAGGAAAAAATAAAGGATCTATAACATAGGAATCAGTGGTAAAGGCTAGTCTATCTCCTTTCTCTGTTAAACTTGCTAATTTGAAGGTTGCTTGGTCTTCTAAGTGGCAGAGAATGGGATTATCAAAGGTATTGACAAAAATATTATCTATTAAATCGCGCATTGCTTTGCCACCGCTACCATGCGCGAGGGTAATATGAGTATCTTGCATACCTTGACGACGATTAACTTTTTGCAAGAGGGGATGCTGTGCTGGATTAGTGGAGGAAATATTCATATTAAATTCTGTTTAAATTGATTAAATTGTGGGGGGAATGTCACTTTCTTTAAAAGGTAGGTTGGGTTGAGGAACGAAACCCAACATTGAGAAAGGCTAGTTATTTGTTGGGTTTCACTATCGTTCAACCCAACCTACTAATACTCATTTAATTTAGGTGTGCAAATTAAATATGCCACTGATACAAAACAAAAAATAGTCATTGCGTCGAAGATTAGTCCTAGAATGGCTATCTGCAAAGCAATTCCACCTTGAGTTGTGTCAACGAACTGTGGTAGGAAAGCTATAAAAAAAAGCGCAATTTTGGGATTAAGTACGTTTGAAAGCACTCCTTGAGAAAAGGTAGTTGTCAAGCTTATTCGTTGCCGAGTGGCAAAGGTATTCTGCTCCTCACGGCTTAAGATAGTACGAATTCCCAAGTAGATTAGGTAAGCAGCGCCAGCGTATTTAACGATGTTGTAGGCTAGGGCTGAAGTCATCAACAAGGCTGAAAGTCCAATGGCAGCTGCTAAGGTATGCACGAGAATTCCAACACAAATTCCCAAAGCAGAGACAATGCCAGCAATTTTTCCTTGTCCAATACTGCGGGCAATGACGTAAAGCATATCAGGACCTGGGGTGATAATCAAGACGATCGCCGCAATGCAGAAAAGGTTTAGGTGAGTAACATTGAGCATAGTTTGCGATTGAATCAGTAGACTTATTTCAGAATAAGCCTTGTTCAGGTGCTTTACGCTCCCCAATGCTGATGTTATGATGCCTTACCGTCAAGAGTACTGCAGTTAACGATGAAATAGGACTTACTTAAGGAGAAATTCAACAATCTACAAGTTGGACGATGGAAAACTTTGTTTGGGGAATGAGGAGATTGGGAGCTTAGTGCGACAGCTAGTCACAAGTACTCTCCTCAAAGGTAAGTAAAAGCTTACGGAGCGAATCTGTTATTAACTTTTGTTCCACTGGTGTAAGCTCAGCAAGCAGTTGCTGCATACTCGCAAAATGAACTGCAATTACTTGATCGATTAAGGTGAGTCCCTCAGGTGTGAGACAAACCAGTACCCCTCGGCGATCGCTCTTGTCTCGACTACGGTAGACTAGCCCTGCTTGCTCTAGTCTGTCAACCCGATTTGTCATTGCTCCTGAAGAAAGCATTACGGATTTATAAAGATCTGTTGGTGAAAGCTGGTAGGGTGCTCCAGAGCGTCGTAGAGTTGCTAGAACTTCAAACTCACCGATGCTTAAGTCAAAAGCTACCAAATTATTTTGGATCTTACGCTCAAAGTGTCTTGCGAGCCTGACTATGCGTCCAATTATACCCATCGCAGACCCGTCAAGATCTGGTCTTTCATCACTCCACTGCTTCAAAATGTAGTCAACGTAATCCATAACACTAAACCAAATTTAGTACTTTCGCCTGATATATCTTTACATCAAGATACTTGACATAAAGATTTAAGCCCAGTATCTTTAAATTAAGATACTTAATTTAGAGATATTTAGGCAAGGCTAGGTAACTTTTTCAAGTGTTGAGACTGTCTTCACCAGAAACTCACAATTGCTGAAAACTCTTTACGAGGACTATCCAATGAATCCAAATCGTGAGGTTGTTGAAGTCGAGAAGACTGACTTCTTTATGCCCTATGCTCCGCTAATACGAGTTAAACACACAGGCGATCTGCTGTTTATTTCAGGAGCAACTGCACTACCGCTCTACCACGAGCATCCACACGAGCATGACAAGTTGAATCCTCCAGATGATGTACGAGAGCAAACGCGCCTCGTGATGGAGAACTTGAAAAAGTGCCTGCAAGCAAGTGGTGCAACATTTGCTGACGTTGTGCGAACGGATGTTTTCGTCACCAACATGGAAGATCAAAATGCCATTGGCGAAGTGATGGAAAAGTATTTCCTCGGAAACTATCCAGCAAGCACCTTAGTTGAAGTGAAGCGGCTAGTTGACAGGCGACTAAAGCTTGAAGTTAGTGCTATTGCAGTGACAAGCGACTCTCAAAGTTCGAGATAGCAGTTGATTTGCGATTGGAGCAGTTTTCGGAGTGATATCTTATGAGTCCTAGAAGCATTTACTTGGTAACAGCACTTATCGGTGGCGCTGTTTTACCCGTTCAGGTTGCTCTTAACGCTTTTTTAAAACGTTATGTTGGTCAGCCAATGCAAGTTACATTTATTTCATATCTTGCTGGCACTCTCGCATCGCTTACTATTTGTTTCTTTGCCCGCTATCCACTTCCTACTTGGACTTCGCTCTCTCAAACGTCATGGTGGATGTGGGTAGGAGGCTGTTTAGGAACTTTGTATGTTTGGTCAACTATTTTTGCCACACCTAAAATTGGGGCAACACTTACATTAGCACTCACAATTGCAGGTCAGATGATTGCAGCACTTTTTTTAGATCATTATGGTGTCATCGGGCTTACCAAATATCCAGCTAGTCCATTACGCATAACAGGAATCGTCTTCGTCATTATTGGGGTTTCTTTGGTTGCTGCTAAAAAATGAACATGGTGCTTATTGCTCATATAGGAATGGCACTTACCACCTTTTTCTGAGCCACCTGAGAAAAGCGACCATACTTGTAATAAGCTGCACAAGCACCTTCGGTAGATACCATGCAAGTACCAATCGGTGTTTCTGGAGTGCAAGCTGTACCAAATACTTTGCATTGCCAAGGTTTTAAGACTCCTTTGAGTATTTCACCACATTGACAAGCTTTATGGTCAGCAACTTTGAGATTAGGAATGGTAAATTTTTGTTCAGCGTCAAATTGAGCATATTCGGGACGAATTTTTAACCCAGAATAGGGGATGTCGCCTAAGCCTCGCCAATCAAAGTTTTCTCGCACTGCAAAAACTTTGTTCATCGCGGCGATCGCCACTTCATTCCCCGTTTTCTCTACCACCCTGTTATACTGATTCTCAACTTCACAACGATTTTCTACCAATTGCTGCATCAACATCCAAATAGATTGAAAAATATCTATTGGTTCAAACCCCGAAATCACAATTGGTTTATGATATTGTTGGGAAATAAACTGGTAAGGGTCAGTACCAATCACCATACTAACGTGACCTGGACCAATAAACCCATCCAGTTGCAAATCGGGATTGTCTAGCAGTGCAGCGAGTGCGGGAATCACAAGTACGTGATTGCAAAACATACTAAAATTATTGATTCCTTCTGCTGCCGCTTGCAAAATAGTAAAAGCTGTGCTAGGCGCTGTTGTCTCAAAACCTAAGGCGAAGAACACAACTTCCTTGTCAGGGTTATCCTTAGCAATTTGCAGACTATCTAAGGGAGAATATACCATGCGGATATCTGCCCCTTGTGCTTTCGCTTGCAACAGACTAGTTTTAGAACCGGGAACCCGCATTGCATCGCCAAAAGTAGCCAAAATAACGTGAGGATTTTCACAGATAGCGATCGCATCATCTAACCTCCCCTTTGGCATCACACACACAGGACAACCTGGACCATGAATTAATTCTATTGCATCAGGCAAAATTTCTTCTATACCATATTTAAATATAGAATGAGTATGACCACCACACACCTCCATTATTTTAATCGGCTGTGCTAACTGGTGGCACAATCTTTCAATTTCATGGAGTAAAGCAACAGCTTTTTGTGGTTCACGAAATTCATCAACGTATTTCATATAAATTGTTAATTGTTAATTGTTAATTGTTAATTGTTAATTTTTTACCATCAACTATTAACTATTAACTAATTCCTCTAATAACTGTAAGGTTACTTTCGCCTCTTCTTCATTAATACGATTCATAGCAAAGCCCACATGAACCAGCACCCAATCACCAACACAAGACTCAGCCGGATGCTGTTCATCAACTATACAAGCAATATTAACTTGACGCCTCACACCACCAACATCAACAACCGCTAATTTCTGTTTAGCGTCAGTTATTTCTGTAATTTTACCAGGAATTCCCAAACACATATTTTCTTCTTCGCGCTCTTCGCGTCTTTGCGGTTCATTAATATTTAAACTGTGCAGCAGCAATGACAGCTTGCCCCAAAGACAAACCACCATCATTACATGGAACTAAGCTGTGAGTTAGCACATTAATACCCAATGCTTCTAAACCCCTAGCAACTTCTTCTAACAAAATACAATTTTGAAAAACTCCTCCTGTTAGTACAACTTGATTTATGACATTTTGCTCACAAAGATATGTAGCAGTTTCTACAATTACTTTAGCCAAGCCTTGGTGAAATTTAGCAGCTATAACTTCTCGAGGTATCTGCTGCTGCAAATCATCAAGCAAAGCCTGCCACATGGGACGCGAGTCTATTAGATAAATACTATCTAATCGTTCAATCTGAAAAGGATAAATAAACGTTTCTTTATGATTATTTAAGATACTTTTATCTACTAAAGCTTCCATTTCTATCGCTGCTTGTCCTTCATAGCTACATTCTTCTCGGCAAATGCCGAGCGCCGCAGCTACAGCATCAAATAAACGTCCAACTGATGAAGTTACAGGTGAGTTGATTCTTTTTTCTATTAGTTGATTGATAAGTTTAAGTGGCTTTTGCTGTAGAAAATTAAACAGTTCTAAATCACTATACTTATTTTGTAATTCTTCCCAAGTAAAGGCCTTGTTTAATTGCGCGTAGGTGTTACGCCAAGGTTCTCTAATTGCTTTTGTCCCACCAATCATGGCTACTGGCTTAAATGTTGCTAAACGTTTAAATTGGTGGTATTGTGTTAATAAAAACTCTCCACCCCAAAGTGTTCCATCTGTACCATAACCTAATCCATCTAAAGCGATACCTAACACGGGGGGCGAATCGAGAGGAATACCATTTTCTGCCATGCAAGCAGCAACATGGGCGTGATGATGTTGGATGTGGTGAACTTTGATTTGATTAGCGGTTGCTAATTCTTTACCCAGTTTTGTGGATAGATATTCGGGATGAAGGTCAATAGCGATCGCTTCTGGTTTATGCTCAAATAAATTTAAGTATAACTTCAGCGTATCCTGATAAGCTTGAAAAGTAGCAGCATTTTCTAAATCTCCCAGATGTTGAGAAAGAATCGCTTGTCCATCACGTAACAGACAAAAGGTATTTTTCAACTCACCGCCCATTGCTAAAATCTGAGATACTTTCTCAAATCCTGGTGGTAAATTAATTGGGGCTGGTGCGTATCCTCTAGCGCGGCGAATTGTTTGCACTTTATCATCTACCACTCGCACTACAGAATCATCTACACGATTGACAATCGGACGATTATGCAGAAGAAAATAATCAGCAATTTCACTTAGCTTTTGCCGCGCTACGTCATTATCAATACATTGTGGTTCATCAGCCAAATTGCCACTTGTAAGGATAATCGGACGATTCATCCGCTTGAGAATTAAGTGGTGTAACGGGGTGTAAGGTAGCATAAAGCCCAGGGTATTTTGCCCAGGCGCAATTAGATTTTGGATTTTGGATTTTGGATTTTGGATTGGATTTTGTTGCTCGTACAGACGCCTTTCGTGCAGACGCCCCGGTGGGGCGTCTCTACACTGCATCAATACAATTGGGGCGGCAGAACTTTCTAATAATTCTCTTTCTTTGGCGTTGATGGTGCCGTATTCCTCAATTACTGTTATGTCTCGCGCCATTAAAGCAAAGGGTTTGCTCCCGCGCTTTTTGCGCTGCCGGAGTTTTTGCACGGCAGTTTCGTTTGTTGCATCACAAGCAAGATGAATTCCACCTAACCCTTTAATCGCGACAATCTCACCCTTTTGCAACAAACTACAGACAGCATCAACATCATCCAACATCGAAAACATCGAAGCTGTAATTGGTTTACCATCAGCACGTTCTAAAGTTACCACCGGACCACAAATATGACAAGCTATAGGTTGAGCATGAAATCGACGATTTTCAACATCTTTATATTCCTGCGCACAATCCGAACACATAGCAAAAGCAGCCATGCTGGTATTTTGTCTGTCATAAGGAATCCTACGAATAATACTCAAGCGGGGACCACAATGAGTACAATTGGTAAACGGATAACGAAAGTAGCGGCTAAAAGGGTCGAAAATTTCTGCTTTACATTGGGGACAAGTAGCCGCATCAGGGGTAATTTCTGTTTTTACTGCACTACTCACACTATCAGTAATGACAAAATCATTAAAAGTAAGTTCTCCTTGGTAAGGCTTGCGTGTCAACTGATGAATTCTTGCTAGTGGTGGGCATTCTTGCTGTAATCTTTGGATAAATTCTTCTATTGATGCAACGCTTCCAGATGCTCTAATTAAGACTCCTTGTCCGTCGTTACAAACTTCTCCACTTAATCCGCAGGCTTTTGCTATACGATATACTGTAGGTCGAAATCCTACTCCTTGAACTGTGCCACGAATTCTGATTTCTTCTATGGGCATATGTTTTGAACCGCGAAGACGCAAAGAGCGCGAAGGAAGAAATACTAAGTTATTTTCCAAAGTAGAATTCGGTTGTTTCCAGAGTCGGCTATTACTGCTGTGTTGCCATATACTTTTATTCCATAGCACCAGTTGAGGCTATCTCGTGTTGGTAGTCCATAATTACGGTTTTCATTTTTCGTGTGAAAATTTAATTGTCCGGCGATCGCATTACTTTCAACACCGGAGATAATTGATTGTGACGAATTCCAACCTAACAATCGGGAGTTACCTGTATCTGCAACAATCAACCACTCATCAGTAGCTGCTACACCATAAGGCATACTGAGACTACTGGCGTTGGGAAAATAAGCGCCTTGGTTCATTTCTACAGCATCAAAACTTTTTTGTCCTAATACTATTGCACAAGGGGTATTATTTTCCGTTGGTACTCCCTGCCAAATCATTACACGGTTATTACCAGCATCAGTGACAACCAGATGTTCTCCCCAAAATGTAATATCATGACACCAACGCATACTCGATGCTGAAGGAGTATTACCGTCGTTTTCATTGCGCGATCGCATATCCGGTTGTCCCAACACTATATCAGCGGGTTGACCATTTTCTTCTGGTAATTGATGCCAAATCAATAACCGACGATTTCCGGTATCAGCAACAAATAGCCGTCCTTGGTGATAAAAAACTCCATAACACCAATATAAAGTATGAGCATCTGCTGAAGATCCTCTATTTGGTTCATTATCAGTAAAATTAGCTTGCCCTAACACCAAATCCGCTGGAACATTACTATCTTCCGGTAACTGTTTCCAAATTAAAATTCGGTGATTCCAAGCATCCGCCACCGCCAATCCTTCTCCACAAGCACAAATGCCAGTCGGTACACTAAAAGTTGCCCTTCCGGGTGACATGCGTGCATTTTGTCCCTCATGGTAAAAATCAGGTTGTCCAATAACCCAATCAGCAGGCTGACTATCTGTTGTCGGTACACGCCATCCTAACAAACGATGATGTCCCGTATCCGAAACCCATAAAGATCCAGAAGATACCAAACAAACACCACGAGGAGCAAACATTTCTTGCCTACTAGGTGCAACAGGAGCCGCCAACTCCCCCGGTGCAACACTCCTACCTAAAATCACCTCAGCAGCTTGGGACGAAAAGAGCATTTTCACCATTTATTTTACTGCAACAATTCTACAGACGCCCCGCCATTGTAGAGACGCTCCGGCGGAGCGTCTCTACTTCATTTTGAAATCCTTAAGAAGAAAAGGCATCATTCCACCCACAAACAAACTAGACACAACCACAGGAAACCACAAAGGAAACCTCAGCACACCCAGTAACACCATCAACACCAAACCAACACCCCAACCAATAGCAGTTTGACGCCAAAAATATAAAGGATCGCGTAATAACTTACCCTTCAAAAACAACTTAGCAGAAAACCAACCCATCTCAAACATAAAACCCCCTAAAAACTCCTCAACCAACCCAACAAAAACAACCCCAAAACTATCCCAGGAACCACACCAGCAGGAGCAAACAACCCCCCCAGCATAGCTGAAAACTCATAACCAATATCCTTCCCAGCCAACAACATCCCCCCAACAGCACCACCAACCATAGACAAAACAGTTGCCATCAACAACCACACCAACCCCGTCAACAAATTAATATCACCAACCACCAAACTATTCACCAAATCACCCATCATTGTCATTTTCCTCCTCTTATCTTATTCCTTCGTGTCCTTTGCGTCTTTGCGGTTCAATTCCTCCAGTTCCCTCAACGCCTCACCCACAACCTGAGCCTGCCCCACCTCACCATACCGACTAAAAATATCCCAAGCCTCCTGATAAAAAACACATGCCTGCCGCCAATCCAAACCAGACAAAGCATTAGCCTTATTAGAAATCGTATTAGCATACTCCAAAGGAGTACTGTGAGCAGAACGAACCTTCAAAGCCTCATCATAAGCAGCAATAGCCTGCAAAATATTATCCACAGGATGCGCACTAGGTAAATACTGCAAAGCATTACCCAAATTATTTTGCAACATCGCATATTCCCTGGGATGCTCAATGAGCCGAATATGCTTCAACGCCTCTTCAAAAGTTTGCACCGCCAACCCCTGACGCAAATAATCTTGTTGAGAAGTCATAGGCATTGAAAGGTAAGCGATCGCAATATTATTTTGTAAAATAGCATATTCCTGGGGATATTTTTCCCAAGTAAACACCTTTAAAGCCTCTTGATAAGCCTTGATACTATCTCCTATACGTGCCAAATTAAATGGTACTAAAGATTGCAATACCAAACCTAAATTCATCTGCGCTTCCGCCACTTCTGCTGGCTTGGCAAATTGTTGTAAAATTGGTAGAGCCTCGGAATAAAGAGCAAGCGATCGCTGCAAAAATTCTGCTCCGACATCTGGAATTGTACGTAATACAGACGCCATCCCCGCTTTTGCCCTAGCTTTCAAGAAAAGATAATCTTCACCACATAATTGCTCCGCTTGTGCGTACAATTCAACTGCATTATGCAAATCTTGAGTTGTTTTTGGCTTTTTTTGAAAACCTAATGCCATCTCAATCAGCATTTCAATTTTTTCTGGTGTCGTTGCTGACTCTGATTTTATGGCGGCAATAGCTGCTTTTACTGCTGAATCTGTGATACTAGGAATCATAAAATAGTTGGGAAAACTTAATTTTTTTTCTAAAAAACATATATTTCTATAAGTAGAACGCCCCTTACACATACACTTACATAATATTTTTATTTTTCCAGAAAATCTGTTATTACATAACTTTTTTATTATGTTTTTATTTTAGTTTTATTTTGAAAAGTTAAATTAGAAAAAGGTGGGAGTTAAATAAAATAAAATTAATTAAACCTGCTGTCCTCTGTCTTATAACAAAAATGACTAACATACTCTGGCTTCAGGGTGGTGCCTGTTCTGGGAATACAATGTCTTTTCTCAATGCCGAAGAACCTACGGCTTGTGACTTAATTGCTGACTTTGGTATGAAGGTACTTTGGCATCCATCCTTGGGATTTGAATTAGGTGAAAATTTACAAGAAATACTCTGGGACTGTATTAAAGGTAAAATTCCTTTAGATATTTTAGTATTTGAAGGCACAGTTGTTAACGCTCCTAATGGTACAGGGGAATGGAATCGTTTTGCCGATCGCCCGATGAAAGACTGGTTGAGTGACTTAGCCAAAGTTGCTAGTTTTGTGGTTGCCGTGGGAGACTGCGCCACATGGGGAGGAATTCCCGCAATGGCACCCAACCCCAGCGAATCAACTGGATTGCAATTTCTCAAACGTACTGAAGGCGGTTTTTTAGGCAAAGATTTTCGCTCCCAATCAGGATTACCCGTGATTAATATTCCCGGATGCCCCGCCCATCCTGATTGGATTAGCCAAATATTAGTGGTGATCGCCACAGGTAGAATTGGTGATATCACCCTCGACGAACTGCATCGTCCTCAAACCTTCTTCAATACATATACTCAAACAGGTTGCACTCGCAACTCCCACTTCGCCTACAAAGCATCTACATCCGAATTCGGGCAACGTAAAGGATGTCTATTCTACGACTTAGGCTGTCGTGGTCCAATGACTCATTCATCCTGCAACCGGATACTGTGGAACCGCGTCTCTTCCAAAACCCGTGCCGGAATGCCTTGTCTAGGCTGCACCGAACCAGAATTTCCCTTCTACGATCTCCAACCAGGAACCGTCTTTAAAACGCAAACTGTAATGGGAGTTCCTAAAGAACTACCACCAGGAGTCAAAAAGAAAGACTATGCTGTCCTCACTATGGTAGCAAAAGACATCGCACCTGCTTGGGCAGACGAAGATATTTTTACAGTTTAGTTAACTGTTAACTGTTAACTGTTAACTGTCAACTGTCAACTGTTAACACAGGAGAGAGGAGAATGGGAGTTCAAACATTAGACATATCCCCCCTGGGGAGAGTAGAAGGCGACTTAGATGTTCGAGTGGAAATAGAAGATGGGTACGTAGTCAACGCTTGGACACATGCCGAACTTTTCCGAGGATTTGAAGTTATCCTGCGCGGCAAAGACCCCCAAGCAGGATTAATTGTTACACCTCGTATCTGCGGTATTTGCGGAGGTTCCCACCTGACTTGTGCATCTTGGGCATTAGATACAGCTTGGGAAACAGAAGTTCCCCGCAATGCCATCCTTGCCAGAAACATCGGTCAAATTGTCGAAACCATCCAAAGTATACCAAGAGCCTTCTACGGTTTATTTGCGATCGACTTAACTCACAAAAAGTACCGCAGTAGCCGCTTTTACGAAGAAGCTTGCAAACGTTTTGCCGCCTTCACTGGTACATCTTACGAACTCGGCGTCACCATTTCTGCCAAACCTGTAGAAATTTATGCCCTCTTAGGTGGACAATGGCCCCACTCTAGTTATATGGTTCCTGGTGGAGTGATGTGCGCTCCCACCTTAACAGACATTACCCGCGCTTGGGCAATTCTAGAATATTTCCGCACCAACTGGTTAGAACCTGTGTGGTTGGGTTGTTCTTTGGAACGCTATGAAGAAATCAAGACTTATGATGACTTCATGGCATGGCTAGATGAAGACATCAAGCATCGTGAATCTGACTTAGGTTTCTACTGGCGCATGGGTTTAGATATTGGTTTAGATAAATATGGTGCTGGTATAGGTAAATATGTCACTTGGGGATACATACCTCATGAAGACAAATACCAAAAACCAACGATCGCCGGACGAAATGCTGCTATGATTATGAAAAGTGGAGTGTATGACAGTTTCACTGACACTCACACTTTAATGGATCATACCTTTACCCGTGAGAATACAACTCACTCTTGGTATGACGAAGGAACAACAGACGTTCACCCCTTTGAACGCACAACTAAACCGATTCCGAATAACACCAAAGACTTCAACAGCGCCTATTCTTGGTCAAGTGCAGTGCGACACCAAGACTACGGACGCTTAGAAGCAGGTCCCCTAGCGCGTCAGTTGGTGGCTGGTGGGAAGCATGGTGAGTCTTGGCAACACTACGATGGGTTTATTTTAGATGCATTCAAGCAAATGGGTGGGGCAAGTATCCACTTACGCTCTTTAGCACGAGTTCACGAAATTGTCAAGTTATATCGCCAAGCTGAACGGTGCTTGCGTGAGTTTAAGCTCAATGACCCCTGGTATATCAAACCCAAAGAAAAAGATGGACGTGGTTGGGGTGCAACAGAAGCAGCACGCGGTTCTTTGTGTCACTGGGTAGAGTTAGAGGGTGGCAAGATTAAAAATTATCAAGTTATTGCCCCCACTACTTGGAATGTAGGACCTCGTGACGGCGAAGGAGTACGCGGTCCGATTGAGACAGCTTTAATCGGAACACCCATTGAAGATGCAAAAGATCCTGTGGAGGTTGGTCACGTAGCACGTTCTTTCGATTCTTGTCTAGTTTGCACCGTTCACGCCCATGATGCCAAAACCGGTGAGGAATTGGCGCGTTTTCGTACAGCGTAAGGGCGAACAGCCGTTCGCCCCTACTACAAAATTTACAAAGGTTTGCTTGTGTCTGAATCAACACTACATCAATATATCCCTCAACTTCCTGATGCAGCGCTGCAAGAATTTACACAATGGTGTGTCCTAGAGCAAGCAAAAGCAGCAGGATTCAAATTTACTCACGATCCAAGAACGTTAGAGAATCTTTCACCAGCCGATTATATTCCAAAACTGATCGGTCAATTTGTAGAAGCCACAAGAAACACTATAGAAGGTGGGATGGCAATTCTCGTCGCTGGACAGCAAGCTGATAAACATGCTTTACCAGGTTTAGGGATTGCGGTGGATTTTATTTCACTTTACGTATTGTATTTGGTTCCACAAGGTAAGCAAAAAACACTACCAACAGATGAGAAATTAGCTCAAGCTTCCCAGGAACAGTTCGATAAATTATGTGAAATTGGCAAGAAATATGGTGTAACTATGTAGTGCTGGCATGAAGTGCGATTCGCCCTTCAAACCCTATTGAACCCGTGTTCTCTCGTTCCCAGCCTGTGGATGGGAACGAAGAGCTTTTAGAGTCGTTGCTGCAGTATAGCTCGAAGTTCATTCTGCTCTTGGATAGAGCCAGCAAGCAAGATGCTAATTTTGCCAACTAGAATACAACCCCAGTTGACAAGCACAACACCAGTATTGCTTTGGGCATTAAACTCAATATCACTCAGATTTATTTGCTCAAGGGAGCGATATTTTGTGATAAAAGTTTCGCAACTCCAGCTTGGGATCTTAAGTTTCTTAGCAATACCTGTAGGATAGGATGCACCATTAAAGCGCGGATTGCACTCAATTGCTAGATAACGAGTTTTTGCTGCATCTTCAACAACCGCAACATCAAAAGCAAATACCTCCTTCATCCCTTGTTGCATCATCCACTTGGCTATTGGTTCAACAGTTTCCCAAGGTTGATGCTTACTAGGATAGCGATTACCAACATGAACGCAACCATTAAGGATCTGGGAAGTTACTGCAACACGTTGGAGTTCCGACGCTGTAACACGATATTGCAAATTTAAAAAACTAGAAGCGGCAATCTCTTCTTGAATTTGCAAAGGTACATGCTCCCAAAGCGTTTGCACAAAAGAACCTAGCTGCTGCTCGTTTTCACATCGACTAATACCAATACCATTAACAGAAAAGGCAAGTTTGAGATAACACGGATAAGGAAATTGAGTTAAGTCTTCAATAGCTCCCTTGTTTTCAAAACAAAACGTTTTCGGAACGCTAACTCCAAGCTCTTGTGCAAGCAGTATAAAATTGTTCTTGGAGTTCATCAATTTAACTACATTAAACCACTCAGGATCAATTCGATTAAACCAATCAGCCGCATAACTGTCTGGGCAGACACAATCACCAAAGTAGAAAACAGAAATATTGCAGTTTTTGTTAGCCAATACTCCCAGCGAGGCATCCCAGATAATATTTTGGCTGTAATTTAAACCGATACGTGAATAGTGAGAAGTAATTGCATCCCATTGTGACTTTAAATCCAGATGTAACTGGATCATGTCTTCTGGTTCAGTTAGACCTAGCGCCCTACTAGAATAAAGATGATGACCAAGTACAAGCTCATGGGTACAGGTCAGAATATCATGGTTGAAAATTGTCTGGCGAATCACTTTTAAATCTCCGTTAACAAAGCACAAAGATTTTCCTCTACACGCAGACTCTCAAACTACTGCTTTCTTGTGAAAGCAGTAGTCATATCTTATAGATATACTGTTTAAACATTAACACGAAGTAACAACTGAGTTAAGCATTTACTTTGGAACCGCTTATAAACATAACGCTCTTTATGTACTTAGTTTTTAATTTAACATTATATACTAGTCAAAGTAAAGACTTAAGTTAGTAGCGCAGTTGTAGTAAATAAATGCTAGTCTATATCTGCTCATAGGGTCGAGTTTAAATACCTTTTAGTTGTCTTGTACATATTAAGTTGATGAAGCTAGAGCGAAGTCCTGTTTACGAAACCCAACTTGGTGCTGCTTATCTAGGAGATACTTTGGAGCTAATAAAGTTGATTCCTGATGAAAGTGTTGATTTAATTTGTACTTCTCCACCATTTGCGCTTGTGCGTAAGAAAGATTATGGTAATGTCGATGCTGATGAATATATACAGTGGTTTTCAGCGTTTGCAACACATTTCTATCGTGTTCTCAAGCCTAAAGGTTCTCTTGTAATTGACATTGGCGGTAGCTGGATCAAAGGTAATCCTGTTCGCTCTCTTTACCATTTTGAACTTGTTGTTCATTTATGTAAACCTCAAAATAGGGGTGGATTAGGTTTTTACCTTGCGCAAGAACTTTACTGGTATAACCCAGCTAAGCTACCTACACCAGCCGAATGGGTGACAGTTCGTAGAGAACGAGTTAAGGATGCAGTTAACAATGTTTGGTGGCTGTCTAAAGATCCTCATCCAAAAGCTAACAATCGTAGAGTACTAAAACCTTATAGTGATGCAATGAAAAATTTACTTAAAAATGGCTATGATCCTAAATTAAGACCCTCCGGACATGATATATCAAATAAATTTCGTAACGATCGCGGCGGTGCAATACCTCCAAATATTATTGATGCCCACGAAGATTTGAATAGAGAAATTGGCGCTCCAGTTCGAGTAGAGCCAGAAGAAGTTGGCGATGAATCTATTCAACCTGTTAACGTCATTGCCGCTTCTAATACATCTTCAAATGACTATTATTTGAGAAGATGTAAACAGGAAGGGCTAAAACCTCATCCTGCGCGTTTTCCTCCATCTTTGCCCGAATTTGTCATCAACCTTTGTACTGAACCAGGAGATTTAGTTTTAGAACCCTTTGCTGGTTCTAACGTGACTGGGCGTGTTGCAGAGTCTTTACAAAGACACTGGCTAGCCTTTGAAATTGATCAAACTTATCTACAAAGCTCACAAATTAGATTTGAGCCTGATGCACCGCCACTTGTTTTTCCATTAGAATACAGTTATACTCAGCTTAACCCGCAGATAAATAAATTTTAAACAAAAAGAATTACCTCTATCAAAAGAGATATTTAACATATAAAATTTAGATTTACGGTTTTTTGAAAAAATATTTACAGTAGAGGCTTTTGACAGTACTCTGAGAAAACAGCTTCTTCCAAGAGGCGATCGCGATCGCCTCTTCTTAAAATAAAATTATTGTTAAAAATTACCCAGTTAAATGCTTAATTTGCTAACCTTTCAAAAAGGTTATTAACCGCATTTGTAAAGATTTCTTTTACACTTGACGATATACAACTAAATTTCACGGGTGAATTCGTCAAAGTCCTTTTGTATTGGAGCATTAATATGACTTTAGCAAGTCCTCCACAGACAAAGCCTTTAACAGAAGAAGAACTACGTAAAATGAACGCCTACTGGCGTGCAGCTAACTACCTTTCTGTTGGGCAAATCTATCTACAAGACAATCCACTGCTCTTAGAACCACTGAAGATAGAACACGTCAAACCCAGACTTTTAGGACACTGGGGAACAACTCCAGGTCTTAACTTTATCTACCTTCACCTCAACCGGGTGATTAAAAAGAATGACCTGGACATGATTTACATTGCAGGTCCCGGTCATGGAGGTCCTGGAATAGTCGCCAACACCTATTTAGAAGGGACCTACAGTGCCTACTACCCCAACATCTCCCAAGATGTTGAGGGGATGAAACACCTATTTAAACAGTTTTCTTTCCCAGGTGGTATACCTAGTCACGTAGCACCGGAAACTCCTGGTTCCATCCACGAAGGTGGTGAACTTGGTTATGCTGTATCTCACGCCTATGGTGCTGCTTTTGACAACCCTAATTTGATAGTTGCGTGCGTTGTCGGTGACGGAGAAGCGGAAACAGGACCTTTAGCTGCAAGCTGGCACTCAAACAAGTTTCTCAACCCCGTGTATGACGGTGCGGTACTCCCGATTTTACACCTCAACGGTTACAAAATTGCTAATCCAACAGTGTTGGCACGGTTGAGCCACAAGGAGTTGGAAAGCTTATTTATCGGTTATGGCTACAAGCCTTACTTTGTAGAAGGTTCTGAACCGGAAACTGTGCATCAGCTAATGGCGGCAACTTTGGATACTGTGATTCACGAAATCAAAGAAATTCAAGAAGATGCCCGCACTAATGGTTTCAGCGAACGTCCCCAATGGCCGATGATTATCCTGAGAACCCCTAAAGGTTGGACAGGACCAAAAGAAGTTGATGGTAAAAAGACAGAAGATTTCTGGCGATCGCACCAAGTTCCCTTTGGCGAACTAGCAGGCAAACCAGAACACCTGACACTTCTAGAACAGTGGATGAAGAGTTACAAGCCCGAAGAACTCTTCGACGAAAACGGCAAGCTGATTCCAGAATTAGCAGAACTAGCACCCATTGGTCAACGACGCATGGGTGACAATCCCCACGCCAACGGCGGCGTATTGTTGCATGGTTTGAAACTGCCCAACTTCGAGAATTACGCAGTCGATGTTACAGAAGTTGGCAGAACTGTTGCTGAAGCCACCAAAGTAACGGCGAAATACCTGCGGGATGTGATGAAACTTAACACACAAAGCCGCAACTTTCGCATCTTCGGTCCCGACGAAACCCAATCAAACCGCTTGGACGCTGTATTCGATGTCACAGACCGGACTTGGGTAGCCGAAAAAGTTTCTGACGACGAACACCTGTCTGCCGACGGTCGGGTGATGGAAATCCTCAGTGAACATACTTGCCAAGGATGGTTAGAAGGATACCTCCTGTCAGGTCGTCACGGATTTTTCTCTTGCTACGAGGCATTTATCCACATTATAGACTCAATGTTCAACCAGCACGCCAAGTGGCTGAAAACTACCCGGCACATCACCTGGCGTAGACCCATCGCTTCCCTCAACTACCTGCTTACCTCCCACGTTTGGCGACAAGACCATAACGGCTTCTCCCACCAAGATCCAGGTTTTATCGATCATGTAGTCAACAAGAAATCAGAAGTAATTCGGGTATATCTGCCACCTGATGCCAATTGCTTGCTATCGGTGACCGACCATTGTTTGCGCAGCCGTCAATATGTCAATGTCATTATAGCCGGTAAGCAACCTGCGTTGCAATATCTTAACATGGACGCTGCAATTAAACACTGTACCAAAGGCATTGGTATTTGGGATTGGGCAAGTAATGACCAAGGTGCAGAACCGGATGTAGTCATGGCTTGTGCTGGGGACATTCCCACATTAGAAGCCTTAGCTGCTGTAGATATTCTCCGGCAGAACTTCTCAGATTTGAAAGTGCGCTTCGTTAATGTGGTAGACTTGATGGCACTTCAACCACAAAGTGAGCATCCCCACGGACTCAGCGATAAAGACTTTGACAGTATTTTCACCACCGACAAGCCGATTATCTTTGCCTTTCATGGCTATCCCTGGTTGATTCATCGCCTCACCTACCGCCGTACCAACCACAATAACATTCATGTGCGCGGTTACAAGGAAGAGGGAACAACCACTACACCATTTGATATGGTAGTTCTCAACGACTTAGACCGCTTTAACTTAGCAGATGACGTAATTGATAGAGTACCCAAACTTGGTTACAAAGCAGCTCATGTTAAGCAAATGCTACATGATAAGCTAATTGAACACAGACGCTACGTTAACCAGTACGGCGAAGATATGCCGGAAATTCGCGAGTGGAAGTGGCCTTATTAACATCGTAGAGACGTTCCATGGAACGTCTCTACAAATTAAACCTTAAAAGATGACTAATCTTATCCGCTTTTGCTTGAATCTACTGTCAAAATCGGGTCAAGAAGATATTTGTAAATTGCTAACTGTTAACTGTTAACTGTCAACTATTAACTGTTAACTGTTAACAATTTGCATTCTTTAATGTCGTCATTTTCCATAAGAGGTTCCATCTTGACTTCATTGCTAAAAGTTGGCATCAACGGATTTGGTAGGATCGGGCGACTTGTACTTCGGGCTGGAATCAACAACCCTAATATCGAGTTTGTTGGCATTAACGATCTAGTACCACCAGATAACCTTGCTTATTTATTCAAGTACGACTCAACCCACGGAACTTTTAAAGGCAAGGTTGAAGCTAAAGATGATGGTATTGTTATTGATGGACACTTGATTCCTTGCGTTTCAATTCGGAATCCTGCTGAGTTGCCTTGGGGTAAATTAGGTACAGATTACGTAGTTGAATCTACGGGTCTGTTTACTAATTATGAAGGCGCGGCAAACCACTTGCAAGCTGGCGCAAAGCGAGTTATAATTTCTGCTCCCACCAAAGACCCAGATAAAGTTCCTACTCTACTGATGGGTGTCAATCATCACTTGTTTGACCCAGCAACAAATTCTGTCGTCTCCAATGCCAGTTGTACCACAAACTGTCTGGCTCCCATAGCTAAGGTAATCAACGACAACTTTGGGTTGACTGAAGGGTTGATGACTACAGTTCACGCTATGACTGCTACTCAGCCTACCGTAGATGGTCCTAGCAAGAAAGACTGGCGGGGCGGACGCGGTGCAGCGCAAAATATTATACCCTCTTCTACAGGGGCGGCAAAAGCTGTGGCGCTGGTATTGCCAGAGTTGAAAGGCAAGTTGACTGGTATGGCATTCCGGGTTCCTACTGCTGATGTGTCAGTAGTAGATTTAACTTTTAAGACTGCAAAAGCTACTAGTTACAAAGAAATCTGTGCTGCTATGAAGGAGGCTGCTTTTGGTGAGCTAGTAGGTATTTTGGGATATACGGAAGATGAGGTGGTTTCCACTGATTTTCAAGGCGCGAGCCACTCCAGTATCTTTGACGCAGGTGCTGGAATTGAATTAAACTCAAACTTTTTCAAAATTGTGGCATGGTATGATAATGAGTGGGGCTACTCGAATCGTGTAGTTGACCTGATGTTGTCAATGGCACAAAAAGAAGGTTTGTTGAAGGAAGCAGCGACCGCAGCGGCTTAATTAGGGTTCTCTTATGCAGAAACCGGGTTTTCTCTCGTTACCAGGTGCCAGGTAACGCAGTCGATGAGGCTCTGCCTCCCACCGTTGAGTGGAGGCAGAGCCTCCTGAATGCATTCCCATGCTGAGCATGGGAACGAGATACAGGGACGAGGTACAGGGGGGAATTTATGAAGATACTAGTACTAAATGCTGGATCTAGTAGTCAAAAGAGTTGTCTTTATGAGATAACAGGTGACGTATCTAAAGAACCAACTCATCCCCTTTGGGAGGCGAAAGTAGACTGGACGCATCGTCAAGGTATGGCACAGATTGAGGTGAAAACAGCTAATTGTGAACTACTTGAAGAAATTCCGGTAGATTCCCGACAGCAAATTATGGCTCATGTGCTAGATACATTGTGGCAAGGTTCCCAAAAGGTGATTAGTCAGCCGTCAGAAATTGATGTGGTGGGACATCGGGTGGTGCATGGTGGAGAAAAGTACCATGAGAGTGTGGTAATCACTGAAGAGGTGAAAAATGCGATCGCCGATCTTGCTACCCTTGCTCCCGAACACAATCCAGTTAATTTGGAAGGCATAGAAGCAATTGAGGAACA
Organism: Iningainema tapete BLCC-T55; assembly: GCF_014698965.1. Taxonomy (GTDB): domain Bacteria; phylum Cyanobacteriota; class Cyanobacteriia; order Cyanobacteriales; family Nostocaceae; genus Iningainema; species Iningainema tapete. Next base: position 70,815 of record NZ_JACXAE010000061.1, read on the forward strand.
CTTGGGAGCAGTCACCCAAGTTGCTGTTTTTGATACCGCCTTTCATGCACGTATGCCTGATGCAGCAGCAATCTATCCCGGTCCCTACGAGTGGGTAGACCAAGGTATCCGACGCTACGGGTTTCATGGGATCAGTCATCAGTACTGCGCTGGGCGTGCTGCGCAAATCCTTGGTAAAGATTTAGCATCTCTACGTTTAATTAATTGTCATCTCGGTAACGGCTGTTCTTTAGCAGCGATTCAAAATGGTCGTAGCATTGACACTACTATGGGATTCACTCCTTTAGATGGACTGATGATGGGTAGTCGTTCTGGTGCTGTTGACCCCAGTATTCTCATTCACCTTTTGCGGCAATCCGATTATACAGCAGACAAGCTCAACAATGTTCTCAATCGCGCTTCCGGTTTGCGAGGAATTTCTGGTATATCTAATGATATGCGTGAGGTAAAGCGTGCAATGAGCGAGGGTAACTCCCGCGCTCAACTGGCATGGGATATGTTTATTCATCGTTTGCGATTTTACATTGGTGCAATGATACCCAGTTTGGGGGGATTAGATGCTTTAGTATTTACCGCAGGTATAGGAGAAAACGATCTTGATGTTCGTGCCGCAGCATGTGAAGCTTTTGCATTTTTGGGACTGAAAATTGATCCCGAAAAAAATCGGCACAAACCTGTTGATATAGATATAGCTACCCCTGACTCTACAGTAAGGGTACTGGTAATTCATACGCAAGAAGATTGGGCGATCGCTCTTGAATGTTGGCGACTCCATTGATGGATATTTTGCACCACATAGCATATACTCAGCGTAAAATCTTTTATTCCCAACCATGAAAATCACCAATCAGATTCTACTAGCCTGTCCCGCATTGATGTTGATGGTATCCTTAGCCAATCCAGCATTAGCATCTGAGGGGACTACACCTGCTACATCAACTGAAGCGGAAACTGCACAACCACGCCAACTAACACCGAAGACTGAAAAGCCAAACCCAATTAAAGAGCAAATGGGTTGCAATTGTGGTAATTGTGTTCAAGCGAGAATGCAATTACAAGGCAAACTGCCACCAAGAACGAAAATTATAACATAAAAGCACGCAAATCAACATTCTTTAGCGCTCTTCTTCGCGTCTTTGCGCCTTAGCGTGAGGCAAAAAAGATCTATTTATCTAAAAATAGCTGTAAAGTGGGACTTCTGGGCAGGTTAAATTGAATATGCATAACGAAACAAAATTATGTTTCCCCAATCCCACTCCCGCTCTCACCATGATCTTCTCCGGCAGCTTGCTACTCTAGCGGCAATTGTCGGTGCTTTTGTTGTCAACGTTCTGTCCAACATCTTTCCGTTCAATGGATTGAGTATCGGTGAAATATCTAACAGTGTATTTAAGAACGTCCTCATTACTCCTGCCAACTATGCCTTTGCAATTTGGGGATTGATTTACCTTGGTTTATTCGCTTTCGGAATTTACCAAGTTTTACCCTCTCACAGACACGATTCTGATTTACGCAAAATAGGATACTTTATAGTTCTTGCTTGTTTAGCGCAAATTATCTGGGTTTACCTATTCCTAGCTCGGCTTTTTTTACTTTCTGTTTTGGCAATGCTAGGAATTCTGCTACCTTTGATTGCTGTGTATTTGCGGTTGGGGATTGGCATCAACCCTGTAACCCGGAGCAAAAAATGGTGCGTTCACATTCCCATCAGCATCTATCTTGGTTGGATTGCTGTTGCAACTGTGGTAAATGTGGCATGTGCTTTGTATTTTCTAGGTTGGTATGGTTGGGGAATTTCTGCTGAAGTATGGACTGTAATTATGTCACTGGTGGCAACTGCAATTGCTATGCTGATTATCTTCCAGTATAATGATATAGCTTACACTGGCGTTACTATTTGGGCAATACTGGCGATCGCCATTAAAAATTGGCAAAATCCTGCTATCAAAATAGTCACACTGGCTGCAGCAATAGCACTTATGCTCGTCATCTTGATGAGAAGTTTGCTTACTCATAACTTACGTAGTTAAATTGTAATTTAAGCACCTACAGATTATGCTCTGTATCGACCAAGCTACCCAGCACCAAGCAATTACTACAATCCTATCAGCCCCACTAAGTAGTCGGACAAAATTAAATTCATTCGAGAAGACAGGAATCAACAGACAAAAGTTAACACTAAGGGGACTTATAAATAAAAAAGTATACAATTACGAATTGTGGAAGCAGGCAGGGATGCCTGCTTTGAGCTTATTTGATTTATTTGTAGTTTATTTAATCTTTAAAAATTCAAGAATATAATGAATTTTCTGTAAAGTTTATGAATGTTTCTAGGTTGAGTTGGATCGTATACTGTAATGTGAGACTGTTATGAATTCGCCAAATTTTGTGTCATCAAAATTAGATACAAAAGCCAATACATTCATTAGGAATGTCATAGGGCATGACTAACTGGATAAGTTTTGGCTCTCATAAGGTTGTTGTAAAAGTCTTACAAAAGATTCAAAAGTTCTAGGGATAGAAAACTCGAAAGCCTTGATAATCGAAGGTAATAAGAGTTGTAGGTCAATCTAAAGACAAGAGAACCCAAGTCTTTTGAGCAACCTCGTTTAATCAATCAGAGCTAACACGCTGATATGAATGTTCTTGATCATCGCAAGCTTGATAAAGCGCAGGATTATCAAGAGTGAAAAATTGCCTGCACGAAAAGTAGGAAAAGCCGTTTTTGATCAAATTTAGAAGGTGACATAATTATGACAACAACAAAAAACTCTTCACCGATTGTCAGCTTAAGTAATGCTACCTTTACGATTGTTGACTCTTCGTATGGGCGTGACAGTTTTAGTACACAGACAAATACGAGTGAACTAGTTTCCTTTGAATTAAAAGATGTTTTGATTCCGGCACAGTCAGCTGTAGCCAACGTCAGTGTGAACTTAGACTACAAAGCCGGAGTAGACAATACTCAGTTCCGCAATATCTTACCAGTAGCTGAGTTTGTTGAAGATAGCCTGACGAATTCTCGAAATCCGAATGACTTCTATGAAGTCATCAACAAAAATGTCACCACGTCGCTGCTGAATAATCCCAGCTTTGATTTCACATCAGTTCTGGACTTTGCATCCATCACACTGGATGTAGCACCAAATTCAAACATTCCTTTCGCATTTAGCAACACGACTACACTCAGTGCTGATGGCACAACAGACACATTAGTTTCCTTTGAATTAAAAGATGTTTTGATTCCGGCACAGTCAGCTGTAGCCAACGTCAGTGTGAACTTAGACTACAAA
>NZ_JACXAE010000061.1:74204-120962 GCF_014698965.1 Iningainema tapete BLCC-T55
AACAGACACATTAGTTTCCTTTGAATTAAAAGATGTTTTGATTCCGGCACAGTCAGCTGTAGCCAACGTCAGTGTGAGCTTAGACTACAAAGCCGGAGTAGACAATACTCAGTTCCGCAATATCTTACCTGTGGCTGAGTTTGTCGAAGATAAGCTGACGAATTCTCGAAATCCGAATGACTTCTATGAAGTCATTAACAGAAATGTATCTGAGCAGACTTTCTCTGATTTAGGATTGTCCTCTGTTCTGGACTCCTTGACTATTACATTGGGTGTGGCACCCAATTCAAACATTCCTTTCTCCTTTACTAATACAGTAACCATTACTCCAGACGGGATTACTCAATTGCACGGGAATCATGTACTTGAACTTAACAGTGTGATTGCTGAGATCTAACTTAGAATTGATCACAATTTGATATTCCTGTAGGTCTTGGTTGAAGTTTAAACCAAGACCTACTTCCTAGCTCACTTCTTTTACCTTAATTGGATAATCTCAGTCAATTTGCGATCTTTGTGGTACATATGCAATTTGCGCAAAGTTAATTTGATCCGGCGGTTATGATTTTGAACCAGGTTTTATGAAGTTGATTAAAGCAACTTCCAACCCAGTACCAACGATTTTTGCAGAAACAACAATTAATCCCAAGCTAATTACAGCAGTAGCCACAGAGCGCTTAAGCGCGAATCATCGTTTGATTTTCTATCTGTGAATCGCAACTTAATCTAGGAGCAGAATTAATCTGGGAAATATTGACGTAAGTAGGCAATCAATAGTTTTTTGGTTTCAGTCAGAACCTGATGTTGGAAATGATGATCGCGAGTCAGCGAGAGAATTTCCATGGCACTGGCGACTTCAACACTTACCGTTGCCAACAACTCTCTTTGACTTTGATCCAGCACCGGATTACGGGCTGCAAAAAAGGCGGATAATTGCTGTGCAATCTCCTGATTAAACGCCGTGTCCATTGCCAGAATCTCCGTAGACACAAGGCGAGATTGCACAAATACAGATCGGAAGGGAGGATTTGCTGTCACAAATTGATCAAAGGCATCCACCACTAGACTAATGTAAGCTTCGAGCGCCATTTGCGTGGTTTCGTCAGTATGAAGGGTTGAAAACAGTTCTCTAAGTTGGTTGAGATAGCGATCGACCAACGCATGAAAGACCGCCACCTTGTCTGGGAAAAAACGGTAGAGTCCTCCAACAGAGGTATTTGCTCGCGCTGCGATTTCATCGGTTGTTACAGATTCGTAGCCAATCTGGGCAAACAACTCAGCCGCCGCATCCAAAATTCGATTAAATCGCTCCCGGCTTCGCGCTTGTTTCGGTAAGCGCCACAACGGTTCTTGATGGGGTACTTCAGCCATAACTTAAATTTCTCTTGACAAACGCGAGGTTTTTCTCGTATATTTTAAATACGAGGTTAATCTCGCATTTACCACTTATAGCACTTTTGACGGAGAAATCTATGCAAACTGCAACCAAATCGGTCATGACTGGAAGTCATGATCAGCAAATCTCATACGGATTTTTCGTTTTACTCAGCTTTCTCATCTGGCTGATTGCAACATTGATTCTGCGACTGTGGGGACACACCTTTTTCATCCCCAGTAATAGCCTACTCATGAGCCTTAATTTTCTATGGTCGCTTTCTTTCTGGCCACTAATCGTTTATGGCATCTTTCGTTGGCAGAAGGTACAGCCTCAACAGCGCAGGGATGTTGCGATTTGTCTGGCAATTCCTGGAATGCTGCTCGATGTTCTAACTACGTACTTCTTTGCGCAGGTGTTCCCCAATATGTCGCCTTGGGCAGATGGTCCGTATGGAGCATGGCTGCTTTGGGGATATGCAATCTTGTTGCTAACTGGAGTCATCACGAGTCAAAGCGGACTTCGCAAGCATGTTTGAGGAAATATCTACCTGCTGAGCGTACTTTTGTGCCTTCACAAGGCATACCCACGGCAGCGCTTCCACTCAGGTTCTTTCACCTCGAAGAATGCGTTGCGCTGCCGATTCAATTCTTAGCATTGTCCCAACCATTTCTTCAGTCATTGTTCTCTATGTTACTCAAGGTTTTCTACGCGATTCTCTGTGTATTCGGAACCATTCTTCCCTACACGCCATTTGTTTCTTGGTTATCCGACAACGGACTCAATCTTCCCTTGGCTTTCCTTGAGGTTTCCCAATCTCGAATGAGTGCGTTCGCGTGGTTCGACGTATTACTCTCTGCCTGCACGTTGCTCATATTCGTTATTTCTGAAGGAAACCGCCATTCAATTCGGCACTGGTGGATGCCGATCATTGCAACATTGACTGTTGGAGTCTCTCTCGGTTTGCCCCTTTTCCTGCTACTGCGTGAGATCCAGTTAAATCAATCCACGAAACCTGCTTAACACAGCGCTGGGCGATCGCTGCTTGCAAACAAAGGTTGCTAGAACTATCACTCAGGGAGTTGGTATTGAGATTATGAGTGACACAATAAGGATAAGTAGGCGATCGCCCTAGTCGCATTTAATGAGAGAAGACCAAATAAAAACCGATGCAACGCTTATGTACCATATGAACCCCACGAGTTTGTTCTCCGGTAGAGCAACAGATTATGCTCTGTATCGACCAAGCTATCCAGCAGAGGCAATTACTACCATCCTAGAAGGACTTGACCACCCATCACAGTTAGTTGCAGCAGATATTGGCGCAGGAACAGGTATCGGTTCGCGGTTGTTAGGCGATCGCAAAGTAAAAGTCTTTGCCATTGAGCCAAATGCCGATATGAGACTGGCGGCAACTGGACACCCAATGGTAGAATTCCTCTGTGCGACAGCAGAAGTGACAGGTCTAAGTAATGCGTCGATTGACTTAGTGAGTTGTTTTCAATCTTTTCATTGGTTTAATCCAACCTCGTTATTAGAGTTTCGCCGTATCTTAAAGTCATCTGGACGGCTTGCTCTTGTTTGGGGTATATGGGATGAGGACGACCCATTTACTAAAGAATTGGGACGCTTAGTTTTCCAAGCGTCAAATAATATTGCTGGATTACCAACTCGTGAGTCGATGGTAAGTACACTTTTGGAAAGTCCCTACTTCCAGAAAGTCCGCCAAACAAATGTTCCGTATCAGCAATGGTTAGAGTTGCCGGGATTGATTGGTCTTGCCCAAAGCCAAGGGTTTGTCCCACTATCAGGGGGAGAACAACAACAGCTTGTCGCCCAATTGCAAAAGCTACATTCCCAGGCGGCTGATAGTAGCGGCAAAGTTTGTGTTGTCTACCGTACCGATATTTACCTTGCTGAACCAACAGCAATCAGCCTAGAACTTCAGTTCTAGGACGCCAGACGCCTAGTAGCGGGAAACCCGGATGCAGCGCTGGCTCCTTATAGCTCAAGTCCGTTAAAACCGACTAAATCGTTGATTTTCAGTTTGTTTTAACGGACTTGAGCTATGAGCCATGTACTTGAGTACATGGCGATCGTGTATGGAATGAAATAGCCCTAGAATCCAGGCGATAATTAAGGTACTGAGTGTACCTGAGATGAACGCACCGAGAAAAATATCGATACCAAAAAAGAAGGCGATCGCCAACCCCGGTAAAACTGCATGAGCAATTACATCTCCCAGTAACCGTGAGGGCGATACTTACCAAAAAATGCTAATTGCTAATACAAGAACTATTGTTGAAGGGCTAGGAGGTAAATACACAGCTTTTAACGGTATAAATTAATGTATTAACTACGTAAGTTACAAGGCATAAATAGAAGATTGTAGTAAGCGCTTCAGCGCTTAAAATCTTTGTCTTGAGCGCTGAAGCGCTCACTACAAAAATAAACAAACGTAAACGTGTATTTTATGTTTAATTTCACCTACTCACGTAGTTGCCCTTTAGCGTGCTTAGCGCAACGGACAGATTCTTTTGGAAGGAAACCCTCCTCCAAACTGTCCTCAACTACGTACCTTTTTTAATGAACTGCTACTACAATATTACTTTTTTTTACAAAAATACAAAATGGTCTTGATAATGATTATTATTATACCAGACAATTGGGTTGCATTTTACCCTGATACTCAATAAAGGAACGATAAATGTCATTGAATATAAGTGAAAAACTGATGGAGCAGAGCTACAAAGCAAGTCAGGTAAACAACGCAGATATGTCTGCCACCATCAGAAATTCGTTACCTTTTGAAGAGGATGTATGTCTAATCGAAGGTGAACAGGCAATACCTGTGAATCAACTGCCGCAGTCTTGGCAGAACATTTATGCTGGGAAGTCTAACACAAAGCTTTCAGATCCAGAAGCATACGTGAAGATGGCACAACTTTTTCTTCACAAAATGTCTCGTGGTGATCTTGACTTATTCAATGAATCTCAATTTCAGCACAGTAAGCCAGCTTTTTGTGAAATACTCGGCAATCTTGCCTGGGAAACTCTGAAGTTTTATGGAGAAGATTTTGATGTCAATAGGTATCCAAATTTTGATTTGATTGAGAAGGAATGCTTGGAACAGGAAGATTACGCTGAACGGAAGAAAATTATCGAAATTGGCAAAGCACTGTTTGCAGAATTTGGATATGATCTTCCTGCTTCTTTTTATCACGTACACCTTGCGCCTATATATAGAGAAGAAGTTTCTGAAGTTCGCGCATTAAGATTCTCTGAAGAGGACAAAAAAAATGCTCGTGCTTGGGATGCTTCTTTACATGGACAAAAAGTGTTTCCCATCCAACTCATGGTACAAAGCATCTCTTCGCAGCACGGATTTTTCCAAGAACATGGTTGTGGGTGTAACCACGCAATGGCAAGGGTGGGCGCTACTGATACCTCTTTTGAGTACCAAATTCGTCCCAACATGCGCACTACTTGGATGAGGGATTTTATTTGGACTGTATGGTATGAGTACGCCTTCTATAAATTCGTGCCAGTTACTCGTTTCTTAGTAGGTTAAACAAGATCCCCGACTTGTTCAAGAAGTCGGGGATCTTGAGAGGAGAATAAATTCCATCTATCTTCAGCTGCGAATAAAATTGATGAAGAAATCGTTACAAAGCATAATAGAATAATATTATTCAAAAATAAGTATTTTTGCTCATCACCATGAAAGAGTTTGAATTTCCGTGGCTGACAGCGATAGTTATGCTGCCACTCGTTGCTTCTATGCTCATCCCCCTGCTGCCGGATAAAGATGGCAAGCGCTTGCGATGGTATGCCCTTGGTGTCGGTATCGCTGACTTTGTTTTAATGTGCTACACCTTTTGGCAACATTACGATCCGAGCAGCGCGACTTTTCAACTTGTGGAGAAATATGCTTGGTTGCCTCAAATCGGTTTAAGCTGGGCAGTTTCAGTCGATGGAATATCTGCCCCGCTCGTACTGCTGGCTGGATTTGTGACAACACTTTCGATGTTTGCAGCATGGCAAGTTAATCAGAAGCCGCGTCTGTTTTATTTCCTGATGCTGGTGCTGTATGCTGCCCAAATCGGGGTGTTCGTCGCTCAAGATTTACTATTATTCTTTATTATGTGGGAACTGGAGTTAGTTCCAGTATACCTACTCGTATCCATTTGGGGGGGTCAAAAACGACGTTACGCGGCGACAAAATTTTTGCTGTACACTGCGGCTGCTTCCATATTTATTTTAGTGGCAGGGTTGGCAATGGCTTTGTGGGGCGATAACATGACATTTGATATCGTCGAACTTGGTGCAAAGAATTACCCCTTAGCTTTAGAACTACTGCTTTACGCCGGATTACTAATTGCCTTTGGTGTTAAGTTGGCTATTTTCCCTCTACACACTTGGTTGCCCGACGCCCACGGAGAAGCTTCTGCTCCTGTATCGATGATTTTGGCAGGTGTACTACTAAAAATGGGTGGATATGGATTAATTCGCCTCAATTTAGAGTTACTCGATCATGCTCATGTTTACTTTGCACCATTGCTGGCAACTCTGGGTGTAATCAATATTATCTATGGCGCTTTGAACTCACTTGCCCAAACTAACATGAAGCGTCGCCTCGCCTATTCATCTGTTTCTCACATGGGATTTGTGTTGCTGGGTATTGCCTCCTTCACCGACGTGGGTGTTAGTGGTGCAATGCTGCAAATGCTCTCGCACGGTTTGATTGCCGCAATGTTGTTCTTCTTAGCTGGTGTTACTTACGATCGCACTCATACAATGGCAATGGAAAATATGGGAGGTATTGCTCAGGTGATGCCCAAAGTATTTGCCTTGTTTACTGCAGGTGCGATGGCATCACTGGCTCTCCCTGGTATGAGCGGCTTTGTCAGCGAACTTCAAGTCTTTGTTGGTGTGACTACTAGCGACATCTATAGCTCAACTTTCTGCACCGTAATGGTATTCTTAGCTGCAGTGGGAGTCATCCTCACACCAATATATCTGCTATCCATGCTGCGACAGGTATTTTATGGCACTGGTGCAGAACTAAAGTGTGACATTAACAATGCAGCTAGTGAAAACCAGGAAGATGAGGGTGCGGTTTGCTTTGGTACAGACTGTCTCCTACCTAATCAAGCAGTTTATCGAGACGCTCAGCCGCGTGAAGTATTTATCGCTGCATGCTTTTTGGTGCTGATTATTGGTATCGGCGTCTATCCCAAAGTAGCTCAGCAGATGTATGATGTGAAGACTGTGGCTGTCAACACTCAGGTGCGTCAATCCTACGTTCAAGTTGCGCAAGAAAATCCTCAAGTATATGCACATAGATTCTTCTTTCCCAAATCTGTCCCCGCTGAAGTAGCAACTGTTCCGGGCATTACCTTTGATAATCATCCCTAAACTATGGCAGTCAAACCAATTATCTCCCATCCTGATTCTTTATTAAGACAACGCTCAACTAAAGTTGAAGAATTTGATCTAGAGTTTCAAACTTTAGTTGATGATTTGATTGATACAATGCTGGAGCATAAGTCGATGGGTTTATCTGCTCCGCAAATAGGAGAATTAAAAAGGGTTTTTGTGATCAATTTAAAACGCATTTCTGGTGATAAGACAGGGGAGATTAAATCTGAGGATATCTTGTGCGTTGTTAATCCAGCAATAGTATACCAAAAATATCTGATTGATTCAGAGGAGGGATGCCTTAGCATTCAAGAGCAGCGTGGGATTGTCAAGCGATTTAATCAAGTCATGCTTTCAGCTTTTGATAGAGAAAATCGTGCTTTTTCCCTCATGGCTGATGGGATGTTATCTATTGTTATCCAACATGAAATTGACCATCTCAATGGCATTCTTTTAATAGATAAACTCCTGCCTTTGTCTGCTGTTGAAGTTAGGTAAGTGGTAGCGATTGTCTTTTCACCCCTGCTTACCTACCTCGTTCCCAGTCTCCGACTCCCTCGTCCCTCGTCCCTCGTTCCCAGTCTCCGACTGGGAATGCCTTTTGAGAGGCTCCGCCTCGCTTTCTTGCGGCAGAGCCGCTCTGGCTATCATTTCCAGGTAGAACCTGGAAACGAGATTTTAGAAAGTTCAACTTACGAAGCTAAACGGTTGAGTTTTCACTATCTCGCGTTGTCGCTGCAATCTGTGTTGCCACCTGAGTACTCTTGCCCATCGCTCCTCAGGAGAACTTAATTTTTGCGCGAGAATGCGATCGCAAATTTGCCCTGCGATTCCTTCTACTTGCGCAAATACATCCAGAGGATTCCTACCATAGATAGAGGGCAGAAAAGGAATCTTCCCAACTATGCTGGCTGAGTGTTTGGACTCGAATGCCTCCACTTCTGGAAAGTGATTGAGACACTTATTTAAAACATACACCACTGGAATCCCCAACTCTTCGTCAATAGCGCGTATATCTTCGGAAATTGCCACCGAGTCAGGTGTTGCCTCAACTACTACAACTACCACATCAGCACCTATTGGCAAACCAAATCGTCCTGAATCCTCTCCACCACCGCAATCGAGAACCACAACCCCATTTGTACACAGTGCCAACCAAGCTTTCAACGGGTTAAGTGTTGCATGAGAACAACGGCTGGAGTATAGTTCTTCCATCCGCAGCGCAATGGTTCCCACTGACATCAGCGCAAGTTCATCAGTGACAGTTTTTACATACTTCTTGGTGAAAGAGTCTTTTGGAGAAATGGAGAATTTTTTGACTCGATCAAACGGAGTGCCGTAGAATTCTCGGTAAGTTTGCTCTGAACTCAGTCCCTGAAACTCATAAAAGTCCTTCTCAGCCTCAGTAATCAGCGGAATTTCCTGAAGTTCCTTTTCTCCATAGCTAAGATAGTGAGAACTAAGATAGCGCGAAAGCGATCTGTTCGGATCTGCATCCGCGACAATCATTGCCACTCCCAATCTCTGCAATGATTGGATCAAACTGAGCGAAACAAAAGTTTTTCCTGTCCCTCCTTTGCCCATCAAAGCAATCACAAGTTCACCATGCGGTACATCAACCTTACTAGCAGCCATTTGAATTCAATCTCAATGTATAAAAATTATCTTCACGAAGATGATAATCATTATTTACCATTTTTGTCACTTCATTCCCGTTTCAGGTGAAACTTCTGGACAAGATGATTAAAATGATTATCTTTATCATTAATTCTCAGTATACGCAAGATACCCGGAAAAAAAGTGCCTCAACTTACTAAGCCCTATTCAAAGAATCGATCACATATGCTAGAATTAAAATCCAATGGCCAAGAACTAAGCTTAATTACAGTCGTGGAAGCAAAGATTGTGGCTTTGATTCGGGTTTCTCAAGTTGAGTTGGCTGCCAATTTAGGTGTGTCTTATGATAGTGTCAACTCCTGGGAGTAGGAATTGTGGCTCAAGAATCGACACCAGTCTCTGAATTCAGCTTCGTCAACGAGAGTGAGATGGGGGAACTCATCAGAACATTTGATTGGGCGACAACACCGGTGGGGAAAGTAGAAGGTTGGTCGTATAGCTTAAGAACAGCAATAAGCATCTGCCTGGAATCGGCTTTTCCCATGTTGATTTGTTGGGGAACAGAGTTGGTACAGTTCTACAACGACGCCTATATACCAATTTTAGGGATAAAACATCCGCAAGCATTGGGGCAAAGATTCAGGGATTGCTGGTCAGAAGTCTGGGAAACGCTTGAACCTATCTTTACAAGTGTTCGGGAGACGGGCAAAGCGGTCAAGTCCGAGGATACGCGGTTCATTATTCGTCGCTACGGCTACGACGAGGAAACGTATTTCTCGGTTTCCTACAGTGCCATTCGCAATGAAGTCGGTCAAATAGGCGGAGTTCTTTGTACGGTATCAGAGACAACACAAAAGGTTTTGGGCGATCGCCGTCTACGCACGTTACGTGAACTGGCAGTCAACACTACAGAGGCGCGAACCCTTCAAGCGGCAGGGCAAGTAGCAATTAATACCTTAACCAGCAATCGCGCCGATATCCCATTTGCCCTGTTGTATCTGCTCAACAGTCAGCAGATTGCCCAACGCTTGTGTGAAACCGGACTAGGAGCATCTCCCCTAAATTTAGCCACCGTCGATTGTCGTCAGAATATAGGTGGATGGGCATTTGCCCAAGTGATGCAGACGGGGCAGCCGCAATTAGTGAGTAATTTGCGCTCCGATGGGAGTAATGCACTCTCACAACCGGAATTACCCAATACTGCTCTAATTCTGCCGATCGCTGCCCAAACGCAAGCGGGCATGAGCGGATTTTTAGTGGTAGGTATAAGTCCTTACCTAGAGTTGAGTTCGGAATATCGCGATTTTTTAGAACTCGTTGCAGGGCAGGTTGCTACCGCCCTCACTAATGCCCGTGCTTATGAAGAAGAACGCAAGCGGGTAGAAGCACTGGCAGAACTAGATCGGGCAAAAACAACTTTTTTCAGCAACGTCAGCCACGAATTTCGTACACCACTCACGCTGATGCTGTCTCCACTAGAGGAGACATTAACTGAATTAGAGGGAATTATACCAGCAAAAGCGCGATCGCAATTAGAAATGGTGCAGCGCAATGGAAAACGCCTGCTCAAGCTCGTTAATACTCTATTAGATTTTTCACGCATTGAAGCCAGACGTACCGTAGCATGTTATGAGCCAACTGATTTAGCCACGTATACCGCAGAATTGGCAAGTATTTTTCGGTCAGCAGTTGAGCAAGCAGGACTGCAATTAAGCGTGGATTGTCCGCCAATGCCCGTACCCGTTTACGTGGATCGCGAAATGTGGGAGAAGATTGTGTTGAATCTGCTCTCAAATGCATTTAAGTTCACCTTTGAGGGAGAAATTGCGGTTTCTGTACACCAAATTGGTGAGCAGGTAGAACTGGTAGTGCGCGACACTGGCACTGGCATTGCAGCAGAAGAAATTCCTCGGTTATTTGAGCGGTTTCATCGAGTCGCGGGTGCGCGAGGACGCACCTTTGAGGGAACAGGCATTGGGCTATCGCTGGTTCAGGAATTAGTCCATCTGCATGGTGGAGCGATCGCCGTTGACAGTACACTAGGTCAGGGCAGTACCTTCACCGTCCGGTTACCGACTGGAACGGCTCACTTGCCGCTTGAGCGTCTCAAAGCCAACCGCACCCAAACTTCCACCGCTTCAGGTGCAATTTCTTATGTTGAGGAAGCTTTAGGTTGGCTACCAGAAGAGAGCAGGGGGAGAAGAGAAGCAGGGGGAGTTAATTCCTCCCCAGCCTCCCCAGCCTCCCCAGCCTCCTCTGCCCGAATTCTGCTGGTAGATGACAATGCTGATATGCGGGATTATTTGCAACGCATCCTCAGCCAGTTCTATGAAGTGGAAGTGGTTGCAGATGGTGAAACTGCACTCTTGTGCGTGCAAGAGAACACGCCAGATTTGATACTCACCGATGTGATGATGCCAGGAATAGATGGCTTTGAGTTATTGCGACAGTTACGTTGCGATCCGAAAACTCGCGCTCTGCCAATTCTGTTACTGTCTGCCCGTGCAGGAGAAGAATCGGCAGTCGAAGGACTGGAAGCAGGAGCTGATGATTATTTGGTGAAGCCATTTAGCACTCGCGAACTGCTTGCCCGTGTTGCCGCTAATTTGGAACTCGGACGAACGCGCCAAGATGCGCAACGCAAACAAGCAGAAGTTGTTTTGCGTAAATCTGAGGAACGACTGCAGCAGGCAATGGCGATCGAAACGGTAGGGGTAATTTTCTTCAAAATTGACGGCAGTATTATCGATTCCAACAACGCTTTTCTCCACATGAGCGGCTACAGTCGTGAGGATTTTGAGCAAGGAAGGGTGCGGTGGGACAAAATGACACCGCCTGAGTGGATGCCGCATTCTCTGCAAGCGGTTGAGGAGTTTATATCAAAAGGATACACAACTCCTTATGAAAAGGAATACATCCGCAAAGACGGCTCACGCTGGTGGGCACTGTTTGCTGCAACACGCCTCAACGACGAAGAAGGCGTGGAATTTATCATTGACATCACCGAGCGCAAACAAGTTGAAGAAGCCTTGCGCCGATCTGAGGAACGCTATCGAACTTTGTTTGAGTCCATTGACGAAGGCTTTTGTGTCATCGAAATGCTGTTTGATGAAAACGACATGCCGCTCGATTACCGCTTTTTGGAAATCAATCCGGCGTTTGAGCAACAAACGGGACTCAAGCAGGCAGAGGGTAAAACGGCGCTTCAGCTAGTTCCGAATCTCGAAGAGCATTGGTTTGAGATTTACGGCAAAGTCGCGCTGACAGGTGAATCTCTGCGCTTTGAGAATGGCTCCCAAGAGATGAACCGTTGGTTCGACGTTTATGCATTTCGTATTGGGCAGCCGGAAAGCCGAAAAGTTGCCATACTTTTCAAAGATATCACCGAACGCAAGCGCATTGAAGCCGAACGAGAACAAATCCTGCAACGAGAACAAACCGCACGGGAAGCCGCCGAAAATGCCAACCGCATCAAAGATGAGTTTTTGGCAGTACTGTCTCACGAGTTGCGAACGCCCCTTAACCCGATCTTGGGTTGGACTAGTTTGCTTCGCAACGGTAAATTGGATGCCGCAAAAACTGCTTATGCGGTGGAAACCATTGAGCGCAACGCCAAGCTACAGGTACAACTGATTGAGGATTTGCTTGATATCTCTCGCATTCTACGCGGCAAACTGAGTTTGAATGTGATGCCTGTGGATCTGGGTGCAGTGATAAGAGCCGCCTTAGAAACCGTTCGATTAGCAGCAGTTGCCAAGTCACTGCAAATTCAAACGACAATTTCACCTACGGTTGGAACGATCGCCGGAGATGCAGGGCGGTTACAGCAGGTGGTGTGGAATCTTTTATCGAATGCAGTCAAATTCACTCCGAATGGGGGTCAGATTATTGTAACATTAACAATAGCTGAAACTCATGCCCAAATTCAAGTGACCGATACAGGAAAAGGCATTGATCCGGAATTTGTGCCTTATATTTTTGAACACTTTCGGCAAGAAGATGGAGCAACAACCCGCAAATTTGGTGGATTGGGATTGGGACTTGCTATTGCTCGGCAAATTGTCGAACTGCATGGAGGCACAGTTCAAGCTGAAAGTCCTGGTGTTGGAAAAGGGGCAACATTCACCGTCAAATTGCCGTTGTTAAGAAATGAAGATCCCACGATGAGAGATGAACAGATTCATGCATCGTTGACGCTTCCTGCCTTACCGCTCTCGAATGTTCAGGTGCTTGTAGTTGACGATGAAATAGATACTCGTGAGTTAATTGCTTTTATTTTAGAACAAGCAGGGGCAAGCGTCACCTCTGTGCCGTCGGCAAGAGCAGCATTGGAGGTTCTTGCGCACCTCAAACCCGACGTGCTAGTTAGTGACGTGGGAATGCCAGAAATGGATGGCTATATGCTCATGCAACAAATTCGGGCAATGTCACAAGGTTTGCAGATTCCCGCAATTGCTCTTACTGCCTATGCCGGGGAAAGCGATCAAAATCAGGCATTAGCAGCCGGATTTCAACAGCATGTTTCTAAACCAATCGACCCAGAAATGCTTGTAGCGGCGATCGCTGGTTTAATCGTTAAGGATAGCACTGCTGTTAAGATCAGCTAAAATATGGCTTAATTCAATCTGTTATACTATGCTAAAATTTTTATAAAATTACAATGTCATACAGCGATTTTAAAACTCTTGATAAAGCAATTAATGATTTGAATCTTACTCTTCAAGAAAGTCATAACCTATTTGCTCAAGTTACTCCAATTCAACCGTCTGAACGATTGAAAGAAACTTTGGCAGAAACCCTAGAGTTAGCTACTAATATCAGTACTGAAAAGGCAAGGTCTGAATTAATTATCACTCCGATTCTTCTAGAAGTTAGAAGAATTTTCCAAAGCAAAATTGGTTATTTCTCAGGAATTTCATTTAACGTAGATGAAAGTAGAGGACTCAATGGTGTATGTGATTTTATTCTGAGCGCTTCAGAAAATCAGTTGTTAATTACTGCCCCAGTCATTACAGTGGTTGAAGCCAAAGACAATGACATTAAGCTGGGTTTAGGACAATGCGTAGCTGAAATGGTAGCAGCTCAAATATTTAACGAGCGCAAAGGACTATTACAGACAATATATGGGGTAGTCTCAACTGGCACTCTGTGGAAGTTTTTAACACTCGAAGCACAAATCCTCACAATTGACAGAAGTGAATACTTCATTGCACGACTCGAAGAAATTCTGGGAATTTTAGCGACACCATTTAGGAGAAGCTAAAATATGACTTAACTCAATCAAGCTCAAATCAAATTTAGGTATAAAAAATGACTATCAGTCTAAATTTACCGCCAGAGTTAGAAAGTGAACTTAGTACCGAAGCCTCTCAACTAAACCTACCGCTGTCCGAATATATTCTACGTATCCTGTCTAAGAGACAAGTTTTAGAAAATCCACCACAAACTGGAGCAGAATTAGTCACATACTGGCAAAGCGTTGGTGTGATAGGTTCACGAACTGATATTGCCGACAGTCAAGTACACGCTCGTCAGTTGCGACATGATGCTCAAAGACGCTCTTAGACAGGTATGACTAATGTATCTATTAGATACTGATATTTTAATTGACATCCAACGCGGTCATCCTCCTGCTTTGGCTTGGTTTACCAGTTTGCCCGAACTACCTAGCATTCCTGGCTTTGTCGTCATGGAACTTATTCAAGACGCTCAGAATATGCAACAAGTTAATAAGGCTCTCAAACTTGTTGCTCCATTACCTGTAGTCTGGGCTACCGAGGCTGATTGCGCTCGTGCTTTATCAGACTTTACAACCTATCATCTTTCAAATAGTTTGGGTTTGCTTGATGCATTAATTGGTGCTTGTGCTGTTGGGCAAGGTGCAAAACTTTGTACTTTTAATGTCAAACATTATCGAGTTATACCTGGTTTGGTTACAGTACAGCCTTATGTGCGTTGAAAGAATTAGCGTCAGCTCTTACAGATAAAATTTTAAGGTTTTAGGTCAGCATTAAGCAATGGTTTCCCAACAAGATAGGAAAGTAAGAGGTTGGAAACTTCCTGCTCAAACTGGCTATCAATCACAAAGTCTGGATGCTCAATGACGGCTGAATGACATAACGATTCAACAGTGCGCCCTAAAATGAAAACCGTCATTTCCAGATTTGAGGGATGAATGCGCGAGTTCCATCGTTCAAGATAAGCCCGCAACAATCCGGCAATTCTTTCTTCCGCCTGCTGCATTTGCTGCAATCGTTCTGAACGTGGAATTTCCTCATTCAACACCTGATGTAGTCGTGGATTGATGGCATGAGCAGCAATCACGGCTCTAATCAGTTCCGGAATTGCTATCTCTAGCGGAGTTCCTGTCCAAGATAATCTCACCAATCCTCAAAAAACATCCATCTGTTCAGATGCGCTTTTTTGATTCCGAAGCCTTTTCGGGTCGTTTTACTGATGTGCTAATGTGGGAGACAGCCGAAGTTCAGGAATATCAGTTTCTGGTTGAGAGGCTGAGAGAAACGCTTTTCTGGGGAACATATTTTGAAATTGTTGAGATTATTCCTGCCATTGAGAACGCTTATGCTAACTACTATGGAGTCGCGCCTATCTCTGGCTGACAACCGAGGCACGCAACGCAGCATCACAACCCTGTTGGAACGGAGTGCCGAGTGCGATGAGACAAATCGCCTGATTGACTGACAAAATATTTCACGTAGGTTGGGTTTCGCTCTGCTCAACCCAACATTCACTCATGTTTCGCGTTGGGTTACTCTGCTTTAAGCCGCCCTGCGGGCGTCTACGTGCCTCAAACGCTCCTATGCCGTGATAGTGGGAAACCCGGATGCAGCGCTGGCTCCTCAACCTACGATTTTTCTATGATTTTTCAGGGTTTTCAGGAGTTTTGTCAGTCAACTAGGGCAAATCGCTTTCCGATCGGAAAAAGTTATGTAATTATGTTTTCAAGACGCAGCAACCATTGGTTAAAATGTTGACATTGCTGACGGATGGAATCCAGCCCAATATCAATAGCAAGTAGTGAACCATGCAATGGTTTGTCATATCCATCACAACTATTGTGAATTCGTTTTGAGGGTGCTGTTAGTGGGTTGTCGTTAATATGTTCAGGTGAAGGAAAGCCGTTACGTTCAGCTTGCAAAATACTGACCGCACTTTCACCAAACCATGCAAAAAAAACCTGTGGATTGCTGTACAGAAGCCCTTCAAACTCGTCTCCCACCCAGGACGTTTTTCTTCCAAAGCTCACCCAGGCTATAGTCCAATAGCCACTCCTCCAACTCGTGCCTCACCAATCTGCGAAGAGATGATTTCCCCTCATTACGGTCTACTACAATTACATCAAAAGCATCAAATTCGTTGAGTAGTTCCACTGACTGGGTTGAAACAATCACTTGTTTTTTGACAGTACGTATCAATGATGCCAAGATGGTGATGGCATACGGATGAAGACCCAGTTCTGGCTCATCAACGAGAATTGTCTCAGGCTGAAGGTCTTCAGGTTGCAGGAAAACGGTTGCCAAACACATGAAACGCAGCGTGCCATCCGAAAGCAGATGTGCTTTGAACGGAACATCCTGCCCCTGCTCGAACCATTCTAGTTCAATTACTTCCTTGTTTTGTGGAGAAGGACGCAGGTAAAAGTCGCCAAAGAACGGGGTAACAAGCCGGATAGTTTTGACAATTTTCTCATAGGATGCTCGGTAGCGATCGCGCAACAGATAAAGGAAGGATGCAAGATTACGTGCATCTGTCCGCAGGTAAGCGTTATCATTGATACCGTGCGGTTGTTTTATATAAGCACTGTCGCTGGTGTCATGAAAATGGTAAACTCGCCATTGCTGCATGGTAGACAAAACGTACTTGTCAATACCTGTCTCAGTACCACTTAAAGCCTGTGTCTCAAAATGCCCCCTACCTATTTCATGCTCACCAGTCATGTTCGACCAAAAGGACTCAAGAGCGAACATCAAGCGATTATCCTGGGTTGGTTCTAATGTGGCGAAGTACCCTTTATTACCGAAGTATAATTGAAACTCTAGTTGTTGGGTTGTTTTACGCCCAAAATACAATAGTACATCGGGACCACCCTGACGGCTAACAAAAACTTGCAAGTTCTGCTCAAGCAACTGCCCAACCATGCGGAAGAAGCTTGTAAAATTGGATTTTCCAGCGCCGTTAGCTCCAATCAAAATGTTAACTCTGGAGAGTTCAAGGTCACAGCAGGCGATCGATTTGAAGCATGCTTAAAACTATTCTCGACAGTTGTTTGTTACCATTCGTCCCCGTCATGGAATCTCCCGGTACCATGCTTTTTATCTATACTACTTTCGTGTCTTATGCCCGGACAATAGTAACAGAACGTCCATTTTTTGTAGTTGTAACTTGAGTATTCAAGCGCTCTTCTATAGGTAAAGCTTTAGAGCGTAAATCGAAAATCACCAACCAACCAAAATTTACTCCCAACCGCGCCAAATAAGAATCTAATTGTTCAATACCTGATTCCATTGGATCGCCTCTTTTATCTCGCCAAGCCTTCAACTCAATCCCTAACGTTACATTCCCATATCTCAAACACAAATCCATGCGATCACGTCCAATGGCATATTCCCGTTCTAAAGTTCCACCCCCGTTAACCACACGATGTAAAAATGCCATTAGTACCAAGTGCGGTGCAATCTCATGGTAATAAGCGCTACCTAGTAATGGCTCCCCATGCTGCCGCCAGAACACCAAAAACGCCTGCAACAAAGCATCCGTATCTAACTTACCATCAGTAGTTAACCAAGTAGGTGCTATTTGAGGCAATGAAGCCATCGGTGTCACAGTTAATACTCTGGGTAAAACCTCGCGGTAAATGGGATTGGCGATAGCCAGTCCTCCCAAAGGGTCTTTTTTGCACAAACCCAAGTCGATGACAAACTGGATATCATCATTCGGTACATCTCCAAGTTCCAACCCTGCTAAAATTGGTTCAATAATTGCTTTGACTCTCGGTTCTCGTAGTCGTTCGGCAAGGGAATCAAGATGGGTATCCTGTCTTTCGATCAAGATTTCTTTTGCAGAGTTAATATGTTCGGATGTAATAGCTACCTTTGTATCTGTCACCATCTCTTCGACAATTTCTTTGGCAAGCGCATTTACCAACCAAGGTTGTCCTTGAGTCAAATAAAATGCTGTCTGAATCGCCTCTGGCGTAAAAACTTGTCCCATATCTTCAGTATGCTGTTGGTATAAATTACCTACCTCCGACTCATTAAAATCCCTCAAGGTTAGAGAGCGGACTTTGATATTAAAGGGACTTGCTGTATTCAATCGGTTGCTACCTCCAGAAGCAACCTTATAATCGCGCACATCCCGCAAGCCAATTAATCCGACGCTGATGGGAAAGTCTTGGGGACGAACGAGATAGCCATCACGTAACTGTCGCAAAACTGAAATCAGCGCTTCATTCTGTAACGAGTCAATTTCATCAATAAACAGCACTAATGGTCGCTTTTGCGCTTGCGCCCAAGCCTGTAAAGCAGCTTGAATTCGTCGTCCTGGCTGTGCTTCCTCCCAGTGATCGGGAGGTTGTAAATCCGGGGGTAAATATAACATAGCACGCGATCGCCAAGCATCAAGAATAGCAAGTTCAGCAGTCTCTGGGCGATCGCTAAAAGGGCTTCCTACTTCCGCAGATACCGTGACTGCCGTATAGCGTCCGCTGTCTGTAAGTTGTTTCGCCAGCGCCAGCATTGCGGTGGTTTTGCCTGTTTGACGCGGTGCATGAATGACGAAATAGCTTTCTTGGGCAATTATCCGCTCCAAGTTAGGCAACCGAACCGTGGGCGGTAGCATATAATGAATATCCGCTTTACAAGGACCTGCGGTATTAAACCAACGAGACATAGGGATATGAAGTGCGATCGCTCTGCATCAAGTTTAACAGTAGTTCGCTATTCACAAAAGAAGCTGTACGTTTGCGTCAGCACCGCATTAATACAGTAACTATTTGTGAAACAGATATTGCTTATTTTTGAAATACATATTACTCTAAAAGTGAAATGGAGGTATCAAAGTTGAGTTGGATGGTTTTCTCTTACTCTCTCCCTTCCAAGTCGTCTTCTAGTCCTCGTGTTGCACTGTGGCGACGATTGCGACGACTGGGAGCCATCTCTCTCAAAGGCGGGATTAACGTCCTGCCTGCTCGTGATGAGTGTGTTGAATCGTTCCAATGGCTGGCACAGGAAGTGCAACAGGCAAAGGGCGAAGCACTGGTTATGCGGGTAGAGCGATTTGAGGGATTGGCAGATGAGGAAATCATTGAACTATTTCGTACTGCTCGTAGCGAAGAGTATCAGGAGGTGGAAACTCAAGCAATTGAACTGGAAAAAGCTATCAATCCAAACATAAGCCTCGAAGAGCGTAGCAGTATGCTAGAAACCTTAGAAAAGCTGCGGAGACAACAAAGCGAGATTGCCCGCGTGGACTTCTTTGACTGTCCTGATGGACCACGTATTACATCTCATCTGAACCGGATTGCTCAAGCACTCTCCCCTAGCACCTCTATGGTAATGGAGATTCCACGCACAGCGATCGCGGAGTACCAAAACAAGCATTGGGTAACTAGACCCCGACCCTATGTAGACCGCCTAGCCTGCATCTGGCTCATCCGCAAATTCATCAATGCGAATGCTGTAATTCGCTACTCCCATTCGGCTGTACCGGATGAAATCGCTTTTGAAATGAAAGAGGCTCAATTTGAACACTGTGGCAATCTTTGTACCTTTGAGGTGATGGTAAGAGCTTTCGATTTAGAGGACTCACCGATGCAAGTTATTGGGGAAATTGTTCACGAAATCGATTTGCGAGATGGGCTGTTTGCACGCCCTGAAACCGCTGGAGTAGAAGTTGTACTACGGGGGTGGTTACTGGCAAATCTTTCTGACACTGAACTGGAGTCTAAAGGAGTTGCTTTGTTTGAAGGACTGTACACTGCTTTTTCTCACGGGCAACGCCTCCGGGTTGAAGATAGCTCATCTCAAGCTTCAGAGGAATTAAAATCATGAGTGCAAAACAGCAGTCTAAGCTCACCAGTCTTTGTCTGGTCGGGTTTTTGGCTCGTGCCTCTTACGCCCTAGCTCGTACTCCCGTCTTGGCACTGTTTGCTGCCAGTTTGGGAGCACAACCAGAGGCAATCGGTTTCGCTGTTGCTATCTCCACTGTCACTGGCATCTTCTTTAAAATGCCAGCCGGAGTCGTTTCGGATGTTGTGGGTAAAACGCGGACGCTTTTCGTGGGACTTTTAGTGTTTGCCCTAGTGCCTTTTGCCTACTTACTAGTATCTTCATATCAAGCCTTGATTGTGGTGCGCTTCCTACATGGCTTTGCTACAGCAATTTACGGACCTGTAGCGATGGCTGTAGTCGTTAGCATTGCTAAAGACAGACGAGCAGAAATGCTGTCGTGGTTCTCATCTGTCACCATCATGGGCAATTTGATTGGAGCGCCGTTGGGTGGGTTTTTGCTGACTCAGCTAGCAGGAAGTGGCACACCTAGCCTGGTCCACTTCCATATTATCTATGGCGTGGTTGCAGCCTTGGGTACAGCTTCGTTGGCGATCGCTTTGTTGGTGCTAATAGACCAATGGGAAGAACCATCTGAACAAAAGCGCACACTCAGCGCAGTTTGGAGAAAGTTTAAAACGGGTATTCGAGAAATCTTGATGGACAGACGGGTATTGCTTTCCAGCAATATGGAAGGAGTGCAAAACCTTTCAGTTGGAGCCTTGGAAGCTTTCTTACCCATATACGCTGTCAAGATTTGCGGATTTAGTGCCTTTCAAGCGGGGATGCTGTGGGGCGTACAAATTCTGGTAACAACCTTTTCTAAACCATTGATGGGTAGGTTGTCAGACAGGAGAGGGCGATTACCCCTAATATTTTGGGGAATGTTTGCTTGTGCAATCCCCTTTGCCCTCATTCCCTGGTTTCAAAACTATGCCGTCTTACTAGTTTTAGCTGCGGTGTTTGGCATTGGAGAGGCGATTGTCACTTCAGGAACCGCAGCATTGGTAGCAGACTTTTGCAGTGAAAGTAACTTAGGTTCGGCAATGGGTACCTTTGGAACCATTTTTGATGTCGGACACGCAGCAGGTCCCTTATTAGCAGGTGTATTAATTAGTTGGTCAGGCGGTGAAGATTTCCGCCTTTCTTTTGCCTTAATATCAGGACTTTTGATTGCAGCAGCACTAGCTTTTCGGATTGGTGTCAGGCAGGAACCCGTTCGCAGCTAACGATAGAAAAAATGTAGTGATTTAGCGCTGCTAAAACACTAGTTCAACCAAAAGAAGTTAATCAAGGAGAAACTAACTATGCATACCGAATTTACCGAAATTACCAATGAAACTGATTTGATTCCTCTTCAAGCAGATACCAGTCTTCTCGAAGCTCCCCGCAAGTTAACCAATGGCGATCTCAAAACTTTAGAGGAAATTGTTCAGTTCAATCCCCGTTTCTTTGTGCGGCGACGAATTTTCAAAACTGACTCCATGCACTTCAATATCTACTGCATTGAGCCAGGGCAGTCAAACCCTCTGCACAAACATTCAGGAAGTGACGAGATTTGCTACTTTGTCCAAGGTACAGGGGATGTGATTGTGGGTGATGAGATTGCGGCTGTAGGACCTGGAGCTTGCGTTCATATTCCCAAAGATGTGGGACATGAGATCATCAATACTGGAACAGAGAGAATGATTGTGGTGTTGGCTCAGTCTCCCCTACCCTGTGCTCATGAAAAAGTGCCTAACCCACCATCGGAGTTTCGCAGAATCGAGTTAGACGATTAAACTTACGATCTAGCCGTCTTTGACTCAAAACGAAAGGGATGGGCAATACGTCCCATCCCACAAAAAATGCACAGCGAGTGCTGCAAATATGCAACGCCAAAAAGGAGATGCTCCCGTAATACTTTTGATGATAAATTTTTTTTATTAATTTAATATAAAAACAAAATTGCCATTATCAATAAATTATGAATATATTGAAATTAAGTTACTGAAATATATGTATAATATTTCACTCAAATTTCACAAAATCTACTTTTAGATAGAGGTAAAACAAAGTTCAATGAGTTTGAGACGTAGCTTAATCGAATAGTAAAAGACCAGATAGTTAATTCTCATCTAAATCAACTTTAGTTTGAGAAAGAGGTGCTATATCTATGAAGAGTGATAATTTTATATCCTCACCAGTTGGTGAGACAACTGATGTGGAAGTTTGGCTATTCCGGGCTGGGCTAAGATTTGAAGATTTAGGCTCAGATGATGCTAGTACAGCAATTCGTATGCAATGGCGAGAGTACCAAGCTGCTGTGCAAAAATGCTGTGCAATACTGCGCCTACCGCCAGAACGTGTTCAACTTTGCGGTGTTTATACTAGGCTAAGAATACCTGATAGAAGTAGGCGAGAAAAATGTGCATTTTAGTGTTCTTGTTTCTTGGTTGATTTTATGATTCGTTATTAATTCTAGCTTACTGCTCACTGCACAAACCTAGTTTTACCTCAAGTAAAGAAACAAATAAGTGAGAATCAGGGTAATTACTGTGAGTGGCAAGCCAAATCGCAGGTGTTCCCAAAAGCTTAAGCGATAACCTTGCTTTGCCACTGCCTCTGCTACAATCAAGTTTGCGACTGAACCCAACAGCATCAAGTTACCTGCCAATGTTGAAGCGGCTGCCAAGAGTAGCCAAGTGCGGGTATCGGGATGGGGAATCAAGTGATGCAGCAACAATACAGCAGGAACGTTAGACACCAAGTTGGAAAGCAAAGCAGTTACGCCCAGAATGCGAGAGCGGTGTATCAACGAATCGAGAAAACCATTGCAGCAAGTTGAGCTTCTGCACTCCTTCGGTGAGAATGAATAGCCCAGAGAACATCAGCAGCAAATCCCAGTCAACTTGAGGCAAAATCCGTTCTGGCTTGACTCGTCGCGTCACCAGTAACAATCCGGCGGCAATTAGTGTTGCCTGTGCCGTAGGAATACCTACTAAGAATGCCACCAAAAGTCCGACTGTGATGAGCAAGCTTTTGAGCAGCAAGGGTTTGAACACTCGATAGCGCCTTGGTTTTGCCTTGAAGCTGGCTTGGAGGGAACGCACTTCTGGATACAGCCACCATAGTAAACCAATTTGAATTAAAAGACTCACAACTGCCAAAGGGGTGAGAGCAAGAGCAAACTCCAAGTAGCCAATGCCAGAGAAGGAACCGATGAGGATGTTTTGCGGATTGCCGCTCAAGGTTGCTACTGAACCGAGATTAGTTGCGCCAGCTAGTGCCAAAATTTATTATTTATTTGTGTAATTAAATCTGTCTAACTACTTAACCCAATTTTGGGTTGGACGAGCTTACTTCGCAATGGTAAATTGGATGCACCCAAAACCGCTTATGCCATCGAAACTATTGAACGCAATGCCAAGCTACAGGTGCAATTAATTGAGGATTTGCTCGATATCTCTCGCATTCTACGCGGCAAACTGAGTTTGAATGTTCTGCCCGTTGATCTGAGTGTAGTGATAAGAACTGCTTTAGAAACCGTTCGATTAGCAGCAGAAGCTAAGTCACTGCAAATTCAGACGACACTTTCACCAAAGGTTGTCATCATTAGCGCATCGGAATGCCTCAGATGGATGGCTATATGCTGATGCGACAAATTCGGGCAATGGTACAAGGTAAGCAGCTTCCAGCAGTTGCCCTCACTGCCTATGCTGGGGAGAGCGATCGGCATCAGGCATTAGCAGCCGGATTTCAACAGCATGTTTCTAAACCAATCGACCCAGAAATACTTGTTCCGGCGATCGTGAGTTTAATTAGATGGTGAATTAATTTATATTACTATTTTATCAGTTTTTCTAACTATTTGTGTCATTTTGAAATCTTCCTTAGGTTTTATTCTTAAATTAAAATGCGTCACGCCTAATGCAGATTAAGGTATGATCTTTGTTGTTTCCCTTTCCTAATTAATGAGATTGTCTTGAGATGAAGCTTTCAAATGCTCTTTTAGCTATGGCAGTATTGATAGCCTCTTTCGGTATTACTGTTACTGCCATAGCAGACACAGTGAATGCCCGTTGCGATGTGTATCCAAAAGGCGAGGATCGCGCTACCTCTTCGAGTTCCTGTACCTTTTCGCAACGGCAGGGTGTGGTTTCCATTCAACTGCAAAATGGTAGACGCTATAACCTACGCCCTGTGGGTGGTCAACCCGGCAATTACCGCGATCAGAATGGTCGTGCTGCCTATCGGCAGTCTGGACTGGGTGACAGGGGGCAAATTTATCGCCTCGCCAATGAATCGATCTATGTCTACTGGGATAAAGCTCCCTATGGACAAACTTCAGGCGATCGCAACAGCGGCAATTCTGGCTATGCTCGTCAGCCTGATGCTGGTACTATCGTTTCTCGCCTGCAGGATCTGGTGGGGGCAAGGGCAGGACAAGCAGAAAAACAGATCAAACAACGGGGATATCAATTCGTCAAGACTTCTGCTTCAGGCGATTCTGTTTATAGCTATTGGCTGGAAGGCAAAACCAACTACTGTGTGACGATTCTAACGGAGCAAGGGCGCTACCAGTCGATCGTCTACACTGGAGGATCTGAAGATTGTCAGAGGTAGTTGCTATCTGACCAAGACGGATTAACCAACTATAGGGAGCTGGCTTATGAAGTGGGCAATATCCACTCTTTGAGTTATTACCACTCTAATCAAGCGGGTGCTTAGTAGTAACTGAAGAATTACGAAGCGGTGAAGTCTGATCGCATTTTCAAAACTCGTCGCATTCAACATACAAATCGGCGCACCTCAGTAGTGATCGTCAAAGCCCAAAACGAACTTGCAATTCGTAAATGGAGGGTAAAGCAATCTGGGCAATCTGTGGAGACCGATTCATTGGTCGCCTTTTGGCGAAACGAACTTGTGCGATTGCGAGGTTAGTGTATTAGAGTGACATGCTGAAGACGGATAAGTTTTTTGTGTTTATGTTTCTATTCCATCGATTCCGCCAAATAATCATTCGGTTTGTGCCGCTCTGTTTGACGACGATCTTGCTGGTGCTTGGCTCTTGTGCGATCGCCCAGAGCCAACTGCCCTTACTATCAGCCAATGCTGCCAATGATTCCCTTCATCCTCCATCTACAGTCAACCGCTATGGGGAGTATGAAACGGCTCCAATCCAATCGCCGCTGGATAACAATAAATTGTTTGATGTCACTTCTCCCACAATTTTTAATCGCGATAAAGTCCCGGACGGGAAACTCCCGGTTGAAGTTCGGGCAAAAGAGGTGAATGAGCGGTTGTGGAGGATTTTCAAACGAACCATCAGTGCTCAACAGACGCCAACTGTCACTGTCGCCACCTTGAATAACCGACCCGTCCTGGAAATTCGTAATGATAAATCTACCCTTCCAATTCGCGTGGTAACCGTAACAGAACCAGATGCCGACTTTAATGGCAAAACTCTGGACAAATTAGCCCAGGAATGGCAAAAGATTCTTCAAGATGAAATGGTTCGGTTCAAACAGTTGACTGCACAGAAAGTCATTGCCCAGCGTGTGGTACAGGCATTTCAAATCTTGCTGAGCTTGTTGATTGCCAGCCCTACGATCTGGTTTCTGAGACGAATGTTGACCCGTAGACAACAAATCCTAGAAGCCCGTTATCAACAGCAACTAGCGGTACTTGCAGAAGCGGAAAAAGCACAGAAATCCGAAGCAATTGCCTCATCAGAAACTACGGAAGGAGAAGAAATGAAAGCAAGAGAAATTGCGGATTTGCGAGCGCAATTTTTGACAACTTTCCAACACCAATTTAGTCTGAAGCGTCAATTAGACATTGACAAATTTCTCCAATGGGCACTGTTCTGGATTTTCATTTTGATGTGGTACATCGGCATTGCTCGCATCATGTCCACAGTCCCCCTATTGATGCAATGGAGCCTTTACGTATGGGCAACACCACTCGCGTTGATTGCAATTTGGTTTGGCATTAGTTTAGCGATCCGCATCAGCAAAAGTTTGATTGATCGCTTAATGCATTCCTGGAAAGCCAATCCCCTCCTCTCGTTCGGAGAAGTACAACGAATTGCTCTGAGAAGTACAACGATCGCGTCCGCTTTAAAGGGATTCGTTAGTTTTGTTTTGGTGATAGTAGGAATTATTTGGACTCTCAGTTTATTCAATGTTCCAACCAGTTCAATTTTCGCGGGAGGGGCGATCCAATTGAAAAATTTACGTTAGATCTAAATTGTATGATGCAACACTTGACATATGAAGTATGTTCGTGATTTTATTTTTGTAAAACATGAAAATTAATAAGCTGGCAATATAACTAAAAATTAAAGCTAACAATATGACTAAAAATAAATATGACAAATAATAAGCAATTTCCCATCTCCCGCACCTTAGCTAGCAGTATCCTTCTAGTTCTAGGGATCGAGACTATATCCTGTACCATCTCTTTAGGTAATCAGTCCAATAACAACAAAGTTGGTAGTAACAAATCCGAACAAGTTTCTAATGCTGGGTTTCCCATAGGCTTTTCGGTATCCAAAATGGATACCAAGGTAAACCCCAAGCAGGACTTCTATAAGTTTGCAGCAGGCAAATGGCTAGATGCTGCTAAGATTCCTCCTGACCTACTGAGCGTATCAGGATTCGACCTACTGAGCAAACAGGTTTCAAAGCAAATACAGCAGGTAACCCAACAAGCAGCTGCACAAAGTGCTAAGGCTCCAAAAGGAAGTCCATTGCAACAGACTGGCGATTTATATGCTTCTGGCATGGATGTGAAGCGCCTAGAAAGTTTGGGAGTGTCTCCCCTGAAGCCTGTATTTGACCGTGTTGAGGCAATCGATTCGCCGCAAGCGTTAGCTAAAACCGTTGCCGAGATGGAGAAGCTCGGTCAGACGCCCATTTTGGCAGCTTCTATTTCATCGGATATTGAGGACGCAAAAACCAATGCCATCTACATAGCTGGTGGCATTATACACTTACCAACCCAAGAGGATTATTTGAGTCAAAACAGAGCTGCTATCCGTCAAGCTTATTTGGATTATGTAGCCGCTAACTTGGAAATCGCTGGCAGTTCTCCTGTAAAAGCAAAAGCTGACGCCAAGAAGATTTTGGAAATGGAGACTCGTATCGCCAGCAAGCAACTCAGCCCCGTTGAGCGAAGAGATCTCAAAAAGCGATTCAAAAAGATGTCGTTTGCACAGCTTGAGTCTTTGTTGTCAAACTTCGATGTCAAGAGCTATTTTGAGAAGTTGGGATTACCAACGAAAGGAAATGTCATTGTTGTGGATTCTGGTTCATTAGCAGATCTCAACCAAATGCTGAAGGAATACTCAATGGATGACATCAAGACGTATTTGCGCTGGGGTGTTTTAAGTGACAATCAACCCTACTTGACACCGGCGTTTGACAAGCCTGCACTTGTGTTTCTTAAGGCATATTATGGAAACGAATTTGAATTTCCGCCACGTGCTGAGCGCGTGACCCTTCAAATTAAAACAACACTCGGTCATCCCTTGTCCCAACTATATATCAAGGAACATTTTTCTCCAGAAGCCAAACAGAGGGTAGAACAGATGCTGGGGCAAATCAAGACTTTGTTCAAGGAGCGGCTGAAAGCAAACAGCTGGCTCCGCGATGCCACCCGTAAATCAGCACTGGAGAAAATCGACCGCATGGAGATCAAAGTGGGTTTCCCGGAGAAATGGATCGATTATTCGAGTATTGATATTCGCCGGGATGACTATTTTGGCAATATCATGCGAATCAATGAATTTCTTAGCCACCGTAATCTCTCACAGTTAGGCAAACCGTTGACCCATGATGAATTCAACTCACAGGGAACATTGCCCATCGCTGTTAATGCAGCTTACGATCCCACAACAAACGGAATTGAGATTCCAGCCGCGTTTCTACAACCGCCATTTTTCGATCCAAAGAGCGATGCTGCAGTGAATTTTTGCTCTATTGGTGCTGTAATTGGTCATGAAATCACTCACGGCTTTGACAGTCAAGGGCGGCTCTTCAATGCTCAAGGCAATCTCCAGAATTGGTGGACTAATGAAGATGCTACTAAGTTCTCAGCGCAGACAGAGAAACTGGTGAAACAAGCAGATGCTTTTCAAGTACTTCCGGGGGTGAAATTGAACGGAAAGCTCTCGGTAGGGGAGAATCTTGCTGATATCGGTGGGATTAGCTTAGCTTATGAGGCGCTAGGGCAGTATTTGAAGAAAAATCCCCAAGCTAATCAAAAGATTGATGGCTACACACCACAACAGCGTTGCTTTATTGCCTGGGCTCAGCTATGGGCTGAGAAGGCTAATGAAAGCGCTATTCGCCAACTGGCGGCAACCGATCCGCATCCTCCAGGCTCTTATCGTGGCTTTGCTGCTTTACAACATGAAGATGGGTTTTTCAAGACCTTTGCTATCAAACCCGGCGATCCCATGTGGCTGGATAAGAAAGACCGCGTAAAATTATGGTAGAAATACAAGAGCAAAGGTCCAAGGCTACGCTCATCTTTATGCGGAGTTTGACGTTCTCTTGATGCTTGTGGAGGATTTATTGAGAGGAAAGTCTTCATTACCCAACAATACCTTCACAATCATCTAAAACATTAAATTTTGATAGTTTTTAATACAAGTAAATGGCTCCTGTTTTTTGAAAATGAGTATGTATTTGAAGGATAGTAACAGTGAAAAAAATCATTCTTATTAGTTTATTAACTATAACTACCGCTCCATCTTTGTTATTTTTCAATGAAACCGCTTTCGGTCGTGAAAGAAATCGACATCGTTCCCATCAAGAACATCGTGAGCAAATGGTAGAAACTGAATGCCATCCCGTAACGGAACCATACGTTTCTGAGGACGCTGCCAATCATCCTGGTGCTTATTCCGATGGTTATCGTCAAGGAACTGCTAGTGCTCAACGAGGAGAGTCATTTAAACCACGTACCGCAGGTGGAGAATTTGCACGCGGTTTTAGAGATGGTTACTACGGTAAGAGATTTGCTGGTCAGGAAAATGAAGTTCCCGACCGTGTTCAATATCGAACTGTAACCAAGTGTTCTACACGTAATATCCAATATAGAGATTACTAGAAAATCATTAATGAAATTGAAAATTGTAGTTTTAGCGGTATTAATAGCAATGGGTGTAACAGCCCAATCTGAGTTCACTACTGCTCAACAAAGTGAGTTGATTCAGCAAGCACCACAACAACAAAACGATAGACGGGCATCAATCGCTAACATTAATCCTAACAAGCCCATCCGAATTCGTGTTGTGAATCAGTCTAATGTTAGCATCGTAGCTGTACTAGCAGAACCAACATCACGCGAACACAACGTATCGCCTCAGAAGTCTATTACCTTTGGTACACTCCATACCAGCTATCTACCACCACCAGTAGACCTGACGGTATACACCGATGTCAAAGAAATGAATTTACGCACTCGAATCAAGGTTGTAAATAATGAACTAATTGTTACCATTACAGCCAAGCCAGCGACTTATGGTATAACACGTTCTATTTATATAGACCCAAAAGGTGCCATCTATCTCTACTAGTCTTTCTTGATGCAATCAGGGTAAGCTCATCTAATAAAAAAATCATACAATGTTTAAAGCAGCAACTATTACAGTAAGGATGCAAGATTACGTGCATCAAACCTCAGGTAAGCGTTGTCATTAATACTGTGCGGCTACTTTATATAAGCACTGTCGCTAGTGTCATGAAAATGGTAAAAAACAAAAAGCTGTTTCTAACACTATAGAGAAACTACAGTCTCAGCACTCTGACTTCCTGCATTCCGGGGGCGAAGGTTTCTCCTCCTTGCACTAGTTGCAGCGCATAACCTACCGCTTTCTGCACATCTTCGGGAAACTCACGGATATTCTTGCGAGAATCCCCCATCCAGACAAGAGGGCGTAATTACACCTCTGGAATATCCTCACTATCGACCATAATATATAAAATTTCTTATAAAAACAAGTTAGTACCATAGCTGTGGGATAACAGATTATTTGTCGTCTTAACACATTATTGTCGCTCTAAAGTAAAATTTGCGTTTGCACTCGTCAGATCAAGAATTAGGTCATATTGGTCACGAATCAATATATTCCAGTTTTCGTTTCTATCTTCAAAAGCATGGTGATGGATGCTGTTAGGATTACCGGAAACTGGCTCCATAGTTACTCCGCCTGAGCCGTGCTCAACCAATTTAATAGTAATCACATCACTGCTGGGCATTTCAAACTGTACTGTTTCGGAAGCCATAAAATATCTCAATAAATTTACGGTTTAGCTATATATTAATTATTACATTATATATTGTGTAGATTAAACAGTAGAGAAACAGTAAAGCTTTAATAAAGTTTTGTACATAACCACTTAAGCAAAATTTTGACATGTCGCTTACCAGATATCACATTAGCCACTGACTACTGGGGTGAGCGCTCAACACCACGAGAGCGATCGTCGTCATCTTTGAAATATCTGATAAATTTTTATATGTTAAGTATCAGAAAAAAGAGGGTTTTCAATGTCAACCCACGCTTTTGCTTGACGGATGACGGCTTGGGTTAAGATGGAAGGGCTAGCAGCCTATTCTATATGAGTGAAACTGTCTACGTTGAAACAATATCTTAGGTTACCTCACAGCTAGATCGACCAAAAATCTGATCCTAGCTGCAAATATTGAAGTGACAAATCCGTTCTGGCTTGACTCGTCGCGTCACTAGTAACAATCCTGCGGCAATTGGCGTTGCTTGTGCCGTAGGAATACCGACTAAAAATGCCACCAACAGTCCGGCTGTGATGAGCAAGCTTTTGATTAGCAAGGGTTTAAACACTCGATAGCGCTTTGGGTTTGCCTTGAAGCTGGCTTGTAAGGAACGTACTTCTGGATACAGCCACCATAGCAAACCAATTTGAATTAAAAGACTCACAACTGCCAAAGGCGTGAGGGCAACAGCAAACTCCAAGTAGCCAATGCCAGAAAAGGAACCGATGAGGATGTTTTGCGGATTGCCGCTCAAGGTTGCTACTGAACCGAGATTAGTTGCGCCAGCTAGTGCCAGCAGGTAAGGAATCAGTACAATAACAAGATATTGCAGAATTCTCATTTATCTATATTTTTACCATGCCAATTCTGCCAGCCGCTACAATTAAGTTCATGATTTAGATTGCAAAATCAACTCATAAACGTAAATGAAACTTACTAAACACCTTGGTCGCCTACCGCAAATTATACTAGCGCCTATGGATTTTTTATGTCAAAAAAGTTACTAAATGCTAAATCTTTCCAGGCTGGTTTTTTAGCTTTGACGATTAGTTTATTTGGGTGTAAGAATCTAAGTAATGTAGCAAACACTTCTACCACAGTTACTTCTGCTCAAATCAATAATAATCTCCCTATAGTCGTAGTAACGACCAGTGTACTATGTGATTTAACTAGACAGGTAGCCGGAGAGACTATTAATCTTACCTGCTTAATTCCCCCCGATCGCAACCCCTATCTTTATCAACCAAAGCCAGAAGACAGTGCAGCGATTGAGCAAGCTAAACTTATCCTTTATAGTGGGTATAATCTTGAACCAAGGGTATTTAAATTAATTAAGGCGAGTAAAAATAATGTGCCTAAAATCGCCGTTGGTCAACGTGCAGTTCCTAAGCCCATACCTTTAAACGATTATGGTAACATACCAGCAGATCCTTATGTTTGGCACAATGCTAAAAACGGGATCAGGATGGTAGAGGTAATTAATACTAATTTGGGTAGACTACTACCTAAAAATGCTTCTCTATATAATAGTAACGCGCAAAAACTCAAAAATGAACTAACTCAATTAGATACTTGGATTAAGTCACGAATTGCGAGCATTCCCGCTGATGAACGTCAGTTAGTTACGACTCGTGATACAATGAGTTACTATGTTCAAGCTTACGGTCTTTCTTATGCTAGCGCCTTAAAAGGTATCAGCAGTGGAGGAGCTTCTGCGGCAGGTGTAAAAACACTGGTTCAAGGCATTCAAAAAACTAGCGTACCCAAAATTTTTACAGAAACCACAGCTAACCCTAATTTAGTCAAAGCGATCGCTCAACAAGCTAGAGTCAAAGTTTCCGAAAGACGACTATTTGCTGACGATTTAGGTGCGTCAGGAAGCGAGGGAGACACTTACCAAAAAATGATGGTTGCCAATACTCGCACAATTGTGGAAGGGTTGGGTGGTACATATTTGATTTTTCGCCCAAAAGTAACGAAGTAGCGAGAAATCAGAAGCCCGACTTCTTCAAGAAGTCGGGCTTCTAAGGATGGACTTCTCTTGATTTAGTTCATGTTCCTTCTAACGCCAGCAAATGTTCAGGAAAATGACGCCTGTCACCTAGTACTTCCAGTAAAGGACCATGTTCACCAAACTTAACAATACTTAAAGAGGCAGCCAGGATACTGATGCGATCGCGATAACGTCCCAAGTCGATACCGAGAAGGCTACATAAAATAATTCGCAGCGTTGCTTTATGAGAAACTACTAAAACATTACCCGTCGTGTGCTTTTGTTCAATTTCTGCAATTACTAGCATAGCACGACTAGCGATTTGTACAGATGTTTCTCCGCCGGTGGGGGGATTCCAAGCAGGCTCTGTTAACCAGCGGATATAATCTTCCGCGTAATGCTGTTTTACATACTCCTGAGTTTTATCTTCCCACTCACCATACCTAATTTCCTTCAACCCATCTCGCAATTGCATCTCCATGCCTGTAGCATCACATAAAGGCTTAGCAGTGGCGATCGTCCTTTTCATTGGACTAGAATATATTGCTGTCCAGGGTATGGAACTGTAGGCATCTGCAAAAGATGAAGCCATCTGAGTTCCTTCTGGTGTTAATTCTGGATCTAAATCACCACAGTAACCACCCGTGCGACTATAAAATGTTTCTCCATGCCTTAGTAGATATAGCCTTAAACTCATAAAATTTCCAAATTTTCTTCCAATTTTACAGTTTTTCTTGTTTAACTTTAATAGAAACTATGGTGTTTTCAATTTAAAATATTTTTGCCATTACCATAATTACTTTCTTTTGTCTCTTTAAATTTAAATTAAAAATACTTTAAATCTTTATTAATGAGACATCAAGAAAGATACCCGACTTCTTTAAGAAGTCGGGTATCTAGTAATATTAACGTAGTGTAAAGTACAGCCCGTGTTTTTTATTAGGATTAATAATCATGGCTAAGGTAAAACAAAGCGAAGCAAAAATTAATTTAAACGATCCACAATATTATCACAACCAAGAACTAAGTTGGTTAGAATTCAACAACAGGGTACTACATGAAGCGCTAGATCAAAGAACACCATTGTTGGAGCGTTTGAAATTTACAGCAATTTTTAGTTCCAACTTAGATGAGTTTTTCATGGTGAGAGTTTCGGGAATTTTAGAACTATTAGAAGCACAGGCTAGCAAATTAAGTCCAGATGGACGTACGCCAGAGGAAAGATTAGATGCGATCGCTAAATTCCTTCATCCGGTAGTTACTAAACAGCATCGTTACTTTGAGCAAGAATTAACTCCTCAATTAGCAAAGCACGGCATTCATCTGCTCAAATATAGTAATCTAAATCAAGAGCAACGCTTTTATTTACAAACATACTTTAAAGAGCGTGTTTTTCCTGTAATCACACCCTTGGCAATTGACACAGCACATCCATTTCCCCGCATGTCAAATTTGAGCTTGAACTTAGCTGTAGAAGTTCAAGATCCGGAAACCAAGGTAGAAAGGTTTGCGAGAGTGAAAGTGCCAAACATTCTACCACGATTTGTTGCCTTCCCAAAAGAGTTACTTTCTCAAGATGGAACTTGCGTTTGGGCAGGCGTAGCGTTGGAGGAAGTGATAGCTAACAATCTGGAGTTGTTATTTCCTGGGATGAAAATCTTAGGGTATCACATGTTTAGGATTACACGGGATGCTGATTTTCCTGTGCAGGAGGATGCAACAGATGATCTTATGGTAGCGATGCAACAGGAAATTCGCAAAAGACGTATTGATGGTTTTGTAGTGCGTCTAGAAATTCAAGCATCTACTCCAACTTATATTCGTGAAAGGCTGATAGAAGAATTAGAAGTGAAACCGCAACAGATATATGAAGTAGAAGGGTTAATGAACTTGAATGATTTAATGTCTTTTATGGCATTACCTTTAGAAGAACTCAAAGATAAACCTTGGACTCCGGTAATACCTCCTCGTTTAAAATGGGTTGGCGATGTTGATCCTCAAAATACCTCTTTAGTAGAAGTAGGAAAAGACTTTTTTGCAGAAATTCGGCATAAGGATATGCTCATACACCATCCTTATGAATCTTTCAACGCCACAGTACAGCAGTTTATCATTCAAGCCGCTAACGATCCAGATGTACTGGCGATTAAAATGACACTGTACCGTACCTCTGGAGATTCTCCAATTGTTCAAGCTTTGATGAGTGCAGCTGAGAATGAAAAGCAAGTTGTGGCTTTAGTAGAACTAAAAGCCCGCTTTGACGAAGAAAATAATATGAACTGGGCACGCAAGTTAGAAAATGTTGGTGTACATGTGGTGTATGGTGTGGTGGGTTTGAAAACTCACACTAAAATTGTACTGGTAGTAAGATCTGAAGGCTCGCGCATTCGTCGTTATGTTCACATTGGTACAGGTAACTACAATCCCAAAACTGCTAGACTCTATACTGATTTGGGGCTATTGAGTTGCCAAGAAGATTTAGGCGCTGACTTAACTGATTTATTTAACTACCTCACAGGATTTTCACGACAACAGTCTTACCGCAAACTGTTAGTTGCACCACTGACATTGCGCGATCGCATGTTAGCTTTAATCTATAGAGAAATTGAACATTGCCGCAAAGGACACACTGGTCGAATCATTGCTAAAATGAACTCGCTAGTCGATCCACAAATCATTACTGCCTTGTACGAAGCCTCTGTTGCTGGCGTACAAATTGACTTAATTGTACGCGGTATGTGTTCTCTACGTCCTGGGCTAGAAGGAGTAAGTGAAAATATCCGGGTAATTAGCATTATTGGACGTTTCTTAGAACACTCCCGTATTTTCTACTTCCATAACAACGGGCATGAAGAATTTTATATTGGTAGCGCCGACTGGATGCCCCGTAACTTAGATAGAAGGGTAGAAGCAGTTACACCAGTAGAAGATCCCGACATCGCTCAACAGCTCAAAGAAATCCTAGAGATTATGCTAGCAGACAATCGCCAAGCATGGGATCTACACTTAGATGGTAAATATATCCAACGTCACCCCCATTCCGGCGAAGAGGAAAGAAGCTCCCAGAATATTTTGATGCAGAAGGCGCTTCAACAATAATGAAATGAAACCACAGATTAACACAGATGGACACAAATAAATAATCTGTGTTAATCTGTGTCCATCTGTGGTTCTAAAAATCTTTATTCTTCATCCATATTATCCTCGTATTCGTCTTTGGGACGTTCTTGCCTTAACTGATTTAATAGCGTTAGTACTTTAGTACCGCGTTCGATAGAACGATCCTCGATAAACACAACTTCTGGTGTGCGACGCAGGCGCATTCGCGCACCTAGTTCGCTGCGAACATAACCTGTTGCCGATTTTAAACCAGCCATTGTTTCTTTTTTTGCTTCTTCTGTACCATAAATGCTGACGTATATTTTGGCGTGTTGTAAATCTCCAGAAACGTCAACATCAGTAACACTCACCATTCCTGTACCCACACGATCATCTTTGATGCCGTTGAGTAACATTTGGCTAACTTCCCGTTTAATTAATTCTGACACGCGGGAAACGCGGCGACTTGTAGCCATAAAATTTTGCCTCCTCACAGAGGTTGTCACAACCGATACTACCACGCTTTAAAGACGTAGCTTTACTTTTAAATTGTACTCAAGCCCAGCATTGCTCGTAGG
The DNA here is from genome assembly GCF_014698965.1 of Iningainema tapete BLCC-T55. Classification (GTDB taxonomy): domain Bacteria; phylum Cyanobacteriota; class Cyanobacteriia; order Cyanobacteriales; family Nostocaceae; genus Iningainema; species Iningainema tapete. The sequence continues at coordinate 109,638 of NZ_JACXAE010000061.1, forward strand.
GTGAGAGTAAGAAAGACAAAACCTCCAACTATTAAGCCTAGTAGCGCGATCGCTGTCACTGGGCGTTGAAAAAGCTGTCTCAATGATTCCACTACACTTAACAATACACCTAAGAGGGTGGTGACAAAATAACGAATGTAGCGAAGAACGTTAATCCAAAATCCTTCAAACATTTTAATTTACATTGCCTTGTTATAAACGATACATTTATTTTTTGTCTTTGTTTAACCTAATTGTAATCTATATTAGTCCTTCCGTGGAATTGGTTAAAATATTAATTCCCCCGACAGGGGGAATTAAGAAATAATATGGGGTTAAAGGTTACGGGGGCAATCATCAATTTAGTATTTACAAGCAGGATACAGCCCGAAAGATTTAGTGATATTGTGCCGTGATGCAGGTAACTATAACTTCAGCCCACTTGGGCTTCTGTGTTATTGTTGCGGATAGCCCACGCTAATTCTAAAAGTTGAGTCCAACGCTTTTGCAACTGTTTGGGAGTGCATTTAAGTGATTTAGCAATTGCTTGATCGCTATGTAGTTCTGTTTTTAGTTGCAAGATTTGGCGTTGTTGTTCAGAAAGTTGAGCGACAAATTTTTCCCACTGTTGAGAGGATAACCCCAACTTGTGTTCAATTCCTGCTCCCAACCATTGGTGCACTAACTGCCACTGGTGCTGTTTGGCGAACTTTTCTACGTGGTATTTAAAACGTTGTTGTAGATAGTCGCGCTGGCGGCTAGTTAAACCGAGTATGCGATCAATTTCAGGTGCTGTGAGATCTTGGAGTTTTAAGGCTAGGTAATCTACACAGTCGTTTTGACCTTGAGCTTCTAGGTATTTTACTAGTTCCGCAATCACGCGATCGCGTTCACCATCTTCGACTATATCAGAATTCGATTGGGCAATCATTTGCGATCGCACTTGTTGCACAGCAAAATTGCGTTGAAAAGATTCGCCTTCTTCGCTTTTAGCCGATTCAACTGCCTGCTCAATATCAACGGTTGTTTCTTGGGGCTGACGGCGAGCAAAACCTTGCGCACGTAGTATGATCAACTGTTGATTTGTACCATTCGGTAAACTGATGCGACGCTTAGCATATTGCTCAGTAAAAGCCATATACTCTGCTAATTCTAGACTAGTGCGTGGGCTGTAATTTTCCGGTAGTTCATTTTCCCGCCGGAAAGCCTTGATTGCTTCTAGATAAAATGCTTGTAAGAAGTCTTCAATGAGATTATAACGGGCATCAAATGACAGCTCACTGCCTGCCGGAGCAACGTGGCGATAAACAATAGCACCTAATTGACTATGTAATTCTACGCGACTTTGACGTGAACCCAGTTGGTAGTAACGCAAGCATTTTTGTAAACGATGCTTTGCCAAAGTTACCTGCCAAGATTTAATTTCCCCTGATGATTGAATACGGTAACTTTTATTACAAATGCGTTCTACTTCTATCGCTATACGTTTTGCTACATCCTGTACATACTTAGGTGCGGCTTTCACCTGAGCTTGCATTTCTTTATATAGCAGCTCAATTAAAGCGTTAGTATTAGTGGATTGTAATTCTGTGATGGAATCATGGTGGTTTAAAGCGGGTGAATTGGCGAGGTTTGCTTTCATGACTTTTCTCGAGTAAGTATGCACCGACAAGACAAAAACAGCACTGCTGAGGTAACTCTCAGAAAAGCTCTTGAGATGCAATCAATCAAGAGTCGGTGTCAGTACTTTTCACTTATATGACTGTTATCGAGTAAGTATGCACTGCCACACAAAAACATTTCTATCAAGCTTACCTAACTTGAGCTAACTCTTGACTACACGTCAAGAGGCGCTACCAGTACGGCTTACATATATAATGTAAAAAATTTATAAAAGTGACAGGGATATAATTGTGTCGGTTTCCATATCATCCACCCAAGATTAAATAAGCACGCTATGCTACTGTTGACTTTAAAACTACTCCAAACCCTTAATACATGGTGATTTACTCTCCTAACTGCTCCTGCTCACTCAACTGTAATCAATATGACAATACTCAAACTGGTGAGTATTGATTCTTTTTTCAGTAATTGACCTGGGAGCTTGTGTAGTTACTATTTTATACCCATGCAGCAGCTTTTTCCCACTCCTTACCCCGCCTAGTAATCATGGGTTGTTCTCCTGTTAAGTCCAAAATAGTAGAAACTTCATATGTGGGTTCCTCGCCAGTATCCACAATTAGATCTACTAAATTGTCCAAACTGTCAAATAGTTCTACCCGTGACAGTGATGGTTCTACTTCCATCTCCATAGAATCGTCATCTGTCTTTTGAGGTAAATGTGCCGAAGTAGAAATAATCGGATTTGCCAAAGCCGTTAACAACGCTTGGCATACAGTATGATTAGGTACTCTAATGCCAGTGGTTTTCCGTTTAGGTTCTTGCACCAGGCGTGGTACCAGTTTAGTTGCCGGCAGCAAAAAAGTAAACGGTCCTGGAACTAAGCGCTTCATCATTCGATAGGCTGTGTCATTTACATAGGCATAAGTCGCTACATTAGATAATGAAGAACACAAAAATGTCAGTGGCTTGTCATTTGCTAGCTGCTTAATTTTTCGCACTCGCTCTACCGCCGACTTGGCATTTAAATCACAACCGATCGCATAAACTGTATCAGTAGGATAAAGCATCACTGCACCACGTTGCAGCGCTGCTTGTATCTCCTCTATACGTCGAACTTGAGGATTATCAGGATGAAGTTGAAAAATTTTTGCCATGAAAAAAAAATGGTAATTTGTCCTTTGTCCTTTGTTCTTTGTCCTTTGTAATACTAATGACTAATCACTAATGACTAAATTATGAATAAAATTGCTTATCTTCAATGTCCAACAGGTATATCTGGTGATATGTGTTTAGGCGCAGTCTTCAGTTTGGGTGTTCCTGTAGAATATTTAGTTGACAAGCTCAACGGATTGGGAATTGAGCTGGAGTACAAGTTAAGCACAGAACTTGTTCACCGTAATGGTCAGCAGGCGACAAAAGCTACTGTAGACTTGACACATAATCACCATCACCATCACCATGAACATAGTCACCATCATGGACGCCATCTTCCCGAAATTGAGCAGATGATTCTCAAAGCTAATTTGCCATCACGGGCAGAAGCTTGGAGTTTGGCGGTATTTCGGCAACTAGCAGTAGCAGAAGGAGCAGTGCATGGCATAGCTCCAGAAAAAGTTCATTTTCATGAAGTCGGTGCTGTGGATGCGATTGTGGATATTGTCGGCACTTGTTTAGGTTTGGATTGGTTGGGTTTGGATAGTGATGATAGAGGAATGCCTTTACTATACTGCTCAGCGCTACCAACAGGAGGAGGAACTGTTCGCGCAGCCCACGGACAAATGGCAGTGCCTGTACCAGCAGTGTTAAAGTTATGGGAGATGCGCGGTTGTCCCGTTTATAGTAACGGGATAGATAAAGAATTGGTAACACCGACAGGAGCAGCGATCGCTACTACTCTTGCCACAGATTTTGGTGCGCCACCACCAATTACAATTAAACAAGTAGGTTTAGGATCTGGTTCGCTCAATCTACCTATTCCTAATATTTTACAGCTTTGGGTGGGTGAAGCAACTTTAAAATCTAGCGATACTAGCCCACAGTTGGAAACTATCTCTGTTCTGGAAACCCAAATTGATGATTTAAGTCCACAAGCGATTGGTTACGTATTCGAGGAATTATTTGCTGCCGGGGCTGTAGATGTTTTCACCCAATCTATTGGCATGAAAAAATCTCGTCCGGGAATTCTGCTGACTGTGATTTGTCATCCAGAGAAATTACCTAACTGTGAAGCTGTTTTATTTAACCAAACTACCACTTTAGGTATTCGCCGCAGCACTCAACAACGTGCTATTTTACACCGATACATTCAACAAGTGGAAACTAAATATGGCGTGGTGGGTGTTAAAGTAGCATGGACAGGACGTGATACTCAAAAAGTGATCACCAACGTGCAGCCAGAATACGAAGATTGTGCGCAATTAGCGCGACAACATCATATTCCTTGGCGGGAAATTCAGCGACTGGCATTACAAAGCTGGTACGCACAAAATCAAAATTGATTTGTAGAGACGCCCCGGTGGGGCGACTCCCGGACAAAATCAAAGTTACACTACATTAACGCACCCTACTGATCAGCGATCGCCATTTCAATTGGTTATGTTAGTCACTAAACAACCTGTATTCAAACGATTTTGGTATCCTGTTATTCCCATTAGTCAGTTATCAGATAGTTCCCCCACAGCTTTTACGCTCTTAGGACAAAAAATAGTCCTTTGGTTAGATGACAGTAAACCAGTTGCTGCCCAAGATCGTTGTTGCCATCGCTCAGCACAGCTATCCAAGGGAAAAGTTGTCAATGGCGAGATCCAATGTCCTTATCATGGTTGGAAATTTAACGCAGCAGGAGCTTGCGTTGACGTGCCACAACAAAAAACTGGTATAATTTCATCAAATTACAAAATATGTACTTACGCCTGTAAAGAACGCTATGGCTATGCGTGGGTATGTTTAGGAGAACCGTTATGTGATATTCCTAACATCGCCGAAGCATCAGATCCCCAATATCGTCTAATTCACGAGTTTTATGAACCGTGGAAGTGCGCTGGGTTGCGAGTGATGGAAAATGAATTTGATACCGCACATCCGACGTTTGTTCATACCACTACCTTTGGTAGCGAAGAAAATCCAATTCCCGATCGCATGGAGTTAGAAGAGCGAGAATGGGGAATAGAATTTTGGACAACCCTGGGAGTAGCAAATCCTGAGTTGCAGCAACAAAACCTGAAATTAGAGCTGTCCAAGATCGTGCGCACAATGCACATGACTTGGTACATGCCCTTCACAGCACAAATACGGATAGCATACCCCAACGGCTTAGTTCATGCGATCGTCAACACAGCAGTACCAATAGATGACTCCACCTCCCAAATAGTTCAATTCTGCCTGCGTAACGACACCGAAGCCGAAACAAAAGCAGAGAATGCGCGAGCCTTTGATCGTGCCGTAACCCTAGAAGACAAAGCTATTCTAGAAACAACAGACTACGACGTACCGCTCGATCTCACCAAAGAACAACACATGATGACCGACAAACCTGGTATAATGATGCGGCGTAAAATATTAGCACTACTCAAAGCTCACGGAGAAGTAGAACAAACAAGTTCATAAAATCAATAAACCCTGTACCAATGACTACTAGTCACATCCGACTCATTGACACCACCACAGGAGACATCTTACCCGCAGCACCAGACGGAACAGTATTGCATTCCAGCACAAATATAGGCTGGAAAGGCATAACAGTGGAATTACATCAAATACCACCACTCGAATTACCCGAACATTATATAGAAGGACACCGCTTACTGGTACATGTTGGTAAACCACTGAACTTTGAGTGGAAAGACGGAAGCCGTTGGCGACAAACATGGTTGAAGCCAGGAGACTTTTGCCTTCAGACTCATGGAGAAATGAATGCACCCAGGTGGCGAGAAAATATAGAATTTTTAGCAATTTCCCTCTCACCACCTTTTGTCAGCAAGATTTTTGAAGATACAGGTACACCAGAAAAAATAATTTTTCAGGAACGACGCGGTGAGTCAGATCCAATTATTGCTAATTTTGGGCAACGCTTCAAGGCAGAGTTAGAAATGGGGAGTTACTGCGGAACACTTTATGGTGAATCAATGGCGCTTGCGTTTGCAATGCATCTGATTGAACAACATAGCCATTGTTACAAAAGCCTCCCTAAACCTCGCGGAAAACTTTCATCGCTGCAACTGCGGCACATCATTGAATACTTACACTATCATCTCACAGAAGAACTTAGTCTGATTGACTTAGCAGCGCAAATCAATCTCAGCGCTTACCACTTCGCACGGTTGTTCAAAAACTCTTTGGGACTTTCTCCCCATCAGTATATGCTACAAAATCGTGTGGAACGCGCTAAGAAACTGATTACCGTATCTGCTCATTCCAACTTAACTGAAATTGGTTTACAAGTTGGGTTCTATGACCAGGCTCATTTTACCAAAGCATTCAAGCGCGTGGTTGGTGTCTCGCCAAAAGCATTCTCCAAGCAGCAAATAGGTTGAGCAAGATTTTACAATTTTCTTCGTGATGTTCCTCTGTATTCTGAAATCAAGGTTAGTCAAGCAGAGGAGAAAGTTATGAAGTTAGGTTATCTTGCTCTACTTAGTGGATTAGTTGTTAGCACCGCAAGCGTAAATCTATACGAAGCACCAGTAGTAACCGCAAGGATAGCAGCAGGGATGGAGATGCAAACTGCGCAAAAGTCTCAGGTGACAACAAAAAGAGTCGAATTTAGTAGCTTTGGTACAAAAGTTGTAGGAACGCTTTACCTACCTAGCGTTTCTGCGGGTAAAAAGCTTCCTGCTGTTGTTGTTACTGGACCACAAAGCAGTGTCAAGGAGCAAGTTGCTGGACGCTATGCACGTATGTTAGCAGAAAAAGGTGTTATTGCTCTTGCTTACGACCACAGATATTTTGGCGAAAGTGGTGGCGAACCCCGTCAGTTTGAAGATCCACAGCGCAAAGTAGAAGATATTAGTAGTGCAGTTTCTTTCTTATCTACTCTTCCCCAAACTAATCCAAATGCTATTGGTGCTTTAGGAATTTGTTCTGGTGGTGGTTATACTAGTAAAGCGACTGCACAAGATCCAAGAATTAAAGCAATGGTGACAGTAGCTGGTTTTTACCATGATCCAGAAACTTTTCGTACATGGCTTGGTGATGCAGCATACACGAAGCGCATTGAAGATGCAACTAAATCACGGCAAAAGTACGAGAAAACAGGTAAGGTTGATTATATGGTAGCAGTCAGCGAAACTGACTCCAACGTTGCAATGCCTGGGAAGGAAGCATTCGATTATTATGGAACCAAGCGCGGTGGAGTTTCAGGGTGGGCGAATCGATTTGCATTGATGAGTTTTGAACCTTTCTTCCAATTCAATGCTATTGATGCAGGTAAGGAAATTCAGGTTCCCTCACTGGTGATTCATAGTGACAAGGCGCTGACTCCAGATAGTGCAAAACGCTTCTACCAAAGCATCCCGGCAAAGGATAAGTCGATACATTGGATGGTAACTTCTAACCACATTGATTTTTACGATCAGTCTCGGTACGTTGAGGAAGCAACAGACAAGGCTGCTGGTTGGTTTCTGTCTAAACTATAGCGTCGCCCCTAGCATGAAACACACATCTTGTGGGGTGGGCATCCGGAGCGCCCCACATCAATATCATGTAGTTTTAGGAAGTAGAAACTACATATTTATGTATTTTTTTTTACTAATAAAATATATATATAAGTAAAAGTACCAAAAAAGAGACTCTTCGGAAATTTATCACCGAGAGAATCATACCTGATTGAAAAAAGAGTGAAACACGTATGGAAGACAAAGAAATTAACCCTATCTTAGATGAAGTTAATGTAGAAGAATCTGCAAATGTAAACGGAGGTGTTACTACCGCTAACTTCGATATCTCTGGATACTCATTTGTCATTGGTGGTGGTGTAGTGTTTGGTGTACCAGCAGATGAAGCTCGTGACTTAGCTTTCCAACAGGCGCTGTTTGTCTCTTCTACCGCTCCTGGTGGTGGGAACCAATATACTCCCTAAGTAGACATAAAAGTCCTCAATACAGGAACATCGTCCTATGTTCCTGTATTTTTTAGATTAAAGTAAATTGAATTAATGGCAAATAAGGAATGGATAAAATAGACGATTATAATCGACCAAGACTATTTTTATTGAAGGACTGGTTTGATGAGCAACTGTGTGAGAAAATTCGCTCAGAAATTCGCTTATCAACTGATTTACAACCTAGTATCTTGCGTAAAGGTATTTCATTAGAATTAGAGGAAATGCGAAAAACCTATGATATCAACATTTCAGAACCAACACAATTGTTAGTACAATCTCGTTTACTAGAAATTCAGCCGAAGCTAGAGAATTGTTTTGGGTTAAAACTGACAGAGCTACAAATACCAAAGTATTTACTCCAGAAGACAAATGAAACAGAACATCCTAATAATATTAAAAGCTCTCAGGTGTCTATAGTTATATTTTTAAATAATCAAACCGAAAACTTGGACGAAGCCTCCTCTTGTAGAGGTTCCTTAACTTTTGCTAAATTCTTCAGTGATGATTATGCAGATAAATACGATCTTTCTGTACGTGGTGAAACCGGACTGTTTGTTGCTTTTTGTTCCGAGCTTACCCATGTGTTTCAACCTGTTACTCATGGTGAAAGATATATGATTGTAAGCCACTTTGTCTAAAAAGCTAGTAAGTAAGTAGGTAAAATTAAATATAAAATAAATTCTATGTTCGTAGTAAGCGCTCAGAGCGTATGTTATAAGGGCTTCAGCCCTTACTACAAACTTTTATTTATTTACGCCTACTTACTTAATTTATTTCAAAATCTTATTTTCAGTTTACCTTACTTAGCTTTTATTTATAAAAGATATCTTTCCCATGAACAAAGCAACTTTAGCTGATTCTCTACAAATTATTTTTCCCTACATTTCTTCTAAAATTGCTACACCGACAACATTATCTCGGCTACAAACAGTGGCAAAGTCTTTAGCACCTATTCCGCAAGTTGGCTTTGAAGTCCGTTTAGGTGAAGAGAATACCCAGATTGACTTACAGCAAAAAATTTCTTCTCAAAATAATGAACCAAAAATTTTAGCCGAACATATTGCTGTCGCTTTATCTCATCAGGAATTTAAGCACCCAGCCTGGAGCCGTATTCAGAAATTATGTGAAGTTTGGAGCGATCGCAATTCCTGTCTTCATAATGCAATCACTGAAATTTGGCTAGAGTTCGATATCAATGAATCAACAAATCAACTGCTCATTCCTTCTATTTTTATTGGTTTTAGTCAGGATTTAAACAATTCAGAACAAGCATTTACTATAACTAAATATACCATAGAGTTGCTCTGGGGACAACCAATTTCTGATTCCTTATATAGTAATTTAGAGCGTTGCTTTACTGTTTGCACAACACCTACTCGTATCAGTCATATAGGTGTAATGTTATCGCGTCAGATAGAAGCTTTACGAATTAACGTCAGTTGTTTGTCTCCTGACAAAATTACTTCATATCTACAAACAATTGGTTATCCAGAATCTACCAAAGAAATTGAAATTCTAGTAATGCAGTTGCTAGATATTGTTGATGACGTGAGGCTGTGTTTAGATGTTGGCAGTGGAATTTATCCTAAGGTAGGTTTGGAATGCTCATTTAGACAACAATACGGACTAGAACCCTTGTGGTTTACTTTGTTAGAAGATTTGATAGCCCGTGGATTATGTACACCAGAAAAGCGGGATGCATTACTGAAATGGCCTGGATATGTAAATCCATTTTCTAGCTTACATTCCTGGTCTACTCCGATCACTGCTGAGTCTTTCTCAAAGCCTCTTAGCATTCTTGAGCGTGGATTAAGTCACATCAAAATTACTTACCAACCAGAGCATCCTTTAGAAGCAAAGGCATATCTGGGATTTATACACAAAAATTTAACCAGAAATTCTACTGAAAATAACAACCAAGCTTTAAATCTCACGGCTTCCCAAAGTGAGAATTCAGGCAAATTAGATCAAAGTCGATTGAATCATGCTATTGAAGCTGCAACTCGCTTTCTCATCAGTGCTCGTAATCAAAAAGGCTGGTGGCGAGACTTTTACAGTGATGTGCAGGGAAGGATAAGTGATGAATGGGTTACGGCTTATATCGGTGCTGTTTTAGCTGCATTACCTGACGAACAAGCCAAATTTGCCGCACATCAAGCTTGGGTTTTACTGCTTAATCGTCGTCAACAAGAGCCAGGATGGGGATACAATGCCTTTATACCGCCAGATGCTGACAGTACAGCTTGGACGTTACATCTTGCTAATGCTTTAGGCGAGATGAAATCCCACAGAGTACAAGCCGCTTCTCAATTTATAGCTAAGCATTTTTCCCCAACAGGAGGGATAATCACTTATTCACAAGAACTTGTTCCTCGCGGCTATGCAGCTTCTCAATACATGATTAACCGCTTTACCTCAACAGGAGAGAAACCCAGCAATTTGGCAGAACTGGCACGTGCCTATACCAGTTCAGTATCTGTGAGAGGTTGGTGTGGCATTCACACCTGCGTAACTGCCGCTGTAGCTGGTTTAGAGGAGATTGGAGAAGCTTCCCTTGACTTTTTAAAGAATACTCAGCAAGACAATGGCAGTTGGAAAGCTTATTGGTGGTACGATCACGAGTACGCAACCGCTTTAGCGGCTGAAGCTTTAGCAAAAAATAACTATCGAAGCAATTACCAGCAGGTGGAATTAGCAATTGAATGGGCTGCTGATAGAATTAGCCCTAGTGGAGCAGTTTATTCTCGTCAGTATGCTGGTGATTCTGCTTTTGCCACTGCATGGTGCGTGCGGACACTTGCTTTAGCTCAGGAGCAACATCGTACACTAACTCAGTTACATAAAGCAGTTAACTGGCTACTAGACAATCAAAAAGTAGATGGCTCTTGGCATTCATCCGCTTTGCTTCGGTTGCCTGAATCTGCCGATATCTTAGATCCAGACAATCATCCCAGTCACCCTGTTCCAGATGATCGAAGAGTATTTACCACAGCCACTGTTCTAGCTGCTTTATCCGCAGTTAGGACTCGTTATGTGGTAAGAATCTAATTAAGCATTGGCGATCGCAAGACCCTTTAACCAAATTTTCTCGCCTAAAATTGGTAAGTAAACTATCAATCTTATTTTTATAAGTAAATTCACTGAGAACACTCATTTTCATACCCTGTTAACTTTGACTGGTTCCAATGACTAGATAAGTATCAGGGTATGAAAATTAGCACTCGTAACGCTTTCAAGGGTAAAGTAAAACAAATCGTGCCAGGAGCTGTAAACATGGAGGTAACTTTAGAAGTTGCTCCTGGATTAGACGTGACAGCAATCATGCCAAAATCCTCAGCCCAAGATCTTGACATTTTTGAGGGTCAAATAGCCTATGCCTTGATTAAATCATCTGACGTTTTACTTGCTGTCGATTAAAAAATTAGCGACTTGCTACTTGAAGCTAGTCGCTTAAGCTTGGATCACGACCCTCCTAGCGGCGAGTGACGCCCCAGAGGAGCAACTTTGGTTTTTAAGCACGCGAGCGTGCTTACTACGAACTAAGAGGAATCCCCAGTAGCTACTCTTCCTTCTCAAGAAGCTCCTGGGCTTTGTAGTAAAGGTAAGCTATAGGCAGAAATAAA
>NZ_JACXAE010000062.1:0-9266 GCF_014698965.1 Iningainema tapete BLCC-T55
GCTGGCTACACACGATCCCTTCATGCCCCCCCTTAATAAGGGGGGGTTGGGGGGGGTGGGGATTGGGGGGTAAAGATGTGTAGCAACTACAAGAAGAATTGCGCGCGCGAGTAGCAATGGAACAGGAATGTACGCTAAGCCCGAAAAGCTTACAGACATTACATTCTAGATATTGGGAAAAATGAGCGCGATCGTTATCTTCGGTTTTGATCGTGGCGTCGTCGCCAAGCGCGTAGTTCTGCATCGGCAGTAGCATCCGACTCTTCTGCGTAACGGAGGGTAGTTTGCAAGTTTTTGTGACCAAGACGCTTGCGTATAGTATTTAGACTCACTCCTTCGTTAATCAGTTCAGTTGCATGTGCGTGTCTCAGGTCGTGAATACGACAAGTAATGCCAGCGTTTTTGCAATAGCCAGACCACTTCTGTTGAACTGATTGGTAACGTAACGAACCACCCCTAAAATTCTTAAGGGCTCGGAACAGTGGTCCATATTTATATCCAGTTTGCTTGAGGTAGGTGCGTAGCATTGCTACTAATCGCTGATCATCCAGTAATACCGTGCGCCGTTTGCCGCCTTTACCCAGCACGTTGATATGTTCATCATCAGTAGTCAAGGTAAGGTCTTCAATATATAGACTCAGTGCTTCTCCTACTCTCAGTCCCGTTTCAAACAGTAGCCGAAACAAAAGTTGGTCAGCATACCTAGATTTAGGAATTACAGCCAGAATCTTCTCAACTTGCTCTCGACTTATACTGTTTGGCTTTGGAGAAGTCAGCTTGACTCGCTCAATCCTTGCCATCGGGTTGGTATCAATTAATTCCTGGCGGTAAGCCCAGTTGAAGAAACTGGCTAAAGTTGACTGCTGGCGTGCTTGAGTTGCAATACTAAAATGAATACAGGTATCAAAAAACTTGCGTATGTGGTCTGTAGTGATGTACCTTAGCGAGCCAGAGTAAAAGTTTAAAAATCTTTGCAAATCGGTTGCATATCCACGGCGAGTGTGAACCGACCGATGAGCATGAGCCAAATCAGCCAGGAAGTCAGCGACAACTGCCTTTAAAGTTAATTCTGGTACTTTGGGGGATTTCATGATCCCGTGCTTCCGAAGATTCCTGTGATAATAATAAAATAACATGCAGTAAATACAGTATTCAAACTGGTGTATAGTCAGGAATACATGTAAAAATTCCTGTAGTAAAGATTATTATCACAGGAATATAAGGGTAACAATAGCCTTTATTCGGGGCGGGAATATAAAAGATGCCCGTTGATTTCCTAACTGATGAACAAGAACAACGTTATGGTCGCTATGCTCTTGAGCCTACTCCAGCTCAACTGGCTCGCTATTTTCATTTAGATGATGCTGATACTGAACTGGTGAAGAAAAGACGTGGAAACCACAACCGTCTTGGCTTTGCTTTACAACTATGCACGGTTAGGTTTTTAGGTACTTTTCTGAGCAATCCAATAGAAGTGCCAAATCTTGTTGTGGAAAAAGTAGCCAATCAGTTGGGCATTACCGACCTTGGGTGCTTAACCCGTTATCTTGAGCGGGATACCACTCATAGAGAACACGCGGGCGAGATTCAGCAGCATTACGGCTACCGAGACTTTAGTGACCAGCCCGAACATTGGCGATTGGTGCGTTGGTTGTATGGACGTACATGGTTAAGTGCAGAACGTCCAAGTATCCTATTTGACCTCGCTACAGCACGGTTAGTTGAGCGAAAAATTCTCTTGCCTGGTGTTAGTGTTTTAGCACGTTTGGTTGCCAGTGTGCGCGACCGTGCTGCTAACCGTCTGTGGCGAGTTCTGTCCCAACTTCCTAACACTTTGCAACGGACACGTTTGGATGATTTACTGCAAATCACTCCTAACACCCGCACTACACCCCTAGACCGTTTACGCCGTTCCCCTACCCGCTCCTCGGCTCCGGCTTTGGTTGGTGCTTTAAACCGATTGGTTGAGGTGCGAGCTATAGGAGTAAATACACTATCATTATCTGCTATCCCTAAAAGTCAACTGAAGGTGCTAGCCCGAACAGCTTCTTCTGTACGCGCCCAAGCTATTGCTAGGATGCCTCCTGAACGCAGAACAGCTACACTGCTGGCTTTTGTTCATGTTTTAGAAGCCACGGCTACGGATGATGCCATAGATTTACTTGATTTGCTGATTGGAGATTTATTAGCTTCGTCAAAACGTATTGGGGAGCGAGAACGTCTGCGTACCATCAAAGACTTGGACGCTGCGGCGTTGCAATTGTGCAAAGCTTGTGGAGTTCTCCTTGATTCTACTTGTGATGACCAGAAGGTACGTGATGAAATTTTCACACGCATCAGCAAAGAGCAGTTGACACAGGCAATTTCCAAGGTAGAGGCACTGGCGCGACCTGACGATGACGATTATGGTGATGTGATGATGCGCCGTTGGAAACATGTCCGTATCTTTTTACCACGGCTTTTACATACAATTCAATTTGAGGGGACAGAGGCTGGACAACCCATCCTGGAGGCGCTGCAATTTCTTCATACCATTGAGGGACGTAAAAAACCTGACATGAGTGTGGCTCCACTAGCCTTTGTAAGTAAAAGCTGGCTGCGGTTAGTGAAAACTGCTAATGGTGAAATAGACCGCCGCGCTTACACATTTTGCGTGTTAGAACGCTTGCGTCACACTTTGCGCCGTCGGGACTTGTTTGTTTCTCCTAGTCTACGATGGGGCGACCCACGTGCAAAACTTTTGCAAGGTGATGCTTGGATTTCAGCACGTCCTACTGTGTGCCGTACCCTAGACCTTCATCCCACTCCTCAATTGGAGTTGGAAGCATTGGCACACCAACTTGATGAAGCTTATCGTCGTACCGCTCTTAATTTACCTACTAATGCCGCAGTACGTATTGAACAAGTTGATGGGCGCGACACAATAGTATTAACTGGGCTGGACAAGTTGGAGGAGCCACTTAGCTTGATAGTCCTTCGAGATCAAGTGAGTGAGATGTTGCCGAGAGCTGATTTACCAGAAATTCTTTTAGAAATCCAAGCTAGGACAGGATTTGCCAATGAATTTACCCATTTGAGCAAAGAGAATGCCCGTGTAGAGGACTTATCTACAAGTATTTGTGCGGTGCTATTAGCCGAAGCTTGTAATATTGGACTGGAACCATTGATCCGCCCTGATGTCCCTGCATTAACTCGCGGACGCCTCTCGTGGGTACAACAAAACTATATCCGCATGGAAACGCTGACTAGTGCCAATGCCAGATTAGTTGATGCCCAAACTCACATTTCCCTAGTGCGAGCCTGGGGAGGAGGCGAGGTAGCATCTGCTGATGGACTACGCTTTACAGTTCCTGTGCGGACTATTAATGCTAGACCCAACAGCAAATACTTTGGTGTGGGACGCGGCATTACCTATTACAACTTTACCAGTGACCAATTTACTGGTTTTCATGGCATCATTATTCCTGGTACACTGCGTGACTCCCTTTTCCTATTGGAAGGATTGTTGGAGCAACAGACCAGTTTACGTCCAATTGAAATTATGACCGATACAGCAGGCTACAGTGACGTGGTATTTGGTCTATTTTGGTTGCTGGGTTATCAGTTCAGCCCACGAATTGCAGACATCGGTGAGACTCGGTTTTGGCGAATTGACGAGAGTGCTAATTATGGTGCGCTTAATGGATTAGCACGTAACCGAGTCAATACTGAATTAATTGCTAATAACTGGGATGATATGTTGCGTGTTGCTGGTTCCCTAAAATTGGGGACTGTAAGTGCATCTGAGTTGATGCGAACTTTGCAGGGTGGAAGTAGTTCTTCGACTTTATCAAAAGCAATCGGTGAACTAGGACGAATAGCAAAGACGTTATATTTGCTACCTTATATTGATGACGAAACCTATCGCCGTCGCGTCCTCACCCAACTTAACCGAGGAGAAGGTCGCCACAGTTTAGCCAGGGTGACTTTCCACGGACAACGGGGTGAAGTGCGTCAACGCTACCGTGAAGGTCAAGAAGACCAATTGGGTGCTCTAGGGCTGGTAGTGAATGTGTTGGTATTGTGGAATACGAACTACATGGATGTAGCGATAAAGCAACTGCAAAACCAAGGAGAGGAAGTAAAATCTGAGGATTTAGCGCGGCTCTCTCCTTTAGGATACAAGCATATTAATATGTTGGGACGTTATCAGTTTACTTTAGCTGAACATTTGAAGCGGGGCGAACTTCGCCCTCTACGCGATCCAAAGGACTTTGGCGAATCCTATAGCTAGAACGTTGTGTGGATAAAGCTTATAGCCTTAGCGTACATTCCTGTTCCATTGCTACTCGCGCGCGAATTGGTATTAGACAACCAAGTAATCCGATTATATCTCCGCATCTTTAACACTGAGAACTAACAGTTTTATCTCAAATAAAGCCCTGCGCATCCTTGCCCAAGCTGAGTAAGTCTGGGATTTAGTATGATCTAATTGATTTTGCCGTGATAAGAATAGCTCAGTATCGCTGTTACCGCGAGTGTACCTTACAGCATATATTTGAAACTGCTGTGTAGCTCTTGCAGTTACTATTTGCGAAGTTTGAAAATCGGTTCTTGCTTCATCAAACTTGACTAAACTTGTAGCTACTTTCTCTCGAATTGTTTCTGCCAATTGCGCCCTGGAGCGCTGTAATTCGGCAACTTTGACACTGATATCGGAAATTTGAATGGCACGGGATTGAGCTGAGGAGTCTCCACCTTGTGTACCTTGAAAAAATGGCACGCCAATTACTCGCAAAAGCCCATTGATTATCCCCAAGTCTCCTCTAAAGATACCAGCAATATTATCTAGCAGCCCTGGTGTTCTTTGTTGTGTGGTAGTTGTAGTAGTAGGTCCCAGCATATATTGTAATGCTGGAGACAGAATACTAAGCTGGATACTTTTCTTATTTTGAACTTTGGCTTCCTCAATCTTTTGATTCGCCTCCGCGATTCGAGCATCAATTTCTTTCAACAATGGTGACTGCGTAACAGCTCTCTCCTGTAACTGCTGAAGACACGCTGCTGAAGTTTCAAGGCACGGCAAGCCACCGCGCATGATTCGCCACATGTCGTCATTGAATTGCTGAGTTATGAGTTTGTCAATATTTGGCTGAGCAAAGGGGTTTTGTTGAGTTTTAGGTACAACCGAATCCGACTCTTCTTCCGCTTGCTGCGTATCTATTTGATTTTCCTCACTCTGCTCTTCTTCTTTTTGAGACAACCGGTTGAGTTCGACGCCGTCAGTTTTTACTTTTGGCGTTGGCGGTGGTGGTGGAAGGTTGCCCGGAGTTTTTACGGGAGGTGTTGCTTTGGGAACTGGTATCGGCTGGGCTTTTACCAGAATAGGATTTGATATCAGGAGTAAAGTTGCTAATTGTAAGCGTAGTAGTGTACTTCCCATTATTGCCGATCCAAGGTTTGATTCTCCTGATGTAACCGTTTCGTGGCGCTCTTACCACGGGGATTTGACTGAGCTTTTCATCCACCGATGCCAGCGACAGCGATAATTGAGCAAGTTGATAATCACGATCGCTTGTATCACAGTACCCTTTGAGCGATCGCGCACTGCTTGTGCTATTCACTCAAATCGTGCTAAAAAATGACGAAGAGGGCATAATTTTCCAACAAGCGTTGCTACTCAATAATTTCATCATATTGATTGGTGTCATCTGACTGCAGTTGTTTCATCTCCACCAATACCTCAGCCAAAGTTTTTTCATCTAGCCATTGATGACGTTCTTTAGTATAATCTCCTTTACCGGGATTGAAATATTGAATAAACCGAATAGTATCGGTAACTCCCAGAGAATTGATTAAGGCATCGTAGCCCTGCTTGATAATTTCATTTTGAGTTTTCATCATTGCTTTCCTCGACTTGTATTACGGATGCCAACCATTGAACGGGGTTATTAATCAAAACGTTAATCAATTGAGAGTTTTTTTGGGCTTTTTTGAAGAGTCTGTCATCTGTTGTAAGAAATACATCTGCCCGACTTCTTTCAGCGCAGGCGATGTGGGTGGCATCATAGCTTGAGAATCCTAATTTTTCGAGTTGGGCTGCCCTGTTTTCAATAAAGGCGCTATTAATAACTTTTATTTTAGCGATGAAAAGTAATTTTTTGACGTTTTCTAGTCTTTCTAAATCTGGTGTTTGGTTTAATTCGGCAATTAAAGCACTGCTGTTAATTAATTTCCAATTAAGAGATTGACATTGGTTCAGAATTGTCATAACTGCCTGTGTTTCTAAATAAATACGGGATTGGGTTTGATCGTCAAATGGACGATTGAAACAACAAGCATCAAGGTATATTCTATATTGTTTACTCATACGTGCTAATCAACCGACTGTTCCCCACACCAGGATGTATTGCAGCAACAACCGACTACTACTAACACTTTAACAGAACCTACTGCCAGCGAATCCATGCAGCAACAAATTCATTGTATCGGAACTCAAACACAAGCGAAGAATTACGTACTAAGCTAATCGTCATTCATTTTTCAAGAGTAACTTGTTCGTAGTAAGCGGCTCTAGCCCTTTCTTTATGCAACTTAAATGCTCATTAGCTTAACATTTACTCATGACTCCCTTAGTTTTTACTTTTATCGTTGGCAGTGGTGGAATCCCCAGACTTTTTACCGTCGCGGTTACTTTGGGAACTGGTATCGGTTGAGCTTTTAAGCAGGTAGGCATAAATAAATGAAAGTTTGTAGTAAGGGCTACTCTGCGAGAAGCCGCTCCGCGTCTACAGCCCTGAAAACCTTTGCTCTGAGCGCTCACACGGTACTACGAACATAAGCATGTATTGTATGTTTAATTTTACCTACTTACTTACCAGAATGGGATTTAATATCAGGAGTAGAGCTGCTAATTGTAAGCGTAGTAGTATACTTCCCATTGTTACCGATCCAAGGTTTGATTCTCCTGATATAGCCGTTTCGTGGCGCTCTTACCACCGGAATTTGACTTAATTTTTCATCCACCGATGCCAGCGACAGCGATAATTGAGCCAGTTGATAATCACGATCGCGCACTGCTTGTGCATAAGACAATTGTTGTTTATTATACTCTTGATTTAATTCCTGTTCCTTCTGCGCTCTCTGTGCCACTTCAGCACTAGCTTTATACTCCTCCATCTGCCGCCGCGTCTTCTGATTTGAGAGACGAGATTTCGACAACTCCAACTCAGACTGTGCCATCCGCACATTTACCTTAAGTTGTTGTAACTGCTGCTGCTGCTCAATAGCGGAAGCATTAAGCCTTGCTCTTTCCCGCTCCAATGCCGATTTAGCTTGCTCCTGCTCTCCTTCTAACTGTTTGAGCTTAGCTTCCTCGTGACGGATAATCTCTACTTGCAGCTGCATGTCTTTCATTGTCTGCAATAGCTGCTGTTGCTCCTCAACCTTAGTTGTAGCACCTTGTAATACAGACTCTGCCTTTTCTGCATCCGCCCTGCGCTCTGGGTTATCGGCATTAAGGAAAGGTGTGCGAGCTTCTAAAAGCACCTGCGCCTGAGTTAACTTCATCTGAGCCTGAGCTATAGCCGCTTCTTCTTCATCGTAATTTGCTTTAGGTATAGGTTTCACCGCTGGCATTTTACTCGGTGGTGATGGCACAGGTATAGGTTTCGCCTTCAAGTTATCTACTTGCAAAGTAATTCCTTTGCGGTGACGCAATAGGCGATCGCGCTCTACGCTATTATCAGAAATAGTGTCTCCTTCTTTTATTTGCTGCCCCTCTTTCACCTTGAGAAATTCCGGTGAATCTACTGTAACTGACAGTAACAAAGAGCGCTGACTACCACCAGTAGCACCAGCATTATTAGGAGCGGTAAAAGTCTCCACTGGCGCAGTAGTATCGGCTGTAGACTGTGCGATCGCCGCAGTTGCACAAGTTAAAATAAACGCAAGTGAGATAGCTGTTTTCATAACTCTTTAATGACTACCTCACCACTTAATATATAGTATTCATCAATGGCTTTAAGTTCTTCTTTTCGAGCGTACACTAGATTTACACCCTCCCCAGATTTAGAAATTGTATTAATCGCCCCAGGAGCAGGAAGGGGAAGTTGAATTTCAGCAGGAGTTTCAAGCTGCAAACTACCGGATACTCTTGCACCAGTAGAAAGGGAATTTACCCAGATACTGGCATCCACTTCTTGTATGCGTTGCCGACGCACCCGCATCCGTCGCCGCCCTTCCTTTACCTCCACGCGGCGAGGGATAATATCACCGTTATCAGCTACTCGGAGAATTTTGTCATCTTCCAAGACAATCAGTGTGCTGTTACCTTGTACATCAATTGCCCAGAAAAGCTCATCCACTTGACTATTATCATAACGACGAGTGCCAACTACCCGAATTTGGATTGCCCGCTGACTTTCCTGAAGTAACATACCAGCAGCAGTTTGATTAGTAGTAAGGAACTTTGTAGCAAACTGCTTTTCCAAACCACCACCGCTAATCAAATTTGCAGACAACAACAAAATTGCAAGTGCTGCCACCAATACCATATACTCAGGTCCAGTACCAGTAGCTAACCTCAACTTAGGATTTCTCCCGCACACGCATACAACGCGATTTGGATAGAGAAGCCGTACACCCGACTTTGTAAAAGTATCAGCAGCAGAGCTAAGTAAATGCCCAAAGACAATACCCAGCCAATGTTTCCAAGAAAAGAAATACCATACAGGAAGAGAGCAAACAGCCAAACCAAGAGTAAATAGCAAAGAGTGAGTAACACTTCTATGAGGAAATCTTTCCTCTAAGAATTTCGCCAAAGGGTAAAGCACGCGCCCAGAGTAACTTTTAGTAGTATCTAAATCAGGAAACTGGGAAGCAACACAAGCACAAAATAATACCGTAGGCTCAATTGTACCAATAATAGCCGTAGCCCCAGCAATAGCAATAGCTGCATGAGTAATTGCCAACATTTCAACACCTCCTATAACTGCTTCTCCCCCCACTAATTCCCCACCCTAAGACTGCATGAGTAATATCATTTCTCATGCACGCTTGCTACACACGATTTCTTCAAGCCCCCCTTTTAAGGGGGGTTGGGGGGTAAAAATGTGTGGCAATACCATTTCTCATGCACGCTGGCTACACACGATTCCTTCAAGCCCCCCGACTTTCGGGGGGTTGGGGGGTAAAAATGTGTGGCAATACCATTTCTCATGCACGCTTGCTACACACGATTTCTTCAAGCCCCCCTTTTAAGGGGGGTTGGGGGGTAAAAATGTGTG
>NZ_JACXAE010000062.1:9366-13817 GCF_014698965.1 Iningainema tapete BLCC-T55
GCAATACCATTTCTCTAAAAGCTGGCTACACACGATTCCTTCAAGCCCCCCGACTTTCGGGGGGTTGGGGGGTAAAAATGTGTGGTAAATACTTAGCATTAGCGCCTCCTATCCTCTTTAGGTAACATCATTCCTAAGTAGCGAAGACTGACAAACAGTGCCAGGGATAAACCACCCAGGATATACAGACTTCTATCGTGCAACGCCAGCCCAATAAACCTAACCGCAGCTAAAAGCCCCATAGAAGCCATAATTACAGGAGATACATCAAGGTAAACGTCTCCATCTGATAAATTTGGATCATCCACCCCTGACTCAATCTCATCAATTAACCGCTTAGCCAACATCGGGTTGCCGCCGGAGGACGTAGCTAGCTCAGCCACTTTATAAGACGGAATTTGTAATTTCCTAGAAGCAAGCTCCTTCCAAATTAGCGATCGCACATCCCCTTCAGCTAACGGCTCCAGCTTCAACCTGGGTACTTTGAAGGATACACCTTCCAAATCTCGCTTAACTCCCAAGAGTAGCATAGTTGCCCCCAACTCGTGCAGCCCCTCCAGCCAGTACTTAAGGGATGCGGGGAAGCGATGGATGTTGTCAACAATTAATATGTTAGTACCCAAGTTAAGACTAATCTCTTCTTTAAGTTGATCACTGGTTAAAGGTTTATCATCTTCATTGGTGATAGGGCATTCCAACTGCTCAGCAATCGACACCAAGCAGATTTTCACACTACCCGTGTAGATAGCATAAATACCATCAACTTGCTGCTGTACTTGCTTTGCCAAGAAAGTTTTACCCGCCCCAGGATCACCAATTACCATTAAACTGTTGCCATCTCTGAGGTTATTGACTACTCGCTTAGTAAGGAAAGCGCGGTAATCTTGAGATTCACCTCGTTGCTTGGGCTGCTTCTTAGGCTTACGCCCACGAGGTAAATCATCCTCATCATCTTCATCATCATGCCCAGGGGCTATAGTCGAGCGATCGCCACCTGAGCTATAGTTTTTGGGTCGAAATATCCTTTATTAGATAATGGCACAGTGATAGCAGCCTTTTCCGCTTCAGCTATCTCTCGCTTTACATCTTCTGGAAGTAAATGGGGGTTTTCTTGTAAGTACTTTGCTATATCAATCTCCGCAAGCCTCAAGCTTTTGACTATTTGCACTGCATTGAGGGTGGCTTGCGTAATGTTAGCTTCAGAAATTACTGGTACAGGCGATGGTACAGAATCAACGCTTATTGAGTCTGATTCCTCTGATTGTTGCGAAACCTGGCTACTTCCTGCAACTGTGATTGCAGTTTTTTCCTTCTCAGCCTTCCACTCAGAGATGTACTTTGACAAGTCTCTGTCGCTTCCCCCGGTACGGGAGCGTACCGTTTCTCTAGTAATTTTTTCTCCAGCGACTTGCATATTATCACATGCGTTAAAAACTTTTTCCCTAAGAGATAGTTCTTCGCTCATAGCCCCTGATGGTACACAATTAAGAATTATGGTACGACGCTGTACCAAGGCAGCGGCAACCGTACCAATACGTGGTACTATTGAAAGAGTTTGCTATTTATGATTGTACCAATACGGGTACACAAAAAAATTTGATACACTGTACGCAAGATTTCATTCTATTTATCAGTAGCGACTACCTACATCAAGGTTGCTGCTAGCGGCGTTTACAACTCATCAATTGTCACCAACCCGCCCTCTGTAAACTGAATAACGAGTTCTTGCTCATCCAGCAAGGCAGTTCCAAGCAAGGGTTGCCTTCCTGTGGCAATGACAAGAACTTCTCGCTCTTCACCATCCCAAAGAACAATCGCTTCATGAAGTGGAAGCAACACTTCACTGTTGTCTGCCAAATTTGCAGGAATGTCATGCCTAAAGGTTAAACCCATCAATGAAACCGCTTCTAGAGGAAGGCAAAGTTCCCCAGTGAAGCCTGTATCGATGACAAATTCAATCGGGATGCTTGAGCCGTTCGGCAGCAAAAATGTCAGGGCGACAGTGGCGTGTCTATCCATCACAATTCCAGAAATCACCCGTGAACCCGCTCCATAACACCGCTAAATGAGACAGCAACTTTATAGCCAACGCGAATCCCAAAGAGTCGGGCGTTTGGGTGCTTCTTGCTAAGGTTACGGGATGCTTGCAGTCCAGTTTTATCGATTTCATAATCACCTGTTTCAATATCGATGATAACCATCTTGCCGATATTTTCCTCAGTTTCGACCTTTTGACGAATACCACCCTCGTACAGTTGCTTTGCTCGACGCGCAACTTCTTCGCGACTGAGAAGGATTGCTTGCATAAGCTGGCTCCTGATTGCTATTTGACTTCTTTCGACCTCCTTATAATACCGTTTCTCATGATAGCTTGCTACACGCGATCCCCTAATGCCCTTGGAAAGGGGGGTTGGGGGGATCACAAGAGCAAACACTCTACGCAGAAAGCATCACATAAAAAAGCCCTTTTTGATACTATGTGACTCAAGAGTCGAAACGATAACTATAATTTATCCACTTTAATTGCGGAATTTGGTACAAAAGCGATGTGGTAATAAGTTAGAATCTTCTTAAACGAGGTAGCATATGGAGCCATTGACTGCTGGTGCGATCGCAACTCTCGCTTTTAACGCAGCTTTTGGAGAGACGGTTAAGACTCTGACGAAAGCAACCCTTGAGAAAATAAACGTGCTACGGAAAAAGATTTGGGACAAGGTTAGAGGAAAACCAGGGGCACAAGCAGCACTAGAAAAAGCAGAAAAAGGCTCTAAGACAGATTTAGAGACAGTTGCTGAGTACTTGCAAGCAGAGATGGTTGAAGATTCAGCTTTTGCGACGGAAATAGAAAAATTAGCTCGTGAAATTGACCAAGAGATAAACATTGGTAAAATTCAAGGTCAGAATCTTCAAAATGTGTATGGTGGAGAAGCAGAGCAGAACAATGCTAACAACACCAATGCTCCAGTAATTCAAGGTGGCAGTGGTCATAATATCACATTCCACTGACCGCAGTCGCCCGAATCGGAACGGGTAAAGTTAAATCCGCCAAATAATGTTGTTTTTCAAAGTTCTGCTAACTTTGTTGGACGCCAGCATAAACTTACCGTACTGCGTAAAAAGTTGCTTCAACCAGGTATAGTAGCCCTGACTGCTATTGCTGGTATGGGTGGTGTCGGTAAAACTGAATTAGCAACGCAATATGTACATCAACATGAAGCAGATTACCCTGGTGGTATTTGTTGGTTGAGTGCGAGAGACTCAAATTTAGCTGCTCTTATTGTGCAGTTTGCCCAGCTTTACATGAAACTGGAAGTACCGCAGAAGGATTTCCGAGAAAGACAGCTAAGTCTCACCGAACAAGTAGCTTGGTGCTGGCAGAATTGGCAACCACCAGAAGGACTGGTATTGGTTGTTTTAGATGATGTCACTGATTTGGGGAGTTGTCGAGAGTTTATACCAGGAGGAAACCGTTTTCGCGTGTTGATGACAACGCGATTGCGAAACTTGGACTCTAATATTTATGAGATATCCTTAAATGTGCTGTCACCAGAAGAAGCTTTGCAATTGTTGACAAAGCTAGTGGGTGAAAAGCGGGTGCAAAAGGAACTTAAAACAGCAGAAGAATTATGTGAATGGTTGGGATATCTACCTTTGGGTTTGGAATTGGTGGGGCGCTATGTGAAGAAAAAACCTCCCAACTACACTTTAGCTCGGATGTTACAACGACTCAAAGACCAACGACTAGAAGATGAAGCCATCAATCAACAGCAATTGCAACAAACCCTAAGTACCGCACAGCGAGGTGTTTTAGCCGCATTTGAATTAAGTTGGCTTGAACTTAACCCCATGACACAGCATATTGCCGCGTTGTTAAGCTTATTTGCACCGGATATTTTTGCTTGGGAATGGGTAGAATCTTCAACAGAAATGCTCAACTGGGCTGCTGAGGATGTAGAAACCGCTAACGAGCAACTATATGAGCGCCATTTAATTCAGTGGGTAGAGGATACAGATGGTTGCTGGAAAATTCATCCTTTGATTCGAGAGTTTTTGAAAGTCAAGCTAGCAGGATTAGAAAAAGCTGATGATTTAAAACGCGCTCAAGCAGATACAATGGTGGCGCGTGCTTCAAGTATTCCTAATTCTCCAACTCAGGACTTCATTCAGTCAGTTAAAGATGCCATCCCACACCTAGCAGAGGTAGCACAGAATTTGATTGATGCAGTCAGTGATGAGAATTTAATTGGGGCTTTTACTGGCTTGGGCAGATTTTATCAAGGACAGGGTTTGTATGCGCTGGCTCAACCTTGGTTAGAGCAATGTGTATTAGTAGTACAATCCCGTTTGGGCGAAGAGCATCTGGATGTCGCCCTAAGTTACAACAACCTGGCTCTACTCTACCATTCCCAAGGAAGGTACAGTGATGCTGAACCATTGTTCATTAAAGCTTT
>NZ_JACXAE010000063.1 GCF_014698965.1 Iningainema tapete BLCC-T55
GAGTTGTCGTTGTGAGAGACCATAACTCTACTACATCTGCCCTCTCTCTTCATCCTCTTTTTTTGGCAAAGGTATTGATCACAAGAAGTATATATAATTACCAATATCATTCTGAGTCAAATTTATTAAATCTGAACAGACAACTTAATCAACAAACGTCAAATGCTTTTGCGAAAAAAATCAATTCAATAGGCTTCTCGTGGAAGAAACCAAGAACTTATCTCCTGCTACCTTTAGTTAGCATAGCGATAGGAGTTTTGAGTGGTTGCCAAAGAGATTTATCTAGAGAGGTTAATCCTTCAGGAACTTCTTCTCCAACTCCAACAATTAATCAGACACAAAATCAAAGTGATCGCCCTCTGACACCAACTGCTGATGACCGCAACTTTGTAGTTGAAGTAGTCAAAAAAGTTTCGCCTGCGGTAGTTCAAATTAATACTTCCCGATCTATCAAAACTCAAGTACCACAACTGCCAGATGCGTTTAATGACCCATTCTTTAAACGGTTTTTTGGTGAAGCTATACCAATACAACCTCAAGAACGAGTTGTGCGCGGTGTTGGTTCTGGTTTTGTCATAGATTCTAATGGGCGAATTCTCACTAATGCTCACGTTGTTAACAATGCTGACACAGTTACAGTATCTTTTTCTGATGGTCGTACTTTTGAAGGTAAGGTATTGGGACAAGACTCTGTAAGTGATATTGCTGTCGTGCAAATTCCAGGCAATAATAACTTACCAACAGTGGAAATTGCAAATTCTGACTCAGTGCAGCCGGGACAGTGGGTAATTGCGATCGGTAATCCCTTGGGATTGCAACAAACAGTAACAGTAGGCGTTATTAGTGCTATAGACCGCTCCTTAAATCTTTCCACCAGACCCTCTAACTATATTCAAACCGATGCCGCAATTAATCCCGGAAACTCTGGCGGACCACTGCTAAATGCTCGCGGTCAAGTATTAGGAGTCAACACAGCAATTATCCAGGGTGCTGAAGGTATCGGCTTTGCCATTCCTATCGATAAGGCGCAAAGAATTGCCCAGCAGTTAATTACTGAAGGGAAAGTCGAATATCCTTACTTAGGTATCCAGATGCTACCCTTAACACCTGAAATTAAACAAAGAATCAACAATTATCCTAACAGTAACATTCGTATTGAAGCCGACCGAGGACTTCTGATTGCCAATGTAATTCCTGGTTCTCCAGCAGCCACAGCCGGATTGCGTGTAGGAGATGTCATCCAAGAAATTAACAACCAACCCGTTACTACTGCTGACGAAATTCTACAGATTCTTGACAAGAATGGCGTAGGTAGCAACTTGCAAATCGAAGTGCAGCGTAACGGACAGACTTTGCAATTCACTGTAAAACCTGAACCACTTCCACCTCAAACGAATACCAATTCCAATCAGTAGTATTAGAAAATAGAAATTCTTAAATACTGTAAATAACTATAGCTAAAAAGTAAGTATAGATAGTGGAGATATCGTGGATAAATTCCTACTTTAGTTGTGCAACGCTAAACTCAAGTAGTACTTTTAAAAAATTTTTAAAGTCTTCCACTAGTTTTCCACTATTAAGATTTAAGCTCTAGCTATGGGAAGTTTTTCATAACTCCTTTAAAAAATCGATCAGTTCAACCTTTTCTGATGCTTTACATTTAACCAGATTGAATAAAAAAATATTTAGAGAATCAAGTTAAACCCTTTTTTGCTGTATTTGCGGTTATCTACTTGTTACAATTGCTTAGTGTTATTGGATAAGCATGGAGGTTAAAAGTTCAAGCTATATGAGTTATGCAAATAAAAAATCAAAAGGATACATAGCATCTGTAGTTGGGGGACTCAGTGGTGCATTAACATTTATAGCGTTAGGACTTTTTCTAGCAGGGTTTTACTTGACTCAAATTGAACCCCTTACTCTCGCAACAACTTCTCTAATATTTAGCTTAATAATATGTGCAAGCTTGGGAGAAATGTTAGGTTGCTGGTTAATGCTTCGCTGGAGAAAGTATAAGTTAGCTAAACGTACAACCATACTTTTAGTTGTCTTAATTATTCCCAGTTGGTTGTTATTTTTGGGAATCATCTTTTTAACGCGATCGCTAATTTTTGCTGCATTGATAACACTGGTTATTTTGCCATTAATAGCTCGACTTTTAACTAATCATCCTGGCTACTTGGGGATTTTATCTAAAATTACCAATACTTTCGCTAAAAGACCATAGTAATAGCCTTTTGTTATGACTATTTCGACCAAACCCCTTTCTAATCGTATCGCTATAGTTTTCAATTAAAAATAACTCCATCATTGGAATGACGAAATTCTCTGCACAGTTAAATATCTCTCAAAGTAGGGTGTAACCATGTTACAAAAATTCGGCAACTTAATATATAATCATACAAAGGCTCCTCGTTGGATTCTCACAGTAACTGGAGTAGCACTGACTACAGGTTTATTATCTTGCCAACCACAGACCCCAGCCAACCAAGTCTCTATTACTGGTGCTGGAGCATCCTTTCCTAATCCCTTGTATCAAGCTTGGTTCAATGTGTATAACCAACAAAACCCAAATGTCAAAATTAACTACCAGTCTATAGGTAGTGGTGCTGGCGTTAATCAGTATCTAGAAGGAACTGTAGACTTCGGAGCTACCGATGCACCTCTAACAGAAAAAGAACGTCAAAAATTCCGAGCAAAATACAATGCTGAACCGATTCAAGTACCGTTAACGGGTGGTGCTGTCGTCTTTGCTTACAATTTAGGAGGTAATGTCAAAAATTTAAGGCTTTCACGCCAAGCCTACTGTGGCATTGTCCAGGGTGATATCAAAACATGGGACAATCCGCTGATTGCAAAGCAAAACCCCAACGTTAACCTACCCAATACTCCCATCACCTTTGTTCGTCGTGCTGACGGTAGCGGTACTACCTTCCTTTTTACCAATCACGTTAGTAAGGCTTGTCCCAACTGGAAGGCAGGTGTTGGTAAATCAATCAGCTGGCCTGTGGGTATCGGAGCTAAAGGCAATGAAGGGATAACAGCCCAAATTCAAAAAACTCAGGGAGCGATTGGCTATGTCGAGTATGCCTATGCCAGGGAAAATAACTTAAGCATGGCAACTCTAGAAAACAAGGCAGGTCAATTTGTACATCCATCACCAGAGTCCGCTGCAAGAGCCTTGGAAGGGCAGACAATTCCACACAACTTTGCTCTAGAAATTTCAGATCCTTCCAGACAGCAAGCCTATCCAATTGTCGGTCTAACTTGGCTGCTGTTGTATAACCAGTACAGTGATCCTGCCAAAGCAACTGCTCTGAAAAACTTTATTAATTGGGCACTGACTGAAGGTGATCAATACGCTTTACGGCTTGGATACATACCTATATCAAATGACCTTGCGCAAAGAGTGCAATCAACAGTTAGTGAAAAAATTGCAGCAAAGTGATCGCCTAGACTTAAACCCGAATTCTTGCAGGTGGAGAAGAATATGTCCTACAAGAGTTATAGATGATCATTTTTCCACGAGTTTTCCACTATCCCTATCTATCTTGAAAATATAACCAGTTCATTTAGCCTACAGTTAATGTCGTTCGTTTTGGAGAAATAATATGGCTCTTTACAAACTGGATGAATATTATCCCAA
Organism: Iningainema tapete BLCC-T55; assembly: GCF_014698965.1. Taxonomy (GTDB): domain Bacteria; phylum Cyanobacteriota; class Cyanobacteriia; order Cyanobacteriales; family Nostocaceae; genus Iningainema; species Iningainema tapete. The sequence goes on from NZ_JACXAE010000063.1 coordinate 3,647, forward strand.
CTATCAGAATGAAATTTTTGATGGTTATGAAATCAAAAATTTTGATGTTTATGCTCAAGATGATAAAGTTGGCTCTGTGACCAACATGATGATTGATGACGAAGGTCATTTTCGGTATTTCATTGTTGATACAGGCTTTTGGGTTTTTGGTAAGAAAGTATTGCTGCCTGTGGGAATGGCTCGTATTAATTACGACTATCAGCGGGTATATGTGCCTCTATTAACTAAACAGCAAGTGCAAGATTTACCCGAATTTACCGAAGATTTGGCGCTCAACAGAGATTATGAAGAACGAGTTAGAGGTGTTTATCGTCTTTATATGACAACACCGACAACAGGTTTTATTTATAGTGCTGATACCTATAACTATATGCACGAGCCTTACTTTTATGATCTCAACGATCAAAATCTCAGAATGTATGAAGAACGGTTCCGAGCAAGAACGAACCGTCGCAGAACATATATACTATAAACAGATTTGCCTTTGATTCCAGATTGATTAACTGGTTAATTAGACCTGTCCGAAATATAATCCAGCCGTAAAAAATGGTAAAAAGTCAAATTGACTTTCTACCAAAGCTATTCTGGTAACGACTTATGACGCGCTCTCCACATTCAGGAAATGAGCAGGATCAAAATCGTCCACGTAATCCTCGTTTAAGGCTCTTCCTATTAGGACGTACTAGTCTTATCTTATGTGTCATTCTGCTAGTTGCAATTGCTGGCGGTGCTTTGTGGTTGAGAAACTTTGTCTATCAAGATTTAGCGCCTTTAGTTGAGAGAAATCTTGAGCAGTTACTAGGAAGACCGATAAGAATAGGAAAAGTTGAGCGTTTTTCCCTAACTAGTCTTAGGTTTGGCTCCCTATCAATACCAGCAACCTCTACAGATCCAGATAGAGTGGCTGCAAAAGGCGTGGAAGTCCAGTTTTCCCCGTTGCAACTCCTCCTCACCCGGACTTTGGAATTAGATGTCACTCTCGTTCAGCCGGATGTTTATGTTAACCAGGATCAGCAAGGGCGCTGGGTAACTACTCAACTTAATACTGGAGAGGGAAGAGGTTTTATTCAAACTGAGTTAAGGACTCTTCGGCTTCAGAATGGTGATGTGGTATTAGATCCAATACCTAGAACAGGTAAACCGAATGGTGATGTGACGTTAGACTCTGTCAATGGGATTGCTCGAATTTCATCTCAAAATCAAGAGATTAGCTATCAAATTAGCGCTCAACCTACCAGAGGAGGCGTATTACAATTAACTGGAGATACGCAACTTAAAACACTGCAAACAAACCTCAAAGTCCAAGCGCAAAATGCACAAGCGGCTGACCTTAGTAGATTAGTTGAGTTGCCAATTATCTTGCAAGCGGGTCGCGTGGATGGTGATCTAACGCTTCAATACCAACCGACGGCTCAACCAGAAATCGCTTTGACAGGAACAGCTAACGTTAATCAGGTCACTGCTCAAATTCAAAATGTTCCACAAAAGTTCACTAATGCAAGTGGGAGATTAGTCTTCCAGGGTCAACAGGTTACTTTAGAGAATCTGAGCGCAAACTATGGCAAAGTTCCCTTTGTAGCAAATGGAACAGTCGGTACTCAAACAGGATTCAATGTCGTAGCTCAGACCAAACCAGTTAGCGCTAAAAATGCTGTAGACACGCTGAATGTCAATTTGCCAGTTCCAGTGGTGGGACAACTGCAAGCAAACATTAAGTTGACCGGATCTATTAAACAACCAGTTTTGAGCGGAACCGCTAGTACCACAAAACCCACTCAAATTGACCGCGTTCTCTTCAACGCTATCAGTAGTGCCTTTCGATTGAATATATCAGAGGCTGCGTCTCAACTTGCTGTGTCCAACCTGCAGTTAACCCCAGCCGCAGGGGGGCAAATCGTCGGGAACGGTCAAGTTCAACTGGGACGCAAACAAAGTAAGGTGAGTTTTGACTTTCAAGCCCAAGGTGTCCCAGCAGATGCGATCGCACAGAAATATGGTTTCTCAACCCCCATCACCATTGGTAATGTCACAGCCAATGCTCAAGTTACAGGCTCTATTGGTGGTGAACAGCCTCTGACGCTTACTCTGTCCAATGTTCAAGCGACTCCACCCGCCGGAGGACAAATTACCGCGAACGGTCAAGTTCAACTCTCACCCCAAGGTAACGTAGCGCTGAATATTCAAGCTCAGGGTTTACCAGCAAACGCCATCGCCAAAAGTTACGGCATTTCTGTTCCCATCAACATTGGTGCTGTCAGCGCTAACGCTAAAGTTTCCGGCTCTCTTGGCGGTACACAATTATTGGAAGTTGCCATTTCCAAAATTCAAGCGACTCCACCCGCCGGAGGACAAATTATGGCGAATGGTCAAGTTCAACTCTCACCCCAAGGTAGGGTATCATTGAACGTGCAAGCACAAAACCTCCCAGGAGACACCATTGCAAAAGCTTACAACACTTCACCTCCGATCAACATTGGCAATGTTTCTGCAAATGCCAAAGTGACTGGCACTCTGGGTAACCTGCGAGCAGTAGCCTCTGTGAAAGCACCTGAAGCTTTTTACCCTACCACTGGACAAGTTGTCATCGCTCAACAGGGGGATAATATTCTCTTCCAAAATGCTGTTGTGAACCTTGCAGGTGGTACAGTTACTGCTAAAGGTCAGGTTGGACAAGGACGTTGGCAAGCTTTCGTGGACGCCGAACAGATAAAATTAAGTCGTTTCGCCCAGATACCACCGCAGTTCCAAGGAGTCTTAAGCAGTGAGTTGAACTTGTCGGGAACCACCACTTCCTTCCAACCCGAAACCATCCAAGCCACAGGACAGGCAAACATAAAAAATGTAGCGAGAGGCACAGTCAAACTCAGCAATATTACTTTAAATAATGGGCGTTGGCAAGCGATCGCAAATGTTTCCCAACTTGAACTTAACCGGATTTCCGCTCAGTTGCGGGGACAACTTAGCACCAATCTGCGTGTAGCAGGAACGACAGAATCATTTCAGCTTTCGGATCTCAGAGCCGCAGGACAAGTACGCTTTTCACAGTTAGCGCTGCTCGAGCAACCACTCACAGCCCAAATCCGGTGGAATGGACAGCAGATTATTGTTGAAAGCGCAACTGCCCCAGGACTGAGCGCTGATGGTACAATTGCCCTTCAAGTCCCAGAAACAGGAACACCGCAAATCGCTGGGTTCAACTTAGATGTACAAGCTCAGGGTTACAACCTCAAACAGATTCCCGTCAACTTTCCTGGTAACGTAGCTCTAGCAGGGTTGTTAGACTTTAATGGACAAGTCACAGGTACCCCAACTTCTCCTAATGCTCAAGGAAACATCCGGCTGCAAAATCTCAATCTTAATGGCTTGGCATTTGACCCGTTACTAACTGGTAGTGTAAATTTTCAGGGAGGACAAGGAACAGAGCTGCAACTTGCAGGTACTCAAGACCTGATTGCAGTTAACCTCGGTTCCGATTATCGCCCAAATTCATTTTTGGTTCGACGTGATGGATCTGTAGCAACTGGTAGAGCAGAGGGAGAAAACTTACTTGTCAACGTGCAAAACTTTGACGTGGCGCTTCTGGAAAACTTCATTCCAGGCAATAATCCCAATTTACAACCTCTCGCTGGACAAATATCCGGGGATTTAGCGATTAATTTAGACCAGTTTACAGTTGTAGGAGACGTAGCGATCGCCCAACCTAGAGTTGGTAGAGCCACAGCAAATGAATTCCGAGGGCGGATCAATTTTGCCAATGGCATTGCAACCTTAACCAATGGGGAGTTGCTTCTAGATGATAGCCGCATATCCCTAAGTGGAAACTTACAAACTGGAGACAACCCCCAATTTCAAACCCAAATTAGTTTTGACTCTGCCAGAATCCAGAAAATATTACAAGCATTCAACATCTTTGGTTATCAAGACCTTTATTCCGGATTGCAGACTCCGGAATTGGGGGGAGCAGAAGTACTTCAAACAAAGCCTATCAGTCTACCCAATGCAGATTTGCTCACCCAATTGGAGTTTTTCGAGAAAATCGAAAACCGGGTAGCACAACAGCGCACACAGCGTGAAGTAACGCAGAGATTGCCAACACTTGCAGAATTACAGGGGAATCTTACCGGACAAATTGAGGTAACAGGCTCGTTACAAACAGGGTTAAATGCAGACTTTAATCTTCAAAGCGCCAACGCGCAATGGGGAGAATACACGATTGAACAATTTATAGCTAGAGGGACTTATGCAGATGGTATCGTCACACTGTTACCCCTGCGTGTTAATTTAGAACAAGGACTTCTAGCTTTCACAGGACAGTTAGGAAGTCAAGAACTATCCGGACAGGTGCGCGCTTCTTATCTACCTCTATCATTATTACAGCCTTTTATAGAAAGATACCCAGTTGATGTCACAGGTCAGGTAAATGCTGTCGCCACCCTGGGAGGAAGTTTAGAAGACCCCCAAGCAATAGGGGAAGTGACGTTGGTGGATGCAACTATAAACAAGCAACCCGTGCAGACAGGAGAATTGAGCTTCAACTATAACGATACTCGTTTCAATTTTGCCAGTACGGTATTAGTCACAGGTACACAGCCACTGGAAATCCAAGGAAGCGTACCTCTTGCCTTGCCGAGCGCTGACACGCAGCCAGATAGCAATCAAATTAGCATCACAGCCAACGTGCAAGATGAGGGCTTAGGGCTGTTAAATGTATTTACCGATCAAGTTACTTGGGTAAATGGTAATGGACAACTGAATGTAGAAGTTGGCGGTACCTTAAACCAACCGATTATCTCAGGAAATGCCACAGTCCAAAATGCAACTTTGCAAGCCGCTGCGCTAACTGAACCATTAACAGATGTGACAGGAACGCTGCAATTTAATGGCAATAGGGTGGTAGTAGAAGGCCTTCAAGGGGAATACAATCAGGGTCAATTAACTGCGCAGGGAGTCATCCCCATTTATGCAACACCTCAAGCACAACAAGAAGCCGCCAATAATCCCCTCACAGTATCGCTACAAAACCTGGATTTGCAAGTACAGGAGTTGTATCAAGGCGACGTTAGTGGTAATGTTGTAATTGGGGGAACAGTATTTAACGCAGAAATTGGCGGAGAGATTCGTTTGAGTGATGGTCAAGTCAAGATTGGACAAAACGCTAATACCCGTACATCAGCAACCACAGCCCCTGAGGGGAGCAGGGGAGCAGGTAGTTCAACCAGAAGCGCTGCAACTACAACCGCCCGCTCACCTATACCCATAGACTTTGAAAATTTACGGCTTGTTCTAGGCGATGATGTTCGGATCACGACTCAGCCCTTATTTGGAGACTTTGTCCCAGGAGGCGACCTCCTGAGTGAGTCCATACTTAGCTTTGAAACAAAAGGCGACCTGACCATCAATGGCACATTAGCTAATCCCCGCCCTCAAGGAGTCATCCGTCTCACAGGAGGACAAGTCAACTTATTTACCACTCAGTTTACCTTAGCGCGGGGCTATGAACACACCGCAGTGTTTACTCCTAGTGGAGGACTCAACCCAGTTTTGGATGTCCGACTTGTAGCATTTGTACCAGAGACGACTGGAGGGTTAGCGACTGGAAACCGTATTCAAAGCTCTCCTTTTTCTGCCGACATTAGTGATATTCCAGCCATAACCAGCTTAGGTACTTTACAAACCGTTCGCGTTGAAGCCAGAGTGACAGGAGCCGCTAGTGAATTGACTGACAATCTGGAATTTACTAGTGAACCAAGACGCAGTGAATCAGAAATTATTGCGCTGTTGGGCGGTTCAATTATTAATACTTTAGGTCAAGCAGACTCAGCATTGGGAATTGCTACCATCGCTGGTTCTACTCTGTTCAGTGGTTTGCAGGGAAACATTAGTGCAATAGGACAGGCGATCGGCTTTAGTGCCTTCCGTATCTATCCCACCACTGTCGCCAACGAATCATCCAGGGCTTCGGTTCTGAGTTTAGCCGCAGAGGGTGTGTTTGATATCACTGAGAATTTCTCTGTCTCCCTATCACGGGTTTTTCTAACTAATGAGTCTTTCCGTTACGGTTTGCTCTATCGAGTCAACGACGAAATTCTGATGCGAGGCTCTACCGATTTGGAAGACGAAAGTAGATTGGAAATTCAGTATGAGACACAGTTTTAGGTGAAGGATGGCGATCGCATTGAATATGCTAGGAGGGTAACTAGCCACCTGGGTTATTAATTGACCAATAACGAGCTTGGATTGTTGAATAGACACCATAGGCAATTAGACCCAAAGCCACTACACCTAAAATCCATGCTCCAAAAGGTTGCTGTGCTAGAATTGTTAGTACTCCATCAAGTCCTTTAGTTTTGCTAGCTTCAGATAAACGTGCTGCTTGAATCAAGAAAATGCCAATGATGCCAAAAACAACACCACGGGAAGCAATGCCAAATCTGCCTGCAAATGTTGCCCAAATTCTCTGAGTGGATGTCATTTCGTGCAGTTTTAATTTGCGTCGAAACTTCCCTTCGTATGCTTCGTAAACATAATAAGCACCAACACCTATTACAATGGCTCCAACCAATCCCACCAGCCATTGCCCAAAGGGTTGAATAAGCAGTAGTGAGGTCCAATCCTCAATCAAACTGCTTTCACCGCCATCTGAACCCATAATCAATTTTACAGATGTTACAGCCAAACCTGCATAGGCAAAAGCACTAAAAGCATAGCCAAGGCGTTGGGCTATTAATTTTGCATTCATTTCACGTCCAACGTGTTCGGGGTCAAGAATGCTCTGTAACAAACGCCAAAGTGCGTACCCAATCAACCCAAGGGCAACGATACTCAGTAGAAATTTTCCAAAAGGCTGGGTAACAATCGTCTTCAGTGCACCACTAGTACCCGTAGTTCTACCACCAGAACCAAATGCTTTAAGTGCTGCTAGCAAGCCGACTACAAAATAAACTACGCCTTTTGCTGCATAGCCTAGTCTTGCCAGTCGCTCAACCCAAGGATGAGAAACAACTTGCTGAACTGGCTGTTTAATATTCTCAGGCAATTGATCGCGTGGTGTCATGATTTTTACTGTTTCATTTGTGCTATCTCATTTTTTGAATACGGTTCCTCCGGCTTATCAGCCGTTCTTCATAGGTTCTGAGATTGCGATCGCCCAAATCGTAAAAGTAAGGCTCTTGCAAATAATTGTAGGTGCCGGGGTTATAAGAAAACTGACTCAGAGTTGTTGTTCCTACTAACGGGCGATAAACTCCTCTCACTCGCTCCTCATAATCATTGTCGAGTGCCAAATTTTCAGTGAATTCGGGTAAATTTTTTACTTGCTCTTTAGTCAATCCTAGAACATACAATCGTTTATCATCATAATTTAGGCGAGCCAAACCAACTGGAAGCAATACTTTTTTGCCCAAAATCCAGAAGCCTGTATCAATAATGAAATAACGGAAACGACCATCATTTTCATCAACTAGCACGTTGGTAACTGAGCCAACCTTGTCATCATCGGCATAAACATCAAAGTTTTTGATGTCATAACCATCAAAAATGTCATTAGCGTAGTTGGGATCGTATTCATCAAGTTTGTACAAAGCCATGTTTTTCCTTTGCTAATTACTATTATTTATTACGTTCAAGTCCAAACATTTTGAGATTAAGCTTTAATAGTGGAAAACTAGTGGAAAATGCCATTAATCTTTGATAATTAGTGTCTCAGTATATTTCTTTAGTAGCATTTTTAAGAAAGCACAGTAATTCTCCACCAGTTTTTCACAATTTAGGGTTAAGCTGTAAATATTAATGATTTGAATTGTCAACTAATTTCTCTGCCAGTTGAAAAATAACGAGTGATTGTTGAGCTATTGGGTAATTGTTCGTAGTAGCTTAGAAAAGCAAATGCCGCAATTCGTTAGTTAATTTTCTTGTGTTGCATTAAAGAGGATTTAACCATCATGTTTGTTAAAATTGCGAAGTTTCTTCGCACCAATCTCATGTCAATTGGCGTAATTAAGGAGCAAAAAGATTTAATTTCACGGTCTAACCAAGGAGCAAGTTGAAAACCTACCTAACTTTGAACACTTAGAAAAGGTTGAGTACAACTATGTTAAATATTTTTTCTAAATTTCACTTTCACCGTCGCTTTTCTTCCCCTTTTTTGTCGCTTTTGATGGCATTTGGTATTGTTATCACTTCGGCTGAAGCATCCCTAGCAATTCCCTGGTTGGAATTACTACTGCAAGGCGCACGAGTCGTTCAATTGTATAACATTTCTGCTCAAGAAGAAGTTCAACTTGGCAAACAGATTAATCAACAATTAATTAGTAGCGGTCAAATACAAATTTACCGCAATCAAGAAGCTAATCGTTATGTGAATCAAATCGGTCAGCGCTTGGCTGCAAATAGTACCCGTCCCAATATTCCCTACACATTCCAAGTAGTTCGAGATGACAGTATCAATGCCTTTGCAACTGCAGGAGGCTATATCTATGTTACCACTGGTTTCACCAGTGGCAGGCAAAATAATGCTACCACAATAGCAGGTACACCTCGAGCCAAACTGGGTAGTCGAGACAGTGATAAAAACAGGATAAATCCAGCCATGCCAACAAGCGCACGTCTGCTCCACGGTACAAGAAACGGGTTTTTGTAAGGTTCGTGAGTCCGCCGTTTTTTCATGGTTGGTGGAAATTGTCTTGACAATAATCTGGTAGTGATTTGTAAAGATTGAACTTACCTTGATTTCAGATTACTGTGCTGTCAAACACCTCGATTCTATCTAAAGAATGATATAGAAAGCTTATTTATATATCAGTCTTTAAGTGGTTTTTTTTAATGATTAATACACAGTTAATCTGAAATAATTAAAGAACAGCACAACTGCTGGAAATAGCAAAAAATGGAGGCACTATTGTGCGTTTAGGGCAATTGCTCGGTTTTCTAGCTATTGTTATATCTCTTTACATTATCTGGCAAATTAGGCAAATACTTTTGGTAGTATTTGCAGCTGTAGTCTTGGCTACAGTATTAAACCAACTTGTGCAATTTCTCCAAAAATTGCGGATCAAGCGAGGCATTGCCGTTGCCATCTCAGTTTTGTTTGTACTGGGGATTGTCGGAGGCTTTTTGGCACTGATTGTGCCGCGTCTTGTTGACCAATTGCAACAATTCAGTGACTTTGGTCCTGCGGCATTACAAAGGATGCGTTCGTGGAATAACTGGCTACAAAATGTGATTCCAGACCAATTGATAGACAATATCCGTGGTCTTAAATATCTCACTCAAGGTTTGCAATCTTGGTTAAATCAGCTAATTAACAACTTCTTTACCTGGGTTAGTAGCTCGCTTACCATTGTTTTGACATTGTTGTTATTCATTGCTTTAACCGTCATGCTCTTAACAAATCCCTCACCATACCGAGGTGGTTTTGTACTGCTATTTCCTGCCTTTTACCGTCGGCGAGTTGATGAAATTCTTTGTGAGTGTGAAACTTCTTTAGTTGGTTGGTTTAAAGGCACGCTAATTACAATGTTCATCATCGCTTGTTTAAGCTATATTGGACTATTACTTTTACGGGTGCCACTACCACTTGTTAATGCAGTTTTGGCTGGTTTATTAGAGTTTATTCCTAATATTGGTCCGACCTTAAGTGTGATTCCACCAACACTGCTTGCTTTACTTGATGCACCTTGGAAAGCAGCGGCAGTGATAGCGTTATACTTTGGAATTCAGCAGATTGAAAGCCTGATTGTCGTGCCTTTGATTATGGAAAATCAGGTATCTTTGCTGCCAGCAGTTACCATATTAGCAGTGGTAGTTTTCGCCAACTTTTTCGGTTTCTTAGGTTTATTCCTGGCTATTCCATTAGTGATTGTGCTACAAATTTGGATTAAAGAAGTTGTAGTCAAAGATGTACTTAACAATTGGCGAGGTCAGGAAAAAGAAAGCCGGATGCAAGATGCATTAAATGTGCGAGATGGTAAAGATAATTCATAGGTAAAAATGAGTTTTGGGAAATTGTCAACGGATAACTTTGCTTACCAGCAAATCTTGTCCACCAAGCAACTTGTCTTCATCCAACGTGAATGCGTTCGGGCTTCTGATGTCTTCAACTTCACCTGTTACCGCTAGTGTTTTGCCGTAGTATTGCCTGGGGTTTGTAGTAATTTCACCTGGTTTGGGTGCTAGTGCAATCGATTGTGCAACAATCGCGGGTTTATTCTCGTACTCTACATACAATTTTGGATCTAAACCCAAGTTGTAATCTCGATTAATCTCTGCAACCGCAAGTTTGCGCACTGGACCGGTAACTTGAATCGGTGTATTTGAGTCAGCAGGCAGAACAAAAGGTTTGCCTGAAGCGTTTACAACTAATATAGGTTCACTGCCAAAGAATTGCTGATCGCTGATCGTGAAGGTCGATGGAGCAATTTTCCTAATCGGTTGACTTCTAACGGTAACTGTTTTACCAAGAAGTTGGTTTGTATTATCGGCAACTTCCTCTGCGGTGACATTGCTTTCTGGCGAACCTGGAGCGCGTGCTTCTAAGTTGTTGGTACAAGCGGGAAGTATTACAGCCGCCAGCGCTAGAGCAATAAATCCCTTGGAACTCCATAGTTTGTGGATAAAGCTGCTACTTTGAAAAAGTCTATTCAACATTGCAAAATCTCCTTAAATTCGCTTTACTTGCTTATTGCTCTACCCACTCTAGTAACCCAAGAGAAGTAACTCCACCAAAAAAGTGAGCACCAATCATATTGACATTTGCTAGCATGACAAAAAGATCTAGCGAACGAATGACATGTTCTGGGTTATAAACTGCTACTCCTTGAGGTTGGGCTAGAGCTTTTGCTAGTACCACGACAACGGTTACTTCCGAGCCAACAAAAGCTATTAATAGTCCTACCAAACTAACGATTAACCCAAGGCGTAAAACTTTGATTATGTCTTCTTTCTTGGGATGTATTGCTGAATTTGGTGTTTGTAAACGTTTGGCTAAAATTCTGTAGCGCCAAGCCCAATAGACTCGGAAACACAACAATAAAATGCCAACAATAGCTAAAAATATGCCAAACCCAATGCCTGAATTATTCGTTTGAGCAGTGAGGTTACGGCTAAAGAACGCAAACAATAAAGCGATGCCAGAAACACTACCTAGCGCTAACTGTATCCAAAAGCTAAATCGACTGACTACGCCGAAGGTGGCGGCAAATTCTTTTTTAGACGGCGGATGCGAGAAAGGTTCCAAATTATTCAACATATACCCCCTGAGATGGTATAATTAAAATATTTGATGCTCAGTTACTTAGTTCAAAAAGACCTGACCATCTCTTTGAATTCTCAAGACACCCTGGTTATTATCTGAGGTAGTTTTTTCATCCAGCGAAACTGCCAGCACCCCTGAATCAGATGTAGATAAAGGTATAACTTTGAGCAGTCCTCCATCTTCGCGCACCATTGTGATCGTGACAGGCGTTGGTAAATCTTTCAAGACAACTTCTTCTCTACCTGTGAGAATTCGGGGCTGGGTATGGGCGCTCGCCTGATAAGAAATACGGGCGTTAGTGTTATTTTTCAATCTCACATCCACCTTACCTGCCATTGGCACAACAGTAGCAATAGCATTCTGTCTTGTCTGTGGTAAAGGTGGTTGTATAACATTCGGGCGCCTAATAATAGGAACAACCAAACCCCCTTGCATCCCAGGCATTTGCCCTTGCTGTGTCTGTCCTAGAGTTGCAGCATTAGGCGGGCATCCTTGGGGAACCATAACACGATGGTTATGTGGTTCTTCGTAGAAAATGCTGGGACAGGGGTTAACTTTGGAAGTAGGCTGCTGTGCTACTACCGCTTGCGGAACAAATTGTATACTCATGAGTAAGCCCCCAAAGATTGTTCCTATTAGCCCAAACTTTTTTTGGGGCAATTGATTGAGTTGATACATAATATAAATGCCTCCCAAAGATGAATTGAAAAAATTTTATTTATACTTCAAACAAGTAAAAGTGAAGTTAGAGAAGAAGTTGAGCCGCTCAACTTATTAGAAGAACTCAAGAACTTTTGATAATTTAAGGTTAAGCCTTAATAGTGGAAAACTCGTGAAGAATTCAAGTGCGTGGTCTATCAAACATCAACCGTTCTTCAACCACTCAGATTGTGACAGGCGACTCTACATATATAGTCGGTTCTTGCATTTTAAATTTAATTCCATAACTGAGCATATGCTTAGAAATTTTCTCATTTGCCAACTCCAGCAACCGCTTTCTTAATTGAATTGAATTTTCACTTGAACCTAGTATAAAAAATGTCACTCTGGCGTGAGTTGTGTGATCTTCAGAATTATCTGTCAAAGTAATATTAGTACTACCAGGGTCAATTCCAAACAATGAGTTAGTACTCTTAGCAATTACTTGCTGCACCAATGCTTGCTCTCGCTCTTCCAGAAACTTTAAAAACTCGATGTAAAGCAAGACCATCACCTTCTTGCCTCTAGTAACATTTTCAACTTCTAAATTTGCTAATATGGAATTTGGCACAATAAAAAGTGTACTTTTTGCTGCTGTGCGAATCTTGGTAGAGCGTAAACCAATCGACTCAACGCGACCAAATAGACCTTCGGGAATTTGTTGAGAACGTTGTAAACGAATATATTCTCCAGGAACAAAGGGGCGATCTAAATACAATACGATAGTTCCCAGCAGTTGTTCTAATGTCTTTTGAGCGGCAAAAGCAACCGCGACTCCCGCAATTCCTAAGCCTGTGACTAAGCCAACTAAATCAAATCGGTTCTTGGCAAAAGCTAGCACTGCGAAAAAGCCAATAATCACATTTGCTAAAGTCTCAAATACCAGCAGTAGCTCATCAACTTCCCTACCGAACTTGCTAAACAAATCTATTCCATAAACAAGGACAAATTGGCGAAATAAACGGGAAGTTATCCAGGCAACACTAGCAATTACTGCCAAATCAATAAAAGGTTTAATAAAATTATAGATTAATTCATACTCTTTAATTAGATTCAAAGAGAAAGAAATTAGGATGAAGGTGCTAGCAATTTTGAATAAGTTTTTAATTGGGTGGATTAATTTTTCATAAACTACTGTCAGTTGCTGTGGGAAAAAATATTTGAGAATCAATCTTATAAGTAACGGTGTATATCTTCCTACAAGGAAAGATAACAATATAAATATGAGAAATATGCCAATTTCAGTTAATACAGGTTTAGCTAATTTTCCCAACAAAACAAAATTTTGAATAATTTCGGATAAATTCATAAATTAGTTTTAAATTGTAATAGGAGAATCAACATAGATAGTAGGCTCATCAATATCAAAGGCAATACCATATTCCTTCAATCGCTGGGTAATACTCTGATTAGCAAGATCGAGTAGTTGGCGGCGCAGTTCCATTGAAACTTCACCAGAACCTAAGATAAAAAAGGTAATCTGTGCTTGCGTTCGCTCTACTGTTTTTAGGTGAGAAGACAGCAGATCTTGCTCTGAAAAATCTCTAAAAATAACATCGGTGCTGCGCGTATCAATGCCAAAAATATCGACAGTACTTTCAAGGATAACCTGGCGAATCAAAGCTCGTTCTTCATTCTTGACGGCACGATAGAAGTTTAAATAAATAATTGCCATCACCTTCTTAGCACCAGTAAAGTTTTCAATATTAACCTGGGTGAGCGAGCTGTTAGGGACAATCATCAGTGTACCTTTACCAGAGGTGCGAATTTTGGTGGAGCGTAAGCCAATTGATTCAACTCGACCAAAAGTTCCATCGGGTAAGCCAATATAGTCATCGATTACAAAGGGACGATCGAGATAAATAACTACACTACCTAATACTTGTTCCAGTGTCTTCTGAGCAGCAAAAGCTATGGCTAAACCACCAATTCCTAAACTTGCTAACAAACCAAAAATATTGATTTGATGAATTTCGGCAAAAAGAATAGTCGCTACAACTACAATAATTATATTGACAAATAACTTAGTCAGAAGTAATAATTCACTATTAACTTTCCGCCGACTTTTAATTGCTGCTTCTAACAGATAGAAATCAAAAAACTGCTTGAACAGTTGAGAAGCTAACCAACTGGCAGTAATAGTTAAGGATAAGCCAATGGGAATTTCTAACAGCCGAGACCAATCAGATTCTGGTAGTGAAATTGCGAAGACATCCGTAAGTAAAAGACCAAAGGCAACGCCTAACCAGTTCTCATATGGCTTCACAACTTTTCGATAAGCAACTCTTTCTCTCACAGAAATGAAAGGAGTAAGTAGCGATTGTGCAAAGCTTACACTTCGCAAACCTACTATAGGGAAAAACAAGCCACCACTGATGAAAGCCAGCAACCCAACCAATCCTAGCCAACTGATTTGTAATTTTCCATCGCTATTCAAAACTTCAAGTAAGGAATCTAGCACTAGTAAACTCCATTTTTTCGACTGATCTATATTAATGAATTCCAAAAGCTCTGCCTATCACACCGATCCGCTTAAACACTTGAGCCTAAGGCTGCTGCTACTTGGTCAGCTAGTTTATGAGGATTGAAGGGTTTATTGAGTACGCCTGTTACACCCAGTTCAGCAAATAGGTGACTCTCAGTGGTGCGCCCTTTAGCTGTTAGCAAAATTACAGGGATATCCTTAGTTGCCGGATTTGCCTGTAATTTTTGAAAGGTGGTCGGACCATCCATCTCAGGCATCATTACATCCAGAAGGATGGCATCAGGTTGAGCAGTCTGAGCCAAGTGCAACCCTTCACTACCTGAAGAGGCGCTTAGTACCTGCCAACCCCCCATGATCTCCAGGCAGGTCTGAATTAATTTACGGATGTCATCTTCATCATCAATAACTAGGATTTGCTTGGCTGTCATTGTTCTGGTCTTCCTTCCTGTCTTGAATCATCAGGCGTAGTAGACGTAGATACGTCCGGAGAGCGGCTTTTCAAAGCCATCAGTGGAGCCTGTTCATCAAACACCGCTTGCTGTTTTAATTTTTTCCAGGATACTCGATTTGTGGTTTGTGGACTATCCGTACACATGCAGTCCTTCGCCGCCGAAACGCTGCAAAAACAAGCATTTCGGCGAAAGAGATTTTGGTTCATTGTCTGAGCATCTGCCAGTGGCGATGTGCGCATGCGTTACAAGCAGCCCTCTTCGGTCTGTTAGTCTAAATTCCAATAGTAATGGTCAGGAATTGTTACTACCACTCCTTTAAGTCGATGGAGAGCATCATGACAAATTGCTAAAGGTGCAGTTTTTCCATGAGTCCATGCCTCTTGATCAAAGCTTACTACAAAAGGTAGACCGGGGAAAGCATTAGAGTCAGAGCGGTATATTTCAAAGCGAGGACACTCAGAGTTTTCCAAAGCATAGACAACGACTTCTAAAGCTGCCTTAATATCGGTTGAATATGGACGTGCAGGTAAATTGAATTGTTCAGATACAATCTGGTCTAAATCAGCTAGGGAGTTAAGCTGAACGGTTTCAGTGCCGGATCTTTTCGTTGTTGTTTTCATTTTGGATTTACTTGAGTTATGTTGCCAAAAATGTACCCTATTTATTTAGGACGACCATTTTTTTATATTTATCTTTGAAGTTAAGACTTAAAAGTGGAAAAGTCGGGCAAAAGCAGAAGATCCCAAAAAAGCGCGAGGAAAAATCTACCTGCTAAACTAGCACTAGACGCATCACAGCACTGTCAAGGAGGATACTTGGCGGGTTTTAACACAGGCGACATAATAGCAGTAGTACGTGTCTCCTGCCCCAAGAACACTGCTGCGTAACTAGAGAGAAAAAAATATGCTGAGATTGACGCGCTCCCAGCTAAAACGCTATGGCGTTGCTACAATAACGTTTTTACTGGCGGTGCTACTTACACGACTGCTATGGCAGCTGCAAAAGCTGACAATTTACCCACTTTTTTTAGGTGCTGTGATGATTAGTTCCTGGTATGGTGGTATAGGACCAGGACTGCTAGCAACTGTTCTGTCCACTTTAGCATGCGCCTTCTTATTTCTACCTCCACTTTATTCGCTGACCTTTAATTTGCCTAGTCTAGTGGGGCTAATTCAGTTTGTGCTAGTGGCACTGCTGATCAACTCACTAAATGCGGCACTACGTTATGCGCGACGACAAGCTGAGATGAACGCGCGAGCCGCCCAGCAAAATTACGATCACTTACGTCAAAGCCAGCAAACCCTACGTGATAGCGAAGAACGTTACCGCTTACTCATAGAAGGAGTAACAAACTATGCAATTTTCATGCTCGGTCCCAAAGGTCATTTTGTCAGTTGGAACATCGGAGCAGAACGCATTTTAGGCTATCAGGAAGCAGAAATTATTGGTCAGCCTTTCGAGCAAATTTTTACACCAGAGGCGATTGAGCGCGGACAACCTGAGCAAGCATTGAGAAAAGCATTAGCCGAAGGTTTTTCCAAGGAGAACCATTGGCACGTCCGTAAGGATGGCACACATTTCTGGGCGCATTGTGTCATCACACCCTTACAAGATGAAGACGGAAATCTACGCGGTTTCTCAAAAATTATGCAAGACATCACTGAGCGCAAGCTGGCTGAGGAAGAACGCAACCAACTACTGCTGCGCGAACAAGCCGCACGCGCTTCTGCAGAGGCAGCTAACCGCTCAAAGGACGAATTTTTGGCAATAGTTTCCCATGAACTACGTACCCCCATGACCGCAATTGTTGGCTGGGCAGGGATGTTGCAAACAGGTATGCTAGATGAGTCTAGGGCTGCAGATGCAATTGAGACAATTGAGCGCAACGCCAACTTGCAGATGCAACTGATTGAGGATCTGCTTGATATTTCACGTATTATTAGGGGGGAACTCTCGCTCAACAGAGGCAGAGTTAACCTGGTTGAAGTGATTACACCGGCAATTGAGGTTGTGCAAGGGGCGGCGGATGCTAAGGGTATTCAACTAGAGTCTGTGCTTGATAACTCAGTAGAGCAGATTTGGGGCGACTCAGAGCGCTTGCAACAAGTCTTGTTAAATCTACTCTCCAATGCAATCAAGTTTACACCAAATGGCGGACGGGTTGAGGTACGATTGTCAGTGGTTAGTGGCAACGAACAACTTGCAACAGATAACTCTGCTCAAATTCAAGTGAGCGATACGGGTAAAGGTATCAGTGCTGACTTTCTACCGTATGTTTTTGACCGCTTCCGTCAAGCAGATAGCACAAGTACTCGGTCAAATAAAGGGCTGGGATTGGGCTTGGCGATCACACGTCATCTGGTAGAATTGCATGGCGGCACTATCCAAGCACAGAGTCAGGGAATAGGACAAGGGGCGACGTTTACAGTGAAGTTGCCAATTCTGGAACAGAGGAGTCAGGAGTCAGTAGAGACGTTCCGGCGGAACATCTGTACAGGAGTCAGTAGAGACGTTCCGGCGGAACATCTGTACAGGAGTCAGGAGGAAATAAATTCTTCCGAGTCCTGTCCTTCAAGCCTTAATGGCTTGCGAGTGCTAGTTGTGGATGATGAGGCTGACACGCGCTTGTGGATTAGCACAGTGCTCGAAAAGTGTGGAGCCGAAGTGATTGCTGTTGGCTCGGTAGGCGAGGCGCTGGCAGCGCTCGAACAATTAAGACCAGATGTGCTGATCAGCGACATTGGGATGCCAGACGAGGATGGCTATGAGCTGATGCGCAAAATCAGGGAACTGGAGCCAAAGTTAGGCGGACGTATTCCGGCTGTTGCACTTACGGGGTATGCTAGAGTAGAAGACTACAAAGAGGCACTGGAAGCAGGATTCCAGCTACATGTAGCTAAACCAGTCAGGGCGGCTGAGTTGGTGGTGATCGTTGCTAGCCTTGCCAATACTTCCGAATCACAATGAGTAGAGACGCGATCGCAGCGTTCATACACCCAGATTCATATTGTGTTTAGCAAAGCCATTTTAGCAAAATTGCTCAATGCTCCACAAGTTTTCCACTTTATAAAGATATCTTCAAGCTAAAAGGGGTGAAACTTGAGAGCTCGCCCCACATTTGGAGGATATTTTCAAAAATGTGTAGTTTCTTAAAATGGTCATCAAGTAGCGCCACCTTGCTATCTGCGGCTATGATTGGCACAATGGCTCCCATAGTGTCTGCTCCCGCCATTGCTCAGAACACTTCTCCATCTCCCACACCGAGTGGAGATGCCAAGTATTCTGATGTCAACTTTTTTGATGTTGCAGCTAATTTCTGGGCAAAACCGTTTATTCAAACCCTGTATCAGAAAAAAATTATTACAGGCTTTCCTGATGGAACCTTTAAACCAGAGCAGCCTGTAGATCGTGCAGAATTTGCTGCAATGATTGCCACAGCTTTTGAGCAGAATCGAATTCGTCCTTTAGCAGAATCTGGATTCAGAGATGTTCCTGCCAACTACTGGGCTACTTCTGCAATTCAAGAAGTTTACCAAACAGGATTTATGCAAGGTTATGGTGGTGGACAGTTTTTGCCAGAGCAACCTATTACTAGGGCGCAGGCGATAACTGCTTTGGCACAGGGTTTGCGCTTGTCCACGGATGGTACGCCTGCAGATATTCTCAGAACTTACTACCAAGATACTGACTGGATACCAGCTTATGCCATCAATCCCATAGCCGCTGCCACACAGAGAAATATTGTCGTCAACTACCCCAATGTAAAAGTCCTCGATCCACTCAAGCCTCTGACTCGTGCTCAAGCTGCAGCACTTTTGTATCAAGCTTTGGTGCAGCAGGGTAAGCTCGAACCACTAGCAAATAATGTTACGGCTACTAATTACATTGTGGGTCGCAATAGTAATGTTAGTCAAACCAATTCAACGACTACATCTACATCAGATACTAGTGGTTCCACTACCGCAACTACTTCAACAACTACATCTACATCAGGTACTGGTGGTTCCAATACCACAACTACTCAAACTACCTCCACGACAGAGCCAGGTGATATTTATGCCCTCTCTACACTGAACTTTACAACACTAAGTTCTGCATTGAAAACAGCAGGTTTAGCAGATACTCTCAAAAATAAAGGTCCTTATACAGTTTTCGCTCCCACAGACCAAGCATTTGCTGCTTTACCTAAAGATACTTTGAACAAATTGCTACAACCTGAGAACCGAGAAACATTGGCTAGGATTTTGAGATACCATGTGGTGCCTGGTAAATTCACTACCAATGAACTTAAGGGAGGACAAATAAAAACGCTCACAGACAGACCTCTCAATGTTCAAATTAATCGTGCCACTAATCAAATTGACGTGAACAATGCGAATGTTACCCAGCAGAACATTCAGGCAAGCAACGGTGTCATCCATGCGGTTGATAAAGTTTTGCTACCGCCTAACATTGACCTGAACAAGTTAGGGAAGTAAAAGCCTCTGTTTGCCCTAGATGCAGAAATTAGCTTACTCCCTCAAGCATCAATTTGGGCATATTTACAGCCGAGATGACCAAACTTTCATTGCTTTTGGTAGATGTCAAGAGGCTTTGAAACAGGCTTATCCTATTTGTAGATTGATGTTGATGCCCAGAGGTGCTTTAAAAAGCAAACATTAAGCATGAGACTTCTGTTAGTTGAAGATGATAATTCACTTGCTCAAGCTGTTGCGGCAGTTCTGGGTGAGCAACATTATGTGGTTGATATTGCTGCTGATGGTCAAGATGGTTGGGACTTGGCAGAAGTTTGTAGCTATGATTTGATTTTACTAGATGTCATGCTGCCGAAGCTAGATGGGATTAGTCTTTGTCGGCAATTACGTCAAGAGGGTTATCAAATGCCCATTCTTCTATTAACGGCAAAGGACACCAGAACTGATAAAGTTATGGGTTTAGATGCCGGAGCCGATGATTATCTCGTCAAACCTTTTGACTTTCAAGAGTTAGCAGCTCGCATTCGCGCTTTACTACGCCGGGGAAATTCTTCTTTACCTCCTGTTTTAGAATGGGGAAACTTGCACCTCGATCCTAGTAGTTGTGAGGTGACTTATGCAAGCCAAGCGCTGCATTTAACACCAAAGGAGTTTAGCGTTCTGGAGCTTTTTTTACGCAACAACCAGCGCGTGTTTAGCCGCAGTGCAATTATCGATCATCTTTGGGGTGCAGATGAAGACCCACCAGAAGAAAACACAATTAAATCACATATCAAAAGTTTACGACAGAAATTGAAAGCAGCAGGTGCTAACTATGATTTAATTGAAACAGTTTACGGAATAGGCTATCGGCTGAAGCCTCTACCCCAGGAGCAAAGTTGTCAGCCAACGGAAAAAGAGCCAAATTCGGAGCAGCAGCAAGCTATGTGGGCAGCCCTCGCGAAGGCGCGGGAGGAGTTCAAAGCTAAGGTTGGTTCGCGCATCGCAGTGTTGGAGCAAGCAACTAATGCCTTAAGGGAGGGGACTGTTGATGTTCAACTGCGACAAAAAGCAGAGCAAGAAGCTCACAAGCTGGCTGGTTCTTTGGGAAGTTTTGGCTTTGCTCAAGGTTCGCTACTAGCTCAAGAGATCGAGCATTTGCTTCAATCTTCTATTAATCACAGCCTCTTGTCTCCACGCCTTTGTAAACTAGTGATGAAATTGCAGCAGGAGTTAGAGCAACCAGCTGAACCAATTAGTGTTGAGTCGATGGAAAGTTCGCAATGCCATAATATGATATTGCTTGTTAGTAGCGATCGCCAAGTTGTTGAGCAGTTGGTCAATGAGGCTACTACTCAAGGAATACAAGTAAATATTGCTACAGATAATGCGGCGGCAAGAAGTGCGATCGCAAATGTAGAGACGCGCCATAGCAAGTCTCTACAACCCGATGTTGTACTACTGGACCTTTGCTGTTATGATGACGTTAAGGAAAGCTTCAAGCTAGTAGCAGAGTTGTCTAATCGGACACCGCCAATACCAGTAATGGTGTTCACAGACCAAAGTAATTTTACTGAGCGCGTAGAAGTAGCACGGGCTGGGGGACGTGGTTTTTTGGACAAATCCATGCTTCCAAACCAAATGTTGGAGTTAGTCACCCAGGTACTGCAACGCCATAGCGCTAGCTCGTCGAGAGTCATGGTTGTAGACGATGATCCGCATGTGCTGACCATTGTACAAAAACTACTAGAGCCTTGGGGATTTAGGCTAACAACTCTCGAAGATCCACGACGCTTCTGGGAAATTTTGACAGAAGTATCCCCAGATTTGTTGATTTTAGATGTAGAAATGCCTCATATAAATGGAATTGAACTGTGTCAGGTGGTGCGTAACGACCCGTACTGGAAAAGACTACCTGTATTGTTTTTGACTGTTCACGTAGAAGCAGATACTGTGGAGCGGATGTTTGCAGCAGGTGCTGACGACTGCGTGAGCAAGCCCATCGTAGAATCACAACTAGTGACGCGAATTTTTAACCGTTTACAGCGAACCCAACTACTTAGGAAATAGAGAGGACAGATGTGAGCCTGTGTCTACAACAAAATAGCGGAATCGACTTGACTCATCTACTCAGATAATTGAAAACTATTGGAGAATTATTGTGTTTAAATTACAGAATTGGTCATTAGCAAATGCAACTTCACTTTTCTTAGGACTGGTAACAGGAGCAGCCACATCGTTTTTTGCTGTAGTTCCCACAGTCACTGCAGCACCAGAGTCAGCAGCTAACTTTCCTGATACCAAGAACCATTGGGCGCAGCCATTCATTGAAGCTTTAGCAGAACGTAAAATTATCACCGGATACCCGGATGGCACTTATAGACCGAATAAGTCGGTTGCTCGGGATGAATTTGCCGCCATCATTCGCCAAGCTTTTAACCAAAACCGGGAGCGGCAGATAGCCAGTGGCACCGTTTATAAAGATGTTCCTGCTGGCTATTGGGCAGCTGCGCCGATTGAAGAAGCCTACGAAACAGGATTTATGCATGGTTATCCGGGAGGATATTTTCGACCAAAACAGCCAGTTACCAGGGTAGAGGCGTTAGTGTCATTGACACAGAATTTAGATTTGCATTCCTCAGCTAATCAAGTACCTGCTCAAACTACCCGTCGAACGGCAAGAAACCTGTTTTTACTTCCGCTGCCAATGACTACTTTAATGCAGCCAATCATGACTGCTAAAGCCACAGCTAAAACTGTGCCTCAACCTCCTGTATCGACTGTAGTCAGCAATTATTATGCAGATGCTGAAAAAATTCCTCAGTATGCTGTTGATGAAGTAGCAAAAGCAACTCAAGCAGCTATTGTTGTCAATCATCCTAATACCAGGATACTCAATCCTAATCAAGCTGCCACTCGTGGAGCCGTTGCTGCTTTTGTTCATCAAGCGTTAGTCAATCAGGGAAGGCTGGAACCGATCAAAAGCACTACAGCAGCTTCTAACTACATTGTGGGACGTAGTAAAATAAGTGACTCAAATGTACAAACACAGCAGTAGCTGTACGCAGACGCTCCCGACAAAAACTGACGTAGGGCTTCAGCGATCGCCACTGGATCATCCATAACCACAAACGCAACAGAAGCAACAAGAAAGCAGGCGAGAGCAAAAGCATTTTGCCAATTTCCTTGAACTGCTGCAGCTATTACAAAGATTGTGAGTAAAGCTTGTCCAACCCATGCGGCAACTCGATACCCTCGCCAATTAGTACTTAACATATCAATGCCCCATTATTTACTGGCAAAACAATCCAAAATCTAAAATTTAAAATTCATAGTTTACTCCAATGCTTTGAGGAAATTGTGATACTGCTCCTGCACATCTTGGCGGTCTTGTTCTTCTGGCAAACCCTCACGGCTACCCCTTAAAATCATCTCAGCATGACGCTTTAGAATTGCTTGCTGTTTGGGATTGCGAGAATAAGTGGCAATGATTGCCAGCGCTTCTATTTGGCGGATGGTAACAGACGCATCAGACGATCCATACTGGCGAATTTGGTTAAAGGCAAGGTCAACCAACTCCTTAAAAGTCACTGGCTCTGCAATTACGCGCAAATTTTGTTTGTCGTCGTAGCGGTAAGGCGAAGGAAAATCCCTTTGGGCTAGGCGAGACAGTCCGGCACTAAGTCTATCAATACACCGAATCGCCGTGAACGGATCGTTAATGCCAGGAGAGAGGGCACGCAAAGCAATTTCAACCAGTTGAGCAATGGGAAACGATACATCCTGCTGTTCGGTACGTTCCTTCCCGAGAATAAAGGCTTCGTTAATCTGTTTGTTTAAAGACGCTTTGGGCGAATCTACCACTCTTTCCCCAGGTAAAACCATGACGAGAAAGCTATCCTTGACAACAAACTTTCCCGGTCGAGACTTGACACGCAACAGGAGATCGTGCTTACAGGCAATCTTCATCAATTTTTCGTCATCTATTGCTTGTAGATAACCAGTGCCATTAGCTCTAATTGGGTAAGCTTCTCTGTCGAAATTTGCTGGTATTTCCCCAACTTTTCGTTGATGTTCAGGTAAAGGGTGTCCGATTTTTTGAGGAAACAGCCGATCAATCGCACTATCTAGATCGGCACTAGCTTCAGATATGATGTGGGATGCTTGAATTATGGTTGATGCATGATGGATAAAGTAAATTAGCACAGCGATGCTCGCGATCGCCAGTACTATGCCCACAGTTACCGACAAATGTGGCACAAACTCTTCATAGTTTTCTCCCCGGATAGTGCGCAGTACCAGTAAGGAGTAGACAAACGTGCCAATGAATGTACCCAGGACGATCTGATTGCCCGTGTCCTGCATAAAATTACGCAATAGTCGCGGACCGAAATTTGAAGCAGCGAGTTGGAGAGCAACGATTGTAATCGAGAAGGCTGTAGCGGCTACGGTAACCATCGAACCAGTAACCGATGAAAGCAGCGATCGCGCACCATCAGGTCCGCCTGAGTAGATCCAGCCCCACTCTCTGAGCGGTCCATAAATGCCTGCCCGATCAAAATGTAACATTGTCAGCGCCAGCACAAATGCTATAATTGCCATAATTGATGGCAAAAACCAATAGCTGGAGTGGAGTGAGTCCCAAACTTTGCCTAGCTTAATATTTTTCATTCGCTTTTTTATGAAACATTGCCATCGCCTTCACTACCATTTCTTTGCGCTCGGATTTCAGCAAGCCGCCTGAGGGAACCGCCAATGCTGCGTGGCTTGGGAACTTCGCTTTTACCTGCGGGCCAGCCTTCTCTTTGACGGGAGCGATCGCCATCTGTTTCTTCGGTTTGGTCGTGAAACAGAATTTGCTGGGTTGGGTAGGGCAAGTCGATGCCGTTTTCAACGTATAGCTTTTGCTTGATGGCACAGATCACCTTGTCTCGCGAGGTGAGATCATCTGCACGTCGTGGCGGTTTGATCCACCACCGGGCGCGAATATTGACGGTACTTTCGGCAAGTTCCATCACCAGCACGTCGGGAGCTGGGTCCTTCAAAACTTCGTCTACACTGTGGATCGCTTCCAGCATTAACTGCTTAGCTTGGTCAATATCATCTCCGTAGCCTATGCCAACGTCGTATTCTATGCGGCGGTTATCGAAGGCGGTGTTGACAGTCACTGAATTAGTGAACAATTCAGAGTTAGGAATCACAATTCGGCGACCATCATAGGTTTTAATTGTTGTCGCTCGTGTCTCAATGTTTTCCACCGTTCCCTCAAAGTTCTTAAACACAATCTGGTCGTTAATTTGGAACGGCTCAGTCAGCAAAATCAAAATGCCAGACAGGAAGTTTTGCAAAATGTCCCGGAAGGCAAAACCAATTGCCACCCCACTGATTCCCAACAGTTGCACCAAATCACCGGCTTTGAGGGAAGGAATCACAATCGACAAGGCGATAAACAAACCAATCAAAACTGTCGCACCCTGCGCCAATCGTCCGAGTACCAGTCCTAAATTCCGGGCGTGGCGGCGGTTGCTGGTAACTCGCTTGACCAGTTTCTTGATTCCCCTAGCAACAAACAAAAATATTGTAAAGACAATCAATGCTAACACAATGCTCGGTATCAGAGCAAAGAAACCGTTGATCATCCCCTGAACCTTGTCCCAAGCTAGAGATATTTCTGCGTTCATGAAGCTTCCTCGGTCATCAATTGTTAATTATGTTAGTAAAAATTAGCAATTAACCAAATCTATCTGAAGACTGTAGATTTCTGCTATACTATGATAAACAGTCTTTTTGCCTGCTATTAATAATAGATTTGTTCTTTGAACATTCCAAGATAAATGTCTTTTTTCATGTCTTTGAATTCCGCTCCAATAATATATGAATCTCAGCCCGCAACGCGGTAATCTCACCTTGAAGCGCTTCAATCGATTTAGCTCCTGCCAACTCGGCTTCGTCGTCATCTGCATCACGACCAACAAAAAACGTGGCAAGGGTTGCAGTTACGTAGCCAAACACAGCAAACGCATATAGCGATAAGATAAAGCAAAGCACTCGACCTTCAGGGCTTTTGGGCCAATACTCAGAACCCATCGTCGTCATCAGCATTGCCGTCCACCACAAAGCTGCACCGTAGTTGTTCAACCCACCACCATCAACCTCGTTTTCAAACGCATACATCCCCGCTGCTCCTACTAACGTAACAATCGCTGTCAACATCACCACATAACCAAAACCCCGACGGCTAACACTCGCTCCTAAAGCCCGCATAGAGCGATTAGCACGAGTCATTACCCGCAACAGCCGCAGCCCTCGGACAGCCCTTACTGTTCGTAGCGTCCGCACCACCCGCACAATCCGAAAGGTACGCAAAGCTGGCAACATTAGAGAGAAAGCCGTTAGCCAGTTGCTTTTAAGATAGGAGAGCTTGCGAGGAGCAAGGGCAAGTTTGACCAAAAAATCTAGGATAAAAATAATCCAGATACTAGTGCTAACTGCTTCTAGTAGAGGGTTGAGTCCCCAAATTAGCTCGATGACGAATAGCGCTAGCCACGCAAAGCCCAGTACCAGCATGGGGGTTTCCAGCCAGTCTTCCAATTGTTGCAAGACTTCGCCGCGCTCTCGGTCAAAGGCTTGTTTTTCTGTCAAGTTCAGATCGCTCATATATTGGTTTTATCTTTTGCCAGGAGGGGTTTCCAGAACGTTAACATCCACCAAAGGTGTTACATTGAAGCCTTGTTGTAATATTTGCGTTTGGATTGCTTGAGTGAGGCGGGAGCGAATTTCCTCAGTTGGTACAGTAACTTCGGGTTTACGCTGGACATAAACAACACAAAGTAAAGTGTTTTGTCCTTTGATGTTGGATCGGGTGAAGCGAACATTAGACTCGACTAATTGTGCTAAATTGACTTGCTTAACTGCCTTCTGGAGTTCAGCATTAGTACGTTGCGCACGGCTGGATCGTTCTAGATTTGGAGGATTGGAAAATTGCCAGGTGAGTAAACCTGCCAATGCTAATACAGTAATTGTCAAGGCAGAACCAAACACCCATTTTTTACCACGCTGATAACGGGTTTCTTGATTAGACAAGCCGTACATTCTGAACAATAGGGAGGCTGACAAATTAATGCCGCATAGTTGCAGCAACAGCAGAAACAGCCCATCCGTTACCATATCCCACCTACCGATCGCACTTGCCATACCCACGATTCCTGCTGGTGGAGCAAGAGATGCAGCAACTAACATCCCGGTTGCTGCTCCAGATACTAAACTACTACGCTCAGACTGAACTAAGCTGAGCGCCCCAGCTATCCCAGCTACTAAAGGTAAAAGCACTGCCACTGTTGATACCTGGCTACTTTCTACCATTAAACTAGTTGCAATTTCTTGCTGTAAGAGTAGGGTAAGTAAAAAAGTTGTTATAATTGTGACAGCTAAGACAGTAAAATAACGTAAAAGACTGCGCCAGAGTAGTTGGCGATCGCCCCGTGCCGTAGCAATTGCAGTATTCATTGCCGGACCCGCAAACGGTGCAATAAGCATTGCCGCCACCAGCAAATAACTTGTATTAGTATACAAGCCAATCCAAACCACGAAGCCTGCTAGCGCTGCATACCCCAGAAAACCCCGCCAAGAACCAACGCTTTGCAGTCCAGAAAGAAAAACTTCCAACGGACTGCGTTCTTCCACATTCAGAACCTGCTGTGGCGCTTCGGAAGCCGGTGGCTGCAGAGCCATCACGCCAGTTGGTATGAGCGTGATATGTACTTTAGGCAAGTCTTGCAACTGATCCACAACCTTTCCAACTTCTCGATTAGAAACGTGAACAATCACCACATCTATCGGTTCTTCACTACCCTTTGCTTCAATTTGCGCCAGGTTTACGCCCTTGTGAGATTTGGCAATGTCAATAACTGCTTTTCCATGACCCTGTGGCACTTGGATAATTAGCTGACGCATTTTACCCTCCTGTTGCTAATTATCTCGTATTGTTGAGGCAATGGCTTTCTAGCCAAAGAAATTGTTGTTTGCTAAAAGTTGTAACCAACTCCTAACATCAGCCCTACATCAGTTTCATCCAGAAAAGCTGCATTGACAGCACCTGTTAGTGTAAACCGAGAACTTAAAGGCACATCTACGCCACCAGTTAATAGTAAACCAACGTCAGCATCATCACTAGTTTCAATCGCTACACCTGCACCTACATAAGGAGCTATAGTGAACGTTGGTTCACCAAAGGGATTAGCTGAGCGTCCGGCAAAGTCAAAGGTGACTGGAACTAAAACAATAGGGTCGTCCCCAATCACCGCAGAAGGTCGGGCTGATATGGTGCGTGTCAGTCCAATTTTGCTGAACACGGCAAAATTGCCTTCACTTAAAGCTGAATCACCGCCCAGACCAATATTGCCACCAACCCCGATATAGCTAGAGCCACCACGAGTAGTTCTACCGGGCGTAATACCATCCTGCGGCTGCTGAGCAAGGTTAATATCAGGTGGGAGGAGGACTTGGTTAATCACATGGATAACGCCGTTGCTTGCTTGGACGTTTGGCTGAATTACGCTTGCTTTGTTTACTGCAATTTGACTGGTTGCAGGAGTAATTTGAATGTTAACAGGTCTGCCTTCAAGGGTTTTCTGTTCTCCAGTTGAAAGTTCTCTAGCAGTTAATTCACCAGAAACCACATGATATCTCAAAATCTTAATCAGTGTTTCTCTATTCTCTGACAGCAGTAAACGTTGTAGAGTGTTTTTAGGCAAAGCCGCAAACGCTGCATCAGTTGGAGCAAAAACTGTATACGGACCTTGTTGCTGTAGGGTATCTCTTAGACCTGTTGTCTTTAATAAAGAAGTCAGCGTTGTAAAAGAATTACTAGACGCAGCCAGGGAAACAATGTCGTTAGCGGTTTGAGCGCCGTTAGTGGTTCTACCAACAATATATTGAGTAGCCAAAACATTGCTAGCAAGAGGTTGCACTTGTCCCTGCTTAACTAAAGCTTGATACAAAAGTGCCGCTGCTTCCGCACGAGTTAGAGGCACTAGGGGATTAAGAACTCTCACATCCGGATAGTTGACAACAATATTGCCTTGTGTTGCCGCTGCTACTTCGTAAATCGCATAGTTCGGGATTGCTGTAGCGTCGGTGTAGTAAGTACTCACAACATCTGAGACATTATTGCTAGCAGTCAAACGCAAACCATTTACCAAAGCAACGATCGCTTGAACCTTGGGAATTTGCTGATTTGGCTGAAACAAGTTGTCTGGATAACCTGTCATAAATCCAGTTTCGTAAGCTGACTCAATTGCAGAAGCAGCCCAGTAGTCAGCAGGAACATCTCGAAACCCACCCGGACTTAACTGGCGAACTTGGGTTTGGTTAAAAGCTTTTTGAATCATTGCAGCAAATTCACTACGCTCCACAGGTTGATTTGGTCTAAAAGTGCCGTCAGGAAAGCCAGTAATTACGTTTTTTTCAGCTAGAGCTTGAATAAATGGACGCGCCCAGTAGTTAGGATCAACGTCAGAAAAGGTAGATGCAATCGTTGTGGTTGGTGTTGTAGTTGGACTTGTAACTTGAGCCGAAGCTGGATGTGAAATTATTGTCGGAGTTACTATACCGACTGACACACCAAGCGCTAGCAATGCTGTACTTGCTGATGACCAACTAAATAAACTACACATGAATTCCTCCTGAAAAAAGTAGGGTAATCTCTAAAACATGCCTCCTACAGTAAGTGAGTGGTATTCAACACTCTTATGCAAAGGTAATTGTGCAAAAATACAGTTAATTATATTTTATTTGTGTTATAATTTTAAACTGACTATAATAATGCTGCTACATAATTGAAGTTCCTTTAGACATCAAGTCAAAAGGGAAGTTGAGTAGAGAAAATTCCATTGAATTAATCACTCACATCTAGCTATAGCTTAAAGTTAAATCCAGATAGTGGAAAACTCGTGGAGAACTAGGGCATTGCCAAATACAATTAGGAATTGTTTTTTTGCGTGAACTTTTCATACTTTAAATCAGCAACGCCATACACTTTTAGTAATACTAATAGCTAAGTTAAAGCTGCACTGGGAACCCGAACAATTACTATGAGCAAACGCATCTTAATCCTAACTCCTCCCAAACCCTCCCCTTTCCAAGGGGAGGGCTGGGTGGGGTTGTGTACCTCACTCAGATGAAAAGCGCTATATTTGGTTTGGAATTTTAAAGATGCGATCGCCGGAGTAGTTATGGCATTTGGTTATCAATGTTGAAGTTAAGGCGCAAGCTTGGCAGCCTTGGAGTATAGGAAGATCGCTCTCGTGTAGTATACAGAACTACGTTGCGGTTGGGGAATAAACCCTAACTGCTCACAAGTGCTATCACTTTCTCTTCACATTTATTGTTAACACTGGAGACAGATCAGGCAATAGGAATAACCTTGTAGATTCATCAGTACTTTTTGAGAGGTAAAATGGCTTACGATCAACTCCAACACGCTATTGGTATATTTGCCAGCCGCCAAACTGCCATACAGGCGATCGACGAGTTGAGAAGTAGTGGCTTTCCGATGAATAAGATTTCTATCATTACTAAAAAGCCCAACTTTAATGAGCAACTTAAGGATGCTAACATAAGTGAACCTACTATCACTCCAGCTGAAGGCGCAGCAGCAGGTGGAGTAGCAGGTTCTACAGCAGGAGGTTTACTTGCCTTAAGCGTGGGTCTGGGTGTTTTGTTGATTCCAGGCTTTGGTCCGACGCTGGCAGCAGAATCAATTTTAGTCACTCTTTTAGGGAGTGGAGCTAGCGCTGCTGCTGGCGGTTTGATTGGCGCACTACGGGGTTGGTTTGTTCCCGAAAAAGCCGCCCAACTCTATAACGAGCGAGTATTTCAAGGAGATTATTTGCTGACGATAGAAGGTACACAAGAAGATATCCGTTACGCCGAACGTATTCTTAGCCGTTGGGGAATTCAGGAGTGGCGAGTTTTTGACATGAACACGAGTTGAAGTTGTGGCATTCGCACTCGTCTCGTGACTCCCTGAAAATTAGTGACTTGGTACGTGATGCTCAATATAAATTCTATTCGCAACCGTTTTAATAATTTCAAAACTAGAAGAATTCCGCCCCAGACGCTTGAGGAAATACGCAATGGACTATTAGAAGAATCAACAATAAATATTAACTATATTGTGTTAATTTTTGGCTCGTGTATAATTTCTACCTTAGGACTTCTTTCTAATAGTGCTGCTGTGATTATCGGTGCTATGATTATTGCACCTTTAATGTTACCAATTCGGGGCATAGCATTTGGAGCTTTAGAAGGTAATGTAGTTTTATTCCGTAAAGGTTTAACTGCCATTATAATTGGAACAATTATATCAATTTTTTTGGCTTTATTTGTCGGCTTATTGGTAAGAATTCCACAATTTGGCAGCGAAATTATTAGCCGTTCTCGACCTACTTTACTCGATTTGGGAATCGCCGTTGCTGCTGGAGGAATTAGTAGTTTTGCGAAAGTTCAGCCGAAAATTTCTGAAAGTTTAGCTGGAACAGCGATCGCAGTTGCACTTATGCCACCAGTTTGTGTAATTGGCTTGGGTTTATCTCAGGTAAATTGGTCACTTAGTATCGGTGCAACGCTACTTTATCTCACCAATTTATTGGGAATAACTCTTTCTTGTATGCTAACGTTTTTACTAACGGGTTGCACTTCATTTAAACGTGCTAGGAAAGCCCTCGGATGGACGCTAGCTTTTACAGCAATACTTTTTATTCCCTTAAGCGTGAGTTTTTTTCGGTTAGTTAGACAAGCCCAACTCGAAGCTAGTATTAGACAAGCATTATTGAATAGAACTATTACCTTTCAGCGAATGGTACTGTTAGATAGTGATGTGAATTGGTTAAGCAATCCACCATCCGTCCGTTTGAATGTTCGGACTAAGGAACCTGTGACACCCACACAAGTAAGGCTTTTAGAAGAATTTTTAGCAAAACAAATGGGTCAACCTTTCACCTTAATTTTTGAAGTTGGTCAAATAGAGGAAGTTAGGCGAGATAACCCGAATAATTCCCAATTTCAAAAAACGCCTTAAATATTAGCCACCTTGGGCTGGAAAAAACAGTACGGGATACCAGCTAGAACGCAATAATTCAGCGGCAAAACTGGAAACCAACCATTCTTGGAGTTTACCTATAGTTCCTGAAGACACCGCGATCGCGCTGATATCCGCCATTGCAGCTGCTTCTAAAATCTTGGTGAGCGACTGTCCTTCCAGCACTTGTGTCTCAACAAATAAATTTGCTTCTTCCAAATCAGCTTTAATCTGAGATATGATTTCGCTAGCTTGCTGTGGTTGTATTTTGTTTGGTATTTCTCGGCGATCGCTATTTTCTAAAACCCAACAAAGCGTACACTGTTCTAAAAATCTACCAGATTGTTGTTGAGCCAATTGCTTCACCTGTTGCACCAGATAATTTGCCACTTTACTACCGTTGTAGGGAAGTAGCAAAGAGCGGAAAAGATTTTGACAACGGAGTGTTAATTCCTCATTCGTATAGGTAGAGATTAACTGAGGACGCAGTACCAGTAGAGGAATCTTGATCTTGTGAGATAACTCAGCCATTGTACTACCCACCAATTTTTCCGTGAGTAAGCTGCGACTTTGAGAACCCAATATAATTAATTCAGACTGATAGGTTTGGGAAACCTGAAGGATGATCTCAACAGGCTTTCCCGATTGAACTTCTATTTTTACTTCTACATCCGTAGAACTTTCACCAACAGAAGAAGCCAATCGAGTTTGAGCTTGTTCTATTTTCTCACTATCGACTCGTGGAATAATACCTTTTTCCGACAACGGAACGGCGTGCAGAAAAACTATTTGTTTGATTCCCGCCTGCGCAAGACTGGAAACAAAATGTGCTAAACGGTGTAAACCGTCAGAAAAATCTGTGCAAATTAAAACTCGTTGAAACATAAAATAACTAGTAAAAGAGATTTATAAATATTCTAATCCCCAGTAACGGCATAATTAAGGACAGTCCGTTTAATGTGACGAATAAAAAAGGAGCATGTAATTATTATGACGCTTGAGACAGTACAATCTTCGGTAGTCATTGAAGACAATCTGAAGCAATTTCTCTTAGTACTCTCGGTGTCTCTAAGTGTGGCAACGCTGCCGCAGATTTTTAGCTGGTTTCGCTTGATTCCCTATACCTTGTTATTAGTGATTGTAGGCTTAGGTTTGGCATTTGTGGATGTCCGCCTAGTAGACCTTTCACCAGAATTGATTCTGTCAATTTTTTTACCACCGCTGCTGTTTGAAGCGGCATGGAATTTGAAATGGCAGGACTTGAAGCGGGATCTAGTTCCCATCTGCCTGTATGCCGTGATTGGGGTAGTGATTTCGATTTTGGGAATAGCCTTAGGATTAAATCAATTAACTGGACTGTCTTTATCTACAGCTTTGCTTGTTGGGGCGAGTCTGTCAGCCACTGACCCAGTTTCTGTCACAGCGTTGTTTCGTGAACTGGGCGTGGGAGGTCGTCTCACAACGTTGATGGAAGGTGAGAGCCTGTTTAACGACGGGATGGCGGTAGTTGCCTTCAGTTTTTTGGTGGCTCTTCCTCTGGGTACTGCTAACTTGGCGGTTCAATCTATTTTAGTTCAATTGTTTTCAGTTGTCGGCATTGGTATTGCTGTCGGCGGTTTGATTGGTTTTGGTATTTCCTATCTAACTCAACGATTCGATTTGGCATTGGTAGAGCAATCATTAACTCTGATTTCGGCATACGGCACTTATCTGATTACCGAGGATTTGGGCGGATCGGGAGTAATTGGAGTAGTCACTACGGGTTTAATCCTGGGTAACTTTGGCTCTCGCATCGGTATGAACCCGCGCACCCGAATTATTGTGACTGAATTTTGGGAGTTTCTAGCGTTTTTTGTTAACTCCATTGTGTTTCTACTGATTGGCGATCAGATTCGCTTTGCCATTCTGGGAGAAAATTGGGGAATTATTGTCGTGACAGTGTTCGCAATAATTTTAACACGGGCGATCGCGATCTACGCTCTCAGCAACCTAAGCAATCGGCTAGCTAACTCGGACATTCCCTTACAGGAGCAAACAATACTCTGGTGGAGTGGACTACGAGGTTCAGTATCCGTCGCTCTGGCATTAAGTGTACCTGCTATCCTGCCTGAACGGGAAGAAATCATCGCCACAGTTTTTGGGGTGGTGTTGTTTACTTTGCTTGTGCAGGGATTGACTGTTAAACCTTTGTTGGAGAAACTAGATCTTCTAGGAGACCAACCTCTACGCCAGCGCTATTCGGAAGCGATTGCACGTTTGACAGCACTTAATCGTGTTCTGCAACATCTCAATCAAGTAGAGAAACGTCCTGGTGTGGAACCAGAATTTTACCGCTACCAACAGACGCTTGTCAAAGGAGAGTTGAACCGTTTGCTTGAAGAGATTGACCAACTGCAAGATGAGTATCCCAATTTGCGGAACTTTACAGCCCAACAGCTACGCTTAGAACTGTTGGGGATTGAGGCAGATACCTATGCTGAATTTGTGAAAGCAGGTCGGCTGAATCGGGAATTGTCTCCTTTCCTCAATCAAGATTTTGCCGAAGGCAATGATGCTACTTAATAGCTTTGAAACAATCGCCCAAAAGGTGAAAGAATCTGCAACCCTAATGTTTAGCTAAGATTGGTGAACTACTGCTGTGTTTTGGAAACTTTGCTTTCGATTGGTAATAGTGCTTCTTGGGCTGTGGCTGATTTTTGACTTGGTTGCTCGCCTAGTAGTAGAAATTTTCTGGTTTCAAGAAGTTGGTTACTTACAAGTTTTTCTCCTGAAGCTGGTAACACAAGGAGTGTTATGGGTGATTGCGTTTGGTATCAGTGCTGGCTATTTGCTGTTCAACTTAACTCTGGCGCAGCGGCTCGAGTACCAAACAGTAAGTGGTGATCTGGTTCGAGATGAGAGATATTCTTTGGACTCCTCAGTTCCACACCAGCAAAGCATGTGGGTGAGTGGTGAACCATCTCAAAGCAGGCTTGGCAACCAAATACTCCGCCCTTACAGGTTAAATTCGCTTGTTCCCGTAGTACTGGCATTAAGCTTACTGATCGAGTTGACGCTGTTTCACTACGGTCAAGTCGCACTAAGATACTGGCATCCCTCCGTTATGGAGCCAAATGTCTCGCCAGTCTTGCCAACGTTATTTAAACTAGAGGTAATCTGGCAACTGGTAAAACAGTTACAAACTCAAATTTGGTATCTTGGTTTGCTTTTTGGATTGGCGATCGCACTATTAATTTACCCACGATTTTTGTTCAGGGTAATTGCGATTGTCATGAGTGCCATTTTTGGTCTAATACTGTCTGGACATTGGGCTTATGTGTTACAATATTTCCATCCGACTCCGTTCAAAGAATCTGAGCCTGTATTTAATAGCGATATCAGCTTTTATATATTTTCCCTACCAATTTGGGAATTATTAGAATTTTGGTTTTGGGGACTATTTTTGTATAGTCTACTAGCTGTCGCCCTTACCTACTTACTATCAGGCAACAGTCTGAGTGAAGGTAATTTTCGCGGGTTTTCGCTCCCACAGAGGCGTCATATACACGGCTTGGCTGGTTGCTGGATGCTAGTGGTAGCCCTGAGCTATTGGATTAGTCGTTATAAACTGCTGTATTCCCCTCGTGGCGTAGCTTACGGTGCCAGCTATACAGATGTAAGAGTAGATGTGCCAGTTTATACCGCTCTTAGTCTGATCGCGGCGGCGATCGCCACTTTTTTATTCTGGCAAATGATTTTCTGGCAACCTAAAGCAACTAACCGTAGGTTTCTACTTTATGGATTAGGAGTTTATACGGTGATGGCAGTGGGTGCTGGTTCAGTATTGCCCACACTTGTCCAACGTTTTATAGTACAACCTAACGAACTAGCATTAGAACGACCATACATTGAGCGCAGTATTGCCCTGACTCGACAAGCCTTTGATTTAGAAAAAATTGATGCCAGAACCTTCGCTCCTCAAGGTCAACTGACTTACGCTGACATTCAAGCAAACGACTTGACGATTCGCAATATTCGTCTTTGGGATCAGCGCCCACTCCTAGAAACCAACCGCCAGTTGCAACAAATTCGTCCCTACTACCGCTTTCCTGATGCCGATATTGACCGTTATACTTTGCAACAAAATGTATCTGGTGAAAAACCAAGTGCCCCCGAAAAGCAAACTCAGCCTGCGCGAACTTCTGCGAATGTAGCAAACACAGAAAGGCAACAGACACTAATTGCCGCACGGGAGTTAGATTACAGTGCAGTGCCTCAGGAAGCACAGACATGGGTGAACAAACACCTGATTTATACCCACGGTTACGGCTTTACCCTTAGCCCAGTAAATACTGTTGCCCCAGGGGGGTTGCCTGAGTATTTTATCAAAGATATTGGTGTGAGTGAAGGTAGCTCTTTAAGTACTTCTAGCCCAGCCATCCGGGCAAGTATCCCAATTGGGCAACCCCGAATTTATTACGGAGAAATAACCAATAACTATGTGATGACGGGTACACTTGCTAAAGAATTAGACTACCCCAGCGGTAGTGATAATGTTTACAACACCTACGATGGTCGGGGTGGGATTAATATTGGTTCTTTTTGGCGGCAATGTTTGTTTGCTAAGTATTTGAATGACTGGCAAATGCTGCTAACTAGAGAATTTGTGCCAGAAACAAAGCTATTGTTCCGACGTAACATCAACCAAAGGATTCAGGCAATCGCACCTTTTTTACAGTATGACCGCGATCCGTATTTAGTAGTCGCTGATACTCAAGAGGGGGAGCAACAACAAAGTTATCTTTACTGGATTGTTGACGCTTATACAACGAGCGATCGCTATCCCTATTCCGACACAGGAGAAGAGGGAATTAACTACATCCGTAACTCTGTTAAGGTAGTGATTGATGCCTATCACGGCACCGTTAACTTCTACATTGCCGATACACGCGATCCAATTATTGCCACTTGGCAGCGCATCTTTCCTGAAATGTTTAAACCATTTAGTGCTATGCCAATGACTCTGCGCAGTCACATTCGCTACCCAGTGGACTTGTTCACGATTCAGTCTGAACGATTGAAAACCTACCACATGACCGATCCACAAGTTTTCTACAATCGGGAAGACCAATGGCAGATACCTAATGAGGTTTACGGTAATAAACCCCAACTAGTAGAACCATACTACTTGATTACGAGTTTGCCAACAGTACCCTTTGAAGAATTTATTCTGCTTCTACCTTATACTCCCAGGCAACGGACTAATTTAATCGCTTGGTTGGCAGCTAGAGCAGACGGCGAAAACTACGGTAAGTTGTTGCTTTACCAATTTCCCAAGCAGCGATTGGTTTATGGTCCTGAACAAATTGAAGCACGAATTAACCAAGATCCGATAATTTCGCAGCAAATTTCTTTGTGGAATCGACAAGGTTCAAGAGCTATTCAAGGTAATCTTCTGGTAATTCCCATTGAACAATCGTTGCTTTATGTGGAACCAATTTATTTGGAAGCAGAGCAGAATAGCCTGCCAACTTTGGTGAGAGTGATTGTGGCATACGAAAACCGGATTGTAATGGCACAAACTCTAGAACAAGCATTGCGAACTATCTTCCAAGAAAAAGAAATCACTGCTCCTCCGATTGTCCGTCCTTTGGAAGAACCAGCACAATGACCGAATAATAGCTGTGAGAACGACCTTAATTTTTAATTTTTTGTCGATGGTTTGCCGCTTGAGTTAACAGCGAGTCGGCAAAAGCAATCGCCTCCTGCGCTGATTTACCCCCTGCTAACTGAGCTAATTCTTCCCTGCGCTTGGTTAAATTGTCCAAGGTAGTTACGCGCACAACGGTACGCTCCTCACTATGCCCGTTGTTTTCTTTTTTACCTTTGGCTTGATTAATAACTTGCTTAGCAACTCGAAAATGACGGTCTGCCATTGCTGCTACTAAAGGTTGGTGTGTAACACATAATACCTGATTACCTTGACTTAGCTGGTGTAATTTTTCGGCGATCGCTTGCGCCACTCTTCCGGAAACTCCAACATCAATTTCATCAAACACCAGTGTTCCAATAGTATCTGCAGTAGAAAAACAAGCCTTAAGCGCCAGTAAAAAGCGGCTCATTTCCCCACCCGAAGCAATTTCTGTTAAAGGTTGTAGTGGTTCCCCTGGGTTAGGACTAAACATAAACGTAATTTTGTCTGCTCCGGCTGCGGTTGGAGTCAAAGGTACAATTTCCACTTGAAACTGCACTTTTTCCATCGCCAAGGGTTTAAGTTCCCTAATTAGTTCCGCTTCCAAGCCAGAAGCAGTAGCACGCCGCAATTGAGTTAACTGGTAACAATTGTGAGTCAGCTTGTCAAAACACTCTTGCTCTTGTTGCTCTAGACTTTCAATCGATTGTTCGCTATCATTAAGCTGAGATAATTCTGTTTGTATACGTTGGTAGTAGGCGATCGCCTCAGTCAACGTAGGACCATACTTACGGCAAACTTGCTTTAACTCCCGTATCCGTTCTTCCACTTCTTCCAAACGTTGGGGATCTGCTTCCAAACCTTCCCCATAAGCATTAATTTGTCGTGCTACTTCCACCACAGTAGCTTGAGCATCCCTGACTAAGTCCAACAGCGGTTGTAACTGAGTGTCATACTCAACCATGTCATTCAATGTCACCTCGCTGTCTCCCAGCAAATCTGCTGCTGCGGGTGCTTCATTGTCATTTTGATACAAAGCCTGGTAGATTTTGTAACTCATTTGTTGCAAATCTACAACATGATTGAGACGTTCCCGTTCTTGCGTCAGCTGTTCTAATTCATCAGGTTCACCCAGATTAGCATCTCCCAGTTCCTTGACTTGATAAGTGAGCAAATCAAGTTGTTGTAAGCGATCGCGTTCTGATTTCCGGCGTGTTTCTAAAGCATGATGCACTTGTTGGTAAGCAGCAAAGCTAGAAGAAACGATTGAGCGCTGTTGTAACAAAGCTTCCCCACCATAAACGTCTAGCCAATCACGAACTTGTGCCGACTGTCCCACTTGTACAGTTTGACCTTGGGCGGTAATTTCCACCAAGCGTTCTCGTAATCCGTTCATCACTTGGCGATTTACTAGTACACCATTTACTCGCGATCGAGAACGGATATTACTAGCGGTGGCTGTAATTTCTCGACTGATAACTACCGAATTTTCATCAAGCGCATCAATTTCTTGTTCGCTTAACCAAGCAGCTAAAGCAGAGTTTGAGGTAAAAGTACCTTCTACCATCGACCGATTAGTCCCGGTGCGAATTACTCGACTAGAGACTTTTCCACCCAGGATCGCATCAATCGCGTCCAAGATAATCGACTTTCCTGCGCCAGTTTCACCTGTTAAAACATTTAGTCCAGCGCCAAATTCTAACTCTAGTAGGTCAATTAAGGCAAAATTTTCTATTCGCAGGGAGAGCAACATCTAGCTAAATTCTCCGTCAGGACAGACGCCGGATATGTCCAAAATAAGGGACACTAAGGATTAACTTTGAGCAAGCAGCAATACCTAATACTATTGAATAAGTATGCTTATCCGAGTGTACCAAACCTAGATTAAATTGAGTTTAAAGAAGATGGAGTAAGCGAGACACAAATTATAGTTTCCGAACTAGTCCAAGCGTCCAAGCGTCCCTAGCGCCACAAATTGTTACAATACTTAACATATATATTCCAACGCGGTGGTAAGTGCATGATAGCTAAGACCGATCCCCCCCTGAATGAACCAATAGAGACAAAACACACGCCGGAAAACGGCGCAATAGTTAAAGTCGTCACCTTACCCACCTTGGAACAAGCCCAAGAATACAAGGCGGTAGTGACCAAAAATATTCAAACTGAGTTAAGATACGATGCTCAGGTAATAACAGCATATTACCAAAACAGACCCCTGCAAGTTTTGCGGCGTATTTTCTCAGTTTTAACACCAACTTTTGCCTTTATTTTTGGATTATGGTGGAAGAGCAAAAGGGGAATTGTCGTTAAAAATGACCGTCGAAGCGCAATTGGGCTGCGAGAACTTTTGACGCAACTGGGACCTGCTTACATTAAAATAGGACAAGCATTGTCCACCCGACCAGACTTGGTTCCTCCGGTGTATTTAGAGGAACTAACCAAACTACAAGACAAATTACCACCCTTTCCCAATGAAATAGCTTACCAGTTTATAGAAGAAGAACTGGGTCAGCCACCAAATGAGGTTTACGCCGAACTCTCACCAGAACCAATTGCTGCTGCTTCCTTAGGGCAAGTTTATAAAGGTAAGCTGAAAACAGGTGAGGAAGTTGCTGTCAAAGTTCAACGTCCCGACTTAAGAGAACGCATCACCATAGACTTGTTCATCCTACGCCGACTAGCAACATGGGCGCAAACAAACATTAAACGGATCCGCAGCGATCTTGCAGCTATTCTAGATGAATTGGGTAGTCGCATTTTTGAAGAAATGGACTACATTCACGAAGGAGAAAATGCTGAACGTTTTTACCAGTTATATGGTCATCTTAAAGACGTTTATGTTCCGAAAATATACTGGGAATACACTAATCGTCGCGTCTTGACGATGGAGTGGATTAATGGAGTTAAATTAACTCAAACAGCAGAAATTAACTCTTTAGGTATAGACGCTCGTTATCTAATTGAAGTGGGTGTAAATTGTTCCCTACGTCAGTTATTGGAACATGGTTTTTTCCACGCCGATCCTCACCCAGGTAATTTGCTAGCCACACTGGATGGTAAACTGGCTTATCTCGACTTTGGAATGATGAGCGAGATTAAACCACCGCAGCGCTATGGTTTAATTGAGGCTATAGTCCACTTAGTCAACCGTGACTTTGATGCTTTGGCTTATGATTACGTCAAGCTGGAATTTTTGACACCAGATACCGATTTAAGACCAATTATTCCCGCATTTGCTAGAGTGTTTAACAACGCTTTAGGCGCTAGCGTCGCTGAAATGAACATCAAAAGCATCACTGATGAACTATCAGCACTAATGTATGAGTATCCTTTCCGCGTACCAGCTTACTATGCTTTGATTATTCGTTCTTTGGTAACGCTCGAAGGTATCGCCATTAATATTGATGCCAATTTTAAAGTTCTTAGTGAAGCTTATCCCTACGTTGCCAAGCGCTTGTTAACTGATTCATCACCAGAATTAAGAGCATCTTTGCGAGATTTACTATTCAAAGATGGGAAATTTAGATGGAATCGTTTAGAAAATTTACTACGTAATGCTCGTAGCAGTCAAGACTACGACTTTAACTTGGTGCTGAATCAAACTGTAGACTTTTTGTCTAGCGATCGCGGCTCTTTTATTCGCGATAAATTAGTAGATGAAGTTGTCAAGGGAATTGATGCTTTAAGTAAAAATGCGTTGCACAGAGTTACTTATTTACTAAGGGAAAGAGTTGGTTTGACAGCAGTCAATGAAACTCCCGGCGCTACTATTGAGCAACAACAAACTTTGGAGCATATTAAACGTATATTACAAATTCTCCAAGAAACCCGTGGTTTTGATTCAGCAAAACTTGTCCCTCAAATTGCGCAGTTAATTGTTAACCCAGGAGTACAACGTTTAGGGCAACAAGTTGCTAACCAGTTAGTGCAAAAAGCTGTAGCAAAGTTGATTCGAGAATTACTGGCAGCGGAGCAAGTAAATAGTAAGAACAATGTTGAGTTAGAACCAGCAAGGTTATCTTTGCCTCCGGCAAGCGTGTAACAGAACCCCGACTTCTTCAAGAAGTCGGGGTTCTTGGTAAAATTTAAGACTCGGTTTCCTCGTCTTTGTGAACACCGTTTTTATCTCGTTTGAGACTT
Source organism: Iningainema tapete BLCC-T55 (assembly GCF_014698965.1). Lineage (GTDB taxonomy): Bacteria > Cyanobacteriota > Cyanobacteriia > Cyanobacteriales > Nostocaceae > Iningainema > Iningainema tapete. The sequence goes on from NZ_JACXAE010000063.1 coordinate 44,881, forward strand.
TCTTCTAGGGCTTGAATTTGTTCCCGACGTGCTTCCAATTCTAAGGTACGACGTGCCAAGTCTTGGTTTTGCAATGTCAGGGTTTGTCGCCATTGTTCGGCTCGTTCTGTTTCTTGTTGGAGAAACTCTGGAGTAATACCAGTAGTCAGGTAGGTTTCCACTAAATAAAGCACCCACTTGGTGGCGTCTTCGAGTCTTTCAATGTTACCTGTAGACGAAAGCTCAACTAACACGAGCAAATTCTCAGTGAGAGTGTTGCCTTTTCCCAGTAGAATCAAAGACTCTTCGGGAATTATCGCCCACATGTGTTCAGCTTCCTGACGTGCCAATAACCGCAACTGGGGCTGATCTAAAAATTCGTTTCTATGCACCTGAGCTAGATAGAGCATGACTTTTAATATGCCAACTCACGCAAACGATCGCGCAAAATTTCTGCTTGTTTTTGAGCCTCTGCTAAATTATCTTTAACTCCTTGTACAACGTCCGCTGGGGCTTGCTGCACAAAATTAGAATTGCTTAATCTAGCTGTCAGAGACGTGATTTCTTTTTCTATTTTCTCCAAACGCTTCTGTAGTTTAACAGTATACGCTTCAATGTCTACCACTCCAGCAAGGGGAAGTGTAACTTGTACTGTACCAACAACTGAGGCGATCGCCTTTTGTGGTTCTTTCACTGGTTCTTGTTGTTGCTTGCCAACAGTTTGTTTCAACAAATCTTGCCAAAACTTTTGTCTAGCCTGAGCCAAGACAAAATTTCGGCTCATAAACCAACTTGAATAAACAAAACCAACGCTGGCAAAGAAAGTCCCAACAAAAGGAATATCATCAACCGCATCTGCGACTACGTAACCAATTCTAAGTAAGAAAATTGCGCCGATAATCGCTCCTATTTTGATCCAACCCGACTGAGTTTTAGCAACAGCATCTTTATTTTGCCCCAGAGCGATCGCTAAAGTCTCGACCTTTGCCAAATCTTTAATATAAGACTGCCCAACATCAAGAATTTGCTGTTCCTTTTCACTACCGGGCTGCAAATTCACCTGCACTGCCACCCCAGGCTTAACATCCGCTTCAGCGCGTAGATTGCGTATTGTCCGGATTGTACCAATCAGCAATTCAAACTGTTCTGCCAACGCGGCGTCAATTAAATTGATATCCGCTTCTGGATAAGGTTGCAAAGATAAACTTTGCCCAGAATCTACTGATTGCTGGGTAAGAGTATGCCAAATCTCCTCAGTAATATGAGGCATAAAGGGATGAAGTAACTTTAAAGTCCCTTCCAATACATAAGCGAGAGTTTGTTGTGCTACCCCCCGGGATTGGGCATCAGCACCCTTTTGCAGGCGAGATTTAACAAGTTCTATATACCAATCGCAAAAATCACCCCAGAAGAATTCATACAACCCCTTAGCAGCTTCTCCCAATCCATAGTTATCAATGTAACCAGTAGTTTGTTTGACAACTTGATGGTAACGCGAGAGAATCCAGCGGTCACTTAGTTCAGTAGCGATTGGTTTACCCAGTTGTTGGGGACTTTGCTCATCCAAATTCATCATCACAAATCTGGCAGCATTCCATAACTTATTGGCAAAATTACGGGAAGCCTCTACCGATGACGACTCATCCTTTTTGCGATCATACTCCAAGCGGATATCTTGACCCGCTCCAGCCACTTCCTTAATTAAAGTGTAGCGTAAAGCATCCGTACCATACTTGTCAATCAGTAACAGTGGGTCAATCCCATTATTAGCCGACTTAGACATCTTTTTATTGTTTTCATCCCGTACCAAGCCGTGAATGTAAACAGTTTTAAAAGGCATTCGCTCCGTAAAATGCCCACCCATCATCGTCATCCGTGCTACCCAGAAAAAGATGATATCAAAGCCAGTCACAAGGGTAGCAGTCGGGTAATAAGTCGCTAAATCCTTGGTTTGTTCAGGCCATCCCAAGGTAGAATAGGGCCACAAACCAGCAGAAAACCAGGTATCCAGCACATCTGGGTCTTGTTCAAGCTTGACATTTTCACCAAACTGTGCCGCTAATTTCTCCTTTGCTTCCACTTCATTGTGGGCGACAACAAACGGCGTACTATCAGTAATGTCACCATTTGTTTCACTAACAGCGTACCAAGCAGGAATTTGGTGTCCCCACCACAATTGACGAGAAATACACCAATCGCGAAGATTCACCAACCAGTCACGATAAACCTTAGTCCAGCGCTGAGGGACAAACTGCGGAGAATTTTTCTCGTCAAGGAATGCCAAAGTATTATCAGCCAGAGGACGAATCTTCACAAACCACTGAGTAGAAAGCAAAGGTTCAATAGGGACTTTACCGCGATCGCTATAAGGAACCGTATGCTTATAATCCTCAACCTTCACCAAAAAACCGTCCGCCTCAAGACGAGAAACCACATTCTTGCGAGCAACAAAACGGTCTTGACCTTGAAACTCCCCAGCATTCTCATTCAAAGTGCCGTCCTTATTCATAATATTAATAAACGGCAAATTGTGACGCCGACCCATTTCAAAATCATTAGGATCGTGTGCCGGAGTCACCTTCACACAACCAGTGCCGAAAGAAGAATCAACCAACTCATCAGCAATAATTGGAATTTCCCGATTCATAATTGGCAGAGTCAAAGTCCTACCAATCAAATGCTGATAGCGTTCATCACCAGGATTCACAGCCACCGCAGTATCACCCAGCATAGTTTCTGGGCGAGTAGTCGCCACCTCCACATAACCAGACTTATCCGTAAGAGGATAACGGAAGTGCCACAGATTACCATTAACCTCCTGGTTTTCCACCTCCAAATCGGAAACCGCAGATTGTGACGCTGGACACCAATTTACCAAATACTGACCGCGATAAATCAGCCCTTCATCATAAAGGCGAACAAAAGCCGTCAAAACAGCTTTAGATAAACCTTCATCCAAGGTAAACCGTTCTCGCGTCCAGTCTACCGATACACCCAAGCGCCGTAACTGATTAACAATCGTCCCCCCAGACTCAGCCTTCCACTGCCAAGCGCGTTCTAAGAACTTTTCGCGACCCAAATCGTAGCGAGTTTTACCTTCTGCCTTGAGTTGCTTCTCCAGAATTGTTTGCACAGCGATACTAGCGTGGTCAGTTCCGGGTAGCCACAGGGTATTGAATCCTTTCATGCGGTGGTAGCGCACAAGGGTATCAATTATTGCCATCTCGAAGGCGTGTCCCATGTGTAAGCTACCGGTAACGTTGGGTGGGGGAATGACGATGCAGTATGGTTCGCCACCGCTATTGGGATCGGCTTTGTAAATTTGATTTTCTTCCCAAAATTTTTGCCATTTGGCTTCGGTTGAGAAGGGATCGTAAAGACTGGGGAGGTTGGTTGTTGCGGTCATGTTGGGAATACTAAATGTGGAAGGACTTTTATCAATTTTGCCACAGGAGTGATTTTATGGATTTGAACCGCGTTCGCGAAGCGTCTCGAAGAGAAGGCGCGAAGTACGCGAAGGAAGAAGAAAGAAGGATGAGGCAGCTTGGTGATGAGGTGGAGCGGCTGGCGTATGCTGTGATTGGGGCGGCGATTGAGGTGCATCGGGTGTTGGGATCTGGGTTTTTGGAGTCAGTGTATCACAAGGCTTTAGAATTGGAATTTAAGATGCGGGGGATACCTCATTATTCTAAGTATCCTGTGGCAGTGAACTACAAAGGTCATCTTGTCGGGGAGGGCGAAGCAGATTTTCTTGTTGGTGATATTCTAATTGTTGAACTCAAAGCAGTTGAGAGATTTGCTCCCATCCATGAAGCTCAAACCATCTCTTACCTGAGAGCAACAAGCAACCACCTCGCCCTCCTCATCAACTTCAACGTCCCCATCCTCAAAGAAGGCATCAAACGCATCATCCTCTCCTCTTAAACTCTTTCTTCGCGTACTTCGCGTCTTCTCTTCGAGACGCTTCGCGAACGCGGTTCAATACATGAAAAACCCACCCACATCCCGTTCCCCCTGGATCTTCATCCCCACCCTCTACTTTACCTCCGGCATACCCTACATCATCATCAACAACGTCTCTGGAATCTTATACAAAAAATTAGAAATAACTAACCTTCAAATCACCTTATGGACAAGTTTTCTCTACCTACCCTGGGTAATCAAAATGTTCTGGGGACCAATTGTGGATATATACTCAACCAAAAGAACATGGATACTTGCCACTCAATTTGCCATGTTCTGCTGTTTAGGTTTAGTCGCCCTCTCTCTACAACTACCCAACTTCTTTTTCGTCTCCCTGGTAATATTCACAATAGGAGCTTTCATTTCTGCCACCTACGACATTGCTACTGATGGCTTCTATCTCCTAGCTTTAAATCCAGAGCAACAAGCATTTTTTGTCGGAATTCGCTCCCTGTTCTATAGACTAGCTGTGATCTTCAGTTCGGGTGGTTTGGTATTTTTAGCAGGACAACTAGAAAAAGAGCTTAATAATATTCCTTTAAGCTGGACTGTAGCTATCGGCTTTTCTGCTTTTATTTTAGCAATACTTTTTATTTTTCATCGTCTAATTATTCCTTTGCCTGAATCAGATTACCAACGTCAAACACAAGCAAACACTCCTTTTTGGACTATCATTGGTTCATATTTTGAGCAAGAGAAGATTGGAGCTATTTTAGCATTTATCTTACTTTACAGATTAGGTGAGGCAATGCTGCTTAAATTAGCTTCTCTATTTCTCCTAGATAAACCAGCGGCAGGAGGCTTGGGTCTATCCACATCAGATGTAGGTTTAGTATACGGTACTTTTGGAGTAATTTCCCTAATTACCGGAGGAATTTTAGGCGGAATGGTGATTTCTCGATATGGGTTAAAGAAGTGTCTTTTGCTTATGGCTTTAGCTATGAATTTGCCTAATATATTTTATGTGTACATGGCTTATGCAAAACCTACGCTTACTTTAGTTTATCCTCTGGTTTCTTTAGAGCAATTTGGTTATGGTTTTGGGTATACAGCTTTTAGTGTTTATTTAATGTATATCTCCCAAGGAGAATACAAAACTTCCCATTTTGCCATTTCCACTGGTATTGTCGCTTTAGGCATGATGTTACCAGGTATAATTAGTGGTTTGATTCAGCAACAAGTAGGATATCCCTTATTCTTTATCTTGGTTTGTTTATTAACCATTCCCGGTATGATTACTCTATTTTTCATTCCTTTGCACGAAGCTAACAACTCTACTAATCCAAAATCCAAAATCTAAAATCTAAAATCCTATGACTTACGTTTTAGGAATTGATGGCGGTGGCACCAAAACCATTTGCATCTTAATGGATGATACGGCAAAGGTTTTAGGTCGTGGTGAAGCAGGAGCATCTAATTATCAAACTATTGGTATCGAGGCAACATTACAATCAATTCAATCGGCAATTTTGTCGGCGATCGCCTCCGCGCAAACAAATACTATTAGGGTAGAGGCTATTTGTTTGGGATTAGCAGGTGTAGGTCGTGCAGACGATATCGCAGTAGTAAAAGGTTTAGTACAAGAGTTACAAAATAGTATTTTACTACCTATTAACTGGGCGTTGCAACCATCCAATGTAGTAATTTGTCACGATGCTTTGATCGCTTTAGTGGGGGGAGTTGGTGAACCTGTTGGAATTGTGGTTGCTGCTGGTACTGGTTCTATTGTATTTGGGCGAAATCATCAGGGAGATACTAAGCGGGTTGGTGGTTGGGGACATATTTTGGGGGATGAAGGTGGTGCTTATAAAATTGCTGTTGCTGGGATGCAAGCAGCATTAAAAGCGTATGATGGACGTGAGATGTCAACAAGTCTTGTAGACGATTTCCAACAGTATTTTAATTTGGCAAGTATTGAAGATTTGGTGGAAGTAATATATCGACGAGAATGGGGTGTCAAAGAAATAGCTGCTTTAGCACCGATTGTAGATGGTGCTGCAGCTAAGGGCGATGAAGTAGCAAGTAAAATTATTGAGGAAGCTGTGCAAGATTTGGTAAAAGCTACCTGTACGGTTATTGATGCTATTTTTAGCCCTGAGTCAGTTTTTGAAGTAGTAACAACGGGAAGTGTCTGGCAAGGTACAGCTAAGATGCACGAGAAATTTGCAGCATCTGTTGTCAAAAGTTTTCCTTTGGCAAAAGTGATTTTTCCTCGCTATGAACCTGCATTTGGGGCTGGTTTGTTGGCTTTGAATAGAGATATCTGTAACTCCTAATCTTAATGTTAGATCTACGCCTGATCATGACGGCTTTCAAGTCAATGGAATCAATGTGCGCCGAGTTGAGCCGCGTAATACTCCAACGGTAATTGATGCTATCTTTAATAAACTTCAGTTTTGGGATGGTCGCGCCAAGGAAACCTTCAATGGAGTGAATAGCAAAGGTGCAGCTGACTCTAATGCTAAAGTCTACAAAGCAGACAGACCAAACACACTAACTGAAGTTTCAGTTGCCCTCAACAATTCCTCTCTAGCTTCTCTAATCACAGAACCACCATTGAGTCCATTTGAGCTGTCTGCGAGCGATCGTGAGTTAAGGGAAATCGGCAGTAAGTTTCTGTCGAGAGCAGGTAAGAAATTAAAAACCCTCAGACCACTAGGCAAGCAAATTGTACATCCGCAAGACAGTGTTTTAGGTGCTGACAGCAGATCACCTCAGCTCGGTCTGAACATACCAAGCTACGACAATCTTATTAAGCAAGCCTTTAAGAACGAATGGTGGAACTCTAATAGAATTATTAGAGTTAATGCCGATGGAAGTCGAACAATTCTACAACAAGGTGCAGTTGGACAGTCTTTACCGGAAAATCAGTTTGAACTGAGGGATTGGAACTTCTCGTTGTTTGCTGGGTTAGCAATGCAAAAGTATATCTCTACTCTTGTGTCTGACCAAACACCTTTTGACGAATTCCAGGCGGGAGATACCACTGCTCTGTCAGATCAGGAAAAAAGAGGTTTAAGTGTGTTTGTCACTGCTACAAACGGCACAGCTACAACTCCTGGAACTAATGGTGGTGGAAATTGTAACACCTGCCATACAATTCCAGAATTCACCAGAGCTTCAGTGAGAAGAACCGCAGGAATTGCTTCAACTGATTCTGGCAATCCACTCATTAATAATGCTGCCAATGGCTTCATTGCTAACTACGGTGTCAGACCAGCTTCAGAAGATCCAGGAGCCGGAGATTTTACCACATCAAGATTCAAAATACCTAGCCTCCGTAACATTGCCTTGACAGCTCCATATATGCATAATGGTGGGATGGCAACTCTGGAGCAAGTTGTTGACTTTTACAATCGTGGTCGAGGTGACGACGGTGGACGAACAGCAGCGCCTTTGGGCTTAAGCAATGCTCAAAAAGCTGATTTAGTCACTTTCTTGAGAACCGGACTTACTGATGAGCGAGTTCTCTACGAGAAAGCACCCTTTGACCATCCACAACTGTTCATCCCCAATGGACATCCTGGTAATCAATTTTCAGTTACTCCCAGTGGTAATACTAATGGAACTCCTACTGCCACAGATCAACTACTGGAAATACCAGCCGTTGGCAGAAATGGTGTTGCTACTCCACCGCGAAATTTCCTGGAGTAGTGAAAATACAACTCATGTAATACTGCTTGGTTAAGTTGAAAATCCCACAGCTTTTGGCTGTGGGATTTTTGAATACCTGAGAAGACAAGTGAGACAACAGAGAATTTCTGTAACTCCTGGCTCCTGTCTCCTGAGTCCCGTCTCCCAAAATCCAAAATCCAAAATCTAAAATCTAAAATCTAAAATCCAAAATCTTGTAGTCCTTTTGATTCCAACCAATCACGATTGAATATACGGGACTGGTAACGGGAACCGCTATCACATAAGATTGTTACTATGGTGTGTCCTGGTCCCATTTGTTTTGCTATGGCAACGGCTGCGGCGATGTTAATGCCTGTGGAACCACCCATAAATAATCCATCTTTTTGTAGTAATTGATACACTACTTTTAAGGCTTCTTGGTCATCAATTCTGATGGCGTCATCAAATGGTACGCCTTCCATATTCGCTGTGATGCGACTATTGCCTATGCCTTCAGTGATGGAATTGCCTTCTAGCTTGATTTCGCCTGTTTTAACGTAGCTGTAAAGTCCGCTACCCATTGGATCGGCAACAACACATTTGATGGCGGAATTTTTTTCCTTGAGGTACATTGCTACGCCTGCATAAGTACCACCTGTTCCGGTAGAAGTTACCCAAGCATCTACTTTACCGTCTGTTTGTGTCCAAATTTCTGGTCCTGTGGTTTCATAATGGGCGCGGCGATTTGCCAGATTATCAAATTGATTTGCCCAAATGGCGTTTTCCATCTCGGCTGCTATTCTACCAGATAGTTTGACGTAGTTGTTGGGGTCTTTGTAGGGAACTGCGGGAACAGGACGAACTTCTGCGCCTAATGCTCTTAAGGCATCCATCTTTTCTTGGGATTGAGTATCAGGAATAATTATTAAGCATTTGTAACCTTTGGCGTTACAAATATGTGCTAGTCCTATACCAGTATTGCCAGCAGTTCCTTCGACTACAGTACCGCCCGGTTTGAGCAAGCCTTTTTCTTCTGCCTCTTTGATAATATATAGTGCGGCACGATCTTTGACGGAACCACCAGGATTGAGAAATTCTGCTTTGGCAAGAATCTCGCAACCTGTTTCTTCGCTAAAGCTGTTTAAGCGAATCAGTGGTGTGTTGCCGACAGCGCCTATAAATCCATTTTTAATATCCATTGTTCAAGTTACCTTATTTATTACCTATAAAAATTCTGGCTTCTAGTGGTATCAGTTTTTGTGAGTGCGATGTCATAAGACAAGCCAATTCCATCCACGCTCTACCAAACCGTACTCATGCTTAAAATAAAACCTGGTAAAACTGGATCGCAACTGACACTAGCAGGATTCTCTAAACATTCTGCTGGCAAACCAGAACGGTAAACATATACGTTACGGTTTTTTCGGTCAATCAACAAGCCCAGTTGTACACCAGGCTCCCTCATATATTCTTCCATTTTTTCTTGTAAAGGTTTAAGATTGTCGGAAGGCGACCTAAGTTCAACTACAAAATCTGGGCAAATTGGGGCAAACTTTTCTTGCTGTTCTAGTGATAAGCTATTCCATCTTTCCAGTTTCATCCAAGAAGCATCGGGCGATCTGTCTGCACCTGTTGAGAGTTTAAATCCTGTGCTAGAGTCGAAACAAAGTCCTGTACCATCTCGCTTTGTCCAAATATATAGTTCTCCTAATATACCGAAGTTGCGATTACCTGTTATTCCACCAGTGGGGGACTTAATTGATATTTCTCCAAATTTATTCCGCTCAATGCGTAAGTCACGGTTAATTTGACAGAACTCAAAAAACTGCTCGTCTGTCATGTGCAACTCTGGTGGCATCCGTAACACTATAGGAGATGAAAGCATGATTGTTTCCTCAAAGTGCCTTTCCAATATGCTTTTATTCTGACCCAAATAGACCTTGAAAGCTAAGGTATCGCCTCTCTAAAAAACTGCCTCTTTTCATCTGACCCAAATCAGCGTTCAATGGAAAGATGTAGTTACGCGATCGCCTATGAAAACCACAACCGTGGCATCGTTAGTGGCAGTATTGCTGTTGATTCCTGCTATCAATCTTTTGGCTTTACCAGGTTCTTCCAGTATCCAAGTCAAGATGACGACGCAACCAAGCTTCAAGAATTTGGTTACAGGCGAGGTTATTAACCAGCGACTTGATCCGCAGGCTCTAGCAGTGCTTACTAAAGTAGCACAAGGGGGACCACCTCCCACCGATATTCCCGGCAAGCGTGCTGCTTTTAACAAAATCTTCAATCTGCTCTCAGGACCGCCAGAAGCTATCTTGAAAGTAGAAAACCTGACGATTGCCAGTTCCGGGGGAAAACTGCCTATTCGGCTATACCGCCCGAAGGAGGGTAAGCTACCAGTTCTAGTCTACTATCATGGTGGCGGATTTAACAAGGGTGATCTAAATAGCCACGATGCCGCACTGCGTTCCCTTGCTAATCGCGCTGGTTGTTTAATTGTAGCTGTTGATTATCGTCGCACCCCAGAACATCAGTTTCCAGCGCAGATTGATGATGCCTTTACTACGTTAAAGTGGGTAGCAGAAAATGCAGCACGCATCGGGGCTAATGCTGAGAAAATTGCTGTGGGAGGCGATAGTGTAGGCGGTAATTTAGCAGCGGTAACTGCCATGCGATCACGTGATCAAAAAGGACCAAAACTTGTCTTTCAACTGTTGATGTACCCCGTGACTGATGTTACCCTCAGTTCCCAATCTTGGCAGGAATTTGCCAACGGACCGTGGTTAACTAGGGATGGCGAGTACGAAGGATTCCACAAGCTGTATTTACCTGCGGGTATCGATCCTAAGCAACCCTACGTTTCCCCTCTGTTCGCACCAAACTTAAAAGGGTTGCCCCCAGCATTAGTTGTTGATGGTGAATTTGATCCCTACCGTGATGAAGGTCAAACTTACGCTAAGCGCTTGCAAGCGGCTGGTGTTCCTGTGACAGCAACAGTTTACCCTGGCATGATTCATGATTTTTTCCTCATGGCAGGAGCCACTGATGCAGGTAAGCGATTGATTCAACAGTCTGCTAGTGCCTTGCAAAATGCCTTTGGCAGTATATGAGTGATGCGCAAATACTATGCTTATGACCAAAAATCTCACCACCGTAAATGGAGGTGAGATTTGTGCTCAATTCAAAACTTACTTGTTGGGTTGTGGAGTCATCCGCAGGTAGGGTTTAATTTCCTGATATCCTTTGGGGAATTTCTCCTTGAGTACTTCGGGATCTTTAAGTGAGGGGACAATCACGCAATCATCGCCGTCTTTCCAGTCTGCTGGTGTCGCTACGCTGTAGTTGTCGGTTAATTGCAGTGAGTCAATTACGCGCAAAATCTCATCAAAGTTACGTCCGGTGCTGGGAGGATAGGTTAAGCTCAAACGCAGTTTCTTGTTAGGATCGATGATGAAGACGGTACGCACTGTTAACATTGCGTTGGCGTTGGGGTGGATCATGTCGTAAAGATCGGAAACTTTACGATCTGCGTCTGCCAAGATGGGGTAGTTGAGGGAGGCGTTCTGAGTTTCCTCGATGTCTCCTATCCATCCTTTGTGAGATTCAACGTCATCAACGCTCAGAGCGATCGCCTTGACGTTACGCTTGTCAAATTCTGGCTTCAACTTAGCAACTGTCCCTAGTTCGGTTGTGCAAACAGGTGTGAAGTCTGCGGGGTGAGAGAACAAGACTACCCAGCTATCGCCTGCCCAATCGTAAAAGTTTATGTCGCCGTGTGAAGATGCTTGGGTAAAGTTCGGTACTGTATCACCTAGACGGAGAGCCATGTGAGTTTCCCTGTGGTCAAAATGCCATGTGTATTATACTTTGCCATCATGACATATATCCCCGGTTCACCGATTGAGCTTGGGCTGTTTGCAACAAAATTTTAAGATGTGCAACATATCACAAGAAACTGAGTTAAGATTATAACCCTGATTTGGATAAAATTTGTTGATATGCCAGGATCATTTGACTGGCGATCGCATCCCAACTGTAATGTTTCAATGCATATTCTTGAGCGTTTAATCCCCGTCGATGACGTTCTTCCGGATTTTGCAAAGCGTTTCGCAGTAACTCAAAAACTGCTTGCACATCTGTGGCGCCTATCCATCCCGACTCACTTTCAAGCACTTCTTGACAAATATGTACTTGGTCGGATATAATAACAGGCTTTCCTGCTACCATCGCTTCGGCTACGGCAATACCAAAGTTTTCGTAGTAGGATGGCAAAACAAATAAGTCAGCAGCTTGCAATAGGGCAGACTTTAATTCACCAGAGACAAAACCAGTGATGGTAGAGTGCGATCGTAAGGGAGAATTCTGGATCTGCAATTTGATCTTCTTCTCGTAATTTGGATCTTGAGGATTAGTACCAGCTAAGACAAAGTGAAAATTCAACCCTTGCTCTAAAAGCTTGGATAAAGCTGGAATTAACAAATCCAACCCCTTTTTCGGATCGATGCGCGACATAAACAGCACCAAAGGCACATCCTCTGCTATCACAAACTGACTCCGCACCACACTTCCCCCCTTCTTAAGGGGGGACTGAGGGGGGTTCACACCCAAAGGAATCACCAAATCTCGCGTAGTTACACCAAATCTTTCGGAGATTTTCGCCTCCTGAACACTAGTAAAATGAATTGCCCCTGCACCAGCTAAATTGGGACGTTCTAAAAGTGCGGCATATAGCTGTTTTAGCTGCCTTTTTTTGCGTAAATCAGCTGGATCGAGAGTTCCCAAAGGACGCAGAATGTAAGGTAGTTTTTGCCGACGACACACAGTTGCCGCAAAACTACTTACAGGGGAGAATAAAGCGTGAATATGGGCTAAGTCAAACTCGTGGGCGTGATGATTTAACCACTTTAATAAGTCAAGAGAAAATTTGTAGCGACGAAACGGGGCGCAACGGAAGTAAATTATTTGATAGCCATCCTGTTGCACTGGGGAATTGAGGGGAACATCCAAAGGTTTTTGATCTATATCGCCATTACTGTCGGTTGTGAGAACTGTGACTTCCACTCCTGCCCGTGCCAATGCTGGTGCTAGTCCTAGTACCATTTGACTAGGACCACCGTAAATTAAAGAAATTGAAGGGACAATTTGCAGGATGCGCATTATTTGTTAGGAGTTAGGTGTTAAGATCACACCATATAATAAAAGATACTCTATCTAACTCCGAAGCGTCACTTAAATTTTTACAAAGAGCGATATTGCCGAAAAAGCTGGAAAGCTGCATACTCAAGGTGTATCAAAGCTTGAATGAAAATGTCAGCCCTGTGATTTCTCATTAGGTCAAATGAGCGATAATACTCAAACCCGAAAAATCTTGCTGTTGTCAGCAAATCCTAGAGGTACAAGTAAGCTTCGTCTGGATGAGGAGATGCGCGAAATTAAAGAGGGGTTAAGACGGTCAAAAAAGCGTGACCTGTATTTAATAAATACAGCAGAAGCAGTACGCTACAGGGACATACACAGAGCTATTCTGGACTATGAACCACATATTATTCACTTTTGTGGGCATGGGGCTGGAGAAGAAGGCTTGGCATTTGAAGATGAGATGGGTAAAGTAAAGTTAGTTGATGCAGATGCAATAGCCGGATTATTTCAACTATTCGCTGACCAAGTTGAGTGTATTGTCCTCAATGCTTGTTACTCAAAGTATCAGGCAGAAGAGATAGCTAGACATATTAACTATGTGGTAGGCATGAGTCAAGCAATTCAAGATCAAGCAGCAATTGAATTTGCTGTGGGTTTCTATGATGCACTGGGAGCAGGTAGAAATTATGAGTTTGCCTATAAACTGGGTTGTAATGCGATTCCAATGGCAGGAATACCACAGGAGTTAATACCTCAACTTATCGTCAAAAGTAATTTACCCATATTATATAAGGAACCAACAACAAACATATATATTGAACGACCTCCTATTGAAGAGAAATGTTACAAAGCAATTTTGCAACCTGGTGCGCTCATTCGGATTAAAGCTCCTCAGAGGATGGGAAAAACATTGCTGTTAGAGAAATTGCTCGACTATGCTAGAGAGCAGGGTTATCAGACAGCTAAATTAGATTTGAACCAAGCTGACCGTAATACCCTGACTAGCTTGAAAAGTTTTTTGCAATGGTTATGCGTCGATGTTTCTGACCGTTTAGAACTAGATGTAAAGGTGAATGACTATTGGCTAGAGAGTATCGGAATAAATACAAGCTGTACTCGTTATTTTGAAAAATATTTATTAGCAAATATTGATAGTCCTTTGGTCTTTGCCATAGATAATTTTGAGCGACTCTTTAAATGTGAAAATATTTTCTCCGAATTTTGCTTACTCCTGCGAAGTTGGTATGAAACTGCTAAGCAAGGAGACAGAATGGGGAAAATTTGGAAAAAACTTAGGTTAGTGGTGGTTAATTCCACTGAAGTATATCCTACCCTAGATACCAATCGCTCACCGTTTAATGTTGGGTTGGCAATTGAGTTACCTGAATTTAACCAGCAGCAAGTGGAAGAAATGACTCATCTGTATGAATTAGATGGAGAATTGAAAGAAGATGGATTGAGTCAGCTGATGGGGTTGGTTGGAGGACATCCTTACTTGGTACAAGAGGCGATCGCTAACCTCAAAACTCAGCAAATGACTTTAGAGGAACTATTGAAACTTGCACCGACAGAACAGGGAATCTTTAGCCACCATCTGCGACAACAATTAGGATGTTTACAGGATGATTCTCAGCTAGAATCAGCTTATAAAAAAGTGGTAATGACGAATGAAACTGTGCGACTTAATCCGGAAATTACGTTCAAACTGCACAGTATAGGTTTGGTGAAAATTGTTCGTAATGATTGTGTTCCTAGCTGCGATTTATATCGTCAGTATTTTTCAGTGCATCTGGGGTGAATCATGGTTGACGAATATATCTTTTCTGGAAGTCTACCTGAAAATGCCAGCACCTATGTTAAGCGGGTAGCTGATGACGAATTGTATGAAGCGCTTACAGCAGGAAAGTTTTGTTATGTTTTGAATTCAAGACAAAGTGGAAAATCAAGCTTGCGCGTGAGAATAATGAGCCGCTTGAGTGAGGCTGGCGTAGAATGTGCATCTATTGATTTGTCATCTGTCAGTATTCAGAGTGCTACACAAGAAAATTGGTATGCAGATTTGATTGTTAAGCTAATTGATAGCTTTGCTCTGGATGTTGATTTCAAAGAATGGTGGGAAAAGAACCAGTTAAACTCATCGTTGCTGCGATTTCACAATTTTATAGAAAAGAAACTGCTTGTTGAAATTAGGGAAAATATTGTTATTTTCATTGATGAGATTGATAGTGTTCTCAGTCTCAACTTCCCCACTGATGACTTTTTTGCCTTTGTTCGTGCCTGCCACAATCAGCGTGTCGATAATCCCGAATACAATCGCCTAACTTTTTGTTTGTTAGGAGTAGCATCGCCAAGCAATTTGATCAAAGATAAAAATCGCACTCCATTTAATATTGGTAGAGCCATCACTCTTAAGGGCTTTCAATTACACGAAGCCGAGCCGTTAGAAAAGAGTTTACGGGGAAAATTTGGTAATCCCCAAGCGATAATGAAGGAAATCTTGGATTGGACGGGTGGACAACCATTTCTGACGCAAAAGCTGTGTCAGTTCATGATTGAGGAATCTGAGAAGGAAAATTTTTGCACTGTTGAACAGGTGGTGCGATCTCGTATCATTGAGAATTGGGAATCTCAAGATGAACCAGAGCATTTGCGAACTATTCGCGACAGAATTCTTAGAGATGAGCAACGTGCTGGATATCTGCTGGAATTATATCAACAAATTCGGCTTACAGAGGGGCAATCTGAGATTACAGGAGATGATACTCCAGAACAAAGCGATTTACAGCTTGCAGGGTTAGTTGTTAAGCAACAGAATAAGTTAAGAGTTTACAACCCCATCTATCAAGAGGTTTTTGATCAAAATTGGATTGAAACTCAATTAAGGAATTTGCGCCCCTACTCTGAGAATTTCAGATTTTGGGTTGCTTCTGGCGGTAAAGATGAATCGAGATATTTGCGGGGAAAGGCGTTACAGGATGCACTGGAATGGGCGAAAGATAAAAGTTTAAGTTACCAAGATAGGCAGTTTCTTGCAGCTAGTCAAACAAAGGAAAGAGAAGAGGACATAGCTGCTAAAGAAAAAGAAGCAGTATTAGAGAGAGAGATAAAAGATAAGGAAGCAGCACAAAAAAGGAATCAGGTACTGACTGAGGCTAATCAGAAAGCTCAAAAGCGGATTCGCATTGGAAGTGTTGTTTTAATTGTGACTTTGTTGGGAGCAGCCATCTCAGGAATACTGGCATTAGCTACTCTTAAACGTATCGAAGAACAGGCTCACAATCTCTCAGCGTTATCTAACCTAAGTGGAGAACTCCACAGCAAGAATAGGCAATTTGAAGCAGATGAAGTCAGGAGACAAATAGGTCTATCTTATGCAATTAAAGAAAACTATAAACTTCAACAAGCGCTACTGTTAAGTGGGATCGCCTTTGCATATCAGAAGCTGGAACGATCTGAAGATGCCAAACAAAAAATTCAAGACAGCATGAAACTATTACAGGAAGAAGACATAAAAAATTCTCCTCAAAAAGATGAAGTTACCATCCATGTCTTAAACATACAAGGCACATTACTAAAAGAACAAGATAACAATACTGAGGCAATAGAAGCTTACACAAAAGCCTTCCACTTACTTAAATCAAATAGCTCCCAACTTAACCCTTTAAATCGGAATACGCAAATTATCAACACAAACACTGTGGAATCAGTCCATCGGGGATTAATTCAGTTGCTTTCTACCATACCGACTCAAGGCAATGACTTGTTGAGTAAGGTTAGAGAATCTTTAAAAGAGTATTATTACATTGAACTACATCATCTACTGGCAAATAAGAAGTGGGAGGCGGCTGATACGCTAACATCAAAGCTCATGCTTCATATTAGGAAGAAAGAAGAAAAAGTTTACTTGGATATTGAAGATCTAAATAAATTTTCCTGCAAAGACCTGCAAACAATCGACCAAGATTGGAAAAATAGCTCAAAGGGACGTTTTGGTTTTGGAGTGCAAAAGCAAATTTGGCTGGACACAGGAAACCGACCACAGGAATACAATAAGGAAAATTACACCAATTTTCTCTCAAGGACAGGATGGTATGATAGGGAGAGGGATATTTTTCTGAGCTATGAGGAAGTGATCGATAAAATCCAAAACAGTAACTACCAGCTACGGGGAACCTTACCAACTCACAGCAGTAGGAACCGTTTCAACCCATTACAGCAATCTTTTCTCGCACACTTGTCTGTAAACTGTAAGATATAGGCGTTCCAGTTAGTTGTAACAATATTTTTACAAAAGCACTTTCTACGCATTCACAGGCATTTGGGCAATTTCGATACCTGCTATTGTCATCAAAACCTGATCAAATATTATCAAACAACTGCATTGCTATTTTGGGGTCATAGCAGTTCGCCATAACAAACTTATCAGCGACTGCTTGGACTTAGGTGGTTAAAGGTTCCCATTCTGCCCAAGGTAATCGCATTTGCCCTGGCAATGCTTTTGTGCTCTTAGCTTTAATCACTTTGGGAAGCTCACATTTTGCAATATGCTGTCACCACCGACAATTTAAATCGCACCGCGAGTAGCCCAAGTCCACTCAAGTGGACTGTAGAATCATGTTTAGTCCATTTGAGTGGTCTTCAACTATGATCCAGAAAATTTATTCTCTGGCGGGATATCGGACAGGTGCAAGATGTTAGTGGGTACAATGTTATCTTTTGTCCAAATGATTTTCCGTTCTGATTGTACTCAGGTAACGACGACGAGGTTCCACACTACCAGTTTGCCAAAGATTATCTGAAGGAATTACTATCGCCATTGGGTACAGTAGAACCTAGTCGCAAGCTAGCAGAAGAAATCCGAGAAATTGATGTTTACTACCCACTATCACTTCCACCGACTATCCCAGGGCAAGCGTTGGGATTACTGTGGCGATTCGCAGCTACATCAGCACTATTTGAACCCTTTCGCAATGCGGTAAAAACAACTGAAGTTCTTAGTTACATGAGCAAACTATTTGATGTTTATGCTCAAATGGAACGGCAAGCTAAAAGTGATCGCACACCCTGAGAAGATTCTTTACCCCGTCTTTGGATTCTCTCCCCTACTGCTTCCGAATTTTCTTTAGACGGGTTTGGAACTAAAATGAATGAAGATAACTGGTTACCTGGTATTCATTTTTTTGGGAAAACATGGTGGGGGGGCGGTGCTAGCAATCCATCAATTACTAGTGACTGAAGAAACTTTGTGGTTGCGAATATTAGGCAAAGACAGACGCAATCCACCTAAGAATAAATTCTTAGGCTAATAGCTGAACTCGGCTGAAGCCGACTAGAACTTTCTAGAGTTTAGTCCGTTTTAACGGACTTAAGCTTTAAGCCCTTACCTTCGTCAAGGCTTTGGTGCTAGGAGAATGTTTTGAGGTAGCATGGAAGCAGAAAACATTAGTATTGATAAGTATGTCTGCTAAAGATGTCTTTCATGAAGTTGTCAAGAGAGCTTTACAGAAGGACGGTTGGCAGATTACTGACGATCCGCTCTCTATCAGTGTGGGTGGTGTAAAGATGTCAATTGATTTGGCAGCAGAAAAGTTGATTGCGGCAGAACGAGAAGGTAAAAAAATTGCTGTTGAAGTCAAAAGCTTTCTAGAGAAGTCGTCTGCTATCTCGGAATTCCACACGGCATTAGGGCAATTTATCAACTATAGAGCGGCATTGAGGCGGCGAGAGCCAGAGCGTGTTTTGTACTTAGCAGTGCCTCTGACAACTGACAAAACATTTTTTCAACTTGATTTTCCCAAAGCAATGGTGGAGGAAAATCAGGTCAAAATGATTATTTATGATGCAGAGCGTGAGGTGATTGTCGAATGGAGAAATTAGCCCAGTATCGGAAAATTGTGCAACAGATGCTTCTGGAGTATGGCAAGCAGAAGCTAGCTTATGGGGATATTGAGGTTGAGACGATTTTTGATCCGGAGCGCGATCATTATCAAATCATGCATGTGGGCTGGGATCGGCAGGATTGGGTACATAGCTGTGTCATCCACATTGATATCAAAGGTGGAAAGATTTGGCTTCAGTGGAATGGCACAGAGGATGATATTGCAGCGGATTTAGTTGCAGCCGGGGTTCCTAAGGAGGATATTGTGCTGGGATTTCAGTCGCCGTTTATGCGAAAGTTTACGGAATATGCGGTGGGTTAGGGTTATGTTATAAAGCGATCGCGCATTTCCTAGCTCCCCGACTTCGTAAAAGTTGTCGGGGATCTGTGGTTTAATTAACAAGTTGTTTGTAAAACTCTAATTGCTGCTTTGCTAAAGCTTTATTTGTATATTGAGCCATTGCTTTGTGATAACCCATTTCACCTAAATTATCAGCTAATTGAGGATTTTCCATTAATTGAACTAGGCAATTAGCAAGTGAAGAAGCATCACCTTCAGGAAATACTAATCCAGTATTCTTGATGACGTGAGGAATTTCACCAGAATTAGAACCAATCACAGGCACTCTGCAAGCCATCGCCTCAATTAATACATGACCGAATTGTTCTTTCCACCCGACAGCAGTTAAAGTTTTAAACTGGTAAGTTGTTTCTGATGGCAGTACCAAAGTACTCATTAAATTGATGTAATTACAGACCTCGTGATGAGGAACACTTTCCACTAAAATGATTCGGTCTTGAATGTTATTTTCTGTAGCTAGACTCATTAATTCTACCTGCAAAGGTCCGCGTCCTAGCAGCAATAACTTCCAGGATTTATCTTTTAATGTAGCTAAAGCATTGATAAGGGTAAATAGTCCCTTTTCCTGCACAAAACGTCCAACAAATCCCACCACAAACTCGCCTGGTTGAATACCCAACTGACTGGCTAATTCTGGTTGGGGTGTGGGTGTGAATAAACTCTCATCCACTCCCAGTTGAGGCATGACTTTAATAGGACCTTTATAACCACGCTGCCTTAAAACTTCTGCTCCATCTTGATTACCGGAAATTATCCCGTGACTGTGATTGAGGTTGTATTTCTCAATTAAATTAATGGGAAATTTTAAATTATAAGGAAGATTCCACCATGTAAAAAATACATTTTTAGCCTTTAGTCCTAGAAGCTGATTTAAAAATATCATTTCAGCAAAAGCTAATCCCCTCGATCCTTGTTCTACTTGAATAATTTGGGGATGAAACTGTTTCAATAAAGATATTAAATCAGTGCCAAAGGTAAGCAAACCTTGGTGATTTTGACTGAAATTAGAAACTGGTACTATGCGAAATTTGCCTTCCTCGCGATATTGAGTTTCAATAATTTTGTTTTGTACTCCACCGGGTTTCCAGCGTTTTGGCACGACAACTGTTACCTCAATTTCAGGTTCTAGTTGAGCTAAAGCACGCAATTTATCACAATTAAGGTCTACTATATATGTATGACTAGCTACTAAAATTTTCATTGTTAATTGTTAATTGTTAATTGTTAATGGCTAATGGTTACTATTAACTATTAGCCATTAGCCATTTTCAAATTCAAACTTGTTCGTCCAAGCGCGTGTAAATTTGACCATCATTCCAAACTGATTGAATGACAGTACTCAATGCTTTGAAAAAGCCTAAACTATAGAAAATACCTCTAGTGAGTATTTTGATGGGGCTGCCACTTTTATGACAAGGGGGACGTCCCAAAACGTGACAGTCAAATAGACGGGAGTAGAGGCGTAAAGCTTGAGTGGCGGTGAGGTTTTTTAGCCCCATTAAGAAATGGTTGTGGTAAAAGGTGAGTTGATACTGGAGACTGCGCATACTAATATCATGACAACCACCTGTCTCTTCACCTAAATGAACCAAATAAGCCTCTGGGTCATACCAAATTTTATATCCAGTTTGTCTTAAGCGTAAACAAAAATCAGATTCTTCTCGCACCGCACTACCGCGAAATCTTTCATCAAATCTCAGATTGTACTTGGTAAAAATCTCGCGGCGATAAGACATATTGCAACCCCTAGCTGTTATGACTTGCTGCGGTTTGACAGTATGTACCAAATCAACATGATACCAGGCAATACCTGGGTCCATTGCTTGAGGAGGAAGATACTCAATTTGCAACTCTCCCCCAGAGTCACCTAATTTCATTCTGTCAAATACTCGCCCAGCAACTGCTCCCACTTCTGGGTTTTCTATATAGTTTTTTGCATGAGCTGATAAAAATCCAGGCTGTAGCTGAACATCATCGTCTATAAACAGAATGATCTCACCTGCAGCTCGTCGCACAGCATAATTCCGCGCCCCAGGTAGACTCGCCCATGCCAAGCGAAACCACTTGATTTTATTTGAGAAGGCTAATTCCTCTAAATAAGCTTCAATTTCTGGCTGATGTTTTGGGGTTTGGTCTACAACTAAAACTTCATAATTAGGATAATCTTGTTTGAGGAGATCCACCAAACTATCGCGTAGTGGTTCCTCGCGGGCATAGGTAGGAATAATTACAGAAATTAAAGGTAAATCCATAGGAATTTTGGGAGACAGGAGTCAGGAGTCAGAAGTCAGGAGAATTTTGGATTTTAGATTGAGGTACATTACCCCACCCGCCCTATCGGGCACCCTCCCCTTGCAAAGGGGAGGGTTAGGGAGGGGGGGTGTACACCATTAAGGCGTACTCAAGCCCTCCCCTGCACCCTTGCGCCCCTGTTTCTTTTCAGCTTGGGCTTCTAGAAGCCTTTCTTGTTTATCTATTTCTGGCAATTTCAACAGAACTCCGGCGAAAAACCAGTAATAAACAGCTACTGGATCGACATCTAGGGGGTAGTAATAAGTGTTGTAGCTAATAAAAAGTATAAACACCCACAATGCTGCTGCGTAACTGCGGTAATTACGGTTTTTTATGGAACGGTACGTTTGGAAGCAAACTATTGTTAGAGTGGTTACTAAGGCTAAAAATCCCAAAAGCCCTAGTGGTCCTACTTCATGGAGTACTTTGGGGTAGTAGGTTTCTACCAGTTTAGTTTCACCTAACGCACGCGCAGAATTAGTAGCACGTCCTAAACCACTTCCTAACGGTCCTTCAAGATTTTTCCACACTTCCTCAAATTGTTGAACAATAAATTCTTCGGGTGGTGAAGCTCCCCAACGTTCGCTAAAACTTGCTGTTCTCTCTTCTACCACAGCAGGGTTAGTGACGATCGCAATTCCCAAAATCAGAGCAAGTCCTACTCCTATAGGAATAAACCGTTTGAGATTGGCAATTTGCCCAGTGAGAAATAGCAAAATCACGAAGCACGCAGGTACTAAAGCTAAGGCAATTCTTTGTCCAGAGACAACTGCGTTGACAAAAACTAATGCTGTAGAAACTAAACTGACAATCCGCCAAATTATTGAGGGATCGCTAAAACCTGAACCAAAGGTAAAAAAGGTGCTAGAAATGAGAAACCATGCCCATTGCCAAGGAGCAACAAAAGTTCCTGGTAGACGAATCACCCCTTCATCAGGACTATAAACTAAAGCACCACCAATATAACATCGTGCTTCCAGTGATGCTTTAAACTGTGCGGCTCCTGTTAAACCTCTGGTTCCCTGACATATCCCCCTTGCTAGTAAAATGTACTGAATAAATCCCAGTACACAACAGGTAAGTATGAGTACAATTTGTAGGCGGGACAAAAATAAAAAATCTTTTTTATTCCGAATTAGATAGTAAGCACAACTAATCAGTGGCACATAGCCTAAAAATACTTTTAAACCCAAAATTCCCATACCGATGGGTACTTCCTTGCTTGGGGCTGCCAATAGTCCAGCAGGAGGAGGGTTTAGCTGCTGCGAACCGTTTACAAACAGCAGCGTAAGTACACACAAGCCTAATAAAATGAACAGTGGGGGTTTAATGGCTTGGGGAATTATTAGAGGTAATCGCTGTTTGCGACAAGTTTGCCAAAGTGCAATCAGCGCCGGAATGTAAAAGGCATCTTTTGCTAATTGAAGTATGGGACTATTACCTATGTAATAAGTGATCGTACCTCCCATTGGCACGTAAATGAGGAAGGCAAACAGGGCTTCGCGGGGGTATTTATAACATAGAGAAATGCAGATGATAGATAAAATACCAGGAACTGCTGCTTTAATTCCGCCGACGAAAGCTAGAGGAATACCCAAGAATAAACCGCCAGCAAAGGCTGCCCCAAGAAGGCTTGTAAATTCTTTACGTGCCTTTGCTGCAGTACGCTTCTGTGCCAAACGTTCTTTAACGCTTAGGGTTGGAGTTTCCTGTTTTGATTGTTTTTTTTTGCGGTTGGGTTTTTGCTTAAGTTTGACCATTATGCCACTAAGTGTTGCTGGACTTGCCGGACTAATTCATTAGTCCAGTGATTAGCAAGTTCTGCTACTTCGGCTTCTACCATAACTCGGATAACTGGTTCTGTGCCTGAAGCTCGGACTAAAATTCTCCCAGAATCACCCATTGCTGCTTCGGCGCAAGTAATTGCTTGTTGCAGGGGTTGGCAATCTTTCCAACTTATGCGTTTTGTTCTGTCTTCTACTCGCACGTTGCGTAATAATTGGGGATAAGTTTGAAAGCTTTGGTCGATCATTTCTGATAATGAGACTTGAGCAGAATGTACCAAAGCTGCTAAGTGTAAGGCTGTTAACAATCCGTCACCTGTTATGCCATAATGACGGCACAGAATATGACCGGATTGTTCTCCTCCCAGCATTCCTCCTGTACGTAGCATTTCTGCTTGAACATGTTGATCGCCTACTGCTGTACGAATCAGTTTACCGCCTAGTTGTTTCCACGCTCTCTCAAACCCTAAGTTTGCCATTACGGTGGAAACTATAAGGTTGTCTGGCAGTTCTTGTTTTTGTTGTAAACAGCGCCCCCAGAGGTAGAGGATATAATCACCGTTAACTTGTCGTCCATTATTATCTACGGCTAAAACGCGATCAGCGTCGCCATCAAAGGCAAAGCCGATGCTAGCATTGTGCTGCTTGACTGCTGCTTGCAAAATTTCTAAATGGGTGGAGCCACAGTTGACGTTAATGCGATCGCCATCTGGTTCCTCGTGCAAGCAGATTACTTCTGCCCCCATGGATGTAAATATTTTCGGTGCTAAACCTACTGCCGCACCCCAAGCTAAATCTAACACTATCTTCATTCCCTGAAGATTCAGGGTACTGCATAACGGTTTTTTTACCGACTCCGCATAATCTCCTACTAACTCACTCCGCGAGTAATGCCGTCCGCAATTACTACTACCAGTATAATTCGAGGACTCACCACGTAGTCCCGCTTCAATTTCTGCTTGTAAAGCTTGGGGTAACTTAGCACCATCTGCACCGAATACTTTAATCCCGTTATCTTGCGGTGGATTGTGGCTGGCAGAAATCATGACTCCGCCGACAGCATCTGTTACACTTGTCAGATAGGCTACACATGGTGTTGGGCATAATCCCAAGTACCACACCTCTAGCCCTGCTGCGGTTAATCCTGCACTCAAGGACATTGCCAACATATCACTTGAGTTTCTTGAGTCTTGTCCAAGAATAATTGGTCCTACTGACGAAGCATTGGCACGCAAAACAATTCCCGTCCAAAAACCAACGTGCAATGCTAAGGGCGCACTTAACAATTCACCCACTCGCCCACGAATACCATCTGTTCCAAACAACGGAGTTGTTGGCAGTGCGATTAAATTTTGTACAAAACTGCCTTGATTACATAAAGGTGATCTATCAGTCTCTGATGCACAACCCGCATGAATGCCGTCTTGACTCCGAGTTATAGATGAAACCATATGATTAAATGCTCCACACAGCCACACTGGAGAATAACACTTTAAACTTTTTTGAACAATTCCCTGTAAATATGTTTTAATCAGGATAATTTACTAGTTTTGGTTTTTACAAACTTATTTTTAATTTAGTGGTTTTTTTTGCCAAAGTACTTTTAAATCTTGTAAAGATTATGTTAAGACGTAGAGACGCCCCACCGGGGCGTCTCTACAGGTTCACCGATGTATATGTATATGTTGTATAAAAAATAACAAATAACCTATTACTTAAAAAATTGTAATACAAATTCTCATCAAACAGCTCTAATGTAACGTTTTAGTGGCTTTTGTAGCCGTATGTAAAATATAACTGCGGCATTTGACCTTTTTAAAGTTGGAAATTTAGCATGAGCAGCAATTTAGCAACAAAATTACGTGTAGGTACAAAAAAAGCCCACACGATGGCAGAAAATGTAGGTTTTGTCAAGTGCTTTTTAAAAGGAGTCGTAGAAAAAAACTCTTACAGAAAACTAGTCGCTAACTTCTACTTCGTCTACTCGGCAATGGAAGAGGAGATGGAAAAACATCACAACCACCCGATTGTTTCCAAAATTAACTTCCGTGAACTCCACCGTAAGCACACCTTAGAACAAGACTTGAGCTACTACTATGGTGCTTCCTGGCGGGAACAAATCCAACTGTCCAGTGCGGGTGAAGCTTATGTGCAACGGATTCGGGAAATCTCTCAAAAAGAACCAGAACTGTTAATTGCTCACTCGTACACCCGTTACTTGGGCGATTTGTCTGGTGGACAAATTCTTAAAGGTATTGCCCAAACAGCAATGAACCTTTCTGATGGACAGGGTTTGGCATTTTATGAATTTCAGGACATCCCCGAAGAGAAAGCATTTAAAGCTAAATATCGCTCTACCTTAGATGAACTGCCGATAGATGATGCTACAGCAGATCGCATTGTCGATGAAGCTAACGCTGCCTTTGGTATGAACATGAAAATGTTCCAAGAATTAGAAGGCAACTTGATTAAAGCGATCGGTCAAATGCTTTATAATAGCCTTACACGCCGTCGTACACGCGGCAGCACTGAATTGGCAACTGCTGAATAAACTAGTAGTTAGGAGTCAGAATTCAGGAGTCAGGAGAAGGGCTATTGGAGTTGATTCTGGCTTTTGGATTTTGGCTCCTAACAACTTGTTAGGATGGCTGCTTGTGTTGCACTGTATAGAAAAAGTGAAATTATATGAATATTTTTCAAATTTTTACTGTAGCCAATCTTTTCGTTTTACCATTTTGGGCATTAATGATTTTCCTACCTAAATGGAAGGTTACACAACGGGTAATGGAATCATATATTCCCTTTGTACCTCTAGCATTAGCATATTTGTATTTATTTGTTAGCAGTATCACTCCGGAGAATGCCCAAGCTTTATCGAATCCTCAATTACCTGATATTGCCAACTTTTTTAGTGAAGAAAAAGCTGCGGCTACTGGTTGGATTCATTTTTTAGTTATGGATCTATTTGTTGGGCGCTACGTTTATTTACAAGGTCGAAAAACTGGTGTTTGGACAATTCACTCATTAGCACTTTGTTTATTTGCAGGTCCAATAGGTTTACTTTCTCATATATTAACAGAATGGATTGCTAGGGCTTTTTTCTTTCGTACTCAAAGTGAAGTTGGGACTGTAAGAGAAACAACAGCTTCTTCTCAATGAAATATCCCCGACTTCTTAAAGAAGCCAGGGATATTTGTTAGGAGACTGTAGCACCTTTATAATTGGCGTCTTTCCAACATTTAGGCAAATTTTCGCCAGATGGAAAAACTAAATTTTCTTTTTTGTAAGTATCAGTATCTTGTTCTTCTTGTCCTTCTTGATCTTGTGCTTTGATAGCATCAACATTAGGATTAATTAATTCTTGAATATCCTGAATCTCTACTAAGTTGCCAGAATCTTTGACTTGTAAAAGCATTGAAATTAACCTCTTAATTGTTTGTTCCTAAAATAATGAAAATTACATCTCGCTTTGATATTTTTCCACAATATCTACAAGATTTACTTGGCATTGCAGTGGAAGTAAATCGATGAGAGGCAGTTCTCGTCTACCACCACCAATTTTTACCGAAATAGATTCCAAAATTTTGATAACTTCGTCTTCTTCCACAGGCTTATTGGCAGAAAGTAGGGGATACATTTTTTCAGCAACTACAGTATGGAGTTTGGCATCTGATAAATAAAGATGCCACTTAGCGATATCAATGTAGACGCTTTCGCCAATTTCAGCTGCTAGGGCTTCTAGTAGTTCTGTGGTGTTAGTCTTAGCCATAAAAAATAACCCTAAATTATGAGCGCTTTCCTCAGCTATTCAATATTGTTGCTCAAATATCTATCATGACTCAACCACCACAAGTTACAATCGTCCTAGCTGATGGAGTCCATCTTCAGGTGGATTTAGAAGGCGTCGAGTCGTAGTTAGCGATCGCCGAAATGTAAATTAGATGTACTAACAGTACCACTATCCAACCTGCTGTTAAAGGCGGTAGCCATTCCCAGTTGGCTTTGAGGAAGTTGTGAAAAAACCACAAGCCGGAGTTAACTGCAGCGGAGAATGCCACATGAACGGCAAAATTCATTCTGTCATCTAACTTGCGGTAAGCAGGATCTTTGCGATCGGGTTGACGAGGCCAACGAGGAGGCATAAATATTTACTGTTTGTAATAAATGATTCAATCTTATTTTAGGATTTTTACAGGTTCTGTGAATAATTAATGTAGAGACGTTTTGTGAAACGTCTCTACATTATGACTATCGCCGTTTACTGATGACTGTTTACTTATCATCAACCCTTTGGATGAACTTTTCCTTCGTATTGCTCAATACTGATTAATCTTTTTGATAGAGGTAGCAAATATATCCACTTGTCAAGATGGAGTTGCAATCTTGAGGTGGATAAAAATGACTAAAATTAACCCAATCCAACTACAGAAACATTTAAAAGGCGTTGACTACCCAGCTAGTAAAGAAGACTTGATTAGCCACGCCAAAGAACAAGGCGCTGATGAAAATGCTATTTCTGTGCTAGAGCAATTGCCAGATCAAGATTTTGAAAGCCCAACTGATGTAAGTCAAGCAGTTAGTGACATAGGATAGGTAGGAGGCAGAAGTATTAAAATATACGCTAACCTGCTTTTTTACTTCTGCCTTCAAGATTGAAAATAGTCTCCTGATTTACCGCCAGTTTTGCTGATTAAATGTATTGACTCAATTTGAATGGATTTTTCTAGGGCTTTCGCCATGTCGTAAAGGGTGAGAGCCGCAACAGAAGCTGTGGTTAAGGCTTCCATTTCTACTCCTGTTTCAGCTTTAGTTTTGACTGTGGCAAGAATGTGATAACCAGGTAATTCTGCATCGGGTGTAATCTGTACTTCTACTTTTTGTAAAGGTAAGGGATGGCATAGAGGAATTAAGGTAGCAGTTTGTTTTGCTGCCATAATTCCAGCTAGTCTTGCAGTTCCCAACACATCCCCTTTTGGTGCATCACCTGCTTGAATGGCGGCAAAGGTTTTTGGGGACATTCGCACTCTCGCTGTCGCAACTGCTTGGCGCACTGTAGGTAATTTGTTGGATACATCTACCATCTGTGCTTGTCCCTGAGAGTCTAGATGAGTTAAGTCATCAGAATTATTTGGAAAAATTTCTTGCATTATCTTTTAAGGGTGTGCTACTATATATATCTATTGAGGGCGTGTAGCTCAGTGGACTAGAGCACGTGGCTACGGACCACGGTGTCGGGGGTTCGAATCCCTCCTCGCCCGTTGAAAATAGTAGAAATGATCTGGGTTGTGGAGACGTTCCGGCGGAACGTCTCCACTATTTTAATGCGTAGGTATCTTGACCGCGACCAAAGGCAAAACGTAAGGAACTGGCTATGTCTTTGCAACATAGGGTAATAAAGATCAGAAGTGCTAATAGACTAAGAATAGCTGATGTTGCAAACATTACACGGTAGCCAACTTGATCGGCAATGGAACCAAGAACAGGACCAGCGATCGCAATTCCTACATCAAATCCAGCGATGCATAAACCAAACATACGTCCGCGTTCTCTACTCACTGAGCGATCGGCAATCAATGTAGCAATCATCGCAATTAAAGTACCTCCGCCCAAACCCTCAAGCAGCCCAGCTAGTAAGAAGGTGAATGCACTGTTTGCCTGCCAGAGTACCACCATAGATAAAGTGTAAGAAATTAAGCTGAGGGTAATAAACAAACCACGACCTAAGCGATCGCTTGCTTTACCTGCAAATACCCTTCCACTAAAACTAGCAATGGCAGCGGTTGAGTAAAATAATCCAGGATTTAAATCTACCTGAATTGATTTCATGAACAACGGCACAAAGGTAGACAAAGTACCAAAACCCAACCCAATGAGTAAAAATACTACCGCTGGAACTCTTGCTCTTGCACTCAACAAAATTTGCCAAAACTTTGGATTAGCAATATTTCCTTGCTCGCTCTCAACTGGTGGATTAGTAACTTGTATTGTTCCTAATAGTGCAACAAAAGCTAGTTCAGCAGCAACAAGAAATAAAACTCGACTACCAACCCCTTCTTGTAAATAACCACCTAAAGCAGGTCCAATCGCCATCCCAATCGGATTTACTAGACTCATGTAACCAATAATTTCACCACGCTTTTCGCGTGGAGCCAAATCTGCTACCAATGTAGTGTAGCCAGTAGCAAAAGCGGCAATACTAATACCATGAAAAGCACGCCACATCAATAACAGAGGGATAGATTTAAATACTAAGTAGCCCAGAGGCGCGATCGCTGCTACCAATGTACCGATAATTAACACGATCTTGCGCCCCTTATTATCTGCCAACTGTCCTAACCCAGGGCGAAACAGCAAAAGTCCAATGGCAAAGCTGCCCATCACCAATCCTATCTGCTGTTGGCTTGCGCCCGTACTTAAAATGTAGAGCGGCAGAGTAGGTAGTAATGAAGCCAGACTACACCAAAAGAGTAACCCTGCTATAAATAAAACGAACAGGTTCCCACGCCAAAGTTGAGTATCGGATGCACGAAAAACATTCACGGCAAATACTAGTTAAGTAGTTAAGTGTCATTGGTGCTTTGTAGCTAAACATTGCACCAATAACTAACTAGTATTGTTACACAGACTGACCAACTACTTACAATGGTGGTGCTGGAAGTAGCTGAGCAGGAGCGGCAAAAGGACTAATGCCACCTTGATCAACTTCCAACTGAGTCATCATGTCATGGTCCTCGTGAACTAAGTTATGACAGTGGGTCATATACTTTCCTTTATTGGGATCAAACTTCCCAACTACCCGCACATTCTCATTTTCACCAACATAAAAAACATCCTTCCAACCACGTTCATAGGGGAAAGCCGCTTGACGATTACGGTCGATGATCAAACAGTCTATCAAGTGAATATGAATAGTGTGAAACCAATCCTGGTGGACGTTGTTGAGACTCCAAATTTCATACTCACCTAATCTTGGATTAGCATCAACTCGATCTTTGTCCCATTCTTTACCATTAATTACCCACACACCACTAAATTTGTCATAGTGCCATTCTCTGGTGCGCACTGCTTGAGCAACAAGCTGAGAAACAGAAGGAATATTACGCATTTGATTAGGGATAGAACTATTGTCAACGACAGAACGCACCACATCAAAACGCATAATTTTATCCGTATTATCGTAGTCGTCATTATTAGGCAGTGATTCATTCTGTAAAATCACAGATGTGCCAATAGGGTATTGGGAAAAGTCAATGATGAACTCATATCGCTCACCCATCCCAAGGCGAAAATTTTTGACTCTGACTGGCGCAGATAAAAGCCCACCATCAGTGGCAATCATAATTAAGTCGTCACCTGTGTTTAAAGAAGGTTTGTAAGAGCGGGAAACAGATCCATTTAACATTCGGAAGCGGTATTTACAATTAGCTACTTCCATACGAGGCCAAGGCACACCATTGACTGTAATCACATCGCCCATGAGCTTGTTGCGATTTTGGTCATTAAATACCAAACTGCCGTCAGAGGCAAATATCTTGTCTGATAAAAATAAAGGTACATCGTACTCGCCTTTGGGTAGGGGTAATCCTAGTTCTAAATCGTCTTGTAAGATGTACATTCCAGCTAGTCCCATGTAAGCTTGCTGTGCAGTCACCATGACTGTGTGATCGTGATACCACAGAGTAGCAGCAATGCGATTATTCGGATAAATGTAGTCTTTGTAGTAGCCATGAGGAATAAAATCCTCAGCGTAGCCATCGTATTGAGGTAGTGATGGCATTCCGTGTAAATGAACTACCGTATTTGTACCAACATCATTGATAAAACGAATTACTGAACGACGGCTCACATGTTGCTTGATTGTCGGACCCGGAGCTATGCCGTTATAACCCCAAATTTGGGTTTGTAAACCAGGCAAAATTTCCAAATTAGCTTTTTTAATTGTGATTTCGTAGTAATCAGTTGTGCTATCACTGCGCACGGGGTTAAGTACTGGTGGAACACGGAAGGGAACTGAAAAGGGTGTCACTCTTGGACTACCAGCATTTTGAGCTTGACTTCTCAGTTGCAGTGCGATCGGCAATAGCAAGCTTCCACCCGCGATGAATCCGAGTTTTACCACATCTCGTCTATTTATCTTTAACATTTTTTTATTTGTTTTTGATATTTTTTTGTTTCTTATATATAACGTTCACAAGTTATATACTTATGCAGTGGTAATTTGAACTACTATTATGATTTGCTAAATAAAATTACGAATTTTTAATGTGATTTAATAAAAAGACGATTTTAAGTAAATATATTTAGTAGATATAAATATTACGTTATTTTTTTCTAAAAATATTTACAGTAATTTAAATTAATTTACAGCAATTGAAATAAAATGAGACGTTCTATGGAACGTCTCTACGTTGTTATTTGGAGATATTTATTCCCTACGGGTTGGGAATCAACCTCCCACAAGGATAAGTAGTTACTTCCTCAGAAGCACTTTGGGCCATAGCAGCAGGAATTTTATCCAGAGGTTGAGTTTTGGCTGCTAAATATTCTGTTCGCAGTTGTGCCAACATTTGCTCCCGCTTGTCATATAACCGCTTCAAACTACGAGGTTGGCACTGATTCATTACATAGGCTGTAACTAAAGGTAGTGCAATTGTACTATCTGTGTAACAAACAATCGTGCTAGGCAATTCGTTAGGGTCGATTTTTCCCCAACTTACAGCTTCGCTTGGTGTCGCACCGGACAAACCACCAGTATCTGGACGTGCATCGGTGAACTGTACAAAGTAATCGTGTCCCCGTTCTTCTAATCCCAGTACCTCGTGAATTTGCGGTTGCGTTTGGAGCAAAAAGTTTTTTGGACTACCGCCACCAATAATTACAGCCGCACTCTTGCCTTCCTGTTCACGGGCAAAGTAGGCGATCGCCGCCGTCTCATTCACGTCAATTGATGGGTCTAATACTAACTGATAACCTTCCAGGGATAAAGCGGCAACATTCATCCCAATCGAACTATCTCCAGGAGAAGAAGTATAAATGGGTACTCCACACTCATAAGCCGTAGCTAGTAAACAGGAATGTTTGACTCCCAGTTGTTTTTCCACTTCCCGGACGTATTTGCCCAAAAGATAATGAAATTCAGCAGTTCCCATCCGCTTCTGAAAAGGTTCAGCTTGCAAAACCTTGCGGATAAAAGCATCAGTTTCTAGTAGTACATCATAACCAAATATGATGTCATAAATACGGATTGTACCTTCCTCGCGCAGCTTCACATCATCCAAAAATGGATTACCAGCAAACAATTCAAAACCCAAGCCGTAGTGCATATCATGGTAAAGATTAGCACCAGTGCTAATCATCCAGTCGATAAAACCGTTACGAATTAAGGGTGCAAGCACAGAAACGCCAAATCCTGCAGGTGTCATTGCACCAGAAAGACTAACTCCCACCGTCACGCCTTCATTGAATACATCCCGACTAAGCAGATGGCATATCTCCCGTAACCGTGCTGAGTTGTAGGCGGTGAAGTAGTTATCGATTAAATCAACTACGTTGATATCGATTGGCATTGGTGCCGGTGCGATTTTTTTTCCTGTCTTTTTTGACATTTTTGGTAGTTACCCCAGATAAAATTCTCATGCAAAGGCATATAGGCGCTTTCGTTAACAAGCGCTTCTTGAGTTTTTTGCATGATATTTAATTTTAACTAGGTAAATGCCTGTGGTGATGGTTGGTTCACCCCTACATACATATCGCATCGCCATCATCAATTCAACACACCATCTTCCACAATTTGAATTTGATAACTATAACCTTGCTCCGCCAAAAACAACTGACGGTGACGAGCAAACTCCTCCTCACAAGTCCTCAAAGACACCAAAGTATAAAACTGAGCATTACCACCATCAGCCTTCGGACGAAGCACCCGCCCCAATCGTTGCGCCTCTTCTTGACGAGAACCATACTTCCCAGAAACCTGAATCAAAACATCAGCATCAGGTAAATCCAGAGCAAAATTCCCCACCCGCGAGAGAATCAATCCCCCAATCTCACCATTTCTAAACTGTTCGTAAAGCTTATCGCGATCGCGTTGAGTAGTCTTCCCCGTCACCAATGGTAACCTAGTTACCCTAGCAATTTCTTTTAACTGGTCAATATATTCCCCGATGATTAAAACCTTGTGTCCTTTTTGACTTGCCAACAACTCCTCCACAACTTGAAACTTACGGGGATTTTCTGCCGCAATGCGGAACTGATGGCGTCTTTCAGCTACCGCATATTCCATTTGCCTATCTTCATCTTGAGGAATCCTAATTTCAGTGCATTCTGCAGTAGCTATGTATCCTTGACCTTCCAAATCTCGCCAAGGCACATCATAACGTTTCGGACCAATTAAGGCAAACACGTCTCCTTCCTTCCCATCCTCGCGGATCAACGTTGCTGTAAGTCCCAAACGGCGACGTGCTTGCAATTCAGCAGTGATGCGAAAAATCGGTGCTGGTAATAAATGCACTTCATCATAGATAATTAAACCCCAAGAACGAGCCTTAAAAAGCTCAAAATGGGGAAAATCACCATCTTTACTAGAACGATAACCGAGAATTTGGTAAGTAGCTAAAGTTACAGGGGCAGTATTTTTTACTTGACCGCTGTACTCGGCGATCTCTTGTTCTGATAGAGTAGTTTTATCAAGTAATTCTCGTCGCCATTGCCGTACTGAAGTCAAACTACTGGTGAGAACCAAGGTACTTTCTTGTACCGCTACCATCGCCGCCATTCCCACCATTGTTTTACCTGCACCACAAGGTAGAACAATTACCCCGTTACCACCTTGTACTCTACCTGCTTGGTAAAATGCTTCAGCCGCGTACTTTTGATAATCGCGCAAGTGAAATTTGTTTCCGGAAGACGTTTGCTGTAGAATTTCAATTTTTAAACTGTCTCCTTTCACATACCCAGCTAAATCTTCTGCTGGGTAGCCCGCGCCTAAAAGTGCTTGTTTGAGGATACCGCGATAAGCTGGATTAATTTCAAAAGTTAGTTCGCTTAAACGTTCTCCTAGTAAAGGTGCAACTTGTTGATTACGTTTTAATAGTTCAACTAGGGGTAAATCTGCTATTTTTAGCACTAAGCGATCGCCATCTCGTTCAATTACTGTCAATCCATAGCGATTTCCTAAAGCTGCAATTTCTTGCGCCACTGATACAGGCATGGGATACTTAGAGTGTGCCTGTAATGCTGCTAACATATCATCTATCGCCATCCCTGCGGAACGTGCGTTCCAGATACTTAGGGGTGATAGTTGATAGGTGTGGATATGCTCTGGGCTTTTTACCAATTCTGTAAACGGTGCGATGGCTTCTCGTGCTGCATCGGCGCGGGGTGAATGTACTTCCAAAAGAACAGAGCGATCGCTTTGGATAATCAGCGCATTTTCTGGCACGTAGGACATAATTACAATGAGACTGGGGAAAGAAACTTTAGCTTATTCTACTTTGGGAACGTTCTGTAGTGTTTCTAAGACTTTTAAACCAGCCCACTCCAACTCACTTGCGAATTTTTTAGATTGTTTTTCATCTACTAATAAAACATCCGGTGCTAGTTTTCCCAATAAATAGGGTGCTAATTTTGGACTAGAAGCAATCGCGTTAAATACTGCTGGATTAGTACAGCGTAACACTAATACCTTTTCTACTTCTACCGTTGTACCGATCCCTACCCATCCTTGAATAGCTACGTTTAATAAGTTGGGAATTTGTGTAGTTAAGCGCGATCGCAAAAACTCGATTAATTCTTCTGGCTTAGCT
Source organism: Iningainema tapete BLCC-T55 (assembly GCF_014698965.1). GTDB lineage: Bacteria > Cyanobacteriota > Cyanobacteriia > Cyanobacteriales > Nostocaceae > Iningainema > Iningainema tapete. The sequence continues at coordinate 79,699 of NZ_JACXAE010000063.1, forward strand.
CCGGCTTTAACTGCATCAGTGACACTTTTACGAGATAATCGCCAGCTACCATCTGCTTGTACTTCCATCCAACGGTTTAGCTGCTCGTGAATTAATAAATCTGGAGTTGATTGCGTTATTGTCACCATCCCATCTTCTGTAATTGATAGACAACGAGGCAATGGTTGATTATAGTCTATTATATCGCCGAACCAAGATTTAGCAGATGCACGTTCTCCAACTAAGAGAAACTTGTCACCAATCGGTTTGCCTTTAAGTCCTTGGTTGACTGCTGACTCTCTTGAGGCTTCATCTGCAAATTCTAACAGCTTTACTCGCTTGCGTAGCTTTACCTGTTCGTAAAGATTACCCCATTGTTGTAATTCTGTTTCGACATTTTGTGGCAAACCTACTTTAGAACCTTCTTGTAATGCAGCGAGTAATTCTGTTAAAGAGTAACCATTTTCCCAACCGTTATATACTGAATCTCGTGTTAATCGATACTGAGCAATATGCTGTTGTACTGATACACGTTCTGCATGGCGTTCTAGTAATGCTAACTGGAGCGGATTTACATCTTCTAGATATACCATAACTTCAAAGTTTGGCTGTACTATCCATGCTTGTTGGCTGGAGTATTCAGTAACTAGATTGTTATCTGTTTCTTGGGGATAGAGAAGTAAACGTCCTAAATCTGTCAATCGAAAACTAGAAATTGAGTCATTTTGAATTTTCGCACTCAGGGAAGGTAGTAATCCTAATTCGACTATTCCTAAATAGTACAACCAACTTGAGAGAGCATATTTTAACCAAACTCGTTCATAACCTAACCAATCTTGACGTAATTTATCACGCCACTCTTTTAATATAGTCAATTCATCTCTTGTATCGTTAACAAACCGTCTGGGATAGCTAGGTTTGGTTTTTAAGGAAAAGAATTCACCTAAACGTTTAAATAATATTTGCTCAAATTCGTCAAAATCTACCCAATGTCTTCCGGCTTCTGGGAGCAATTTTAGTGCTGATAATAAAATTTCTCTTCCTTGAATAAATAGTTCGCGATTGTACCATCTATTTTCTCTAAATTCTAGCCATTGAATTGATTTAACAAAACCGTGTATTAGTAGTTCAACTTGCTCTTTTTGCGAATATTTGGCAAATTCTTCAATGGATACTCTTAAATTTATTGTATTCTCTTTAGTGGGAATTAATAAGTCTGAGTTTAACAAAGCAAAAGCAAAAGCATTTGCCGGATCATGAAATAAAAAGCCATCAACTTCAGTAGATTCGTCTTTCCAATTTTGGGATTTAGTAAATTTTTTTAAACTATTAAGTTGAAAAGTACCTTTTTGAGTTAATTTAAATCCATCTTGCTGCTCAATTGCTTGCAACATACCCAAAATGTTCAAAACAACGTTGGCGGGACGACGAACGGTTGTTAATTTTGGTTCTGGATGATTTTTTAAAGGTAGTTTGTTAAAGGATGGACTGCCAATGTGTGTCAGTAATCGTTCATCTGTGAACACAGATAGAGAGCGATCGCTCTCAGCATAATTATAGCTACTGATTGGGATAATACATAAGAAAATTCCCCGCTTAACTAAGTATTTAGCAAAAGCTTTGTGATCTGGTTCAGATTCTTTGTGAAATTCAGGCAACTCTTCTGCATCAAGAAGTCGCAGCATCTGGAGTAAATCTTCGGCTTTCATTTCACCATGTGCAACTTTAGCCAATTCCAGTGCTAACCTTTCAAAAGGTTTTAACTGTTGGATGACATCTTGAACAGTTTGCGGATTTTTTAAACCGTCAGTAATTGCCTTAATACAATCTTGCTTGCGTTGTACTCCTTTACCCGCCCAAACTTTTGCCATTGGTGGTAAGAGTTCGGTATTTATCTGGTTGAGGTAAGGATCAAAACGCAATTTCTCCGACATATGTAATTACCTGGATAAAACTTTAGGTAAGTGTCCTAGCTTTAATAAACGAGTGAGAAGCGCATCAAAGTTTTCCGGTGCGACTACAGCTGTGCATTCATCCAAGCGGGTGTAAATTAAGGGGGCTGTTTTTCGGTCAGCGAGTAAACTATCTAATATGTTAGGTGTTGCCACTTCAATGATGGCAATATTTTCATGTAATGTAGCAGTTTTTTGCTCCATTGTATAGTACTCCCTATAGTTGATTTACATAAGCTGGCAGTGGGGATAATTTGCTCAATAGCACCTGCTCGGAAGTCCAAAACTGAGCTTTTTGCCTCTCGGCACAAGCTAAAAATGCGGCATCATATAGTGTTGGTAGTTGATATTGTTCTGCAATTTCCCAAGCTCTGACTTTAATTAATTCCTCATTGATGTATTCTATGGGTAGATCGCAAAAATCCTGATAACACCCGTTAGCTTCCTCTTTTGTCAGTAAACCCATCCTGACTTTTTTGCGTAAAACTGAGCCTACTTCTGCCCAAGCAAAAGCAGGTGCAACTAAACGAGCATTACCCACCACTGTTTCTACTATTAGGCTATCTGCTAGTGGTTCATTTTCATCAGGCACAAGATAGGGAATGAAAACGCTTGTATCTAAGCATAAGACTTTATTCAATTGACGTGTTCCCTTCTCTTAAACTACGAATCAAAGCATTAGCATTTGGGTGTACGCCTGTTCTAGCTTTAATTTCGGCACGCCTTTTGAGGATACTTTGATGGGTAGCAATAGCTTGTCGTCGTTTGACTTCTTGTTCGACTGCTTCAACTACTAACTCATTGAATGACTCTCCACCGTCTTTAAGCTGTTTTGCTTGTTTTAGCAGAGGAATGGGAAACCGGATTGTAACTGCTTCACGCTCCATACTAACTCCCAGCTTTTGTCTTGTGATATCTACAATTGTAACTATATTTTGGTTACATAGATAGAATTTATGGGTAACTTGTTTGTAGTAAGGGCTGTCTTCCCTTTCATGATGAAACTTAAATGCTCATTAGCTTAAAACCATACGCCGGACTCAGGGATCATCTGGGAAGGCAAAGCACATACTCTGTGTGTAAGCAATAAACTAAATTTAACATTAAAGCTTTCATTACCACAAATAAAAAAAATAATGTTGCAGTTTTCGACATTGACAACATAGTACCCCTGACTAAGAGAATACTGATCAGAATATGAATGTTGACAATATAGGATTACTATTTGATTTTTGAAATACACGTAGGGTGGGCACTGCCCACAAAATCCCGAGATGTACGGCATAGCCCACCCTACACATACGTAGATTTGTTCAAAAATCAAACCGGATTCCTATATAAGTAAACTTTTTGTCAAATTGTCACTTACGTAATTAAGCAATTGTCGGAAATAAAACAAAAATGAAACAGTATTTCAATTTAATAATTATTAATTGCAGGGAGTTGGATTATGATTTTTGGTTATCATATTTTGGAGCAACTCAAGCTTAAAATTACATTACAGCCAAAAGAGGAGTTGCAGTTTACCAAGTTCCTGATAGATTCTGCGGCAGATGCTGTTTTTTGGGTAGCAAAAGACGCACGGTTTTTGTACGTAAATCAGGCGGCTTGCTACATGGCTGGGTATTCCCGTGAGGAATTACTCTCCATGACGATGCACGACGTAGAACCAGACTTTTCGCCAAAAATTTGGTCAGAATTTTGGAAAGCTATCCAGAAGCAGGGTTCGCTTTACTTTGATTGTTTACATCCTCTGAAAGAGGGCGGGAGAAATCCTGTGGAGATCACCTTTATTTATCTGGAACACCAAGGTAAAGAGTATAGCTGTATCTTTGTCCGCAATAATACTAAACGCAAGCCGACAGAAATAGCACTAGGCAAAATTAATGAAGCGCTAAAGTGCAAAGTAAAAGAGCGCACAGTTCAATTAAGAAGAGCTAATGAGCAATTGTGCCACGAGATAGCTGAGCGCAAGCTTGCAGAAGCACAACTTCGGCTGGCTCTAGAACAAGAAAAAGACGAGAGTGAACTGGGAGCCAGCTTTGTCTGTATGGTTTCTCATGAATTCCGCAACCCCCTGCACGTTATTTCATTTGCCACCAGCTTGCTTAAACGTAACATTCACCAATGGGATCTTGAGAAAAAACTCAAGTATCTCCATCGTATCCAAACTGCCGCTGAATATCTGGGCGAGTTGATGGATAATGTTTTCATCATTGGTAAATTAGAAGCAGGAAAACTAAAATTTGAACCAAAAGCAATTAATTTAGAGCAATTTTGCCGTAATTTACTAACACAATTGCCACTGAGCCACAGTAGCAGCCACACTGTCAACTTTGCAATTCTTGGTGACTGCTCAACAGCTTGTGTGGATGAAAAATTGCTACAGCCGATGCTGACAAATCTGCTCGACAATGCGATTAAGTATTCTCCAAACGATAGGACAGTTGATTTGAAACTTTCGTGCTATAGTAATGAAGAACTAGTTTTCCAGATTAAAGATCAAGGAATTGGCATTCCACCAGCAGATCAAAAACGACTGTTTGAACCATTCTATCGCGGCAATAATGTCGGCGATGTACCAGGTATCGGACTAGGGCTAGCAGTTGTGAGAAAACTTGTGGACTTACATTTTGGTCAAATCTCTGTGATGAGTGAAGTAGGGGTGGGTACTACGTTTATAATTACGTTGCCATTAGGCAAAGCTTTGTAAGCAAGACTGTCTACTGCGACCATTATTACTAACGATTGACCAAACGCTCTTGGGTAGTTTCAGTGAGTCTGACTTTTCGTTGTTCCCAACAATACACTTTTCCATTATACTCGGTATTGTCCAAAAAAATAAAATATTTTATCTGTGCAAATAAAATTCTGGTTGACATGCCGCCAGAAATGTTGGGTTGAAGTCTTTCGCCCGAAAGTTTGAGCAGCTAACCACGAAGAATTGGCGAGATTTTGAGAGCGCGACATCGATATTTGTTTATCTAGTCCCAAGTTGAAGCTTGTGGACAGGAATTGACTTTTGCCTGAAGTCTAATAAAAACCAAAAATCGGGTGCAGACAATGAAAAAGATTCTAGTGATTGAAGATGAGGCGCAAAGCCGAGAGATGTTTCTAGAATGCTTAGAGGCTGAAGGGTTCGATGCGATCGCTGTGGAAAACGGTCTTGTTGCTGTCCAACAGATACGGGAAAAGTTGCCTGATTTGGTGATTTGCGACATTAATATGCCGGAACTTGATGGTTACGGCGTCCTCACCTCGCTGCGCCAAGATCCAGCCACAGCAGCAATAATGTTCATTTTTCTGATTGCTAAGTTTGCCAAAACTGAACTTTGCCAAGGCATGAATCTGGGAGCAGATGACTATCTCACTAAACCATTTACGGTAGAGGAATTACTAGAGGCGATTACTGCCCAACTGGAAAAACAGGCAGATCTTAGGCAGTGGTACGCTGTTGATCCCCAAAAAGTCCCAGCGCCACCACCTGCTGACACTGCCAAACCAACAGACCAAAAGTCAATCTTTCCTGCTTGTCCCCAATTGAGTAAAGTCTTCGACTTCATCGAAGCCAATTATCACAAGTCGATCAGCTTGTGTGACGTGGCACAGGCACTTGATTACTCCTCCGCTTACCTAACCGATTTAGTGCGACGTCGAACAGGAAAGAGCGTGCATCGCTGGATTACCCAGCGCCGGATGGTAGCAGCCTGTTCCTTACTCCAAGAAACCGACCGATCAATAGATTACATTGCCGAAGCTGTAGGCTATCGCCATACGTGGTGCTTCTTTCGCCTGTTTCGCAAAACCTTTGGCATGACTCCAGGAGACTGGCGCAGCGCTTATCGTGGCTCTATTACAAAAACCTGTACGAATGTAGCATAAGCCTCCTCACATTACTCCCACAGCAGTACACAAGGGAGTGATACCATTTCACTTTTTTATTGATACAAATGTATGGTTAGAGGCGAACAGCCGTTCGCCCCTAATGTTGATTATAACTACTGCTTAATGTTGTTTCTTTAAGAGATTTGAAGCTATAGCAATCCTATTTAAGTTGCAAATGCTAGCCATCAGAAACCAGGTTTCTTTGAGAAACCGGGTTTCTCTGATTTCTCTGTGTTCGCGAATCATTTAGGACTGTTATAGCTGTTGCGACACTTTAAAATGCGAAAACTCCAGAGCTAGAAACCAAATCGCAAAGCGTTCCTATTATAGAGAATCACAATCACAAACCACAATCCAATTTTTTTATTTTTGTCATCTAATTTTTTTAGTTACTCAATCAATTACTCAATTTAGGAAAATCTAAAGAATTTAGCTGATTTGTTCCTAAAGAATTTAGCTAGCTCTAGGAAAATTTACGCTGCTATTCTGAAATTGTTGATTCTCAAAAGTAGTTGAAGACAAGTTGCTCAATGCCGAATAGGTTAATACAATTTGTCATTCCAGTTAGAAATCATCACATTTGTTCAAAATAATATCCTACTTAAGGAGCCAAGAAAATGCAAAACACAATCAAAGAAGAACTACAACAACTTCTTCCTGCTAACTTAGTTGATGCACAAGTATCTGATGCAGAACTCGAATCCGTAGCTGGTGGTGTTAGACAATATAGCACTGGAGGTAGAACGGTTATACTCACATTCCAAGGAGTTAGTACCGTACCTCTTTCAATCGGCAACACCTCAGGTCGAGTAATTGCAAGAGAGGTCAGAACAATTCTTGGTGTTACCGTTGATTCTATATAATTAGCAATTGTAACCTCTTTTCTCTAAGAAACTAGTGCGTAATAAATTTCCGCTGGTTTCTCAAAAACCCCGGTTCAGCCCCTACTTAAACACAAGTAGGCGTGTGGCATGAATCCGGGGTTTCTAATTTTTCTCTGAGAAAAGCAACGAAAGAGTGCTACAGCAATGATAATTATGGGAATGAAAATGATAATGTAAATTTTATAAATAACAAGACTACTTAATGGAATGAAGAATTTTTGTAGGATCATCACCTCAGTACTGATCACAGCAACTGCCTCTATTAGTCTATTGCCAAATGAAAAAGCTTTTGGGGTGGGATTGACAACTACTCAAGGGGATATAGCTATCAGATCTGATATCGCTCGAGAACGTTTTGGTGTAACTGGGAAGGGTGTTTTGATTGGAGTAATTTCTGACAGCTACAATAATTTAGGCTTCTCACAACTGGATGTTGACAGTGGTGACTTGCCAGAAGGAATTAGAGTCATAAGGGATATTGATGGTCCTCCTGGTACAGGTACTGATGAAGGTAATGCTCTCATGCAAATCATGTATGATATTGCTCCTAGTGCTAACTTTATCTTTCACACAGGATTGGTTGAGAGTCAAGCCGAATATGCCAAAGCTATTGAAAAGCTTGCCGATGCAGGGGCTAGGATTATCATCAGTGATGTCAATGTTCTCCGTCAGCCGATGTTCCAAGATGGACTGATAGCCCAGGCTGTTGATAGAGTAGTATCTAGACCTAGTAATGGGGTTTCATTTTTCGCCTCAGCCGGAAACGCAGCTCGTCAATCTTACCAAAGTCCTTTTAATTCCAGTGGTGTGATTGACCTCATCTCTGGAGGTGAGCTACACGATTTTGATCCAGGACCGGGCGTAGATACGTTTCAGCGTATCACGATGCCGACTGGCTCTCTTTTTTCATTTTCGTTGCAATGGGATTCACCCTTCTTTTCTGTGAGTGGGGGTGCAGGCTCCCCCAACGATCTCGATATTTTTTTGTATGACAGTTCCGGTACTGAATTATTGGCTAGCAGTACTGAATCTAACATTGGTAATGACCCTCTAGAATTTTTTGACTTCATTAACGAAACTCAAAGCACCGAATTTAATCTAGCAATTGCATTAAAAGATGGTCCTGCTCCTAATCTCTTAAAATACGTTACTCAGGGGCTAGACTTTGAAATTAACGAATTTAACACGTCTAGCAGCACCATTTACGGATTTGCCAATGCTAGGGGAGCGCTGCCTGTTGGAGCAGCTTTCTATCTTGACACCCCAGAATTTGGTGTAGAGCCGCCTGTGATACAGTTGTTCTCCTCCGCCGGAGGCACTCCCATTTTATTCGATGCCAACGGCAACCGTTTGGCAAATCCTGAAATCCGCAAAAAGCCAGGGATTGTAGCTCCAGATGGCGTTAATAACACTTTTTTTGGCTTTCGAGAAGTTGAGGGAGACGAGTTTCCCAACGTTTTTGGAACATCAGTGGTGGCTCCACACGCGGCGGCAGTCGCGGCGCTCTTGCTGGAATTCAACCCAAATCTATCTCCTGCGGAAATTTATGACATCCTACAAAGATCTGCCATTGATATGGACGATCCAAGTACCCCTGAATTTGACATTGGATTTGACTTTGGCACTGGATATGGCTTGATCCAAGCTGATCGAGCTTTAAGCCTTGCCGCACAGCGTGTTCCAGAACCTTCTTCGGTTTTGGCTCTATTTTTGTGTAGTGCTTTAGGAATAGCCTTTGTACGCCGTTGCCGAATTAACTAAAAAGGCGTTGACAATAAACATAAAATATGCTACAAAAGTGCTCCTAAAGAATTTAGCTGACTCATTTCTAAAGAATTTAGATAGCTGATTTAAAGTTTGAAGTGATATGCTCAAATTGATGATTATAAAAAGTAGTTGAACATAAGTTGCTAAATACTAAATAGGTTAATTGCAACTTGTAGTTCTAGATAGGAATCATCACATTTATTCAAACTAATTTTCTACTAAAGCTCCAACTACCCCCAATACTTTTCGGTTAAGACTTGATCCCCCCAACCCCCCTTTTTAAGAGGGGCAAGCAACCCCCCTTTTTAAGGGGGGCAAGGGGGGATCTTCGCGGGTTCATCATTACTAAACAAGAAGTATTGCAGCTACCCCCTGGATTTACTGGTTTGTAGTGTTCTAGGTGTGGTCAATCTGTAGCACCAAATTAAAAGTACATTTTCTAGTTACATTTAACACTAAAGTGAATGAAAATACAGTTAAAACACTCCCCTCCCATTCCGACGTTCAGCCCTGCCAAGAATCAAGGCTAGCACCGCAATCAAACCCAGATTCCTTAACTCAACCCTTACAGGAACCTGCTACTCATCCATCTCCAGAAATCAAAGAAAGCAGACTTTTCCGCAAAAAGTCTTTGGAGCGTTTATCCTCTCCAGAGAGGTTAGACCAGAATCTGCGCGTAGTTAGTCCCAAAAGTTGGCTACCTTTAGCTACGTTAGGTTCGTTAGTGGTAGCAGCCTTTGTTTGGAGTATATTTGGACGAATTCCGATTACTATTGAGGGTCGTGGGGTGCTGATTTACCCCAGTAAAGTTGTACCACTCCAGACCACAACTTCAGGACAGTTATTGACTTTAAATGTTAAGGAAGGGGAGATTGTTAAGAAAGGAGATGTCATAGCAACAGTTGACCAGGTTGATCTCCGCAAGCAGCTACAATTATCCCAAACCAAACTAACTCAATTGCAAGATCAGGATCGTGGTGTCAATTTGCTCCAGATGCAGCGGAAAGACCAGGAAAAAAAGGCTCTTCAAGAGCAACGCCAAACTCTACAGCAAAAGCTAAAGGACTTGCAGTCTTTGACACCAATCTTGAGAGAAAAAGGTCTTGAGTCAATCAAGCGCGATCAAAAGAACCTGCACAAACGCATACAAACGCTTCGAGAATTGCTTCCTACCTTTAAAGAGAGATTAGATAATCGCCAGAAGCTCTTCCAACAAGGAGCAGTTTCTAGCGATTTAGTGCTGCAAGCGCACCAGGAATATATAGATAAAACCACCAGCATTGATGAAGCTGAATCTCAGCTAAAGCAACTTGCCGTTAAGGAAGCCGAAGCTTTAAGAGATTATCTTTCCAAGCAGAATGAAATCCAAAACATTCAAGCGCAATTACAGGAACTAGATAGTAAACAAGCTTCCTTAGCTCAACAAGATCTAGAAACTTCAACCACTCGGAAAAAAGAAATTCAAGAAGTAGAGCGAGAGATTGCCCGACTTAAAGAGCAACTGGGAAATAACAGCCAAATTCTTAGCCAACACTCAGGACGCATTCTCGAAATGACAGTTCATCCTGGGCAAGTTATTAACTCAGGAACACGTATTGCCAGCATCGACGTAGAAAATCAATCGAATAAACTAGTAGGCATCACCTATTTTCCGGTTAAAGATGGCAAGAAAATTCAACGGTTGATGACAATTCAAATCACGCCCCAAACTGTCAAGCGAGAACGCTTTGGTGGCATTGTCGGCACCGTCACTGGAGTTTCATCTTTTCCCATTACCAAAGAAGCTGCCGCTAAGCTAGTAGGCAATCCAGAAGTAGTCGAGGGTCTAGTGCCTGACAAGAATGAGGGAGTTATACAAGTATTTGCCACTCTAAAATCTGATTCTACAACATTCAGCGGTTACAAGTGGTCTTCTTCCTCTGGACCGACAATGAAAATCTCTCCAGGAACGACTACAGTAGTTAGAGTCAAGGTGGACCAGAGAGCTCCAATTACTTATGTTTTACCAATTCTGAGGTCGATCAGTGGTATCTATTAATTCTTCCTTAATGGCAAAGATTAATCCTTGGCATTATTTGCAAAAACTACTGCCAAGGCGTGGTAGCCGGGTAAATACTCCTACCATCTTACAAATGGAGGCAGTTGAATGTGGTGCTGCAGCCTTAGGTATTATTCTCTGTTATTACGGTCTAATTGTGTCGCTTTTAGAACTGCGGCAAGAATGCGGTATTTCCCGCGATGGTAGTAAAGCTGTCAATCTGCTCAAAGCAGCTAGGGGCTACGGGCTTCAAGCCGAAGGTGCTAAATTGGAACTAGAATACCTGCAAGGTTTGCGCCCACCATACATTGTGTTCTGGAACTTCAACCACTTTCTGGTGGTAGAGGGATTTTGCTCGTCTTGGGTTTACATTAACGACCCTGCCAGTGGACGGCGAAGGATATCCTTAAAGGAGTTTGATGAGGGGTACACTGGATTAGTGCTAGTGATGCGACCTGGACCTGAATTTACCAAAGGCGGTCGCAAACCCAACCTAATTTTGTCCCTGTGGTCGCGGCTACAAGGCGCTACTGGTGCTTTAGTATACTGCATAATAGCGGGATTTCTGCTGACACTCGTCGGATTGGTAATCCCTGTATTCAGTCAGGTGTTTGTGGACGAAATCCTGATTCAGGGACAACAGCACTGGCTGCGCCCACTACTCCTTGGGATGGCGATCGCAGCGTTGCTTCAGTCCGGACTGACGCTACTGCGGCTACGATACCTGCGACGGCTAAAAATTAAGTTGGCTTTAAGTATGTCTAGCCGTTTTCTGTGGCATGTTCTGCGCCTACCCCCTAGTTTTTACGCTCAACGGTTTGCTGGCGAAATCAGTGAGCGCATCAGTTTAAATGACCAAGTCGCTGACGTTCTTTCCGGACAATTGGCGACTACAGCGATCGATGCAGTGATGGTGATTTTTTACGCACTAGTGATGCTCCAGTATGACAAAGTACTGACCTTAATTTTAGTCAGCTTTGCGACATTCAATGTTCTCACCTTGCGGTGGATTTCCCGTCAGCGCGTAGACGCTAATCAGCAATTGGTTCAAGACTATGGCAAAGCGGCTGGCGCGTCCATTGCCGCTCTTCAAAATATTGAAACATTAAAGGTATCTGGGTTAGAAGCAGATTTCTTTGCTCGCTGGTCAGGTTACTATACCAAGGCAATGAATTCTCAGCAGGAACTAGGAGTTTCCAACCAGACTCTTTCTGTATTAACAGTGCTTTTGTCTGCTCTTTCATCTACGCTATTGCTGGTTTTAGGTGGGTTACGGGTGATGGATGGGCATCTCACCATCGGTATGTTTGTAGCCTTTGGGGGCATGATGCATAGCTTTCAAGAACCTGTTAACAATCTCGTGAACTTCGGCAGTACTCTCCAAGAACTGGAAGGCAATTTAATCCGTCTAGATGATGTTTTAGACCACCCAACCGATCCACGAATAGAGCACAAGAGTAGCTTTACTTCTCCCCCATTCCCCCACTCCCGTCTACAGGGTTACATCGAATTGCGAAACCTTACCTTTGGCTATAGCCGTCTAGAACCTCCCCTCATTGAAAACTTTAACCTATCGGTAAAACCCGGACAGCGAATTGCCATAGTGGGTAGCAGCGGTTCGGGCAAGTCTACGATTGGCAAATTGGTAAGCGGACTCTACGAGTCTTGGTCAGGAGAAATTCGCTTTGATGGCTTCCGCAAAGAAGAAATTCCCCATCACGTACTGACCAACTCCATTGCTATGGTCGAGCAGGATATTCTACTTTTCGGGGGAACTATCAGAGAGAATCTTACCTTATGGGATGTTACGGTTTCAGAACAAAACCTGAAACTAGCATGTCTTGATGCAGCTATTGACGAAGTAGTGCAATCTATGCCTGGAGGGTATAATGCTCAGTTATTAGAAGGGGCAGCCAACTTAAGTGGTGGTCAACGTCAGCGGCTAGAAATTGCCCGTGCTTTGGTGAACAATCCTTCAATCCTGATTTTGGATGAAGCTACCAGTGCCTTGGATGCAGAAATCGAAAAAATTATTGACCAGAATCTCCGGCGACGAGGGTGTACCTGCCTAATTATTGCCCATCGGTTCAGCACCATTTGCGACTGCGACCAAATTATTGTCCTTGAGCGCGGCAGAATAGTACAGCAAGGCACTCATGATGAATTGTGGCAAGTAGAGGGAGTGTACTCGCAGCTGCTGAGAAGTGAAAGTTAAGGCACTACAGGAAACAGAAAATGGTTAACTACACCGACATCAGCGAGCTACCAGGAAAATTATATCAAGTTAAAGGCAATGAACCGATACTGCTAGATAACCCGCAGACAATTTGGGTAGTCAAATCCGGTTCTGTAGCCTTGTTTGCAGTCACAGTTAGGAATGGTATTGTTGAAGGGACTCGGCGTTATCTGTTCCAGAGTAATGCCAAAGAGGTACTATTTGGCACAACTCCCAACCCTGATAATTATAACTGCCAAATGTTAGCAGTACCGACTGAGAAGACAGAATTGCTACAGGTAGATTGGGAATGCTTGATTGCTTTAACCGCTGATGCCGACATCACAATTGTGGCACTGGTAGAGAGTTGGCTGCAAAAACTTAGTAATGCTTTGCCCCTTAGGGACATCCTGTGGCTGGAAGCAGACGCTGCACTTCAGTTTACTACTAAGACGACGAATGCATCAAGAAACTCAGATAAACTCTTGGCAGGACTAAGTCAGCTTCATAAGCAATTTTTTTATTATATCACGCTTTGGCAAGAGCAGGAGCGCTTAGAAGAACTAAAGCGATTACAGGTAAGGAAACATCTTGATCGTCAGGTAACAGCGGAGGCTCTAGAAGAGCTAGCGTCGCCGCTGATGCCTAAAGAAACTCACTTTTTTCTAGAAGGTACGCCTCTCACCGTGGCTGCTGGGGCAGTAGGAAAAGCCCTGGGTGTGAAAATTAATCCCTCAACTCAGTCAGAAGATTCCAAACGTGTCAAAGACCCTTTGGAGGCGATTGCCTGGGCTTCGCGATTGCGAATGCGGCGGGTTTTGCTGCAAGACAACTGGTGGAAACAAGACTGTGGTCCGATGATAGCTTACACTCAGCAAGATGAGCGACCAGTGGCGCTACTACCCGTTTCCGGCACTCGCTATGAACTTTTTGATCCAGTCGCACAAACCCGTACCCTTGTAGATGCCAGGATTGCCGCCTCCTTAACTACCGTTGCTTATACTTTTTATCGGTCTTTGCCCAATAAAGCTCTCAATGTTGTCGATTTACTTTGGTTCGCTCTCTCTGGTCGAGGAAAAGACCTACTTGTGATTCTCTTAACTGGCATTGCTGTCACGTTACTGGGGATGCTCACTCCTCATGCCACTGCCATTCTAGTTGACCACGCGATTCCAGATAGCGATCGCGGATTATTGCTACAATTTGGGTTAGGGCTACTGATTGCTGGGGCAGCAACTGCGCTCTTTCGCTTAGCTCAGGGATTGTCTGTGTTGCGAGTAGAAACTGTTTCAGACGTCCATACCCAAGCTGCTGTCTGGGATCGACTGCTAAATTTGCCAGTCTCCTTTTTCCGCCAATACACTACTGGAGACCTTCATGCTCGGGTGACATCTGTTAATAGTATCCGTCGTCGCCTCAGTGGCAACACTTTGATGAATATCATTAGCGGTCTATTTGCCTTTCTGAATTTAGCACTTTTGTTCTACTACAACTTTAAATTAGCCCTAGTCGCTGTTGCTGTAGTTTTAGTAGAAATCGCAGTCACTATGATTTCTGGCATTATTCTCGTTCGTCAGATCCGTCCTTTGCTGGAAATCCAGGGAAATCTCTTTGGGCAGACTGTGCAGCTTCTCAATGGTATTTCTAAGCTGCGGGTGGCGGGAGCAGAGGAGCGTGCTTTCGCCTTCTGGAGTAAAAACTACAGTCGGCAAATTAAACTCGAACTTAGCACTCAGTTCATTGAAGATGCTGTGACACTTTTCAATACAGTCATGCCAACGATAACTTCTGGAGTGCTATTCTGGTTTGCAACTCAAATGCTCACTGAGGTTCAAACTCCTGAGCAAAGTGGACTGAGTCTTGGTACTTTCCTTGCTTTTAACACCGCGTTCATAACCTTTGTTGAGAGTGCTACAAATGCGAGCAACACAGTCCCTAATGTTATGCAAGTTATCCCTCTGTGGAAACGGGCGCAGCCGATTGTCAAGAGTACACCGGAAGTGGACTTGACTAAAGCAGATCCAGGCAAACTTACAGGGAGAATCACTTTAGATCGTGTATCGTTTCGCTATCGAGAAGATGGACCTCTGATCCTAGAGAATGTGAGTATTCATGCTGAACGTGGGGAATTTATTGCGCTGGTGGGAGAATCTGGGAGTGGTAAATCGACCATATTCCGATTACTACTGGGGTTTGAAACTCCCAAAGACGGTAGTATCTATTACGATGGAAAAGACTTGTCTGGATTGGATATTAGTGCTGTACGCCGACAATTAGGCGTAGTTTTGCAGAATGGAAACATTTTTTCAGGTTCCATTTTTGATAACTTAGGTGGCGGTGCTCAGATTACATTAAATGAAGCTTGGGAAGCAGCTCGTATGTCTGGGCTAGCTGATGATATTGCTGCCATGCCAATGGGAATGCACACAGTGGTAAGCCAAGGAGGTGGCAATCTCTCAGGGGGACAACGGCAACGGCTACTGATTGCCAAAGCTTTAGTATTGAAACCCCGAATTTTGCTATTTGATGAGGCTACTAGTGCTTTAGATAACAGAACCCAAGCAATTGTTAGTGAAAGTTTAGATCATTTGCAAGTTACCCGCATAGTAATCGCCCATCGACTTAGTACCATCCGCAATGCTCACCGCATTTATGTACTCCAAGCAGGTAGAGTTGTGCAACTCGGAAGTTTTACGGAATTATCTTCTCAGGACGGACTGTTTGCTCAGTTGATGGCTCGACAAATGGGATAGATTAAAGTTTGCGATCGCCAATATTTTCCAGGCTATAATCGACCTACGTATGAAGGAAGTAGCAGGGATGGTGCTTCACCCTGTGGCGGGTAGTGGCAAAAATATGCCAAAATAGTATATCTGTTCTACTCAAAATCCCCAATCAACACTCCAGCATAAATAACTATATATAGAGGTTAGGAATGGCTATCACCACTGACAATGCAGGCAAGCAAAAAGCGCTCAACATGGTACTTAATCAAATTGAGCGTACCTTTGGCAAAGGATCGATCGTGCGCTTAGGCGATGCTACCCGGATGCGGGTAGAAACAATTTCTAGTGGAGCGCTTACTCTGGATTTAGCATTGGGCGGCGGTATACCCAAAGGGCGGGTAGTAGAGATTTATGGTCCGGAAAGTTCTGGTAAAACTACTCTAGCACTGCACGCAGTCGCTGAAGTGCAAAAAAATGGCGGTATTGCTGCCTATGTTGATGCTGAACATGCTCTAGATCCCACCTATGCTGCAGCATTGGGTGTTGATATCGCCAATTTGTTTGTTTCTCAACCAGATACTGGCGAAGCTGCTTTAGAAATTGTCGATCAGTTAGTTCGTTCTGCTGCAGTTGATATTGTCGTAATTGACTCAGTAGCTGCACTAGTTCCTCGCGCTGAAATTGAAGGGGAAATGGGTGATGCCCACGTCGGACTTCAAGCACGTTTGATGAGCCAAGCTTTACGTAAAATTACGGGTAACATTGGTAAATCTGGTTGTACAGTGATCTTCCTCAACCAATTGCGGCAAAAAATCGGTGTTACTTACGGTAACCCAGAAACTACCACTGGCGGTAATGCATTGAAGTATTATTCTTCTGTGCGTTTGGATATTCGTCGGATTCAAACTTTGAAGAAAGGCACAGAAGAATTTGGGAACCGCGTCAAAGTAAAAGTTGCCAAAAATAAAGTAGCACCACCCTTCAGAATTGCAGAATTTGACATCATTTTCGGTAAAGGTATCTCTACCTTGGGTTGTATAGTGGATTTGGCAGAAGAAACTAGTGTTCTTGTGCGTAAAGGTGCTTGGTACAGCTACAACGGTGAGAATATCTCTCAAGGGCGAGATAATGCAATTAAGTACCTGGAAGAAAAGCCTGATTTGATTGAACAAATTAAGCAGCAAGTACGTGAAAAGCTAGACATGGGAGCTGTTGTTTCTGCTAACTCTGTAGGTAAGAATAGCGAAGACGAGGAAGAAGAAGAATTGGAGATTGAACCAGAAGAGTAACACATAGCAGTGAAACATATTGTAGAGACGTTCCATGAAACGTCTCTACAAAAATTGGTTGTACTCTTTTAGTCAGCTGTCTTCTGACTTAAGCTATTAGCCTTGAACTTCAGTTCAAGGCAGCAGTTTTTTGTGGTTTCAATAAAGATTTTTTCATCATTGTCATTTCTTCCTTTAGTTTCAACTGTAAGCGACGAGGTAACGTTAGCCGCCAGCCACGCCAAGCTGTCATATCAACATACTGAAAAAACAAATCTTTGTGAGGATGTTTACAACCTAGCAACCAAGGTTTACCACAGGTGGCAAAGTGAACAATGTATGGATTATGAAGTAAATCATGATAGACTTCTTCTTCTAAATGACTTTCTTGCCAAGAACTATAGCTGTATAAGATGGGCATTTGGTTCCATTTTAGATCAAGCTCTCCCCATTTACCTGCCAAAACTGCATTCAATCCATCTTGATCGTGCCAACGAATAAACTCTTTGTTATTTTCTATATATTCAATGATTTTGTAGCTGATATTATTAGTGCGCCATTTGTCAAGATTGAGTACTAAAACTCCTGAATTAAAATACTTACAATCTGGTGAAAGCCCTAATTGCTGATAATTTTTTATTCCTTTAGCAGATGATACATATCGTATCTCCGTATCCTGCACTGCTAATAAATAATTATCTTCAATATTAATATTCCATAATTCTTCTAAATTTCCCTTCACAATTAAATCACTGTCTAGATAAATTGCTTTATGAAATTGTGGTATAAGTTCAGGAATTAACAGCCGATAATAAGCAGTTATTGTGATATGACCGCTTTCTAATAAATTGGCAACTTGAGCTTTTTTGGGATGCAACCATTCTACCTTTATGTTTTTTGAATGTAAGGATTTTAATATGTTCTTTTTGTTATTCTCCTTAATTCCTCCATCGATTATAAATATTTGTACCGAGCGGCTTGTTTTAAGATTTGCAATTACAGAGCACATAGTTACTGTAATTGGCATTGCATAATTATCGTCACACGCAGAAACAACCACAATTGGCTCTTCGGAATTATTTCGCATCATTTCTATAATTAATTAGGTTTAATGTGCATAAAGCTATCTAAAATATCTGATTGTTGGGTGTTACATAGCTTATACTCATAGGCTGATGTTCCAGCTAAATCTTCAACAGTGTCTTGCCCTCTCACAATTTCTGTAAAAATTTCTGCGTCTTGTGTTAAAGATTTTTGTACAGCAAAAACTTGATCAATTTTTTCTACTTCATCAGCCATTCTTGGTGCAAGTTGTAGCAATAAATCTACTGCTACATTCGGTAATACGCAAGTTGTATAATTAGTGAAAAAAGAAAAAGTTACACTACCTAAGCGAATGCGATCGCCATCCTTGAGTTTTCTCGCTTTATAAATCGGTTCGCCATTTAGATAGGAACCATTAGTGCTATTAAAGTCTATTAAGTAAAAACCTTGCGGATCTATATATTGAATAGCAGCATGCCGACGAGACAGATGTTTGTCACATACATATATTCCACTGGCACGGCTACGCCCAATTGTCCAAATTTGTTGTGGTTGTCGTAAACTCAGTGTTTTGCCTTCACATAAGTTAGTAATTACATAAACAGCAGAACCATCTACGATACCCTGTAAATAACGCGGCTTTAGCCCCACCAAAGATGACTGGCTGACATTTTCCAACTGAAGAATTTCATCTAGAAGATTGCTATGGTGTTCATACAATTTCAGGAACACCTGATATAAACTTAATCGTCGTTCTAGTTCTTGTTCTCCAAACTCAGTCTTGATAGGTGAGCTTTTTACTGCCAATAAGTTTGGCTTACTAATTTCGGTCATTTATATTTAGTCTGTTGCCTATAATCAGGGACAATCGCTTTCTCACTCCTTGTGACACAATCTGGGAATATTGTTTCACTCAAAGTGTTAAGCTTTCTAACTCTCAGGTTAAAGTTTCACTCTCATTTGTAGTAACCGCATTACCACGTAATATTGTGAAATTTTCTAAAAAAGTTCTTAAATTGTGAAAAGTATTATTTTATACTATGAGCAATGGTTCTTACTCATCCCAATCCAAAATCCAAAATTACAGTAAGCCTCGTTTACCATTAGGGCGTACAGTCATCCAATTAGTCTTAGCTAGCGCTAGTTGCTCCTCGGATACTTTAGCTCCAGTCAAGTTAGCTCCACATAAATTAGCTCCGCGAAGGTTAGCATTATTGAGGTAAGCATAGCTAAGGTCTGCACCACGTAAATCTGCTCCTTCTAAATCAGCATTATTCAGGTATGCTTTACTCAAATTGGCGTCTCTCAGGTTAGCTCTATTGAGACTAGCTCTGCCAAAGTCACTATTATGAAGATTAGCTCCTTGAA
Organism: Iningainema tapete BLCC-T55; assembly: GCF_014698965.1. Lineage (GTDB taxonomy): Bacteria > Cyanobacteriota > Cyanobacteriia > Cyanobacteriales > Nostocaceae > Iningainema > Iningainema tapete. Next base: position 98,825 of record NZ_JACXAE010000063.1, read on the forward strand.
GATTAGTATTGTTTAATTGCGAACAATGAAAATTAGTTCCCGACAGGTTAGTACTTTGTAAGTTAAGTAGACTCAAATTATGTAAAGCAAAATCTCGTCTTCCTTTCAAATAGGCTGAAAGTAAGCTTTGGGTATCCAATTTACGGATTCCTTGAGACTTTTGACCACCAGAAGAACTATTATTACTGCTAATCCCAGTAGTTGGTTTTGCTGTTAAAACTCTTTGTCTTGTCGGCTCCGCGCTAACATTGACTGCTTCTGCTACCTTAGCTCGCCTTGCGCGAATTGCTGCTGCTACTTGAGCCACTCCTTGATTTGAGAAGTTAGTTGTGTCTTTGCTACAAAAGCTAGCAGATTCATCTAGACGATTGTGAGTACGCTCTTTACTGCCATTTGATTGTACTAGTAAGCCCTGCGCCAAACTTTCCAGATATGGCTCCATTTCTAAAGCTTTGAGTACTTCTTGGGCTGATTGGTAGCGATTGCGAACTGATACCTCTAGCATTTTTCGCAACACCAATGTTAAGTGATCGCTGATTTGCACTAACTGTTCCCACAGGATTTCACCTGTATTAGGGTTATATTGTAAATCTTTAGGAGATTTACCTGTGAGTAAGTATATACACGTTACTGCTACAGCATAAATATCACTAGCATAAACCGGTCGCATCGCCATTTGTTCTGGAGGTGCAAAACCGGGAGTACCAATAGCGTAAGCAGTTAGTGCGGTATGTTCAGATTGACTAGTAACTAGGTTGCTAACTTGGTTTTTCACTGCACCAAAATCGATCAGAACTAATCTGGCGTCTTGTGCGCGACGGATCAAGTTTGCTGGTTTGATATCACGATGAATTACTTGGCGTTCATGGATATATTGCAGTAAAGGCAGGATTTCACTTAAAAATTGTTTAACTCCAGCTTCGCTCAAAACTCCATTCGTTTTAATTTCATGTTGTAAAGTAGCACCATTAATATATTCTTGTACTAAGTAAAATTGCTGGCGTTCTTCAAAATAGTCCAGTAGTCGGGGTACTTGTGGGTGATTACCGATCCTACCTAGTGTTACGGCTTCTCGTTCAAACAGTTCCCGCGCCATCTGTAAAATATGTGGTGCGGTTCCTAATGGTCGTAGTTGCTTAATTACGCAGGTAGGTTCTCCAGGTAAGGCTTCATCTTGGGCAACAAAGGTGGCTCCGAAGCCTCCTTGTCCTAATGGTTTAAGTATCCGATAGCGATCGCGCAATAATAGTCGCGAGCCACAAGACTGACACCTTTCACTAAATGCCGAATTTTCTGGATTGGGACAGGTCGGATTTAAGCAGTAGCTCATGCAATGTCAACTTGCTGCACGAATAGTGACGAGGAGCTTTACGCTCTAATCCCATTATTTAGACTAAAATTCGGTTTTACCAGGTAATTTTTGCGGGAAATCTCTTAAAGAGTTGCTAAAGATAGAATTACTTTAAATTAAGCAATAGTGAAATACCCTAAGTTTAAATTTTTACTAATTTAAAGCATGAACAATCATTCATGTGTTATGTTAAAAATCTCAATTCCAAAAACCTAAGTAAGCAAAGTTATACTTGCTTAGTACTTAGTAACAAATTATCAGGAGAAAAGTAATGACAACAGTAAACCAAATGAAATGTGCTTGCGCTCCCTGCCTATGTATAGTGTCTCTTGAAGAAGCTATCAACAAGGACGGTCAGTATTACTGCTCAGAAGCATGTGCTGAAGGACACAAAACTCAAAAAGGTTGTGGTCACAAAGGTTGTGGCTGCTAAAGAGGAACAGAGGGAGTGGGGGAGAGAGGGAGAAATTGTCTCCCCTACTCCCCTACTCCCCTACTCCTCATCCAGTTATTACAAACTAGACATTACATCTCGTGCAGCTTGTAATGTCTGGTCTATATCTGCCTCAGTGTGAGCCAAAGAAGAAAAACCAGCCTCGAACTGAGATGGTGCCAAGTAAACACCGCGTTCTAACATACCGCGATGAAACCTACCAAATTTACCTGTATCTGACTTTTTGGCATCTTCGTAATTATGAACTGGACCATTAGTGAAGAATAGACCAAACATTCCACTAATGTGACCTCCACAAGCTGCATGACCAGTTTCTTGCGCAATTTGCAGTAAACCATCTGTGAGCTTTTTGGTTATTTTATCCAAGTACTCGTAATTACCAGGCTTTTGCAGTAATTCCAGTGTCTTAATTCCTGCAGTCATCGCTAAAGGATTACCAGAAAGAGTACCTGCTTGATACATTGGACCTGCTGGGGCTACCATTGACATAATGTCCCTACGACCGCCATAAGCTCCTACAGGCAAACCACCACCAATAATTTTGCCCAAGGTAGTTAAATCAGGAGTAATTCCAAATTTCTCTTGAGCGCCACCATAGGCGATGCGGAAACCCGTCATTACTTCATCAAACACTAATAATGCGCCATGTTCATGAGTAAGTTCGCGTAATCCTTCTAAAAAACCAGCATCAGGTGGAATAAATCCCGCATTGCCAACAACTGGTTCTAAAATTAAGCCAGCAATCTCATCGCGGTTCTCTTCAAATAAGGCTTTGACGGCTTCTAAGTCATTGAAGGGAGCAGTTAGGGTGTGATTAGTTGCTGATTTAGGCACACCTGGTGAGTCGGGTAAGCCGAGTGTTGCTACACCAGAACCAGCTTTGACAAGAAACATGTCAGCATGACCATGATAACATCCTTCAAATTTGATAATTTTGTCCCGTCCAGTAAAAGCTCTCATGAGCCGCAGAACTGCCATGCAAGCTTCTGTGCCAGAGTTAACAAATCTTACCATTTCAATGCTGGGAACGGCATCAATCACCATTGCTGCCAGTACATTTTCTAATACGCTAGGCGCTCCGAAACTGGTGCCTTTTTCCAAAGCTTCATGTAAAGAAGCAATTACTTCGGGATGAGCATGACCACAGATAGCTGGTCCCCAAGTGCCAACATAGTCGATATATTGGTTATTATCCACATCCCAAATATAAGCACCTTTAACGCGGTCAAACACAATCGGTTGTCCACCTACGGATTTGAAAGCGCGAACAGGTGAACTAACTCCACCTGGCATTAGGTTTTGGGCAGCAGCAAAGATTTCTTGTGATTTGGTCGTTTTAATTGTGGTATTTACCAAGGTTCTCTCCTGTATGGTGATATAAAAGCTCTATCTTAGGATAGGGGAAAAATATAGTCGGAAATTTTATATTAGTAAATTAGCTGAACCAGAAAAATAACAATATGTTATATAAGTCAAACCAAGACTTGCCCCTAGAAATACGTAGTCGCTTTTCTGAGGCATATCAAGATATTTACCGAGCAGCTTTTAACTCGGCAATCCATTGGTACGGTGAAGCACCAAAGGCTCACCGAGTCGCACTGAGCGCTCTGAAAATGCAGTCGGCAAGGCATGGAGTTTTCTAACAGAAGGGTTGAGTAGAAGAAATGAGTGGCAAATAAACATATCAACCGTTGTAATAACAATGATATTGTGAATAAAGGAGCAATTGTTGTTACAGCAGTGAAGTTGATATGTTTTCTGCAAAAGTGCATTCACAACACGACGCCATCCCAGTTGAGCAGATTCGCTACGATCAGCAGGGTCTTGTACCAGCAATTATCCAAGATTATTTGGATGGTGCGGTTTTAATGTTGGCATGGATGAATCGGGAATCACTCCAAAAAACTCTGGAAACAGGAGAAACTTGGTTCTGGAGTCGTTCCCGTAAAGAGTTTTGGCATAAGGGTGCAACATCAGGTCATATTCAAAAAGTGCGTAGTCTTCGTTATGACTGTGATAATGATGCTTTACTAATAGGAGTGGAGCAGATTGGAGATATAGCTTGTCATACTGGTGAGCGTAGTTGTTTTCATCAAGTAGATGGGCAAATTGTTGCGCCGCCTGGAGATACTTTATCGCAGGTTTATGCGGTGATTCGCGATCGCCAAAGCAACCCAAATGAAGATTCATACACTTGCAAGTTGTTTGCAGGTGGTGATAATAAGATTTTGAAGAAGTTGGGTGAGGAAACTGCTGAGGTGGTGATGGCTTGTAAGGATGATGATAGTGAGGCGATCGCATCTGAGGTAGCGGATTTATTTTACCATACACTGGTAGCTTTGGCTCACCATAATGTTGATGTTAAAGCAGTTTTTCGCAAGTTGCAGGAGAGAAGGAAGTAGAATTAACACTATTGATGTGGTTGAGGTAAAGAAAATTTTCATTATTACATCATTAGGGATAAAATTAGAGAAAAGTTACTTACAATCTTTGCTGTGAGGAGTTAATGATGAGTAAGTTTGCTAAATTTGCAGCATTATCCCTAACCTTTGGTTTAATACTAGGTATAACGGAAGGCTTTACTTCATCAGTTCACGCACAAACTACGCCTACACCTAAACCTACAACTACCCCCACAACTAGAGCTACGTCTAAACCCACTACTAAGCCTAAGCCTACCACTACGCCTAGATCTGGAGCTAGTCCCAAACCGACAACTACACCTAAATCCACAGCTTCGCCTAAACCCACAAGTTGATGTTGCACAGCGTAAGTTCCAGAAAATAATTAGGAATGGGCAAAGGGTTTGTTTATCTGATGAGACGATAATGTAGAGACGTTCCGGCGGAACGTCTCTACAAGGTTTTGGATAATTTTTAAAAGGTGAACGTGGTACGAAGTACACCTACAGTTGTGGTGTCATTTCTGGTGTCGCCTTCGGGGTTGAATAGGACAAATGCTCCTGGAGTAATACTAATATTATCGTTGACTTTGAAGCGATAGTATGCTTCTAAATGGTAAGGAGTAGTTCTATCTACACCTGTTGGCGCAAGCTGAGCTACACCATCGGCATCAGTGCGATGTAGTGGCTGTCCAAAAAGAATCCCGGCATTGTTACCTCTTTGGAATAAATCTCTGAAGTGAATTCCTGCCATCCAACTAGTGAAAGTGGTGGAAGCGTTTACACTACGAGGAGAAGCATTAACAAACATTGCCGCACCGTAGCCAGATAAAGCAACGTTTGGGGAGAGTCTCCAAGTTGCTGTAGCTCCGACAGAGTTAAGACTGACGGGTGTTCCTGCTGATACGCCAGCTAAAGCGCCGATGTCACTACTAGTTAAACCTGTACCCAGAATGTTAATTTCATGATAACTATTGGCGTAGTTTAAACCAATATCAATGGAATTGCTTGGTTTAAAGGTTACCTGTGCGGCAATGACGCTACTACCACCAAATAAGCCTCCTCCTAATGGTGTGGTAGAAACTCCAGGAATTGCTTCTGTAGAAGATTTTGTAGGAAGGTTAGCATTTACACTACCGTATAATGCTCTGAGATCTAGTTGCTTAGAAATGTTGAAAATAAAGCCTGCTGCTGATGCTAAACCAGCACCTGAAGTACCACCAGAGACGCGCACTACAGGGTTCAAACCAGCAAAGCGAGAAATTGCCTCTTGCCCTTCACCGTAAAAAGGTGTGATGACGGGAAAAGCGTCTGATACTTCTGCCGCAGTGCCAGCAAACAAAGTTAATTGTTTGGCAACAGGAAAAATGTAAAGCAGTTTGTAAAGCTCTACGCTATTGGCATTGCGTGGCGATAAAGTTTTCACATCGAGTCCGGGAAATTGAGGTTCAAAACCCACACGAGCGCTACTAGCACTTAGTAGTGGTGAGGCTAATCCTAATGACTGTTGCAGGCTGCCACTTCCATCTACACCACCTAAGAAGTTATGAGATTGCAAGCCAGTAATTAATAAGTCTTTGCCTGTAAAGCTGGTGTTGAGATTTAACCGTACTCTGTTGGTAAGGATAATATTGGGATCTTCTCTACCAGGAGCTCCTCCTGTTGCACCAATGGCGGCAAAAATTACTTCTCCGTTGAGTTTGGTAGTGGTGGAAAATTGGTTTGCTTCGATTTGTGCTGCTTTTGCTTCTACAACGTCTACTCTTCCTCGTAAAGTTGCTAGTTCAGCAGCAAATTGTTCTTGTAAATTTTGCAAGGTGATTAAATCTTCTTTTCTCACCAAATCGGCTGTTGCTGTAGCAATTAGTTCGTTAACACGATCAAGGCAAGCATTTAAACCAGCGGCAAATTCGTAGCGAGTTAAAGCACGATTGCCGCGATAAGTACCATTTGGATATCCAGCAATACAACCGTAGCGCTCAACTAGAGATTGCAATGCTTGAAAAGCCCAGTCTGTAGGTTGAACATCAGATAGTTGGGATACAGATGTTACTTGTTCAATTGTGTCTGATGCTGTTTGATTTGTAGAGGTTGAGTTAGTTTGAGATATATCTAAATTAGCTATATATGAATCTTTTTGCTGCTGTTTTAAATTAATTAAATCTTCAACATTACTATGAGTTGAAGTTGTGGAAACTTGCGCTTGTACAGGTAATTCGGCAAGTAAGCATAGAAAACTTACTCCACCAACAGCAGCTAGTAGAAGTTTTTTCACTTGAAATCCTCACACTAATTTTATCGGTCAAGTGGGTTTATTTTGAACCCCAATACTCAACCTAAAAACTAAATTTTTTCTAAAGTCTAAATATTATAATAAGCTTAAATATGGTCACAAATGAACATAAACTTTCATTAAAGATTTTTATAATTAAGATAAAATATTAATGCCTGTGAGATAGCATCCCGTTGAGATATTGCAAAATAGCAATGGTGACGATGACGCTCAAGGACAAACCTAGCCAAAAGCTGTCTACTACTATTGTTGGTTGATCTAATGCCCAACCACCTAATGTTGGACCGATAAAATAACCTACTGCCCAACATAAGGAATTCATGGAGAAGTATACACCACGTTGGGATTGTGGCGCAATTTCTGTGATGAGGGCGGAGGCAGAAGGTGCGTAGGAAACAACGGCGATGCTAAATACTCCTAAGGCTGTAGTTGCCCAAAATAAAGGAATTGATGTAACGCCTGTCAACCAAATCAAGCTAAAACCAATTGCCCAGAGTAGCGCAGAAACGCTGAGTGCTTGGGGATGATTTAAGCGTCTTCCCAGACTTGCTACTGGTAATTGTGTCACAATGGCGATCGCCAGATGCCATGCAAACAATGCGCTGATTGTACTGGCGGCAAATCCTTGGACTGTTTCAACTACGACAAAGTTTTTGAAGTATATCGGTAAAGTACTATGTAGTTGAGCGTTATAAGTCGTAAATATAATATTTACTAATACAAAAACTATTAAGCGCTGATCTCGTAAAGCTTCTATCCAAGCGCTTCTTTGCTGTTTCTTAGCTGATGAAACCTTTTGTGATTGATAGTTTTCTCTTATTCCTATATAAACAACAACAAAAAACACTAGGAAGGAGATGCCATCAATAATAAACAATGTACGATAACTTCCTGTTGTCGTCACTAAAATGCCTGCCAACAAAATCCCCAACCCCATACCAAAGTTATCGGCTAATCTAGTTAGGGCAAATGCTTCACGAATATTTTCATTCTTGGTTTGGTCAGCTACCACAGCTTCTGTTGCAGGCCAATACAAACCTGTACCTAAACCAGTTATTAAATTACCCACAACTAGAGTAGCAAAATTATTACTGCCTGCCAAGACAAAAGAACCAATTGCCGCAATTGTCAAAGAAAGTAACAAAGTGTTACGACGACCAATATGTGGTGAATCGGAAAAAGAGCCGCCTAATATCCGTCCCACAATACCGGAAACGGAAGCACTACCTAAGGCAAAACCAACAGCAGTTGTAGACAGCCCTACTTGATTGACGAAAAAAATTGGGGCGTAAAACAATGTAAAGCCAGTGCCAAACTCACAAAGAAACCTGCCTAAAGCTAAAATCCACACCTGGGGACTAAGTTGGAATAACCACGCAGGTAACCGGGGTATGTGGGAAAATTTCATTACTTACCTGTTTATGCCTTTATACAATACCCCATAGTTCACACTTGATAATCATTCGGTAGTTAGAGTACATTCACAAATTTTAATCTTTTTGTAATTCTTATTATTGTGGAAAATTTTCCTCATTGATTTCACAGTGTTTCCACAGGTACTCTCCTAGTTTTCCACAGGTCTTTGACGATGCGATCAGCTATTGCAGTTTTACTGGGGATTTTCGGGTACTGATAGTACAGAGCGAAAATAACTGAACTTATGTTAAGTTATTTTACAATAATATAGGTAAAACCCTGATTATTACGTAGATGTTGAGTTTCGAGAAAGTGCTGCTTAACATTTCGCAGCATTGACAACCATACCCCCTTTTGCTGCACAATGGTTCGGCTTGCTTTTATAGTCGGCTAAGCAGATGTGTAAAGTTACTTCAATTGCGATCGCCTTTGGGCGTGCAAAGCCAGAACTCTATCACTGCTGTTTTACTGTCGTTATCAGTAAGATTTCCTATTTGATACAGCTCTCAAAGGAGAAAAACCTCATGAAAGCAACGGTAAGTATATTTACAGAAATTCCCGAAACACTTCACGAATCGTTGAAGAACTACTTAGATCACCATCCTGATTGGGATGAAAATCGAGTACTTACAGCAGCGTTGTCACTATTTTTACTGCAAAATGGTGAAAGCGATCGCCGCGCTGCTCGTGTTTATTTGGAAACACTGTTTCAGCATAGCTAAAGATATTTAGATATAACACTAAATAATTTACCCGCCATTTTTCCGTATCTGCGCACAGAATAGGAATCGTGACGGGCAAGTAATTTAGTAAATTAAAGAGATTTTTCCGACTGCTGACCTTGAGTAGGACATTCAAACTTATACCCTACGCCACGTACAGTTTGGATTAAAGCTGGCTGACTAGCATCGGCTTCAATCTTCTTGCGAATTTGACCAATATGTACGTCTACAACCCGTTGATCTCCAACATACTCATAGTCCCATACCTCTTGGATTAGTTCAGCGCGTCGCCAAACTCGACCCGGATGGCTAGCTAAAAAATGCAATAAGTCAAATTCCAAGGCAGTTAGAAGTATCGGTTGATTATTAAGTGTCACCTCCCGCCGCACCGGGTCGATCATGAGCTTTTCAAAAATCAAGCGTTTTTGTTCTGCCGTAGTTACGACTCGCTGACGCCTTAATATAGCTGCGACTCTGACTTCTAGTTCTCCTAGCCCAAAAGGCTTGGTGAGATAGTCATCTGCACCTTTAGAAAAACCACGAATCTTGTCAGCTTCATCTGCACGGCTAGTCAGCATTAGCACAAACACACCATTACGGCTTTGCATCTCTTGGCAGAGGTTAAACCCAATTACGTCTGGTAAATTGACGTCTAAAATTACCAAGTCGGGATTGAATTGCTCAAACAGAGCTAGGGCGGTCTTACCGTCTTCGGCAGCCTCCACTTGATAATTCTGCTTGATTAGAAAGCGTTGAATTAAATTCCGGACCGCAGGGTCGTCGTCAACTACAAGAATCTTGGCAGGAGCCATGACCATCACTTTGCACAAAAATTCATAAGATTAACAGGTGGTGTTGCGTGAATTACGCAATCTCCACTTTGGAGACAATAAGAAACTACAAGGCTAAGGTACTATTTCCCTGAATATATCCAAATATAGTGTAATCAGGATTATTGTCAATTAGAGAGCCAATATTTTGGTAATATGTGCCAAAAACTCAGTTGTGTTCTTTAATTGTCAACCTTAGTAATGTCTAGTAATGTAGATGCTGTACCCTTAGCCGTTACAATTGGGTAAACTGAGCGTCGGCGCGTCTAAGTTGCATAACTGTATATTTTGGTCGTAAAGTGTTGACCTTGAATAGTCAAGACTTTATAGCCCAACCCTTGTTAAGAAGCAAGTTAAATGCACACGCAGCTTAGTAAAGTTGATTTTCCCAGTTGCCTGTAAATTTAAAACTTTTTAATTTTAAATCGATCTGCGGCTTTATGGCACAGAATATAACAAAGCAATTTTTCTCATCTAGCTTAAGGCACTGTAAATTGCCAAATCTGAAACAAACAAGATAATTTTTTCATAGACAATGCCTTTTAGGTATTTTTCTCTTAAATTCTAGAGTAAAGCCCCAAATTATGAACGACATGAGGGGATACACTGAGTTATGGCAATATGTTAAAGTGACTATAGTCAAAATTACTCGGTAAATTAAGCCTCGCTGTGGTAATATGCAGTTATGATCTAAATATCGACCGAAATATTGGTTCGAGCAAAATAAAAATTAAATTTATTTCGTAAACATACATATTGCCGCCTGTTGAGGCTATAGTTATCAACTCCCATGAGCGATCAAAATCCCTACGAAAAACTTGGGGTGTCAGAAGATGCCAGCTTTGAGGAAATTCAAGATGTCCGTAATCGTCTAATGGAACAGTACAGCAGCGATCCCAGGCGTCTAGAGGTGATTGAAGCAGCATACGATGCAATTCTAATGGAGCGCTTAAGAATGCGCCAAGAAGGAAAAATCAAAGTTCCTGAACGCATTCGCTTCCCAGAGCGTTTAGTCAACCCACCACCAAAAGAAAATCCTCTTCCTAGCCAGCAAACTCCAGCATGGCTGCAACGAATTTTAGATCAGCCAACGCCAGCAGAAGTACTTCTGGCAGGAGCTTGGTATTTGGGCTTGAGTGCTATAAGTCTATTTTATCAGGCAGGTAGCGAACAAGTTTTGCAACTAGTATTAGTGGTAGGAGTGGGAATTAGCATATACTTTATTAATCGCAAAGAAGGTAAATTTGGCAGAGCCGTTCTGTTTACTTTAAGTGGTTTAGTCTTGGGGTTAATTGCGGGAGGATTAATTGGTAGTTGGCTTATACCATCGATACAGCTTACTTATCTCAGTGCAAATCAGTTTGCCACAGTAGTAACTTTTGTATTGTTATGGCTGATCAATAGCTTTTTGCGTTAAGCTAGTTGCTAATGGCTATTGGTTGAAACCATTAGCAATCAGCTTGGTTATTTATTGGGCTGCCTTTGAGCGCTCTAAAACTAAGTCAACAGCAGTACTTAAATCCTTAACAATAAAGTTGGGGTGATAAAGTTCCAATTGTGAGCGATCGCGAATACCACACTCCACAGCAATCATCTTAATATCTTGTTTTTGCGCTGAAATAATATCGGCTTCTGTGTCTCCTACCATCCAAGTATCTATCGCAGGTGGTAATTCTGTCATAGCTCGTGCCATTAATAAAGGTTTATCATCAGTATCACGTGTTTTCACGTAGTCATTACTCAAACAGTAGCAGCGATTTTCTGGGAAGAATTTGGCTAAGTCGAATTTCTTGAAGGCGTAGTCTAACTCTCGCACTCGCCTCATAGTCATTACTGCTAAGTCAATACCAGCTTGTTGAATTTTAGACAGCGCATCCACAGCCCTTGGGGCAAGACAATCATACTGGAAATATGGATCAGTATGTACGGTCTTCTTTCGTAAAGAGGCAAATTCATTTGCTTGAGCTTCATCTAAACCAGAATTTACCGCAATTTGTTTTTCCGGAACACGTAAACGCTTCATCTGCCAAAATTCATCCTTAGGTAGTTGTTTTACCTGTTGATTTACGGTTCTGGTTTTTTCTAGGCAAATTTGATAGACGCGATAGTATCTTTCAGAGACATCAACAATCGGACCGTCAAAATCTGTAATAAGTCTTATCATTTATTTTTGAATCTTTATAATGCTTCTCACTTACATCATATAATCTCTTGGTTTCTGGGGAGACGCTCCGGCGGAGCGTCTCTACGACGTATGAATCTCGTTTCCTGTGTCTTTCAGGCTACCTCTTTTGATTTGTTCTCTTTCAATTGCTTCAAATAAAGCGCGAAAGTTTCCTTCGCCAAAACCTTTGGCTTGGGAAATACGTTCAATGAATTCAAAGAAAAATGTTGGTTTACCAAAAATTGGTTGAGTGAAAATTTGTAGTAGTAGAGGGGTATTTATTTTGTCGTCAGGGGTTTCTTCGTTCCAGTCTACTAAAATCTCGGCTTGTGCGATCGCTTGAAGTTGTTGTGAGGTGATGGGAAATCTGTTTCGCCTTTTCAAATCAGTGTAGTAGCTTTTAGGCACGCTTAGTAATGATAAACCATTTTGACGAAGTTGAGCGATCGTCTTGACAAGATTCGGTGTGCGCAAAGCTATATGCTGAATACCAGATCCATTATTTACATCTAAAAACTCTTGAATCTGGGAATTGGCAGAAGTTGGTTCATTGATGGGCAATTGTATGCTGCCATTGGGCGAAACTAATACTTGGCTATACAAGCCTGAGCGATCTGTTTTAATTTTAAACTTTTGTTGACGGCTAAAACCAAGAACTTTCTCATACCAAGCCACAGCCGACTCTAATTCACCTGCTTCTACATTAAGTACAATGTGATCTATGCCACTAAAAAAAGAGGAAGGCAAAGGAGAATTAGAGTTTCCACTTTCTTCCTCCTCCCAACTCCCCTGCTCCCCAACTCCTCTGTTCCCCTGCTCTCCTGTTCTTTTTTCTACCAACGTATGTGTCAAAGAACCCCAAGCAGCAATTTTTGCCCATTTAATGTACGTATTACCATATTGGTGTTGTTCGATGGGTTTAATAACTCTGGTATTATGTGCTAAAGCTTGTGCGATCGCAGCTTCCACATCTTCCACAGCAAAAGCGACATCTGCTACACCAGGCGGGTGCTGACGCAGAAATTTTGCCACTGGGCTTGTCTGTGACAGAGGTGAAGATAGTAAAAAGTATACAGAACCATTTTTCAATATCTCTGTACTGGCATGGCTTCCCCATTCTTGTGATTTTTGAGAGGTAAGGGAGATGCGCTCATACGATAGCGCTTCAAAACCTAGATGGCGTACAAACCAATCGCGCCACAGTTGGGCATCTTCAACATAGAAGTGAACGTGATCAATTTGCATAAGCTTAGAAAATCCCAAATTACAGCCCTACATCTGTAAATTTTGCCTTTTTTCCTGGATTTTCTGGTCATTCCCCAGCAAGAATCTACTTTAGGAAATAGATAATGGGCTATTGACTAAAGTCAATAGTCGATCCCAAAAAACCGACATAAGGATTGTAATCCCTGCTTGAGCCAACAGACAAACTTTTTGCCATTCATCTCAGGCAATTAGTAACGCACCATCAAATCCTCCCTACAAGGCAACGCTGCGATCTTCTTTTACCACCATTATCCCATTTTTCCAAAGTTCATACTCACTGAGATCAATATCCTCATTCCACACAATTTCATACCCCCCGTTTTCCACTTTGAATTTCTTAAAAAATGCAGGTTGATTCAGAGGCGCAAACCGGGGATCTTCGAAAAGATGAATAATATTATATTTCTTAACTTCTTGATTAGTAAATTCAATCATCACAGTATGATCTTCAATCGCTTTTGCCTGATAAATTCGAGGGTATTTCATATTTTTTTACTCTTGAAGGCTTAAATTTACGCAGTCTTTAGCGCAACAGTAGTGCCAGCGCCTGTTTTTTGAAGTTGGAAAGAACTACATTCTGAAGCCAAAAAAGTTTGTAAGTTCCGGTTCAAACCCAATTTTTTTAGTAATTTAGTAATTCCTTCTCCGTATTTTTGGTTAAATTTAGAACTTATATTTTCTAATGGAATATAGCTATTTGTATTTTTACTTGCTAATTCACTGATAATCTTAACTATTACCTGTTCCAAGTCTGCTTTAGTGTTGATTTCTTGTTTCTGAACAGAACTATTATTCTCTGTCTCTTTCACCTGATGCATTTTGAACAAGGCTACATAAGTTTCTGTGTCTTCTGGTAAATGGTGTACGGCAATTTCATGTTCATTAATAAAAATATCTTTAATTGTCTTACCTGGCAGGTGAAAAGATACAACTTCATCTAAGGAAAAACTAGTATTTTTGTAATAGATATTTGATATTTGAGATAGTTTAATCCACTGATTTGCCGTGCGGGTTTCTTCTGCTTTCATTATACTTTTAATTTCCGAGATAAATTTTTTGATGGAAGGTGGATTAAATAGGAAATGAGTTGGCATTTCACTATGACTATTCAATATCTTTAGATTCTGTCCTTGCTTACTAACTCGATATACTATTAACCCATTTTTTTGTAAATGATTACACAGGTTAGTCATTACTGTATCTGATGAACACACTAAAACCTCCTTGGCTTTTGGATAATACTCATGAATTGAAGAGCCAAATGCAATCATTTTGCCATCTGCATTATCTTTGCCAGCAGGAACATGAATTAACTCATAACCACGCCGATGAAAATCTACATCTAGTTTACCCAGACTACGCCAATTGGCAAAGGCAATTTTAACTTGAATTGGACAAGTACAAACTTTTGTTAAAAACTTTTCCGTTTCCGTGTTAATTTGTAAGTTTTCTGCATCTAATAGTAAAATTGCTATCGATTTTAAGTTATCTACAATAACAGAGCTATTTATTTCAGGTTTTCTAGGATTAAGTTGACGAATTTTTTCCAGTAGTCCTATTAATATTTCAGACTCAGATGATTCAGGAATTAGCACTGTCAGGAACCTTTGCAACTGCTGAACTAATGCTTCCCAATCTTGAGTTGAACTAAGTACTTCTGTTAACTTATTTGTCAAACTCGATTGATAGTGCTCGCTACGCCAATCTACATTTCTGTACTTTTCTAGCAATAATTCTCGCTGCTGCTGTTGTATAACAATCATTGCTTGGCAAACATGAGAACTGATTTGATTTAACAAGGCAGAATCATAGGTAGTTAGCAGATTATTCATAGCTCAATTTGCACAAAAAGGCATACTAGCTCAGGTTATATTTGAGCCATCTACTACTTGATAACCGTGAAACTGCTTAATTAGACGGCTTTTGCTCAGATTGTTGTAGAGTCTCTTTTAATTGAGTTTGTAGCCAATTTTCAAATAGTTCATTTAACAGTCGTTGTCGCATGGCATCATCTAATTGAGCGGGAAGAAACTTTTCTAAGCGCACAATTACCATCCATTCTCCTAGACGAGTTGGTGGTATGAGTTGCCCTGGCTGACTGGATGAAAGGATGTTTGCCAAAGCTGGGTGAGGAATGCCTAACTCCATTGGACCTAGTATACCGCCTGTTTGACCTTCCGGACCTTGAGAATATTCCCGTGCCAAGTCGCTAAAGGATTGTTCACCTTCTTGTATACGGAAGTAAAGTTCTTGGGCTATGCCAACATCGCCGACTCTAATTAAAGAATAGACTACTCGATCCAACTTTGCTTTACGTTGAATAAAGTAGCTTTCGAGTTTGTCTCCCCAAGTTATTTTCTTAAAGTTCTCTAGTTTAGCATTACGTGTCACTATATAATCAAGCTGTTCTCGTTCTAATCCACGGGTGTCTAACCATATTTTTAGGTCATCTTCTGTAGTTAGCTGATTGTCTTGGTAGAACTGCTTATAGGCTTTCATTGTTTCTTCCTGTTCTAAAGGAATTTTCGCCGTAGCCTGTTCGATGATAATTTCTCTGACTAACTGAGGTAGTATTCCGTACTGCTTCAGTAGCGGAACAATTTTATCAGTAGTAATTGTGCGATCGCCAACTTGTAAAACTTCAGTCATCTCCTCACATTTACTAAAAAAAGATGGGCATAGGGAGTGTTAAAGATAATTACAGCCTTATCGTATCACTCCGCTACCCCATCATAGCCTTTTAGGCAATACTACATGAAACCGAAATTACACCAGAGTATTCTGTGCTAGCACATCACTACCGATGTTGAATGTAAAATTATCGTTGAAATTTAGACCACCGCTAGCAAAATCAACTCTATTGTAGTTGAGTCCGGCAAGACCTACACGGGGATCAACGTTAAGTGATTTTTCCAGTTCTAGGATGATGATTTCGTTGTTGTCGATTTCTGGGGGACGTCCCACAGAGAAGGGATAGTTGTTATCATTGGCTACCAAGATGTGTCTGTCATCAAGTACCAAGACATTCTCAATGGTTTGGAAGGGGAAGTTGAAGACTGTGCTACCATCTTGATTGAGGTCTTGTGGGTCTTTGATATCTAAGAGGTTTGCTACTTCCTCTTTAACCACAAACCCATCAGCATCTTTCTGGGACAAGTCTACTTTGAAGATTTTCTTGAATTGGGCGGCGTCTGCTTGTTCGTTATCACGCTCAATTACTAAGTATTCATTGTCATTGACTACGGTAAAATCGCCAATCGCATAGCTGGAGTTTTCCAAACGGTAGTATCCAACTAAGCCTTGATACTCTTGGGTTGGGATATCAAATTTATGAATGCGCAGGGCATTAGCGGGATCGCCAAGAACAGATCCTTCTAACAAGGGATACAATGTGTTTTTGTCGGGACTAATTGCAAGTCCTTCAAAACCTCTAGAACCACCAAGGTTAGAGAAAGCATTACCTGCTAGAACATCTGGGTTTTGCGGAGAGCGTACAAAACTTCCCGCTATTTGTTCGCGCACTTGGAATCCTGTACCAGGGAAGTCGCTGAAGTAACCATCTACTCCCAAACCAATAAATTGTCTGTACTCTAGTTGTGGATTTCCGTTGTAATCTGCCGCTAGGTAGAGATTTTCATTGCGGAAGGTGTAAGGATGTACTAGTAACCCAGCAGCGTGAGCATCTTGAACTAGGGTTGTAGGAGGTGTTGTGAATCTGTCAGCGTCGTTAACTACTCCATCCCCATTAATATCATCTGCTCGACCATCACCATCATTGTCAACACCTCTAACTGATACTATCATCCGCTTCCAAGGACCAATGCCATCAGCGTAAGTAGCTATTTCTGCTAAGCCTTCAGGTGTACGCAAGTCTCCATAAGTACGAGTATCTCCACTCACTTCAAAGTCGTAGGGCTGATTTTCAATGAGTGTACCGTCAAGAGCAATGCCTTCGGCATCTAATAATTGTACTAGTGGTACGTCAATTAGCGTGTTGAGCTCTTTCAGGTTGCTAACTTCAAAAGACTGAATGAATACGCGACTAGGATCGGTAAAATTATTTCTTACTAGGGTTTCAACTAGTGGTTCTTCAAGAGATAAACCAATAGAATCGTGATAGGTGGGGTGTTTGGTTTCGGGGTAGATACCAATTTTGCGTCCTGTCTCCGCTTCTACTTGCTTGACGAGATTGATGATTTCGTCTAAGGTTGGGACTTCAAACAATCCGTTATATGATTGATCGCGGAAAGGAAGACGTTCTACTGCTCGTAGTGTTTTCAGTTCTTCTAAGGTGAAGCTTTCGGTAAACCAGCCTGTGATTGTTACTCCATCTACTACTCTGGTGGTTAAGCGATCAGCAAATTCTGGACGTAGATAAACGTCTGTGGTAGCTTCAACTAATGCCCCAGTTTGTGGATTGATGATGGCGATCGCGTTTTCGTGACGAGCAACTAGAACACCATCTTTAGTTAAAACTAAGTCTGGCTCAATGAAGTCAGCACCACGCTCAATCGCTAATTTGTATGCTTCTAATGTATGTTCGGGGCGCTCACCACTTGCACCCCGGTGTCCAATGACGATTGGGGGTTGCCCGTTGAGGGTGTTGAGTTTGAAGTAATTAGGGGTGGGAATTGGAGCATCTAACAATTTACCTGTGCTATCAAAGTGCAACAGGTAAGGACCAAATTCATCACCAATCCAGAATGTACCATCATTTGCTAATGCTAGAGATTCAATATCAAAATCTGCACCTGTTAATAAACGATCTGGTGTACCTTGGTTGACAATTGAGAAAGGAACTTTTTGATCGGGATCTGATAGCTGAATGAAGCCTTGTGTTTCTACACTACCATCGCCTGCTTCGCTACCACGAAAGTTGGGGTTTAAGCGTTGAATTCGTAGTAAAAAGTCAGCGCTGTTGTCTTTAGCACCAAAACCATTGTCAGAATTGAAATAAAAGCTGTTTCTACCTGCAAACTGAACTCCACTAAAGCCTTGTATAGGTTGACCTGGAAATGGAATTGTTCTTCCGTTGGTGTTACCTGTAATGAAGTTACCAGAAGCAGGACCATCAGCAAATGTATCGGCTGGTAGAACGGCAAATCCTTTGAGTGTTACGTTTGACATATTTTTCCCTGATTTGGAACACGCACAATTTTTGTTCTATTGCTCAGTAATGCACTCTGATGAATTAATAAAATTAAAGTTTCAGCAACCTTTTTTTCACTAAGCAAGAGCTATTGAGAGTATGCTTCAGATTGATACTACATGAAGCTTTCTATACTTTCTGAAACTCTCACATTTAGGTTAAGAACAAGAAATATTTTGATTAAAAAGCAGTATTTTTTCTGAATTGATTATTAGTGATTACAACATGATGAATACTGACTTACCTAAAGTTTATTAATCTTAAAATTTTTCTACATAAATAGTTTTTCAAATTTTGTTTAACAATTATGGAATTTTAAAAAGCTTTATGCTTATATAGCTAAATATAGGCAGAAGTAATTGACGGATTATTTATGGTTAAGTCTGTTAAACCTTCATCTGAGTTGCTCAGTGGCGCGAAAACGCCGACTCAGGAAACATTATTTACACCTCGGTTTTACACTACTGACTTTGATGCGATCGCGCATATGGATATTTCGGCGCATGAGCCGGAGTTGAGAGCTATTCTGGAGGAGTTAAGGGCTGACTATAATCGCCATCACTTTGTACGTGATGCAAAGTTTGAGAAATGTTGGGACAATATAGAAGCGGAAACCCGTATTGCCTTCATTGATTTCTTGGAACGTTCTTGTACTTCGGAGTTTTCTGGGTTTCTGCTATTTAAAGAGTTATCACGCCGACTGAAAAACCGTAATCCTGTATTAGCCGAAGCCTTCCATTTTATGGCGCGAGATGAAGCACGTCATGCTGGATTTCTCAATAAAGCAATGGCAGATTTTAATCTATCGCTGGATTTGGGCTATTTGACTAAAAACCGCACTTATACTTTCTTTCCACCAGAGTGGATTATCTACGCGGTGTACCTGTCGGAGAAGATAGGTTACTGGCGCTACATAATAATGTATCGTTATTTAGAGTCGCATCCAGAGCAGCAATTTTATCCTCTGTTCCGCTACTTTGAGAGTTGGTGTCAGGACGAAAATCGGCATGGGGATTTTTTTAAGGCGTTACTAGAGTCTCAACCACGGTTGTGGAATAATTGGAAAGCACGGCTATGGGTACGTTTCTTTTTGCTGGCTGTGTTTGTGACTCATACTTTGACGGTATTTGAACGAGCAAAGTTTTATGAATCAATTGGCTTGGATGCACGGGAGTACAATACCCAAGTCATTCACAAGACTAATGAAACGGCTGCACGGGCTTTTCCGGTGATTTTGAATACTTTCCACCCGCAGTTTTTCTCACGCCTAGAACAGTGTTCGGAGAATAATCTCAAAATAGCCCAGATTAATGGGAGCGATCGTCCTAGAATTGTGCGGTTTTGCCAAAAACTACCTTTGATACTGTCAACCGTTTGGCATTGTTTGCGGATTTACCTCATTAAACCGATTGATGCTCAATCTTTACGAGGAACAGTTTATTGAATGTAGTTAGAGTAGAGTCACTACCAAATATGTACGGTTAACTCTACAAGACAGGCGATCGTCGTACTGTTATATTTAGGCGGTGTTGAGTCAACAGACTTGAGCACAACCGAACCGTGACAAATAAATAGTTTGAAAGTTGTTGTACTAGATGCTTTTGAGCAGTTGGTATGTCGAGGGCAACTGAGAGTAAAGTTACCTAGAGGAAAAAAAATCAAAAATTTTTTCCAAACCCCTTGACACTTCGGTGAGGAATAGTTATCTTAGATAAGTGCCGACAAGAAAGACGGCAACCGAACCGAGAAAAATCAATAGTTTGAAAGCTTCTACAAAAGAAATCCTCGTCAAGAAACTTAAATTGGGTTAACCCAAAAAAGAAATCAAGACAGTAGAGACGTTCCTCCGGAACGTGTTTACACCAGAATCAAAACGGAGAGTTTGATCCTGGCTCAGGATGAACGCTGGCGGTATGC
>NZ_JACXAE010000064.1 GCF_014698965.1 Iningainema tapete BLCC-T55
GTCTCATTTTATTCTTGGTTTGCTTTTTTATTTCAGTAATTACCGATTGTGACACTATTGGGTGCGGAATATAGGTTTGAATTCCTCCGCTTTCACATCTGCTTTAAAGTTTCAAGACCCCAGCTTCTTTCTCAATTCTGTCTAAAGCTTTCTTTGCTCTAAAAACAACTCTCAAATAAGCTAACTGATTATTCCAAGCTGAGCGAGGTAATAAGGGCGCAGGAGAGTTTTCCTGAGTTTGGTCTTGAGCATTAGTAGTATTTTCTGAAGGGGTAGAATCAGTAAACATAATATTCTGAGCAAATGTATTTTCAATTAACCTTGGTTGATATTAATGGTTCAAGCCCATCTTGAAACCATTGAATGCGATCGCTACTAAAATGAAGTGGGTCTAACTCTTGCTTTTGTGCATTTATCGGTTCTTCAATCAAAGCAAACTCGCCATTGTCAAAGGGATTTCCCTCCGCCCGATGTTTGAGAACTACTCGTTCGCGAATACCGCGTTTTGCTTGAGTAAGGGCGCGATGATGACAGTAAGGATTGTTCCCCCGCCGATTAAAGAAAACATGAGCAGTCCAACTACAACCACCGCGACAAAGTTGAGCAAATTCGCAAGTTTTGCAGAAACCCCACAAGTGTTCTGTTCCTTTAGGAGTATCAGCCCCCAAATTAAATCGCAATTCTTCTGTCTCTTCAATAATTGTGCGCAGTGAGTGGTCACGGATATTACCACCAGTGTAAGCAGAAGTAGGCAGTGAAGGACAACCTTTGATCGCACCATCTGCTTCAATGCCCAAAGTGGATAGTCCCGCACTGCATCCCCGCCAAAAAGACCAAGCATCCCCTCCCCTCAGGAATCTTTCGTAGGGACCATAGTAGCCGATATTATTTCCTGGTTGTACTTGCACTCCTTGTTGAAAAGCTTTTTGGGCAACACGGGCAATCATGGGGTACACATCCAGCAGTTCATAAGGTTGCAGCAGAATCTCACTATTATCTGCGGCATTACCCATCGGCACAGTTAACTGAATTTGCCAAGCAAATGCACCTGCGTCACGAATGTGTTCGTAGATACGAGGGAATTCTGGAGCAGATAGGCGATTGATTTGAGTATTGCAACCAAAACGAATACCTACTTCCTTCAGATGACTCATTGTCTTAAACGCCCATTGCCAGGAACCATCTCTACCACGAAGACGATCATGAGTCGCTTCTAAGCCATCAACGGAGACAGAAACCACTCTAATCCCAGCCTCTTTCATTCGACGTGCCGTGTCTAATGTGATACCATAACCCCCAGTAGTCATACTACAAAGCATCCCAGTGGAGGTAATTGCTTGAGCAATCTCTAGCCAATCAGGACGCAGAAAAGCTTCACCCCCAATTAGGGTTACCTCTGTAATCCCAACTGATGCCATTTGTCTAACTAAATCAAGGGCTTCTGCTGTGGAAAGTTCTTTTGTTCTTGTATGACCGGCACGAGAACCGCAGTGTTGACAAGCTAGATTACATTTTAGCGTGATTTCCCAAACCGCATAACTAATTCTACGTTGCGTCATGAAAAGATCCTCAATTAAATTATTAAAATAAGGACGGAAATATCTCCATCCGTCCCCAAAAGCCTAAGCCTATACTTCACACTCGCGCTTGTCTAAGCTGTAAGCGCAACTTGAACTTAATCTTTTTCTAGAGGGTTCAGAACAACCCCATACATCGGTTGTATAATTGGCTCTTTAAATCTGCCAATTCCAATCCAATTATACCAGCTCGCTAGTGGTTCATCTGTCACAACCCCATACATTGCTCGGTAAACTGGCTCTTCACTCAATACTGATGTTGCCCCACCTACTACAGATGCTAGTTCTTTTTCATCTAAATCTTTGAGGAGTTCATCGGCAACAGTTGACTCCAATAATTGTTCTGTATATTCTTCAAACTCTTTTTGAGTGAAATCATAACCTGCACCTTTAACTATTTGGCTACATTCATACTTACTCTTAACACCTTGAATTTGACTGCGGAAAGCTTCATCAGTAGCTAACCTTTTGTAAAATGCTTGTACATTTTCTAGAGACATAACTCCTCCATATATTAGTATTTTTTGAACACAGCCTTAACATTTTAATCTAAATAAGAGTTTTTCTATCCATTTTTGTAAATTTTGATTAGACAAATCTAAAACTTTTTTGTCCCAAAAACATCACAAATTTAGAATTTTTAAGTTCATTGGCGTCTGGCGCTTTTTTAGTAGCGCTTAAGATCAGAAAGAAAGTATGCCCATGCAATCAATAAAATAGCCTAGCTTATGTAGTTTTCGGAAATAGAGTTGTCATAAATGTGAAATTGTTATTTCATATTTTGGCAATTTAGTTTACAGAAATAGTAATTACTTTAGCCTTTAAATATTGAGTATTATTCTTATTACGCTATTAAATATGATGTTGCCAAAAACACATGAAGCGAAATAATCAAAAAGAGGAAATAATTCTGAAAATGAACGAGAAAAAACCTTTGTTTGTTGAAATCACAGATGAAGAAGTAGCCCAAGTAAGAGGTGGTGCTGCTACTACAGTTAACTTTGATCTTAATACTTACCTGTTCGTCATTGGTGCTGGTGCAATATTTAATGGCGGAGTCACTGAAGATGTGATTGATACTGCTTTTGATCTAGCAGTTTTCACTTTGACTCCTGGTGTTTAATAGTTAGATGAACTAAAAGTTTATCAAAGTTAAAAAGCACACTACGTATTTAGATATACATGGTGTGCTTTTGATATTTCCCACTGGTAGTTTGCTTGTTCGTACTTTCATTTACATAAATACTATATATGACTTTATAGTCGCTATCTATTTCAATACTTAAAGGGCTTAAATTGAAATCTTAACAGCCGATACTTAATCTTACCCACCTATCTTGTAGAGACACGATGTATCGCGTCTCTACATTTAATGCCTTTCTTAAAGAAAGTTGTAAAAACATAATCTAGTACTACTTTCCAGAATAATAAGAAGTTGCTAGACAAGCTTTACACTATCTTACTAATTACCCTTAGATAGGTTCGTCGCTGTAGAAAATAGACGCTAGAGATGTTGACTCTGAGTAAGAGGTTACGTCGTCTAACTTTGTGAAAGTGTTGGTATAGGTTTGGGGATAGCCAGTCTCAAAAAATTCAGTATTAGCGAAAGACTTAGCGAATGCTTCAGCGTTAACACTTAGAAAGTCAGAAGATTTAATTGAGCGACCACCTAAAAGGTTGGTTGCTTCAGAATCTGCAATTTCATTGAACAATGGATTCATGATGTACTCCGTATAGTTATTCTAAATCTAAGTAGTCTGAAAATAAATGTAATTTTTAGACTACTTACTATACGTAATTATGGCATCAAATAAATTGAAAATTTGCTTTTGTAAGTATCTTCACGTAAAAAATATTAAAATTTATATTTTTTTTACCAAAACTATACATTATATTTCTCATGGTTGGTGTAGTCAGATGGAGTTCTACATTGATACCTAAAATCATAATGTACTGTTTTTTATCTAATAAAAAATTAAACTTTATCTAATCGCTGCTGTACATAAACAAGTATTATTTTTTCCATGTATCTAAAGGTAGACTTTATTAATTTTGCTTCCTATATCTGAGGTATGATTTTTTAAGTTTTTTCAGATGCTAAGTTATTTTTATTACAGTAATTAATGTGTTGTTTAAAAAAATAGATTGACGCCATCATACATAAAGTAAAGTTTTTATAAATATATCTACTAGTATGAAGGCAAAAGTTAAGAGTAAATACTTGCAAATATTTATACATTATGGGTGAAATTGATGGTTTTACTCACAACACAAGTCTAAATACTGAGGATTTAAGTAGTACAGACATGTTGAATGACCAAAAGAATACCGATACAGTTGTTTTGGAGATTCTCAATGGTAAATATTTAACACAATTTCAGCGGAAACTTCTGCAAAAGATTCTACAAGAGGATTTATCCCAATCTTATCGCCGGCGTATTCAAATTATGCTATTGGCAGATGAGGGGAAGTCTCAAACAGAAATTTGTCAAATTTTGGGATGCTCTCCGGCAACAGCAAGACATTGGACGCACATTGCTCGTGCTGGAATGGCGCATCAATGGCAAGACTGTTCCATTGGGCGTCCTAAAGCTGCGAATGAGCAGTATTTAGAGCGTTTAAAGGAATTAATAAGTAGTAGTTCTCGCGATTATGGGTATTCTTTTGGGCGGTGGACGGCAAATTGGTTGAATAAGCATTTGACAAAAGAATTAGGTATCTAGAATAAAGGTTCGTTGATAAGACCACCAGTAAGAATGCGATTATTAGTAAGATCAACAACGTCAGAATCTTCGCCGTTGAAAGCATCTAACAGGTCAGAATCACTACCAATAAAATTTAATGCGGAAATAAGTGCACCCAATTGTCCACCTTTTGTAGCATCAAGCTCCGTATTGCTCAAAACTTGAAAATTGTTTTGAACGGTGTTTAAGTTAGAAATTGTGATTCTAGCCATTTTGAGTTCACTCCGAGTTAAGTTCTTGCGATTGGAAGGAGATTTTGTATTTCCTTATTCCACTACCATATTCTTAGATATACTCTAGTATTTCAAGATTTAATTCACTAAATAATGGACAAAAATAGTGCAGTTATATTCTAATTAATTCTTAAATTTAATGACAGTAAAGCGCTTCTAGATTATTTATAAGAAATGGAGATATCCGACTTCTTGAAAAAGTCGGGTATCTTATCAAAAATATCTGAATTTTAGGTGCATAACTAAAACATTTATGTCCCCATTTATATTAGAAACCCAGTTTCTCCATTGAGCTTAAATCGCTCATCTACCCCGATCGCTCTCCAAATCATGAATCACTTTTTCCATGTACCACTCATCTGTCATCCCGGGATAGTTATACTTAGCCTGCTCAATCAGTCGTTGGGCAATTTCCCAATATCCCCCTACCAATCGCAACAAACGCTGACGTAACACGTTATTTGCTGTCTGTTTTAACTCTGGGCTACGTGCAATGATTTTTTTCAACCCATCTAAGACTTGTTGGTAATTTTGCCAGTCTTCTTTTTCACAAAATATACTTGCTGCCCGCTGATAATCATCCACAGCACGTTGCATTTCCTCTAAACAAGTATAGGCAAGACCCCGATTATAGTAAGCTTGAGCATCATCTGGATTGATTTGCAAAGCTTGAGTATAATCTTTAATCGCACCGTAATAATTACCCATTGCCCGGTAGACATTTCCTCTGGCAACATAAAGCAGTGCATCTTGGGGTTGCATTTGCAAAGCTTGATTGAAATCAGCTATCGCTCCCTGAAAATCTCCTAACTGAAAACGAGCCTTCCCCCGATTGCGATAAACAATGCTATCTTGAAAATTAAGTCGCAGCGCCGAGTTGAAATCAGTGATCGCATCCCGGTAATTTCCCTGCTTGCAACGCACAACTCCCCGACAGCAAAAGGCTTGCGCATCTTGCGGATCTACCTGCAACGCCCAGTTTAACCCCTCCATTGCTTGACGAGTATCTCCATGTTCCGCTTGTTCTAATAACTGGGTAAAATAGGAGTTTTCCGATATTATCGGCGCTACTTTGTAACTCTGCTGAGTAACAGCAACAGCTTTTTCTTTTGGTTGTAGCTGTTGAATCATCTCTAATAAACGGCTACAATTTTCCTTATCCTGTTTTTCTAAATATAATTCCGCAGCTTTTTTGAAACTGGCGATCGCATCTTGAATATACCCTTCTTTACGCCGTACCGTTCCCCGCAAACTGTAAGCTGCCGCATGTTTAGGATTGAGGCGAATAACTTGCTCCACATCCGCAAGCGCTCCTGGCAAATTTTTGAGCGCTACTCTTGCCAATGCCCGACAATAGTATGCCTGTGCATGTTGAGGATTATATTTTAAAGCTTCTGTATAATCTGAAACAGCTTGATGTATTTCTCCTAAATCGTAGTATGCCAAACCCCTTTGACAGTATGCATTAGCATCAGGTGCTAGCTGCAAAGCATCAGTAAATTCCTCAATAGCCCCAGCATAATCTTTTTGCTTAGCTTTTTCTAATCCCCGATTGTAGAATTCATCTATCATGGCGTTTGTTTTGTTTTTAAGTCATTTCCTATTTTCGATGAGAGAGAAAATAACTGCCACTCAACGCCTCGAACCTGAAACTACGGGGCGGCATGTGGGGCAACTCATGTTACTTTCTGAATAAGATTGAATGACTGAAAATCAAACTATCCAAACCGCGCCAACAAATCCTCCCGTGACAAACTGGAAAATTGCAATAGCAAAGCTGCATACTCAGTAGCTGGTAAATTCAAGATTGGCTGCACGATTGCCGCCAACTGTGAGTCAAGTACCCCAAAACGCGCTAAAAGTAAGTTTTCCACAATTTCACGCCGCTCCTGCTCCTTGCCTCGCTCGACTCCCCTTAGCTCAGTTTGTTGTTCCCATTCTAGGTAAGCTTGTGATAAGTTCATAACTAATTCCCTTTCTTCGGCATCAATCTGGCTACTTACTTCTATACTAACTTTCCAAGTTGCCAGCAGCTTGACGATAGCAGAGCGTCTGGTATCTTGTTTAGGTAGAGCCATAACTTCAGCGATCGCTTGTTGCTGAATTAGCCCCAAGAACGAGAGGTTATCATCAGAAAAACCTTTGTTAACGACATCTTGTAACTAATGACTGCATTTGGAGTAAAGCCGCCGCTGATTGGCATAACCACTTCCGGACAACAATTAACGGGCAATTTTTCTCTCCCTGCTGTTTACGCAAACGCAATTCGTCAAGCAGGTGGAAGACCGATTTTGCTACCGCCTGGAGAATCAGATCCAAGATTCATCTTAGAATTAGTGGATGGTGTGATCTTATCTGGAGGAGGTGATATTGACCCCATTATATATAATGGTTTTCCTCATCCCACTATATATAATATTGATACTGAACGTGATGCTTTTGAATTAGCACTTGGACAGTTACTTTTAGCTACTGATATACCAGTATTAGGTATTTGTCGTGGTTTAGAGGTGTTGGTAGTTGCTGATGGCGGAAATCTGATACCTCATATACCAGATGAATTTGGTAATGCGATCGCTCATCGATCAGATCAATCTCATTCTACAGAACATACTGTGCAAATTATACCAAATAGTCTTTTGGCAAATTTGGTGGGAGTGAGAGAAATGACTGTTGTTTCATGGCATCATCAAGCAGTTCGCACTGTTCCGAAAAGGTGGCGGATTGTAGCGCAAGCTACAGATGGAGTGATTGAGGCGTTAGAAAATGAATGTCATCCTTGGATGTTAGGAGTGCAATGGCATCCAGAACTTTCCATTAACGATCCTGCACAGCAAGGAATTTTCCGTGGGTTTGTAGCAGCTGCTGCAAATCTTGATGCAAAGCGTAATTTTTATTCCGATCCGTTGTCACTTCAATTACAGCGTGGCGCTGATGACTAATCGCAGTTTGGTAAGTGACTAGAAATGCATCCGTTGTTTCTGGATGATAATAGTCAATACCAAACATTTTCGCTACATACTTAAACTCAAGTTGATGAGAAACACCAAAGTAAGGTTCAAAAACATCGTGAAACTGAGCAATTGGTAAAAAAGAAAATATTCCCCCACCATCATTGTTAACTACGACAATAATTAGAGGTTGAGAAAGGGATTTCAACAGGGCAAGTGAATTCAAATCATATAAAAAAGATAAGTCTCCGATGAGAACAGTAACCGATGAATTCAAGCCCACAGCAAAACCTGCCGCTGAAGCGATAGTACCTTCAATTCCACTTGTACCGCGATTTGCACTTACTGCGACAGGAGAACCTTCACATACAGCGTACATATCCATATCTCTAATCGGCATACTGTTAGCAAGAAATAGTCCGTGTTGTTTAGGAATATAACGAGAAATTATTCTCGCTATACCTGGTTCGCTAATTTCCTGTGATTGTCCGAGAAAATCATCTATAGTTTGGTTAATTAATTGAGATTGCTGCTGTAATTGAATTAACAAATGTGAATTTATAGACTTAGCGATCGCGGGTAATAGCTGTTGGCAAAATTGAGAAATGCTAGCCTCAATTCGCCAAGAAACATTATGCGATGGATCGTGGCGGAAAGGGTCATCAGTAACCACAATATAATTTAGTGTTTGATGCTCTATTAGTTGCATAAATCTTTTCGATGTTATGCGACTACCAATTTGTAAAATAGTTTCTAGTGGTTTTTGAGAATGTAAATAATCTATCAATAATAGGTCAAAATAATTAATTACATTAGTATGTGAATCTAAGCGTAATCTTGATTGAATATCAGTAAATACAGGTAAGTTTAGTTTTTCTGCTAATTGCGATACAGCTTGAACATCAGCATCAGACTTTAATTGACCAACAGCTAAAATTCCCCACTGAGTTTGATTGATAATATCAGCAATTTGGTTAACACTATCTGCATCTGGTATGACTTGGGACGAGGTATATTGAGTATATGGTTTTTTCTGTTTCTGCCATAGAGTTAGAGAATCTAAATACCCATCGGTAATATGTGCATTTGTAGGAGCTAAAGGTTCGCGAAACATACAATTAAGATGTACAGAACCACTAGGAGATTTTCGTGCCTGGTAAACCGCTTGATCGATGGTTGTTAAAACCATTTGTGGAGGAATTTTTTCGTCAGGACAAGGCAAATCGAATTGCCATTTTACATACTCTCCGTAAAGATTAAATTGTTGAATAGTTTGATTAGCACCAGTTTGACGTAGTTCAGGAGGGCGATCGCCAGATAACACAATCAATGGCACACAATCAGTAGAAGCTTCAATCACAGCCGGAAAGTAATTAGCTGCTGCTGTTCCAGAAGTACAGATAACTACAGCAGGATTAAGTGTAGCACGAGCATAGCCTAGCGCATGAAAAGCCGCAGCACGTTCGTCAAAACAAACTATTTTTTCTGCATTGGGATGGCGAGCAACAGCCACCGTTAAAGGCGTGGAACGAGAACCTACAGAAATGACAAAATAATTAACCCCATTTCTAATTAACTCTTCAACAATCAAAGAACCCCACAGATTATTAATATTAGACGTATCAATTGTCATGATTTAATATTGCTGAAATTAAATACAAAATATACGTAGGGTGCGCTCTTTGTAACGTAACGCACCTAATTACCGCAGTTTGGTGCGTTACGGCTTCGCCTAACACACCCTACATTATGCTAAATATGGTAACTTTTACATAATTTAGGCATAAAAATCTCTTACTCTTTCTCTTCTGGTGTGTCCTCAGCATAAGATCTGACTTTTCCCGTTAAGTCTCAAAAGGCTTACTCACACTCGTATTTAGAAAAAAGCAGGTAGATAGGGTACAGTAATTAAAATTGGTACACCCCTGCTTGATTTGGTCAATTTAACGGACATGATATGATGATATGAAAGCGAAAAGTTGGTATTGGTGGTTAAAAATTGCAGTCTTACTGTTAGCTAGCAGTATATCGACGGCTTTTAGTCGTACAGTATATGCTCAGATTATCCCTGATGCTACTTTGGGCAGAGAAAATTCCCTTGTCACGCCTCAAGGTGTGAAAGACTTAATTACAGGGGGAGCAATTCGAGATACCACCCTATTCCATAGTTTTCGCGAATTCAATGTCAACAACGGACAGCAAGTTTATTTTGCTTCTCCCAATGGCGTTACCAATATCTTTACTCGGGTGAGTGGAAGTAATATCTCACGGATATTCGGCACCTTAGGAGTAAATGGCAGTGCGAATCTATTTTTCATGAATCCCAACGGCATTATTTTTGGTGCCAATGCAAAGCTAGATCTACGCGGCTCGTTCACAGCTACTACAGCGACTCGTGTTAATATTGACAAATATACTTTTAGTGCCGATAACCCAACAACGCCGCCGCTACTGAAGATTAATGTGACGCCAGGTTTACAGTATGGCTCTATAACTCCTAACGGACAGATTCGCAATCAAGGGAATTTATCCGTAGGACAAGATTTAAATCTGATTGGTAGCAATTTGAATTTGCAAGGTCAACTCAGAGCCGGGGAAAATTTAAATGTAGTCGGTAATACTGTGACTATACGAGACAGTACGAGTAAACCATTCATTGCCACAGCAGGCAGTAACTTGGTCTTGCAGGGAAATCAAAAGCTGGATATATTTGTGCTGAATCATCCCGACAGTGGTTTATTCTCAGGTAGGGATATGGTGTTGCGGTCGGCTAATCCTGTTGCCGGAGACGCACATTATACCAGTTACGGTAGTTTTCGTCTAGAAAAAGTGCCAGAAAGTTTGTCCTTATCTTCCCCGTCACAACAGGGAAGTGGCATGGGGAGTTTGTCTAGTAGCGATGACCCAGTGATTAGAAGTGGTGGAGATGTCTCAATTGGTAGCTATACGGGAGCCTCTTTGCATATCATAGCAGGCGGTAAGGTCGAAATCCCCAATATTACAATCACCAAAGCAGATACAGATTCGGGAATAGTAGAAAACGTTGCTTTATCAGATGGTACGAGTGTAGCGATTTCCGGCAATACCAAACCAACATTAGATATACGTGCCGGAGTTTCGCCAAGTGCGATCGCACCATCAATGTCGGCTCTTGGTAATCCTGGTTTCTCCAATCTCATCGTCACCAATACAAACACAAGTGCCGATATCAAAGTCGGTTCTATCTTATTTGCAGATACTGCCAACAAACCCATAACAGGACAAGTGCTGTTAACTAACCAATATTACCCTAACCCCAATTTGGCGGGAGACATTCAAATTAACGGTACAGTAGTGACAGGGGGGGGAGCGGTAAATATTGACTCCAAAGGCAGTATTATTGGCAATAGTTTAATTGACACAAACGCTACTACGGTTAATGAGCAATATTTGGGCAATGGTGGAGATGTCAGGTTACTAGCAAATGGGAACATCACCTTCAACCCAAGCAGTGGCATCAACTCCGTTGGGTTACTTAGCGGAAATATTACTCTGACTTCCAATGGAGATATTTCATTCAATAACGCTAAAATTAGCAGCGATAACTATACCAATGTACCAAGTATAACTGGTGGTGATATTAATGTCACAGCTAGCTCCGTCTTTCTTAGTAATGGTTCTGAGTGGCAAGGGCGAACTTTTGGAGCAGGTAATGCTGGTTCGGTGAAAATTACAGCTAGCGAGTCAGTCTCGCTCTTTAATGACAACAGTATCAGCAGCGAAGTGGAGGCGGGAGCGGTAGGCAATGCAGGCGGGGTTGACCTAAATGCTAGTTCAGTTTCTTTAACTAATGGCGCTCAAATCGCTTCTTCCACTAATGGACTTGGGGATGCAGGTGGAGTCCGGCTTAATGTGACTAAAGATTTCTTAGCAAGTGGGGAAAACAGCCAGGGATTTGTGAGTGGCGTTTTTAGCAGTGTAAATTCTGGAGTGGTAGGCAATGCAGGTAAGATTGACCTTGATGCTGGTTCGGTTTCTCTAACTAATGGCGCTCAAATCGCTTCTTCCACTAATGGACAAGGGGATGCAGGTGGAGTCCGGCTTAATGTGACTAAAGATTTCTTTGCATATGGGGAAAGTAGCCAGGGATTTGTGAGTGGTGTTTTCAGCAGTGTAGATCCTGAAGGGGTAGGTCATGCAGGCAAGATTGACCTTGATGCTGGTTCGGTTTCTTTAACCAATGGGGCTCGAATCATTTCTTCTACCTTTGGACTCGGGGATGCAGGGGGAGTCCGGCTAAATGTGACTCGATATCTCCAAGCAAGTGGGGAAAGTAGCCAGGGAATTGTAAGTGGTGTTTTCAGCAGTGTAGAACCTGGAGCAGTAGGCAATGCAAGCGGGGTTGATCTTGATGCTGGTTCGGTTTCTCTAACTAATGGCGCTCAAATCGTTTCTTCCACTTTTGGAACAGCAGATGCAGGTAGAGTCCGGCTTAATGTGACTGGAGATTTCTTGGCAAATGGGGAAAGTAGCCAGGGATTTGTGAGTGGCGTTTTCAGCAGTGTTGAGTCTCTTGCAGTAGGCAATGCAGGCGGAGTTGATCTTGATGCTGGTTCGGTTTCTCTCAATAATAGAGCTCAAATTAATTCTTCCACTTTTGGACAAGGGAATGCAGGTGGAGTCCGGCTAAATGTGACTAGAGATCTCCAAGCAAATGAGGCAAGTGGTGTTTTCAGCACTGTGGATACTCTTGCGCTAGGCAATGCAGGCGGGGTTGCCCTGAATGCTGGTTCAGTTTCTTTAACTAATGGAGCTCGAATCAATTCGACCATTTTTGGAAAAGGGGATGCAGGTGGAGTCCGGCTAAATGTGACTGGAGATTTCCAGGCAACTGGGGAAAACAGCCAGGGTGGTAGTGGTGTTTTCAGCAGTGTAGAACCTGGAGCAGTAGGCAATGCAAGCGGGGTTGACCTTGATGCTGGTTCGGTTTCTCTAAATAATGGGGCTCAAATTGTTTCTGCCATTTTTGGACTCGGGAATGCAGGAGGAATCCGGCTAAATGTGACTAGAGATTTCTTTGCAAATGGGGAAAACAGCCAGGGATTTGTGAGTGGTGTTTTCAGCAGTGTAGAATCTGGAGGGGTAGGTAATGCAGGCAATATTGACCTTGATGCTGGTTCGGTTTCTCTAACTAATGGCGCTCAAATCATTTCTTCCACTTTTGGACTGGGGGATGCAGGAGGAGTCCGGCTCTCCGTAACTGGAGATTTCTTTGCAAATGGGGAAAACAGCAAGGGTGGTAGTGGTGTTCTCAGTACAGTAGAAGCAGGAGCAACAGGCAAAGGTGGGAATATAGAATTGAGTGTTGGTTCTGTTTCTTTAAGAAATGGTGGGCAAATTAGTTCCAGTACTTATGGACAAGGGAATGCAGGCGATTTGAAGATTAATATTTCAGGCAAAGTCCAGGTGGATGGTGAAAGTAGGCAGGGAATCAGCAGTCAGATCTCTAGTAGTGCCAATTTTAGTTCAATAGGCAACGCAGGAAATATAGATCTCAGTGCAGCTTCCATTGAGCTTACCAATGGCGGCTCTATCACCACTGCTGCTAATGGAAATGGCACATCAAATGCAGGCAACATAGCAATTACTAGCAACCAATTACGGTTGAGCGATCGCTCTAACATTAGCGCTACAACCCTATTGGGTGATGGTGGCAACATTTTCTTGAATCTAAAAGATTTCTTGTTATTACGCAATCACAGCAATATCTCCACCACTGCCGGACAAGCTAATGCTGGTGGCAATGGTGGTAATATCAATATTAATTCTGGATTCCTCGTTGCTGTTCCCGGAGAAGATAGCGACATCTCTGCTAATGCCTACAACGGCAGTGGCGGCAACATTAACATCACCACCAATGGCATCTACGGCATACAATACCGTACCCAAAACACGGATTTCAGCGACATTACCGCCACTTCTCAATTTGGCATTAATGGTACAGTCAACTTCATTATCCCAGAAATTGACCCAACTGCAGGATTAACTCAATTACCCTTGGCTATAATTGACCCAGCAGACCAAATTATCGCAGGTTGTCCTACTGACCGCGACGCTCGTTTTGTTGTGACAGGACGAGGTAGCATACCAGAAGATCCCAGACAAGCGCTTAGAGGGCAGGTTGTTATGCAAGATTTTCGTTCTCCTGCTGTTGTCAGATCAGGGGCGGATAAATTCCCATTGCCTCCCAAAGTTTCAACCCCAAGCTATCCCCACTCCCCAATCGTGGAAGCTACTGGGTGGGTTATGGACTTGCAGGGCAATATTATCTTAGTGGCGAATCTACCTGATGTCAGCCACAGTTCGTGGAGTGATAAGATCAATTGTCCCAGTGTTAAATGGTAATGGAGAATGAGTAATAGGGGTTTTGAGCGGGTAAGATTGGAGGTAAACCTCCGCGCAAAGTCAGAGCTTAAGAGCGGTTTAAACCCCAGGCTATGCGGTTAAATATATTTATGACAGACTACCTCTATCACTACCCACCCCTATACCCAGGTATCCTACTCAAACGCTACAAACGGTTTTTTGCCGATATTGAACTCACGAATGGGGAAATAGTCACAGCACATTGCCCAAACACCGGTCCGATGAAAGGGGTTTGCAGTATTGGTAGTGCAGTACAAATTTCCAAAAGTAATAACCCTAACCGTAAACTACCCTACACATGGGAAATGATTCAAGTAAATGACACAGAGCCGACTTGGGTAGGTATCAACACAGCTTTATCCAACCAAATAATTAAACTAGCTCTAGAAAAACGCCTTTTCCCAGAACTAGGCGAATACAACCAAATTCGTTCAGAAGTTACTTACGGACAAGATAAAAAAAGTCGGGTAGATTTTTTTCTCTCTCACCTTGAATCACTAAGTAATATTTATGTTGAAGTGAAAAACACGACTTGGGCTGCTGGCAAGTTAGCATTATTTCCCGATACAGAAACCACAAGAGGACAAAAACATTTACGGGAACTGATGGCTTTACTTCCCCAAAGTCGTGCAGTAATGCTTTACTTAATTAACCGGGGTGATTGCACCGAGTTTGCTCCTGGTGATAGTGCTGACCCTGTATATGGTACGTTGTTGCGTAGTGCGATCGCTCAAGGTTTAGAAGTTTTACCTTGTCGCTTTGATGTCACACCAGTTGGTGTGCGCTATTTGGGTTTAGCGCCATGTAAGTTTTGATTAACTAATTCTTTTCGCAACACACATAATTGTTTGTGCTGCCGCGGGTGAGTCTGGGTTGATTCCAGACATACGTTGAGCTAATCTAAGTTTTAGAGGTAGTCTTCCATACTTACCTTCAAGCACTTCAGCACCAAGATCGTGATTGTGAGGATACAGTTTCACTTCAAAACCTAGTGGTTCCAAAACTTGATGGTAAAGTTCTGGTGTAACACCATCTCCAGGTCTTTGATTATGAATCTCGGTTTTCCAACGAGCATTTCTAATTTCCGGCGGAACATAATACTTACTACGTATCAATCGGTAGATGGGCATCCGTATATCCCGCAAAAATAAAGCAAGACCTTTTAAATTCCAGGCAGTTTTCTGAGGATCTTTATCTGTTACTAGTAAACCACCAGGACGTACTATCCTCGCAGCTTCTGCCAACATTCTCCTCATATCATCACAATGATGTATGGTTGAATTAGCGACGACTATATCTGCAAACTGATCAATAAACGGTAAGTGATGAGCGTCAGCTAAAATAGGTGTATACCCTATTTCCTTAGCTATTTCCAAACCACCACGGGCAATATCTACCCCGATAATCACTTTTGGTGAACCACCCAGCTTTGCGTATAAGTTACCTGGTCCACAACCTATATCAACAACAATTTTACCATCCCAACTTCCCATCGCCGCTTGCCAACGTGGTTTGAAGGTTTCGTTGTTATAACACTTCTGTAAATATTGTCTACTCCAAACTGGATGACCAAAAAAGTTAATGTTTGCCAACATTCCTTTGGTCATCATCGGAATTGTACAGGTGGGAATGTCTGTTTGCCAGTCGATCTGAGCATCTGTGGAAACATACTGCTCAATCTCTGAATTTATTGAGTTTTGTATCATTTTTATACCCTAAGTAGTATTTGAGGTATTTATCTCAAGTCCATGAGTATTAAACTTTCTTTGTGGTGATGGCTTCCCTGTACTGATATGCTTTTTTTCACATATTAAATAAATTATCATACAGTAATTTCACTGTTGTCATCAAGCATATTTACTTATAAAGAGTATAAATTATTTGAATTAGATCAATAAACATCAACCGAATTGAAACGTGCATTATTCAGAATCCTTGTATGAACGATGAGGGAACGTCTCTACATTTTTTGTCAGAAACGAAGAATTTTGAACTAGATCATCATTTATCGCTTAAATAGCATGTATTTATGGGAGAATGATAAACTGCATATTGTTAAATAGGCAGGTAGCATAGATTGTAAAGCCTGTATCAAAGAGGAAAGCGATCGCTATGGGCATGACCATAACAGAAAAAATCTTGGCGAAAGCCTCTGGTCGGTCAGTAGTCGAACCAGGTGAAAATATCTGGGTTGATGTTGACGTACTAATGACTCATGATGTTTGTGGACCAGGAACCATTGGTGTATTTAAACGCGAGTTTGGTGCTGACGCCAAAGTTTGGAACTCAGAAAAAATCGTCTTAATTCCGGATCATTACATCTTTACAGCCGACGAACGCGCTAACCGTAATGTAGATATTCTCCGTGAATTTGCACAAGAACAAGGCATAAAATATTTCTACGACATTACAGATAAATCAAACTTTAAAGCCAACCCAGACTACAAAGGTGTTTGCCACGTAGCCCTAGCCCAAGAAGGTCACACCCGCCCAGGCGAAGTTCTATTTGGTACAGACTCCCACACTTGTAATGCAGGAGCATTTGGTCAATTTGCTACGGGAATTGGTAACACAGATGCAGGCTTTATTATGGGGACGGGTAAACTATTAATTAAAGTTCCCGCTACCATGCGCTTCATACTAAATGGTGAAATGCCCCCCTACTTACTAGCAAAAGACTTGATTCTACACATCATTGGGGATATCACCGTTGCGGGAGCTACTTACCGGACAATGGAATTCGCAGGCGTTGCCGTGGAAAAAATGACAATGGAAGAACGGATGACCCTGTGTAACATGGTGATTGAAGCAGGTGGCAAAAATGGTACGATCGCACCAGATGAAACTACATTTGAGTATGTGCGATCGCGTACCAATCAACCTTTTGAACCAGTGTACACAGATCCCGATGCCAAATTCTACAGTAACAGACGCTACGACGTTTCCCAACTAGAACCAGTAGTTGCCCAACCCCACTCCCCAGACAACCGCGCTTTAGCACGAGAATGTAGCAATGTCAAGATAGATAGAGTTTACATCGGTTCTTGCACAGGTGGAAAAACAGAAGACTTTTTCCACGCGGCAAAAATTCTCAAAGGTAATA
This sequence comes from Iningainema tapete BLCC-T55, assembly GCF_014698965.1. Classification (GTDB taxonomy): domain Bacteria; phylum Cyanobacteriota; class Cyanobacteriia; order Cyanobacteriales; family Nostocaceae; genus Iningainema; species Iningainema tapete. The sequence continues at coordinate 17,014 of NZ_JACXAE010000064.1, forward strand.
AAGTCAAAGTTCCTACCTACTTAGTACCTGCCACTCAAAAAGTTTACGAAGACTTGTTTAAACTCAAGTACTCTGAACAAACCCTATCCGAAATTTTCCTAGAAGCAGGTTGTATTGAACCTGCTGCACCTTCTTGCGCTGCTTGTTTGGGTGGTCCCAAAGACACCTTTGGACGTATGAATGAACCAGAAATTTGCGTTTCTACCACGAACCGTAATTTCCCCGGACGCATGGGTAATAAAGAAGCCGGAGTTTACCTAGCTTCTCCCTACACTGCAGCCGCCTCTGCCCTCACTGGGTATGTAACAGATCCGCGTGAGTTTTTAAGTTAATTTTTGTCTCACGCTCTACGCCTAGACGCGAAGAAACTCTTTGCGCCTTTGCGCCTTTGCGTGAGGTTAATTTATGACTATGATTATTGTTGTAATGGGAGTTTCAGGTTCTGGTAAGTCCACCATCGGTAAACTGTTGGCGGACAATTTAGGCTGGGAATTTAGCGACGCTGATTGTTTCCACCCACCAGAAAATATAGAGAAAATGCGGCATGGTATCCCTCTTCAAGATGAGGATCGGATGCCTTGGCTCATTGCAATGGCGACAGCATTAAAACAGTGGTTACAGGAACATAAAAATGTAGTACTGGCATGTTCGGCGCTAAAAGCCAACTATCGCCAGTATCTGATTTTTGATGAGGAACAAGTGAAGTTGGTTTATCTTAAGGGTTCGTTTGCGGTGATTCAAAAGCGTTTACATGCACGGACAAATCACTTTATGTCTGAACAGTTGCTTAAAAGTCAGTTTGATACTCTTGAGGAACCATCTGATGCTTTTGTGGTGAATGTAGAAGATCCACCACAGGTAATTGTGCAACAGATTATAGCTGGTTTGGGAGATGAAAAGCTTTAATTCACAGATCTCGATCCTCGATAAATTCGCTCCATCTGTTGTGGAGATAAAGGTGACATAGGAAACCTTTGATCGATAACAATCGGAATATCATCAGGTTGTTCAACTACTTCTAAATGAGGTGGAGTGGAATAATTTCCATTGCTGCAACTTGGAAATGGTGAGAGCAGCGAATCATCTAACTCTGATTCTGGTAGTTGACTTTGGGGTGAGACATAGGCGTGTCTTTCGACATCGTATGCCAAAATATCTGCTGTCTCAATGTTGTAAATCCAAGCGTAAATTTTGAGACGCCCTTGGTAGAGCTTCGAGTGAATCACCGGATATGTCCGCAAGTTCTCGATTTGAGTCAGTACATTTTCGGCGATCGCGATTTCGAGTAGGTCATCGGAGTTATAATGGCTATAGTGTTCTTTGACTAGTCTACGGGTTGCTTCTGCATACTTGAGCCAGTCATGTACAAGCGGCATTTCCTCTCTGAGCTTTTCTATCTTCATCAGGCCTTTGATTGCGCCGCAGTGAGAGTGACCACAGATAATAATTTGTTGAATATCTAATGCTTGAACAGCATATTCTATTGTAGCACCCTCACCGCCATTTGTTGCGCCATATGGTGGAATAATGTTGCCCGCATTGCGGATGACAAACAATTCCCCCAACTGTGCTTGGGTAATTAAGTTTGGATCGACTCGTGAATCTGAGCAGGTAATAAATAATACTCTAGGCTTTTGACCGTGAGAAAGTTGTTCAAAAAGTTCTTGATGTGTGCAGAAATAGCTTGATTTGAATTCCCGCAGACCTTTAATTAATTTTTTCATTGAGCTACCGTTACCACAGGCAATACCTTAAATTCTGCTACAAGATGCTGCTATTGTGTTAAAATTTTATTAATTTGTGATAGATTTATTGATCGAGTATACCAATCACTCTTGCATTCCGGCGTACAATAGCCGTACAAATAAGCGGACGCCATCATCTTTCTTCAAGGTTGAATATGATGGAGCGTCACTGTTACCTATTGCACGCAAATCTGACAGCAGTTCTGGATGAAACTGGCAAGTAAACGAGCGGCGAATTTTCTTGGTTTCAAAGTCTTTGTAGTTAATGCAGGTAGCCGAACACTCTGTAACTATTTCACCAGTTTCCTCTGCTGTCGAGCAGAGAATTTCTACTGAATCGGGCAGTTGTATCAGCCATGACAGAGCGCTGCCAGCAATGATGTGGCGATAAGGAACAATGGCGTCATGAATACTGCGGTAAGCCCAGTTGGCAAACAGTATTGCTTCTTCGTTGACTTCATCGGAGTGAAACATTGAAATTGACACGGAATGCTCATATTGAATCGTTGTGTCAATCACTCCTTCATGGGCGTCAGCAGTTACATCATGGGCATGGATAATTTCCCAAGGAATATCTAAGGCATCGCCATCGGGAGTCTGATAGGGTAGTAGGATGCGATTGCCTACTTCCTTTGATTCATTGCGCGTCACCGCAAAATGGGTATCATTCCAACCTTGAGCAACGATGCGTCCATCACGCTTTTTGACTTTGAGTTTAGTACCCATAGCTTCGATGCGTCGGCATACCTCTTGTAATGATTTGAGAGCAATGCTTGTCCCATCGCGTTTCAAAGATGTCATGCCCAGGACTTCTTTGACTGCACGTTGGATTAGTCTGATATGACATTCTGCTGCCAACTGGTGTCCGACACAAATGAAGATTGCGGCGGCACTAGCTGGCGATCGCGAAATGAGTAATTTTTCCACTAATGCAAACATATCCTCTCGCGGACATGCCGGACTTGTCCAAGTGGATGGATCGTATACCGATGGATCGCCTCCTTCTACTATCACTGCATAACCGGAGGTGATTGCTGGAATAACCTTATCTAAATCTATGACTCCACTCGACCAAACTGGTAATAATATAGAGTCTATATCAGCTACTTTTTGAGCAATGTAGGCAACGTTTTTAGAAGCCCGAACATCTTCGCCAAGTTTGTTAACGCCTACATGCTCCCACGGTTCGATAATGGTTATCGACTTGCGGAACAAATTGGGATACTTAAGTAAAAACTCAAAGTCTTCCTGGGAATTAATGACTTTTTCTAGAGGTGAAGCATGTCCCCACTCAAAAATGCCGTCAGAAGCAAATAGTTCTTTTTCCAAGAGTGGGTCTTCCCCTATTCTATCCGCTAAGAAATGACCTAACAAAATATGTGCTCCTTCAAAATCTGCATAGCCTTCATGCAAATAGCCTGAAGTGAGTCGCCAGTTAGCTGTGGTGGTTTGATGATCTTGCGATTTGCTAGTTGTAGTCATTTTTGATTGATAAATTTCAGTTTTTGCTATGTGATTGTCGCCACTAATATATATTATTTTTTTTATTTAAATATGTCAATTATGAGTTTTATCACAAATTTTAAATTGAACTCATGTCATTTTTACACTTCGCTCGCACCATTAATTTTTGTTATCATTTAGTTAAAAATAAAAGTAGAAAAAGTAGGGTAAACTCTTCTAAGTTTGTGTAAATAAAGCTTGACAAATCAAGCATAATAAGCATGAACGCTTTCATCATCAATTGGTATTCTGTCTATAGCAATCCTAAATCATTCGTAAACAACAAGATCCCCGACTTCTATAAGAAGTCGGGGATCTAAGCCTCAATCGTGTTGGTAAATCAAATAGGATTGCTATATGTACTCAAATATTAGTCTGCTTAGAGCTTAGAGAAGTATCTTATGCTTTATTAGGTGTTATACCAATGCAAATTTTATGACTTGAGCCAGATTTAAAAAATCATAAATTGCGACTATTACCGATGAATTCTGAGCAAAGTTATCTTACAGTTTTGTAAATATTTGTTTATAACCTATGAAAAATCAGGTTCCCGACTTCGTAAAAGTTGTCGGGAATCTAAGTGTTAATAGATTCTACATTGGTGGTAGGGGTGGAGGTTTAGACAATTAGTTTTTACGCACTCTTACTAGGAATTGATGTGATGGCGACAAGAATTCCCAGAAGCTCATTTATAGGTGTTAAATAACGTTCATTAAGGTCAACTTTTACAAGCTGAGTTTTGTCTATTGAAAGAAATCTCCATACTTGTCCAGTTGTGACAGTACCATAAACGGTTTTGATATTTTCTTCCTGATTTTTTTGATTGATTATTTGTGCTGCATACATGGAGGCGATACACTGTGCAAGTCCATCATTAATATTCTCATTTTTTGCTTCTACAATAACTACTACTGGTGCTTTAATCACTAGTTTATCTGGATTGCGAGTGAGAATAAAATCACAAAATCCTGTTAATCCTATGCTTGCGTCCACATTAAAATTACGTCCCGAAAATAAACTCACCTGAGAATTAAGGAACGCAATTTCACTTAGAATTGGAGCAATTATATATTCCGAGCGTGCTTTTTCTGTATTGATAGCAGTTGCTAGAGGTACGAATCTTTTTAATGCTTCAATCAGAAATAAGCTCGGTTCAATCGGTTCTGAAGCTATTAAATTTTGCACTGATTCAATCGTTGTAATCCCTAACGAGTTTAGGCTATCTAAGTCTTTAAAATCACTATAGGACATTGCTCATAACCCAAATTTTTTTCAGTTGAATCTATCTTAAGGCTCGGTCAACCCCTTTAGGAGTTTCATTTGCTGTTAAATCAAAATCGTAACATTTTTTGTAGTTCTTTCTCTTGACGCAGCAATTGGTATAACCATCGCGTAGTTGTCGCAAAATGTTTATACTAAGCCAAAAGACTGGTATCAGTTTGAGGAGGGATAATTTAATTATTAGGGCTGGTTTTTGGAAGAGTGAGCAATTATATAAAGTTATTAATTTTTAAATCTTCCTACTTTTCCTACTTTTCCTACTTTCTCTACAGGTAACGCACTGAATTAGCTAAATACATAGACAGTTTTATCGAGCATTTTGTAACTAAAACTAAACTAACTTTTAATAGCAACCACCGTTATTAAAAGATAGGGACTTATTTTTTAATAACGATCTTACCCCCTAATAGTAGTATCGGGAGCAAGCATGAAATCTCAGAATTAAATTCCCTCATTAAGAATGTTGAGATATTCACCATACATAAACAAGCGATCGCGGCTACGCCCTGTTACCTCTTTAACTATACCAAGACTCTCTAGGTTTTTCAAAGCAGAGGTGATGGTGGGCACAGTGAGTCGCAACTGTGTCTTCGCATAGGTAATGCTAAATAGCGGTTTTTTCCGCATTAAATTGTGTACCCGTAAAGTGGAATTAGCCCCACGACCAATAGTTTCAATTCGTTGGCGATCATTTTCAAACATGGTCAACAGACGACGTGCAGTACTACTTGCCTGTTCAGAAGTCACCATAACCCCTTCTAAAAAAAAGACCAACCAGGCTTCCCAGTCTCCTTTAATCCGCACCTGTTGCAACAGGTCATAATACAACTGGCGATGAGTTTTGAAGTAAAGACTTAAATAGAGCAATGGTTCCGACAAGGCACCTTCAGCACAAAGCAAAAAAGTAATCAGCAGGCGTCCCAAACGACCATTGCCATCTAAAAATGGATGGATAGTTTCAAACTGGACGTGAGAGAGTGCCGCCTTTATCAGTACAGGAGTACGTACTGGCTGGTCGTGCAGGAACTTTTCCAACTCCCCCAAACAAGACATCACCTCTGTTGGTGGTGGTGGGACAAAAAGCGCATTGCCAGGGCGCGTACCTCCTACCCAGTTTTGAGTACGACGAAACTCTCCCGGAGTTCGCTCACTACCTCGTCCCTCTGACAGCAGCACTTCATGAATCTCACGAATCAAGCGTAGTGACAGAGGAAAGCCTTCCCTCAAACGAGCCAAACCGTGGTTAAGAGCAGCCACATAGCGAGACACTTCCTGTACATCATCTAAAGGTACCCCCGGTGCTTCCTCAATTTCGTACAGCAGCAAATCGGAAAATGAAGACTGGGTACCCTCAATCTGGGAAGAAAGTAATGCCTCTTTACGCACATAAAGGTAGAGAAACAGAGATGGTTCTGGTAGAAGCGTAGTTAACCCATCCAAACGTCCCAACGCTCGATTTGCACGTTCTATTAGATCGTAGATATTACCATCCAACTGTAAAGGCGGTACTGGTGGTAGGGGTCGAGGCACAAATGCCAAAAACGTTTCTGGCATGGTTATGCTAGGTATATAGTTACCCTGAATACCACGTTCCATATTTTTTGTACTTAAAAATAAACTAACTTTTACTAGCATCCATCTTTATTAAAAGATAAGCCTTTATTTTTTAATAACGATCTTACCTCTAACAGTAGCATCGGGAGCAAGCATAAGCTTCTGCGTTTCAGGCAGGCGATCGCCTTATATTTCTCTCTATAGGTGGATGTAAATTAGGTCTGCCTATTTTAATAAAGCTTAAACTTTAGTAAAAACAACTATAGCTACTGTGTTAAGTAAGTTTCGAGAAGATATTAAAAGCCTCAAAGAAAAAGGCTGGCAATGATTACAGTTAGTGACACATCGGTTCACGATCGTTCCGTCTTATTCATTTCAGATGACTTATTATGTAGATTAGATTGATATTAAATTAAGGCAGAGGCAGGATATTATGAGGAAGCTATCGATACCATATTTTAAAAACCGAGAAATGGGTCAAGTAATAATAACCTTAAACGTAGCCAATCGAATTGACCAAGTATTAGCCGAGCGAGGATTTATCTCCCCAGAAGAAGTTCGTTCCGTTACATTGACAGATGTTTTAGTTGATACGGGGGCAACATCATTATGTTTACCCTCAGCTGTTATTGCTCAATTAGGTTTAGTTCAAGGAGGAGAAGCTAGCATTGAAACCACTACAGGAATAACAAAAGAGCGAATATTTAGAGACGTTGACTTGTGTATTGAAGGACGCCGAAGTGTTTTCGACTGCTTAGAACTTACAGAAGTCTCTTACGCTTTATTAGGTGTTGTACCAATGCAAATTTTAGGACTTGAGCCTGATTTAAAAAACCATAAATTGCGACTATTGCCGATGAATTCTGAGCAAAGTTATCTGACAGTTTTGTAAATATTTGTTTATGCTCTATGAAAAATCAGATTTACGACTTCTTAAAGAAGTCGGGAATCTAAGTGTTATTAATAAGTTATAGGACATTACTCATAACCCAAATTTTTTATTGAATATATCTTAAGGCGAGGTCATCGCCTACCAATATAATAATTAAGTCGCTTGTATTTTAAGTTTCATCCTCAGCTAAAGTAATTAGTGCATCGTTGAAACCGAGACTTAACTGCTTATTTAGACTCGGTACTAAGTCAATACCAAAATTGTTCTCTTTATCCTGAGCTAGTGCGCTAATTTTTACGCCAATACATAATTCATCTCGTTCAAGAGCTGCTTTTACACAGTCAGCAAAAGTTATCTTTCCAATTTGTTCAGCAGCGAAGTAGAGCGATATCGGCTTGAGATACAATTCACTTCCATCCACTGAGAATAAATCGTGATAGATTGACATCACATCTGGTTCTTGGGATACCTGAGCGAGAATTTTTGAGACAAATTGATTAGTGAGGAGAAAATCTTTAACACCCGCTTTGATTACTAAATCTGTATCTTCTGAGTCAATAATCTCTGCAATCAATTCAGTGGTAACTTTGTTTCCTGTTTTAGCAGTATACTCGCGGAAGATTTGGCGAAGTTCCAATAAAATAGTTAGGGTTTTAGCATCTATTTCTTCAGCATTTTCTCCGCTACCAGCCAAAATTGAGATACTATTATATTCGTAGGGTTTGAGATGAATAAGCTGATCAACTGAGTCAAAATTAACTTGTGTAACATCCATCTTAATGTGTTGGTATGTTTTGGCAATATCGTCAAATTCAGCTTGCACTGTAGATGTTAAATCCTGTACTGCCAAGTTTACTTGTGAACCAGAAATCAGATATTTCGCATATTCTCTTAGGATAATTGGTGTTTTGCTGTTCCAACCAATTACAAGGTGGTTTTCAGGTTTTCGCTCTAAGGTTTTGCGCTCGCCACCATAGCTGAAATTTTTTACCTGCACTACTGGTTGTGTATGAAACTTGATAGTCGAGTCATCCTCTGCTAAAATGATAACTTCATCATTTTCAGCTAACTGGTAATTTTTGCTAGGTTTAATTGTCAGAGTACTATCTTCATGACGCATGCCTATAGGGATGCCATTAGAGAAATGAAATGGCAACTCACCCCATGCTATACTCTGCCAGCTTTCTTGTGGACGATAGAAATAGAATTCATTACCTTCAAAACCCACCAAGTTTAAGTAAACTGACGCTAATCCTACACTACGCGAGGTTTGAACTAAAATTCGCGCCAAAATATCAGCTTCATTCAGAGTAGTGACTGCTCCTGGAGCAATATTTTCAGCAAGGCGGCGATATTGTTGAGAGTGTAATTCTACCACTATCGGCGGTAAGGAGTCTTCTTCATTAGCTGCAACCACTGCTAAAATTGCTTTAACAACCCGAGCATCTGCTAAAGTCTTGGACTCTTCTGAATCTGAAGATTTAGCATGATTCAATATAATCACCGACTTAGCATCTTTTACCGCTACTTTATTTAAGTCCTTTAAATTGGTGATTAAGCCACTACGAGTCACCACTCGTGTTGATTTAAGTTCGCCGAGATTATTGCGGAGGAAATCATCCATCTCCTCTTTATCTTGTTGAGATAATATCACAACTACTGCGTCGGGTTCTGATTCATTTGCGACTACTAACTCTGCAATAATATCTGTAATTCTGTCGTTGAATCCTAAGATTAGAGTATGGTTATTTTCTACTACTATGCTCTTACCCTTACGCAGTACTTGGAGTCTTGATTCAAATTCCTGAGTAATGAAAGCTACCAAGCTTGAGAACAAAACTAAGCCGACAAAAATTGTAATGACACCAACAAACTTAGTAGCCAAATTGGCATCATCGCCCGTGTCTCTTAGCCCAATCAACTGTACAAATACGTCCCAAGGCAATTCCGAGTTACCTTCTACATTTTGATTGGGAAACAACCATTCAGAGATATAACGGGCAATTGTCATGACAACAAAGGCAGCAAAAAATAATGACAATAGTGCCAAAAAAACTGAAAATCCCCCTTTCGACATAAAGTTGTCGAAGTTGTACTGTAAGCGTTTTTGCCACGATACTTGATTTTGAAAATTTTTCTGATTATTACTAGTCACCTTTAATACCAAAATACAAGTAAGTATTGTAATGAGAATTGGTAGTTGGTCATCCTGATTACCGATTACCCTTTCCCATAGTACTAAAAGTTAAAGACTATCATACTCAACAGATCGACAAGCTAAGACTCTTGATATTGAAGATTAAATGCGAGTTATAGTCACATATCTTTAATTACTTGCGATCGCTTCTACTACAGGATGAAAATAAAACGCTAACCCCAAAACTGCATAAGTTGCTAAGAGCAATGTGCCTTCCAACCAGTTTGATCGACCATCAGAACTAATAGAATTGGCAATAAACACAGCCACCGCCACTGCTACCAACTCTAGTGGATTAAAATCCAGATTCATCGGCTGTCCAAAGCCCCACCCTGCTAATACTAAAACGGGAGCAACAAACAAGGCAATCTGTAAGCTCGAACCTACAGCTACGGAAACCGAGAGATCCATTTTGTCTTTCATTGCCACTGTTACAGCTGTAGCATGTTCTGCTGCATTACCAATGATCGGTACTAAAATCACTCCTGTAAATAGTGCAGTTAAACCAAGTTGATCCGTAGCTGCACTCAGTGAATCTACTAGTAACTCTGACTCAAGCGCCACAAGCAAAGTGACTACTACCAATACCCCAATCCATAACCACAAATTTACCTTGTGTTCACCCTCTGCTAAGTTTGCTTCAGCCAATTCAGCTTGCTCAAGCTCTGCTAAACCCACATCATAGAAGTAGGCATGAGTTTTCATGGAAAATAGCAGTGTCATTACATAGACCAAAATTAACACCACAGCTACACCAGTGGAGAGAAACTGCATAGTGCTGGAGTTAATTCCACCAGATGTAAAGCCTACTGCTGTCGGTAATAAAATGGCAACCACAGCTAAGTTCATTAAGGAAGCATTCGTTCTTGCTACGAGCGGCTGAAATTTCTGCTCTTTGTAGCGCAAGCCTCCCAATAGCATCGCAAAACCCATGACTAGTAGTAGATTGCTGATAATTGAGCCAGTAATACTAGCTTTAACCACGTCCAGTAGTCCGGCTTTGAGCGCAATTAATGCAATAATTAGTTCGGTAGCATTACCAAAGGTAGCATTCAATAGTCCTCCCAGTGTAGGACCAACTACGACGGCAATTTCTTCTGTGGCTGTACCCATCCAAGCCGCTAATGGTAGAATTGCTAACCCTGCAGTCACAAATACAACCAGTTCTCCCCATTCAAAATAGTGGGCAGCAAGGGAAATTGGCATAAATACTAGGAGTACCAAAAAAATCATTTGTTTGATGGACATTTTTAATTTAAGCGTTGTCTGCAACCTTGTAGAGATGCGCCATGACACGTCTCTACATTTTTTATTATTTGTATATCTAACCAATATTAAGTTCAGTAATTTCCACATAAATTTAACTACTGGTTAATAGTAAGATTTTATGTGACCAAATGATCTTTAAAATACAAGCGATATAGATCGCAACTTGGAGAAGCGAGATTACCATTAAGTTTAACCAAACCCATACTTTCTAACTTATAAGCAGCGATCGCATCTAACTCCACCTTCTCATTACTACTGACAACGTGCTGTATAGCATAAATCAACTGTGGTTCAGCTTGTAGTAAATTCATCAGTTCTCGTAGATGCTGACTATAAATACCAGTAGGTGAAGAAGCTGTTTGTAACAATGTATCCAACGTCATGTCCTGATGATGCAGATGATAAAGCGCCAGTGCGATTAAATACGGATGTCCCCCCATCATTGCTTGTAGAGATTCAAGGCGTTGCCATCCATGTGAATCCTTTGCCCAAGGTAATTCATATCGCTGTGCCAAATCCTGTATCTCAGCTAGAGTCAAAGGCGGTAATGTTACTGTTAACCCTACATTAAAAGGAGATTGGTTAATCTTGAGCGGGATATAAATTTCTGTTGTATGAACCACCACTAACCGCAGTTTTTGCCAAGTTTGATCTTGCTTTGCCTGCTCGTGCCAAAATCGTAACATGGGCAAAAAGTCTTGGGCAATATTAGGATGCTCAAAAATTCGATTGACTTCATTCAATGCCAAAACTAAGGGATTGGGCAATTGCTCCAACAGATACTCTTGAAAATAGATTTTGCAACTCACCTTACTGCCCATCTCTGCATCCCAGTAGTCATCTAGATTAGCAGCGAGGTTTAATTTCTTGCTCACATAAATGCACAACCAACGCAAAAATTTATCCAACGAGGCGAAAACTTCTTCATCAGCTTCTTGAAAGTCTAAGTAAACAGTTTGGTAATGTTGCTCCTGAGCGTAAGCAATCATCCGGAGCAGCAGCGAACTTTTGCCCATCTTCTTGGGTGCTTTGATCCGAATCAAGCAACCAGGCTGTATAATTTCAGTATAAACAAGTTCTTCTACTGTGGAGCGATTTATATAGAGGGGAGAATCTATTGGTACAGGACCACTAGGAAAGTTAATTTTACTTGCTGTAGCTAATTGTGAGTTTTTTTCTATACTAGTGTTATTTATATCCTGTTGAAGCTGGTTAATATTGCTTTGTTTAGCTTGACTCAAGACTATATGCAAGTTTTTTTTTGTTACTTTCTCTCCTAGTGCTTCAGAAAGATCTTGCCACAACTGAGAGCCTACTTCCTTCATGTAGTTGCTACCGTAGCCTGAACCAAGAGCCATTTGCTCATAAGTCTTTCCCTGCCAAGCTTGAGAAAGCACAAACCGCTGAATTTGACCCAAAGGCTTACTGAGCAGAATTTTTTCTACAGCTTCTAAAAATTCTTCCACAATTAACTTATCAGTAGATTTACGTATGTTTTTAAACTTACCCTTAATATACCTTCTGAGAAAGATTTTTACAACCCTGCTATTTGACGTACGACGAAAGGCATATCAAAAATCGACGTGGCTGAATTTGGTAATGAATTGCGTTGCATGGTAACGAGAAAATGCCCGAAAGTCGTCCTAGTAAGAAAAGTAAGTAAGCTTGTTAATCTACAATTTCATGTGTAAATAATTAAAAATAATATGTTATTCATAAATATTGCTAATACTCAACCTGGAAATATTTATTACATCATGTATAGTTGATAGTTGGTATGTGTAATTACAATTAGGTAATTTAGTCAAAATTAATATAATAATATTAAGACAACTAAGATCAATTTATAATCGACAAATTTTATCTATTAATGACTAATTACACTTATCAAGTTGGCGGTAGTCTATCTATTAATGCACCTAGCTATGTTGTCAGACAAGCAGATGCACAACTTTATGAAGCCTTAAAACAGGGGAATTTTTGCTATGTTTTAAACTCTCGGCAAGTGGGCAAATCTTCACTTTTAGTTAGAACTAGGCATCGTCTGCAACAGGAAGGCTTTATATGTACGACTGTGGATATGACGAATATTGGTTGTGAAGATATTACCCCACAACAATGGTATAAGGGACTGGTAGTTGAATTGTGGTCAGGTTTTAAACTATCGGGAAAAATTAATTTCAAAGCTTGGTGGCAACAGCAAGATGATATCCCGCCAGTTCAAAAACTAAGTAGGTTTATTTCCGAAGTACTGCTGGTTGAATTCCCAGTTGAAAAACTGTTCATATTTATTGATGAAGCTGATAGTATCAAAAGCCTTGATTTTGCAGTTGATGACTTTTTTGCACTGATTCGGTTTTGTTATAATCAAAGAGCCATTGACCCAGAATACCACCGTCTGACGTTTGTTATATTTGGGGTGACAACACCGTCAGATTTAATTCGAGATTCTTACCGTACTCCGTTTAATATTGGTAGAGCAATAGAACTGCGCGGCTTTACATTGGATGAAGTTCAACCTTTAGTTAGGGGTTTAGAGACGCGATTAATGCCTTCTGTACAGTGTAATGCACAAGTAGTTATTCAAGAAATTTTAGCTTGGACAGGAGGGCAACCTTTTCTCACGCAAAAACTTTGTCAGTTGGTAGTGGAGACAGCGATCGCATCTGTACAAGATACAGAGGGTAGAAAATTGACAATTCCCCCAGGTTTTGAAGCATATTGGGTGGAAAGTATTGTCAAAGAGCGTATAATCGAAAATTGGGAATCTCAAGATGTGCCAGAACATTTGCGGACAATTCGCGATCGCCTCTTAGCATCAGAGCAAATGGCTGGGCGCTTATTAGGAATATATCAGCAAATATTGCACCCCCCACCCTCCCTTGGGCGGGTGGGGGTAAAAAGCGATGATAGTCGAGAACACATTGAACTACTTCTCTCAGGTTTGGTTGTTAACCACCAGGGATACTTGAAAGTAAAAAATCCCATCTATCAAGCAGTTTTTCATGCCGGATGGGTAAATCAACAAATGGATAATCTGCGTCCTTACGCACAAAGCTTTAAAGCTTGGATTGCTTCTGATCTCAAAGATGAATCTTATTTGTTAGATTCTACCAAATTACAGCAAGCACTAGCTTGGTCAAAAAATAAAAGGCTCAGTGACTTAGATTACCGCTTCATCAATGCTTCTGTGGAATTGGCAAAACGAGAAGTTGAAAGCGATTTAGCCAGAGAAAAACAAGCCAGACAGATTGAGCAAGACAGAGCTGAATTTACCATACTCGCTACCAAAAAAGCCCATCAAATTTTAGCAAACGCAAAGAAAACCTCTAAACGAAACACTGAAAAACTACGCATAGGCAAAGGTTGTATTGGATCTATTGCCGCTGCAGTAGCTATTTTGGTAATTCTTGTACGTTTTACTGGACTACTACAAGGAACAGAATGGGCGATGCTAGATCGCTTTTTTCAGATACGTCCATTAGCAGAAGTTGACCCTCGTATTACTATTATTACAATTGACGAGCGAGATATTCGCCAAATAGGTCAGTATCCTTTGCCAGATCGAGTATTGGTTCGAGCAATCGAGAAAATAAAAAGTTACAATCCTATTGTAATTGGGTTGGATTTGTATCGGGATTTGCCTGTAGAACCAGGTTATCAGGAATTAGTCAATTTATTTAAAACAACTCCCAATTTGATTGGTGTAGAGAAGCTCGTGGGTAGAAAAATTGCTCCACCTCCAGTTTTAGCACAAATGGGTCATGTCGGTCTTGCCGATCAGGTGTTAGATGGAGATGGTAAACTGCGCCGCGCTTTGCTTTCAATTGAATTACCAAACGGTGAATTACGCTTGAATATGGGCTTGCAACTAGCACTACGTTATTTAGCTAGCACTGGAATTACTCCCAAACCTTTGCCCAATCATAACGATCAGATTAAACTGGGGTCATCTGTACTTGTTCCCTTTCAAGCTTCAGACGGAGGTTATGTTGATGCTGATACAGGCGGATATCAAGTTTTGCTGAATTTTCATGGCAATTTAGCACAATATCAAACCTTTTCGCTTGCAGATTTACTGCAAAATCGAGTACCAGCAAATCGTGTGCGCGAGCGCATTATTCTTATTGGCTCATCGGCTGAGAGTCTCAATGACTTTTTTCAAACACCATTAAGCAATTCTGTCTTTGGTCCTCCGCAAAAAATGCCTGGAGTGATAGTCCATGCTAATATAGCTAGCATGATTTTGAATGCAGCCGTGCAAGGTAAACCCATGCTACGAGTTTGGTCTGAACCAGTAGAGTGGATCTGGATTTTGCTTTGGTCTGGTGTGGGAGCAGCGTTGAGTTGGCTGTGGAAGTCTCCGTCATCGATTATCATTATTATCATGCTTGCTGGGTTAGGACTGACCTTAATAGCCTACCTGGCATTTTTACAAGCTTGGTGGATTCCGGTAATTCCTCCATTTATTGGGCTAGCAACTGCTGCTGTTACCTTGCCGATTGTTACTATTAAACAGTTAGAAAAAATTCAACTTCGCCAGACTGTGGAGTTGCTGATAGCTGTTACTAAAGAGCAACCTGCTGTCGGACAAATTGCGATTGAATATCTTAAGCAAGCAGAAAGCGAGGAAAATCAAGCGTTGATCGACAGGATAATTTATACTAATTTATAGTTTCAGATGTCTGCCTATCCAGTCCTACAGACTTCAACACATCTTGCCACATAGCAATTAGCTTGGGATCGTTGGGGTGCGATCGCCTTAATTCTACTATTGCCTGGAGCAAATCGTACCAATATCCCCTTGCACCGTACCACAGCGCCTGCTCAAGCATAGTTTTTTGCCTCAGTTCGCTATCTAACTGAGGTGTTCGCGCTACCCTCTGCACCCAACCACTAAATACCGGATCGTCTGGTTGTAAGTTTTCTCCACAAATAACTGCTAAAGACCATTGATAATTCTTGCCTACTTCTAAAGGTGGTTTTGCATCAGGTAAAGTAAAACTAACAATCTCATTTTTTTGCGCAATCGGTAAGAAAGCTCTTTGGTAATACTTGCCTGCTTCATCTCGGAACATCAACACAACTTGCTTTGAGGTGGATGTTTTGGGCATCTTAACAAATATAGTTGGACGCTCTTGTAAGGTCAACCCGTAATTACCCTTGGGCATTAAAGGTCGAATTGAACCTTGTTGTTGAGAACAACTGATTCCATCACGAGAACCAGCACCAGTGGTATCTTTTGGTTTCTTTCTACCTGGTGGTTTAAAGTTCTCTTGAAAAATCGGTTGTTGTGAGGCGCTTTTGGTTTTTAGTTCTGACTGAGCCTGGGCTGGTATGCTTACACTGAGTAAGAATCCTACGGATACATAGATTGTTAAATTTTTTGCAATATCATTTATTACCATCAGTAAATATCCGAGAGCAGGATATCTTTTTAAAAAGCTATGAGACTAATCAAACACTAGCATAAATGTGAGAATTGAGAAGCCCGACTTTTTGAAGAAGTCGGGCTTCTTGGCTATCGTAAATCAAATAACTTAGCGCCAATTTCCCACCAAAACAAACCCAGACCAATAAAAAGGATGGTTGTACAGAGAAGATTTTAACAAAGATAGTTGACCATAGCGCAATGCTTCAGCTTTTGTAACGCCTAGTGTGGTATACTGATGGTAAAACTCAGTTATCAGTTGGGCAGTAGACAGATCTTGTACTGACCAAAGCGTTGCTAGAGTACTTCTGGCTCCAGAGCGCACAGCAATCCCTGCCAGTCCCAAAGCAGCCCGGTTATCGCCTTTGGCAGTCTGACAAGCGCTGAGAACCAAAAGTTCAATCGGTTGACGTTCGCGCACATTTGTGTTGTCCGCTTTTAGCAGTTGCTCAAAATCTTGGACGTTAATGCGATCATCCCAAGTGAGAAGAAACGTGTTTTCAGCTTTTGAGCTAAACTGACCGTGAGTTGCCAAATGAACAATGGAAAACGGTGAAGCCTCTACTCGACGTTGGAATTTAGCGCGAGTAAACTCTTGGTTGAGTAATGTCTTGACGCGACATGTCGCGTCAAGACAAAGATCTGCAATTTGTTTAATTTCTTGTTGCACGCCTGGTAATGCCGAAAAGCCTTGACGTTTCTCTGATAAACCCCCAACTAATGTAGATACGCACTTGCGGACGTCTGTACAAATAGATGACGACTCAAAAAGTTGCAATCCAGGAGTCAAAGCAATGTTGTATTTTTCTACCAAATACTGCTTGCCATCGTGAAGAACTGCCATTGGTAGACTGCGTAAGAAGTCATCAAGGACAAACACTAAGGTTTTTACAGAGTAACGTTCTAACTGATCTGCCACAGGACGTAACAACCAATCATAAACTTTTTGCGCTGGAGGTAAAACATCCGTTGGTAAAAAAACTGGGTTCAAAGAGGAGCGCAGTTCCTGAAATACTTGATCGCGTTGTTGTGGCGAAATTTCCGCGCCGTAATGTTGCAAGGGTTGTCCCGCCAGGGAGACAATTACCTCCAAACGTCCATCAAGAACAATGGGATAAATCACCGCTGCTTGCGCGTCAATCGCCTCAATTGGTTTGGGTTTATAAGTTAAGCAAGCTTCCCGAAAGAAATTTTCTAACTCTGCCAGTTGCAGCCCTTCAATTACAACTCTTGCCCGCTGAAGTCTTTGTTGCTTAGTTTCTTGGGGCAAACTATCTACATTTTGCAATAGCAATTGTACCAACTGGCGATACACGGGTTCAACTTGTTCTCGGAAAGAAAACTGTACATCAGGACTGATTGCTACTAAATCTTGACGCAGAGATTGTAAAGTATTCACTGCCGAGTCGTAGGCAGCGATCGCTTCAAGTACTTTCTGTTGCGCTTTGTAAATTCTTCCTTCCTGCCACAGCCAAGTTGCCGCAATATCTGTTGCCCGAATCTCCTGCGCTAGAACGAGTGCTTGTTGTGTGAGTGAGAGCGCTTCTTTTAATTGTTGGGTTTGCTCGTATAAATGCCCCAATTGCCCTAAAGCATAAGACTCTGCTCTGGGATCTTTCAATTCTCTCGCTTGTTGTACAGATTTGGCTAAGATCTGCCCTACTTCCCCATTGCCCCACAAACCCGGTTTCTTTGAGAAACCGGGTTTGTTCGTTTTCATCAAACTTTCTGCTAAATTAACTTGGGCATAAATAAGTGCACGACTAGAAGGAAGGTTTGTCATCTGCGTTTTAATTCGCGGAATTAGTGTCAGTACTGCGCTACTCTGCTTGGTTTTAATTAAAAGGCTAAGTTGATTAAGTTGAGCTTGTAGTTGGGTGAGGGGATTCGTTTTTATATCTTGTGCTTGTTGATAAAATTTTAATGCTCCTTCAAAATCTGACTTTGCCAAAGCAGTATTTCCCAATCTAAACAGGGTTTCCCCCATATCAGATGCTGAATTGAGCCGTTGAGCGATCGCTAAACTCTCCGACAAAACAGCTTGCGACTGTTGTAAATCTCCTACAACTTGCAGAGTCACCCCCAAACTCCGCAATCCCCTAGCTTTGAGCAACGAGTCAGGCAAGGCAGTAATGTCTTGACTTAATTGCAAAAGTGTGATTCTCGCTCTTCGATACAGTCCTAAGGTTTGTAGCGCTTGAGCTTGGTTAATTTGGCTAAGAACAATTCCTGTAGTATCTTTAAGGGAACGATAACGTGCCTCTGCTTGTTGCCAAGTAAGCATTGCAGTTTCCGCTTTACCTGTATTTAGCTCAATACTGCCTTTAGTATTAAGAACTTGAGCATACAGCAAAGGATCTTTCACTGTTTGTAGGAGGTTGAAAGCTTGGGCGATCGCTTTTTGGGCTGCTTTCCACCGTCCCATGTCTTGGTAAACAATCGCAAGATAGTTGTAGCTGGTGGCTGCCAAACGTTGATCTCCTTTTTGCTCAAATGCTTTGAGTGCCTGTTCCCAAACTTGTGCAGCTAGGGCAAACTTTTCTGCATCATAAAGTTGCTTACCAAGTTCTTGCAAAGTAACAGGAGAATTCGTAGTTTGTAATTGGTAATTCGTAATTATATTTTTTGAAGAGATAGTTTTAAACTTAGAATTTAACCCGGCTGTGGCTGGTAGAACTGTTGTCACCAGTAAAAAAGTCAGCAGCACTAAGACTAGCTGTCGTTTCGCCCCCTGTTTCAATTAAAAAATCTCTCCCATTCATTCCAACTTTCATTTAGCAGTTGATGCGATCGCTATTTCGCATCACCACCACGAATTTTTGCTCTAAAATCCAGCATAGCTTCTAGAGGATCGGGCTGCATGACATACTCTGCTAGTAGCGCTAAATCCAAATCGGGCAACAACTCGCTTTTGGAGATTTGCTCATACTTGTCTCCTTGTAAGGAATAGATAGAAAACTGATTGTTGTGCCAGAACCAAACTTCTCTCACTCCTAAACGTTTGTAAACTTCTAACTTGTCGATACCGCCACTAGTAAACACTACTTCAATGGCTAGATCGGGAAACTCCTTTTCAGTGCCAATGCAGTAACATTCATCGGGTTCTTTCCCACCTTTTTTCTCTTGCTTACGTAAAGTAGTTGAACCCAATGCCCAAAAACGTATTCGGTTTTCTTCAAAATAAACTTCTAACAACCTGCCAATATTTTTTTTACTCACTTCATGACGACGTGAAGGCGACACAATTTCTAACACTCCTTCCAAATATGTAATCCGATACCCTGAACTATCACCTAACCTAGATAAAAACGCCTCGTATTGTTCCCAACTTACCCCTGTGACAATGTGTTGTTCCTCTGGATCGTCAGCTTGTAGCTGAATTTGAGTGATTTCTTCTAGTAAGCTCGTCATCTACAAAAATCTCCATGCGAAAATTATGCACCACTACAGATAGCTAAACAACCGAGCCTTCTTTGCTCTCTAATGCCGACAGAACCTGATATTCCTTTGTATGAGCGGTACCGCTAGGTGGAGTACAATCGCGATTCACAAACTCTTCAAACAGTTCAAAAAAAGTATCAAGAGCCTTGCGCTCATCTTCAGAAAAGAACAGGATGATGCTTGCCCAAGACTGACTCGTTTGAATATTGAACTTTTGCCGTATCCATTCGGGAAATTGCTTGAAATCCTCCTCTTGAGGTGTTAAAGAAGCATTTTCAGAGAATTTTGCTACATTGTAACCTGATAGAAATGCCTGTAAACACAGAATAGAATGTCTTCCCAGATACATGGAAGGGGCTTTCTTAATTTTCCTAATTAGGATATGAAGATCGTGCATATCTAGACCTCAAATTAAAAGTCGAGTTCCGTAACATTAAAACTGCCACGTCCAAGCTCTACAGTGGGAGAGGTGAAATTTTGCCACCACTCCTCCTTTGTAACACCATAGTGGTCAATGTTATCGAACACTATTTCCTGCCCATTGATGACAATTGAAATTCCCTCATGATGACCGTTCGTTGCAATTTGCTGCTCGCGTCGTAGATCGTAAATAACTGACCAAGGAAGATCCTGGTATTCTAAATCTACTTTAATTTGCTTTCCTGATATCCCCCTGGCAATCAAAAATTCCTTGATCGCTCTTGCACACTCCACCCATTGAAACAGTTGATAACGACTGGCAATTTCCTTAATCTGTTGCCGAATATCTGAGTCTTTATCCGTACTGTAATCTCCTCGTATAGTCAAAATATTAACTCATTTTATCAGATTTTGCGTAGTTGTGGAGTTGTTGCAGGAGTGAAAATTTCTAGTTATAGGGCTTTACTTTTGTATTGTAATGTGCATCTTACTCAACCTGCTACTACTCGTGTTGAATCCTATTTCAATTTAGTACAATCAATTTTATCCATCATAGAATTGTGGCTTTGTTGGGGAAGATGTGCTACTAATTCGATCTGCCCCTGTTGATTAATTATCCATCCTTGAGCTTCAATAATTGGTAATTGAGAATTTCCGGTTTTGTGCTTTTGTGTTGTTCTTGTCTCATGGGCTACACTATCACCAGCACTAGCACGAAGATCCTGCATCACGACAGTACCTCGTAGCGTTCCTCTTGGATCTTCTGGTAAGCCGCCGCGTCCGGTAAAAACAAGGCGAGCATCGCGATCGCTAGGACATCCTGCTCTAATTTGGTTTGAAGCGTCGGTGAGAGCGAATGGTAATTCAATTAATCCTCTAGAAGGGTCAGTATTTAAAATGTTGAGGTCGAGCCTGCCATTAATACCGTAGCTAGAAGAGGCTGTGATATCACTTTTGGGGGTGAGTCGATTTTGAAGATTTAGTCCATAAATGCCATTAGTAGTGATGTTAATGTTACCGCCTCTTCCTATAGAGGCAGTGGCGCTAATGTTGCTATTTTCTTTAGGAACGGCGACGATAAATCGAGCATTAATACTGATATTACCGCCATCGCCGGGAGACTGGTCTGTTGCCCTCGTTGTGATCAGGCTATTGTTCCTCAGCAGCAATAAATTCAGCCCCGCCAAGGTGATATTTCCACCATTCCCTGCTGAAGGGTTAGCGGATCTGATTATAGCGCGATCGCTCATCAATAGCTGGGAAGTATTGATTGTTATGTTGCCAGCCGTCCCGGAACGAAAACTAGTAGTTGATATTTCTGCCCCATCACGTACTACTAGGCGGTCAGTTTCTACAGTCAGATTTCCGGCTCTGCCGGTTGCGCTTGGGTTGAGTCTAGCGAATAAACCGCTATTAGACTGACCATATGCCGATGTACCAATTAATTCTACAAGCTTTGCCTTCACCGCCAAGGTTCCTCCTTCCCCATTGCCGAAATTACTAGTTGATACTTGTGCCCCATCTCGCACTATTAGGCGGTCAGTTTCTACGGTCAAATTTCCTGCCTTGCCCGTTGCACCTTGGGTGAGTCCAGCCAATAAACTGCTACTAAATTGACCATCTGCTGATGTACCAATTAGTTCGACAAGCTTCGCCTTCACCGCCAAGGTTCCTCCATCCCCATTGCCGAAAGTACTAGTTGATATTTGTGCCCCATTACGCACTACTAGGCGATCGGTTTCTACGATTAAATTTCCTGCCCTGCCTGTCGCTCCTGAGTTGAGTCTAGAGAATAAACCGCTTCTCAATCGACCGTCTGCCGATCTGCCCATCAGTTCCACCTGCTGGGCTTTTACCGCCAAGGTTCCTCCATCCCCATTGCCAAAAACATTAGCTTCTATCTGTGCTCCACGGTTGAGAGTTAAAAAGCGAGTGTTGATATTTATGTTACCTCCATTCCTGAAGCTATTAGAATCTAATATATTGCTCGTAATTGCAGCTTGATTGCCAACAGAGATGGCATTGTTCGCTATCAACGTGATATTGCCAGAATTACCAGCTCTTGAATTTGAACTGAGCAAGCCAGAGGGCGTCAGTATGATATTATTTCTAGAATCGAGCAAGATATCGCCACCCCTGCCCACATTACTACTGGTATTAATTGAGTTAACTTGAATGTTGCCAGTTGATAAGGCATTAGGGTGATACTGATTTGTTAACAACACCAGTGCATTGGGAGTGGTGACAGTAATGCTGCCAATGGTGATGTTTGCACTTGTTGCCGCAGAGGTGTTCTCCACAGGGGTTAAATTTGTGTAATTACTGCCACTAGTTCCTGGGGTTACTACAGCAGTGATACCTGCCCGAATATCTAAAGTTGGTCGAGCCGTGCCATTAATTACAAAAAATGTACCATCTGATAGATTGACATTAGCAAGTGTTGGTGTGGCAGTTGGGTTAATTGAATTTCCAGTTGTATCTGCACCTGTAATCGTGATTTGGTTGATATTTACCGCACCTCCTGCCAAAATATGCAGAGAATTGCCGGAGGATGTGTTGCTCCCTACTAAGGTTAAATCATTTCTTGCTAGCAGTTGACCTTGTAAATTCAACTCGTCACCAATCAAGTTTAAATCTTGCCCGACTGATAAAATACCTTCGCTGCGAATTTGGCTTTTGGGTTCAACAGATCCATACTGTAGACCCGGAGTCACATTAATCTTAAGTAGAGGTGGTGCTGTTGGGTTAGTGGCACTGAATTGATAGTTGTCAAAAATTACGCTCTTTGCTGTAGTTGCGGCAAATGATCCAGCAACATCTAACTGAGCATTTGCGCCAAAGATAATGCCGTTGGGATTAATTAAAAATAGATTCGCCCTGCCAAGTACTCCTAATTTACCTAATATCTGTGAAGTGTTACTTCCTGTCACTCTCGTGAAGATGTTGGCAATGCCATTAGGATTGGCAAAATACACTTGCTGTCCGTTATTAACGTTAAATTCAGTAAAACTATGGAATAATGTTGTATCTCTTATTGCCCCGCCTTCAATTAGGTTTCCTACACTAGAGGGCGTGACGCGAGAACTTTCTCCTCTTAAGCTGGTATCGGGTATGAGTTGAGCGTAAGCACGGAGCGGTAAGGCAGCGCTAAAAAATAGTAAGATTACTAATCTTAATTGCCAATACAATTTTCTTGCCACAATTAGTTACCATCCTTTAATTAATTATCCTACTTTATATTTCAGAAAAAACCTACTTTTCCTACTTTTCCTACTTTTGTTATTTGAACATTGCATACATGTAAATTTCAACAACATCCTAGTTAAAATATTTTTGATGCTTACTTCCTGCTACAGATAGATATTATTAATAAACTATTGGTGGATTTTACTGTTAATTTAACTTTGATATCATTTAGCAATGAAATTTAAACAATATAGTAGTCCTAAATCGTTCGTAACAAGTGCCTGTCAACCATTGAGGGTTGACTGTTAACCTGTTAAAACCTACCACTAGTTGTTTACAAATCTATTGATGAGTGCTATAAGTTGATAGAGTAGTGCTTATGTCTTAACTTTAATTAGCGTCGCCTTAACAATATTTTTCTCGTTAATCCTGATGTTCAGCTTGAAAAAACAGTAAATTATTCACTTCTGGCAAAATTATGTTTTACTTAAGAGGAAAACTGCCAAACTTACAAAACCTACTTTTTTGTCTGAGCAATCCAGTAAAAACAATAATAAATTGTTATTTTTTGTAAACATGACGGAATTAAAAATAACTTTTCCTACTTTTTTATCAAAAAATCTTTTTCTACGAAGGTATAGTTTAAGAAAATATTAAATATATAATATAGAATAGTTAAAGATGAGATAATTTATAATTGAAAAAAAATAACATAAGGGTGTTAGAGTATTATAAAGTTAATAAATAAAGGTTGGCACTATATGAAAAATCAAAATTAGAAGTTTCAATCAAAGCTAATTACAGCACAATTAAAGTCTTGAAAGTTTGATATGTTTCAAAAGCAAAGTAGAGAAATTATTTGCGTTTAGTTTATACAGTGCTAATATAGAATTAATTTTTGAAATACACGTAGGTGGGCATTGCCCATCTTAAAGAAGCTGTTTATTAAAAAAAACAGGATAATATAAGTTAAGGTTGAATCAGAAAAATATAAGAAAAGCGGAGTAAAAAATAAATTTGGTTTTTTTACGAAAACCAAAAAGATAAATAAGTTAGCAAGGAGTTAGTTATGCAAAACAGATTATAGCTAACAGTGATAAGCCAATAGTAAAGTTGGTAAATTAGCAAGAGAAAGTTTTTATGAGCAATAGTAAAGGAGGAAACAAAGAAAATAATGAAGAATCTTGTCAAGAAAATTGATAAGTAGTGCAAATGAATGAGAAGTAAATAGAATGATGAAATATGAAATTCTTCAATTTCAACTTCAAACCAAAGCAAAAAAAAGAAAAAAGCATGACTAAAAAAGCAAGCTCTACACTTCCTGTGGATTTAGTTATCGTCATCGATACTAGTCCTTCAATGAAAGATGAAGCACAGGCTCTGAGTGAAGCTGCAGCAAGTGCGATCGCCAAAGCTAAAACTAGCTGTCCTTCTGACTTAAGAGTAGTTTGGTTGGGTATAGAAGGTACATGGAAAGGGACAAACTTCGACCAAACTATTAGAGCCTACCTGACACAAAAATGTAAGGTGGCTGAGTCTAAACTCCGGGGTAGGAGAAGAGGAGAACTAGAGTCAGCAGGAGCGCAAGAAGATGCAGCAAGAGCTATTGAAGATATCTCAGATTACTTCGATTGGCGATCGGGTGCAGCAAGAGCTATCTTTTATCTCGGCGATGAAGCACTCGAAGGGGGTGGAGATAAAACAGAGCAGAAGGATATTTTAGCTGCAAACTTGGCTATCCAAAAAGCCCAAGGAGCAGGAGTTAGTGTTCACACCTATTTCGGAACTTCTAAGAGCAAGCATCAAGAAGGGATCAAAACCGAATACACCAGAGTTGCCACCTCAACAGGTGGACAATCTTTTACAAGTAAAGACTCTGTGAGTGGTTTTAGTGGAGTCTTAGAAAAAGTTATCTGTGGTAGCCGCACAGCAAAAACTGTCAAACTCAAACCTGGGGCAGTTTATATCCAAGATTGTGTCTCTAACGAATTGAGCAAACTTTATACTCTGGATTTAGTCACAGGTAAAGCCACTTTTATTAGCGAGATAGTTACAGAGATTTCTGACATTGCCTTTGTCGGTTCTCAATTATATGGACTTGATCGAGAAGGCGACAAGACTCAACTAGTCAAAATTGACCTAAATTCAGGTGATGCCACCGTAATTGGTAATATTCTCTTTGCTTGTTCTGGTTTAGCATATCATCGTCAACGTCAAACTCTCTACGCCACAACTGCTAAACAACTGATAGCTATTAATCTAGAAACAAGTAAAGGTACGATAGTAGCAACAGTAGCAGACAAAAACTATAACTGTGGCGAAGTTGCCTTTGATGCTGAAGGCAAAGCTTATATTACCTTGATCGGTTACGACAAGAAGAAGTCATTAGCAAGCTGTAACCTCGATACAGGTGAAGTCAAAACTATAGGCAATATTGGCTTTGCCGATCTTGCCAGTATGGAATTTGTTGGTGACGTTCTCTATGGCGTGACTGGCAACTTCTTCAACTTAGGTAAAGACGGTCAATTAATCCGTATTGATACTACCACTGGAAAAGGAACTTTAGTAGCGACAACTGATCCTGCAGGTCGTTGGGCAGGCATCACTGTTTATGAACCAGCTACGGTAGTAACAACGGAAAGTACTCCAGTAGTAAATACACAAGAAACATCTGAAAAAACAAAAGTTCTTCAAGAAACTAAAGCTACCAGGGAGGAGGGTATGAGCATTTTAACTATCGATACCAAAAACAATTGTTATGTTATCGATCCCAACCAAATGAACAACCTGCAACAAGATGTTGCTAAATCTTTTTCTTTAGAGAAAGGTACTTTTGATATCAGAATTGCTGGTGGACGCTACAGTTATAGCAAGAGTACAACAGAAGGAGAACCTTTTGTCCTACTCTGGATATACGGAGTTGATGGTAGGAAATTTATCAACAAAACCACAGGTTATGAGGTTGGTGCAACCTGGACAACCCTAAACGGATATAATGATAATTTGCAGTTAGAGATTAAAGACAAAGCAGTTGTCTGTGCCTTGTTCTTTGATTTTAACAATAATGACAACAGTGGCTCAATTGAACTTTTAATTTCCAGTAATAAACCATTTTTCAATCCTCAAAGTCTAACAGTTGATAGCAAACGTAATAGCTATATACTTGATGAGAATTACCTCTCTGGCTTGAAGCAATCAGGTGCTAATTCAGTTGAATTAAATCCTGGTAATTATCGGATAAAAATTCGTGAAGGTAGTGCTAGTTATTGGTCAGAGAGCAAGAAGTTTGAAATAGAACCTTGGGCTTTAATTTGGGCAAAAGGCGGAAAATTTACACCAAAACTGACTGACATTGAAGTTGAAGAGACTTGGTTATCATTAAATGGTCTTAAAGACGAAGTAGTTTTAGAAGTAAAAGAAAAAACTACACTTTCAGGATTCTTCTTTGATACTCACAAAGACGATAACGAAGGGCAAATTATTCTGGCAATAGAGCAACTGAGTGCAAATGAATTAGCCCAGAAGAAGCAAGATGCCAATACAACAAGGACTGTTACAACTCAAGGACAAACTACCACAACAAGGACTGTTACAACTCAAGGACAAACCACCACAACTACTGAAGGTACAGGTGGATATGTCCGACGTGAACCAGTAGGTGCAAGCAGTTCGATAGAATTCACCTTCCGTTTCAACGAAGAAGAGTTCAAGAAAAAGTGGGAAGAACAGTTACAGCAAATTGATGCATCTATCAAGGTGATAGATGAAGAAGATGTAACGTTAGAAGCTAAGTATTGGGATCAGCTTGAACAGTGGCTGCTGAAAAACTACGAGAAGCACTTCAAGAACCTGGCTGTGGAAGTCGCAAAAGTCAGGTTTACGATGGATGCCTACATACAGCAGATGGAGTTTGGTCTAAATCAGCACTTGCAAACTTTGTCAGTCTACTTAGATAGATTGCTGGAAGATAGGATCAACGTTGAGATATCGAAGAGAATTAACCAGGTTGTCAATCAGCGTGTCGATCAAATCTTTGAGCAAAAGATCAGCAGCAATGTTGAATTAATTATCAACAGCATTATCAACAAGCCGGAACTCAACCAGTACATTTCTCGGCATGTCGATCAGCAATTTGACCAAACCTTTGAGCAAAAGATACGTAGCAATGTTGGATTAATCATCAACAACATTGTCAACAAGCAAGAACTCAACCAGCACATCGACAGACAAGTTAATCAGCAAGTCGATCAAACCTTTGAGCAAAAGATCCGCAGTAATATCAACGCAATTACTCAGAACCTTGTCAATAATAATGCCGATCTTGATCGGTACGTTGGCACTCAAATTGACAACAGTTTCGAGCAAAAGCTGCTAAATAACATCCAATTGCTCACTCAAAATATTATCAATAACAATGAGGCATTAAACCTCTACATCGACCAACGCTTACATCAAGGTGTCATCAATAACGCGGAAACTAGCCGTGATATTATCAACCTCGTTACCAATAGTGGTGAAATTAACAGCAAGGTTGTTAACCTCATTAGCAACAGTAGCGAAATTAACAACAAGATTAACAATCTGCGCAGCGAGTGGAATCAGACATTCGTCACTCTAGCAACACAACACGTCGATCAATTAATTGATGTCATCAGCGGTAGAGAGACATTCAACAGAGCAATTACTCAGAACCTGATTAATAACAACGCTGAGCTAAATCAATACGTCAGCCAGCAAATCGACAACAGTTATGAGCAAAAGCTGCAAAATAACATCCGCTTGATTACTCAAAACATTGTCAACAACAACGAAGAATTAAACCGCTATATCGACCAACGCTTCCAGCAAAGTGTTACCAACAGTAGTGAAATCAACAATAAGATTGGAAGCCTCCGTAATGAGTGGAATCAAACATTCCTCAATCTGGCAACACAACATGTCGATCAATTAATTGGTGTCATCAGTGGTAGAGAGACATTCAATCAAACTATCACTCAGAAACTGATCAATAATAATGCTGAGCTAAATCAGTACGTCAGTCAGCAAATCGACAACAGCTATGAGCAAAAGCTGCAAAATAACATCCGATCGCTCACTCAAAACATTATTAACAACAACGAGGAATTAAACCGCTACATCGACCAACGCTTCCAGCAAAGCATCACTAACAACACGGAAATTAATCACGAAATTGTTAACATCGTTACTAACAGTAATGAAATTAACAACAAGATTGCTAATCTTCGTAACGAGTGGAATCAAACATTCCTCAATTTGGCAACACAGCACGTCGATCAATTGATTAACGTCATCGGTGGCAGAGATACATTCAACAGAGTCTTAACTCAGAAAATTGTCAATAATACTGATATTAATCAGTATGTCAGCCGACAAATTGACAACAGTTATGAGCAGAAGATCCAAAATAACATCCAACTGCTCACTCAAAACATTGTCAATAACAACGAGGAATTAAACCGCTACATCGATCAACGCTTCCAGCAAAGCGTCACCAACAACACGGAAATTAACAACGAGATTGTTAACCTTGTTACCAACAGTAGTGAAATTAACAACAAGATTAATAACCTCTACAGAGATATTGACACCAAGATTGAGAACGTCCGCAACGAGTGGAATCGAACATTCATAAATCTGGTAACACAGAATGTTGATCAACTAATCAACTTAATTGGTGGCAGAGACACATTCAACATCCAGATTGCGAATTCGATCAACGTTAAGGTGGACGAGCTACTCAACGAAATCTTGAGAATCAAGAACGAAATGACTGTGCTCATGAACAATGCAGACAGACATCTCTATGAGTGGACTTTGGGAGAACTCATGGCAATCAAAGGTTGCTTAACCGATCGCCAAGTTCTTGTCGAGCAGTTAGTTACCTTCAGTGCTGAACTCAGAACTAAGCTCGATTCTACCAACTGCGTGGACATTAACACATTCAGACCGTTCAGACCGATCTCAATGGACGCACAACTGTCACCTGCTCAACCTCAACAGTTGCCAGGAAGCTAATAGCAAAAACTAGTCTTTAAAGATCCCCGACTTCTTAAAGAAGTCGGGGATCTTTTACACTCACCGATGCCTTTTCTCAAGTATTCATAAATCTTCTGTGAGCAGAAAATATCTTCAACCCAGAAAATTTTTCAGGTCACAAAATATGGTAAATTACTTCTATCCTTAAATCGGGATACTTATATATAAAAAACACAACCGATGAGGTTAATCAATTATGGAAGGTTGCACTATTACCGATCTTAAAGTTCACAGTAAGCACAATTGCTACTTGCTCAACCCAGCAGAAATGCAGACGATAGAAGAAAAAATTGCTGTCCGTACAGATTTAGAACCAGGAACCTACGTTATTAGAATCCGGGAAGGATCATTTGACTACGTACAGGGTGATATTCAAAAAGGTGAACCCCTAGTGATGTTGTGGATCTATGGTGGCAAGTTTGCCAACAAGAAAAATAATGTGGAAGTAGAAGCTACTTGGACAACTCTGAACGGGTATGATGATACCGTGACTTTAGAGGTGATGCAAGACGCAAAACTTTGCGCATTCTTCTTCGATAGCTATATAGAAGATAACGAAGGAGAAGTAATTATTTCTGTTGTAAAAATTTAATACCAAACGGTATTTGCGCTCGCCCAAGGAAAAACTGCTAACCGTTATTCAAACTAATGAAGATGTTTCGCTCGAAAAATCACTCCAGGAAAAAGTTTGTACAGATTTTGGTAGTAGTGCTTGCCCTGACGGCTACCCCCAAGCTACTGTCATTATCATCAACTTTACTTGAACCAGTCTTTGCCCAATCTAACAGTCCAAGTCCCATCCCACTTCCCCAATCGTTACCTAGCGGGACAACAGTGAAAGTGGACGGTTCTAGCAGCATGAGGGTAATTAACGAAGCACTGAAAAAACGGTTTGAAGAGAAGTTTTCAGGTACTAAAGTTGAACTGGCATCGGGCGGAACGGATCAAGCATTAGCAGCACTCCTACGCGGAGACATTAACTTGGCAGCAGTTGGACGTCCGCTCACAAATCAAGAGAAGGCTCAGGGGCTGATTACTACCCCTATTAGTCGGGAAAAAATCGCGATAATCGTTGGTTCAGACAATCCATTTAATCAAAACCTCACTTTCGACCAGTTTGCCAAGATGTTTCGAGGTGAGATCACAGACTGGAAGCAAGTGGGAGGTAAACCAGGACAGATCAAATTTATTGATCATCCAGAATTTAGCGACACGCGGCGATCGCTCAGCACCTACGATAACTTCAAAAAATTCCCCTTTAAAAATGGAGCCAATACAACCCGTTTGGCTCAAGATGATACCACAACAATCGTGCAAGCACTTGGTAAAGATGGCATTAGTTATGCGATCGCCGATCAGGTAATCAACTTGCCAAATGTCAGGGTAATTCCCATGCATAAAACTTTACCCAATGACCCCCGTTATCCCTACTCCCAACCGCGTGGCTATGTTTCCCGCAAGGAAAATGCAGCAGTAGGAACGCTTGCCTACCTTGGGTTTGCCACTTCTGCACCAGGACAAGAAATTGTCGCAGCCGCCAAACAGCAAGAAGCTGAAGCAGTGCGTCAAACTACAACGACGACTGCACCAAGTCCCGCATCACCTGTAGCAACAACAACTCCCAATCCTGGAGCTACTACTGAAACAGCACTAGTACCTCCAAGTAGTAGTAACACAATTGCAGTGGAAAGAGAACGAGAATTTCCTTGGTGGCTTCTATTGCTAGCGGGAATTCCTTTACTAGGATTACTTTGGTGGTTATTAAGAAGAGGTCAAGGCGGCACAGCAGTAGTAGAAGACAATTATACCACGCCAAGAACTACTTCTACCAACACAAATTTAACAGGAACTATTCCTCCAACCTCAGTAAATACAACTATAACAGATACCACTGCGCCAATTACAAACACCACTACCACGCAGGATACAACAAGAGAAACTACTCCCTCAGAAACACCAGTAACTCCTGTTGGTTTCGGAGTAGATCGTGCAACTGGGCTAGGAATTGCGGGACTGACAACAGGTGCACTGGGGGCAGGTGCAATATTGGCAGGGCGAAGGCTTGGTAGTAGGATTACATTAGAACCTCATAACTTAAGAGAAGCTAATGCTATTTGGTCAGCGCCGCAAGCAGACAGGGATTTAGCAAAACAGCAGGGCGGAAGGCAATTCCAACTGCGTGTTTATGATGTCACGGGCATTAATCTAGATACACAAGCACCACATAATATGCAGTCTTACGACTGCGATGAAATCAGCCAACAGCGACTGATATCCATCCCAAGAAGCGATCGCGACTATGTGGCAGAAATCGGTTACGTCACTCCTGAAGATCGGTGGCTGCTTCTCGCCCGTTCTAATCCTGTGCGGATAGCAGCACCCCCAGTCGAGCAGCCAACTCATCACGCAGAACAGCAGCCAACAGAAGCACTAGCTAGTAATATTACATTAGAATTGCGGGATTCACGAGAAGCAGAAGCTGTGTGGTTTGCGCCACAAGCACATAGAGATGCAGCTAAACAGCAGGGTGGACGCAGGTTTCAGTTGCGCATTTACGATGCAACAAACATTAATTTGGATACACCACTACTATATAGTACGCAATCTTATGATTGCGACGAACTGGAGCGCTCACAAAGGATAATACCTATTGCTCAAAGCGATCACGATTACGTAGCAGAAATTGGCTACCTGACAACCTGGGGACAGTGGTTGATTCTAGCTCGATCAAATACAGTGAGAGTGAATTCAATATCAGAAACTATCACACCAGAAATACCAGAACCGCCAGAAGTTGATCCCGTTGAACCTAGAGAAAGATTATTAACAACAACCGGATCAAATGGGTTGACACAAAATCAGCTAGATCCCAACATTGCCATTCCCGGAGTAGCAGGAGTTATAGCTACAGGAGCAGCAGGAGCAATTGCCACAGGTGCAGCAGCGAGACACTTGCCCAGTAGTCGCATTACTTTAGAACCAAGCACCTTAAACCAAGCTAACGCTCAATGGTTAGTTCCGCCAGCAGATCAAGAGTGGGCACTACAGCAGGGTGGACAACAATTCGAGTTGCGAATTTACGATGCGACAAACATAGATGAAGATACGCAACCAACCCGGATTGTGCAATCCTACGAATGCGACGAACATACTCAACAGCAGCAGGTATTATTGCCAGAGAGCGATCGCGATTACGTGGCAGAAATTGGTTACTTGACTGAAGATGAAGAGTGGTTGAGACTAGCCCGTTCTAACCGTGTGCGAATTACCACCACAACTTCTAGTCCCACTCGCATCCAAGAATCACCAAACAATTTAACAAACAACCAGTCCAATCTCAACATCGCTATTCCAGCAGTGGCAGGAGCAATTGCCACAGGTGCAGTTCGGAGACACTCGCTCAGTAGTCGCATTACATTAGAACCGATTAGCTCAACCGAGGCTAATGCTCAATGGTTAGTTCCACCAGCAGATCGAGAGTGGGCATTACAGCAGGGTGGACAACAATTCGAGTTGCGAATTTATGATGCAACTAACACAGCTATGCATACGCAACCAGCCCGGATTGTCCAGTCTTACGAATGCGATGAAAACATTCAAGATTACCAAATATCTTTGCCAGCAAGCGATCGCGATTACGTGGCAGAAATTGGTTACTTGACTGAAGATGAGGAGTGGTTGAGACTAGCTTGTTCTAATACTGTGCGGATTGTCGGCGTAACTTCCCATGACGAGATTACGCAGCACCAAATCAACAATACTATCCACGAAAGCAGCACAGCACAAACTCAAAGTCGAGTTGCTGTCACTAATGACAGTGAGCAGAACCTTTGGGTGCAATGGTTCGTCGAAAGCGCAGAAAGAGAAACTGCTTACCACCAAGGAGGACAAACATTTCAGTTAAGAATTTACGATGCGACGCACATTAACCTAGATACGCAACTAGCCCAGAATGTGTATTTCTACAACTGTGACGAAAGCAGCAAACAGTGCCTGGTTTCAGTTCCAGTAGGCGATCGCGATTATGTCGCAGAGATTGGCTATGTCACAAGTTCAGATCAATGGTTGAGAATAGCTCGTTCCAACCATGTGCGAGTACCTTCCTTTGAAATACAACACAACCGTGTTACTCAGCGCTCAGGCTGTAAGGTTCAACACCTTACCATACATAGCCGCCATAACTGCTTCTTACTTGGTAATGAGCAGATGAGAAAGCTCCAAGAAACGGCAGTAACCAAAACCCTAGAGCCTGGTATCTACGTGGTGCGGATTAAAAGCGGCTCATTTGGCGAAAGCGAGGCCAGCCTAACCAACCAACCGATTGTTTTACTCTGGATTTATGGCAGAATCATCAATAAAAAGACTAATCTTTTAGTACCTGCAACTTGGTCATCATTAAATGGATATGACGACACACTCACATTAGAAGTCGTGGAGACATCAAATCTTTGTGCTTTCTTCTTCGATTCTTTTGTAGATGATAACGACGGGGAAATAATTGTTTCTGTAATTCGACTGTATTCTAATAATTGAGAACAAAACTGGGTTCCTATTTCCAACCCTGTAGAGACGTTCCGCCGGAACGTCTCTACAAATATGATTCGGCTAACTTTCTTCACCCCAAGTTTTTAACTGTAGATAAACTAGCACTAACGTCACAGCTAAAAGTACTGTTGCCGCTGCTGCCGCATAGCCAAAATCAAATTGATTAAAAGCTTCTTGGTAAATATAGTAAACCAGCAAATTAGTAGAATTTATTGGTCCACCACCAGTAATAACATAAACTTGCTCAAAACTGCGCAACGTGAAAATGACAGTAGTAACTGTTGCGAATATTAAAGTAGGTCGTAATCCTGGCAAAGTAACATGCCAAAATTGTTGCCAAGCATTAGCACCATCAAGTTCTGCTGCTTCATAACGACTTTCGGGAATAGCTTGCAACCCTGCAAGGAACACCACCATATTGAAACCAAGTTGTTTCCAAACACTTAATATAATTAGTACGGGCATTGCCCAAAATGTCTCTCCTAGCCAAGGAATTGGTTGAATACCAATCGTATTTAACAGAGAATTAATTGGTCCTTGTGTTTGAAATAGCCAGCGAAATCCTAACCCAGCAGCGACAAGGGAAGTAATTGAGGGCAGAAAATAAGCGGTTCGCAGCACTCCGCGTAAAGCAAAAGTGCGGTTTAATAGTACGGCAAGTCCTAAAGGAATCACTAGACTAGGAATAACTGTAGCCACAGTAAAGTATACTGTATTACCTATAACTTGCCAGAAATCTGAATTAAGTAGCAAGCGCGAGTAATTTCTCAGAAATACCCAGTAAATACCTTTTGTCGTGAAACTACCAGCAGTAAAGCTGAGATAAAACAAATAGGCGATCGGCCAAATTAAAAATATACCGAGTAAAATTAATGCTGGAGCAAGAAAAATCCAGGCAGCCACTGTATCATCATCCAGCCACGACTTATTATATATTCTTGGCATCTACCATTATCCTTTAGTACTTTTATGACTCCTCGCCTTGATTCTACCGTTTGCTTAGTTTCTCCCAGCATTGATCCCACTTTTTGTCCTGGTACTCCTTTAAAATTAGGAATCATGGCTTCTGGCAATGGTAGCAATTTTGAGGCAATTGCCCAAGCAATCAAAGATGAAAAACTTAACGCTCAAATTCAAGTTTTAGTATATAACAATCCAGAGGTTTACGCTCCAGTACGCGCTGCTAACTGGGGGATTCCATCTGTTTTGTTAAACCACCGTGACTATAATAGCCGCGAAGATTTGGATCGGCAAATTGTAAAAACTTTACAACAGTATGATGTGGAATTGGTAGTGATGGCTGGTTGGATGCGACTAGTGTCATCAGTTTTAATCGATGCTTTTCCCAACAAAATTATTAATCTCCACCCTAGTTTGTTACCTAGTTTTAAAGGTTCCCGTGCCGTGGAACAAGCTTTGTTAACTGGTGTTAAAATCACTGGTTGTACAGTGCATTTAGTTTGTTTAGAAATGGATAGTGGTCAAATCTTGATGCAAGCTGCAGTGCCAGTGTTAGCTAATGATACACCAGAAACTCTCCATGCCAGAATTCAAGTTCAAGAACACAAAATTTTACCACAGGCGATCGCTCTTTTTGCCGAAAGCTTTAATTCTTAATAGCTGAGGATTGCCCAACTTTCCACATATAGCTGGAAATCAAATTTGTCAAAATATGAGCAACTATTGGGACTAACAAGTTGTTGCTCAAGATAGCGCTATAACCTAGAACTATGCCAACAATAGTTGCCCACACTACATAAGCCCATTGTTGAGCACCACTCAAGTGCAATACACCAAAGCAAATGCTAGAGATGATCACAGCGAAGTGATCGTATCCCAAGGCTGGGAGCATGACACCTCTAAATAACAACTCTTCACTTAATCCAGGTAGTAGCCCTAACCAGATTAAGTCTGGTAGGATCAAAGGCTTCAGCACCATTTCTAGGTAATAATTGGCATTTCTACGGTAATGAGGGAAAAGTTGATAAGCCAAGCCGCTCATGCCAGTGATTGTTAACCCTAAGCCGATTCCAATCAAAAAATCTCTTTCATCCCAATGCCAAGACATGAGGGCAAAATTGCCAACTCGTAACCAAAGTTTAGCGACTAACCACAAAATAATTGCAGTTATTCCCATCGCTACCAGTACTTGGGTGCGTGATAGGTATGGAATTTCTGGTTGGTTTTGCTGTTGCGTCACGGGATTTTAGGAGAAAGGGGTTAAAGGGGAGGGTGTAGAGACGTTCCGCCGGAACGTCTGTACGGCTAGTAATTAATTATTAAGGATTGTAAAGGTGAAATTTGGGGGCTAAGAGCGGATGGGTTAATGCCTGCTTTATGAGCCACCAATACACCCAGTGCTTCTAGGTAAGAGTTCACCTGTATTGATTTTATCCCTAAAGGTTGGGGAGGAACTTGTATTTGAGTTTGATTTTCTTGTACAGTGATGATCTGGCATTTTTTATGACTTAAACTTAGCACAGCGCTACTACCACAAGCTGAGTAAGGAACGATCGCCGCATCAACTTGATTCGCCCAAATATCAAACGGTTGTGGCAATTCATGGTGTCCGATCATAAATTGGGGTGCGCGGCTCAAACCGACAAGTACACATGGTAAAAAAGTATAGCCTAATTCTTCGGCTGCTGCACGTGGAGATAAATCTGGAGCGCAAGGCATGGGAGAAATAGCAGGTGAATGGGCGCATGGTATTTGAAAAGTTCTTACTACCAAATGGCTAATTACAGCTTCTGCCCCACCAATCGGATCGACTCCTTTACCTTGACGGTAGTTTTGTTCAGCCAACAAATCAACATTATCAGGGAAACGAGCCACAACTGCGATCACTTCTGCCCTTGCACTTTTAATCAATACCTCTGCCGCCCGTAATAAACTATCTGGATTGCCAATTGTTCCCCAACTTGTTCCTGTTTCTGTTGTACGTAATTCTACATTTAAATCCGTATCTGTTACGACATAATCAGTTAGAGATAATCCCAAAGTCGCTTTCGCGGCATCTGCTGCTTGTAGGTGTCGCAGGCGCAACTCTGGTTCAATTCCTTTGTCTAATAGTAAACCGATCCGATTTTGATGTACTGGACGCAAACCCCAACTTCCGGAGGCAAATTGGTTTAATCCGTAACCTTCAACATAAAAAGTATTGGGCAGATTCCAGTATAAACTAGCACCATTAAGCACATTAGGATGAGTAATCAGGCGATCGCAAACCTGTGCCATAGCCTTAGCCACTGGTATTGCATCTCCGGCATAACCCCCAATCGCCGCCCCAATACCAGTAGGAACAATTAAAATAGCAGTATATGGACGCACGTTCTAATTTGAAAAAAAGTAACTCGTTAAAGTTGCTAATGGTTAATTGCTAATGGCAACAAACAATTAGCTATTAGCAATTAGCAATTAGCTATCAGCCGTGACAACGGCTTCCACAGTACACGTTTGCTTTTCTACATCCACAGAGGTAATTGCCCAACGTAGAGGTTCTCCCCATTTCGTCAACTCAGATGTAATAGCTTGTTGCAATTCCTTCTGAGTTTCCTGCAAATCAACCTCCGCAGTAATAAAATGAGTAGTCATTCCTTTATTTTCTTTCTTGTTTTCCTGGGGTTTAAACCCCAGGCTACTTCCCAAACTGTAACTGATAAACAGTATCTTCCTTTTCCGTCTCAACTTTCAAATCAGATCGGGGATAAGCAACACAAAGCAAAACATAACCTTGTGTTTGTAAATCTGGACTAACACCCATCCCATCACTTTGATCCACAGAACCAGAAATAATTTGACCAGCGCAAGTAGTGCAAACACCTGCATGACAAGAGCTAGGCAACTCCAAACCAGCCGCATCAGCTACTGACAAGATAGTTTCATTTTCCGGGACTTGTAAAGAGTGAGTTTTACCTTGGTGGATAATTTCCACAGTGTATATTTTAGACATATACAAAAAACTTGCTTCAATGGTCAAGTTGTTTATTTTACCCTAGAAAAGGCAAACAACTCTTTTAAAAAAAGCAAATAAAAGATTTGCTTAATATAGCTTAACCAGCCTGGGCGCGATACATTGATAATTATAGGTCCTAGCTCGATAAAAAACTTAACGAAGGCAGACAGCAGAGGGAAAATAACAGCATAGTAGCATAGCTGCCTCCTGCCTTTTACTGAAAATCGGAGAAGATAATGCTCGAATCATACCGCCAACACGTTGCACAAAGAGCCGCACTACAAATTCCTCCCTTACCGTTAGATGCAAACCAAACATCACAACTGTGTGAATTACTAAAAAATCCGCCAGCAGGTGAAGAACAGACATTACTAGAATTATTGCGCGATCGCGTCTCTCCTGGAGTAGATCCAGCCGCATACGTCAAAGCAGGATTTCTCACCGCCATCGCCAAAGAAGAAATCACCAGTCCCTTAATTTCACCCATAGAAGCAGTGCAAATGCTGGGTACAATGGTGGGTGGCTACAACGTCGAATCCTTAATCGAACTGCTGCAATTTCCCACCGTATCCGTCTCAACATCTTCTGAAACACCATTGGTAATGGGCGCACAAGGAAAAGAACCCATAGCAGCATACGCCGCCGCCGCCTTGAGCAAAAACCTGCTGGTGTACGACGCCTTCCACGATGTCTTAGAATTATCCAAAACCAACCCCTTCGCCAAACGAGTAATCGACTCTTGGGCAGACGCCGAGTGGTTCACCATCCGTCCACAAGTACCAGAATACATCAACGTCACTGTCTTCAAAGTACCAGGTGAGACGAATACCGACGACTTATCCCCAGCAGTTCACGCTACTACACGCCCCGACATTCCCTTACATGCCTTAGCAATGTTAGAATCGCGGATGCCTGGGGCGTTGGAAACCATTGCCGAGTTAAAGAAAAAAGGGTATCCCGTTGCTTACGTAGGGGATGTAGTCGGTACTGGTTCTTCCCGTAAATCTGCGATTAACTCTGTATTGTGGCACACAGGACATGATATTCCCTATGTTCCCAACAAGCGAGCAGGTGGATATATTTTAGGTGGAACAATTGCCCCCATCTTTTTCAACACTGCTGAAGACGCTGGTGCTTTACCCATTCAATGTGATGTCAGCAAGATGGAAACTGGCATGGTAATTACCATCTACCCCTACAGAGGCGAAATCACCAACGAAGCAGGCGAAGTTATTTCCACCTTCACCTTAAAACCAGATACAATTCTCGATGAAGTGCGTGCAGGTGGACGTATTCCCCTGCTGATTGGACGTACCCTCACCGATAAAACAAGGCTTGCACTTGGTTTAGAACTCAGCACTTTATTTACTCGCCCTACCCCCCCTTCAGTCTCCCCCGAAATCGGGGGGGATACAGGGGGGGTTAGTTACACTCTGGCACAGAAAATAGTAGGAAAAGCTTGCGGATTACCTGGTGTACGCCCAGGTACATCTTGCGAACCAAACATGACAACAGTTGGTTCTCAGGATACCACAGGACCCATGACCCGCGATGAGTTGAAAGAACTTGCTTGTCTGGGCTTCTCTGCTGACTTGGTGATGCAGAGTTTTTGTCACACTGCTGCTTATCCCAAACCAGTAGATATCAAAACTCACAAAGAACTACCAGACTTCTTTGCTTCTCGCGGTGGTGTTGCTCTACGTCCGGGAGATGGTATCATCCACTCTTGGTTGAACCGGATGCTGCTACCAGACACTGTGGGAACTGGTGGAGATTCTCATACTCGCTTCCCCTTAGGAATCTCTTTCCCCGCAGGTTCCGGGTTAGTGGCGTTTGCTGCGGCGTTGGGTGTGATGCCTTTGGATATGCCAGAGTCGGTGTTGGTAAGATTTAAAGGGCAATTGCAACCTGGTATTACCCTGCGAGATATTGTTAATGCCATACCTTACGTAGCAATTCAAAAAGGTTTGCTGACGGTAGAGAAGCAGAACAAGAAAAATGTCTTTGCTGGGCGGATTATGGAGATCGAAGGCTTGCCAGATTTAAAAGTTGAGCAAGCTTTTGAACTTACTGATGCTACTGCCGAACGTTCCTGTGCGGGTTGTACTATTAAGCTCAGTATTGAGACGGTATCAGAGTATCTGCGCTCTAACGTGGCGCTGTTGAAAAACATGGTAGCTCGGGGTTATCAAGATGCCCGTACTATTATGCGCCGCGTTGCCAAGATGGAAGAGTGGTTAGCAAATCCCGTCTTGTTGGAAGCTGATGCGGATGCGGAGTATGCCGAAATCATTGAAATTGATTTGAATGAAATCACTGAACCAATTGTGGCTGCTCCCAATGACCCTGATAATATTAAATTATTATCGGAAGTTGCTAACGATGCAGTACAGGAAGTATTTGTTGGTTCTTGTATGACGAATATTGGGCATTACCGTGCTACTGCGAAGGTGTTAGAAGGTGCGGGTGCAGTACATACTCGTCTATGGATTTGCCCACCTACGCGCATGGATGAACAACAGCTCAAACAAGAAGGTGTGTATGGCATTTTTGGTGCTGCTGGTGCTAGAACAGAAATGCCTGGTTGCAGTTTGTGTATGGGTAATCAAGCGCGAGTTGAAGATGGTACAACAGTGTTTTCGACTTCTACCCGTAACTTCAATAATCGCATGGGTAAAGATGCGCGAGTTTACCTTGGTTCTGCGGAATTAGCAGCAGTTTGTGCGCTGTTAGGACGTATTCCCACTGTGCAGGAATATCTGGATATTGTGGCGAATAAGATTCATCCTTTTGCTGATGATTTGTATCGGTATTTGAACTTCGATCAAATCTCTGGTTTTGAGGATGAGGGACGTGTGATTCCGTTGGAACAAATGCCCAAGATTGAAGATATTTTGGGTATACCTACTGGGGCAGGTAAGTAAATAATTGTTCGTATATGTGCCCGTTCGCCCACAGCCCACACCCTAGAAGGGTGGGGCTATAAGAACAAAGCCCGCCTGCGCGGGCTTCAATCTAGTAATAAAGTAGGGTGGGCAATGCCCACCTTCACCTCAGCAACTATGAACACAAGAATGGGAGAAAATATGTCTGAGCCAGTTCAAGAAAGCAATTCCCCCCAAGAATCTCTCGCCTGGATAGTTCTTGAAATTGATAAAATTCCCAAACAATACTGGTCGAACTTACTTCAGATCATTCGTGTGTATCGTGAAAGCGTGACAATGAATACTAAGCCAGTAGATGCTTGGTCAAAAGCTATGGATGAACTGAAGAATCCCGATCCAGTAGTAAAAGCGGCGCGACAGAAAGCTTTGAGCGAACTGCTCAACAAATGGGAACAAGAGGGAGACGAACAAGAGCAAACAGAAACCGCCGAAATTCTTCGTAAGGCACTCTTATGATTATCCCATATCTATATAAACCATTTTATGAGTAGGATAGTATTACAATGGTTTAGTAACAAAGCTTAGGAATAGAGGCATAAATTGATAATTCTTTGCACTCACAATGATGGAGGAGTGGGTAAAACAACCTTAGCTGTCCATGCTGCACGTGTCTTGATATCTCAGTTAAACAGAACCCTTTTAATAGATTGTGATGATCAAGCAGACTTTTGGCAATTCTACACTGGTCGAACTCTAGATAAGTCGCAAGACCTAGATACTGAGGGTAATAGAACAGTTATTTTTAACAAAGACCGCAAGTCAATTAAGGGTTTGGCAAAGCCATAACAATACGATCGCGTTGTTTTAGATATTGAAAGTCCTCTGCAAAACACTGTTCAAGTAATTATTGGTAATGCTCAATATGTCAGTAAGTAGCAAAGAAAATCAATATCAGGATTTTCAGGTTGAGCAAGCTATTGTTGAGGGTAAACGTCATGCTGCTGAAGTTGAACCAGAAGTAGAGATTACTCTCGAATTCACTGAGGCTCAACGAAATATGATCGTGGAACTGACTTCAGCGCTTACACTATCTGTAGAAGTTTTATTGGAAACAGCAATTAGTTATGTATATTATAGGTATAAAAGATATTAAGCAATTGGCAAAAAGCTGGAAATTTATAGGCAAGCTAATAACAAATACGAAGATACTCATCAGCAAATTACAAAGCCTAGTCACCGTAAAGCATTAACAAAAAAATTGACATTAGCCGCTGAAATATCTTATAAGCTTGAGGAATTGGGCATGGCAGAAAAAATTAATGAGTGCGTAGTGACAGGTATAGACTTGCTTTATAACCAGTTAACTAATGATAAATAGAATAAGACCAATAAAGAATGGATTACTTAGAAATTGATGCATTGGTTAATGGAATAATATACTCCAATACCCTACTTATACCATGACATTAGCAGGTGAACACCAATGGATTTTTACATACTAGTACTAAGACAAAGCGCTCTTTATTGGGTGGCTTTGTGTTTAGAGAATGGAATTGTAGGACAGGGAAACACTCCAGAAAATGCAATTAGCAAACTCAAAGATGCAATTGAGTCTTTTATGTTAGTTTATGAAAGAGAAAAGAACATTTATAGCTCTCCTATTTCTCTAGAGGAACTTCATGAATTTTTGATGTTAGAGGATAAGGAACAAAATACTGAAATATAGGAATCCGGTTTGATTTTTGAACAAATCTACGTATGTGTAGGGTGGACATCGCCCACCAAAACCTAGATATGTGCGGCATAGCCCTGCCTACGTGTATTTCAAAAATCAAATAGTAATCTTATATATGAATTAAGGAAGATTTATGCCTAAAAATATTCCTTCTCTCAAACCAAAAGAGCTAATAAAGCATTTGGACAAAGGTGATTGCTCATTTTATAGAGAGGTAAAAGGTGATCATCGGTTATATATTCGTGAAGTTGAGGAGCAACGGAGAATTGTTCCTATTTTGGGAGCAAGAAAAATGTTGCTTTTTTAGATATTACAATGGTTGTAGACATGCAGATTACTGTGTGGCTTTGTGTTTAGAGAATGAAATGGTATGACGATGAAAACAGACAAATATCCATTTGCTAGGGAACTTATTACTGACACTCAAGGTAACATCCGGAAAGTTGTCATAGATTTTAATGATTATCAACGTCTTTTGGCAGCCATTGAGGATGAAGGACTAATCCTTGCCATTAAGGAAGTACAAGACGAAACACCACTGAGCCTTAATGAAGCACTATCAGAACTTGAAAAAGAGTGAATACCCAGTATTTACCTAGTTTTATAAAAGACCTCAAAGCTCTCAAAAGTACACCTTACTTTGAATCTATCAAAGCACTAGTCTTTGAAGAAATACCGAGTATCTCAACTTTTGAAGAAATTACGAATTTAAAAAAGTTAAAGGGATACGAAAACGCATATCGAATTCGCATAGGCGATTATCGTATCGGCATTTTATTTCATGGTGAAACAGTGACTTTTCAGCCGGTGCTACACCGTAAAGATATTTATCGCTATTTTCCATAACAGGCGTTTTTGAAATGATTCAAGAAGAGTACTCTGAACAAGGGCGTTATCTACCTGAAGATGAAGCAAAGTTGATACGCCCTTGATTATTGGTTAATGGGGTAATAATAGCCTATAGCCAAAAGGAGAGCCGAAATAAGCTGTTGTAGCTACAAAGAGAATTGTGAAAACTCCTATGGCAATAGCGAGTCCAAGTTGTACTGAGGAAGAATTTTCTTCAATTTCAGCAGGAGTCAGGGGAAGCTTATCTTTGATAGAATCAGTTGTTTTTTGTGGGTTCATGGCTGTAATCGCTTATATTAATCATTTAACTTATGATTGCTTTTGCTGCCATGAACTGCATCTAACTTGAGAATAATTAAGAAAGCTACCCATAGCAGGGTGCGTTACTCTAGCAACCAGCGCATGATGCCAGGTAACTGTCTTTGCCACGAGGTTTCGTGATGGGTTTGCCCTTGTGCTAAGTTAAAGTGGACTTCGTAGTCGCTGTAGCCAAGCTGCTTTATGTGATGATAGAAGTCTCGTGTCACGGGAACGTAATCCAAATACACACCCCCAAACGAGTACTGCTCTATTGTGGTGTTAGCACACCAGGTGTCGTAGACTGCTGATTCTGGGTGCGAGAAAACATTTTGCCCATCAAACATATATAGTACCGGGAATGCTTTGTCAGGTTGCTGTTGATAGGCATTGGGGGTAAAGATGCGAATGGTTCGCGTCACTTGCTCTACAGTGGAGTAAACATCCCGCAGGATTTTAATTTCGCCCATAGTCCTTTAATAGTTTTTCACGAAATCAATATCCTCTCAGAACTGTGGGTTATTGCACCCTGAATTCCCCACAAGTTCGCGCTCGCCCAGTACTTTAGTTTGCTTCTTCTCTTTGACAATCAACGCCTAATTCAAAGCGAGCGTTAGGAGTCAGCTGACGCATCAGGCGCAAATGTCCTTCTGCATCAGATAAACTACGGAATCGAGCTACAATTACCCGTTGCTCATCAGGAAGTATACGAGTAACTGCCCAAGTATTCAGGCGCTCTCTGTAGGGGATAGCATGAGTTTTTAACTTGGATTCTTTACATTGAGTATTTTGTGGCATAATTGGGATCTATATGAAAATAGTAGTGACTGGCGTTAGCGATGTTCTTGGCAGGAATTTACTAACGCCTTTTTTCATTGTTAAGGCTGCCTACTTGATACTAAATTATTTTCTTATTGTCAAGGGGGTGATTCTCAGTTTTTTCCGTGGTAGAGACGTACAGACGTTCGTCTGTACGGGTGGTAGAGACGTTCCGCCGGAACGTCTGTACAAGTATCTGGGGTATTAGCGATCGCGTCCCAGTAACGATTCAAATTCTGCTTGTAACGCCTGAATGTCCGCTACCCTCGCCACGAG
Source organism: Iningainema tapete BLCC-T55 (assembly GCF_014698965.1). GTDB lineage: Bacteria > Cyanobacteriota > Cyanobacteriia > Cyanobacteriales > Nostocaceae > Iningainema > Iningainema tapete. The sequence continues at coordinate 61,351 of NZ_JACXAE010000064.1, forward strand.
CAAATTATCGTAACCTGCATCCAGCAAACGAGATTTCCAATATTGGACACTTTCTGAATTTTTCATCCAAAACTCAATTACCGTCCCGACAACTTCATCCATATCCCAACCCCACTTTTGCGGTATCGGTTCCACAGATTTAAGCATCGCATCTAGAGTACATTTTTGTGTGCCCACATATTCCACACCAATAATTTCCGGTTTTTGTAAAAATTGCCAAACATGAGATACACCAACAATATCAAACGTGTATTTCATCCCATTCCTCCTCGTTTTTTGGAAAAATCATTGCTAAAAAAATGTTTTAATTACAACTGAAAGAAAGCTGTATAACAACTCTCATTAGGCTGATTGATTATGAAATTAATTAGCACTTGAGCGGCGTGAGTGCTAAGTTTTAAACTGGAAAAAATTAGCAGTAAAGTGCATTGAGTGCTAAGTTTTTATAGGGTATTTATATTAATTATTCAAAAGTTTTTTTGATTGAAAAGTGTTAGATAATATTCTTAACAATTCTTAATGAATTCTTATGAACGATTTTCAGGGTGAAATAGCGGCAATGCTTGCTGCTGGTTTGTGGGCTATAGCTTCTACAATTTACGGTCGGTTGGGCAGATCTATCCCACCACTGCAACTAAACTTGATTAAAGGAGTAGTTGCGATCGCTCTACTTTTACTCACTATCCTCATTAGAGGCGAATTCTTTAATATCTCACCTCTACCCACGTGCCTACTCCTGCTCAGTGGTGTGGTAGGCATTGGTTTAGGTGATACAGCTTTCTTAGCTGCCATAAATAATCTTGGGGCGCGTCGTGTCTTGCTAATCCAAACCCTTGCCCCACCCATGACAGCAATTCTAGCGCAGATTTTTCTTCAAGAACGGCTCAACTTGGTTGCTTGGTGTGGCATTGCACTTACTATTTTGGGAGTCGCGTGGGTTGTGACGGAACGGGTTCCCAATACAAGTGAAAGCACAACCGACTTATGGCGAGGAATCGGCTTTGCGCTTTTATCCACAATCTGCCTCGCCATTGGTGCAATTCTATCTCGTGCCGCACTCGCCAATACTAACATTAGCCCCTTGTGGGCTGGTTTATTACGTTTAATTGCCGCAGTGTTGATTCTCTTAATCTGGATACCTTTCAAAGGACAACTTAGGATTCAAACTCCATCAACACGAGTAATTTTGAGTGCTGTGTTTGCATCCTTCTGTGGAACTTTCTTGGGAATATGGTTGCAACAGGTAGCAATTAAATTTACTGCTGTGGGAATCGCTACTACACTTTTACAAACAAGCCCTCTGTTTGTGATCCCAATTAGTCTTGCCATCGGTGAGAAAGTTAGTCTGAGAGGAATTATAGGTGTAGTGATTGCGATCGCTGGGATCGCATTACTATTTTACCTCAAGTAGCACCTAGTTGTTAGCGCCAAAAAATGTACTGCTTTTGATGTTCAGCAATTTTTGTCGTTAACAGCAGTAAATCCTGTTCAGGAAGAGAGGATTTGCAATAGAAAGGATGTTTTGGTTGCCTAGAAGTGTAATCAAAAAATATCGTGTACCTGTCTTTTGTTACAGGAATTTTTCCGCGATGGAAGATACTGCCAGTACCTGCAAAAATTACTGTTCCAGCAGAGCCTGTACAAGATAGCCAGTCTGATGGAGAGGTAACTTTAGACATTTGGCGATCATCTATATAGGTATAGTTATACTTCAAAGCGCGAGCTACCTTTGAAGTTAAAGACTGGGGAAGATATTGAAAAGGACCTCCATCCTTATTCACGTCATTGAGATAGATAATAATTTTCAGCAGTTTTCGATCTTCCTTATCTATATGCCATAACCTTGATTTCTGCTTGACTTCATTGGCTATATCCCTACGAAAGTAAGCACCATGATAGGCTACAGGCAAACTCAGGTAATTTTCTACAATATTAAGTAAACGTTGTTCAAGTCCCCAGATAAAAATTTCTGGATACTCCATCATTTGCTCAGGAGTAGCATGAACAATAAATTCATTTCTATCTCCTGTAATACTTCTTGGTAGCTTTACCATCAAGCTTTTTGCTGCTTGAAACATTTGTTCAGTAGAGGGAATTGACAAAGCCTCTAATGAAGTAATAGCAATACCTTCACGTCTAATTATCTCTACTAAAACTTTGTCAGTAGCAGAAATTATCGGTAGGTTACTAAGATGTTTTTTAACTGCTGTTTGATATGCAATCTCCGCTGAGTTTTGTAAGAAGGAAAGATTATAAAGATTACTTAAAATTCTATTACGTGCCTTTGTAAAGATAGTCACCATTATCAAAAATCTATTTGTATTATCATGTTTCTTACATCTTACGTATCTTTACTTGGAAATGTCCATTACATTACTTGAGATTCCCTAAAACTTTATTCTTGCTTTATATAAAAATCTTTTGCCAGGTTATAACGGTGATTATTTCTATGTGTTAGTACTGAATTTATAGGATTAGAAAAATTTAGTTAGCACAAAACAGCAGATATAACAAAAAGAAACATCTGTTGACGAGTATAAAAATTATCTATAAACAGCACAAACTAGTGTCTTGCTGAATACATACTTCTTCGGAGCAAGTATCAGATGATCAGGACACAACAAAGGAATAATTAAAAAGTTTTGTATCAAAAAAGTCCTAACGTCGCTTAAGAGCTAAAGTCAGTCCATCAGCAATGGGTACAAGAGAGATAGTTACTCTTTGATCGTGGTGTAACTTTTCATTCAAAGCACGAATAGCTTGGGTGCTTTGATTTTGAACTTGCGGATCTGCAACACTTCCACCCCTTAAAACATTATCAATAGCAATCAAACCACCGGGACGTACCAATTGCAGACATCTTTCGTAATAAGCGTCATAGTTTTCTTTATCTGCATCGATAAAGGCAAAATCAAAAGAATCGGCTTCTCCATCCGCCAAAAGTCGATCTAAAGATTGCAAAGCACGTGCCAGTCGCAAATCAATTTTCTGGGCTACTCCGGCTTGTTGCCAATAACGACGAGCGATCGCAGTATACTCTTCACTAACATCAAGAGCGATAATTTTGCCATCCTCTGGAAGCGCCAAAGCCACAGACAAAGAACTATAACCTGTAAACACTCCCACTTCCAGCGTTTTCTTCGCCCCAATTAGCTGCACCAGTAGCGCCATAAACTGTCCTTGCTCTGGTGCAATCTGCATTATCGCCTCGGGATGACTAGCCGTTTCTTGCCGTAACTGACGAAGAATCTCAGATTCCCGTAACGAAGCAGATAAGAGGTAATCATAAAGCTGTGGATCTAGACCTATAGTCTTTTTTGGCATAGTTTTATATTTATGCTTACCTACTAATAATATCTGTTTCCATATATAGGAGTAATAATAATGCGGCTAATCATCAGCTTAATCCTGATTGGGTTACTAACTGCATGTACAAACAGTGTTCTAGCACCAACTCGTCAGATAGTGCGCTCAGCAATCGCACTACAACTCGAACAAACCCAACAGCAACTCAACCAACAACTAGACTTAAACTTTCAGGGATTCAAAATCAATCACCTATCCATCAACTCACAAAAACTCCTTACCAGAGAAAACTTACCCACTTTCCACGTACAGGGAACCTACGACTTGACCATGAATTTACCAAAAAAACACCTAAATCAACCGCAAAAACCCTTTGACATATATTTACAGTTGCAAAAAGAAGGTAAAACCTGGCGATTACTACAGCAAGAATTAAGCCAAGACACTCAACCACTTTGGCGTAGTTACTTAATTCAATGAAGGGGAAGTGTGTAACTATAGAAACCAGCACAAACATATCCACCTCACTGCCGATAAGCAGCCATGATTGAAGTAACTTTCTTCACAGCAAAGGCAAAATGTACTTCCAACTATTATTCAGTTCCAGTATAGGAATTGTACTTTTAGTGCTACTGACATTCAGCACACTACAATGGTTCCACATACCAGCAGGTAACTTTCTTGACTGGGTAATTGGTGGCGCAAGTTTCTGGTGGCTAATAGTAATAGTCACCGTACCTTGGAACGTCTATTTCCAAGCAAAAGAAGTTTTAACAGAAGGAGTACAATCAAAAGAAAAAGGCATTGCCGTAGATGAAAAACAAGTAGATTATGTTCAGATTTTGGCAAAGCGATCGCTGATAGTGGCAATCGCCTTACACATACTCTCAGCTGCGGGGCTTTACATCCTCGCTGCCACCGGTATTAGTGCCGTGGGCTACGTCTCCTCCGGTGCAGCTTTATTATTAACTGCTCTACGCCCAGCTATTAGCGCCTATGAATATTTATATGCCCGCCTAACAATGATTCGTCAGGAGTGGAAGTACCCCCGCGAAGATGTTGTCGAACTCCGCCAACGTTTCGACAATTTAGAAGAAACTTTCAAGCGTATAGAAGAACAACTTAATCCCGAACAACCCTACTCCTTAGTAGCAAACCAACAACAATTTACAGAAGAAACTCGCAAACAACTAGCACGTATTGCTGCTAGTCTAGAAGAACTACGCGCCACAAATCAAAATGAACATGAACGTTTGGCGCGGGAAGCACGAAATGCTGTTGCCCAACTTTCTACCGATGGGCAATTTCTCGATCATGTCAGGGAAATCATTCGTTTTTTCAAAACCGCGTAATCTTCATTCCATAGTTGGTTGCTTGTCTTTTTGTGAATAAACTTCCTGCACTCGTTCAAGTTCTAAATCACTGAGGTAATCTATAGTCCAGTTGCTCCAGCGCTGAAGCATATGGAATGGGTAGGTGTGGGCGACGCCAACTACTTGCATTTTGGCTCTCTTCCCAGCTTGTATACCTGCAAGGGTATCTTCTATTACTAGACACTCTTGTGGTTTAAGATTTAGGTCAGGGTATTCTTGGTTGAGGCGTTCTACTGCTAGCAGATAACCATCTGGTTCTGGTTTACAGGTGATGATTTCATCACCTGCTACTACAACTTTAAAATGTTCTGCTAGTTTGCTAAGATTGAGTACCGATTCAATTTCTAAGCGAATTGCACCACTAACGATCGCTAGCTTTAAACCATGAGATTGTATCTGAAATATCAAGTCATCTAAACCAGGATACAAAGGCAGTTTCTCTATCTTCTCTAGTTGTAGCGCATAACCTTGAGCTTTACGATTCAGTAATTTAGTTAAATAAGTATCATTAACTACACGCCCACGCGAGGCTAATAAGTCTCGCATACAGGAGCGATCGCTACGCCCTAAACAAAATTTACGATACTCACCCTTTTTCAGAGTCAGATTTTCCTCAAGGAGAATTTCCTCGATGAGTTGTGCGTGAATTGGCTCATCGTTGATGATAACGCCATTAAAATCAAATAAAACTGCCTTTAAACTCATGCCAATGTGCCAACTGGAGGATCCCACCCTTGCAAATCATCCTCTACTTTACTACCTGTTGGGCTTGATTGGCGATATTTTACAGTTCTTTGAGCATTTACATCTTCTGTTATAATAGGTTTAATACCACTTGTAACTTGATTTATCCACCACACGTCTTGAGTTTGTACAGCGGCAAATCCGGCTGCACCCATCCATGCATCCAAACTACCAGCAGAATATTCACGAATGTAAGGTTCTTCAAAAACATTATTGAGCCAATCTAACTGACGTAGGGTTTTTTGATTCCCATCGAGAATTAAAACTTGTCCACCAGGAACCAGTAGCCTAAAACTTTCCCTTAGTATCGCTTCAGATACAGCAACTGGTGTTTCATGAAATAACAAAGAGGCAGTAACTAGATCAAAATATGTATCAGGAAAACCTGTTTTCTCAGCATTGCCATGTCGCCAGTGTATATCTAAATTGGCACTTTGAGCTTTATGTTCTGCCCTTACTAACATATAAGGCGATAAGTCCAACCCAATCACTTGTGCAGTAGGGAAAGCCTGCTTTAACATCAGTGTTGTGGAACCTGTACCACAACCCAAGTCTAGTATACGTCTTGACTGTACTTTGACCGCATCAATCAAAGCCTGACGTACTAAGGTTTCGTTTGGTGGTAAAACGTATTGGGTAATGGGATCGTAGGAAACTGCTGCACCGGAGTTAAGATACCCCCGTTCAATACCGTGAAAGTTTTGGCTGCTGTAGTACGCTGGTGTTACCACGTCAGCGCGTCGGAAGCTGGCGCTTTGTTTCTCCCAATCTACACTTTCGTAGTATCGTCGCAATGAGTCTTCATCAATCAAAAGACGCACTACAGGTGATAAAAAACGTTCCCAAATTGTTTCTTGACGAACCGCCATAGGATTGTATCAGACTTAATTGAGTTATTACTATTTTATTTACAAAGAGGACTCATGGTAATTGATTATTCCTGAACCACTAACGTTTTTAATATCACTATTTGATATGTTGAACAAGTTACTGAAGGGTGTACGCTCCTCAGATTGTTCTTGCTGAGAACTGATGGCACTTTCAACAGCAGATTTTGGTCTACTTTTGAGCATAGGAGTGAGAACTTCGGGAATGCCCGCAAGCTGAATGGCAATACGTCCTAGTTCACAGGCATCCTCAATTGATAGTTCATTACCTAGTCCCTGGTAAAATGCTTCTGCAAACTTGATGGCAGCGCGATCGCCAATTGCCTGATTCATGCCAATCACATAATCAATGTGTTGATGAATTGCCTCAGCTTGAGCTTCTGAATAGCAGGCATTGAGCAAAACACACTGTATTTTATTTTTAAATAGTTTAAATAGATCGGTTAGGACTTGTGTACTAACAAGCTGTGCTTGTCCTGAGTCATTTTCTAAAACTAAACCATCATTTCCTGCTCCATGCCCAGAAAAATGAATAATTTGTGGTTTATGCTTGACTAGAGCCTGTAACAAATCATTAGAACGTACTGCCAATTGGGGAATGATTTCAAACTCTTCTCGTAATTTTGCCCGTTCTAAGGCTGCATAGATTTCTCTTACTTCTTCATCCAGACGTAATTTGTGTGTATTTATTGGATTCGCTGCTAGGATTAAAATTTTCATCTTCTCATTTTTCATATTTATTCTGCTCTTGCATGATTGATAAGAGTTACTTCAAGAGTCCAAGGAGAGATTTCAGAAATTAGTAAATAGACATTTCCAATCATAAATGTAGAAACTTCGTCTGCTCGCGTCTCTACAAGGATTTGAATTGACGCATTAAATTCGGTTGATGTCTAATGCCGGAAACCATTTTGCTCCATAAACCTTACCGTGGTTGTGAGCACAGACATAATTTCGTGCCAGATCATTAGCTTTGCCTCCGTCATCAAGTCGCCAGTATCCAACTAACCCTTCTTTTTTTGCCTGCTCAACGTCTAACCTAAAAGACATATTTGTTTTGATTTGATCCTGAGTACGAACTACATTCCAAAGACGAACTTCGGCAATTGCAACATTATAATAAGTTTCTTCTGCTTCTTTTTGACCAATGATTAGATTTGCGGGATTATCAACTGTACCAGCAAACAGTCCTATGCTCTTATTCTGCCCTTCAAAGACAATAGCATTAGATTTTCCTTCAACTATGCTATCTTGACGTCTACCATCAATATATATAGCAATTTCTTGTGAGCTTTGCTCCCAAGTAAATGCGATGTGATGCCAGACGCGATTACTAGGAGCATTCTCTCTAGAATAAACGATTACTCTTTCGCTAGTGCCGTCACTAAGACAAACACGTATTTTTCCGTTATCCCAAGATAGAGAGTAGCCCTTTTCTAAACTACCATTGTGCTTGACGATGCCACCTCTACTCACAATTAAAAAATTACCAAACTTGTGTTTAACCCATGCCTCTACAGTAATTGCTTTAGGAGTATTCAAATCACCACTACCGCAATCAACGCGATCATTTTCCTCATTAAATTGTAACCCAAATGGTAAAGGTAAAGCCGGATACTGAGAAGCTCTTAACCTTTTTGTTCTAAAAGCAACACCGAAGGCACTTTGATTAACTGCAAGACGGCTATAAGGCTTCAACCACTTTCCGCCGTAAACTAACCCATAGATATTCTTGCTTACCTTATTTGCTGCCCTGTCTCCTTCTTCTTCATCAAGTCGCCAGTAACCCACTAATCCTTCCTCATTATCCTCTAACAGGCGAGCCATACTTTCCTGAATTTCATTTTCTGTGCGAGCTACTCTCCAAAGACGGACTTCGGCAATAGAACCATTAAAATAATTTCCATAACCCTGAGCTTGACCAATATTTAAACTTACTTTAGGCTTGCCAATAGGTCCTTTAAAAGATTGGGAACGTTCGTAAAATTTCTTAATCTCTTTTTTTATACCATCAACATATATTTGAATATCTTGTGAATTTTTATCCCACGTAAAGGTAATGTGATGCCAAAATTTATCATTTAAAGCGTCTTCTACAGTATCAACAATTATTTTTTCACTTTGATTCTGTAGTTCCACACGAATTTTTTGTAAGCGCCTCCATAGGCTATAACCCTCTTCTTGCCAACTACCACCTCGGTTAACAATCATTCCGTCGCTATTTTGCTCATCATTTTTAACCCATGCCTCCAAAGTAATTGCTTCTTCAATTGTCAAGCTTTCATCATCACCACAATTGATATAATCGTTCCTGCCGTTAAATTGTAAACCAAATTGTGGTTGAACCTGTGGATTTGAGATAAAAGGCTCTATAGAGCTAAGGCTAGATATACCGTTTTTAGCAAAGTTATATACCTTATAGCTTTTACCTTCTTCAAATCGGCAGTAACATCTCAATCCTTCTTGTTCATCTTTATTCAACCGTCGATACATATTTGCTTTAATCTGTTCTTGCGTACGGATTACTCCCCAAATCCGAAGTTCAGCAATAGAACCGCTGAAATAATTTTTTCTATTCTGATTGCAACCGACAATTAGGCTTTTTCCAGACTCACCGAGATTTCCTTGAAAATTTTGTTTGCCTCCAACGTATCGAATTTCTTTATTTTCTCCATCAATATATATTTGAATATTTTTTGTATCCCATGTAAATGCAATGTGATGCCATAAGTTATCATCTAAAGTAGATTTTCTTGGAAAGAAGGTTTTACCTTGTTTATCTTCGTTATGTAGTGACACAGCAGAACATTAGTGTTATCTATCGAACTAATTCCCCACCTGAACTAATGAACGAAGTGTCTGAGCTTCATTCAAAGGCGCAAAACCCAGAGCGTTACGGCAAATGACTTTAACAATCATAGTATAATAATGTGACTTAAATATAGTATTTTTAAGCACAAGAAAATCTATTACCTAAGTATATAGCCGTGAAACTAAAACCTAAAATTACAATTGCCGACTATTTTGCCGACTTGAATGACCCAAGAGTGGAGCGCACAAAAAGGCACAAGTTAATTGATATAGTTACTATCGCTATTTGTGCGGTAATTTGTGGAGCCGATGGTTGGGTAGGAATAGAGACTTATGGTCACGCAAAGCAACAATGGTTACAACAATTTTTAGAGTTACCAAATGGTATACCCTCTCATGATACAATAGCAAGGGCTTTTGCGCGTATTGACCCACAACAACTTCAGCAATGTTTTTTGAATTGGATTAAATCTGTCAGTCGAATTACTGATGGAGAAGTAATCGCCGTAGATGGAAAAACTTTAAAACATTCTTACGACAAAGGAGCATCCAAGGGTGCTATTCATATGATTAGTGCTTGGGCTTGTAGTAATAGATTAGTTTTAGGACAGCGACAAGTAGACCAAAAATCAAACAGCTACAAGCAATTCCTGAATTAATTAAAATATTAGATATTGCTGGTTGCATCGTCACTATTGATGCAATGGGATGCCAAAAAGAAATAGTGAAGTTAATTGCTCAAAAGCAAGGCGATTATGTTATAACTTTGAAAAAAAATCAAGGAAATTTATATAAAAATGTAGAGCAATTATTTCGAGATGCAATTGCTACAGGATTTGAGGGATTTAATTACAGTACCTATTCTACTTATTCAGAAAGCCACGGACGAGAAGAAATTCGTCATTACTTGATGCTATCAGACATCGCAGAACAAATAGATCCAAATCGTAAATGGGACTCTCTAAAAAGTATAGGCATGGTTGAATATGTCCGTATAGTAAACGGAAAGACTACTGTTGAGATTCGTTACTATATTACTAGTTTAGCTAGTAATGCCAAGTTATTAGCTTCGTCAGTCCGTAACCATTGGGGTGTCGAAAACTCTTTACATTGGGTATTAGACGTGCAATTAAGAGAAGATGATTGTCGAATTAGAAAAGATAACGCACCACAAAACTTTGCAGTCCTTCGTCATATAGCTGTTAATCTTTTGGGGCAAGAAAAGACTCAGAAACTTGGAACCAAAAATAAACAGTTTTTGGCAGCTATGGATAATGACTATTTAAGTCAAGTTTTAGAATGTGCTTGATTACCAAAAAATCATACATATAAATATTTAACTATCAGATGTTTTTGACAGTTATCTGACTGAATTTGTTGGGCAAGACCATAATACATTATACAAAAAGTTTTTGACAAATCGTACAATAAATATCTAACTATTGTCCTATTAAAATAGGGTCAAGGTCAACGCTTATTGTTGATGAGTTTGGCTTCTACTTAATAGAATCCCCAAACTAATCACATAACATAATGCTTGTCAAGGATATCACATAGTTGTATTTTTAACTTACTGATTATAAGTAGGCACAAGAGCAAACATCATAAATTCGGTAAGTTTTTTTAATTCATCAAACTGGCTTTTTGTCAATAATATCTGTTCCAGATTTAGATGCGTTTGCCCTGCTGATACAGTCCAGTCCCCAAAACTGAAATTGCCATGTTTTAACCAATATTCTTTATCTTTCAGAAAAGTTTTTGTAGTCATAATAATTACTGAATTGCTTATTTAAGTTATTATAGGTCATATCAGGACTCTCTTTAACCGAAACTGTAATTTAGCTAAAAAATTAAATAATTATTAATTGAAACAAAAATTATCAATGTTTAATTATAATTTATCTTTAAATAAGAGAACATATTATAACTATCACTACTAAAAATGCAAATTCAAAAACAAAATATTCATCGAAAAAAACAAATAAAAAGTTTATATATTCACCAACAATCTTTGCAACTTGACTTACAAAATGTGATTGCTGGTCAAACAGTTTTTTTAAAATTGGTACTGTTGCTGTTAATTGTAATGCTTTGTTTCATAGCAGGTATCTTTGCCGGACTCGTTGGATGTATCACCAGTTTAAATATCATTGTAAAAGACATTGTGCGTTTGCCATTTATAGCAATGGTATTAGTGGTATCAGCCGCAATAGCAACTGCAATTTTTCAAAATCTGAGCAAAAGTTTACTATTAGTGATTTCTAGCTTTTTTGCAGTAGTAATCGTTATAGAGTTGATAGCTAAGTTTGATTTTATAGAACTTTCACATACATTTATACCAATGACTATTGTGGTTACTGCTTTTTGTTTAGGAAGTAGTAGTGTTAGCTTCTTTGTTATCCGTTTTATGATTGCACTAACGGATATTGTATTTAGTTACTCCATCTTGACCAAAATTCTGATTATTTCCACTCTCTTTCTCGCCGCTGTTGTTGGTTCTAGTACTGCCATCAATGTTGAGTTGCAAGCAAAAAACTCAGGGTTTAAAGAAGTTTTGTTATCATCTAACTTGCCCATAGTTATTACTGTCTGTGGCACTATATAAAGTTTGTGCTTAGCTTTGAGTGCATGGCTGTCGAACCGATTACGAGGTACACCTTGGAACTATCCAGGGCTGTTAAGATCTTGGGCACTTGCTGCTGGATCTTGGGGTGGTACATCTTTTTATAACCTAGATTTGAGCGAAGTCAACTTCAAAAATGCTAAGCTAGCTAACACTGATTTGAGAGCAAGAAAACTTTACCGAACTTGCTTTCAAGGTGTTACTGGATTGGAAAGAGCTAGAGTCGATAGTCGCTACCTAGACTTAGAAATTCCCAAGGTACAAAAACTCTTAACTCGTGGGTGTTCTGAAGATCCAGACTTTAGTAACTTGTGTTTGCGTGGCGCTTATCTTCAAGGAGCCGATTTGCGGCAGATGAAGTTGATCGATACAGATTTAACTGGGGCAGATCTGAAAGATGCTGATCTACGTGGTAGTATCTTGGCTAATGCTCAAGTCATCGGCGTTGACTTTACAAATGCCAACTTAACCGGAAGCTGTATACAAGATTGGAATGTCAACAGCCAGACTTGCTTTACTAACGTTCAATGTGATTACATCTACCGGAAATTGGATGACAAAGGAGAGCCAACCGATCGCTATCCAGTGGAGCGCAACTTTGAACCTAGAGAATTTGAATCTCTTTATCAAGAAGTTGGCAATGTGGTTGAGTTAGTTTTTAAAGAAGGAGTTAACTGGCGTGCTTTCGCTTTCACCCTACAAAAACTCCAGATAGAAGATGACGGTTTAGGATTAGAACTCAAAGGTATTGAGAAACGAGGGGATCTTTGGGTGGTTAAGGTGACTCACCATGAGAACATCCCCTCTTTAGAAGTGGAGAAACGCCTTAGTGTCTATTATGAAGAGTTAAAGCAACTGCTGGCTACAAAGGAACAGCAAATTAACAGTCTACTGGGAATTGCCGCAAACCAAGCAGAAGTAATCAAAGAATTCAGTCAACGTCCATTTGGTAATAGTTTCTTGATTACTGGGAGTACTATTACTAACCTTGCTGGCTCTGGGCAAATTGAATATAATGAAGCTGCAGATCAAGTTCGCAGCATCATTGCCAATAGTTCTGAACCTGTTCAATTAACCAACACCATTAGGCTTCTGTTAGCTCAACTACAAGGACAGAGTGTTGCCACTACAGCAGAAACTCAGGCAGAACTAATTAAGCAAGTGCTTTTGAGTGAGGCGCAACAAGATACCATTTTTAAACAGTTTCTCCTCCAGCAAAGTCAGCAAATTACTCATGCAACATCAGAAGATGTGATCGCCACTGCTATTCAAGAAGCGATCGCACAACTTAGTTAAACACCACAGGTGATAAAAAACGTTCCCAAATTGTTTCTTGACTTTTGACTTCCCCGAAGGAGCTGACGTGCCATAGAATTGTGTCACCTGATGGGTTTATTTTCACTGTAATATTATTTACAAATTTTAATATATTTTTTGCCAAAATATACAGTCCTGCTAGGCTACTCGATTGACATCGCTGAATTTTTGTATTACAGTTGTAGTACAAAAATAATATATTATGCATTGCGATCGCTTGAAATAGCTTACGCAATAGCACGTAATCTTACATTCAATCCAAAATTAAACTATGCCTTACGAAGAATTAAAACTTTCAACTCCATCGCCTGTTTTATCTTGGGCGAATCACCCTTTGGGATCGGAAGAAACCAAGATGGCGAAAAATGTAGCATCACTGCCATTTGTGTTTAAACATGTAGCATTGATGCCAGATGTACATTTAGGAAAAGGTGCTTTAGTCGGTTCGGTAATTGCAACAAAAGAAGCCATTATTCCCGCTGCGATCGGTGTTGATATTGGTTGCGGGATGGTAGCAATTAAAACATCATTTACGGCTGACAAACTAGAAGGAAAGCTGAAAAAAATCCGTATGGATATTGAAGCAGCAATTCCTACTGGGTTCAACGAAAATAAAGACGTTGAAAAAAGTGTCACCAACTGGCAAGGGTGGCAAGACTTCAAAGACTTGCATCGTGGTGTGCATTCCTTGCAAGGTAAAGCAATGAAACAAATGGGTTCTCTCGGCGGAGGAAATCATTTTTTAGAAGTTTGCCTCGATACAGAGAATCAAGTTTGGCTGATGTTACATTCTGGCTCACGTAACATCGGTAATAATTTAGCTCAGTGTCATATTAACACTGCTAAGGAATTAGCAAAAATGGCAGAAAATCGCATGAGCGATCCTGATTTAGCTTATTTTGTTGCTGGTACGTCTGAATTTCAGGCATACTGGAACGATTTACAGTGGGCGCAGAATTATGCTAGTTTCAACCGTGAGGTGATGATGGCACGTTTTAAACGTATCATTGAAAAACATCTTGCAGGTGGTAAAGCGACTAAACCATTATTGGAGGTAAATTGTCATCACAATTACGCTGAGAAGGAAGTACATTTTGGCGAGGATGTTTACGTAACTCGTAAAGGAGCAGTTCGCGCTCAGGAAGAAGACTATGGTATTATCCCTGGTTCAATGGGAGCAAAATCTTACATTGTTAAGGGTAAAGGTTGTGCTCATAGTTTTTGTAGTTGCTCTCATGGAGCAGGGCGTTTGCTATCTCGAAACAAAGCGAAGAATGTCTACACCCTCGATGATTTGATTGCACAAACCAAGGGGGTTGAGTGCCGTAAAGATCCAGATGTTTTGGATGAAATTCCTGGTGCTTACAAACCAATTGATGAGGTAATGAACAATCAATCCGATCTTGTTGAAGTGGTAGCTACTTTGAAGCAAGTTGTGTGTGTCAAAGGTTGATCATACAAATTATCAACTGTCCGGAACTTTCAGTTGTAGTTTAATAGCTAAAGTCTATTAAAATAGACTTATGGTTCTACAAGCTATGAGGCGGGGATTTCGCATCTCTGCCTTTTTCCGTGAGATTATTGAGCCATTTACAGTTATGCGCTAGTAATGGCAGATTTTGGCGGTATTTCCCTCAAAGATTATGCCATAAATGTAGAGATGTTACATGTAACGTCTCTACAGCAATTTTTAGACATCGCTATTCAAATTGCCACTATTCTAGATGGGCTGCATAGAAATGGCGTGATTCACAAGGACAACATTTGCCATCCAGATTCCAGTTGCACTAGGCTGAGGCTTTAGAGATCAAACAGCAGTCCTCCTCTATGCAGCTTTTACACTTTTATGTAAAGCTAACTTGACACTATAGTAAAGTTACCTTTACTATAGAAGGTGTAGCGGTAGGGAGCCATGCAGATGTATTTTGCAAGCTATGAAAAACCGTCTACGTATTCTTAGAACAGAACTCAATTGGTCACAGGCGCAATTGGCAGAACGTCTGGGTGTAAGTCGTCAAACAGTTAACGCTTTAGAAACGGGTAAATATGACCCTAGCTTGCCCCTAGCGAGCAAAATTGCCCAGCTTTTTGGCAGTCCAATTGAAACAATTTTTTTCCTCGATCCAATTCCAATGACTCCGATTTTTCAAGAAGGTTCTATGTTTGACAAATTTACTACACAAGCAAAGCACGTGATTATGCTTGCTCAAGACGAAGGTCGCCGTATGGGACATAATTTTGTTGGTACTGAGCAGATTCTCTTGGGACTAGTTGTGGAAGAAACTAGCCTTGCTGCTAGGATTCTCAAATCTTATGGAGTAAAAATTGACAATGCCAGGAAGGAAGTAGAAAAAATTATCGGTCGTGGAAACGGAACCACAGCCTTAGAAATTCCCTTCACTCCCAGAGCTAAATCTGTCCTAGACTACTCTATAGAAGAATCTCGTCAACTTGGTCATAACTATGTTGGTACAGAACATCTTCTCCTTGGTTCTCTACGGGTAACAGATGGGGTTGCGGTTAGAGTGTTGGAAATCTTTGGAGTAGATATTGAGAATATTAGGCAACAAGTGCTAGAAGAAATCACGCCCAAGATTGTCGAACCAGTAGTTATGCCAGGAACTAGTCGCGATCGCACTTCAAGTAATGAAGAATATTTACCTCAAACAACCACCGATTTTACTTCTGGTGCAGTTAGCACTCGCTTTTGTGCGCTTTTGTCGAATTGGGTAGAGCCGCATAAGCTGGGATATGTTGTTGCCAACGGTGCAGGATTTCAATTACCCAATGGAGATGTACTTGCGCCGCAAATCTCTTTCTTCTCACGGGAACGCTTAAAGCGAGTTCCGCGTACATATCCTGAACTTGTGCCTAACTTAGTTGTCGAAATTAAATCTGCTTTTGACAGATTAACATTGATACAAGAGAAAGTCATGGGGTTTTTGCAAATAGGTGTAGAAGTAGCACTGCTAATTAACCCAGACGATCGCACTGTGGCTGTGTATAATCGGCATCAAAAGCCGATGATAACAATGCTGAGCGATGATGACAAGCTGAACTTTCCAGAGTTATTACCTGGGTGGGAAGTTTCGGTATCTCAATTGTGGCCTGCTGTTTTAGATTGAAAGAAGAATTGGTAGGTTTTCCTGCCAGCCCTAAAAAAGAGGAGGCTCGCGCATGGTACAAACACCTGCAAAAACACTTACTCTGGAAGAGTTTCTCAAACTGCCAGAAACTAAGCCTGCTTGTGAATACTTCAACGGTCAAATTATCCAAAAACCTATGCCCCAAGGGAAGCACAGTAAGTTACAAGGTAAGCTAGTTACTGCTATTAACGAAGTAGTGGAAGCTAAACAAATTGCCATTGCTTTCCCAGAATTGCGATGTACCTTTGGCGGACGTTCTATCGTGCCAGATGTGGCAGTGTTTGCTTGGGATAGAATACCCCTTGATGAAAATGGGGATGTTGCCAATGTATTTCCGGCGGCTCCCGATTGGACGATTGAAATTCTTTCTCCAGATCAAAGTCAAACAAAAGTCACCGGGAATATCCTACACTGTCTTAATCACGGTAGCTCCTTAGGCTGGTTAATTGACCCAGATGAACGCTCAGTGCTAGTTTACCCACCAAAACAACAACCGCAACTGTTGCAAAAAGAAGCGGACGTACTACTCGTTCCCGACTTGGTAGCATTGCAACTTACAGTGGGGGATTTGTTTGCTTGGTTGAAGGTAGGAAAGTAGAGATATGGCATTCATCTGTCGGCTCTCGCTCTCGCTTTCGTTCCCATGCTCAGCAGCCTCTCGCCTCTCGTTCCCATGCTCAGCATGGGAATGCAGTTCAGGAGGCTCCGCCTCCCTTTAATCACGTTCAACCAAACATGAATTACAAACAGCAACTGCTTGCCGACTTCAATTCCAGAACCAACTACGACTCCGGCAGATTTTATGCTCCTGTTGCCAATCGTTTGATTGAATTTGCCAACATGCAAACCGGACAACAAGTTTTAGATGTAGCAACTGGCACTGGTATAGTTGCACTTTCTGCTGCCCAAATAGTTGGTGCTTCAGGCAAAGTCATCGGCGTGGATATTTCGGCAGGAATGCTTAGCTATGCAAAACAAAAGCTAGCGGCTACAGGTTTAGAAAATGTTGAATTTATAGAAGCAGATGCAGAGCATTTAAAGTTTAGTGACAACAGTTTTGATAGGATATTATGTTCTTTAGCAATTTGCTATTTAACTGATATACCTGCTGCTTTGCAGCAATGGTATCGTTTTTTAAAACCGGGTGCAATGGTGGCGTTTAATGCTTGGGCAGAAACAGCTTTCCCTCCTTCTGTTTTATTTAGGCAAGTGGCACAAAGGTATGGTATAGAAATTCCTAACCCAAATGAACCGCTTGGCACTCTTGAAAGGTGTTATCAACTTTTACAACAGATAGGTTTTAAAGATATTGAAGTGCAATCTGAGCAGTTTGGTTGGTATTTTACCCCTGATACTAAGACTGCTGAGGATATATGGAATATCAATTCTCAAAACGTTTTTGGCTCTCAAGTATTCCAACTATCTGCTGATAAATTACAGCAATGTAAAACTGAATATATAGCAGAAATTCAAGCTTTGCCGATAACAGAAAAAGGAGCTTGGTGTGATGCTAAAATCTTTTTTGTAAGAGCAAGGTTGTGATGATGGTTCACTTCCGAGATTGCACAAAGAGTGATTTTCCCACGTTACAAAACCACGTATTTTCTCTTTACCAAGAAGATCCACCAACTATGGGAATGAACTCAGAAAAAATTCAGAATACTTTCCGAGAATTTACTTTAAAACCTGAAAAGGGACGCATCATAGTCTTTGACAAGGACAATGTAGTTATTGGCTATGCAATCCTAGTCTTCTTTTGGAGTAACGAGTATGGAGGCGATTTTATTGAAATAGATGAACTTTTTGTGCAGGAAGACTATCGAGGTTGTGGCGTCGGCACGGCATTCTTTCAATGGTTAAAAGAAACATGGAGTGGAAAAGCTGTCGCCCTTGCGCTTCAAGCTACTCCATCCAACGATCGCGCAGTGGCTTTTTATCAGCGCATGGGCTTTCGGGCTTCTCCAAACCGTCACTTAATGAAACTGTTGGTAACCTCCAAAGATTGATAGCAGATGCTTACTACCAACCACCGGAGTTGTTACTACCACCGAAGGAGTTGTTACGAGCAATTTCATCGGGATTAACACCACCCGCGAATATGTTCCAGAAGTTTTCACCAGCAAAGGGGTTGACAGCCTGGGAATTGCCACCACTACCACTACCGAAGGGGCTTGAACCACCACTACCACCACCGAAGGGGCTTGAACCATCACCGTAACTACTGCTGTCAATATTGCCAAATATGTCTTGTGGTCCGTCTACGCCTTCTATGTCAAGCAAACGATCAAAGGGACCAAGTTGGGGTCTTGAGTTACTATTGGAACCACCATCAAAGCTATAGCTATAGGAGCTACCAGTTAATTCGTCCATGCTGTTTGTCCTCCACTATATATTTTGGGAACTAATGCCCCTAAACATGAAGGTACACTCTAATTATCGGTAGTCGCATTACCATATTTTTTGATTATTTGACTTTTGTTTATAGAAAAATTAATGGCATTTTATAAATTTATAAATTACTAGATAAAACTTGACACTAGATGATACATCCGATACATCAAATTTGACAAAGCTGATCGACTAAATATCTAGGATTACCATTGCCGTCCAACCGTCACTGGTTTTTTCTAGTTGGAAGCGATGTAAGGTGACAGCTTTGACATCTACCCGTTGTTGGTGGCGGGAGCGATCGAGTTTTTCTCCTTGAAGTACAGCACTTAGCTGGTGGTTGCCATTTTTCTCTTCAAACTGAATTTGCTGTGCTCGTAGCAGCAGTAGTTCGCTGTCTTTGTAGTAAACCAATTCTTGAAGAAAATTGAATAGCAATAAGTCTAATGCATCATCTTCCAAACTAAAGGTTCGTGTAACATTTGGTTCTATTGAATCCAAATCTTCAATCATCACGTTTATGGTTGCATCACCTGCTGCTGCAAAAACTTCCGGCAAATCTTTTCCAGTTGCACGAAAGGCAATATCAGCGGTGGCAATATCTTCAAGAAATTCGTAGGGCATAATATGAATTTACTAATATTGCATGACAATTATATCCCCCCTCCTGTGTCCCCCTTAAAAAGGGGGGTTGGGGGGTTCATAGTTATTGCTCACAAGTTTTTAATCTACTAATAATTTCTGATTTTTTTTCGCTCAACTGTTTACCAATAAAAACTAACTCGGTTGCTTCTTGTGTAAATGGCTCCAGTTCCCAGCGTCCTGCAACAAAATTAAATAGGTAGATTTCTTCGTCAAAGCGGACAAACCCTTTTGCACGATAAACGTCGGACAAACTATCAGCAAATTCCTCAAAACATTGACGATTAAAATTAGCAGGCGATTTGTAGCCAAAAGATTCAAATTCAGGCTGATGAACGTGGTGTGGCGGTGGTTGTACTCTTTCTCTACCGATGCCAAAGAGTAAGTCTGGGTCTACCTTACCTCGTTGGGTACGCAAAATTGTAGCAGTTTCATTCAGAGAATGTAACTTCTTCTCTATAGCTTGCAACTCGCTTTGGGAAACTAAATCAACTTTGTTCAGGAGGATGGTGTCAGCTGCTTCAATTTGCATCCGAGTTGTGTGACCTACTGATGGATATCTTACCATTGCATCGGCGTCGCTCAGAGTAATAACCCCATCTAACCGTACTCTGTGCAAACTCTCTTGAATATCAAAAACCAACGCATCCGGCTCAGCGACTCCTGTTGTTTCTACTACAATGTTGTCTGGTTCAACTGTATCAATTATTTCATTGACTGCGGCTTCAAACTCTCCCAACAGCGAACAGCACACGCAGCCGCCACCCAAATCCGCCATCTGCACATTTTTGCCTTGAATTATTTTTGTATCAATAGCAATCTCGCCAAATTCATTCATGAGAATGGCGATTTTTTTGGGGAAAGTTTCCAAGATGTGACGCAGCAGAGTTGTCTTACCGCTTCCCAATGGTCCTGTGATTACTGTTAGTGGTATACGTACTGCCATAAACTACCCCTTAATATTTCCAATCGGCGTTAACCGTACCACCCGTTTACTAATCCCGGCTAACTCAGCGGCTTCGATGACATCATCAATATTTTTGTAAGCTGCTCCTGCTTCTTCCGCTAGCCCTGACATGGAGGTACTGCGGACATAAATACCTCGGCTTTGCATATCTTTCTGGAGTTTTTCACCTCGGTAGGTTTTTCTTGCTTTTGCTCGACTCATTGTACGTCCACTACCATGAGCAGTGCTGAAGAAAGTTTGATCGCCGCTGGGTACGCCTACTAATAAATAAGACCCAGTTTCCATACTCCCACCAATGATTACTGGTTGACCAATTTCCTTATATCGTTGGGGAACATCTCCCATTCCAGGACCAAAAGCGCGGGTTGCACCTTTGCGGTGTACGAGCAGTGATCGCTCTCGACCATCAACAATGTGCCGCTCTAGTTTAGCGGTATTATGTGCTACATCATATACCATATGCATACCCAATTCTTCTGCCGAGTAGCCGAAAATTTCCGAAAACACCTCCCGAATGCGGTGTAGAATAACTTGACGATTGACAAAAGACATATTGATACCGCACTTCATAGCGGTAAAATAAGCTTGCCCTTCAGGAGAGTCGAAAGGCGCACAGGCTAATTCTCGATCCAAGATTTTGATCCCGTACTTGCTCTCCATCACTTTGAGGAAGATTTGCAGATAGTCGGTTGCTACCTGATGACCAAATCCCCGACTTCCGCAGTGGAACATCACCACCACCTGATTTGGCATAGTAATTCCCATCTTCGCGGCTAATTCCCGATCAAAAATGAATTCTTGTCGAGCAACTTGAATTTCCAAATAATGGTTTCCCGATCCCAACGTACCAATTTGGTTGAAACCACGGTCAATTGCCTTTTCACTAATTTTGGAAGAGTCAGCACCTTTGAGACATCCGTTTTCTTCCATCAGTTCTAAGTCTTCTTCCCAACCGTAGCCATTGCGGACACACCATTGAGCGCCTTGCTCAACTACTTGACGAAACTCATTGCGCGAGAGTTTCACAAAGCCAGTGCTTCCTACCCCGGCTGGAACCCTTTGGTAAAGTTTATCTACCAGCTTTTTGAGATCGGGTTTAACTTCATTGTAAGTCAGGTTTGTTACCATCAAACGCATACCACAATTTATGTCAAAACCGATACCACCAGGAGAAATTACACCTCCTTGTTCCACATCCATCGCAGCTACTCCACCAATGGGAAAACCATAACCAAAGTGTCCATCAGGCATACACAAAGCGTACTTAGTTACACCAGGAAGTGTAGCTACATTGGTCACTTGGTCATATACAGCTTCATCTAATTCCTCTATTAATTTGTGTGTGGCATAAATCCGGGCGGGAACGCGCATCCCCTCCTTATAGGAAACCGGAATTTCCCAGATAGTGTCAGAAATTTGGTTTAAAAACTCAGGAATAGCCATTTTGAAGGAATTTTGGTTAGTAGCAGGAGTTGCGGCGCGAGCTTAAACCCTATTGATCTAGTTTTAAAGTTTCTACTTTTTTTCAACCTCTTCCTTAAGACGCGACATCAGCTTGCAGAACTATCCGTCTATTGATGGGGAGAAGGAATGCGGTAGTTGTGTCTCTCTCGTAACAAGTTGTGATACCATTTCTCGTTAATCATGATACATATAAACCCTGTAGAGACGCGAAATTTCGCGTCTCTACACCGTCTGTAAGTAGGTAGGCGTAAATAAATAAAAGTTTGTAGTAAGGGCTTTAGCCCTAAAAAGCTTTGCTCGTTGTGCTGTCCGTTTATTAAGATGTGATTATGCGACTTTACTTTTCACACTAATTGATTTATATATAGCATCAAGATGTGCTGCTACATGGATAGGTTTCGTTGTAAACTGAATGTAAAAACTTCCATTTTGGGCAATGTCTAATACTTTGGCATAGACATCTTCACTTGCTGTTGCTTGATCTGGTACGACTAAGTTTAGCTTTATATTACTGAGTGCCAATGGGCAACCACCTACTGAATCTCTACGTATCAGAGCTCCTTTTGCGGAAAGCTCAACTAAATTTCCTAAAAAAGCAGTGTCACTGACATCCTTACCTTCCACAATACTATATTGAATTTTGATAGTTTCTCGAAGGGGAAAAAACTCTTCTTCTGCTTTGGATAAAAAGAGGTTATATTCCCCAGAAATTCCGCCTACTTCATAGATGTTAATTGGCTGATTTACCCCTTTAGGAGTAACCTGCTTTTGTCCTTCAATTTTCACAATGCTGCCAGCTTCTTTTAAAGTAGATTCGGAAATTAAAATTTGACCACCTGTAGTATATGATTCAATCCGATAAGTGAGATTAATTTGGCTGCCAACAACACCGTATTTAGTCCGTTTTTCTGAGCCAATGTTTCCCACCACAACTTCACCAGTATTAATGCCTATACCCATTTCTAGTGGTGATAAGCCCCACTGTTTCATTTGTTCATTAACAGGAACCATAGCTAACTGCATAGCAACAGCACAAGCAACAGCCCTCACAGCATCATCAACTCTAGGAGTGGGAGCACCAAACAGAACTAAAATCCCATCTCCCATGAACTCATCAATAGTTCCTTGGTACTGGGTAATCACATCTGCCATGAATCCTAGATAGAAATTAAGAATTTTCAAAACTTCTTCGGGCGACAATTTTTCTGAAAGGCTAGTGAATCCTCTTAAATCTGAGGTAAGTATGGAGATTTTCCGCCTTTCACCACCCAGTTTCAATCCTTCAGGAGTTTCTAGTAAGTTGGCAACAATTTCATCACTTAAGTAACGTCCAAAAACCCGACGAATCAGTTCGTTGGAGTTTTCTAATTTATTTGAGTAATTTTGGATCTCTTGATAAGCTTCGTTACGTTGTAAAAGGCTGATATAACCTTTGGAGTGATAACGAATTCGGGCAATTAGCTCAACTTTATCTGGCAACTTTACTAAGTAGTCATTAGCGCCCAGAGAAAAAGCTTCAGCTTTAATCTTTGGTTCCTCTTTACTGGAAAGCACAATCATTGGCACATCTTTGGTTGCTGGATGCGCACGAAAAAAACGTAATAACAGTAAGCCATCAATGTCAGGCATGACTAAATCTTGAAGAATTACTGTCGGAGCGACTTCTAGAGCTTTGGGAATAGCAACAGCAGGATCGCTACAGTAGTGAAAAGTAATATCTGTTTCCGGCTCTAGCATCCGACGTACTGCTTCGCCAATCATCGGTTGATCGTCAATAAGTAAAACTGTAACTGGATGTTCTGTCCAGGATAATTTAGAGTTAGTCATAGCTTTAAAAAGATAGACGAGATAGATGCTCTTGACAAGCTTTGGCGATCGCATTTATTGGCAAAATCTCCACTGCTGCTTTCAAGTCTGCTGCCGCTTTTGGCATCCCATACACTACAGAAGTGGCTTGATCCTGAGCTATGGTATGCCAACCAACAGAGCGCAGAGCCTTCATACCTTCGCCTCCATCTCTACCCATACCAGTTAGCAACACTCCTACGCCCTTACCATGCCAATGCTGAGCAACACTATTAAAAAAAACATCTACAGACGGACGGTAAGGAAAATCTCGTGGTTCTTTAGTATATTTTAGTACTAAAGTTGGTTGTAATACTAGATGGTCATTAGTTGCGGCAATCAGAACTTTACCAGGTTGTATTTGCTCACCTGCTACAGCCAAACGGATTGGAAGTGGTGAGTAATTACTTAACCATTCCGCCAAACCGGAGGCAAACTGGGAATCCACATGCTGAATAATCACAACACCGGCTGAGAAATTTTTTGATAAACCAGATAAAAGTGTTGCTAGAGCCTGGGGCCCACCAGTAGAAGATCCAATTGCCAAAAGGGGTGGAAGAGATTTTGAATTAGATTTAGATTTTGGATTTCGGTGAGCTGATTTTCCACTGAGTTTGGCAATAGTGGCGATTTTTGCCAGAACAGCATCACCAGATATACTTCCGTCAGGATTCAAAACAGGTGTATTAATGGCATCAAGAGCGCCATATCCCATTGCTTCAAAAACTTGGGACATGCGATCGCTGACGGCAGATGTGACAATCAAAATTGGACAGGGAGAATTTGCCATAATCTGGCGCGTCGCCTCCACCCCATTCATGATTGGCATGAACAAATCCATCAAAATTAAGTCTGGGGTATCTGCTGCACACTTTGTTACGGCAGAAACACCATCACCTGCTATCCAAGCAATTTCATACTCTGGAATTGTCACCAAAACCCGTCGCAGTGCTTCTTGTGCGATCGGCATATCATTAACAATAGCTATCCTCATAAATTATGTACCAACTAAAGATTGAATACTGTCTGAAGGCGTTTGCGAACCCAAACCATAGGATTATTGTCATCTTCTGCTGCATCTACTAACCCCAATTGTCGCAACTGCTCCTGACGTGATGCTAATTCCTCTTGATGTTTCCCTAACTCTTGAACAATTTCTTCAGCTAAATCTGGATGTTTCTTTAAAAGTTTTTCAAAGCCTTTATTATTGATTACAAACAAATTTGTATCTTCTAATGCTCTTACTGTTGCTGTGCGGGGAATTGCCAACATTAAAGCAAGTTCTCCAAAAAATTGCCCAGTTTGAAGAGTGCTGAGATGTTTATTAATTTTTTCCACAAAAACTTCTACCGAACCTCCTAAAATGATGTAAAATGCATTACCAGGATCATTTTCTCGAAATAAAATGTCGGATGCCTTTATACGTTGACGATAACCAATTTCAATTAATTGCCGTAACTCAATGTCATTAAACTTTTGGAAATAAGTTACTTTTCGCAATAACACCCTCAGAGATAAAGGTTGATATTTGTCATTAGATTGCTGATCGGTAGGAAGGATATTTTGGTCAGTTTCTTTTTGATGATATGGTAGAAGAATACCAGAAGTTCGCAAATTATACTGAATAATAAAGTTCAAAGAACTCTTAATATCTACTTTTTTCTCTATTTGATATGTCCATACCCTAAGCTCAAACTCTAAAGAGTTATCTACAAAACCATTAAAAATAACTTTAGGGGGTGGATCTTTAGCAAGTGATTGTTCCATATAAGCAGAATTTAATAAAGTTTCTGTAACAACTAATGGATCGCTATTACTATCTACTTTTATCAGAATAATAATTTGATTTTTGTTTTGTTGATATTTCCAATTAATAATCGGTTTTTGCACTAAACTACTATTAGGCATAATTAAACTAGTTCCGTCATTTGTTTGAATAATTGTAGAACGTAAAGAAATTTTTCTCACAGTTCCTTGTAGTGTTTGAAATTCTTCTGATACCCACAGTTCAATAAAGTCTCCAACTTTTACAGAACGTTCTAATAATAAAGTTAGACCACTGAGAAAATTTTCTGTTACGTTTTGTAAAGCGAAGCCTAATCCAATTCCCAAACCACCAGCTAAAACAGCTAATGAAGCCAGATTAAAACCAGTACCGTCTAAAACAAGTATCAATCCTAATCCGCCAGTAATATAAGTGATAATAGAGGCGAGAGCATCTCTGTTTCCTTCGTCAATGGCAAATTTTACCAGTAATCTGTTTCTGAGAATTTTATAGAGAAAGTGAGAAAATATCAGTACTACTATTACCGAGATAATTAATTGTAATATTAAATTAAGTGAAATAGTATTTTGACCTATTTTAACTTCTACATTTTGTAATATTTCTGAAACTTGTGTGAATATTTTTTGTAAAAATGTAAGCATTTTAGTATTAAATGAGAAAAAAGTTTATTAATCACCAATCAGAGCAATCACAGAATTTAACAAAGTATCATCATGAAAACTACTCTTTGTTAAGTAATAATCAGCACCTACTTCTAAACCCCTAATCCGGTCTGATTCTCTATCTTTATAAGACACAATAATTACAGGTAAAGATTGTAAAGTATTATGCTGTTTAATCTGACTGACTAGCTCAAACCCATTCATTCGGGGCATATCAATGTCACTAATAACCAAATCGTAATTACCAGTACGCACAGCATTCCACCCATCCATGCCATTCACAGCCACGTCAACTTGATAACCCTTGTTTTCCAGTAACTTTCGTTCCACTTCCCGCACTGTAATCGAATCATCGACTACCAAGATGCGCTTACGTTGAGTTGGTGTAGTGCTGGTTGAACCTTGGCTGATTCTACTGAGAAGTTTGTTGTTTAAGCGTTTGTCAATTGAGCGCATCATGTCCTCGACATCTATAATCAGGACGGGAGAACCATCTGACATTAAAGCTGCGGCACTAATATCTGGAACTTTCCCTAACCTGGTATCTAAAGGTCGTACAACCAAATCACGCTCTCCGAGAAACTTATCTACCACTAAACCATAACGGTTGGAGCGATCGCTCACAATCACTACTGAAAATACCTCTAAATTAAGAGAAGACTGTTGGAGATCCAAAACTTGTTCGGCTGCTACCAGTCCAATATTGAGTCCATCTAGCGTAAAATATTGGCGATTTTCAATGTACCTCAGATCGGATTTGTTAATCGTGACAATACGTTCAATGCGTGTCAGCGGAAAAGCATAAGGTTCTCCAGATATTTCTACTAACAACGTGCGAATCACCGACAGAGTTAGTGGCAATTGCAAGTGAAAAGCCATTCCCTTTCCAAATTGAGATACAGCCCTGACAATACCTCCTACTTCTTGAACCATGCTCTGTACTACATCCAAACCAACACCACGACCAGAAATCTCTGTCACCGATTTTGCTGTGGAAAAACCGGGAAGAAAGAGAAACTCCATCAGTTCAGCTTCTGTTAATTGAGCCGCCATTTCCGCAGTAGTCATACCCTTATTAACAGTTTTTTCGCGCAGGCGCTCTATATCCACCCCCTTACCATCATCCGAGACTGTAATTAGTAACATCCCAGATCGATGGACTGCTTCTAGTCGTACCGTTCCTTCAACTGGTTTCCCTACTGCTTGACGCTCATCGGGAGACTCAATGCCGTGATCGACAGAATTACGCAGAATATGAGTCAGTGGAGCTTCTAATTTTTCTAAGATATCCCGATCCACTTGAGTGGATTTGCCAATAATTTCAAATTTGACTTGTTTGCCCAACCTTCTTGCTAAATCCCGCATCATCCGAGGAAAACCCTGAACTCCATCTGCAAAAGGACGCATATGACTGGCGATCACTTCCCGGTAGAGGCGATCAGAAAGATTTGCGGAACGACGAGCAAAAAGTTCTAACTCGCTCAGACGATCTGCCAGAAATTGGCGGCATTCGTCTGATTTTTTCCGTGAGTCGCTTAAATAGCTCTGTGTACGCTGATTTACTCTTTGATCTGCTAAGCTTTCTTGTAACTTTTCGAGCAAGTTATGTAGTTCCAGTTGCTGATTTCTCAGTTTGAATAAGGAATCGGCAAATGGTTGTAGCCAGTTTGCTTCTACCAATGATTCACCAGCCAAACCCATTAAGCGATTTAAGTTGTCAGCACTGACTCGCACTACACGATCTACAGATTGAGAATTTTGGGCGGAGTGTAAACTACTTTCTTTGTTAGACTCTTGAGCGATCGCCTTTGGTGCAGCAATTGCGGGTGTCCTAGTCTCTGGCTTTTGTTCTAAGACTGGTTGATCGAGAACAGGAACAGGAACAGGGAAAGAGTTTTCTTTGTGGCGATCGCTAATTGACGAGGTGTTAGTTACCAGTTCAGCGGTTGAAGGCTCTTTAACCACAAGTACATCTTTTAGAGTTGGCTGTTCTAAAGGACTCTCCGTGATTTTGGTGATCATGGTTGCTATTTCGCTGTCATGCTTTGACAGCCAAGATTCGATTTCAATTTCACTTACTTGTGTAAGGCGTAAAAGTAAATCAACGCTTCTGAGTAAATTGTCAATTTGATTTGTTTGTAAGGGAATTTTTCTCTTCAAAGCTGCGAGTAAATTTTCCTCTAACGCTAGAGCAATTTTAACAACTCCATCAATTTGAACAATCTTACTAGCTCCTTTGATAACATGAGCTGCTTGAACTAAAGTTTCGGCTACAAGACTATCCGAATTACTTTTAAGTTCGTTTAGCTGTTCCTTCAAAAAGGTAGTTTGAGTTTCTACTTCCGTGCGGAATAAAGCCAGCATGGATAAATCGCAAGTGACGCTTGGAGGAGCGGTTAGGCTGTTGGTTGGCGTTTCTGTTAGCGCTGCATCTTTATTAGGAGAAGGAGAGCTAGGGGCTTTATGTACAACTTTTGTGACAGGTTGAGATTTTATATGCGTATTTAAATTCCCTGTCAAAATTGAGGATATTGCTGTCACTAAGTTCTCAATTTCTGATTGATATTGACTCAACCAAGTTTCTAGTTGAGGGTTAGGAACCTGACTGAGGCTTAACAACATATCTACCCCTTGTAACAGCACATCAATTTTGTCGGCTGAATCAAGGGTGAGCGAACCATTTTGGGCGGCAACAAAGCAGTCTTCCATAACGTGGGCTATCTTGACAGCCGCATCCAGTTGCACAACGCGGGCTGCTCCCTTGATAGAATGAGATGCACGCATTAAACCTTCTAGTTCTGTGGCTGCATTGGGATTAGTTTCTAAGGCTAATAGATTGTTGTTAAGTATAGCTGCTTGGGCTTCGACTTCCATGCGAAATAAATCTAGCATGGAGACGTTGTTCATATTATCATTGCTCATTGTTGATTGTTAATTGTTAATTGTTATAGGCTATTAGCTATTACCCTACAAAACTTTCTTGTTTAAAGAGTAAAATAATAGCTCGTCATCTAAGAAACTAACTTTTTGAGATTGCCAAGTTATTACTCCTTTTGTATAGGTGTCTGGTACTTTGGAAATGGTTGTCGGTACTTGACCTAATTCATCTAGATGAATGCGGTGGATGCCGTAAATTTCATCGACAGGAAATACCCAACGACTTCCTTGTTTTTCTACTACTACCATTCGTCCAGATACATGAGAGCCAGCCTTCTCAAGATTGAGATTTGCTATTTCTATTCTCAATACAGCAGACAGAGAAATACACATCTGAATTTCTCCCCGGATACTTACCAACCCTAGAAATATGTTGTTGCTGCGGTGTGGCAATGTATGAATAACACAGCTTTGTGTCACTTCTTTGAGTAACTGGGCTGGTAATGCTAGCAATTCTTCTCCCAGTCGAAAGATACTTACTGATATTGTGCCGGTAGGAGCTATGGAATGGATATCTCTAAGATTTTTTTCGCTTGAGCGTAAATGAGTCCACTCATCTAAATATCCTGGAGGTGGTTCGTGTTCTAGTAAACTGCGTCCTGTAGCAGCATAAATTGGGCAGTTGCGACAGTGAATGACGGTTTTTAGCTCTGGGCAAGAGCGATCGCCGGCAATTCCAATTTGGTTCCAGCAATCATTAATCATTGCTTGAAGATCGTTTGCCATAGACATTAGGCTGCTACTTTAAAGCGGGAAATTTCTTGACGTAAGCCATGTGCTGCATCATTCAATTGTGCAATAGCACTGTTAATCTCACGTAGAGAGACAGCAGTTTGCGACGAAGCCTCACTCAATTGCACCATCGCCTCACTAATTTGCTCAGCACCCTGCGATTGAGCTTCCATACCCTCACTCACCTCTTCAAAGCGAGGGGTAACTGCTTGCACTTGTGAGATAATCGACTCTAGTTTCGTGCTGATATTTCGGACATCTTCAACACCCTGTTCCACTTCTTTGGTAAATTTATCCATTTCCATCACCCCAGTAGAAACTGCTGATTGCATTTGTGTGACCATACCCTCAATGTCTAGGGTGGCTACAGCTGTTTGATCGGCTAGACGGCGAATTTCTCTGGCAACAACAGCGAACCCCATGCCATACTCTCCGGCTTTTTCTGCTTCAATAGCGGCATTGAGCGAGAGCAAGTTGGTCTGATCTGCCACCTTGGTAATGGTGGTGATAATGCTGTTAATGTTGTTAGCTTTTTCGCTAATTATTCCTAATTTGGTACAGATGGTACTGGTAGCATCTGCTAATTTCAGCATAGTTTTTTCCATGTACATCAAGTCTTGTTGACTTTCACCAGCCGCATAAGCAGTTGTGTGTGAAGTTTTACTGACTTGATCCATTGTTCTCACTAACTGTGAGGAAGTAGCAGCAATTTGCCTTGCTGTAGCTGCTACTTCGTTTGTAGAGGCTAGTTGTTCTGTAACTGTTGCCTCTAATTCCTTGCCAGAGGCGGCAATTTGAGTAGCAGAAGTGGTGATTTGAATACCTGACTTCTGCACTTGATGAATTAAAGAATTCAGATTTTCCGACATGGTGCGGAAGGCGGCAAATAATTTCCCTATTTCATCTCTGTCTTCAGTAGCTTGAACTTGAGTTGTCAAATCACCTGTGGAAATCCGTTCTGCCACTCCTACGACTTTCTCAATTTTGGCTCCCAACGGTTTAGCAATTGTCTTACTGAAGTAAACACCGAAAATTCCAGCTGTCACTGGACCAATTATTAAACCCACTAATATCCAGAAACTATTTTGACTAACGGCATTAGCAGACTCTTTTTTAGCTTGGGTTGCTGTATCTTCGTTGATTTTTATATCTTGTAGAAGTAATTTTGTTGCTTGTTCAAAGGAAACTCTATTATCTAGAGAACGTTCACTAAGTAAATTCAAAGCAATACCAGCGTTTTTTGCTGCTTCCATTTCGGATGAAGATGCCTGATTTGAACGCTGTAGTTCAAGCTGCTTTTCAAATGGGTTAAGAATTCCTTTTCTCTCAAATTCTTGATTGAGCCGCAGAAATTCTTCATGGTCTTGTTTCCATTTACCCCAACTAATTTGCAATTGTTTGTATACTTTGTCTTCCTCCGCTGAGCGGGAAGTTGTTTCATATAGTTTAAATCCCTGATCGATTTGCTCCCAAGCTTGATTGATTCGCGTTATTTCAGCCTGTCTTTGTGCTTGGGTAAGTTTAGGATTTAACAAAGCTCGCTCAGATGACTCAATTTGCGTCTGCCCTTCATTAACTTGCCACAATCCCATGACACTCGGCAGACTATTATTTGCCAGAGTATCAATGTTTTTACTGAGTTCAGCAGTGCTATGCCAGCCCATTAAAGCGATAATTAAGACGATTACTCCTAGAAACATAAATGCGCTCATCAGCCGCATTTGTAAGGTCATGTTTTTAAACATAAGTTGGTTGATTGTTGTTTGTTAGTTGTAAAGATGCAATTTATTACTTTTGTTAATCACAATTTCAAATTTTACTGCTCAGACAATTGAGGTAGCTTTTGGATGCGTTGCCGCAGAACTTTTGCAGAGGCAATATCGCCACGCTGCTCTTTAAGTAAAGCTAGGTGAACGAGTGCTTCATAATAATTTGGTTCTAAATAAATCGCTTTTTGGAAGCAGGCGAGCGCAATTTCTTCATTTCCAAGAGCTTGACGCAACTGCCCCAACAAAACATAAGCTTCAGCACTGGTAGGATTTTGATTTAAATATGTCTGACATTGTGTGGCAGCTTCATTTAATTTTCCACTGTCTGCTAAACTACGGGCAGTTTCAAGATTAACAGTTGGGAGTTCTGGTGTAGCCGACGTTTTCAAGGGTGTCGCTACATTAACAAAGGCTGCCGAGCGGTTCTGAAGATTTTTAGTCTGAGTAGGCAGGCTTTGTTTGAAAAGCTTGAGGGTTTCAGTCGGTGGGCGTGTATTTGCACTATTGAACTGCTCCTGTTTAGGTGTTGGATTATTTTTTACGTTCACATTCGATTTGCGGTAAGCAAAAGCTGAAGGATGTTGTACAGATACAAATTGGGATGTCAAGACTTGCTGTGTTTCAGAATGCCCCACAAATAGTAAACCTTGATTTTTTAATAAACGCTCTAAAAATTGGAGCGTGTGCTTTCGGGCTGAATCGTCAAAGTAGATTAATACATTGCGACAGAAAATCACATCATAAGGTTGTTTGTTATTCAACAAATCAGGATCTAGTAAATTGCCCTGAACAAAATTAACTGTATTTTTCACCTCTTCGCATAAATGATATTCATCTCCCTTTTGAAGAAAATGGCGTTTCCGGAAGCCTAAATCTTCGCTGCGAAAGGAATTTCGACTGTAGACAGCTAGTTTAGCTTTCTGAATTGATTTGTTGCTGATGTCAACGGCATCGATCCGAAAATTTTTTGTAGCTAACCCAGCTTCTATAAGAGCGATCGCAATTGAATAAGGTTCCTCACCCGTTGAACAAGGAACACTTAAGACGCGCAGTATAGCATTCGGTTCTCCGGGCAACCACTCGGAAATTACATAGCGACTCAGAAATACAAAAGCTTCTGGGTAACGGAAAAACCAAGTCTCTGGCACGACTACAGTTTCAATCAGTGCTTCTAATTCCTGGTTTGATGTTTGTAATTGCGTCAGGTAGATTTGCAGATCAGTTACACTGCAATCCGCCATCCGTTGCTGTATGGCTCTGTTAATGATGCCAGAGCTAAGGGTACAAGTATCCAAACCTATTTTTTGTCTAAGTAAAGCCTCAATTGTTAATGTCATTAGTAGGATGCTCTTTGAAAAATCTGAGATACTTTAGTTATAAAGTTCCCATATATTTTGTCTAACTAACAGTTTTACTGTTAAAAATAAAATTTTTTTTGTGAATCTGGTAAGAGGTGTTCTACGTGAATACATTGAATCATTCCTTGTCCATCAGCAATCATTTCTCCCAAATAAGGGGCAGCATCAACTTGAATTCCCGAATCAAATAACTCCGTTTCTTGCTTGCGCAAAGTCCCTGTTATCCTTTCAGCCATTAGTCCCAATATCTTTGTATGGCTGGTTGGGGCTAAGTAGTTTTCCGGTAGTGTTTCTTGTAATGATAGCGCAGTCTCTCCCTGGTAATTAACCAAAATTATTCGTGTACTTAAGTGAGAACTACAGGGATGACCTCCGATCAAATGGCAGAGATCTATGACTGGTACAAGGCGATTTCGATAATTAAATAAACCCGGCATATAATTAGGTGCATTGTGTAGTTTTTTCAACTCCACCTTGGGAATTACCTCAATGACTAGCTTGCTCTCTAGAGCATAACGATCATTTCCTACATAAAAAAGCAACATCAACATAGTGAATACATACATCTGCTGAAAATTCAATATGTATTTGTTGTAGCCGATGACAAACCCAAACCACAAGATATTTTTTTATAAGTGTATTTACTGTGGAATAGTATGTAAGGTAGTTTTAAAATGTACGTATAAACGAAATATAGCTTGGTAGAGCCGTTAGTACTTTGCATAACGAGCGTGCAAAAGCTGTTACCCTTAATACTACCATGAATCCGGTATATTAAATATCATGACCAAGTTAATCTTTTTAGGCTCAGGTTCTGCTTTTACTATAGGAAATGATAATTTTCAATCAAACATGCTCTTAGTTAACGAGCAAGGTAATAAACTTCTAATTGATTGCGGATCGGACATCAGATTTTCTTTGCATAAAGCAGGCTTTTCCCATCTTAATATCACTGACATTTACATTAGCCATCTACATGGAGATCATGCAGGTGGACTTGAATATATTGGTTTTTCTACTAAATTTGATCCTAGATGCAATAAACCAAATCTTTATTTAAGCAAAGAACTAGCTGATGATTTGTGGAATCATACCTTGTCTGGAGGCATGAGGTCTATTGAAGGTGAAATTGCCAGTTTAGAGACTTTTTTTACAGTATCTTCAGTTAACCGTGATAGCTATTTTACTTGGTCAAATATCAATTTTTATTTAGTAAATGTTATTCATGTTAATAATGGATATTTTATTATGCCTAGTTATGGTTTATTTTTTCAGGTAAATGGTCAAAAAGTTTTTTTAACTACTGACGCTCAATTATCTTTAGAGAAAATGGGAAAATTTTATAACGAAGCAGATATTATTTTCCAAGATTGTGAAACTTCTCAATTTCCTAGTAAAATTCATGCCCATTATCAACAATTATTAGCTTTACCTAAAAAGATTAGAAAGAAAATGTGGCTATATCATTACCAACCCGGTACACTCCCTGATGCCCAAAAAGATGGATTCTGCGGTTTTGTACAGTGTGGTCAAACTTTTGAATTAAATTAAACAAATTTTGTAAATATGTAATTTCTTTCTAAAGGATGGGAATACTGAAGTATATAAACGAATGGCAGCAATGAAATAAGTTTGCGCCTTCGTAATTACACTTCACATACTTGTTCAATGGATAACGAAAAACTGTTTCGTAAAGAGTCGCTAGAACGATTATCTTCTCCAGAACGCTTAGATCAACTGATGCAAGTAGTCAATCCCAGAGATTGGATACCGTTGACTACTTTAGGCGTGTTTGTATTATGTGCTTTAATCTGGAGTATTTTTGGACGCATTCCAATTACGGAAAATGCTCCGGGGGTATTAATCCGTCCGCGCAAGGTATTGCAGTTTCAATCGGCAATTACCGGACAGTTAAAGACAGTAAATGTCAGCCCAGGGCAGTGTGTAGAAAAAGATTATGTACTTGCAACGATTGATCCTTCTGAAGTAAAGCAACAGCTAGAGCAACAGCGTGCTAAACGGACACTATTGTTGGCTCAAGCACAAGATAGTGGTACACTGCAAGGTCAGCGCACTAAGTTGGAAAAAGATGGTCTAGTTTCTGAACGGTTAAGTTTACAGCAACGCTTGCAGACAGCTGTTGAACTTTCCCCTGTCCTGAAAGATAAAGATTTAAAGGCGATCGCTCAACAGCGTCGCAGTCTCGAACAACGGTTGCGGGATTCTTTAGCGCTAACTCCTGTACTCAAAAATAAGTCATCAACAGCGATCGCTCAACAAAAAATCAGCTTAGAGAAACGTCTCAAAGACGCGCAAGCTTTAGTTCCCATACACAAACAAAGATTATCCAAGCGACAAGAACTATTAGCCGCAGGTGCAATTCCTGCCGACACAGTTTTAGAGGTAGAACAACAATACCGCCAAGCACTACAGCAAGTTGCCGAGTTACAAGCTGAGTTAAAACAAAATGAAGTTAGAGATACTGAGACTCAACAGCAGTATTTAACTAATCTCAATAACATCACCGATATTCAAGCTCAATTGCGGGAACTAACAGTTAGAGAGACACAGGCACAACAGAGATACCTCGAAAACATCAACACCATCTCCCAATTACAAGCACAGTTGCAAGAAGTAAATACTAAATCCAAACGTTTAGAGCAGGAAAACTTTGAAACCTCTAATAACAAATCAAATGAAATCAAAGAAGTTGAGCGCAATATCGCTCAGTTAGAGCAAAAATTAACCGAGAACAGCAAGATTCTTAGTTCACAAGCAGGATGTGTTTTAGAAATTACTGCCAGCGTCGGACAAATTATCAATCCTGGTTCTCCCATTGCGACTATTAACACTCAGGGTGAAGCAGGAAAAATGTTAGCTATTACCTATTTTCCTGTTAAAGATGGTAAGAAAATTAAACAAGGAATGCCGATTCAAGTAACCCCTGATACAGTGAAGCGAGAAAGATTTGGCGGTATTATCGGCAAAGTCGTTTCAGTTTCTTCCTTCCCTATCACTCCCCAAGGTGCTGGTTTAGTATTAGGAAATTCAGAATTAGTCAGCAAGCTAACTGCAGGCGAACCGAGAATTGAAGTTACCGCCGAACTTGAACTAGATAAATCCAATTCTAGCGGTTATCGTTGGTCTTCTTCAAAAGGACCAAAATTACAAATTTCCACTGGAACCACTACCATGTCTCGTGTGCAAGTTGAACAACAAGCACCTATCACTTTCGTATTACCAATTTTAAGGGAATGGACAGGTATTAATTAACTATTAATGGTTAATGGTTAATGGTTAATAGATTATTTTATGCTCTTAACAATTAGCAATTAACAATTAGCAATTAACAGTTAACGATTAACAATCACTTTTAATTAATTGAAAATGACCAATACCAAATCTAAAACTCTCAAGCGAGTTAAAACTCCCACTCTCCTACAAATGGAAGCTGTAGAATGTGGTGCTGCATCTTTAGGAATTATTCTCGGTTACTACGGTCGTATAGTACCATTAGCAGAATTGCGGCGAGAATGTGGGGTATCCCGCGATGGTAGCAAAGCGTCTAACGTTCTCAAAGCTGCTCGACGCTACAATTTAGAAGCAAAAGGTTATAAAAAGCAGCTTGATAGTTTGCAAGAATTCAAACCACCATACATTGTTTTTTGGAATTTTAACCACTTTCTGGTAGTGGAAGGATTTACTAAAGAACGGGTTTTTTTAAACGACCCAGGTACAGGACCTCGCTCCGTATCTCTACAAGAATTTGATGAAGCTTACACAGGTGTTGTCTTAGTTTTTGAACCAGGGAAAGAGTTTAAAAAAGGAGGACGTAAACCCAATCTGCTCTTATCACTGATCGATAGGTTAAAAACTTCTACCGCAGCTCTTGCATACTGTTGTTTTGCTGGATTTTTGCTTGTAATTCCTGGTTTAGCAGTACCAGTATTTAATCAAATATTTATTGACTACATCATAGTAGAGCAAAAGTCTGAATGGCTACGTCCATTAATTCTAGCTATGGGTGTTACACTCTTGTTACAGGTATGTCTGACTTATTTGCAAAAACGCTACTTGCGGCAATTGCATATTAAATTATCTGTGGGAATGACAAGTAACTTTTTTTGGTACATACTCAGGTTACCAGTAGGTTTTTATGCCCAAAGATATGCAGGAGAAATTAGTAATCGCGTTCACATTAATGACAAGGTAGCTCATATACTTTCTGGAAAATTAGTCAGTACTGCTATCGATATAGTCATGCTAATTTTTTATGCAACTGTCATGTTTACCTATGACTGGATACTCACCATAATTGGCATTTTTTTTGCTGTTATCAATGTCATCACATTACAAATGGTATCACGTCACCGGGTAGACGCTAATATGAGATTAGCCCAAAATATGGGTAAAGTAGCAGGTACAGGAATTGCCGGATTACAAAGCATGGAAACTATCAAAGCTGGAGCTTTAGAATCAGATTTCTTTGCTCGTTGGGCTGGTTATTATGCTAAAGGAATTAACTCGTTACAAGAACTTGCTGTCACCAACCAAACTTTAGGCGTTTTACCACCGCTGTTGACTGCTTTAACTTCTATGTTAATTTTAGTTGTCGGTGGTTTGCGAGTGATGGATGGTCACATGAGTATAGGGATGCTGGTAGCATTTTCAAGCTTGATGGGTAGCTTTCAACATCCTGTCAATACTCTGATCGGTTTCGCTAGCACAATTCAAGAATTAGAAGGAGATATTAGTCGTGTAGATGATGTTTTAAACAATCCTATTGACCCTGAGTTAGAAAGGATTGACAAGGCAGATCCGAAATTGGTATTACCAACTACTGTTTGCCGTTGTCAAGGTCACGTAGAGTTAAAGAATGTCACCTTTGGCTACAGCAAGGTTGAAGCACCTTTAATTGAAAACTTTAGCTTGAGTCTTAAACCAGGACAAAGGGTTGCTTTTGTTGGTGGTAGTGGTTCTGGCAAATCTACTATCGCAAAAGTCATCACTGGATTGTATGAAGCTTGGTCAGGAGAAATTCTGTTTGATGGCAAATTAAGGTCAGAAATTCCCCGCTCAGTGTTAACTAATTCTCTGGCTGTGATCGAGCAAGATGTCTTACTTTTTGCTGGGACAGTGCGAGAAAATCTTACTTTATGGGATGCGACAATACCAGATGCCCAGTTAGTCAAAGCTTGTATGGATGCTGCTATTCATGATGTAGTTATGGCACTACCAGGTGGATATAACGGTCAATTAATGGAAGGAGCAGCAAATTTAAGCGGCGGTCAGCGCCAGCGCTTAGAAATTGCCCGTGCTTTGGTGACTAATCCATCAATTTTAATTATGGATGAAGCAACTAGCGCTTTGGACACAGAATCAGAGAAAATTATCGACCAAAATTTGCGCCGCCGGGGATGTACTTGCATTATTGTTGCTCACCGTTTAAGCACTATCAGAGACTGTGATGAAATTATCGTCATGGAACGAGGCAAGATAGTGCAACGTGGTACTCATGAGGAATTGTGGGATATGGGTGGTTACTATGCTCGATTGATTCGTGCGGAAGGACAAGCAATTGCTGCTTAACAAAAAAGGGTAGATGCGATCGCATTTACCCTTTTTTTTCAGTTGATAAATTTATGTCACCATTGCCAATTAGGGCTTTTTGAAGTCAATCAGCAACACTATTCTGGGAATAAAGCTGCGATTCCAAGCTTCATGCTCAACAGTATCATCAAAAATAAAGCACCTGCCTTCTATCCAGTTTCTCGTTTGATTACCCACCCGGATGCCACAGTTATCGGGTACAATTATACCCAAATGACAACGAAGTACAGTATTTGTATATCCCACATGAGGAACAATGTGAGTTCCAGGTGCTAGGGAAGAAAAACCTGCTGTAGTCATTCCAGGAATCGACTCTACTAATTTTGTGGTTTCTGGACACAAGCGGCAGTTATTCTCTAGTTTCTTCCCAAAAGCATACAAACCAAAAACATCCCAGCCTTGGTTATAGAGAAACTTTTCATGCCAAGAGATAAAATTATCTTTGCGCAGTTTTCCAGTTAACTCTTCTTTAATTAGTAGCCAGTTTGATTCCAGACTGGCTGTAAATTTAAAATTAGTATTTTCGTAAAACATTTGACTCTTCTGAGCAAAATCTGAGAATACTTTTGCTTAAGCCCGCACCAGCAAGCTTTCAGTTGCAGCCACAGAATTAGTCCCTGCCAACATCTTTAAATAATCAACATGACTGGGCAAGTTCCTTTTTAGCTGCGTTGCTTGGTTCCTGATATTCTCAAAAGCTTGTTCAGCAGCCCTGTCATCTTGATAATCTAATAAGGGTAAAGTAGCTTGAGGCACTGCTCCCAACCCCGCCAAAATACAAATATAGGAGTAATCGGGGAATAACCAACTGATTTTGGTGGGGTTGTTCGGCAACATTGCCTGCCAGAGTTCTATTTTTGCTTTTAAGGAGTCTGGAATCACTGGTTCATATTTATTGGCTCGCCAAAAGGGAGTATCTTCGCGTTTGCTGAGGCAATAGTGCATAACAATAAAGTCACGAATTTCCTCATACTGATCCCGCATGATGCAATTATAATTATCAATCACACTCGGGTGAAAGAGGCGATTGGGGAAATGATGTATTAGATGTTTTAGACCAGCCTCAATTAAATAGATGCCCGTAGATTCTAAAGGCTCAATAAACCCACTTGCTAAGCCAATACTAACACAGTTTTTTACCCACGTATTGCGAGTTCTGCCTATGCGCATTTTGATATATCTGGATTGGAGGCTCTGGGATTTTTCTCCTAAGTGCTTTAAAAATTCCATTTCGGCATCTGCTTGAGAGGTAAAGGCACTAGAGTAGACATAGCCAGTACCACTTCTGCTGACTAAAGGTATATTCCATGTCCAACCGGAACTCAGGGCGGTGGCGGTAGTGTAAGGATTGATACCCCCATGATTTTCATTGTATGGGTCTTGTGGGTCGTAGGAAACGGGTATGGCGATCGCGCGATCGCACCAGAGACAATCAGCAAAAGAAACGAATGGTTCTCCCAACGCCTGGTTAATTAGCAGTCCGCGAAATCCAGAACAATCAATGAATAACTCACCTGCAAGATTACCATGCTTTTCTGTAATTAGGTGATTAATAAATCCCTTTTCATCAAGTGACACATCTAAAACGTTATCAACGATGTGCCGTACTCCTTCTGTTTTTGCCTTTTCCTTCAAATAAGTAGCCAGCAGTCCCGCATCCAAGTGATAAGCATATTCAACTCGCCATGTATACTCTGAATCATGATTGAATTTAGGAGCCTTTTTCGCCTCACACAATTCAACGGCTTCAAAACAAGAGTAGTCAAAAGGTTCATGATTTCCCTGTAACTTGCGTTTCAGCCAATAGTGGGAAATGGGAACTCTTGTCCCTTTCGTAAAGTACCATTGACCAAAGGGATGCCAAAATACCTCTTGTCCTTGTAAGCCAGACCAATTGACAAATTTAATTGCCAACTTAAAGGTGGCGTTACACTTAGTCATCCACTCGGCTTCAGAAATTCCCAAAAAATTGAATGTTTCTAAGAGAGTGGGAATAGTTGCTTCCCCAACCCCCAGTGTGCCTATATCGGAGGATTCTATCAAAGTAATTTGACAAGAACCAGGTTGACTGCCATTTAAAGCTTTGTTGAGATAGTTAGCTGATAACCAACCAGCTGTTCCGCCACCGACAATAACAATGTTGTCAATTTGATGGGGATTGGATTTTTCCTGTTGTTTGGTAAATGATATGTTTTGCATACAATTATTTTGGATTGTTGGTAGAGACGCCCCGGCGGGACGTCTGTACAATATGCCCCAGCGGAGCGTCTGTACGTTGTTGTTGTAATGCCTAATCCAAGCCTTCCCAATCCCTTCTAAAGTCATAACGACCAGGAGCCAGGATATCATTTGGATCAAGTGTTTGCTTGAGCGATCGCATTAACATTCCATAATCATCTTGGGCAAGTGGGAGACTATTCATAGACTGAATACCCAAGCGGTAAGGGATATGTCCTGCTTGGATTAAAAGTTGCAGCAGGTGATCGTGACAGGACATCGCCCGTTCATCTTCACCAGGCACATCGCGGTCGAACATAATAGCGATAAACATCTGCACACTTCTGCCACAAGTGCAGTTCATCGCAATATTTGCCTCAAACTCATACTTGTTGACCGTTGCTTCAATTACTTGCACCGCTTGTGAAATCACTTGTCCATCAAAGGGAAAAACTGGACACAGCCAGATGACACCACAGTGATCGCGGTCGGGGTTCATTTGTTGAGGGATGGGAACCTTCTTTCGCCAATACGTGCTTTTGATATTTTGGTCGCTAGGAACTCCCAAACATATATTGTCTATGAGTAAGTCGCTGTGGCTATCTTGATCCATAAAAACCAGGTATTCAACCTGACCTGCCAAAGCTTCTTCAATTAACTTGCGTTCTGCTAAACCCTGTTCTCTACTGGCAGAATATAAACATCCAGTCCCAAACCAACGTTCAAACCCTTTCAATTCTTTCAAAGATAGGGGTGTTTTCCCGTCCATAATTTTCCAAGGATATCGCCCTTGTTTAGCCAGGAATTTATAGCTGTTCCAAAGGCTAAAACAGTTACTTTTGATGGTTTCTTGTAATACTAGGGACTGGAGTTTATCTATCAGGTTGTTCAAATGAGAGCCATCCTGAATCACACATTTAAATGTCTGGTAATACTTGGGCAGAGGCGTTAGCCATAGAGTCATTTGCGTGACAATACCCAGATTAGATTGGGTAAACAGACCATCAAGAGCAGGACCAACACCCCAACGATTAACAGCTTTAGCACTAGCATTGGCAAAGCGACCAAAGCCCGTATGAACGCATTCTCCTGTGGGCAATATCACCTCAAATCCACAAACATGGGCAGGTCGATTACCGTTGGGACCCATACCATCACCCCGTTCTAGGGTATTGCCAATCACACTAGCATCCGGAGAACCACCAATTACAGAGATAAATAACTTCGAGTTTTGTGTTCGCAGAAACTCATAAACCTGACGAAAAGTGACACCCGGCTCTACAGTGATGTAAGCAAGCTTTTCGTTGTAGTCTACGATCTGATTCAAGCGGCCCAAGTCTAGGATAGCACAGTTATCCTGCACAGGAACCCTTGAACCTAATCCCCAGTTCTTCCCACCACTAATAGGGTAGATGGGTGTTTTGTATTCATTGGCAATTTTGACGCACTCTTGTACAGAGTCTACATTTCCCGGACGCAGTACGGCAAGCACTCGCTGTTTTGTGGCAAAGGTTGCGCGATCGTAATCGGAGAGTGAGGCTGTGTCTGTTAGGAGATATTCGGAAGTGAGAACAGCCTGCCAAGCTTGTAGTAAACTTTTCAAGTTTTTTTACTCACAAGTAATAGAGATAACACAAACCTCATGCCAAGTTGCATTTAGTTTTAACGACTGAATGCAACTTGGCATGAAACCGCACGCTTGGAGACAACCTTGCAGATGTTCCTACACAATCACTACGATTATTCTTATCTGAACATGATTGCTTTACTGGTGCTGGGTATGGGAAAGGGCTGCGGGCAGGGTTGCTAAAAGTTTCAAAATCCCATACCCGCTCATATTGCACCGACTAATATGATACCGACTTACCAACCCGCATTTTGTATTTGATCTCCAATCCAACCGCCTGCTGAGGCACCGCCCATACTGCCAAGTACAGCGCCTCCAGCTGCTGCAGTCCCAAATGTGGGAGCGCCTGTTGCGAAACCACCCGCAACACCACCCAATACACCACCTACCGCAGCGCCAATATTTGAACCTTTCCCACCACCAGCAACGGCTTCCAACGCTTCGTCACTCAGCTCACCCTGTGCATTGGGATTCATCACTATGGTGATTTGTTCTAAGAGTTCTTCTTTGGTGAAATGATAGCCATATTTATCAGCAAGATTCACAACTAAAGCAGGATAATCAGTGTTCGCTGTTTGTAGTTGTTCAGCATTCATCGACATCAATTCATTCAAAGGAATACCAAGGGTTTCCTGTGCTTCTGCTTGTAATGCAGGATCTTGTGCTACTTTTTGACCAAATTGAGTTAAAGCTTCAACGCTCATTTTTAAATCCTTGTCATGGTAAATGTGCATTAATCAAAGAACTAGTTTGGAACAGTTTTATCAATCTTTTTAAGCTATGTATCCAAACTTGCTTAGTTTGATTAATTACAAATATACTCTGTATTTTTAGCAAAAATCAGCTGTTGAATTTACTGTTTTTTCCACTGAATAAAATCATTACTTATAAGTAAAATTACGTACTTTACCTAATTTTTTAAGTAAAAATACGTGCATTCAGAAAAAATGTTGTTTTAGATTACCATCTTTAATGGTAAAAGGGGGTAACTAAATTAATCACCCCCTTTTTTACAGGTATGAAAGGTATTATAGGATTACCAGCCACTATTAGACGTGGGTACTTTGGGCGCTGCCGTCATCCCAGCTACCGCCGGACCAATGGGGATTGCAGTGGGCTGGCTTCCTGATGTGGGCAGACCCGGTACACCGTTCTTAGCAGCACCACCAGCTACAGCTTCTAAAGCTTCGTCACTCAGTTCTCCCTGTGCATTGGGGTTCATTACAACCGTGATTTGTTCGAGGAGTTCTTTTTTGGTAAAGTGGTAGCCATATTTAGCAGCAAGATCCACCACCAGATCTGGATACTCAGTGTTCGCTGATTGTATTTGTTCAGCATTCATCGACATCAATTCACTTAAAGAAATACCAAGAGTTTCCTGTGCTTCTGCTTGTAATGCAGGTTCTTGTGCTACTTTTTGACCAAATTGAGTTAAAGCTTCAACGCTCATTTTTCTAATTCCTGTAAGGAGAAATATCGGAAAATCAAAGAATTATCCTGTTATGACACTTTTTGTAGTGTAAATTACTAATTATTTTGGTTTGTTAATTACAAATTAAACTAGTAATTGTGAAAAATATAAACTGTAGAATATACTGTTTTTCTGGCGTTTCAAATCAAGCGTTATAGGTAATATCCTCCATTTTTTTATTAAATCAACTTATATTTTTATTAGCGAAACAATGCTAAAAAGGGGTAACTAATTTAGTCACCCCTCTTTTTGTCGGGTATGATAGTGATTATTGGATAAACAACCCTATCTTCCAATATCAAGTAGAGTAGATACCGACAATTAGTGATCGACTGTAGGCGTTGTTACTTGGCGCATTAATTCAGAAGGGTTATAGTTGTCAG
This sequence comes from Iningainema tapete BLCC-T55, assembly GCF_014698965.1. Lineage (GTDB taxonomy): Bacteria > Cyanobacteriota > Cyanobacteriia > Cyanobacteriales > Nostocaceae > Iningainema > Iningainema tapete. Next base: position 105,416 of record NZ_JACXAE010000064.1, read on the forward strand.
TCATAATCTGTGGGCAGCGCATACAAGCAGCTTTACCTTCTTGCTGCCACCAGCGACAATTTTGGCGAATACGACAGGGGGGAAGTTCTTCGACAACTGTAGGTAGCTGCTGCGTTATTCGTGTGGCGAGGCGACAATGAGTGCCATCGAAATGCAGACAACCATTGCCTACGCATGGGGATGCCATCCGAAAGACTTCTGTAGGCGTGACAGACGTACAGAGGCTGATGAGTTCATCAGTCACAGGCACTGTCTTATCTAAATAGTTTACACGGGGTTCGTCCACTGTGCCGGCAATTATTCCAAAAACTGTGCTATTTTCCGACTCTGATCGCGCACTAGGACAAAAGGGTGTAGTGGTTTGAGTAGTGGTGTTTTCCATGTCTCGTGAGTTAAAAGGAGGTAGTGGTGTTTTCCATGTCTCGTTGCCAAAATTTATAGCTTGATTAAAGAGTGTTTTAATTTATTTGCTTGGCAATGTTTGAGGTACATTAAATAAGTTTGCTAGGTTAAATTGACCACTTTTGATAGCCGTAATTTGTTCAGGAGATAAAGATGCTACAAACTTCTCTGATTTAAGAAGTTTTTCAAAGTGTTGCTCACGGAGTTTAGTAGCATTAGAAACTGACAAAGCAATCAGTTCATTCATCTCATTTTGGTTGTTGGTGCTATTAATTTCTTCTTCCATTATGGCTACACACCTAATCCCACAGTTACTAATAATGTTTTGTAAGCACCACGACTTTCTTCAACAGAGTTCATGTAAGGTGCCATTCGCTTTTGCACGAAATTTACCATGCCATCATGGATATATGGCACTGTCCAAATCCCTTTGGGAATCTTGGCGTCTATCTGCTTGTTAATCGCATTGACATACAGAGGAATAATTCGCCCCATTTTTTGCAGATCCCGACGAACAAAACTGCAACTATAGCGAATGGTGTCGGGTGCAAGGCGATGGGTGATTACCCAGCCAGCAACCTGTCCCTGATAACGCAATCCTACACTGTTAAGAGGTTCGCAGTCAGCTTCGTGATTGAAGGGAATCAAATCGGGAGGAATCCAGGGATTTGCTTGTTGTGTCTCCTTAATGGTGAGGCGTTCTTCTGGGGTAATTTCCATCCAGGGGAAAATGCTATAGGCATCTGGCAAGCTAGATTTTTGCATCCAGGGTGCATGGACTATTCTATCTGTGGTAGTTTTACAAACCACCATTCTCGGCTGGGGTTGTGTCCAACCACACTTTTGCAGCAGGCGTTCCCAGCCAATGGTTGTTGGTTGACCGGTAATGTAAGTTACTTGAAGTGTGATGCAACCGCGTACAAATAATTCCTGTTCTAAGCGGTTGAGTAGTTCAGAACCAATTAAGCGACGACGATGGTTAGCTACTACAAAAACAGAAAGCACTTCAGCAGATTTACCATCGGGGAGTATCTCAGCGAGAGCTAAACCAACTGGTTGACTCGAAAAAGAGGCGGCGATCGCCACAATCGCCCCTTCTGGTTGAAGCCTTTGCAAACGAGAACGAAATAATGGAAAGGTAAATTCTTGATAGGCTAAGGCTTGCAACGGATAATCGAGACGAGTGAAGCGATACATTTAGAGTTTCTCCAATCAATTAAATTACTTACAAGTTAGTTCATCTCAAAAACTTAAAACTTCCAGAGTATCGATGATGTATCTAGCCGCATCTACAAAATTCTCATCTATGTCTTGAAATTGATCGGGATGAATTAATAATTTTAATTTCTCAAAGGCTACAATATCTTCTATACCTTCACCACCAAAACCTGCTGACAAAACTGCTGCATATCTAGGTTCAATGCCTAAACAATTAGCAGTTTCTTGCAAATACTTTCTTTCTTCTGTTGATATCTCTCCATCTGCCGCCGACATTTCATAGCTAAAACTCATCATTAACATCTTTTCTGGTTCTGATAGAGATGCTGCCAGCTTTAACCATTCTTGCTGATTGCGATAGATATCACTTTGCGGGATGTTATTTAATAAAATTTCCATCATTTCCCGCACAGCATTGTTTTTTTGAGGAATTAAGCGTTTAATAGTTTTTGCTAGTAGTCGCTTTTCTTCTTCTTTTTGCATACCATCTGCCAGCATTACTCCCCAAGTAATTGTTAGCAACGCTGACAAGAAAACTACTACAGGTGTGAGCTCAATTTTACTGAGTTTTTTACCAGTAAGATGTGACAACAGTTCAACAGCTTCTAAGCTAACAAAACGTAAACCTAAATAATCAAATTTTTTCGGGTTGAGCAAGTTTTGTAACTCATTCCAAGTGACGATATCTTGGACACCTTTACCACTGTACCAATTTTCGAGAATTGCTATATGTCGAGAGTCAATTTTGAGAACGCTCGCAGTTGCTTTCAAATACTCGCTCTCACTCGAAGCTATTTCTCCATCGACAGATGACATTTCGTATGCAAAACTCATCAGTAACGTTCTTTCTGCCGTAGAAAGCGGCTTTACCAGCTTCAACCACTCTGACGGATTTTGATATATAGGGTTTTCTCGGATGCCATTGATGATTAGTTGAATTAACACAGGTACATCACCTTTTGTAGGAACTAATTGCTCAATGGTTTTTTCTAACAACTCTGCCTCAGATGCTGCAACATTACCATCAGCATACATTACGCCTAGAGTCATCGTGACTAAGGCGGCTAAAAAAGTCACGCCAGGAGTAATATCTGCTTGATTAAGTTGACGTTTAGTCAGTTTTGATAACAACTCTACTGCGTCATCATCAAGTTTAATATCTCTGAGACGGACTGACGATTTCAAATCTGCGGAACTAGCTAATACTGTGTTCATAAATCCAACTACTAAAGATGAATAAAAAAGCTGAAGTACTCGAACTCAATGTTGTCCTTAAAGCAAATCAACCTTTACTTCTGGATGATCCTTCCATCGCTTGGATGATTGAATCGGGAGTGGTAGGGCTGTTTGCGGTTATGATTGAAGATGGCGTTCCTGTGAGCGAACGCCGTTACCTGTTTAGTGTCAGTGCAGGAGAGGCATTGTTTGGTTTCGATCCTGTAGCGGTTAACTTGATAGTTACATCAAGCATAGAGAGTAATCATCCCAAAAATTACGGAATATTAGCAGTACCGCTTGAAGAAGCCAATTTAAGTAAAATTACGCAAGCTACTTTTGAAGAGTGGGAAATTAATAATCATGGTCAATTGGTAACAAAGCCTATCGGCTCAGAATTTATCGTTTTAGCACAAATCTGGATTGAAAAATTCTCGATCTTTCCTAGTGTTGTCAATCCTTCAACACTTTTAGACACTTCAGCTTTATACACTTGGGAAACTTTGTTGGAAAAGCTGCACCAACTTTTCCAAGATTTTCTCAGTTATCTAATTCAAATAGAACAACAAGAATACGAGGAAAATCTTACTCAATTTCAAGCTAGAGAAAAACTCAATCGTCAGGTAACTACTGGAGCATTAGGAGAACTTGCCTCCATCCTCAAACCGAAGACAGGAAATTTTTTTGAGGATGGGACAGATTTACTCATAGCGGCTGGTGCAGTGGGACGTGCTTTAGGAATCCCGATCCGACCTCCAGCACATTCAGAAGACCTTACACGTGTGAAAGAACCCATTGATTTAATCGCAAGGGCTTCCCGTGTTCGCACTCGTCGCGTTATTCTCACTCCTGGTTGGTGGGAAAAAGAATCTGGACCCTTAGTAGCCTACGTTAGTAGTGATAAGCGTCCTGTAGCACTTCTACCTGTGGGTAGTAATAAATACGAGATATTCGACCCAGCAGACCGCAAGCGAACTCCTGCACCAGAGTTTCTTCAGAAACAAGAATTAGAGCCAGTCGCTTATATGTTTTATCGGTCTTTTCCCGATAAATATTTGAAAGCATTAGATGTTATTCAATTTGCAATTAGAGGTCGGCTCAAAGATATAATCGTGGTGCTTTTAGCCGGAGTTGCTAGTAGTTTGTTAGGTATGCTAACTCCTCAAGCTACGGGCATTCTCATCGATAAAGCTATCCCCGATGCAGATAGGGGATTATTAATGCAAATTGGGTTAGGTTTGTTAGCAGCTAGTTTTGGTACGGCTGTATTTCAACTCACACAAAGTTTTGCTTCATTAAGGTTAGAAACAAGTGCTGATGCAAGTACTCAAGCTGCTATTTGGGATAGATTATTAAGCCTGAGAATGTCATTTTTTCGAGCATATTCTACAGGCGATCTCCAATCTAGAGTATCGGCAATTACTCAGATGCGTCAGCACTTAAGCAGTAGTACTTTGCAAACTATCTTTACTAGCTTTTTCTCTTTACTCAATTTGGCTTTATTGTTTTTCTACAATGCCCAATTAGCTTTAGTAGCAGTAGCAGTAGCAGTGGTAGTAATGGTTGTTACTATCATCTCTGGGATGCTGACTCGTAAAAAAATGCGTCCTCTGCAAGAACAAACTGGGGAAATATCGGGCTTGATGGTTCAACTGATCAGCGGCGTTTCTAAACTCAGAATCGCAGGGGCAGAAAATCGCGCTTTTGCTTACTGGGCAAAAAAGTATAGTAAACAACTGAAACTCATGTTGAGTACGCAGCTGATCGAAGATTTAGTTGGCATATTTAATCTCATGTTGCCAACAGTTGCTTCGATGATTATTTTTACCTTATCAATTAACTTAATGGCACAGGGAAATTCACCCAACTCAGGAGGAGCCGCATCTTCGTTAACAGCTGGAAGTTTTCTAGCTTTTAATTCTGCTTTTGGAACCTTTATCGGTGGAGCTACAAGTTTAAGTAATACCGTTCTTAGTGTTTTAGAAGTAGTAGTTTTATGGGAACGTGCCAAACCAATTCTTGAAGCTACACCTGAAGTTGATTTAACCAAAGCAGATCCGGGTAGACTGAGTGGCAAATTGGAGTTAGAACACGTATCTTTTCGCTATCGACAAGATGGTCCACTGAATCTGGATGATGTGTGTATTAAGGCAGAACCAGGAGAATTCATCGCTTTTGTCGGACCCAGCGGTAGCGGCAAATCTACTACCATCCGCTTGTTGTTGGGATTTGACACACCGGAAGTGGGAACAGTTTATTATGACGGTCAAGATTTGTCTGGACTAGACATCTCAGCGGTGCGTCGCCAGTTAGGTGTAGTGCTACAAAACGGTCGGATTAATAGTGCTTCGATATTTGAGAATATCTGTAGCGGTGCTTTGGTGACGATGGATGAAGCTTGGGAAGCAGCACGTATGGCTGGGTTTGCCGAAGATATCGAAGGGATGCCAATGGGGATGCACACCGTAATTTCCGAAGGTGGCACCAACCTATCTGGAGGACAACGCCAGCGCTTGTTAATTGCCCGTTCTCTGGTGTTGAAACCGAAAATATTAATTTTTGATGAAGCTACTAGTGCTTTAGATAACCGCACTCAAGCAATTGTCAGTGAAAGTTTGGATCGTTTGCGGGTGACGCGAATAGTAATTGCCCACCGTCTCAGTACAATTCGCAATGCCGATCGCATTTATGTAATTGAAGCAGGTAGAGTTGTGCAACAAGGAACTTACGATGAGCTAGCGCAACAAGAAGGGCTATTCGCCAAGCTGATGGCAAGACAAATGGCTTAGTTGTGTGATTTTAATTGCCACAATGGGAATACTAGATTGTCTCCATTATTGGCAATGCCGCAATAGGAATGATTTAATGCCAGTCCAAGCTTCTAGTGACAAAGTGAATTGGGCAAAACACTGCTGTTTACAAGCCCTGATTGAATTAGGCACACGCGCCTTACATCAACCGATGACAATTATTTGTCAACCACCTCCCCCAGATCGACAGTTTTCTTGTGGTAACTTAGTGCCGTTAGGATTCCTGTTGAGAGCTTTGAATGCTTCGTTACCTTACACTAAAAAAATAGAAGAATTACGCGCCTCATTAAATCATCACCTACTTGCGGCACGACAAGGTCAGCTTTGGGCTTTTCATAGTGTTCACCCGATTACTTGCACAGATTCAGTCTTGGTTTTACAAGGGTTGTTAGGTACTCAATCAGACTTGCAACTTAAAGCATCGGTAGCTGCTTTAGAAATTTTTGCCGACTTTCAAGGCGGCTACCATCCTCAACCTTTGTTACATCAGCAACACAGTAAAAATCAGCGTCACTTACGTCAATCAGATTATGCAACTACATGTTTAGTCAAATGGTTAAGAAAAGAGGTAGGATTTACACAAACTACTTCTGTTAGCTATTTAGCTACAGATTTTGAAAATCGCTCCAGCTTGTATTTTGCCAATCCATATTTTGTAGATTGGGCATTGGCAATGGCTATAAGTCAAGACGAATCGGCATTTGATTTGCGTGCGAAACTCCGACGAGAAATTCTTGCTAGTCTCAATGATGACTACTCTTTTGGTTTGTATAATGTGGCGTTATCTACAGCTTTGGCAATTCTGAGTTTAGCAGCTTTAGGCGATCGCTCTCATATACTCAGACTTGCCCAACTGAGACTGCTGGAATTTATGCAACCGCAAGGAACCTTCCCCGAAGCAATTCCATTTTATTCCAGCTTATCCACTGATGATAGTACAGACCCCATGCAAATGTGTTTGAGTGAGTATTTTGTTCAAGCAAAAGGCGAAAACTTTGCAATTTCTTACTACATTGACAAACACAGCATGATTACTACAGCTTTAGCTTATTTAGCTTTATCAGAATCTTCGCCAGAAAAACTTACTCCAGAAATTATCAAAGACACAGAAACACACCCGCGTTATTGCTGTCGCAGTCATGGGGAGTACATTGCCAAATTTGCTTTACCCCCCTATGTTTGAACCCCTCCCAAACCCTCCCCTTGTAAGGGGAGGGCTGGGTGGGGTAACCCTCCCCTTGTAAGGGGAGGGCTGGGTGGGGTTATCTATTACATAGTCAAAGAAGAGGCATTAGTTTCAATCAACTTTGCCAAATCTTGCAAGAAAGCTGCAGCATGAGCACCATAGATAATCCGGTGATCGCAGGTAATATTTACCTGCATTTGTTGCTTGACGCCAAACATACCGTCAGCGGTTGCTACTACTTGGGGACGGGATGCACCAACAGCAAGAATTCCACCTTGTCCGGGTGGTAAAATTGCATCAAATTTATCCACACCAAACATGCCCAAGTTTGATACTGTAAATGTACCGCTACTGTATTCGTCTGGTTGTAATTGTTTGGCTCTAGCACGCTCTACTAAAGACTTCCAATTACGGGATAGAGAATAAATGTCTAGCTTGTCGGCGTTTTGCAGAACTGGTGTAATCAAGCCACCATCATCCATTGCTACCGCTACAGCTATGTTAATACTGTCATGATAGACAATGCCCTGTTCTGAGTAGCTAGCATTTACAAGTGGATGTTTTTGTAATGTCATCGCTACGGCTTTTGCTAGTAGCGCTGTCATGGTTACACCTTTAGATTTAATCTGCTTGTAAAGTTTGTCTAGTTCGTCAGTGGTAATTGTGTACCCTACACGGAAGACTGGTACAGATAGGGTAGCAACCATAGTTCTTACCACAGCATTTTGTAAAGTGGTAAGGGGTACGGTTTTACCAGCAACAGCTGCTACGGGTGTAGGTGCGGGTGTAGGTGCGGGTGTGGAGACGTTCCGACGGGGCGTCTCTACAGGTGTTGGAACGGGGGTGGGTTGTTTGGTAGTTTGAGTTGTTTCTATGTCTTCGGCGATAATCCTACCGTAAGGTCCACTACCAGAGACGCTATTTAAATCTACTTTCAATTCCTTAGCCAATTTACGGGCGCGGGGAGAAGCAATGATTCTGCCATTTTCCCGCGTAGAACCGTTTTGCGACTCAGTTGTAGTTGTAGTTGTGGTCGTATCTGCTATCTGTCCTACGGGGGTTGTGGTTGGAGTAGTGGTTGTGGTAATGATGCCAGATGATTGAGATTGGGTAGCGGCTGTTTCGATTTCAGCTTCTGTTTCTGCTAAGAGTGCGATCGCTGCACCGACAGGAGCATTTTCTCCGGCAGGAACGATGATGTGGGCAAGATAACCTTCATAGAAGGATTCCACATCCATATCTGCTTTGTCTGACTCAACAACCACCACTGTTTCGCCTTTTTCCACTTTGTCACCGGGAGATTTTACCCAAGAGACAATTTTACCTTCGGTCATGGTGGAACTTAGCGCCGGCATAAATACTTCGTAAAGGCTCATATGGTGGTTTCTGAATCAATGGACGAGTTTTGCATTTGAACACAGAGCGTGCCAAATCGAATTGTATCTTGACAACAGATGTGAGGAACCATTTTCAGACCGATAAGTCTAATATTTTGTATTTCTCCAAGTTTGGTAACAAATCCGAATATTTACTCGAAAGCTAGAAGAGCAAGGGTGTCACCTCAATCTAAAATGCAAAGTTGATATTTAATTTTGAAATTACTATTAAATTTTATGTCGGCACAGTGGAAATGGTTGTTCATTATGATACTCAGTATCTTTGCTACCGCAGCCACGGTCGTTTACCTCTGTGAGCATCAACCCTCCAAAGATATCAGCGGTGTTGATAGTCCACAACCCCAGCAATTATCTGCTACAGAGCCAGCAGAAGAAAACCAATGGAGAGCTAAGTATAAACCTATTCCTTTAGATCAGCTTAACTCGGCTTCTGGTAGCGATCCGGCGAACCTAGCTCTCAACGCTTTGGACGAGACAGAATCTATTGGAGTAGCTCGAATGGTAGAAGTAAATTATCCCCAACCAAATCAGGCAATGGTCACAATTACGCAAAGGATACCAAAGAAAAATTCTCTGCGTGCAGTTAAATATCGAGTGGAAATGACAACTTTTGGACGATCGCTGTTAGTTAGTTCACCGCGTGTATGGCGGATTATTTGGGCTGGCTCCCTGGTGCAATGTTCACCTGAAAGCAGCCCGAATGAAAGTCAGAAGGGAAAAGTCAAGTGTGAAAGCTAAACTTTACCCTTCAAATGAGATTCAATTAATTAGATATCACCGCGAATTTCTTCGACAATGCCATCGCGTAGCACAACTTCAACCTGTAATTTACTAATCAAGTTATCACCAGGTTCCACCCGGAAAAACCCTTCGACTTGGAATTGGTTAACTTCTTGATCTAACTCAAGAAATTGCACTTGTTGAAGATTTTGCAAACTTTGATTTTTTTGTTCTAGAAGTTCACTTTTCTTTTGGGTAACTTGGGCTTGAACATTATCAATTTGTTGCAGAGTCTGAGGACCTGGGGGTTGTAGACTCTGCTTTTGAATTTCTGAGATCGCTCTTTGCCCTTGGGTGTCGAGCTGTTGTAGTTGCTGATCTAATTGATAAATTTGACTTTGCAGTTGCTGTTGCACTTCCTCCTTCCAAAGGGGGGTAACAATAGCTTTAACGTTAACAACTCGTTTGAGAAGTAGTTGTTGCGATGATTTGGAGACATCCATAAATGCTTCACGTTCACTCTATAGTTTGTCGGTCAATTAGGAAAACATCCCGTCAATAATATCGTGATAGCGTTCCATCACGACATGACGTTTAATTTTCAGCGTTTGAGTCATCAAGCCATTTTCAATGGAAAACGGCTCTAGAATCAATTTGAATGGACCAATGCGGTCATCCGGTCGATAACCAGGACGATTTTGCACTTCTCGATTCAATTCTTGCCGAATTAAATCCTGAATCATTTTACTCTCTAGGTCAACATCAGTTTTAACTTCCCCCTCCTCCTGTCTGTTGTCTCCTGACTCCTGTCTCCATTTCTCTAAAGCTTCAATATTAGGAACAATCAATGCACCAAGACTGCGCTGATCTTGCCCGACAAGCATAATTTGGTCAATATATGGCGATCGCAAACACGCATCTTCAATGGGAGTCGGTTCGATATTTTCCCCATTACTTAGTACAATCGTATCCTTCGCTCGTCCGGTTAATACCAAATCATTTTGTGGTGTCACCCAGCCCAAATCACCGCTATCAAACCAACCCTCTGCATCAATTGCCTTCGCCGTTGCTTCAGGATTTTGGTAATAGCCTTGCATAACTTGTGGTCCCCGCAGCAGCACCAAACCCCTTTCACCAGTGGATAGCACTTTACGAGTCTCTTGATCTACTATTTTATGTTCTGTACCTGGTATTGGTTGCCCAGAAGATCCACGTAAATTGTGCCAAGGGCGACGTGCATGAGTGACAGGAGCAGTTTCTGTCAAGCCATAGCCTTGCAAAATTTCCACACCAATAATCTCAAAAAACTCATCTATGTGCTTGGGTAGCGCACCACCACCGCTAATCATCTGCTTAATTCTTCCTCCTGTTGCTTCTTGCACTTTGCCGTAAACCAGTTTTTCTCCTAAAGCATGGAGGGGGAATAGAGCAGTTGCTTGTATACTAGCTGCTAATTTCTCGCCAAATGAAGGATTAAGATTTTCTAAACTTAATCCTTGGGCAATCCGCCCTGCTTTAATGTACTTCTGACTGTTACTGAGTAAAAAGTTGATTAACCGCTGCTTAGAAGCTGGTTGTTCGCGAAATTGCTTGTTAATTCCTTCATAAATTGATTCAAATAAACGCGGTACAGCCACCATGTAACTAGGTTTAAATTCTTTTAAATCGCGTTTAATTGAGCGCAAATTGGTGTATATTTGAGTACAAGCTTGAGAAAGTAAGAAATACTCACAACTGCGTTCATAACTATGCCAACTGGGCAAAATCGACAGAGCAGTATCTCCAGGTTGAGGTTGTACTATAGTTCCCAAAGCAAGCACTTGATGCAGCAAATTACCATGAGTTAGCATCACGCCTTTGGGTTTTCCCGTAGTACCAGAGGTATAAATTAATGTTGCTAAAGTGTTGCGGTTTTGGTTTACTTGTTCTAGAGTATGCTTTGACCCAATTTCGAGCAACTGGGTAAAATTCACTGTCTTCAAGCTTGAGTCTGTGGGTGGTGCTTCATCAGAAAGCACAATTACCAATTGAATTGGTAAATCATTAAGTCTTTCGCTTAACTTCTTGAATGTTTTTAAATCTTCAACTACTAGCGCAGTACTGCCACTATTTGCCAAAATAAACAGTAACTCTTCGCGTTCTGCTTGCGAACTACGTACTGCATCAACTGCCCCAGCCATCATAATACCCTGGTCGGCAATCAGCCAACGGGGTGAGTTGTCAGAAATTAAGGATACGCGCGAGCCTGCTTTGACACCCAACGCCTGTAAACCAGCAGCAAATCTTTGAATCTGTGCAAATAATTGCGTATAATTAATTACTACTTCTGGTTGGCTATGCGGGTTTCGTAGGGCGACGACATTACCACATCTTTTTGCGACTAAAGACCAAATTTCCGGTAGCGACTGGACATGTGAGTAATCTGCCAAACGCTTTAATTCGGCAACGTCTCTATCTGAAATTTTAGATACTAAAGAAGAACCAGGTGTTTGCGACATAACACATCGCTCCAAATAAATAAGTTATTTCTCCAGCATATTCTGCTATCTACCTAAATTGGCTAATCTCAATAGACACAATCGCATCTGTCTATAGCAAAGTTGAAAATTTTGAGTATGTATTTAGAAAAATTTATGTTATATTGAATTTATATAAAGCCCAAGCAATACCTAACTTTGCTGGGGATTATTTCTATGGAATCTAAGCATAAACGGGTTTAACTCTGCACCATCTTGTTATTTTAGCTACATAGTGTATTCAAATTGGTTTCTGTGTAGACACTCGTTTTCATATGAGGTGATTACCTGTGGATGTAAACACTGCTTTATTGGTGACTGTAGTCAACATTTTAGCTTGCCTTACTTTCCCTTGGCTCTTATCTGTGATTCTTGCTCCTAAAACTAAGCGCATCACTTTGCATAAAGCAAAATCTAAACTCACGAGCTTTCCTTATTGTATGTCTTACTCCTTGACAGAAAGTCAATTTTGTAAATTCCGCCCTAACTTCTGCGATAAATGTTCCCCCAATTAATGGAATGAGCAATTGGAGCCAATTTCATGTACAGACGTTCCGCCGGAACGTCTGTACGGCTTTGCTTCAACCTAACTTATGGTAACTAGAAGGAATTCAAAACCATAGTGTTGATCAATTGTGTGCATTTTGTTTCACACTAAGGAATATAAGAATTCAATTTAAATATGGAGGTTTATCTATGAATTTAATAGACGGAGTACTATTAACCCTAGTTAACGCTATTGCTTGTCTTGCTTTTCCCAAGCTTCTGTCTGTTATTCTGGCAGCCAAAAACAAAGACTCTGCACCAGTGCCAATTACCATACCAACGCAAAAAGTGTAAATGGTTAATAGCTAATAGCTAATTGTTCGTTGCCATTAACCATTAACAATTAGCTATTAGCAGCCCAAACAAATATGCTTAGTTAAAAATGTAACCATTCAGCATTATTTATCTCCCTTTAAGAGCTGCTGGAGAGTTTGAGGTAAATTGTTGATTTCTTGTACAAGGTCTTGGGGTTGGAAGCCAAAAAACATTAAGATAACAACGATAACAGCAATAGCTACTGCTGTACTAATAGCAGTTTTTAACAGACTGAGCAAAGCCCTGAATATTATCCAAGCGACAATCAATGCAGCAATGAGAAGAATAAGATTAGTTGGCATATTAAGAAAAACTACTTAACAGTTGTACAATTGAAAGCTTGGGGGTTAGAGAGTGCCTCACTAGTATTAGCTAATAGCACCATACGTCCATTAGAAGTGAAAAGCAACTGTTTCGCCTCCAAGATGGGATGGACAACGCTCGTACTGACTTACTACAATTCGATAGTCACCTATGGAGTCAAATCCCTTCATTGCCATTGGTTCATCGCGTCGAAGCAAGTCTATTTCTACTAAATGAGACATACTCCCTAAAATCTGCTGACGTTTCTCTTCATAAGATAAGCGCCCCTTCCCTTTCCGTTTATTCTTAGGAGATAAAACCTCAATCACTGTAATCACAGCATCTGTTCCGGCTTCTCTCACGGACATGTATCGCTCTGTTACTTCCACTGGCATTGGCAAAGTGATTTGCTGAGGGCGAGATTGGATTGTAACAACAGTTAGTTTTGGGTTAATTTTGTCAGAAGATTGCCTATTTGTATAATCTAGTTACCTCTATTTAACAAACTATGCAACTGCAAGAGTATTTTGATTTCCTTGCTCAATCACTATATTCGTCTTAAAGATACTAGGGTAGACATTGAAACCATCCTATATGATTTCATTTGACATGCTCCTGATGATATACTCTCCTAACAACAATACCTTCGCCAAAAAAAGAGTATGAAGAGAGAGGGCGCTTTGTAGTATAGTTGTTATCTTCCCAAACAACAACT
>NZ_JACXAE010000065.1 GCF_014698965.1 Iningainema tapete BLCC-T55
CGCTCACACTCGAATCATTTTTATTCTTTTACTAACTCACAAGTCATCTTGCTAATGGGGGGGGAGTGAAAAGTTACTCTGATTTCTTGATTTCCTCAACAGCAATAATAAAAGGATGTGTAACCGTTACTTCATTATCTCGATAAGCGCCAACAATAAGTAAATTTTGAATATGGCGATCGCTCATAATAGTTTTGAGCAGCTTGAGCGATGCACTATCTGCCCATTGCAAATCATCAATGAATAGTACCAAGGGATGTTCGGGCTGACAAATCGCTTTAATAAACTTTTGAAATACTAAATTAAACCTGTTTTGAGCTTCTTGCGCACTAAATGGAATAGGAATTTGTTTACCAATGATTAATTCTAAATTAGAAATCACATCAATCAGAACTTGTCCGTTATTTCCTACAGCAGCAAGAATTTTGTCCTGCCACTGTCTTAAGACAGCTTCACTTTCTGTTAATAATTGATTGCAAAAGTCATTAAAGGCTTGGGCAATAGCATCATAGGGAATATTGCCCTGGAATTGATCGTATTTACCAGAAATAAAGTTGCCGCGTTTAGCGGTAATAGGTTTGTGGATTTCATTGACGAGGGCGGATTTACCCACACCAGAATATCCACCAACTATTACCATCTCAGTGCTGCCCCCTTGTCTAGTATCACTCGTGCGCTCAAATGCAGCCAGTAAGGTAGCAACTTCTAATTCCCTACCATATAATTTCTCAGGAATGCTAAATTTGTCACAGACATCGTGCTGAGCTAGGGGGAAAGCTTCTATGACACCATTAGTTTGCAGTTGATGCAGACAGTATTCCAAATCTGCTTTGATGCCATCAGCAGATTGATAGCGGTCTTCTGTGTTCTTAGCCATCAACTTTAGTACAATGTCAGATAGAATAGGAGGTATGGGTTGTTGACCATTTATGTGTGCAACGTTATGAGGAAATAAGGGTTGTTTGGCAATGTGGTAGTGAAGTGTTGCCAGCTCATCCTCCCCCTGAAAGGGCAATTGCCCAGTCAGCAGTTCATAGAATGTTACTCCTAAAGAGTAAAAATCACTGCGATAATCAAGCGAGCGATTCATTCGCCCCGTTTGCTCTGGAGAAATGTAGGCGATGGTTCCTTCCAAAACATTGGGATTTTTGAAGCCCTGGGTTTCCCGTGATAAAACCGTTGAAATACCAAAGTCAATAATTTTGACTTGTTCGGTGTTTGGATTCAAAACAATGTTGGATGGGTTAATATCTTTGTGGATGACATTGGCAGCATGGATTTGACCTAGAGTGTCTGTAATGGAGATGGCTAACTTGAGGAAAGCTTCTAACGACAATTTACCTGCCAATTTCAACTTCGCCAAAGACTCACCGCCAAAGTCTTCGAGTACCATGACTAGGTGCTGTTGATCGATTAAAAGAGCATAAGCTTGTACTACTCCCGACAGATGCAAATTTCGGGTAACTTCGTATTCCCGTCGATACCATGCTATACGTTCTATAGTAGGATTGACATCCTTGAGCGATTTGAGGATCACAGGATGTTCGTCTGTTTCTCGATAGCCGCGTAAAATCAGAGAATTTGTGCTTTCGTAAATTTGAGCGCCGATTTGATACCCGGGAAGTTTGAGCATAAGATGACAAAATTAAGCTATAAATTAGGTTTAGAGCAACAGTCAGTGTTCCGATTATTCTTCCCAAAAATCTGGTGAAAATAACAACTAAAAAGTAGAAAGTCAATAACTTGAGATTAATTTGGGATATTTAAGAATTAATAAAAATACTTAAACTTTTTGTTTAACTTATGCACCAATCGAAATGGTTTCAGATCTTACGTTCTTTAGGATTAGAGTTTTGGTTACCCCTACCCTTGCTTGGACTAGCTTTTTGGGTAGGAGGCGGATTAATTATGGATGGAATATTGAGTCGTCCCGATCAATCAACGAGGTATCTTAGAGTTGAAACAAAATTGGCAAAGCCTAAGATAATTGTACTGTCTATCAAAGCAAAAATAAATCAACGTCAAGGTACTTCAAGCGTTTACGTCAAAACAGCTTCCTCGGCGTTAAAAGAACTAGAATTTGAGTTCCCCTTTACAGAATTCGCTCAAGTTGAAGCAGCAATTAGCAAAGAGTTAGGTTTGCAGCCCGAAGAGGTGAGAAAGTTAATACACTATCAGTCCTCACTCTAATGTACTAAACCAGGTTTCTAAATCTGTGATTGCCTGAAAATCTAACAATGCTTCTCCAAGATTTTCTAATTGTTCAATAGAGAGAGTTTCAATCCGCAATTGTACCTGTTGGGGTAATTCTCCCACACGGCGAGTTAGCAGTCGGAGAATGAGCGATCGTTCTCGTTGTTCTCCTCTTTGTTCTCCTCTTTGTTCCCCTTCAGCAAGAATTTCTTGATAAATTACTGACTCGCGCATCATACCCTCCCGAAATAAGTTTCTAATCAAGTCCTTTTTGTATTTTAATCCCGCTAAGATTTGGGTGTAAGCGGAAATTTCCCCTCGTTGTTGTGGCTTTATTTGATTGACTCGTTCCACAACTTGCTGCAATAAAGCTTGGGGTTGGGTGGTTGCTGCTAGTGGTGCTAGGGGTAACAAAGCCTCGTCGTTGAGGAACAGTTGGGGATTTTCTTCCCACATGCAAATTACACGATATTCGTGACGGGTGGTTTCAACACTAAAGGCAGTTTCGATTACTGTTTCTGGCGCTGGAGGAAGCAATAAGACAACAACTTGGGTGATTGGTAGACGATATAAACGATATAACCTCACCCAGTAATCGAGCATGCGCAAGGGAAGAGGTGGTGTGGATTCAAGTTTGGTCTGAAATTCCAGATGGAGAATACGTCCTTCCAGTTGTAGGAATGTGACATAATCAGCACGAATCGGTTCAATACTCAATTCGGTTTTGAGGACTTTCACGTTTGTTTGCTGTGTTCCTAATACCCAACTAGCAAAGGTGGCGGGATGTTTTTCCGAAAGTAGTTTGCACAGGTTATCAAAGGACATCGATCTATAGATAGTCATCTGGCGAGACTTTGTTATTATAAGAGTGAATGCTGGTATGCTGGGCGAATCGCTTGCATCGAGTTTTTGCTCTGGGGCGATGCCTACGGCAACCCCAAAGGGCAACGCATAAAAGTGTATGAAGAACAAGCGCTCTGGAGTGAGCGCCTTTCACCCTCGTAACATCTCACTTGTCAGTTTACATTTTATTAAACACGGAAGCGATCGCTAGCGCCGCCTTTTGCCGATGCTCGCTCACTTCTGTGCAATGCCTCGCTTTACATACCAACATTTATTGGATTATTTCGAGTAGCTTCATGAGCTATATCTACAAATTATTATCAAAACTGCCACGAAATCGTGCCTTGAACTGTGAATGGCGCACCGGGATAAACATACACGTCACCATCAGCCGATTCAAAATAATTAATGTCAAACAGGTTTTTGAAGTTAATTCCCGCTCGGAACTGCCCTCGCTTATAAAAAATAGCGGCATC
The DNA here is from genome assembly GCF_014698965.1 of Iningainema tapete BLCC-T55. Taxonomy (GTDB): domain Bacteria; phylum Cyanobacteriota; class Cyanobacteriia; order Cyanobacteriales; family Nostocaceae; genus Iningainema; species Iningainema tapete. The sequence continues at coordinate 3,513 of NZ_JACXAE010000065.1, forward strand.
GGTGCGAAAATAACTGGGTAGGGTGAAGCTATTTGCCAGGTCGCCTTGTCGATCACCCACGTAATACAACCCCACCCCAACGCCCAAGCCCTTTGCTGGACCTTCTTGCAGTTCGTAAGTTGTCCACAAGCTGGCAGTAAATTCAGCCACGTTATTGATGCGATTGCCAACCGCAAAGGTATTATCGGCAGTAATACGAGCATCAGTGTAAGCAGCAGCAGCAATTAGATTCCAACCGGGCAGAATTTCACCCGTAATATCAAACTCAATGCCTCGGCTACGTTGTTCTCCGGTTTGGATGGAAAACAGCGGATTACTGGGGTCATTCGTGCGAACGTTGGACTTGGTGATTTCATAGAATGCCAGGATTGCAGACAGTCTACTGCTTAAATCGGCTTTAACACCAACTTCGTACTGAGTGCCGCGTTCTGGCTCAAACAAGCGCCGATCAAACGTAGTGCCAACCACTTGAGTGATGGCGCGACTGTAGTTAGCGTAAAGCGAAATAGCTGGAACGGGTTGATAGACAATACCCACACGCGGACTGAACCCTTCATTTTGTTGAAAGGTGGTTTCAGCATTGGAAGGTTCCTGCTTCTCACTCAAAATATCAAAGCGTCCACCCAACAGTACTTTGAGATTATCTGCCAATGTGATCTGATCTTGAATGTAAATGCCCAGTGCATCCCTTGTCGTATCGCTTGATCGGAAACTGGAGAGAACTGCTCCCGGAGAGCGACTGTATACAGGATTAAACAGGTCGAGGTCAGGAACTTCACGATCAAAACCTTCATAGGAAGGTTGAAACGATCTAAACAGATCGACACCCGTGAGCAATTGATGTTGAACACTGCCAGTGTTGAACTTACCAACAACATAGGTATCCAATGCATAGTAGCGTTCCGGCAAACTGTCTGGGTAATTGCTAAGAATTCTCTCCACCCTACGTTGATCTGGTGATAGGGCAATTGGGAGGACAAACGTTGAAAAAACATCAACCCATGTAGCCCGAAAAGCATTTCGCACCTGCCAGTTGTCACTAAACCGATGCTCGAAGTTGTAGCCAACTCGATAGGTATAGCGATTGTTTTTGCTGTAGGGTTCTACAGTACTGCGATTCAAAGGAATTTTGCCGTTTGGATTTGATCGCACGGTTCCTTCAGCAGGCAACCCTAAATTACCACCGCTTTCTTGGCTGTTTAAATACTCCGCTTCAAAGGTCAGTGTCGTGTTCTTGCCAATCTGCCAGGTTAAAACGGGTGCAACAAAGTAACGCTGTGTTTCAAGCAAATCAATAAAGCTGCCGGATGTTTCTGCGGCAACATTCAAGCGATACGACAGTGTATTATCACCATTCAGCGGACCCGAAAGGTCGATCGCACCACGGTAAAAATCAAAATTGCCGATCATTCCTTCTACGGCATAGAACGGATCTCGCAACGGCTTTTTGGTGACGTAGTTAATCGTGCCGCCTAGCCCACCCTGACCATACAGCGCCGCAGAAGGTCCCTTGAGAACTTCGATGCGCTCAAAGTTAGCCGTTTCAGATGGCGTACCTGTATTACTCCTATCTCTCAACCCATTTCTCAGAATACCTTCGCGTCCACTGCTAAAACCGCGAATGACGAAGATGTCAAATGATCCGGCAGACGCAGAACTTCTTTGCACACCGCTGACATTTCTGATTGCTTCACCGACACGAGTAATATTTTGGTCTTGAATAATCTGGCGAGGAATGACCTGAATGGATTGAGGAATATCGCGTAGGGGAGTATCGGTTTTGGTAGCAGTAGTGGCATCAGGTAGGCGATAACTATCTTGTTCCCCTGTTACCACCAATTCAATTGGCTCATCTTGCTGCGCTGATGGTTCCTCTTGTGGTGGGAGTGCTGGTTTTTCTTGGGCTTGTGGTGCTTGGGGCTGTGTCGCCGTTGCCTGTGATGCTACCGCAAAAATTAGCCCTCCATCATCATCGTATAACTCAACTGTTGGTAAAGCCTTCTCACCTACCACCGTCACTTGTACAGTATTTGCATTAATATTCGTAACTGATATCTCAGTAATTCCCTCAATTGGTTTTTCTGAACGAAATGTAAAAGCATTGCCATCAGGTAAACGTAGCTGTCCGCCAGAAACATCTGTAATAAAACTATTACCAGTACTGCGATTTGTGACTTGCAGTGGAGTGCCTTGAGTTGTCTCTAAAATTATCTCCACACCTTTATCAGTGGGATTCGCTTTCACGGAAGTTATTGGTACAATTCCTGATGCAGGAGTTGCTTGTGGGGTTGGCGATTGCGAAAGCAACCCATTAACATTTGTGGCTGGAAGTTTAACTTCACTCAGTCGAGGAATGCGCGTAATTGCTGCTTGGTCATTCTCTTTCACTTGAGCCTGTACAGATTGTGCTATCAACAATGGCAAAAAACTCATCCCCAACCACAAGCAAATACTAGACAACAACCGCTGAATCCTCACAATAATCCCCCACACTCCAATAACCAAAACTCTCTTTATCGAGAAGTTTTATGAATAAATTTGAAATGTAGATTAGAGGAGTTTGATGAGTCGCGTCTACCCCAAGACAGAACTAATCATCGTCAAACAGACTTTTTCCCCAATAAGCACTGACTGGGAGAGATGCCAAATTTACGTTTAAAAGCAGCACTAAAATGTGTGGGATTGGAGTAACCTGTCATAATAGACACTTCTAGCACTGTATGATCGCCTTCTCTCAGCCAGCGTTCTGCTCGTTCCATGCGTCTATCTGTCAAGTAACCAAATACAGTATTGCCAAAGAGTTGCTGGAAACCACGTTGGAGAGTGCGATCGCTCACCCCTACCATTTGTGCTAATTTTAATAATGATGGTGGATTTTCCAGACGAGAAAGTAAAATTTCTCTGGCTTGATATATTTTCTCGACAGTTCCAGCTCTAAATCGCGGTTGTAGTTGCACTCCACCTAAATCGGTAATTATCGGAGCTAACTGCAACGCGATCATTTCGAGTACTTTCACCTGCAAAAACATCTGCTTCATCACCCCTGTGTAAGAACAGTTAATGATTTGCTCTACTACCCCTTTTATTACAGGTGTGATTTGAGGATAAAGTAATGTCTGCAAGTCATTACCCTTTGCCAGTAAGCTCAACTGTGGGATAAGTTCGCCATCTTTTGTAGGGAAAAAGGTTCTTAATAACTCTGGCTGCATATTGATACCAACACCCACAAACCTCTGGGACGAATGGCACTCAAATATCATTCCTCGTTGAACACCACTACCAGAAATCAGCGTATGTTTTTTATCAAGCAGTCCTCCATATTCATCTGTTTGAATACCTGAGAAGTAAACGGCAAATTCCAGAGGATGATTGTAATCGAGGGTTTTAACCTGGATATTATCATGATATTCATAGTCAAAAATCGACAGCCACAGATGTGGATGCACTTCCATGCTTCGCGCATAACCTGTACCGAGTTGCCTGGGTACTTGATAAATGAATTCATCAAATTCTAGGTTTTGCTGGCTGTTTATTTCAGCTTCTGCCCACAGTTCACTGCACTCTTTCTCCATCAGAGTAATGGTCATAATTACTAGAAGTCAAAATTAATGATATAGATTTTCAATAATTTTACTGCAATTTGACCCTGACTCTTGATTGAAAGGGAACTTTTAGCCTTGCTAGATAGCCATACTTTTGATGTATTTGTTACCTGAGTTAGTCAGCGACGAAAATTGCACTTTTTCCTAACTCCTCAAAAAATGGGCGAACTGGGAGAAATTAGCTGCTACGAGTGAAAAACACAGCAGCAATGACTATCAAACCTAAAAGTGCTAAAGGAACCCATAGATTAGAAATATCTGCTAGAGTCATAAACAATTTTTACTCGTAGATTGATTGTAGAAGTATAATAAATAAATATTTATAAACACAGATGTACACAGATTAACACAGATTATTTATCGGTGTGCATCTGTGTTAATCTGTGGTTTAACTCCCATATAAGTGTGTTTTGGAAGAAATTGAGTAGATAATTATTGACAAAAAAACAAATATGTGAAACAAGCAGCCAGCGGTAGAATTTGGTAATAGCGTTATTTTTAGCTCAAAATGGCTAACATCATCAAACAGCCTTGCGATGAAGCAGTGATTCGCTCAGCACCATGCATTTCTCCCTGCTCTAGAAATGTGGGACGCTGGGTGCTAGCAGCAACAATCCTAGGTTCGAGCATGGCGATGATTGATGGTACTGTGGTTAATGTGGCACTTCCAGTATTGCAATCACAGTTGAATGCAACCACAACTGATGTACAGTGGATAGTTGAGTCTTATGCGCTGTTTCTGGCAGCATTGATTTTGGTAGGTGGATCTTTGGGCGATCGCTTCGGAAGGCGACTGATTTTTGCCATCGGTATTGTTCTGTTCGCTTTAGCCTCAGTATGGTGCGGTTTGTCACCAAATGTAAATCAGCTAATTATTGCCAGAGCAGTTCAGGGCATAGGCGGTGCGTTGCTAGTTCCGGGTAGTTTAGCAATCATCAGCGCCTCGTTTAGCACAGAACAACGTGGACAAGCAATAGGTACTTGGTCAGGTTTCACAGCTATTACCTCAGCACTAGGTCCTGTTCTCGGTGGATGGTTAGTGGAAAATGTCTCTTGGCGCTGGATATTTTTTCTTAACGTGCCACTAGCTGTAATTGTGCTAAGTATTTTATTGTGGCAAGTACCAGAAAGCCGCGATGAAGAATCGGCAAGACTTGACTGGTGGGGAGCAGCTCTAGTTACTCTTGGTTTAGGGACGATTGTCTACGGACTAATTGAATCTTCTCACTTAGGATTGCTTCATCCCCTGGTTCTAGGTTGCTTGATAGTTGGCGCACTTATCCTCAGCGCGTTTATTTTTGTCGAGGCTAACAACCGCGCCCCGATGATGCCATTATCTTTATTTAAATCGCGCACTTTTAGCGGCGCAAACTTGCTCACACTGCTGCTTTACTCAGCTTTGGGTGGGGTGTTTTACTTTGTTCCGTTCAATTTAATTCAGGTGCAGCGTTACTCAGCTACGGCTGCTGGGGCAGTATTCCTGCCATTTATTTTAATCATGTTTGTGTTGTCACGTTGGTCTGGAGGGTTGGTGAGTCGCTATGGTGCAAAATTACCCTTGACAATTGGTCCAATAATTGCTGCTGTTGGGTTCGCCTTGTTTGCCTTACCAGGAGTTGGTGGTAGTTATTGGACAACGTTTTTCCCCGCCATATTAGTGTTAGGTTTGGGTATGGCAATTAGCGTTGCTCCATTAACAACAACTGTGATGAACACGGTGAAGCAGCGCCAAGCGGGGATCGCTTCGGGAATTAACAATGCTGTGGCACGCACTGCTGGGTTGTTGGGAATCGCAGTTCTGAATATCTTTGTCTTTAATACTTTTAATCGCAGTTTGGATCAACGTTTGACAAGGTTAAACATTCCAACCGAAGTGCAAAAACTGCTGGATAACCAACGCATCAAGCTAGCGGGTGCTGAAGTTCCAAGTAGTGTGAGTGCTGAGGTTAGTACACAGTTAAAGCAAGCGATCGCTCTTGCATTCGTAGATAGCTTTCGCTTAGTTATGTTTATCGCCTTTGGGTTGGCGTTGGCAAGTGCGATGATTGCCGCCCTAATGATTGCTAACAGGAAAAAGCAACATACCTAACCGATATAGAAATCAAGGGAGTGTAAACAATATGAGTCAGGAATCTGAGTTTCCTTTTGACAGAGCAAGACGAGTTACACCACAAGAAAACCAAAAATTCAGAGTTGCGATCGCCCTGATGAAATTCGGGATGTTTTCTGGGAATAAACAATCAACACAAGAGGATTTGAGGATTGCTGAATTTCATGGAGATAAAGAGATTACCTAGATTGGTCATAAATTACTTAATAATGTATGAAATATGTTATCGACACTCATGCTCTCATCTGGTTTCTTGAAGGGAACCCGCGTTTGGGTGCAAATGCTAAAGCTATTATTTCTAATCCTGATTCTCTAATCGCATTCTCCCTTCAACCCAATAAATGCGATCGCCAAAGTCTTAAGGTATCGACCAATCCACAATTTTCAAACCAGGAACTTTTTCAAAATCTTTACGGTTGCGCGTTACCACTGTAGCACTGATAGAAAGTGCAATGGCTGCAATTCTTAAGTCTTGTGTACCAATACGAATTTTTGCTGCACGTAATTCGTTATAAATATCAAATGCGGCTTCATTAAAATCAAGAATATTCCCTTGACATAACCGATTAAATGTTTCTTTCAATAAAGCGTAAGCTCTAACTAATTCTTGTTTTGATTTTGCTCGTTTGATAACATCTAAACGACCCTACATCTGCTCTACAATAGTTATTATTGTTACTGAAATTTCTGCATAATTGATAGTAGCTACTTTACTAATAACAACTGGATCACCTCTTTGTAGTAGGGAAATATGGTCAGTATCAAGCACCCATCGCGTCATCTGATTTCTACCTAAGCAAATATAATCCTACTTTTGTGAGGAATCATCTTCTATCGTTTTATCTAATTCGTGTCGATAGTTTTCAATAGCTTCGAGCATTTGTTCAAATTGTGGGTCATCTTTAAAAACTCCAGCCATTTCTAACCAAGGATTTTTCCGCTCAAGAGATGGTAATTTGACAGGTAAAGAAACAATTTCTGCTCCTGCTAAATGGGTTTCTAGTTGTAGCTGAATTTGGCTTAGGGCTGTTGCGCGTTCACGAAGTGACTCCGAAGGAGTATCGCTTGCTTCTACTTGTAGTTCTGGTAAACCTGGAACGAGCGCAATTGTTCTCCCATCACTACCTTGTTTAACAATAACGTTTACTAATACTTCGCTATTGTCTTGGTTTTTAGTTTGTGGTGTTAAAGATGAGAAGGAATTCATAACGATTTTTAAGCATATTTCCTTTAATTGTAAATGAAGTTGCATTTATTGTAGCACTTTCGCAACATCATATTAGACACGGTAATGAAAGAAGTTGTCAATGCTACCAGTCACCTTACAAGTAAGTGTACCTCACACACATGAAATCTGCTCTAATGTGGACATGGTAGTAACTGATCCATAAGCGTTAAGTATGCAGAGCTGCATAGTTAAACCGCAATTGCTCATCTTCGGACTGGAGAGTCGTTAAGTTGCTTTTCAATTTCATCACACGCAACTCGCACACCATCTTCTGCAAGCAGAATGCGCCCAAGTTCTGCTGATGAAGTTGTGTACCTTGAATTGTTCAGCAAGCTCAACTCTTTTACAACTCGTTTAGTCGTATAACTTTTGGGTTGAATTGTACGCGAGGTTCCTAATCGTTCGACTCGTGCAGCATTATCAGGCTGGTCATGATTATATGGTATCACTAAGGTTGGATGTCCAGAACGTAATGCTTGGGCAGTTGTGCCAATTCCTCCTTGATGCGCGATCGCACAAGCATGAGGAAAGATTTCTGAATATGGTACATAATCAACTGCAATGATGCTTTCCGGTAAATCTTTCGGCGATGGATTTTTGCCCATCAGTAAAACAGCACGGCGATTTAACTGTTGCGCTGCTTGGATACTTTCTAAGTAAAAACTTCCTGGGTTCCGTACAACTGCGGAACCTAACGTGAAAACAATGGGAGGTTCACCTGCGTCTAAAAAACGTTGGAGTTCTACAGGTAATCCTGTCCCTTCTTTTTTGCCGTCGTAGAAAGTGAATCCTGTAATCACCGTGTTCGGTGCCCAATCGGGTTGCGGTTTAGCAAGAACAGATGAGAAAAGTGCCAGAACCAGATAAGGTGAATATTTTCCTTCAAACACTGGATGCCCAACAGGTGGTAATCCGAGTTCTTGCCGTAGTTGATACATTGGTTGTACCCAAGGACTACTTACCCACCTAGCAAAGTTCATGACTGCCCGATTGACAGTTAACCCCAAGGGACGAAACTTTGACAGAATGGAAAAAATCGGCAATACAGGTGGATCGTAAGCCGAGCAGAAGGAAGCTGGTGATAGAGCGCAAAAAGCCCATTTCATTCCCAGCTTTTCTGCAACCAACCGAGCAGCAACAACACCATCACCTGCAACAATAAAATCTGCTCCTGAAGCAATATTCATCAAGTCGGTATAAGTTTCGCGTAAATTAGCGAAGATCCAATCGCGAATTACGTACTCCGTTCCTTTTTTTGCGTCCATCATGCGTGCCATGATTTCGGCATCTTCTAGCGCAGTATTATCTGGACGTATAGCGTGAAACTCGAACCCTAATGATTCTATCTTGGTGCGGTACTCTTTGTGCGTGGCAAACACAACATCATGACCGCGATCGCGCAAGCCCAATCCCAAGGCAACCTTCGGATGAAGATCACCGAGCGAACCGAACGTTGTTAAAATAATTTTACTCATCTGGATTCATCTATCGTCACTTCACAATCTGCTATACTTTACACGGTCATAATTTGAGCTTTGTCAAAATTTTGGAATCGTAGAGTGAGCAAAGACTTGAGTTCTTTACTATACTTAATATGAGCTAAATTAAGACAATCAGATATTGCCCCTGAGAATTGAGAAAATTCTTCATAATACTTTGCATATAAACATTTCTTTTTAACGAATTTCCAGAGCCTCTCAATTAAATTTAAATTAGGAGAATATGGCGGTAAATAAAGTAACTCTATGCCCAATGAATCAGCTAATTCTTGTACGTACTTACACTTTTGGTATCGAGCATTATCTAAAACTAAAGTTATAGGAACAGTCAGTTTTAAGTCTGCTAGCTTCTGCAACAGTTCACCAACTTGAGTTGCAGTAATATAAGTATCATTAGTTATAGTAATAACTTCATGAGTAAGTGCATTTAATGCTGCTAAAACATTGAAACGTTTCCGACCCGAAGGAGATTTAATAAATACTCTTTGAAAACACCAAATTAAATTAAGAAAATTTCCCATGACGAAGTGAGCAGCATCCACAAAAAACACCGCTCTTTTACCTGCTTTTGCTTCTTCTAGTTTTGGTTCTAGCTTTTTTAGCTTAAATTCTTCTTGCTCTTCAGAGTCAGCTTTTGAAGGAATAAATCCTACTTTTAAACAACGCATCCCCATAGACTTTAAAAACTTCCTTACTTGCGTGGGACTGCGTTTAATTCCTGTTAAAGATTCTATCTCATCTATAGCTTGATTAATAGTTGCTGGTGGATTTTTTTGAAAATACTCTTTTAGGGTAGTTCGATATTCTTCTAATTCACTTTTGGGACGCGCAAAGTTTATTTCTTTTAATTTTTCTATTCCCCCGAGTTGATAATCTTTTAAATAGCTTCGTAAAGTATTGGAGGAGACTTTTGTTAATTTACAAATTTCTTTATGAGGAAATTCTTGGCATTTAAGCCAAAGAACTTCCATTTTTAACTGAACTCGTGGATGAGGATGATGAAATCGCTGGTAGTATAAAGCCTGTTTTTCCTCTTCAGTAAATTCAATGTGTATCATTAATTACGCTAAACTTAGGAGTCCTATGCTATTTCTGACTAGCATACAACCAAGCTTTAAAAAGCGCAAGCTTTGACCGTGCAAAGTATAGCAACTCATCCAAACTATCTGCAATCCCTCGTGCCACCATCTTTGTAAACACCTCGTAACAGTCATTTTTCGCACCTTCTTTACGAGGAAACCTAGTATGTTAATTTTGTGGATGACAGTCAGGGAAAGAGTTCATGCAGGTTCTGTGTCAGAAGTAGTCGCCAATGAA
>NZ_JACXAE010000066.1 GCF_014698965.1 Iningainema tapete BLCC-T55
ACAGCAGAAGGTATTTACAAAATTAGTGACGGTGTACTAAGTATCATTGCTGATAAAAATACCGCCATTCCTGGTAGGAATTTAACTTTTTCTAGTTTTTCTGCTCCAGTGATTGAGAGTGGTAATGTAGTGTTTGGTGCTACTGGTTCCTCTAACTCGTCGGGTTCAGCCCAAGGAATTTACATCCAACGTGGAGAGACATTGTCCGTAGTGGTTGATAACAATACTCCTATTCCCGGCGGCAGTGGTAGAAATTTCTCTAGTTTCTCCTCCTATGCTTTAGATCGAGGTAATGTAGCGTTTATTGAATATGCTTTCGATCAAAACGGTATTTATCTTAGTCATGATGGGACTTTGCAACTGATTGCTGATCGCAACACTCCGATTCCTGGTGGCACAGGTAACTTCTCGTTTTTTGGTAGGGTGGCACTGTCGGGTGATCGTGTAGTTTTTTATGCCAACCGAGGTATTTATCTCAGTCATGATGGGACTTTGCAAGTGATTGCCGATCACAACACTCCGATTCCTGGTGGCACAGGTAACTTCTCGTCTTTTGGTCCCCTGGCACTTTCGGGGAATAGTGTAGTTTTTTCTACATCTGAGTATGGAAAACAAGGTGTTTATCAAAGCCGTGATGGCTCATTAGAGGTAGTGGCAGACACCAATACTAATATTCCTGGTGGTGTGGGAAACTTCACTAGTTTTAGCAATCCTAGAATATACGGTTCTAGAATAGACGGTGATAATATTGTGTTTAATGGGTTTGGTGCTAATAGTCAGGAGGGGATCTACATTCGCCGCGCTGGTGTACTACAGTTAGTAGTAGATAACAATACAAAGATTCCCGGTAGTTGGAGAACCTTCGATAGCTTCAGTACTCCGGTAATTAAGGGTGACATTGTCGCTTTTGTGGGAAATGTTAACATCTTTAGCTCTTATTTCACTTCACTTACTCCTCAACCTGTAGGTATATATATCTACAAAGGTGATACCTTACTGAAGGTAGTTGATTTTAATCATCGATTAGAAGGTAAAAAATTATCTTCTTTAACTTTAGGTCAAGATGCCCTTAATAAAGCTGGTTCTGTGACTTTCACCGCAACATTTACTGATGGTTCTAGAGGTATTTACCGCGCTGATTTAATCACACAGCCATAGTCGAGAGAGTCAATCTCTTAATTACTGTCCACACAATTGTAGCAAGAATTACTCATACTATTGAGTTAATTGTTTCTCAGTTCATCAATACTACTCAGAAATAACACTGTTGTCAAATGAATACATATATCCATAATATTCGTAGTCAGCGCCGACTGATCAACTTTGCTGTGGAAAATTCTCATCAGAATGCGAAGCTGGGCGAGAAATGGAAAAGACGGTTACAAAACTGGAGTGGAGGGGTAACACTGAGCCTGTGTCTGAGCGCCCTTGCCGCAACACAGGTACAAGCAGCTACCTATTCCTTCACTAAAATCGCTGATACTAAAAGCTTCCCCTGGCGAAGTATTTCCACTGCGGTAATTAACGATAGTGGCACAGTATCTTTTCTGGTAACCTCAACAAGAGAAACTCGGAATATTTCCGGATACAGCATACTATACACCAGTAATGAAAACCAGTTGACAGAGATTGCTAACTCGGATACCGTATCATCTTTATTTGGAAACTCCACGCTTTCCTTCTCTATTGACTTATTGGAAGGAATCAATAACAACGGTACTGTTGCATTTAAAGTAGAAGGTGGTATGAGGAGAGGGATTTTTATCAGTCAAAACGGCTTCGCGACAGGTCGCGGATTTGGCGGTACAAGCCCTGGTGGAACTATCGACATAAGTCAAGCAAGTCTTAACGATCTTGAGGAACTAGTTTATTTGGAAAAAAATATTACCCGTACAGATAGCGTTATTCTCACCAGACCAAATCAACCTAATGTGACTATTGCTACAGCAAGCATTCCATTTCCCCCTGGTACTCCTCCCGCAATCAATGCACGTTTTATCGGTATTAGTTCGGTTGACATTAATAACAACAGCGAAGTAGTTTTTGCTGCCACTAACAGAGATGGCACAGCAGCAATCTATACCAATAGAGGTGATTCACTTTCTACTTTGGTAGAAATAGGCGCTGATAGACTAGATATTAATGATAGTGGCGATGTGGCCCTGTCAAATCAGAATACTATTAGTCTGTTCCATCGTGCTAGTGGGAGCTTGAGTGCGATCGCCGATACTAGTGGTCAGTTTAGAATATTTGGCTTTCCTGCCATTAACAACAATGGTAAACTAGCGTTTGGCGCGACATTAGCTTTGGGAGAAACAGGCATTTACACAGGTGCTGACCCGGTGAATGATAAAGTGATTGCTAGTGGCGATACCTTATTAGGCTCGACTGTGAAGAGTGTGCGTTTTTCGCGTCAAGGGTTAAACAATCAAGGTCAAATCGTCTTCCTGGCTGAATT
>NZ_JACXAE010000067.1 GCF_014698965.1 Iningainema tapete BLCC-T55
AGTTGTTGTTTGGGAAGATAACAACTATACTACAAAGCGCCCTCTCTCTTCATACTCTTTTTTTGGCGAAGGTATTGAAAGAATCTCAACATTGTTCGATAACTACCACCAATCCCTGCCCAACGAGACATTCCCAACACGGTGACTCGACCGCTCCGAAGCTAACATTGCCAGGATTATCTGGTTCATTCGACGCATCGTCGTAGCGTTGATCTGCGGTAGCAAGCATTGTAACAGTGATAAGATGTCTAACATGGGCGAATTGTAGCTTTTAAGTTGTTGTTTGGGAAGATAACAACTATACTACAAAGCGCCCTCTCTCTTCATACTCTTTTTTTGGCGAAGGTATTGATTGCTGATTCGTATTTGCAATGGCAGTTTGGTTATCCGCAACAGCCGATTGATTATCGGGAATACCGCACTTATCTTAATTTAGCTGGCACGAAAAAGAAAGATGATTTTTTGCAGGAGACTGATACTGTCTCTCGGTTGGTTTATGGTTTTGCTTCTGCTTTTTTGATGACTGGTGAAGATCGCTTTTTGGAGGCGGCGGAGAAAGGTACTGAGTATTTGCGTCAACACATGCGGTTTTACGATCCTGATGAGGACTTGATTTACTGGTATCACGGTATTCAGGTGACAGGCAATCGTGAGCATAAACTGTTGACTTCTGAGTTTGGTGATGATTACGATGCTATTCCAGCTTATGAACAAATTTATGCGTTAGCAGGTCCGATTCAAACTTATCGCGTGACTGGCGATGCAAGGATCTTAAAGGATGCGGAAATGACTGTCGATTTGTTAAACCGCTTTTTCTGGGATCAAAACGGTGTTGGTTATTTTTCTCATATTGACCCGTTGACACTCAGTCCTTATGCTGAATCTTTGGGCCCGAACAGAGCGCGTAAGAATTGGAACTCAATCGGCGACCATGCTCCAGCCTACCTGATTAATCTGTGGCTGGCAACTGGCGAACAGAAGTATGCTGATATGTTGGAGTACAGTTTTGACACAATCACTAAGTATTTTCCCGACTACGAGCATAGCCCGTTTGTTCAGGAGCGGTTTTATGAAGATTGGAGCCACGATACCACCTGGGGATGGCAGCAAAACCGGGCTGTTGTAGGACATAATCTCAAAATTGCCTGGAATTTGATGCGGATGAATAGCCTCAAACCTAAAGAGGAGTATGTAGCTTTGGCACGAAAAATTGCTGCACTGATGCCTGATGCGGGTAGCGATCGCCAACGTGGTGGTTGGTATGATGTGGTTGAGCGAATACTGGGCGAAGGTGAAGAGCAATACCGCTTTGTCTGGCATGATCGCAAAGCTTGGTGGCAGCAAGAGCAAGCAATTCTAGCCTACCTGATCTTACACGGCATCCTCAAAGATCCGGAAGACTTGCGTCATGCCCGTGAAGCTGCAGCATTTTACAATGCCTTCTTCCTCGATCATGACGATGGCGGCATCTACTTCAACGTCTTAGCCAACGGTTTGCCCTACCTGTTGGGTAACGAGCGCTTCAAAGGCAGCCACTCGATGAGCGGTTATCACTCAACTGAATTGTCCTACCTGTCAGCAGTTTACACCAACCTGCTAATTGCTAAGCAGCCCATGAATTTTTACTTCAAACCTTTACCAGGCGCATTCAAAGACAACATCTTACGAGTGCAACCAGATATCCTACCACCTGGTAGCATCCAAATTAGTCAAGTATGGGTTGATGAGCAAGAGTATACAGATTTTGACGCACAAGCCTTAACCGTCAACCTCCCCAACACCCAAGAACGATTAAAAATCAAAGTGCAAATTACCCCATGAACATCAACATACAGCAAGTAACAATGCTAAAAACATCAGAACAAGAGCCAACTAATATGAACGAAGAACAAGTAACACTAGTAGAAATAATCGGTGAAGTAGATACAAATACAGCTCCCCTAATTCAGGAGCGAATCTTACCACTTGCCCAAGCAGGAATCAAGATGATCTTAGAAATGACCAAAGTGCCTTACATGTCAAGCGCTGGCTTAAGAATGCTGCTGTCGCTATACCGGCAAATATCTGCCCAGGAAGGAAAGATTGTTTTAGTAGGGCTTTCGGAAGAAATTCAAGACACCATGTCTATTACTGGATTTCTCGAGTTCTTTAATACTTGCGACACCATTGATTTAGCCTTCGCCGCCCTCAATGTCCAAGTCCCTTCGCTCAAGTAAAAAGAAATGGAAAGAATTGACATTCATCCCACCCATACTTACAAGAACTTTAAACTACGTCCAGGGCGTCCGTTTCCGTTCGGAACTACTTTAATTCCAGGAGGCATTAATTTTTCCATTTACTCGCGTCATGCTAAGTCTTGTACTTTGGTGCTGTTTAAAAAGCACGCTCTTGAGCCAATGGTGGAAATTCCTTTTCCTCAAGAGTTCCGCATTGGTAATGTCTTCTGCATGGTTGTATTTGACTTGGACTATGAGAACCTAGAATACGGCTACCGTATGGATGGACCTTTTAATCCAAAAGAAGGTCATTGGTTTGACCAGACGAAAGTTCTCTTAGACCCCTATGCCAAAATTATCGGTGGGCGGGATATTTGGGGAGAGCCTCCGGACTGGTACAATGTGTATCAGCATCGCGCTCGTCTGGCTTTTGATGATTTTGATTGGGAAGGCGATCGCCCCTTAGAAATCCCATCTGAAGACTTAATCATCTACGAGATGCACGTCCGCAGTTTTACCCGCGATCCTTCATCTGGGGTAAAGCATCCAGGAACCTTTGCCGCCATCCACGAGCAGAGTACCATATCGACGGCTTTCGCTTTGATTTAGCAGCAATTTTGGGGCGCGATCCTTGGGGAGCGCCGATGTCAAACCCACCTTTGTTAGAAAGCCTTGCCTTCGACCTGATTCTCGCTAAGTGTAAACTAATAGCAGAAGCTTGGGATGCAGGTGGTCTTTATCAAGTTGGTTCTTTCCCGGCATTTGGGCGATGGGCAGAGTGGAACGGTAAGTACCGTGATACTATTCGCAAATTCCTGATCGGTGAGCCAGGGCAAGTTGGAGATATGGCACAGCGACTTCAAGGTTCGCCGGATCTCTATGCTTCGGCAAATCGGGGTGCGACAGCTTCGATTAATTTCATTACCTGTCATGATGGTTTTACACTGTTTGATTTAGTTTCCTATAACTGGAAACACAACGAAGCCAATGGCGAGAATAATCATGATGGTGCTAATGATAATTACAGTTGGAACTGTGGTTGGGAAGGATTAACTGATAACTCAGAAATTAATGCCTTGCGACACCGACAGATTAAAAATGCTTTATCTATATTAATGGTTAGCCAAGGAGTGCCAATGATCCTGATGGGTGATGAGGTTGGGCGCACTCAAAACGGTAATAATAATACTTACTGCCACGATCACAAAATTAATTGGCTAGATTGGAATCTGTTGAAATCTAATGCCGACTTATTGAGGTTTTTTCAAAACTGCATCGCCTTTCGCAATGCCCATCCTATATTGAGAAATAAAAACCACTTCCGGAATGTAGATTACGTAGGTAGTGGTTATGCAGATATTACTTGGCACGGCACTCAAGCATGGAATGCAGATTGGTCTGATTCCAGTCGCAGTCTCGCTTTTATGCTTTGTGGCAAACATGCTAAAGAGGGTACGGTTACTGATAACTCCCGGTTCGCCCATTTTTTTAAGAGTTAGAGAAAATGAGCACTAGAAAGTATACCTAGCGACATATTCTCAAAAGTACAGAGTAGGTGTATGTTCGGGTTTATGCATACAGAACCTATAATTACAAACGAACGAGTTGATGATATACCCGTACTGCTAACCCAATTAGAGCGTATGGGTGTAAAGCAATTAATTGATAAGCACATAAGCGCACATGGAAATTGGCAAGGTGAAAGCAAGCGGGAGTATAGCAATAATTTGGTTAACGCACATACTTTCACAAGCCGATCATCGTTTAAACCATGTCCAAGGATGGGTAGCGAAAAGGTTAGAAACATTAAAAATGTTTGTTGGGGAAAAGTTAGAAGAATTAGACCTTACAGACGACCGTTTGCAATCGCTATTACGTTATCTTAATAGAGATGATGATTGGAAACTATTTGAGGCAGAACTTTCTGGAAACATGATACAAGTCTACGATTTAAATCCAGAAAATATCCGATTAGATAGTACAACAGCTAGTAGTCACTGTGGAGTAAATTCAGAGGGTTTATTTCAATTCGGGCATAGTAAAGACCATCGACCAGACTTGGCACAAGTCAAAATTATGCTATCAACGTTAGACCCATTGGGTCTGCCAATAGCTACAGAAATATTATCAGGAAATAAAGCAGACGACCCATTATATATTCCAGCAATTAATCAAGTAAGGTTAACACTTCAAAAATCAGGACTGTTATATGTTGGTGACTGCAAAATGGCATCAATAGCAACCCGTAGTCACATTGCTTTAGGGAAAGATTTTTATCTTTGTCCGTTAAGTGCTAAACAAATAACAAAAGAGGAGATAGCACAATATCTTGAACCAGTTTGGAATGGAGAGCAACAATTAACAACAATAGATTATGATTATGCCGATGGTAAAAATAAACAGATTGCCGAAGGCTTTGAGCGGAAAGTAGTTCAGACAATTAAAGTAGATGAGCAAGAATTTACTTGGAATGAGCGACAATTAGTAGTACGTTCCTTTGCCATTGCAGAAACAGAAGAAAAGTCGTTGCGTGAACGTTTACAAAAAACATCAAAAGCTCTGGAACTATTGAAGCAGCCGCGACGCGGCCAGAAAAAATTAACGTCAGTTGATGATTGGCAAACAGCTATAGCAGCGATTTTAAAACGTTATCGTACCAATGGATTATTTAAAATTAATCTGGAAGTTACCAAACAAGAAAAAACGACTAGACGCTATCTAGATAGACCACCTCAAACCGTAGAGTTAATCTCAATAAATCTAGATTTTGAGATATTAGAATCATCGGTTGCGCAAATTATTAGATTGTTGGGTTGGCGTGTTTACGTAACTAATCAAACTTCTTATCTACTACCTCTTAAACAAGCAGTTCGTTGTTATAGAGACGAGTATTTAACAGAGCGCGGATTTGCCAGAATTAAAGGTTTTCCGTTGTCATTAACACCAATTTATTTGCAGCGGGAAGACCATATAACTGGTTTGATTCGATTACTTTCTATTGGTTTACGTGTGTTAACTTTATTAGAGTTTCAGGTACGTTCTACTCTTAAACAAAATCAAGAAAAACTTGCCGGACTTTATACAGGTAATCCCAAAAGAGAGACTACACGCCCAACTGCTGAACTTATCCTTGCTGCTTTTAAAGATATTACACTAATATTAGTTGAGGTGAAAAATCAAGTCTATGCCCATTTAACTAATCTTTCTCCTTTACAGCGGCGTATTCTTGTTTTACTTGGATTTCCAATTACTATATATACTCAACTTGATGGTCAATCTTTTACTCCTGAGTAGGATAAGATTTTCCCTGCACAAGTGTCAAAGATTGAAACACTAAAATCTCCGTTTTTAACAACGACTAAACCTGTAGGTTACTTCCAACTAAAAACAAGAAACAAACCTAATTTTCATCTTTATGTTTGTAAAATGGCACTTACTCGCTTGGTGTCCACGTTAGTCTGGTTTTAAGTGGTTATAAAGTGTTCTATCACACTTTTTGTACTGATATGTGATTTCTGCCTTTACCCTTTTCCCCCTTTTCTCTAACTCTTAAAAAAATGGGCGAACCGGGAGTGATAATTATATCTATGTGGCGATGAATATGCATTGGGAGAGTCTCTGGTTTGAAATACCAAGACTTGCTCTGGGGATGCAGTGGTATGTGTTTGTTAATACTGGTGCTACCCCACCATATGATTGTTGGATACTAGGTACAGAACCTTTGCTGGAAAATCAGTGTGGATTGTTGCTGGGCGCGCGCTCTGTGGTGATTCTGGTTGGCATGTAGAGACGCCCCGCCGGGGCGTCTCTACGAGAGATGACAAATAACGAATAAACAAAGGAGAAAAAATTATGGTTTTTAATGCAAGTCTGGAAATAAATAGTGCGATCGCCACTTTGAAATTATCTGGTGAACTGGATGCAATGACTGCGCCAATTTTCAAGGCAGAGGTAGACAAAGCAGCATCAAAGAAGGTGAAACGCCTTGTTCTGCTGATGCATGATTTGGAATATATGTCAAGTGCTGGTTTGAGGGTTCTTGTCTTTGCTAAGCAAAAGATGGGTGCAAATGTTGATATCTACGTCGTTGGCGCTCAAACTACGGTGTTGAGTACCTTGGAGAAAACTGGATTTGACCAAAGTGTTATCATACTTAATGAGGATAACTTTGTCTTAGAAGTTTAAGCATGTTGCATATTCTGATGTAATGAAATATATGCAACCTCTAACAGTGCCTGCAACTTTGGACTCTCTCTCACTCATCACTGAATATGTGACGTGTGCTACTACAGCAGCTGGTTTAGATCAAAAAGCTGCATATCGCTGCCGCTTAGCAGTAGACGAAATCGCTACCAACATTATTAACTACGCCTATAGTCAGGGGGTAGGGGTGTTGAACTTGGCGGCAGATATCAACGAGCAAGCTTTGACAATTTCTATTGAGGATACAGGTATAGCTTACAACCCATTACAAGCGCAACTCCCAAATGCTTCGGAGTTAAAACTGCCTTTAGAGGAACGCTCAATGGGTGGGCTTGGCATATACCTGGCATTACATGAAGTTGATAAGTTTCTCTATGAACGTATGGACAACAAAAATCGCAATATCTTGATTATGTATCGCGTACCAACTCCGTTATGAGCAATGAACAAGAGCTTTTACTTGTCTACGAGCGAGACTTGCAAATCGCTCGGATGATTCAAACCGATTTTTTACCAGAAACTTTGCCGCAGATGGATGGGTGGGAAATAGCCGCCCGTTTTCATCCAGCACGCTTAGTAGCAGGAGACTTCTACGATGTTTTTCCCCTTGCCCACCATCGGATTGGGATTGTGATAGCAGATGTTTGTGATAAAGGGGTGGGTGCTGCACTGTTTATGTCTCTTTTTCGCAGCTTGATTAGGGCTTTTGCCCAACAACATTATCATCTTAGCTGGTTGGATACTCTTACTGATGGGAGCAACAAGTTGAGAGGGCAGCGGGTAGAACCTCCCAGAATTGGCACTACTGCTCTCAAAAATGCTGTTAGCCTCACAAATAATTACATTGCTAATAATCATAGTCGGATAAATATGTTCGCCACACTTTTTTTTGGTGTGTTGAATCCAGCCACAGGTTTGTTGCACTACGTCAATGGTGGACACGAACCTCCTGCTATTTTAAGTTTAAATGGTATTAAGGCTAGACTTAAACCTACTGGTCCGGCTGTTGGCATCATGCCCAATCGAGAGTTTGGTATTCGGCAAGTTCAGTTAGAACCTGGTGATATTTTAGTCGCTTACTCTGATGGTGTCACTGATGCTCGCAACCCACAAGGTCAATTTTTTACTGAAGAGAAATTACTGTCTTTATTGCAGCAACCTGCTGACTCAGCTACTGCTGTACTAGATTGTATCGAAGCCAGTGTAAATGCTCACATTGCCAATGCAGACCAGTTTGATGATATCACCATGTTAGCCGTGCATCGTACCTGAAACGCGCTTGAAGTTATCAATTTATGAAAAGCCGTACTAAGCTGTCGAGGAAAATTAATTCTGTGTTGCCACATTTACATAGGCTGTACACAGCGATATCAGTTCCTGGTATGAGAGTAATTTTTACGAGTTTGATTGTTACAGCTTTGTTAATGGGCGTCAGACAACTTGGTTGGTTACAAGTACAGGAACTCTGGGCTTTCGATCAATTAATCAGATTGCGCCCTGACGAAGGTAGCGATCGCCGCTTACTCATAGTTGCTGTCACTGAACAAGACATTCAAGCGCAAAGGAAATGGCCATTATCTGACCGAACCATAGAACAATTATTAGCTAAACTAGAGCAACATCAACCGCGTGCGATCGGTTTGGATATCTATCGAGATCTTCCTGTAGCACCGGGTAATACTGAGTTAGTGAAACGATTACAGCAGAGCGATCGCATCATCACCGGATGCAAAGTCAATGATTCTTCTGGTAATCTTGGAGTTGCACCTCCCCCCGGTATCCCAGAAGAAAGAGTAGGATTTATCGACTTGCCCATCGATGGAGGAATTTTGCGTCGCACTCTGCTGTTTATGAATCCTCCACATCACACAGCAAAACAAAATCCACATCTGTGCGCCAACCCTAATGCCGACATTTATTCATTCAGTCTCCTGTTAGCATTATCCTACCTAGAACTCGAAAAAATCGAACCTGAAAATACCCCATCCGGTGAGCTAAAACTTGGTTCAACTGTATTTAAACGCCTAAAACAAAATTCTGGCGGCTACCGAAATATTAATTCAGCCGGATACCAAATATTACTAAACTATCGCTCTCCCCAAAAAGTTGCCAAACAAGTAACATTAACAGAAGTATTAACAGGCAAAGTTAATCCTGATTTGATCAAAAACCGTATTGTCCTCATCGGTACCACAGCAGAAAGTATCAATGACGTTTTCTTCACTCCTTACAGTGCAGGATTGCAAAAAGATAAGAATTTGTCTGGAGTTGAAATTCACGCACAAGAAGTAAGTAAAATCCTTAGTGCTGTCTTAGATCGTCGTCCCCTATTGTGGTACTGGTCAACTTGGGGCGAAACTATATGGATAGGAGCGTGGTCCCTCTTTGGTGGAATCCTCACTTTGCTGCGCCATCCTCTCAATTTTACACTAACCAGTGCAGCAGCACTCTTGAGCAACTTTATCATCTGCTTCGGTTTCTTTTTACAAGGAGCCTGGATACCACTAATTCCATCGGTATTCGCATTCACCGCCACAGTCGGGAGCATCATTTTTGTAGAGCGCGGATACACACAAACAATCTACACTCGCGTCAAAAGCGCTTTAAAAATAGATATCGAAATTAACCACTCCAAAAAAGAGTACCAAGTAGCTGAAATTACACAAACAGAATACTTTCAAAACTTAAAGCAAAAAGGAAAAGATATCAGAAATAAAAAAACAAACACCTCTCCACAAACTAACCCCAATCAAACCAACAATCCTAATTAAATTATAAAACTTTGTTACTCTCTCTTTCCTCTGCGTTCTCTGCGGTTTATAAAAAATCCAAAATCTCAATATTATGAAAAACCCTACCATACTATACTTAGCTATATTACTAGATATAGCCCTAATTACAGCCTTTCCTGAATCAATAACAGCGCGATCGCAACTCATACCCAGTCAAGTTGCGAATGAAACCCGAAGTGTAAAACCTAGAGAAACTAGGAAAAAAATTAAATATAAGCCTCCTAAAGTTGGCGCGCCTGATCATAGACTAGGAGGGGCATCCCGTGGCGATAATTGTGGCTCAGAGCAAAAGTCTCTCCAAGCTTTGTTACCTGCAAATAACTTAGGACTAACCATATCAGAATACCCGACGTTATTTGTATATATTCCCCCAATTTCTACACAATTAGCAGAATTGAAGTTACGAGAAGCAGACAGTAAAAAGGTAGTTTATCAAAAGATATTGAAGCTCAGAGCTACTTCCGGTATTGTTAGCTTTAGTATCGGAGCTAAAGACATGCCACCACTCAAAATTGGTCATAATTATCGCTGGATTCTCTCCATAATTTGCAATTCTCAAGACAGATCTGAAGACGCATTTGTGGGAGGATGGATTCAAAGAATTGAACCAAGTTCAACTCTTATGAGTCAGTTGAATAAGACAAAACCACGCGATCATCCAGCGTTATATGCTGAATCTGGTATCTGGCACGAAACTTTGACCAAATTAGCACAGATGCGCTACTCTTACCCACAGGATTCAACTGCTTCAGCCGACTGGGTAGAGTTGTTAGAGTCTGTTGGATTAGGTAAAATTGCTCAAGAACCGTTAATTAACTAGTCTCATCTACCTCAAACTTGATCTTTCGATAATTTTTTCGGGAATTTATCAAGAAAACGGTTATCTTGGCTTGTAGATATTTTTGTCACCAATCGCCTACCAATTTATACAGAACATCTTGGCGGTGGCAGTAACGTTTTTGGAATATATGACAATGCTATTTGCTACTCCTCTCAAACCCATCAATTCCTTACCTACTCTGCGTCGCGGTAATTCTGGCGAAGATGTCAAATACCTGCAAAACCTCTTGAAGGAGATTGGCTTGTCTCTAACAGTTGATGGTATTTTTGGCGAACGTACAGAGCTAGCTGTGAAAAAACTCCAAGCAAACCATAATTTGCGCTTAGATGGAATTGTTGGTTCCAACACCTGGAATGGCATTTATTTCGAGCTGAGGGATTGATTCCCCTAGAAGATCCCCGACAAATAAATGCGTTGTCGGGGATCTAGTTTGCTTCTATGTTAACTTGGTACTAAGTGGCTGTGACTGGTGAAAAAATCCCCGCCAGTTTTGTATTATGTCCACATAAGAGCAAAGTTGCGTCTTGATTAAAGAGAAGTTAGAAGCGAATCGTTGTTTTTTGACACAAGAGGTAGGTATACTCAGTTCTACTAACTCGGAGCCAGATACCTGGTTATTGACAACTCTTGTATCCGCTATTATCCCCTCGATGAGATTTGCCACTCGTTGCATTTGCTGCACATCTGATTGAGTGAACTTTTTGGGCGCTGTAGTGCCGACGTGCAATACTCCAATCTTACTTTGCTTGACGGGCAAAGGGATGCCGATGAGCGATCGCAAACCTGAATCGCGTAGGATTGGGCTAACAACCTCTATTTGCGAGACATCATTGACGATTATTGGTTCATTGCTTGCGGCAATAGTACCTGCAAAGCCTTTTCCAATTGGGATACGGACTTCTTGTGTAATTTCTTCTTCCAGTCCGATAGTAGTATACACTGCCAAATTTCGCTGATCCGAAGGCAGCAGAAGGGTGGCTGTATCTACAGACATGTAATCTCGCAGCCACTCAAGTAACTTTTGCACAGAAGCAGCAAGCTTAGTTTCTCTTTCTAGCTGCTCTTTATCTATGACAACATCCCAACCTTTGTAAAAATCTGGTATCACTATCAAGTCTCCTTAACGAGTTTACAGGTTGAACAAGAAATTGGAAATGAAAGGTTGCTCAAATATTCTGAAAATAAGTAAGCTACCAGAATTGACGATGGCACAGCGATTAAGAGCCATCTAATAGCTACTATTTTAAGAGATAAATCTGCTCTAAGTAAGTTTTGATGCACGAGGTAACCACCGGAGAATGCATAATATAAAGGCTGTGCAAAGCGCGAGCAGCACGATTATAAGCAGGTGCAATACCTAAAGACAAAAAGGGTAAGCATTGCAAAAACAACACTTGTGAAAAACACGCTACTAATTCCACCAATACCAAAGACTATTCCCGTCAGTAGCGGTCCTAAAGTTTGCCCTAAGCCGTAAAATGTCCCATTGACTGATAAAATTGTCGCCAGATATTCTCTAGGTGCTAACTCTGCTAGAAGAGTCTGAATACTAGGGAAACCAAGCCCTAAACCCATGCCAAAAATAGTAGTTGGGATTAATAGTAACCAGATGTTTGGTATGAAGGGAACAATCAATAGAGCTAGAGCATACAACACAAATGATGCTCTAATTAATGTTGTGGGGCGAAATTTATTGGCTAACTTTCCTAACTGGGAAGCAGTAATTACAATTGCTACAGAAACACTGGATTGGAACAGCCCAATTGTTGAGGGTGGTGCATTGAATGTATCGTGAAGTAACTTTGGTAAATAAGTTACATAAGCTCCGTACAGAAGAGCAAAGTTAGCCGCACTGGCGATGAAAATTCCGAGTAACTGACGATTTTTTAGAGCGACGAGAGCATTTTGCAAATACGCCTTGAGGTGGCGCGCGCCTTGAGGTTCGGGATTTTTTAGCCCAAACAACACCAACAACGCAAGCGGAATTGCCACTATAGGAACCATGAACGGGTAAAACCAGCCAAATGTTGCCAAAAAGCCGCCAATTATCGGGTAACTAGCTGTGCCGATACTGCTGATACTGGCATTGTAACCCATAGCCGTAGTTCGCCTGTCTCCCTTATACAAATCACCAATTACGGTAATGCTCAAAGAAAGCAAAGAAGCCGCACCAATTCCTTGTATAAAACGAAATAAAAGTAGAAGATTAAAGTCACGCGCCAACGCGCAAGCTCCTCCAGCGATGCCAAATAAAAATAGTGAAGGAACAATAATTTTCTTTCTACCCAATCTATCAGCAAGGATACCAATAACAGGACCTAAAATTAAAGCAGGAAACGTAAATACTGTAATCAACAATCCAATATTTTTGGGGTTGACGTTTAAAGCTTTAGCTACGCTGGGGAAAGACGGAGCCACGCTAGCTACTCCCAAAACTGCCACGAGAGTTACTGCACAAGCAATCTGAAAATTACTATCCAGATAAAGTTTCTTTGGTGGTTGCTGCTGGCTATTTGCACCTGGTGGTAGCATGAAGTTTATTATTTAATTTAGTAAAAATTAAACCATAGATGAACACAGATGAACACAGATGCAAACTCCCAAGATCCCCGACTTCTGTGAGAAGTCGGGGATCTTATTTGTCACGCATAATTAAATTCCACCGAAGTCACCGGAATTACCACCACCAAAGGGGTTGTTACTGCCAATAGCAGGATTGTTAACACCAGCTGTGGGATTGAACTCAAAGGGGTTGCCACCAAAGGGGTTGCTAGCAAGATTACTCCCACTACCACCAAGTAATTCTGGAATGCTAACATCAAGAAGATCAAGCAGAGGATCGAAAGGGGTTCTTACCCGTTCGGTACGAGTGAAATTGAACTCGTAATTGTAGCTGCCTGTAGATGTGGATGAATTACCGGGAGTGGAATTGCCACCAAAGATCAGATTATCTTCGCCCATTTTAGTGTCCTCGTATGATATTTGGAACTAATTGCCCTACACCAGTATTTATACTTCGATTCTCAGTAATCAACTTGCTATATCTTTTTGATTTTTTGATTCTTTATTATTAAATACTGTTGCAGTTCGGGCGTTGCTGAATCAAGATCTGAATATGCAAAAATCACGATTTTGTAGAGACGCGATGTTCCTCGCGTCTCTACATTTTAGATGGCAGATTTAAGGCGGCGGCGTAGTAGGAAACCAGTTGTGATCGCGCCTATACCTACTAGCGTTGCAGTATTTCCTGATTCTGGAACTTGTTGCGGAACTACGAAAGAGCCACTGATGAAAGCCCTCCCTCTCAATGGACCACTTGGGTCTTGATCGAGAGACTCGCTTTCGTTAAAATTAAGAGTACCAGTAGCGCCACTGAATCTACCTGCACCGCCAGTGATGTTTATAACACCTGTACCATTCAATGTGTTGGTGATGGGATCAATAATGGCGATCGCATTACTACTGCCAAATATTCGATCATCTCCACTGCCAAAAAATGTATCAACTCCTGTTGGAAATCCGGACAAACCAACCCTTGCCGGATCTGCAAAAAATCTAAACCCATTTATAGCCGGATCAAAACGGCTATAGTTGCTTGCACTAGTAAAATTAGTCAGACCGTAGGGTGCATCAGGGTTAAAACCTGAAACGGTTGCGATTGAAACATCGGTATTTTCTATAGGTCTGAGGATTACGTCTGTATCGTAAAATGCCTCAAAGGGAAAAACTGTTTGCGCTGCTACTTTTTTTACACCAGATGCGAAACTGACTAAAGTCACAGCTATGGGAATAAACCAAGGGATGCATGACCGAAGCATAATTTACTTCTTATCTCTAATCAATTATTAATTATTTAATCATACATTGTGGATTATACTTAATATACAAATATAAATGTATCGGTAATAAATTTTTTGTAAATATAAAAAATATAGCAATTATCATTCGCCGACAACCCGCAGCAACCCTTGTAGAGACGTTCCGCCGGAACGTCTCTAGATCATGTCTATTTAACGATGCTGAAGTTGCGGTAGCGGCGTAGCATTAAAGCAGAGCCGATCGCGCCTATACCTACTAGCGTTGCCGTATTTCCTGGTTCTGGAACTTGCTGCGGAACTTCGATAGAACCACTCACAACAGCTTTACCATTTAAGGTAATAATATCTCCAAGAGTAACTATGTCCTCTTCAGAATATAATAGTGTGCCTGTAGCGTTCTCGAATATACCTTCACCACCAGTGATATTTACTACACCACCACCTTTTGCCGTGAGGTTTGCTAAGTCAACTGAAGCACTGGCATCACCTAATCCAAACACCTTATTTGTGCCACTTCCAAAAGTAATGTAGCCTAATGGGTAGCCTGTTAAACCAAATACTTCCGGATCATTGTTAATAGTGAGATTTCCGTTGGCGTCAGCCACCGAGTATGTCAAACCATCATACTGGTTTAAGCCATATTGGGCGTCAAGACTAAAACCTGTCTCAACTACCTGTGAAACGTTTCCACTGATGGGGGTAATTTTAACTACTGTGGTATAGTTGCCCAGAAATGGATAGATTGTCTGTGCCGTTGCTCGTGCTGCACTTGAGCAAATACTAACGAATGTGAGGGCTAGTGGAACCAGCCATGCAGTGTGCGATCGCCGTAACATTTGCAAGCCTCCCAGCTCAAAGAATATAGATTTTTACAAACTGTAGGGGCGAACAGTTGTTCGTCCTAACGGCTGTTGCCCTACAATGGCAAACAAATAACCCGTAGCGCACCAGGCAATTTCTATAAGTCATTGCCTATAAAATATCACATTTCTCCTAAGTAAAAACCACATATTTTTTGAAAAAAGAAGCAAGAACGCTACTTGTCACAAAGGATATTTTATGATTGCGAAAAATGGAGGCTGAGCCGCCAAGACATCATTCCCAGGCGAACGCCTGGGAACGAGGAAGAGCAAATATGCAATCTTATCTACTTTCTTTCGCTTGCACAGAAACTGTTGCTGGCTCGCGAAACACCAACGATAATAAAGGTGGTGCGACAAAGGTAGTGAGAATTACCATGACTATGATTGCCGCATCTAAGGAACTTGGGAGGATACCGCTGGCTGAACCGATACCAGCAAATACCAATCCCACTTCTCCTCTAGGTATCATACCAACACCGATCGCCAGCCGATTAATATCTGCTTGACCAAATACTGTAAATCCAGTGATAACTTTACCCAGAATGGCTACTAAAATTAGGAAGCTTGCCATAATTAGTCCTTCCCGATTTTCAGGTATCATTGGATTTAAAACACTGATATTAGTTTTGGCACTAACAACCACAAAAAAAATCGGGACTAGTATATCTGCGATTGGTACTATTTGATTTTTTAGCTCTCGACATTTGTGAGTTTCTGCTAAGACTATGCCTGCGGTAAAGGCTCCTAGAATTGCTTCTAATTTAATAACTGTGGCAATGTATGAGAGAATAAAAGCAAAGATCAGGGCAGGGATCAAAAGCTGACCGCGAGTTTTGAGTTCAGTGACTATTTTGACAAAATAAGGATTGAACCAGCGACCGATCAGAATTGACCCTACCAGGAAAGCTACTGCACTGACAATCAAATATAGTATATTTGTCAGTTCTACCTCTCCTGTCTTTGCCAAACCAGCTACTACTGCTAGGACGATTATGCCTAAAATGTCGTCTAGCACTGCTGCGCCAATAATAATTTGACCTTCTTTGCTATTAAGGTGTTGTAGTTCTGCAAGCACTTTTGCAGTAATGCCAATACTTGTTGCCGTTAGGGCTGCACCAGCGAAAATAGCAGGAATAGTGGCGACATGAAACAACAATATTAACCCTAAAGTACCCCCAATAAACGGTGCGGCTACTCCCACTACTGCTACTATTGCTGATTGAGTACCTACTTCGAGCAGTTCTTTTAAGTTTGATTCCAACCCAATTTCAAATAGCAGAATGACTACACCAATTTCTGCCAAAGTGGAGATAACTTCACTTTCTATTTGAAAAGCACTAGCTGCTCCATCTGTACTCAATCCGGCAGTGGTTTGTAAGAAATTCATCATTAAAGAGTTGCTGCTATCACCACCACCATCGGGAAATACCAGCAAATGAAAGGCAGAGATTCCGACTACTAAACCACCCAACAGTTGTCCAAGAACAGGGGGTAAGTTAATTCGAGCGCAAATCTCTGCACCGATAGTGCTGGCAAGGTAAATAACTACCAAACTCATCATTACTCCGGCAAGAATTACAGGAGCATTTTCTGATTCTGTGGTTGTTGCTAGCATTGGAATATGCCACAAATCAAACCTTATTACCCTGGTAATAGTACTTATTAACATCATTAGCAAATTTTCTCCTGTCTCCTTCAATTTACCGATGTGTTTCTGAAGGAACTTTACCATCTTCAACCGCAGGCTGTAGCTGATAAGATTGACGACGAGGCAGTAGGCGAGCGCGCATTTTTCCGATCACAATATAGAGAATTGGCACGAGAAACAGACTCAAAATAGTAGAGACAAGTGTACCGCCAACAATAGCTGTGCCGAGAGATCTTCTGCTAGCGGCGCCGGCTCCTTCAGGAAATAGCAATGGCCAAATACCCAAAATAAAGGAAAATGTTGTCATCAAAATTGGTCGCAAGCGTTGTTCTGATGCTTCGATGGCAGCTTTAGTAATAGAGCGTCCCTGCTCGCGTAATTGGTTGGCAAACTCCACAATTAAAATAGCGTTCTTACTTGCCAAACCAATTAACATCACCAAACCCACCTGGCAGTATATATCATTAGAAAGACCTCGTAGCGACTGAAAAGACAGCGCTCCCAAAATAGCCAAGGGAACTGACAACATAATAATCAACGGATCAACGAAGTTTTCATACTGGGCAGCCAGCACGAGAAAAACGAAGATCAATCCCATGCCAAAAATCAACGGTGCTTGCCCACCAGATTGTTTTTCTTCTAACGTGATCCCTGCCCATTCATAACCTAAACTATTTGGTAAAACCCGGTTTGCCAATTGCTCCATCGCCGCAACTGCTTGTCCAGAACTATAACCAGGAGCAGCAGAGCCATTAATTTCAATCGAGCGGAACAAATTGTAGTGGTTAATTGTTTGCGCCCCGGTACTAGGAGTCACTTTCACTAAATTGCTGAGGGGAACCATTTGACCGTTATCTTGACCATTGGCTTGATTGCTGGTAGAACGAACGTATAAACGACCAATATCCTGAGGATTAGAGCGAAACGGAGCGTCTGCTTGGACATAAACTCGGTAAGTCCGCTGGAGGTAATTAAAGTCGTTAACGTAGCGCGAACCCAAATAACTTTGTAGAGTATTGAAGATATCATCTACATCAACTTGCAAAGCTTTGGCTTTATTACGGTCTACTTCAATCAAATACTGAGGTGTACTTGCAGCATAAGTACTGAATACCGCTTGCAATCCTGGTGTTTGATTTCCCTGCTGGAGTAATTGTCCCATAGCTTGTAGCAGAGTATTCAAGCCACTGTTACCTCTCCTATCTTGTAACTGAAATTGAAAACCGCTAAAACTTCCTAAACCGCGAATTGATGGTGGATTCACTGGCAAAACTCTTGCGTCTGTAATTGCCGATAGCTTACCTTGCAAATTGCCAATAATTGCCTGTACTGCCTGCTCTGGCTTACGGCGTTCTGCCCAAGGGATGAGGGTTGTAAAAATTACACCATTGTTTGCAGTGCTACCACTAAAACTAAAACCACCTACGGCGAAAGTACCTCTAACTTCGGGCAATTTGAGGATTTCTTTTTCTACTTGACGCATCACTTTGCTAGTGTAGTTAAGTGATACCCCTTCTGGTCCTTGGATAATGGTAATAAAGTAGCCTTGGTCTTCATCAGGCAGAAATGCTGTTGGTACGCTGACATAAATCCAACCTGTTAACACCAAAGACGCGACAAACACCACCATCACAACGAATCTAATTCGATTCAAAAAAATTAGTGACTGCTCGTATTTTCTGCGTGTCCAATTAATTAAGTTATTAAACTGCCTAAATATCCAACCCATCCAACCGCCCATTTTTTGTCCGCGACGTAATAGTAGGGCAGAAAGGGTAGGAGTCAAAATGATCGCTAGAGTTGTTGAAATGCCCACTGCAAAAGCAATTGTTAGGGCAAATTGGCGATAAATCTGTCCTGTTGCGCCGGGGAAAAAGGCTACTGGGATAAACACTGCCATCAGCACTAAGGAAGAAGCAAGTACTGCGCCAAACAGTTCACGCATTGACGTAGAAGCTGCTTGAGCAGGCGTCATCTCTTCTTCCTCAATTAAGCGAGAAATATCCTCAACCACAACGATCGCATCATCAACTGTTAGCCCTGTAGCTAGAGTCAAACCAAACAAGGTGAGGGTGTTGATTGAAAATCCGAAAGCTTTGATGATCGCAAATGTACCAATTAATGTTAAAGGAATGACAACTGCAGGAATGATGGTAGTGCGCCAATCTTGTAAGAAAATAAAAATTACTAGAATGACAAGACCAACTGATTCAAAAAGACTTTGCACCACTTCCGTGAGGGATTCTTCTACAAATAAAGTCGTGTCAAATGCTACTTGGTATTGCATTCCCGGCGGAAACTGTTGTTTCACTCGTTCCATTTCCGCTTTGACAATCCGGGCAACGTCTAGGGCATTACTTCCTGGAGTGGAAAATATCCCGATCCCCACCCCATCTTTGCCTCTAAATCTGAGAAAGGAGTTGTAGTTTTCTGCTCCCAGTTCCACACGTCCTACATCTTTGAGCTTGATCAGCGTTCCATCTCCACCTGTTTGTAGAACTACGTTTTCAAACTCAGATGGTTCCGTAAGCCTACTGATAGCTTGTAAGTCTATCTGATACATCTGATCTTCAGAAGTCGGCTGCTGCCCGATTTGCCCAGCACCCACCTGAATGTTTTGTTCATTGAGAGCATCAATCACATCTTGTGCCGTCAAGTTGCGAGTTGCGAGGCGATTGGGATCGAGCCATACACGCATAGCGTAGCGACGTTCACCAAAAATCCGCGCCTCACTCACACCGTTGATTCTTCTCAGTGCATCTACTATGTAAAGGTCAGCGTAGTTACTTAAAAATACGTTAGTGTACTCGTTGTTGTCGCTGTATAATCCTATTGCTAACAAAATATCAGTGGACTGTTTGCTAACTGTTACTCCTGTTCGCTGTACTGGTTCTGGCAACTGAGGTTCAGCCAGGGTTACGCGATTTTGCACATCAACCGCTGCAATATCTTTGTTGCGCGATGGATCAAATGTGACTGTAATCGTACTAGTACCATTATTACTGCTACTAGAGGTCATGTACCTCATACCTTCAACACCGTTGATTTGGCGCTCTAAGACAGTTGTAACGGTGTTTTCTACAACTTCAGCACTAGCACCAACGTAGTTAGCAGTTACGTTAATTTGTACCGGACTAATTTCGGGATATTGCGCTGTTGGCAGTGTGGGAATGCTGATAGCCCCTACTAGCAAAACAATAAAGGCTATTACACTAGTGAATACAGGTCGCTTAATAAAAAAGTCAACAAACATAGGGAATTGCTAATTGCTAATAGAAGAATTGTTAATTGTTAATTGTTAATTGTTACTATTAGCCATTAGCCATTAACTATTAACAATTAACCATTTCTAAGACTCAGGTACGACTGGCGCACCATCTCTAAGATTGAGCAGCCCTGATACAATGATTCTTTCTCCTGGTTGTAGTCCTTCGATTACTTGATAATTATTACCTTTGATGCTGCCTAATTTTACCCGCTTTTGCCGTGCTACTGGTTGAGATTTCCCGTCAGGAGATTGTGCCGTTTGAGTTACATATACAAAAGTTTCTCCTGCTATACGAGCTATTGCTGTAGCTGGCACCAACACACCTAAGCGCTGGTTCCAAATTATTCTAGCGCGTGTAAATTGATCTGCCCGCAGTTGATCGTTGGCGTTATCAAACAGCGACTTGACGAGAACAGTTTGTGTATTATTACTTGCCCTTGAAGCAATAAAAAATATTCTACTCATACCTATGGTACGACCTTGTGCGTCTAATACTTCCACTGGCATTCCTTGACGCAATTGCAGTCCCCGTTCTATTGGTACGGAGATATTTACTTCCAAAGGTTGATTTTGTGTAATCGTGGTGAGTTGCGTGGAAGTGTTCACAAAATCACCTACTTTGACTGGGATATCGCCCACAGTCCCAGCAAAGGGCGCAGTAATTTTGTAATACTGAAGTTGGACTTGTTGTTCTCTAGTTCTCGCTTGTGCCTGCTTGATGGTTTTTTCAGCTTGCGCTATTGTTGCTAGTTGGGCTTGAATTTGCGCATCAGTGGAACGTAGGGTTGCTTGAGCGGTAGCAAGTCTGTTAGCATACTGATCCCTAGTTTGTCGAGATACTGCTCCTTGCGCTGCTAAGGTAGTGTATCTTTGGTATTCTTGTTGTTCTAATTTTACGTCAGCTTCATTGGATAGTCTTTGTGCTTGTAAGGATCTAAGTGTAGCGCGAGCGTTATCAAGTTGTGAATTAGCTGCCTCAACAGAAGCACTTTCAGTACTAACTGCTGCTTGTTGCTGTCTGGAGTCAATTTGGATAATTGCATCTCCCGAATTGACGCGCTCGCCCGATTTGACAAATATTTGACTTACTTGCCCTTGAACCCTCGGTTGCAGATTCACCGATTGCCGCGATTCTAAAGAAGCCACAAATTCTGAACTGTCTTCTATTGCCCCTGCTTGTACTGGAGCTAGCTTAACTCTTGCTGGTGGTGGACCGCTAGCTGCCGCAGGTGCTTTTTTTTCACCATTGAAACTTCGCCAACCCAAATACCCTCCTCCTAGCAACAGTGGCAAAATTAATAACCACCACCAATTTTGTCTTCTGCGTGGCTCTAGAGATGTTTTACGAATATCTTCTTCTCTATATTCAGTTTGCGACTCAGAGGATTTCATAATTAGTAGATAACCTCAAAATAAAAAAACTGGATGCCAAGGCGCTCAGTAGTAATAAGTACTAATTTATGCTAATGCTTTCGGCAACTATCAATAACTTCCCACAAATATACTGCGATCTTATAACCCCCTAATCTATCTCTAGATGCATGATCTTCAATTTCTTCTCTTGGCGTTTTTGGCGTCTTGGTGAACCAGCGCTGCCTCACCGCTCCCCGTCTAGATCAAAAAAATAAATTTCACATGCTCTTTATGTGATATGAAAATAAATATCAACTATTAATCAAATCATCCTCACCGCTACTGCTTTCATTTGCTGACTATTCACCACCATAATAATCGTACTATGTACGATAATAGTATGATTATAAGATTAGTGTCAAGCAATAATTTTCAATTAGATCTCAAGGAGACATAGTGCCAAGAGGCAAACCATCACTGAGCAGAGAGCAAATACTAGCGGTAGCTTTGCAGCTAGTGGATACAGAAGGAGTCGCTTGTTTGACGATGCGATCGCTAGCCGACAAGCTAGGAGTTGGTACAATGTCGATATATTACCATCTACCTGACAAAGCAGCATTGCTAGATGCTGTAGTAGAGCAAGCGCTGAGCAGTATCGAAGTACCTCAAACATCAGATGGTTGCAATTGGGTAGAGCAGGTGAGAAGTTTTGCACTCGGTTTTAGAGCGGCTTGTCAAGCGCATCCCAACGTATTGCCTTTAATTTTGTCCCGGCGGGTGAAAACAGCAAGAGTAGTGCGTCCGATTGAATCTGTTTTGAAAAGTTTGCGGGAAGCAGGATTCTCTACAGAAGACACATTGTTTGCCTTTCGCACGCTGATCGGCTATACTGTTGGTTCAATGTGCGCCGATCTGACAGGTCCTTTGACGGAAACACCCAATGCCACAAGAGCAGAAGTTGCACAACAATGTATCGAACGTTTGGATAAAGAGTTTCCCTACCTGATCGAAGTTACTACCCATATTGCCAAAACCGAAGCCGAGCAAGAGTTTCAGTATGGGCTGGAGCTAATCATTGCCGGATTAAAAGCACGTCAAGCAAGTTCTGTCATCTTCCTAAATTAGGAATAAAGATTTACTATATGAATTTATCAAGTCTTTTTAAATTCATACAAGAGTAGTCCAGTGGCACATACTTTAACGCGGATTTCCTTTGTAACGACAACCGTGATGATGCTGAGTGTACTGCCTTATTCAACACAGGCAGTCACCTTCAACTTAGAGTCAGCAACTATTGCTGACATCAATGACGCATTTGATGCTGGTGCGTTGACATCGAAGCAATTGACACAATTGTACTTAAATCGGATCAATGCCTATGATCAACAAGGTCCCAACCTTAATTCTATCATTACGATCAATCCTCTTGCCTTAGAAACCGCCGCAGCTTTAGACTTAGAGCGCAGTACACAAGTTTATGACGAAACAACATTGCCTCCTGAAGAAAATCCAGAATACTTGCTTTATCTACAAAATAGAGAAGAATTGACAACTACCGTTAAAAATGTTTTCCAAACACTAAATCTCGACGCTTTTTTGTATCCAACTATAGTTTTAAAGCCAAGTTTGATTGGTGAACCTTATCCTGAAGGATATCCTGCCAATGCTCTAGTAAGCTCTTTTACAGAATTTCCGGCAATGGTTGTGCCTGCTGGGTTTACAGCCGACGGTTTACAGTGGGAATTGAGTTGTTAGGTAGAGAATTTGATGAACCGACACTAATTAGTATCGCTTACTCATATGAGCAAGCTACAAAGCACCGCCGTCCCCCGACAACTACACCACCTCTTGCAGGTGAGGTGTTTGAGTATCAGTCAGTGCCAGAACCTTCTGGTGTACTCAGCATATTAGCTTTAGGCTTTTATGGTGTTAGTTCACAACTGAAGCGCAAGAAACACAAACCTGCCATTTAAAGGGTACTGCTCACCAAATCAGGTTCTGATTGACATGATCCCCCCAGTGAGGTGGGCAATTGCTCGTACTACCTCATAAAATTATATCACCACTGGGAATATTAAGATTTGGCAACGGTGCTAGTTTTGGGATAAGAGTGTCAAAATAATATTAGATTTGCAAGCAATCAATGAGAAGATAGGACAATGCTAGAAATTACTAAAAATTACGTAATGGATGAAAATCAGCAACCAATAGCTGTACAAATTTCCATCGCTGAGTTTGAAAAAATTGAAGAAATCTTAGAGAACTACGGTTTGGCGCAGTTAATGGAATCAGAAGATAATGAACGTCTGTCAAAAGAAGAAGCCTTAACATATTACCAATCTTTGAAGAAAAAGAATGTGGAAAGTTGAATATACAAAAAGGTTTTTGAAAGATTTGGCTTCTTTACCAGAAGAAATACAAGCTCGTATCGAACCGATTATCTTTCAAGAACTGGAGTCAGAAAACCCTTTTGAACTAGGGTATCTGTAAAAAATGAAGGGCTACGCGGATAAGTATAAAATTCGCATGGGTGATTACAGGATAGGGATTACGGCAGAGAAAGAAACACAGACATTAATTTGTCAGCGAGTCGGACATCGTAAAGAAATTTACAGAATTTTCCCTTGAAGCGTGCCCTTCTGGAAAAAAACATCTGGATAAAGTCCAGCAAGCGATCGCACCTCAAAGAGCGAGTTAATATGTTGTACTACCTTCTTCAAATCACCGGATTTTTCGTCGCTTTATTAATGTAGCGGAGAATCAACTCAAAGTCTTGACGAATTTCAATGAGTTGTTTTACCCAAGTGTTAGAAGCAGCAATAGCATAAGCACTATTAAGATAATTAGCAGAGCTATCTAATTTATTTTTAGCTGTTATGAGTTGCTCACTAATCTTTTCTAAACATTGAATCAATTCCTCAAAATAATTATTAATATTAACGGCTATAGTATCACAATATTTTTTAAATTCTTCTTGGGCGAGAGTCAGCACTTTTTGTTGATAATCCTCTAATTGATTGGTTAAAGATTTGCGAATGTTTTCCGCCGCTTCGCGTTGCTTCTCTTTTTTAGATTTAAAGAATCCGGTAATCACGCTAACGATAGTACCAATTGCCATGACAATACCAAGGGGCGGAACCGCAAACAAAGTTCCAATAGTTGCTGCAATGGCGAGCAAATTACGGCCAATACGCAACATATCTTTAAAGTTAATGCTACTTTGCTGATTAAAATTGAAATTTTCACCTCCTAATCTAGCAATCAACTGTAATTCCGTACCAATCTCTTCTAGCAATTCTTCAACTTCATGATTGAATTTTTTCCCACTTTCGTCAAAAGCATTATTTAATCTATCTTGAAATCTCAATACTTTCAGCCTAATTTCCCATTTAGATTTCAACTGACTTGCATCAACATCCCAATTTTATTCTGCAAAAGGTTGAATTGTATCGAATGCATCTTTAAAAACTGTCTTGATTTGTTGTACTAAATATTCTTGATTATCCCTAGCCGCTTTTATGATTTCCTCTTTAAATTTATAACGCATATTTTTCAAGTTATTAGTCAAGTCTTGATAGACTTGTACCTGTTCAGTCACCCATTGATTAGGCTTTTCAATTGCACTTACCGTAGAGCCAAGTAAGGTTTGCGATCGCCTAATAATTCCATGTTCAACTAAAGACACTCGAATAGCATCAAGAAAATCCTGTATATGACTTGATTTAAACAGTTTATCTTTATATTGCTGATGTTCCGCTTCCCGCGACATTTGTGCAGCTAAGAGTATCACAGGAATAATATCAAAGTAATCGTTAGCATAATGCTGCTTGGCATATCGGCGGATGCGTTTAATGTGTCCACCCAAACCGCTTTTACTATCCATTACAAACAGTTTATTTGGGTCTTTTAAGAAAGACTCTAACCTTCGGGTATCGCGGAGGTTATTCTTAACATTCAATAATATAATCAATGGTTTTGCTTTTTCTTTTAACAGTTGTAAAAATTTAAATTCTGTTTCTTGAATGCTGTCGTTTGTTACTACATAACAAATAACATCAGATTCTTCGATAACGCTTTCGGCAATTTCTTCATCACTTTTACCACCAGGCGCACCAATCCCAGGAGTATCGATAATGCGAATATTTTTCCACTCATAAACGCGATTAAAACGTGTGGTACGCTGTTTCCCTACACCAATTGCATCCCAGCCACCACCTGTAATAATCGCGTGGAGAGTGCTTTTTCCAGCTTTAGTTTTACCCATGAAGGCTATACTGAAATGGTTTAAAGCACGTTGTTTTGCACGTAGCGATTCACGTACCCCAACAAGTCACTAGCGCGTTTAACTCCGCCAAAGTTTTTTGCTTCTTCAAGCAACCTTTCTATTTCTACATTCGACCAATTCCAAATTTTTGCTACCCGGTATACCATCTCCCGTTCTAATGGTGAAAAGTAACCGTCAATATAGGCAATTGCTAGTATCTGTCGCATTGCCTCACTTTGCTCACCTTGTGGGAGTTGACGCGCCACATCTTCAACAGATATGAAATTTTCATCTTGACTTAGTATTTTCTCCATCTCCTCAACGGTGCGCGTTCCCATTAAGGCGTTCTGTACTAACTCTCGCAGTGCTTTTTCCTCTTCGCTGTGAATCTGCTAATCAGGATATACACTGCCAACCATTTGTACACCATATGAACTAATGGGAGATTAAAAATGTGGAAGGATGAAATATTAGAAGAGATCCATAGATTCCGAGAAGAATACGCGCTTGTCTTTCAACTATGACTTACACGCCATTGTAGATGACTTGCGAAAAAAACAAGCTGCTAGTGGCAGACAAATCATCTCAGTACCTCTCAATAAATCCAGTCAACGATCTAATAAATCTCCGCACTCAACCGAAACAAAGGTTATTGATTGAGCGTTGTGAAAATTGAATGCGATGTCTGACGACAAGCCCTCCGGGTTCGCAGTCGCCTACGGAGGGAAACTTTGTTAAAATTCAGGGTTGCTCACGCGGGTGCGAGATATGCAGGATCTCCCCAATTGTGGAGAATCCCGCACGAAAGTAGATCCGCGCTTCTGCTTCGTGGGCTGCCATCAGAAATGCCAAGGAAACGCCTGCATCAATGGCAAGACGTACCAGTTGAGTGGTGAGCGCTCCTGCTATTCCCCGACGGCGAAATTTAGCCCGGACGCCGATGCCAGCAATCTCTGTTGTGCGATCGCGATTGTACGGAACATAGTATTCGAGGCGTGGTATCCGCGAACGTCTTTCGTAAGCAGCGATCAGGGCGGCTACGTCGGCGGACGACGGCGTGGCATCGTCGTCGGGAATAGCGTAGTTGAGGAATGGGTTATCATTATGGTGGGTAAAGGTCGCTAGGAACGGACCAATCCGCTCTGTGTCGCGTTGATGGCTCGCGGCAACGCGCAAGTATGACTGAATGCGAGAGTCCATATTATTAGTCCATTTCCATTTTTGCGAAGAGCACGCTCCATTTTACGCAAGTCCAACCAATTTGGCACTTAGCTCCCACAGCTTTTGAGCTTTTTTATCATCGAGTGCCTCGTTAGACATCTCTTGCTCAAAAGATTTGCGATCTGGCTTTTGGCGATTTCCCCAACTCCAATAGGAACCAGATTTGTTGTATTCTGGATCGGCTACTACTGCAGCCAAGCGATCGCCTGCCAACTCTTGAGTCACATACCCCCCAGTGATATTCTTTTGGAACCAGGGGAAAACTTTCTGAAAAAGTGGATAGCTGTTGCGAAAGAGCGGCGTATCTGCAACACAACCGGGATACATAGAACAGAACGTGATACCCGTTGACTCGTGGTAGCGTCGATGTAACTCTCGCATAGTCAACACATTGCACAGCTTGCTATCTTTGTAAGCCTTGCCTGGTTTAAACTTCTTACCGTTAATCATGGCGATAGGTGCTTTGAATCCTGCCTCAAAACCTTGAAGATCGCCCAAATCTGGAGGCGCAGGAATCGGAATCTTACCACCCAATTCCTTCGGATTTGCCGTCACAGTACCTAAAATGACGAGCCTTGGCTCCTGAGCACCTGAGTTTTTCAAATCCTCCAGCATAAGATTACACAGGAGGAAATGCCCCAAGTGATTCGTAGCGACACTCAATTCATAACCGTCTTTACTGTACAACGGTTCCTTTAACAAAGGCATATAAACTGCGGCGTTGCACACCAAAGCATCTAAGGATCTGCCGTCCCTAAAGTTCTTCACAAACGAGCGAACACTCTCCAAGCTGGCTAAGTCAAGATG
This sequence comes from Iningainema tapete BLCC-T55, assembly GCF_014698965.1. GTDB lineage: Bacteria > Cyanobacteriota > Cyanobacteriia > Cyanobacteriales > Nostocaceae > Iningainema > Iningainema tapete. Next base: position 27,295 of record NZ_JACXAE010000067.1, read on the forward strand.
CATGATTGTGTAGCTGTCGGGCGACATTCCTACTTCTTTCGCCGCTTTTTCTGCCTTCGGGAGATCGCGACATGCCATCACCACATGCCATTGCCCCCTTTGGGCAAGCGCTCTGGCGGCTTGCAAACCAACCCCCGATGATGCACCCGTAATTATAACCGTTGACTGCCGTTGTTGTTCCATTCTCTTCACACTCCGTTGATGGTGATTTCTCTAGACTCTCACACTTTGGGTATCATTGAATTTTATTGCGCTTTAAATGGGAATACTAAAAGTATTATGAGTTGGAAGCATTTATCATGTTCGATGAATTATTTAACAGTTTTAAAGGTTTTATCAGTTCTAAAGTTTTAGAAGCTGGTAAAGAACTGGAAAAACGCTTTGGCGTTCCCGATCCTACAGAGCCATTTGAGCTTATTCGTCAATTTACTCCTGCCGATTCAACGATCACAAAGGGAGGCATTGCCATCATAGGAGAAAGCTGGCAAATAGAAGCCTACGACGACAATATTCAACGCTTGGTCAGTACAGACCCTTTACGAAATGTTATCTTGTTTGAAGTTCCACGATTATAATAGGTTACAACAACGGAGTAGCTTTTAGGGAGATTGACTTATGAACCTTGTTCTTGAGCCTGAGACTCTTCCCTTTCGTGAAGATGCAACAGGAGCAATTCGAGTAGGTAATTCGAGAGTTTTGCTGGAATTGGTAATTCGAGCATTCCAGGATGGTGCATCTCCTGAATCTATTGTCCAGCGTTACTCATCTTTGTCGTTATCCGATGTTTATCTCTCAATTGGCTACTATCTTCGCCACCGAGACACAGTGGAATCCTATCTTAATCAGCGGGAACAGTTATCTGAATCTGTGCGTCAGCGTTTATCAAGCGTTCAACCAGATTTAAGCCTAATTCGTTCTCGTTTATTAACTCAGCAACAATCTCAAAGGTGATGATGCTGAAGTTACTAAGCGATGAAAACTTGAATGGCGATATTGTGCGGGGGTTATTTCTGCGTCAACCGAACCTAGATTTACTGCGTGTTCAAGATGTTGGTTTACAGGAAGTAGATGACCCAGCAATTTTAGCCTGGGCAGCAACTCAAGATCGCGTTGTCTTGACTCACGATCGCGCTACAATGCCCGACTTTGCTTATGAGCGATTGTTGGCAGGAGAACAAATGTCGGGATTATTCGTGTTGAATGACCGGATGCCTACTAGACAAGCAATCGACGAATTACTATTGCTTGTCAACTGTAGTAAGCAATCAGAGTGGAAAGGGATTGTACTATACTTGCCTTTATGAAAGCGCTGAGTCAATCAGCCGACTAGGTCGAACTTATCTATCGATTTTTACTAAGCTCTGTAACCTTGAAGAATGTTGACTTTGTTTTTTAGGACTGGTAATGGTAGCAGTTTCATCATTATTTCTCGTAGTGCTACGGCAGCATGGTTCTCCCATTGACCAAGTTTTGCTGCTTGTAAAGACTCTTCAACAATCATTTTAGTACGGGCAAACCTTTGGGATTCATACTGTCGAAAAGCTGTTACTGCGGGGTGTGCAAGCAAACATTTGGTGACAACCAGCGCGTCTTCAAGTGCCATACACGCCCCCTGCCCTAAAGTTGGCATGGTTGGATGTGCCGCATCCCCCAGCAGTGTGACATTCTGGTGACTCCAAGGTAAAGTAGGCACGCGATCGTACAGATCGTTCCTGAGGATGTTTGCTTCATCGGTAGCTGCAATCAATTCAGGAATAGGTGCGCACCAATCTTGAAACATGGTTTGCAGCTCTCTTTTGCGCCCGATCGCTGCATCAGCTTCTCCTAATGGTGCTTTAGCAGCGACATACCAGTACATCCGCCCTTTGCCCAGCGTCACAAAGCCAAAAGCTTTACCATTGCCTAAAAATTCACGGATGTAATCATGACGGTGTGTCTTAGGAATGTAATCAGTAAGACCGCGCCACGCCGTGAAACCACGGTATATTGTACCATCATCCAATAGTTGCGATCTTACACGCGAATTAAGACCATCAGCCCCAATCAAAGCATCGCCCTCGACTGTTAAACCAGAGGCGAAATGAGCATGAATTGTACTTGTTGTCTCAAACCGCTCAAACTCTTGACCTAAAACAAACTGCTCGCTTGGCAAGTTACGCCACAGTATAGCGTGCAAATCGGCGCGATGGATGCACATAGCAGGAACCTCAAAATGGTCAACAGGTAAAGACATCAACTCCTCACCGCGTTGTGAGTTAAATTGATAACGTGTAATTAGTTGACCTTCACCTAACACATCTTCCAGCACACCCAAATTTTTCAGAACATGGGTGGCGTTAGCCCAAATAGCCACTCCCGCACCCACCTCCCGCAGTTGGGGAGTTCTTTCATATACAGTGACATCGAATTTAGCACGGTGAAGGGCGAGGGCAGTTGCTGCACCGCCAATCCCTCCTCCAACAATAATAATTTTCTTGGCTGTTGGCATATATTTAAGTTCTTATTTATTAATCAACTGACAAGTCTGTCGATTAACTTTCATTAAACGATTGGCTGTGTTTTTTGTCAACTGACTATTTGGTCGATTATGTAGAGACGCGCCATGGCGCGTCTAAGGCAGGCTATACTAACTGACAAATCAGATGACAAGTAAAAAATGCCGTGGCTCGAAGAGCGAAAGTTGAGAAATCAAATACCAAACAGGTTCGAGATGCAGAGGCAACTCAAGCCATCATCTTGGCAGCAGCAGAAGAGGAGTTTGCTCAACATGGTTTAATTGCTGCTCGAACCGAAGCCATCGCCGCTAAAACTGGTGTGGCGAAATCGATGATTTATTACTACTTCAAAGATAAAGAAGGTTTGTATCAGGCGGTGTTAGAGCGATCGCACGCGGTACTATTGCAAACCAATCAACAGCTAGACTTAGAGCAACTCTCTCCAGAGGTAGCTTTAGAAAAGTTTCTAGTTGCACTATTGGATTGTGTGTCTCGTCACCCAAAACTACCGATGATTATGTTCCACGAAGCGGTACAGAATCAGGGAAAATACTACAAAGACGCTAGTTCAAGAGCCATTGATACAACATTGTTAGCAATTCTAGAGCGAGGTGTTGCAACGGGTGCATTTCGCCCTCTCGATCCCTTGCAAACGGCTATCAATATTATGGGGACATGCTTATTTTATTACATTGGTCATGGAAACTTCAAGCATCTTGCCTCTGGTAAACGCCCACTGGGTAAAGCAATGTTGGATGGGCATACTCTTGAGGCGATCGCTTTTATCTTGGCTGGTGTACGAAAATTCTAACTGGTAACATTACCAGGCGAGCATGTCTAATTTGTGCGGATTTTGATCAACGTGCGGTGATTTGTCTGAACGTGCGGTGATTTGTCTTGACGTTCCGCCGGAACGTCTCTACGGGTGATTGGTGGGAATGCGATAATGTGTGTCTAATTCCCATGTGGTGGGATTATTCACAATATATTGCCGAATTCGATTTAGGGATTCTTCATCACGAATAATATGATCGTGAAATCTTGTTTGCCAACGAAAATCAGGGTATCCAGCCGCCCAAATTTGTTTTGTACAAACCGATTTGAATTGACTAATTATTGAACCCAATGAATTAGGTTTTAATCGGGGAATATCCGTAGAGACGTTCCGCCGGAACGTCTCTACATGGGGAACGTTTCTACCACAATAATTTTGTCAGTTAGCAATGTCTTCGGTATTAATGCTAATGTGAAAATTTATAGTTTCTTTAAATTATTGTCCTTTCATCTTTACCAAGGTATACTTTGGCAGTAAAAAGTTATAGTTCATACATTAAACAGTGCATCCACCAAGTAAAAATTTCATGAAAAAACGCCAAGCATTGCTGTTATCACTGTTATTTGGAGCAATACTGCTAATTAACAGTATAATATCTCATAGCTATCCCCTACAAGCAGCCTCGTCAGTTGGCAAGGAAACACTGACGATGATTACCTCCCCTGACTATCCTCCTTACGAGTATTACGATACCAAGGTTGGCGAAAGAAAAATTGTTGGCTTTGATATTGATGTTGCAGGTGCGATCGCTCAACAACTTGGTTTTAAACTCAAAGTAATGGAGTCGGATTTTAACGGTTTAATTCCTGCACTCCAAGCCAATCGGGCTGACTTTGTTATGGCTGGGATGACTCCCACGGAAGAACGGAAGAAAAACGCAGATTTCTCTATTATTTATTATGAAGCGAAAGATACAATTGTTGCTCCGAAAACAAGTAATATCAAAACAATCAAAGAATTATCAGGGAAAAAAGTAGGAGTTCAACTAGGAACAATTCAAGAGCAAAATGCCAAGAGAATTTCTGTCAAAGTCGATGGGATTGAAATCAAACAACTCAATAAAGTTCCTGAAGTAATTCAAGAAATCAAATCTAAACGCATTGATGCAGCTATAGTTGAAGATACTGTGGCTAAAGGCTTTGCTGCAGCCAACCCAGAATTAGAGTTTAACGTCATTCCTCCTGACAGGGCAACTGGTTCGGCGATCGCCTTTCCCAAAGGTTCACCATTAGTAGAACCATTCAATAAAGTCCTACAACAACTCAAAGACAACTGTGAACTAGAAAAACTTGCAGCCAAGTGGTTCTCCGCCAATACTATAGCAGATGCAGCGTCAACAGTACCTCCAGCAAAAACCGGACTGAATATAGACTTTACAAGAATAATTCCCGACATTCCCTTTATCCTTCAGGGAATACCCTTAACTTTATTGTTCACAATATTATCAGCATTACTAGGTTTAATTTGGGGAACAGTACTATCATTGTTGAAGATTTCCGGTATTAAGCTGCTGGGTTGGTTTGCTAACGCCTACACCTCCATATTTAGAGGCACACCATTACTATTACAATTAGCTCTAGTTTACTACGCAACTCCCCAACTTACAGGATTCGACATTTCCGCATTGCAGGCGGGTGTACTAACTTTTACCCTTAACTCTGGCGCGTATATGTCAGAAACCATCCGAGGTGGAATTCAAGCAGTAGATAAAGGGCAAAGTGAAGCGGCTATGTCAATGGGTATTTCCTACTGGTTGATGATGTGGGATATAATTTTACCGCAAGCGTTGAAGAACATTCTCCCCGCTTTGGTAAATGAAACTATTGGACTGTTGAAAGATTCCGCTTTAGTGTCAACCGTTGGTGTAGTGGAAATATTACGCAGCGCCCAAATCGTCGGTGCGAACAAATATATCTACTTTGAACCACTGCTGTTTGCTGGGTTAATTTACTACGTTTTAGTTATGGCTTTGACGAGTGGTGCATCTGTTCTGGAGAGGAGGCTAAGACGCGGTGAAAAGCGGGCGCTCTAGCAGGGCTATTTTCCAATTTAACCTAAGAATAAATTCTTAGGCTCATAGCTGAAGTCGGCTTAAGCCGACTAGAACTGTTATTAAAAACTATAATTAAGTGTGTTTGAGCAGCCCAGCATATGGGAGTAGGCAAAGCTCTATGATAGTCACTGTTCGCGATCCCAAAATTTTAAAAAGTTTAGAACCAGAGAAAGTGCGTACCTATCTTCAGATGCATCACTGGCAGGAGCAAAGACAGATTGAAGATAAAGCTGCTATTTGGACTCGTAAAAATGAAACAGGACAAGAGTTTGAAATTCTGTTACCACTAAAGTCGGAATTTTTGGACTTTCCTCGTCGGATGGCTGAGGTGTTGCAAACTTTGGAGGAAGCTTCGCAAACCTCCCAATTAGAAATCCTTGGCGATCTGTTTACCTCAGCATCTAATGTCACAATCCAAGGTATTGTGACAAACCTACAAGAAGGAGCCACTACTGTCCAAGTAACTCTCATGGGTGTTATTGTGGATAAACTCCGACGTATCTTACTTGAATTAGATGAACCTGTTTATGAACTAGCCGTTAAAGCTTATCAAGCCAGGATTCCAGTTCTCTGCCAAGGGGATTTAGTGAAACAGAGTCGCTCCTTTATACTTCACAATCCTCATAACTTTACTTTGGATTTGGAGGCATGGAATAGCTAATAGCTAATTTTCCATAATTGAGAAAATCTGGATTTGTGTAACTCTGTACATTGGCTTTGTGGGTTTTTCTGTTGTGATCAACTTATCAGCTTTGAGCCGGATTGCGGCGGCAACATGAAGTGCATCCATTGAAGCTAAACCATAGGCACAGGCAAGCTGGGGCGGTAATGAGTACACCAGAGTCAATATAAGTTTTCTTACGACTCAAGGTAGTCACCCTGACGTTCTGCAAGCTCTTGTTCGATTTCTGCTTCATTGAGCAATCGCATTCCAGAGGCTCAAGGTTGGTCTTTAACGGAGATATTGAGAAGTTATCCAGGCATAACAGTGGAAGATATCTAGGTATGTTTGAGTTATGCTAGTACAGTCCTAAAAGTAGAAAAGGTCTATTAATAACTAACGGCTAACATCTAAAGACAATTAGCAATTAACAATTCCCCAATTAGCAATTCCCCAATTAACAATTAGCAATCAACAAAAGGATAAATTTGATGACTACCGATTTACTGAAAACCCCAGACGATAACTTACCCAAACTAAATTATTCGGTATTAATTGAAAAAAAAGAAGATGGATATCAAGCAACTGTTTGGGGAATGCCTGAATATCAAGTATTTGCTGCTACCCGCGAAGAAGCACTTTCCAATCTGCATCAGCTTATAAATGCTCGTTTGCAAAAAGTGGAAATAGTTTCTCAGGAAATTGAACTGTCAAAATCTGAGCATCCTTGGATGAAATTTGCAGGTATGTATCAAAATAATCCACTTTTTAATGAGGTTCTGGCATCTATAGAAAGTTATCGCCGTGAACTTGATGCAGAAATGGACGTTGAGGATGAAGCTTAATGAGTTTGTGGATACTGGATACAGATACTCTTTCTCTTTTTCAAAACCAACATCCACTAGTGAAACAGCGTGTAAATCAAGTTAGCCTTAAAGAAATCGCTGTTACCGTGATTACAGTAGAAGAGCAAATGCGTGGTTGGCTTAATGTAATCAGACAATCTTCTCAAGAGCAAAGGCTGATGTGGGGTTATTTAGGATTGCGACAGGGAGTCGAATTCTTCAACACAATCAAAATACTTGATTTTGACCAAAATTCAGCCAGTCGCTACGCAGAATTACTGCGTCAAAAAATCCGTATCGGTAGACAAGATTTACGAATTGCGGTAATCGCGATTTCCAATAATGGTATTTTAGTAACACGCAATCAGCGTGATTTTTCCCGTGTACCTGGATTGCAGTTTGAAGATTGGACAATTACTATTAACAATTAACAATTCCCCAATTAACAATTCCCCAATTTGCAACCAAAAATTAACAATTCCCCAATTCGCAATTAACAATTCTTCTATTAGCAATTAGCAATTAACAATTAGCATACCTACTCAACGCCTCAGCCCCAACCAAATACCGCGTTACCTGTTTAATTTCCTTCGCATCACCTACAAGCTTTTTGGCTGGATTTTGAATCGTTAATAGTTGTGGATTGGGAGTGTTGCAACCCCAAACAACATAGAGCCAGTAGGAATCTCCTAATTGCTGTGCCTTGCGCCACTCATTCATTGTTAACGAAACTGGTTGGTTAAAGTGCTTTCGCCCTTTAACTTCAATCCGTCTTACTGGTGCCATCCCTCCAGCCGCTACTTTTGCTGCCAACTTCATCTGTTTGCTTTGCTGCTCAATGCCGACTTCCACTTGTTTACGAATTTCTTCAAGCCACTGTGCATATTTATAATCTGCTTGCTCAAGCAGTTGAAATGCTGCACTAATCACCTCCAGAGCAGGCGCAGATGCAATACTTTCGGCAAGATATTGCTATATTCGCGCAACGCGATCGCTCAGTAAATCGACACACTTTTAAATCTGCATTATTGAGTGAACGGATATATTCAAAATTATACATTACTATTATAAAAATTACATCCCGCTAGCATCAGATTTAAAAATGTATTTATCATTACACTACTGTATTGTCGTATTTATTACCTTAGACTGATGCGCAAGCTAACATCTGTAGTTTGGTAGATAATTATGGAAATTTTAGGTTAATTACCTACTTTTTAGTTAAACAAAAAGGATATTTTGTTGTTCCCAAAGTCATGAAACTATAACTTTTAAGTAAAAATACTATTTTTAATAGTATTAGTTTAAACTTATATTACAAAAAGTGGATTTGATCTTTCCCAGTTTTAACCACTACAAATTCTAAGCAAAAGGTGTAAAACTTATGTTAAAATGCCATATGCTCCAGTTCCTCTCAATATTTACTAGTAACGCTCTCTAAGGGTAAAAATGTTATGATTTTGCCAATAACTTTCTGTAATTGGTGTTTACTTTTGCTCATGCCTACGAAAAATTGCCTTAAATGTACCCAATAATTTTTAGTACAAATTTTTACAAAGTAATATTTATTTGCATTAATATTTGAGAATCCAGTACAAACACGGGTACAATTTTTAAGAAAATATTAAAAAATCAATACAGAAATTAAGTTTCTGCTACAAACAAAATATTGTTTAACACCAATACTGTTAGAAGGTGATGTCATTTCCACATTATAAAGTGTGATGACAGTCAATTTTGTCGAAAAAATAAAGAAGATATCCGACTAAATGTGCTACCGCCACTAGTCGAATTGCATCCTTTTTGGAATTCATTGTCAGCGAACTTATTTTCTACTAAATTAAGCCAACCAAAATAAAAACGAAAACAAGCTTTATGCTGCAGGTTCAAGCTAACACTACTGCTAAGGGAACTGGGCTGATTACTACTTCAGCAATCAAGAAGGGTACAGTCTTCTACAAAATTACGAATTACGAAATCATACACCAGCCCACCTACACAAGCGTTCAGGTAGGTTTGGAAACACATATGGAAGAGCCAACGCTTAGACACCTTAATCACTCGTGCAGTCCAAACATAATAATAGACACTGTAGCTTTCGAGTGTCGTGCATTGCGAGACATTGAACCATATGAAGAACTTAGCTTTTTTTACCCCAGCACAGAATGGGATATGAATCGCCCTTTTGTATGCCTGTGCGGCTCTCCACAGTGCATACGAATTATTATTGGTGCAAAATATCAGTCTTTAGATACGTTAAGCCGCTATTTTATCAATCGCCATGTTCATACTAAAGCTCTGAACAGCCTGCAAGCAACAGTTCTTGAGCAGGGTGTCGTTGTGGAACCAATAGATGATCTGAGGATAGAAGAACATACTTTCAGTCTATTGCACAAAGCTTAACAAAAAGCTACTGTGCTGTTCTTTGCATACACACATAACAATCTCAGAAAAAGGGAGTTCAATCATCATGGTTAATGTAATTAATCGACCCACAAATACTATCACCATTCAAAGGTCAGAAGTATGTCAAACAATTGACGAGCAATATACATCGCTCAGATTCAAACGTTTGCTTGAAGAGGCAACAAGTGCAGATGCACTCTTACGGCTGATGGGTCGCTTTTTCCAATACGCTGCTGCCTTTGGACCTGGACAGGCTTGTTTGGCTAGTCACGTTGCTATTCGCAAAAACTTATTCAACAGTCCGACGGAAATAGGAGTCTTTGCTGATACAAGTGTTAAAATAGGTGCAGGCATATTTTTTGGCGCAATTGATGAGTTTGGCGATCGCGAAGCGCCTGAGCCTTACACACACCGAGATCTAGCACTAGCAACACTTAAAGGGATGGCACAGTTCTTTGGTTATGACATGATGCTTCTGAGCGAACTCATACACCAACATACTCCTACCAATAATGCTATCCTCAAAGTCCATAGCAGTTACGGTCTAAATGTTGTCATGGATGAGGCTGATCTTTTTCGTGGTATCGGTTTCCATTTAGGAACTGAAGTATTAGGTGAGGATGAAAACCGTATCCTAGATGAATTTTTCCGCACCAAACGTCCTGATATAACAGAATTTTTGGAAAAAACGGAAGTGGAAATTGATGGAAAGCTTCTTCCCGCAAACTACTGGTTTAGCCGTCACATAGTTGCAGACGCCGAACATTTTGATGCTGGAATAGCAGGTGCTAATGAAGCTTTGCACTACTACGCAGGTTTAGAGAACCGACAGCAGGTTAAGAATTGGATTATTGAAGGTGTTCGAGAAATTTCTGTGCTGATGTCAGAGTTTATGGATGGAGTAATGAAGGACTAGAAAGCAGGAATCTAAAACAGGTGGGTGTTGCGACAAATATCTACGACAAGTTGGGACAATTTCCATGATTTTTACTTGATTGTCACTATGGTGTCACAATTCACTTGCTACACTTGTAGAAAGCAAACTTTTCAGTTTGCTCCTCACACCACACTTTGGCTCTCTTGTTTGTCATAAGCAAGAGAGCTTTTTTTAGCTCGTCAAAAGCTTTATCGCCATTTATGTATTATTTTATACTTAAGGATTGCAGTACATACACAGTCCTGGATCGGCGTACTCTCTACCTTCTGGGAATAAAGCTTCTTGACTAAAACTACATTTTTTGCATTGATAAATTACCGCCCTTGTCAGGGAAGTTGGCATACCACAAATAGCACAAGGTAATCCTTGAATTCTTTCACTGACATCAAAACCTGGTGTAGCACAGTTTGGGCAACGGCTGTTAATCTTTCTAATTAAATCGCGGGTAGCTTTTTCGATGTTTTTCATCCGCGTAGGGTTGTACATTGCTCTCATATCTGTTTCAATATGCACTTTCCCACTCTGTGAATTTTCTAATGCCCAATTCACAGCCTCGACAAGTTGTGTCTCTTGGGTGATACCTTTGACGATCGCATTACTATCTTTAGGCGACTCGCTCAACATGACAACTATGCCATGTGCAGGAAAACCCACTCTCTTGACGAAATCACACGCCTCTTGTACACTTTGTACAACCTGATGATTGTGGTTAGTATCTGTGGAAAATTCCTCTCCAATAATTTCTAAGTCATTTTCTCTATCTAAGAAAATCACTATTTCCCTATTACTAGAAATATACGGAAAACTAGGATGAGGAGCAAAACTACCTTCACTGGCTACCGCCAAAGTTTCACCTGTAACAGCCAGCGCTTTTTCTGCCTTCAATCTTGCCGCAGCAATTTGAGTCCCCAAACGTTTAACTTCCCTTGTAAACGTGCCAAAAATATCAGTATTAAAATTCTGTGGCACGATAACTTTAACACCTAATTCCTGCTCTAAAAGAGGAGCAATAACTCTCTCTTTTTGATGCATAGTAGCCAATACTGCCACTCTGTTGTTCAATGCCTTTTGTTGCATTTTTTACCTCTTTCGTAACTTTTTAAGTAAAATAGCGTATGCCACCTAGTTTCAAGCTTCCTTCAGTGCACTGGCTGAGGAGCCATCTCCATTACTTAGAATTATGTCAATTTCTGAATACTTAATTTTTAATTAACTTAATTAATAAATTGAATCTAAAAGTAGTTAATATAGAGCATATATGATCATATCTAGAAAAAATACACGCTTGCCTTATGTGTGTACAAATGTGGCATAATTAATTAAAATTATGAATATTTTACCTTTATAATACACAAATTTAAAAGATACTTAAATATTTGTTAACTGTGAAAACACGATCCAACTACAATGAAGCAGCTCGGCTCGAAACCCTCCGCCAGTATCAGATTCTCGACACTGATCCCGAAGAGGCGTTCGACAATCTCACTCGTTTAGCTGCGCATATTTGTGGAACCCCCATAGCATTCATAAGCTTCATCGATGAAAACCGCCAGTGGTTTAAGTCAAAGGTAGGTTTGGATGTAACGTCTGTGGCTCGTAAATGGGGAATATGCCCCCAATGTAGCTTACTACAAAATGTCGTCGTTGTTTCTTCTCATACGTTGGCTGATGAATGCTGGGGAGCAAACCCTGTAATTACATCAAATCCTGATTTCCGGTTTTATGCTGGGGTATGTTTGGTGACACAGGAAGGATATGTACTCGGTCACCTATGCGTAATGGACTACAAAGAGAAACATCTCAATCCAGAGCAATTGGAGGGTTTACGGTTATTAGGTCGCCAAGTTCTCGCACAACTTGAAATCCGACGAAATTTAGTCAACTTGACCCGTGCCAATACCGAGTTCCAACAAGCAGGGGAATTACTACAACAGCAAAGAGCGCGGGAGCGACTGGTAACGGATATTGCCCACCGCATCCGGCAGAGTTTGAATTTAGAAGCAGTTCTTAACACTACAGTGTCACAAGTGCGGCAGTTTCTGCAGACAGAGCGAGTGTTCATTTACCGCTTTGAGCCAGACTGGGGTGGCGTTGTCGTGGTAGAATCTGTAGCTAACGGGTGGAAATCTCTTGTCGGCAGTAGTCTTAAAGACCCCGACTTTGCCCAAAGTTGTACCCAGTCCTATAAACAAGGTAGGCTCCAAGCGACAACGGATATTTATACAAGTAATCTCCCCCAATGCTATATTGATTTTCTAGCGCAGTTTCAAGTCAGAGCTACCTTAGTAGTACCAATTTTACAAGGGGAACAATTGTGGGGATTACTGGTAGCTAACCATTGTTCATCACCACGACAGTGGCAGCAGTTGGAGATTGACTTGCTTGTGCAATTAGCAACGCAACTAGCTATTGCGCTCCAACAAAGCCAACTGTATCAGCAAACTCAATATCAACTGAAAAGAGAGCAGGCACTCAATCAGGTAATTCAAACCATCCGCAATTCTCTTGACTTGAAAACCATCTTTTCCACAGCAGTTTTTGAGATTGCGCAACTCCTGCAAGCTGACAGGGCTCACATTGTGCAATATCTGCCACAACGCCAGATTTGGTTGAATGTAGCGGATTATTGCCGTTCTCCGAATGTATCAGGTGTGGGGCTAGAAATTCCCGATGAAGGCAATGAGATTGCTGCCAAACTTAAACGATTAGAAGTCGTTCGAGTTGATGATGCTAGTACTTGTACTGATGAAATCAATCGCAGCTTTGCTCAAACTTTTCCTGGAGCTTGGTTGCTGATTCCGTTGCACTTTGGTTCGGCAGTGTGGGGCAGTCTGGGTCTGGTGAGATCTCAGCCTGCTTTGTGGCAGCCAGAAGAGGTAGAATTAACAAGCGCCGTGGCTGACCAAATCGCGATCGCCATTCAGCAATCTACACTTTTAGAGCAGATACAAATCGAACTAAATGAACGCAAGCGCAATGAACAAAAAATTTGCGCCCAACGACTGGAAAGCTTGGGTACACTAGCAAGGGGCATGGCACACGAAATAAACAATAAGCTAGCACCGATTCTGATGTCAGTGCAATTACTAAAGATGAAATTACCTGATGAGCAGAGTCAGGGGATGCTTCAGATATTAGAATCTAGTGTAAAAAGCTCTGCGGCTTTAGTCAAGCAAGTGCTGTTGTTTGCTCATGGAGTCGAAGGCGATCGCACGATTCTACTAGTCTTGGATATGATCAAAGAAGTGGAGCAGATTGCCAAACAGACATTTCCCAAATCAATCCAAATCCTTACCGATCTACCGGACAACCTTTGGACTGTCTCTGGCGATGCCACTCAACTGAAACAGGTTCTCATTAACCTTGCCGTCAATGCTCGAGATGCAATGCCTGATGGTGGTATCTTAAGGATCTGTGCTAAAAACCTTTCCGTTGATGAAAACTATGCTAGGATAAATCTTGAAGCCTCTGTGGGTGCTTACGTTGTGATTACCGTCTCGGATACTGGAATGGGAATTGAGCGGGAAATACTTGAGAGAATTTTTGATCCCTTTTTCACTACCAAAGAGGTTGGTAAAGGCACGGGGCTAGGTCTTTCAACTGTGATGGGCATCATCAAAAGTCACGGCGGTTTTGTGAACGTGGCGAGTGAGGTGGGTCTCGGTAGTCAATTTCAAGTGTATTTGCCTGCGGTGAGGGAAGCTGTTTCACAGCCGTTAGACCAGGAAATGCCCACAGGGTAAGGTCCATCTTTGTTATATTTTGTTTCAAAGGAACTACTTACCCCTTGCGCTAGCTCTAAAATCTGTTCAACACTCGCAACAGCCCAAAATTTTGGCTAATCTTGAAAGTGATTTTCCGCTCTAACTAGCTGTACCTAATGAAACCAGAGATATTAGTAAAATTGCGGGGATTGTGTCGAGATGAAGCTGCATTTGAGCAGCTAAAGCAGACTTGGTCTGACGAAATGCAACATCTGGAGCAAGAAATCCATCAAGCGTATTTTCGGGTGGAGCAGCAGAAAGCATTGTACCGTGTAATTACTAGTCTGCGGGAACCTCTAAACTTGGCTCGGCTTTTCCAAACCACAGCTACTGAGGTTCGCCAACTTCTAGCAGCAGACCGAGTCGGCATGTTTCGCTTCTACCCAAACTCAGGTTGGGATGATGGGGAATTTGTTTCTGAAGACGTGGAGCCTCGTTTTGGGTCAGCAATGGCGCAAAAAATCCACGACCATTGCTTTGGAGATCGGTTTGCAGTCCATTATCAGCAAGGTCGAATTCAGGCAGTTGCAGATATTTACAATTATGGGCTGAGCGACTGTCACATTCAGATTCTGTCCCAATTTCAGGTAAGAGCCAATTTAGTGGTGCCGCTGCTTTTGGGTCAAAATCTCTGGGGATTGCTCTGTATTCACCAATGCCGCGCTCCCCGAAAGTGGCAAGCGACAGAAATCGAGTTTGTTACCCAAATAGCTAGCCATTTGGGTGTAGCCCTACAGCATACAGAACTCCTAAATGACTTACAGGCAGAAGTACTGGAGCGCCAGCAGGCACAGCAAGCAGTTCAAGTTCTCAACCAGGGACTGCAGCGAGCGATCATTGAACAGCAGTCCGCGCTTAGGGAGTTGGAAGCTTTTAGCTACTCTGTCTCCCACGATCTACGTGCTCCGTTGCGCAGTATTGATGGCTTTAGTCAAGCTCTCATGGAAGAGTACTGCGATCGCCTGGACGGAACAGGTTCGGATTACCTACAGCGAATTCGGGCAGCCACTCAGCGGATGGGGCACTTAATTGATGACCTTCTCAACCTATCTCGGGTGATGCGCAGCGAAATGAACTTTGAAACTGTGGATCTGAGTCTTTTAGCTAGTGAAATTTGCACTGAGTTACAGCATCAGTCAGAGCGGCAGGTAGAGTTGATTATTCAAAGTGTTCCGTTAGCCCAAGGCGATCGCCGTCTGTTGCGAGTGTTGTTAATGAACTTACTGAACAATGCCTGGAAATTTACCTCCAAGCACACCACCGCACGGATTGAGTTTGGAGCGAGCGAGCGAGCGAGCGTCCCAGTCTACTTTGTTCGAGATGATGGAGCAGGCTTTGATATGGCTTACGCCAACAAGTTATTTGGACCATTCCAGCGGTTGCACAAAATGAATGATTTTCCCGGCAATGGGATTGGACTAGCCACGGTGCAGCGAATTGTGCATCGCCATGGCGGTAGGGTGTGGGCAGAAGGGGCTGTGGAACAAGGGGCTACTTTTTACTTTACACTGGTAGCAGATGAGGCAGGGGCATGAGCGTGAGCGACAAAATAATTCTTTTAGTAGAAGATAATCCTGATGATGAAGCTTTGGCAATCCGAGCCCTGAAACGCAATCACATCAGCAATGAGATTGTCGTGGCTCATGACGGTGTTGAAGCCCTGGATTACTTGTTTGGAACTGGAATTCATGCAGGTCGGGATCTGTGTGTCAAACCAGCAGTAATTTTGCTGGATCTCAAGCTGCCCCGCATTGATGGTATTGAAGTACTGCGCCGCTTGCGAGAAGATGAACGCAGTAAGCTGCTACCTGTGGTAATTCTGACTACCTCTAGCGAAGAACAGGATTTACTCGATAGTTACAGCCTGGGGTGCAATAGTTACATCCGCAAACCTGTGGATTTTCTCCAGTTTTCCGAAGCAGTCCGGCAACTGGGAATGTACTGGCTACTGATGAACGAGCCACCACCAATTTAGGGAGAAAGTTTAGATGAAAACCCACCTGCGTGTTCTGATTGTTGAAGATTCTGAAGATGATACTCTCCTAACCCTAAAGGAACTGCGTCGGGGTGGGTATATCTTGACCTATGTTCGGGTGGAAACCGCAGTTGAGATGCAGGCAGCTTTAGACCAACAGCCGTGGGACTTCGTAATTGCCGATTATAGCATGCCTACCTTCAGTGCGCCAGAAGCCTTGAAACTCCTCCAGCGCCGTCAGCTGGATCTACCGTTTATCATTGTCTCCGGCACCATTGGCGAGGAGACTGCCGTCGCAGCAATGAAAGCAGGTGCTCACGACTACTTGATCAAAGGCAATCTCACCCGTCTCGTGCCTGCAGTGGAGCGAGAGTTGCGGGACGCTAAGGAGCGGCAAAAACGGTACAGTGCGGAACAAGCTTTACGGGAAAGCGAAGATCGTTTTCGCACACTCTGCTCCTGTGCTCCCCTTGCCATCTTTCAGACCGATGCCCAAGGGCAGCATACTTACAACAATCCTTTATGGTACGACATTTCGGGTCAAAGCGCACCTGATTCAGGCTACGGTTGGGATCGGGCGATTCACCCAGAAGACCGTGCTGAGGTTTTGGAGGACTGGCAGCGCACAGTGTCAGAACAACGCTCCTGGGTTAATGAACACAGGCTCCTTACCCCTCAGGGTGAAGTCAGGTGGGTACGTGTTCTTGCTAGCCCAATTTACTCCTCACAAGGTCAGTTTCAAGGTCATGTGGGGACAATCGAAGATATTACTGAAAAGAAACAACTGGAGGCGCAATTTCTCCACGCCCAACGACTGGAAAACCTGGGCACTCTCGCCAGCGGTATTGCCCACGACTTCAACAACATCCTCACTCCTATTTTGGCAGCTGCTCAACTACTTCCCCTCAAATTACCTAACCTTGATGAGAACAATCAGCAACTGTTGAAAATATTGGAAGACAGCGCAAAACATGGTGGTGATTTGGTTAAGCAAATTTTGTCGTTTACTAGCGGGGTGTCTGGGAGTCGTACCAACGTCCAAGTTCGGCATTTACTTTCAGATGTGGCGCATATTGCCCACCGAACTTTCCCAAAATCTATCGAAACGCACACTAATATAGCATCCGATCTCTGGATGGTTTTTGCAGATGCAACTCAACTTCATCAGGTGCTGATGAACCTCACCGTCAATGCTCGCGATGCCATGCCTAATGGTGGGAGCCTCAAAATTAGCGCCGAAAACTTTTGGATCGATCAAAACTATGCTCGGATGCATGTGGATGCACAGGAGGGTCCTTATATTCTGATTACTATTGCTGATAGCGGAACGGGCATTAAGCCGGAAATTATGGAACGTATTTTCGATCCATTTTTTACCACCAAAGAGTTGGGCAAGGGAACAGGTCTAGGACTTTCCACTGTGATGGGTATTATTAAAAGTCACGGCGGTTTTGTGACTGTGTACAGCGAGGTGTCCAAGGGCAGCATTTTTAAGGTGTATCTACCGAGTAGCGAAGTAAATGAAACTCAAGCCGCAGCCGATGCTGAACTACCAAACGGCAATGGCGAATTGATTTTGGTAGTAGATGACGAGGTGACAATTTGCGAGATTACTAAAAATACCTTGGAAAGCCATAATTACAAGGTTCTAACCGCCAGCGATGGAGCTGAGGCACTCGCACTCTACGCTCAGCACAAGAATGATATCAGTGTGGTGTTGATAGACTTGATGATGCCTGGTATTGATGGTGTTACCACGATTCTCACTTTGCAACGCATGAATTCGCTCTTACGAATTATTGCCATGAGTGGACTGATGCCCAATGGGGCAACTGCTCAAAACAATAGCCTCAAAATCCAAGGAGCCTTGTCAAAACCTTTCACAGCCGAGGCTTTACTGAGTACTTTACACTCGGTGCTACACGCTTCACAAACCTGACAACTTGTCCAAACCTCACAAGTTCCTCAAATTATTCTTCTAAATTGAAATTACAACCAACAAGGTAGTCTTGCTCATAATTTCAATCAAGGAAAGAATATTATGTATAAGCCAACAATATTACGGCAATTGTTTCAATCAATTCCAGAAGCTATTGGGCGTGTCATCAGCTTTATTTCAGGCGCAGTTACCAGAATTTTTGGACCTACTGATGACGACTATCCAAAAACAGGAGTTCAACCCTTTGAGGGAGATCCTGCTAAAGATAACAAACAGTTTTGAGTTAGGCCATACTTGAGTTATTAATTCAGAAAAAACTTCTTGAATTCATAACTTATTACTTCCGAGCAGGATGGGATGAATTCCATTAGGAAAATTAACAATCTCATTGGCGATCGCCAAACAACGAGTAAAGCTGTTATATGTCTGAAGTAAATTTTCAACAACCTATTAATTCTGTGGCTGCTCTTGTAGAGATGTACGCAGAGGGAAAACGGGACTTTAGTAGAGCAGAACTAGGTAATGCTGATTTGCAAGGCGTTAACCTTAGAGGTGCTGACCTCAGTTATGCTGACTTGAGTGAAGCGAACTTGAAAAATGCTAATCTTAGGGGAGCTGACCTAAGCTACACTGACCTTAGTCAAGCTAATCTAAGTGACGCCGATCTCAGGGGAGCCTTGTTAATTTCAGCTAATCTACGCCAAGCCTCTGTTAGAGGAGCGAACTTAGAAAAAGCAGACTACGATTACAGCACCCATTTTCCCCTAGATTTTGACCCGGTTAAGGCGGGTATGCAAACTGCAGGCAGTTGACACTCAACAGTCAAAAATAGACAGTACCCACCTTACGGGTATTTCAACCATTGCTTGGAGCATAAATACTTAATGTCATTCAATTTTACTTGAGCTTATAATTAAAGATGGGGTAAAAAATTAAAATACAACCCACGTAAAACAACAAAAAAGTAGAAGAAACAGACTGTTAGTAGTTAGGGATCATCAAAAAGTAAATCTGATTTAACTGCATTGTTGCTAGAGTGCTGGCAATTACAGATATTTTTATAAATGACTTGAGGATTGCCTAACCGATCTGAAGTAGATCAAAGTACAGGAGGCAATTATGATGTTGTCATCTTTAACCAAACAAAACTTCAATTGTGTTACCGACTACGCCTTAGAAATCATCAATTCTGTCAATTTAGATAGACTAAAGAGTTATTTTGATCATCTTCCTGTCGATCCTTATCTGGAAGAACACTATCGGTTCAGGCGGTTATCTCACTTTAAAGTGAGTTCCAATCGTTTAATTAAGTTGTCACATAGCCGCTTCTTCCAAAGTAAAGAATATAATCCGCTCTTGGGAAATGTTGTCAGAGAGTATCCAGAAATAGATGATGCACTGGTAGAGCTAGAAGATTTTCAAAAAATTGTTTGGGAGTTCTTCGAGTTTTGTAAACTGTGTTCCACCTTTGACGAGATTGGCGTTCATCAGATTAGAACCACTACTTCTTGTCAAAAAATTGGCAATCCAGCCCCCGAAGGCATTCATAGAGATGGAGTAGACTTGGTAGGGATATTCTGTGTGAATCGAGAAAGCATAGAAGGAGGAGAAACTCATCTGTACAAATTTAAAGATGAACCACCAGTTTTTGCACAAATTCTCAAGAAAAGTGATTTTTTAGTCTTCAGCGATCGCCAATTTTTCCACTACACTTCTCCAATCAAAGTCACAGCCTCTAAAAGTGGCAGCCGGGATGTATTTGTTTTAACATGTCCCGGATTAATTTCCGCCTCTAGGTAAAAGGGAGTAGGAAAATGATGGCAAAAATTTTATTCGCTATTAGTGCATTGCTTTTGATTACATTCATAACTCTAGTCATCATCCGGGTAAGGAATGATCAAGAAGTTAATCAGATTTGGCGATTGTGTTCCGCACACGCTACGCGATCGCTTGAAACAGTGCCAGCAGAAAATCGTTTCACTCAAGACATGGTTGCGGGATTACCTGCTCCTGTGCAGCGCTACTTTTTCCATGCTATTGCACCGGGAACTCCTGTTGGTTCTTCTGTAAGCTTAGTTATGAGTGGCAGTTTCAGGCTTGGGCAAGATAAACCCTGGCTATCGATGTGGGCAAAACAAATTATTTCAGCCAAAGGATTTGTTTGGAAAGCAGCCATTGGTCGTAGTTTGTTCCAGATGCGAGGAGCTGATTACTATATTAATGGATCGGGTCGTATGCAGTTTTCCCTTTGGGGACTCCTTCCATTGGTAAATGCCCACAGCCCTGATATTGTGCGCTCCAGCATTGGACGGCTAGCTGGAGAATTGGTTTTGCTGCCAACGGCATTGCTACCTAACGGGGGCGTGAGTTGGAAGGCAATTGATGACAGGACTATCCAAGCTAGTCTAAAAATTGATGGTGAACCTGTAACGCTGACATTAGTTATAGATCCTGCTAACGGGAAACTGCTGAAGCTTTCTGTGCCACGTTGGGGAGATAAAACAGAGGATGGTAGCTATTCTTACATTCCCTTTGGAGGAGAATATCAGGAAGAACGCACATTTGGAGGATTTACAATTCCCTCTGGGATGAGTGCAGGCTGGTGGTTTGAGACAGATCGATACTTAGAGTTCTTCCGTGCCAAGATTGAGCAGGCTGAGTTCCGTTGAAATTATTTATATCTCACGTATTTCTTTTGTAAAGATAAAGAGGTAAATTCATGAATATTATCAAAGCATTAGGAAAATACAGTAAAAGAATTTTTGTATTAATTTTTATCTTAGTCTTGGCATCCCTGCTCTTAGGCTACTAGCAACTTAATTTATTAATGTAAAAAATTTACATTCAAGGTAATTTTACCATAGCTGTGGCTACTGGTTCAAAAAATTTTAACTTTTATGACCGACGTCGTTCGTCAGAAGTTAGAGGGCAGAGGGCAGCTATATTTTGTAAAGTTTTTAAAATGGACAAGTTGTCGCTGTTCCCAGACAAGATGTTGTGGTTAAAAGTCCGTTATTTGTAGATCCTAATAGTGAACTCGTCCAAGTAGCTAGATCTGTAGGTATTTATGTTGGAGAAACTGTCTAGCAGGATCGGTTGGTGAAGAAAATAGCTCAAGATGAGTTTCTTATGCCCTCACAAGTTCCTCAAATTTTGAGCATAACTTGAAGATAAAGTCAAGCTTACTTGTTGATCGGCAATCCGGAAGTGATTGGAGATGAGCACAGTTATGCTTTGTACAAAACAAAAGTGCAAAACAAGATATGACTATGGAGAGAACGTAATAGGAGGTTGAATAGAATGAGTACCATCATTCAACGCCGAAAGGAATTAGATTTCATCTACCCAATTTGGGAAGCGGCTTCTTTGGATGAATGGCTTTACAATGGTGGTACCTACCAGTTAATTGTGCTGCATTTTCTCATTGGTATTTGGTGCTATTTAGGACGTCCATCATTCCGTCTTAGATAGCCGGGGTGCTGTGATTAACACAGAAGCAGATTTGCTGAATCGAGCTAGCCTTGGAATTCAAGCAATGCATGCTCCTAACACCCATAATTTCCCCCTTGTCCTGTCTAGCGGCGCACCTATTCCCCTCAGTTAAAGATTTTGGCGTTGCTGCCATGTATAAAAATAGTTTCGTGTGATTCCGAAACTTTTGTAGAGACGCGAAATTTCGCGTCTCTACTCACAAGTTCCTCACATTTTTTTTATACATATTCGTTTAAGGTCATCCTTGGGTAATAAATACAACTATTACCTTTACCCCACCCAAGGTTTACCGATGGTGTCTAGTAGAGATGGATTTTCAGTATATGCACACAGGACAGTTTTTCCCGTTCAACTCAGTTCAACCTTTATTGTGCTACATCAGAAAGAACATGAATAGATTTGTTCGTTTGCTAGGTGCGATCGCGTTCTCGTCTTGTGCGGCAGTACTAGCTATAGGCGAAGGAGCTTTTGCCCAGCTCAATGTAGGGCAGTATGGAGTTCAAGCAGGGCTGGAGTCAGAGTATCTCCAGTACCAGCTTTCGGGGCAAGATTTGACTCAAATGCGAACCATTCCTGCGTGTAGTGTGGGATTTGGTCTGGGGTGCAACAAGACTGCAACAGTACTTGAGCAATTACTTGAGTCTCAGGGTGGAGCTAGCTACCTTGAGTTGCTGATGCGAGCCTCTGGTGGGGAAGAAAACTTCCGCAATTTCGCTTCTTTTTACGGTAACAATCCTAATCTCCACCTGATACCATACGCCTCATTCTGGCGAAACGGCAGCCCCTATATAATGGATGGTTATCAATACCTTCTTGGCAGTCCGGTAAGTCAAACTCCTGTGCAAGGTTTGGGACAAGTCACCAAGAACTTCTACTGGGCACCTTCCTTGGGAGTTGGTAACTCCCAGAGCCTCCGCAGTGGATTGCTGAACTTGAAATACTCCTTTGGACGTCTCTTGTTTGAGGAGATCGCAAAAATTCCCAACCCCCAGCAGCAGATTCAGTCTCTGGCTCTGCCAGCAAATATCAAGCAGTTTTATTTAAATAACCTTTCTGGTGGGTTGAGTGCGTTGAACACTGGGGATGAGAACCTGCTCAAACAGAGCATTCTTAATGTACTTTCATTACCATTTTCCACTAGTGGCGGGGAATTTGGACGACCAAATATTGGCATTCCTCAGGAGTTTAATGGGCAGATTGCACAAACTCTTCCAGGAGATGTCTTCGTGGCGGCTCCTCCAGAATTGCCAGTGGCAGAAACGATAAGCCAAGATATTCCTTCCAACCTGGAAGAAGGTGTCTTCGTTCAAGAAGGCTCTAGTAAAAGGTTTCCCATCTGGCTCATCCCTGGCGGCGGTCTTGCTGCACTTGTGTTGATTTTATCCCTTGGTGGAGATAGTTCCTCAAGTAACAGACCTGATACCTTAGCAGCCGTTACACCCCCTGTTAGCAATCTGCCTAGCCCTATGGAATATCCTTCTACTCCTCCTAGCGGAACCGTTGTCCCCAATTACAACCAGGTCATTGAGATTCCGCCTACCACGAACATTATTCAGAAGCCGGAAGAGGAAGTGAAGGTGTCGGAGCCATCTATAGTAAAGCCTCTTGTGTTGCTTATTATTCTACTATACGTACTTGGTCATAAACAGCGGTTCATGCAGACAAATGCATAAAACGTGCAGATCTAAAATTGACAGATTGGGGGCACAACAAGCTGTTATAAACTCCAGCCTAAAGCTTCTGCCACAAAGCTTGCTAACTGTAGCGGATTAAAGGGCAAATCTGAGCGAGTTCCCGAATGTATTCCTCGTTGTCAATCACTAAAATGCGTTTGTCTGTCATAACTGCCATCCTTGTGTTGGTTCTGGGTAATTCTGGAAAGTAATTCCAGCACCCGTTGCTCAAATTCAAGCGCTGTTACGCGACTTTTTGTCAAGAACTCAGTTTGCCCTAGCTTGAGGCGATTTCGTTCAGAGTCGTCCAAATCTTTAGCAGAATAAACTACTAAAGGAATGTTGTGTAAGTAGTTATGCTGAGAAAGCCACTCTACAACTGCAAATCCATCTCGATCTGGTAAGATTAAATCGAGAATAAGCAAATCTGGATGCACTTGCTGACTTTGGCGGATTGCCTCCCTTGCAGAAGGAGCATGAAAAACCTCAATGTCATGGTTCTCAAACTGCATCATCAGTAAATGTGCCAAGTCATTGTCGTCTTCTACCAGCAAGATGCGGACTCGCTTATGAGATTTAGCTACAATCTGCTTGAGAGATTGCAGTAGGGATGTTTCATTTACAGGCTGACATACCCAATTAATAAAACCGCTATTGTCGTGGTTTTCATTCGAGTTCAACACATCAGCAGTACGGTTTTGTGGTGTTTGATCGAAAGAAGCAGCTGTTGCGTATGAATCTATCTTAGGAATTAAAGTATCCGTTTGTACACATACACTACAGAGCATAATGGGAATATTTTTTGTCTCCGAGTGCTGCTTGAGAGCCGCTATGACTTCCCAGCCATTCATCCCTGGCATGAGTAAATCAAGTAGAATCGCATCTGGTTGCAAGGTAATTGTCTGCTGCACAGCTTCCTCACCGGAAACGGTGGTAACAACCCGGTAGTTTTGTTCTTCGAGCATTGTTTGCAACACAGTCCGGGTTTTTAAGTCATCATGACACACCAACACTAAAGGGCTACTATCGGTGGTTTGCTCCTTTTCTTGAAGGATGGGAAGGGTAAAGTAAAAGGTACTTCCCTCACCCAAGTGACTCTCAACCCAGATGCGCCCGGAGTGTTGTTGCACGATACTGCGGCAAATTGCCAAGCCCAAGCCAGTTCCCTCATGGTTGCGCGAGTCGGAGGAATCAACTTGTTGAAAGCGTTCAAAAATGGTTTCGAGTTTGTCGGCGGGAATACCTCGCCCTTGATCCTTGACTTGAAATAGTATCTGATCTTCTAGGCGTTCGGCTGTTAACCAAACTGTACTGCCAGGGGGTGAGAATTTGATGGCGTTACTCAACAGGTTGGTTAGAGTTTGGATCAGGCGATCGCGATCGGCCCATAGCTTAACTGAAATGGGTGAAATTGATAAATTCACCCCATCCCGTTGTGCCATAGTTTGCATTACATCTACTGCCTCGGTGAGCAAATCAGCAGCATCACAAGCCTGTTTCTCCATCGTCACCTTACCCGACTCGATCCGCTCGATATCCAAGATGTCGTTGATGAGTCGCACCAAGCGATCTGTGCTGTCTACAGCAATTTCTAGCAGACGCTTACCCCGTTGCGAGTTAGGATCGAGTAGCCCACTAGCCAGCATACCCAAAGAACCGTGAATTGAAGTCAGGGGTGTGCGGAGTTCGTGGCTGACAACGGAAATAAACTCATCCTTCATTCGCTCCACTAGCTGGCGATCGGTAATGTCTTTAAAGGTGACAACAGCTCCCATCACCTCACCTTGTTCTTGAATCGGCGTTGACACATACTCAACGGGGAAACTCGAACCATTCTTGCGCCAAAAGACTTCGTTAGTAACTTGATGCACTGATGCATCACGGATAGACGCATAAATCGGACAATATGTCAAGGGTGAAGGTGTTTCGTCTAATTTGGCAGGGGGCAGGATAATATCTATGGGCTTACCAATTAATTCTGTCACCTGGTATCCCAGCAATTTAGCAGCGGCTGGATTCACAAAGGTGATTTTGCCCGACTTGTCCAATCCGCACAAGCCTTCTCCCATTGAATTTAAAATCAGCTCATTTTGACGGCTAACCCGCTTAAGAGCCGACTGCGTCCGCTGACGTTCCTCGAGTTCTGACTGCAACTGTGCGTTGACGCCGATCAATTCGCCTGTACGCTCTACTACTCTCATTTCTAGCTCATCCTTAGCTTTTTGTAGCGCTGACTCAATCTGCTTGCGTGAGGTGATGTCAATACGAATTGCTACATATTGATAAGGTTTAAGCTGATGATCTAATAGCGGTACAATCGTTGTATCTACCCAGTAATAAGTTCCATCTTTGGCACGGTTTTTGATTTCGCCTTTCCAAACTTGCCCACTGGTAATAGTCTTCCACATCTGTTGAAAGAATTCCCTGGGATGATAATCAGAATTAATAATGCGGTGGTTTTGTCCTAAAAGTTCTGCTCGAGAATATTTTGAGATTTCGCAAAATTTATCGTTAACGTAAATAATTGTTCCCTTGGGGTCAGTAATTGCTACAATAGAGGACTGATCTAGAGCAAACTTAATGTCTGCCAGTTCTTTAAGTGAGGCTTGCAAAATTTGCGTGGCTTCCTTACGTTCACAATCTGACAAAGCCAATTGACCTAATTTAGCCACGGCTAACCACATCTGCTGAACTTCATTTTCACATGAATTTGCGCTCATAAAATTTATTTTTAATTAACGATTTGAAACAATTAGTTCAGGTTTGGGTGCAGCAGGTAACACACAATTGCGTCCAGCAGCATGAGCTTGATGAAGGGCTGCATCTGCAACTTGATACAATGATTGCAAGTCAGTTCCATCCTCAGGATACTGAGCTACGCCTGCGCTGAAAGTTACCCGAAACTTGCTGCCGTCAGGGGCTAAAAACTCCTGTTCGTGTAGGGTTTTTAGCACCTCTTTAAGTCGCAGCACACCATCACTTCTGGTCATAGCATATATACCCACGACAAATTTTTCCCCACCCCAGCGTCCGACAATATCTTCGGAGGGAAATGATTGCCGTAGCAGTTGTCCGAATTGGCGTAATACCGCATCGCCAGTTGGGTGACCAAAAGTATTGTTGACAAGCTTGACGTTATCTAAATCTAGGATAGCTAAGCACAGCGGTTGATTGTGTCGCTGGCTTAAATGCAGGAATTTATCTAGGTCTTGGGTTGCTCTATAACGGTTAAATACTGTAGTCAGTGGATCGATGGAAGCTAAACTACGAAGTAGTTTGATTCGCTCCAAGCGATTGATAATGCGAGTTACCAGTTCTGGTCCGACAATGGGCTTGCTCACAAAGTCATCTGCACCTATAGCAAACACCTGATTCACAGTGGCTGCATCTGTGTGAGCAGTTAAAAAAAGTACTGGTAATGCGCAAGTACGCGGTTCGTTTCGCACCATTTGACACAGTTCAACTCCACTCAAATGCGGCATCTGAATGTCTAAAATTAGCAGATCCGGTAAAGATGCTTCTAGCGTTTCCCAAAAGCATCGGGGATCGTTGAGGGTGATTACCTGAAGTCCCCAAGGTTCCAGTAAGGTTTGCAGAGTAGCTAAAATTTGCGGATCGTCGTCCACGACCATTACCACTGCTTCTGTATCCGTGTCAAATCTTTCATCGGAGTTGGTTTGGGTTGCTGAAACTGGCACAAGGGGTGATTGCTCGATTTCTTGACGTAGTTTGAGCACTAATTTACGTAGGTGTTTGCCCTCTTTCAAACCCACGCACTTACCAGCTTGCAACAAATGTTCAATTTTCCTTGCCAGTTGAGAACCAGAGCTAAAACCAAAAGTGCCTAAAGAACCTGCTAGTGTGTGAGCTTGCTGTTCTGCTATTGCATGTAGTTCCTGACTGAGTGTATCTTGCAACGCATCTGTGGCAGCTTGTTCCAAGACGGACACTTGCTGACTAATTTTTCCTTGAAATCGCCTCCAAACTCCACCCAATGCTGCCAATGTCTGCTGTTGAATTTGTTCCACAGTAGAGACGTTGTCGGCAACGTCTGTGCTAAGTTGTTTGAGGCGATATCCGATGCCATAAACAGTCTCTACTAAATCAGCAGGAGCACCTGCTGCTTTCAACTTTTGTCGCAAACCTTTGATTTGAGTTCTGACTGCTTCTTCTCCTGGTGTATGGTCAAACGACCAAACGCGATCAAGAATTGCACTACAGCTAAACACCCGGCGAGGATTCCGCATAAACAACTCTAATAGAGCATACTCCTTAGCAGTTAGCTGTACAAGATGTTTTTCATAATGTACCTCTATGCAACTGGGATCAAGGCGTAAGCTTCCCCACTCTAGTATAGGCTGTGCAGTCGAATTGCCTCGACGCAGTAAAGCACGCACGCGTGCGACTAATTCCTCAGAGTCGAAGGGTTTGACGACATAATCATCTGCACCTGCGTCTAGCCCGATTGCTTTATCATGACTGCTGTCTCGACCTGTAAGCAAGAGGACGGGCATTTTATAGTCGTGCGATCGCAGGAGTCGGCAAAAGCTAATACCATCTAGCTTGGGCAACATGACATCAAGCATGATTAAGTCGTAATCAAAGGCTTCTACTAAATCCCAAGCTAATTCACCGTCTGTGGCAACTTCCACTGCATAATTTTGGTGTTCGAGGACTTTTGTGAGCGCAAGAGCAGTTAACTCATCATCCTCTACGATCAGAATTCTCATTGTGGCTCATCCCCCTAATTCTTGCTCTTGACTGTGTTAATAGTCTGCAATAATACATACGCCTTCCCTGACTTCAACACAGGAAAATCCATTACACATTTGCCGAAAGCAAAGGAATATTCTCTGCCAGAGCATCCTTAACAAGGATACCCTGTTCCCTTGCCCAAAACTGACTCAAAAAGTGAATTTGTCGCAACCCAACAATCAAATTCAAACCCGGTACAAAAATCCACGAAGCGCAAAGCGGTTCTTTCATTCCGGCTTGGCGGTAAAGTTCATTTACTGTTTTATATAGCTTGAACTGCACAATATAAATCCAAGCAACACCAAGCAAAGAAAACCAACCAAACCACCCAGGCACATCTGGATCGAATATGCGCAAAGCTTGAGGAACAGCTACACCTAAAACAAAAGGCGCTAAACATAACGTACCCGACCAACCATAACCGTTATAGCGTCGCAATTCCTCTTGTATAATCCACTTATACCACCCATAGTACAACATCAAAGTGACAACAGATAAGAAAATTACCCGCCACAACGGACGAGGTTTACCCAAAGGTTGATCCGACATATTATAGTTGGAGATATCAAATTTATATATTTTATACCAAACCAGGATTTACAACCAACAATGAAACGACATCTAATGTAGAGACGTTACATGTAACGTCTCTACATAACGCGCCACAATCGATTAACTCTGCTGCGACAATGCCGCTTCTTTATCGCGCCGACGTTTTTTAGCATAGAGTTGGATAGTAGCCGCCATAGCAATCACCAAACCAACAATACCCCAAGCAGTAATATCAGTAGGTAGATTATTCTTAAATACAGCAAGCAGCACAATTACCACCAGCATCACAGTAGGCGCTTCATTCAAAGCACGTAACTGCTGACTACCCCAAGCACACTGATCCTCTGCCAACTGCTTCATCAAACGCTTGCAGTAATGGTGATAGCCAATCAAAAGGACGACAAAAAGTAGTTTAACATGCAACCAAGGTTCTTTCAACACCTGTGGTTCAGTAGTCAGTAAACCGATCGCCATAGCTACCGTCACCAACATTCCTGGAGTAGTAATGATACTATAAAGACGCTGTTCCATAACTTGGTACTGCTTCTTCAGAATTGTACGTGCTGGTTCTGGTTCTTCATTAGCTTCAACGTGATAGATAAAAAGACGTACCAAATAGAACAAACCAGCAAACCAAACAACAATACCAACAAGGTGAAATGCTTTAAACCAGGAATAAGCCATGAATCTGTAACTCCAAGTGCCTTTGTAGTATTTAAAACACAGATAAACACAAATTCACACTGATAAATCATCTGTGTTCATCTGTGTCCATCTGTGGTTAATTTTAAAGAAATCAAAGCTACACAAATCTATTGTCAAGAACTAGAACAACGCACAAACGGCAAAAGATCTTGCAAAATCGTTTCGTGGTAATGTTCTTGAGGATAATGCCCAACGTTGTTAAGTTTAATTAACTCTCCTTGAGGTAGGGAATTGACAAAACTTTCTGCCACATCTACACTTAACCAAGGGTCATTCATTCCCCAAGAAACTAAAACTGGTTTTTGCCAACCTTTAAAGCCAGATTCAATTTCTGTCATAGCTGCTTTTAATTGAAAATTGCGCACCGTAGCAAGCAAACCTCGCCCCGCAGCAGAACTTTTTAAAAATGGTTTACGGTAAACATCCAAATCAGCATCATTTATACGGTAACGGCTACCACCTTCTAGGGTACGATCAACTAGTAGAGGATCTTGAGTGATCATTTCCCCAGCTAAAGGTAAACCCATTTGCTGAATTTGCCAAGGTAACTTTGCCCCACTGGAAACAGGTGTATTTAGTATAGCTATGTTGGCAATTTGTTCTGGGTGACGTAAGGCATATTGTAATCCCACCGAACCTAAGAATCCTTGTACAACTAGGGAAAAATGTTTGAGTTCTAAGGCTTGGATAAATTCGGCTATTGCTGTGATAAAAGCATCGGGAGTGTAAGCAAAATCTCTTTTTTCTGGTTTTGATGAAAAGCCAAATCCAATCCAATCTGGTGCGATCGCTCTTGTCCCTTGTTGTGCTAATGCTGGTAATATGTTACGCCAACTGTAACTTTGTGATGGTAAGCCATGCAGCAATAGTACAGGTAGCAAGTCACTTGTACCTATTGGAGTGGCTTCGCGGTAAAACCATTCTAGTGAATTGAGTTTAAGTTTGTTTTCTGTAACTGACATTGGAATTAAAGAAGAAAGGCAGAGGGCAGAGGGCAGAGGGCAGAAGGAAAAAATTATGAAGGGATTTAGACTCCTTGGGAATTAAGGACAAATCGCTCCTTCTGCCTCCTGCCTCCTGCCTCCTGCCTTCTTCAATTGGTATTGTTAGAGATCATCTCACGAATTGCGATCGCTGTGGCAGGTGCGAGTAAAACGCCGTTGCGATAGTGTCCGGTGGCGAGGAGGACGTTATTATATCCTGGGAGTTTATCAATAATTGGGGCGGGGCGTTTTTCTGGGCGGGGACGCAATCCTGACCATGTACGAATTGTAGTGGCAAATGCTAAGTCTGGACAATAGGTTAGAGCTTGTTGTTTGACGGATTCTAGCAATTGAATGTCTTTTGGTATTTCCATTGTGTCGGAGGGAAATTCAACTGTTGCGCCCACCCAGTAATTTCCACCTCCGACGGGTACTATGTGGACATCATTACCTGTGATTACTGGTTGAAAGTCAGGATTTCCTAACGGATAATTTAGCCTTAAGTGCAATGCTTGTCCTAGTACAGGGCGGATATCCACTATCTGGTTTAATTGTGTCGTTAATGCGTGGGAACCCAATCCTGCTGCAATTACAAACCAATCTGCGGCGATTTTTCCCTCTGTTGAAAGTACCTGAGTCAGATTTACCTCTCCCCTACTCCCCTCCTCCCCTACTCCCCTACTCAAGAGATCCCCCACTCCGCCCAAAACATCAACCCCAAATTTGAATGTCACACCCTGCTGCTTTGCTGCTTCAACTAAAGCCAATGTTAGTGCTGTGGGATCTACTTGGCGATCGCTTGGAGAGTATACAGCACTAGTAATTTCTTCGTCATCTATCTGAGGACAGATTTGCTGAAGTTTTGCCTTGGACCAAATTTCCAGAGGTAAACCTTGAGCCTGCCGAACTTCAACTAACTTCTCCCACTTAGAAATCTCTTCAAGCCCCCCTTCATAAGGGGGGTTGGGGGGTGCTTGCCCCCCTTGTAAAGAGGGGTTGGAGGGTAACAGTAGCATGAGAATGCCCTGCCGATTGAAAGGGATATGAAGTCCACTTTTAGCTTCTAGTTCGGGAATCAAGGTTTCATAGCGTTGAATGCTAGTGTGTCGCATTCGCCAAGCATTACCTTTGATTTTATGGCTAATGACACCCATCAAAACGCCTAGCGCCGCGCCTGTAGAAGCTTGTGCGGGTGGTTGTTTGTCCACAACCGTAATTTTTAAACCTTTGACTTGGCATAATTCATAGGCAACCGCCGCCCCAACTACACCACAACCGATGATGACTACATTCATAGCAAGCGTAAAAAAGAAAGAAGAAATTTTTATCTTCTTTCTTCATTATTAACTCTTAACTTGCTTGTGATTGAGTAGTGGTTTGGGGAAGTAGTTTGAGAAATTTGTCAATATCCGCAAAAGCTTTTTCGGAATTATTCAGGGCAGATATTTTGTTAGCTGTATCAGCCGCAGAATCAATTTTAACTAAGTCGTCAAACAACTCCCGCGCTACTTTACGTGCTGCGGTTTGATCCCGTTCGAGAAGATTGGCACTGAGGTAATTCATTGATAGCCTTGCTTCTGCCATGGGACCATGTATAAAGTTGCCCACCTTGATCCATTGTTGGGTTTGGATGAGTTGCTGTAATTCCGAAGCGCGATCGCGTACAGCTAAAATATTTGGTACATATTCCTGAATCTTCTCCAACTGAGCAGTAGTGTAGGTTGGAGGTGCTTTCGCAGTGGTAGGATTACCACAACTAATCAGGAATGTTGCCAACAAAACTAGAATCAGTGACAAAAATGAGCGTTGACGCGCCATATGCTGAAATTATTTATTAGAGTAATTAACAGTGTCATTTTAGATCGCAAGGGTATTTTATCGTTCTTGCTAGCAACGGATTTTGCTGAAAATCCGTCGCTAGCACCCAAATATTTTCCATTAAAAGAGGAATGGACGCATCGAAACGGAAAATTTTCAGTATAATTACTCAATATGTTCATCAGCTAAACAGCATTCTGGCGGTTTTTCTCTGCTCACATCTAAAATTCGTCGATCCCAAAATAGGAGTATTTTTCGTGAACGCAGCTGAGATGGCAACAAACCTTGAATTCGCCAGCAAAATTGCTACAGTAGTTAATCTATTTAAATTCGAGTTCCCTGATGCAAAGTCAGATCTCAAACCGTGGAAAAACGATCCGCAAACCAGGGAGTTAGTCGATCCAGATTCAATAGATATAGGCTTTCACTTTCCGGGAATCAGCAAATCTTGGCGCAGCCGTAGTATCTTGATTCAAATCCGTTT
Organism: Iningainema tapete BLCC-T55; assembly: GCF_014698965.1. Classification (GTDB taxonomy): domain Bacteria; phylum Cyanobacteriota; class Cyanobacteriia; order Cyanobacteriales; family Nostocaceae; genus Iningainema; species Iningainema tapete. The sequence continues at coordinate 59,667 of NZ_JACXAE010000067.1, forward strand.
TTACCAAGACGAACTCAATAATTCACGTCGTGCTATCGGTGTGGAGATAGCTGGCTTTAACCATCTGGGCGAACAGTGGCGACTTTCTACAGTGGAAAACTGGCAAGTTGTTGGTGCAACACAGCCAGCACTAGAAGTCAAGGAAAAGCTAAAACAGTTTTGCCAAAAAGTACTGGAAGTTTTTAATACTGATTCGGTGTTTGGGGAAGGTTAATGGCTAATTGCTAATGGCTAATTGCAATGAACAATTAGCCATTAACCATTAGCCTTACAGCTACCATCAGGGCAGTAGGTAGATTCGTAGGTACTGGAACGTTTACCAAATAGGGTATAGCGGTTGTCGCGGATTTGTTCGTAAATGCGATCGCCTACCCATTTTACTCCAGGTAAAGCACGGTAAGTTTCTACAACTACATTACCAGCTGGTAATAATCGCCCAATTTCTTCAGCTGCTGCACTACCTTGCCAACGCCTTTGGGGATCGTTCGCATCTAGTAAAATCACACCCAACTCACAATTAGCAGATGTAATTCCCCATTGAGAGAGTGACTGCTCATCTTGCATAGGAATGTAACGAAATAACTTACCCTGGTCTAGAGTTTCCAACAGTTGTACAAAGGTAACGCAGAGGTTACAATTACCGTCATAGATAACGTAGTAATTCATCAGCAATTTATTTGTAGGTATAAGCTACCAACAGGTATTTTACAAAAATTATAATTATAAAAACAAAAATTCCATCTATCGGTAGAGAGTTGGCGCTGGTGAACTAATATTTGTAAACTTGATGAGAAGATTCAGGTACGATCATGAGCGAGAACAAGCAATCAACACGCCTTCACCCCACCCGCATTGACATTCCCGCAGAAGCGCGTTCTCAGATTATTGCAGTTTTAAACCAGACTTTAGCTGCTAGTTTGGATCTAAAAACTCAGACAAAGCAGGCTCACTGGAATGTCAAGGGCAAAGACTTCTTCCAGTTGCACGAAATGTTTGATGAAATCGCTGGCGAATTGGAAGAATTCATCGATATGTTCGCCGAAAGGATTACAGCTTTGGCTGGATACGCATATGGCACAGCTCGTATGGCAGCAGCGAATTCAATCCTGCCCGAATATCCTGTTGATATTTTAGAAGGAATGGATCATGTAACCGCTTTAGCGGATCGCTTTGCACCTTATGCTAAGCACCTGAGAGAAGCGATTGACAAAACTGACGAATTGGGTGATGCTGACACAGCAGACCTCTACACCGAAGTTTCTCGTACTATTGATAAGCGTCTGTGGTTCTTAGAAGCCCATTTGCAAGTCTCTGAAATGAAAGGAGAAAATGGCTCTGGAAATGGTGGAACAGCTACTGCTAAAACTCCTGAAAAAGCTGGTGTAAGATAAGCACAGATCCCCACAGATCCCCGACTTCTCTAAGAAGTCGGGGATCTAGGTATGAGAGAGAAAAACCAAGATGGTAGGAAAACGCTTCTACTTGGGAGTATGTCACTTTTTAGCCAACACCCTCAAGGGTGTGGCTACACGTACAAAGTTTGCCAGCTCCGGCTTTAAATTTATAGCCGGAGCTGGCAGGCTTCGCACAATTAGCCTCACACGAATAGGGTGTGGGCGGGCGTATTACAAAACTTATTTCCTACTGACGCTAGTAACAGTTTTTATAGTTTTGATCATTTCACCTGTTCTGGGACAATCTCAAGTGACTGTTCCAGTTCAGAGTTTGTCTAAATCACAAGAAAGTTTACAAGATTTATTACAACAGGGTAAAGTACTGTTTGAAGCGGGACGGTTAGTAGAAGCGCAAGCAGTTTTGCAAAAGGTATCTCAACAGTATCAGGTGTTGGGAGACAAGCTTAGGCAAGCAATGACTTTGAGTAATCTTGCTTTGGTTTATCAGCAACGTGGAATGTTTGCTGAAGCTAATAAAGCAATTAATAACAGTTTACAACTACTGGGCACTCATTCCAAACAACACTTGCAAGTTCAAGCTCAAACGCTTGAGATTCAAGGATCGCTGCAATTAGAGCAAGGACAAGCTGAGGTAGCTTTAAAAACATGGCAGCGAGCTATCGATACTTATACTCAAATTGGTGACAAAAGTGGCATGACTCGCAGTCGTATTAATCAAGCACAGGCTTTGCAGGTACTGGGATTCTACCGTCGTGCTTTGACAAGTTTGACTGAACTAAGTAATGATTTGCAATCTCAGCCAGATTCTTTAACTAAAGTTGTCGAGTTGCGATCGCTGGGTGATACACTTCAGTTAACCGGAGATTTGGATAAATCCCGTCAAGTTCTGCTCAAAAGCCTGGAACTTGCTCAAAGGTTGAAATACACTCCAGAAATTAGTGCAACGCTACTGAGTTTGGGAAATACTGCCAGACTTCAGCAAGATTACCAGGGTGCGATCGCGTTCTATCATCAGGTAATTGCCACCAATCCTGCACCACTCACCAAAGTCCAAGCTCAAATTAATCTTATTAATGTATTAATTAAGACTAATAAAGCAGCAATAATACCATCTATTTTAACGCAAATAGAAACAGAAATAGAGAAACTCCCCCTAAGTCAGGTAGCAGTTTATGCCAGAGTTCATCTGGCTCAGAGCTTGATGAAAGAGTGTGTAGGGGCACGGCAGTGCCGTGCCCCTACAGATCGATATTCAACACCTGAAAAAATTGCTCAATTGCTTGCTACAGGAGTTCAACAAGCGAAAGCGCTGGGTGATAAGCGAGCAGAATCTTATGCTCTAGGAACTTTGGGAAAACTGTATGAGCAGGAAAAACAATGGAAGAATGCCCAAAAGCTCACACAGCAGGCACTTGTGTTGGCGCAATTGGTGAATGCACCGGATATCGCCTATAATTGGCATTGGCAAATGGGACGCTTGCTCAAACAGCAGGGCAATATTCCAGCGGCAATTGCTGCCTATGATGCGGCTTATGAAGAGTTGCAGTCGATCAGAAGCGATCTTGTTGCAGTTAATCGAGATGTTCAGTTTTCATTTAGGGAAAGTGTAGAACCAGTTTACCGCGAATCTGTAGCATTGCTGTTACAACCACGAGGAGAAAAGCTGAGCGAAAAAACATTAGACAAAGCTAGGCAAAGAATTGAAGCACTCCAGCTAGCAGAATTAGATAACTTCTTTCGGGAAGCCTGCTTGAATGTGACAAAGGTTGTATTAGACAAAGTGGTAGAGCAAGATAGTCCCACCACTGCCGTTATTTATCCAATTATTTTACCAGACCAATTACAAGTCATTGTCAAAATTCCCAAGCTTCCTTTGCGCCATTTCTCGGTCAATAAATCTCAGACGGAAGTGGAAAATATTTTAGGGCAACTGCGGCAGTACTTGAATGAACCTGACACAATTGAAGAAGTTCAATCTCTGTCTCTACAACTATATAGTTGGCTGATTCAACCAATTGACTCTGAGTTACAACGCAGCAAAGTCAACACTTTAGTTTTTGTTCTGGATGGGGCGTTGCGAAGTGTACCAATGGCGTCACTTTATGACGGTAAGCAGTATCTGATTGAGAAATATGCTGTGGCTTTAAATCTGGGACTACAATTACAGACACCCAAGCCTTTAACACAGCAAAAGTTGCAGGTACTTGCTGGGGGATTGGTGCAACCGCCACCCAATTTTCCACAGTTTCCACCTCTACCGGAAATTATATCTGAGTTTAACTTGATTGCTCGCTCAGGAGTTTCAACTACAAAACTTTTAAACCAAAATTTTACAAGTAAGACACTGCAAGGTAAGATTAATGCCTCTGGGTTTAATGTGGTTCACTTGGCAACCCACGGACAGTTTAGTTCTCGTTCTGAAGATACATTTATTTTGACTGCGGATGGTCCAATTAATGTGAGCGATTTTGATTTGCTTTTGCGCCGTCGAGATGAAACACGCCCAGAAGCTATAGAAATGCTCGTCTTGAGTGCTTGTCAGACAGCAGCAGGAGATAATCGGGCAACTCTCGGTTTGGCAGGGGTAGGTATACGTGCAGGTGCAAGGAGTACACTGGCGAGTCTATGGAATGTGGGCGATCGCTCCACGGCAATTTTAATGGGAGAGTTCTATCGTGAGTTGACAACTGCCAAAGTCACAAAAGCGGAAGCTCTACGTCGCGCTCAAGTGACACTTTTACAAAAATATCCCAACTACAGTCGTCCTGGTTATTGGGCTGCTTACGTTCTAATTGGTAACTGGTTGTAGAGACGCGAAATTTCGCGTCTCTACAATCAACTCGTTCCCATGCTCCGCTTGGGAACGCCTTAGTTGGAGGCTCCGCCTCGCGAAATTTAGCACAGGCAGCAGCCCACTTGACTGCATTCTCTGGCTGAGCCTGGGAAAGAGAGAGCAAGATGTGATGCCATCCCAATGTTAAGAAACTTTACAACATTAGCATCAGGAGAGGGAACCCTGCATAGACAAGAGCAGCGCACGTATGGAGAGGTAAAAGTAGAGCCATTCATGTGAATTTAATTAAGTTCACAAAATCTCTATTTCTAAAACAATTTTAGAAGGGTTTAAAGAACCTGACGAAGCTATGAAGTTTTATCTGAATAACTACATTTATCCATCAGTATCAATCTTAGCAACAATTCTGGGAATTATTGGACTGCAATCTGCTGCTGTTCTCTTTGCTGATCCAAGTCAAGCTAAGGAGCAGGAAGTAGACATTTACAACTTATGTTCTAAATTCCCTCACAATTCCCGTTGCAAAGGCTATTCCATTCCTATATCTCTGGAAAAGCGTCCGGGTGATAAAGGTGAGTGTTCTACTGTATTTGATAACACCAAACAAACTGGCAGTTGCAAGATTGCTGTTACCCAGGATCGCCTAGAAGTTTACCTAGAGGAAGGGAAAAAGCTAGATGTTTTAGATAATCAGCGAGCAACCCGAGAAATCACAATTCCTTACAATCAAGTTGTTTCCGTAGATTATCTGGAATCTCACAAAGATAACAGAGCAGCGTTTGTAAGCTACGGGCTTCTTGGTGCGCTAATTGGGGCACCTTTTATGCAAAACAAGGAATTATCTGAGATAGAAATCGGCTACACAATTCCATCTGCCCAAGGTCAAGAGAGCCTTAATTATACGACTATCATAACAGGTCGCAAATTTGGACTTACTCTGATCGACAAGCTAAAATCCTCAACTCAAACTCGTAGTGAGGCTCAAGTTTTAAGCGAGTTAAAAAACAAAGCAATTACGGTAGGTAATCCCCAGCACATCCAGCAATTAATAACTACTAATAAGTGTAAGGAATGCGATCTTAGTGGGGCGCAATTGGAGGGAGCTAACTTGAGGAAGGCTAATCTTAACGGTTCTAACCTCAGGGGAGCTAATCTCAAAGGTGCTAATTTGGAAAAAGCCAACTTAGAAGGTTGCAACCTCAAAGGTGTCAATTTAGAGGGAGCCATTCTGCGCGGGGCTGACTTGACGACAAACAGCAAAACTCGGACTAACCTGCGCTATGCAAATCTCTCTGGGGCAAACCTTCAAGCTGCCAAATTGAAGGGAGCTAACTTAGGAGATGCCGTTCTGGAAGGAGCTAATTTAGAAGACGCAGACTTAAGCATAGCTGTTTTCAAGGATTTCTGGACAGGGATGAGAACAGAGTTTTATACCAGCTTAAAAGATGCCAATTTGAAAGCCGCCAATTTGAAGAGTGCTCAACTAGATAGGGCTTTTTTAGCAGGTGCTAATTTGAGTAGCGCTAACTTAAGTGGTGCTGATTTAAAGAATGCTAACCTCAAGGGTGCTAACTTAAGAGATGCTAATCTGACTAAAACTAATATGAAGAAAACCACTTTGTGCGGCGCAACTATGCCTGATGGTTCAATTTTTAACCAAAACTGCAACTAGTAAACGGGTACCGAGTTGAGGCTCTGCCGCCGTCTATGACAGTAGATTTACAATGCGGCTCTCCCGTAGTTATAAAGATATGTAAAACTTATAATTAGCTCAAATCTTTGCTGGATTTGGCATTCCCATGCCCTATGCTCTATGCCCAAAAAAGGTTTTCCACCACAAATACAGCAGAGCCAGTTCTGTTCGTAATAGCCCTCCCAATTATGGAGAAAAAACTATGTTTGCAAGACGATTGAGGAACACAGTGATGGTGGTAACTACTCTGGGGTTTCTTTTTCTTTTCTGCGTACCTAGATTAGCGAGTGGAGCAAATAACTCGGTAGAATTGCTACCCCAGTGGAAAGTTGGTGAAAAACTACACTACCAAATGGTCAAAACCAGACTAAGATTGCAAGACAATAAGGTTGTGCTCAACGCGAGTACTCGAAATAACTTAGAAATTGAGGTTCTTCAAGCTAGCGCTCAAGGTTACATTCTACGTTGGCTTTACGGAGAAACGAAACTCTCTGACTCTAAGCAAACCACAGAACCATTAATCCAGCAAATGATTAACAATCTTAATGAGTTACAATCACCAATTATACTTAAAATAAACTCTCTTGGTTCGATTGAGGAAGTGCAGAATTGGGAACAGATTAAGGAGACTTCTACTTTAGCAGTTGATACAATTATCAAACAGTTGCAAAATCTGGGACTAGACAAGGCGATGGTTACCAAGATGCGTGTTCAAATTGCATCCACCTTTGCCACTAAAGAACAGATTGAAAAGGTGTACATACGGATGCCCCAATTATTATTCCTAGTTCTTGGTAGGACGTACACACTATCCCAGCCTATTGAGTACAAAGACAAGTTACCAAACCCTTGGGGAGGTGAATCGTTCCCCAGCCGTGGAGAATTTGCCCTGAAAACCCTAGATAGAAAATTAGGTAGGGCTGTGGTTACTTGGAAACAGACGATTCTACCTGAAGAAGCAAAGCGCATAATTGAGAAAACAATGAACGACTTGACGGTGGGTTTGGTTCGCCAAGCTCCGATACAAAGTTTGCCTGACAACTTGACAATTGAGGATGCAGCAGAATTTGCCGTTGATATTTCCTCTGGTTGGATACATAGCTTCACGTATACGCGAACTATAAAAATCAATAAATCGCTGCAAAAGGACACTATTACGATTAGTAGGAAGTTGAAGTAGTTAGTGGAACTTGAAAAATTTCACGCCCAGCAATAAAGGTGGAAGATGCTCAAACTGAGTCGAAAACAACTTTGGCAGCCGCTTAAGCTAAAACTAAACGAGTTCAAAGAATCCTTTAAAGTTGTTACGAGATTCTTTCACTCATACTCTCCCCATATATGGTCTACTTTTGCTCTTTATTGTTAAGATTTTTAACATTAACTTGTACTTTTCAGAAAACTTGTAGCTTAAATCGGAGGTAAAGGTAAAGCCATTCATATGGCTTGAATTAAGTTGACAAAATCTGTATTTATAACACAACTTTAAAAACGAGCGTCAGAGCATATTGAATATGCATAACTTTCAGTTTCCAAAGATATTCAGCATTGTACCGCCATGGGGGGACCGAATTGCCATTCTAGACCACCTCGAAGCACATATTCAACCAGGAGCCATAGGACTTAGTGAAGGTGGTCAGACTCTTCCCGACAAAGACAAAGTGCTGTTAAAAACAGGTTTACGTTGGATGCCTGGAGGAGCGGATGGTGCTTGGGTACATCACGGTTCTGCTGGTGAAGCAAGAGACATAGCTCAACAGGTTCTAGAAGTTCTGCTCGCTTTGACACAGCAAGTTACTTGCGAGCGGGCAGGAAACCTCTACACTGTACTGATGGAACACAGTGCTATTGACTACATTGACCCACTCCTGGAAGCTGTTTGGCAGCAGCAACTTGATACGGATGGCTTGTATGAAATCGCCCGGTGGCTGGCAACCCGTGCCCCTGATCGCGAACTCGTCAAACTGGGAATTAGTTTGCTTGGTCTTTTTGCCAACAAACAGGACCGTGAGTTGCTGATGACTCTAGGGCGGTACGAGGAGTTTACCCTCTACGTCGTTGTAGCCTTGCTTTGTATGGAAGATAACGCTGAAATTAGTCTGTGGGAATTAGCGCAGCACGTGACGGGTTGGGGGCGCATTCAGATTATTGAGCGTCTGTGCCAAACTCGAAACCCGCAAATTCAGGGATGGATGCTGCGATTCGGCTACCGCAACGATGTGATGTATGAATACACTGCCTGCATTTGTGCAACTACTGGTAATTTGCTCTTAGCGCTTGAGCAGCCAGACCCGGATGATGCTTTGCTTGAAGGCGCTGGTGAGATTCTGAGTACTTTGATAGAAGGACGTGGTGGACCTGCAGAGGATGTGCAGGACTACCCAGATGCAGCAGCAGTCACCAAGCGCTACTTGCAACTCCTGTGCGATCGCGACATAACTCTAGAGCAGTTTGTGGTAGTACAAACAATTCGAGAGTTTCTCAATGAGGAAGATGGAGTCGTTCATGACTCTACTTTGGGTTGGTCTTTCCACCGCACGGTGATGCTGGAGTTTATTGAGGTCATCTTGTCGCGTTCCAATTGGCACGAACAAGTCAATGCAGCCTTAGCCAGTCCCGATGCTCGTACATTTGCCACTGCTACTCAGGCGGCGAAAGCACTCGGCATGGACATTTGGGAGGTGTACTTTGAACGCTTGCAGCAAGGAGAACCCCATTGGTATTTCGTTATGCAAACCAATGACTCGGAGCGGGTTGAGCGCGTAATTGCCTTGGCTCTTCAACGGCTTCCCCTTGAGCAGATTGCCAGTGGACCGACTGATGACTTAGGACTCGATCCAGAGTTTGCCCATCACCGTGAACTCGACTTCATTCTACAAGACCTCCATCGCTTTCCGGGCAAAGGATGGTCTTTAATCAGTGCTGGCTTACAGAGTCCTGTGACGCGCAATCGTAATATGGCAATTCGTGTTCTGGCTAATTGGGAGCGGCAAAGCTGGCCAGAGGAAGCAGAGAACTTGCTTGCAAGGGCATTGAGCCGGGAGCCGAATCAAGATACTCGCGAGTATATGCAGGAAGTCCTTGCTGGAGAATCACTCAACTTCTAAGGCTACCTGCTCTCAACAGCCGTCCGGGTTATTGGGCAGCTTTTGTTCTATTTGGTAAATGGTTTTAGCTCATCCTTATATAGCAGTCATAAATCATTTGTGAGCAATTAGAAGCCCGGTTTCGTAACAGTTACCGGGCTTCTTAAGCAGTAGATTTTCACTTGGGAAATAGAATGCTATATATTCATCTCAATTATTAAGTAATCTTACAACTTTTGTCCCAGGAAACAAAACCCTGCATAGACATCAGCAAGGCACGTATGGATAGATGTGACACCAAGATGCCGAGGACAACATAAGTTACAAAACACGCTTTGTTGAATCTTCTGTTTAGGTTGTCACGATTCAGACTCTTGTGAATTTTCTAACGACTTGTAACACTTAAAGGAAGGAAAAATGGCTGAAATTATTATCCCTACTCTGTCCTCTGAAGGTACTCCTCGTAACCGCAGAGGCACTGTAACGGAAGCAGAGCCTACTAATGTCTATCAGTTCAACCTTGAAAGTCCCGATAACATCAACCTGGCTTTGACGAGAATCACTGAAGGCGATGATGTCGATATGCAACTGTATCGAGACACTAACGGTAACGGTGACTTGGACGTGGGAGTCGATGAGTTCGTTTCAGGTTCTTATCGGGGAGGTAACGCAGATGACTCGATTAATGTTGCCGATCAACCAGCCGGTATCTATTTTGCCCAAGTCTATCGCTTTGGTCCAGGCAGTTCAGGCGATGCCTCTTACCGTTTATCCTTGTCTACTGCCGATCCCAGTAACCTTCTCCCGATTGAAACTCAAGTCGGGGATCTGTCACCGTCGGAGAATCGCACCTTCTATGGTTTTGTAGGTAATAGTGACACTTCTGATGTCTATGCCTTCTCTCTCGGATTTTTTGAGCGAACCAATATTCGCCTTGACGAACTAAACTCTGATGCTGATATCGAAGTGATCCATGATAGTAACAGAAATCGCATCGTTGACGAGGGCGAAGTACTCTTGCGCTCTACAAGAGGTGGGATTAGCCCGGACACTATCACCTTAGATGATGCTGGTGACTACTTCCTCCAAGTCTATCAGTTCAGTGGTGATACATCGTATACCTTGACCTTCGAGAACTTCTCTACTGGTGCAGCAGCAGTTGTAGGTTGAGTATCAGTTGAAACCTGTAATAGTAAAAGGTTAACTGAGTGATAAGTACTTGAAAGCATTGCAAAACAATGCTTTCAAGCATGTGTAGTGGATATAAGCGGTACGCCATACTTGGTTGCCGCTTCCCTGCAAAATTACCACAATACAAGTATTTGCACGTATATGAGCGCAGTTCTACAAATTGGTAATCGCGTACTCGCGGCTTCTGAAATTATTCCTTTACTGGCTAGTTACAACATCATTCCTCAATTGTTATGCGAGAGCATTATCGACTCGGCGATCGCGCCGATCACTTGCACACCAGAGGAAACGGCTCGTTTACTAGAGCAATTTTACCAGCATTGGAATTTGACAAGCCAAGAGAAAAGACAAGATTGGCGATCTCGTTACGGTTTAACTCAAGAGGAGTTAGAACTTTTGGCAACGCGAAAGTTCAGAGTGGAAAAGTTCAAAGAAGTCACTTGGGGACATCAACTCAAATCTTACTTTCTCAAACGTAAAAGACAGCTAGATAAAGTCATTTACTCTTTAATTAGAACTGAAGAAAGAGGAACTGCTAACGAGCTATACTTTCGTATTCAAGAAGGAGAACAGTCAATAGCTGAACTAGCGCGTGAATATTCCTCTGGTTTAGAAGCCCAAACTGGTGGAATCATTGGTCCAGTAGAATTTGGTACTATCGCTCCCAATTTTGCCCAGTTGCTCTACACAAGTCAACCCGGTATAGTTCAGCCACCCGTACCCTTTGGAGAATGGTGGGTAATTGTCCGCGTTGAAAAGCTTATTCCAGCACAGTTAGACGACTTTATGCACCAAAGATTGCTTCAGGAAAATTTTGAAGCTTGGTTTCAACAACAACTAAGTCAACTTTCAGCGGAAGAAAAAATTTGGATGGGAGTAAAAAGCAAACCAGCACAGCTTGAGAAGACAGGTGCAGCTTAGAAGCCGATAAAGGCGGAGGTAGAAAATGAAAAGTAAATCAATTTTTATTAGTCTATTAACTACAGTTTTTATTGTTAGCTTAGGAACTGTTAGTTATGGTCAAGAAACTTCAAACTTATTGGAAAAAGGAAACAAAATTACTCAAAATAGTAACAATCCAAATAGCTTATCTATCATTACTGAAGGATTTGAAGCGCTTTGTTCTGGTAGTAGTAAAAATGCATATACCATATGGGCTAATCATAGTAGTCCTATGATTAGCACTACCATAACTCAAACGGCTAATGACATTGACAAGATGTTCAACTTTATGCTTGGTAAATGCATAAATTATTCCGTAATTGCTACTGTGTCCATAACAGAAAAAACACAAATTGTTTACGTTCAATCGGAACATGATAAGGCAGCTTTTTTCTGGGAATTTATAGTTTATAAAGGTACAAATGGTTGGTTAATATCTTCTTTTGATAGTAATACCGATCCTACTGATATCGTTCCCAATTCAATATTATTCAAGGGAAAAAATAGTATATGATATCCACCACCCTTGATATTAAAGAATTTATTGCAGGTATATTTCCCTTCAATCACTTGCCACAAAACGTTTTAGAAAATTTGCTAAAAAAGGGACAATTTCTGCGCTATCGCTTAGGGCAGGTGATAGTGACACGGGAAGCCATGCCGCATCAAATTAGCATTATCTTGGAAGGACAAGCTCGTTTATTGGGTTACAAACCCAATAGGCAGAATCCGATCACATTGAAGTTGTTGCAACCAGGGGAGGTTCTGGGTTGGGTGAGTCATCTGCGGGGTGTTGCTTGTGAGATGGCGATCGCTTCAAAAGAAGTAATTTGCCTCAATTTACCCATTACAGATTTTCTTGACTTAATGAAGCGGGAGTCAACTTTTGCAAAAGCGTTGCACAGTCGTGCCGCTCTGATAGAAGTGTATGAATTACTCTTAGAAGAAATGAGTCGGCGGGCTGATGGCAACACCGATGTAGCAAAGCTTGCCCAGACTGTTTGGGAAGCAGCGAAAGTACGAACTATATCCTCACGAAATTACCAGACGCGACATGTCGCGTCTCTACAAGATCGAGAACTTCTGTGGCTTGTTAGCAGTAGCAATGTGCCTGAATTGCCTGTAGGGAGCAGTCTAGAGAATGTAGAGAAGCGCTTCCCGTTTGGCGCAAATTTACGTTTAGTGGGTATACCCAAATCTTTACTCCCAGTCCCCATCACACCAACAACAGTAAATTCTTGGCATGAAGAAATTCCCTACGCAAAAGAGATTCCTCTTGTAGAGACGCGACATGTCGCGTCTTTACAGCAGCAGTCAAAACGAGAAAAATACCCATACATTCGGGGTAGAGGTCCCCAAGATGCAGCATTAGCTTGCTTCCAGATGTTAAGCCAGTATTTCAACATTCCCGAACGGCGAGATATGCTGAAACGTGTTGTGACGAAGCAGTACGCACACACTGGCAGTTTATCGTTGCAATTTTGCGGTGCGGTGGCAGAATTGATGGGGTTAACAACGCAGATGGTGAAGATTCCTGCATCCGCCATCAGTAGAGTGCAACCCCCCGTAATGATTTCCTGGCAAGACAGTTTTGCCATCATCTACAAAACTAGCCAGCAAGAGTTACTCATTGCCGTTCCCGAAATCGGGCTAGTACGCCGCAAGTGCCGTGACTTTGCCGAAACTTGGGGGAATGTTGGAGAAGTACTGTTGCTGCAACCTACGAAAGAAACGCCCAAGTCACGGTTTGGTCTTTCATGGTTTGTACCCGCACTGCGTCGTCACCGCAAGGTACTTATTGAAGTGTTAATTGCTTCATTTGTCGTCCAGGTGTTTGGGCTGGTGAATCCCCTGGCGACACAAGTGATTATCGACAAAGTAATAGTAGGGAATAGCCCTGACACCTTGGAAGTTTTGGGCATCTTTTTAATCGTTGTGTCTGTGGTAGAAGCAGTACTAACCGCCGTTCGTACCCAATTGTTTGTGGATACTACCAACCGCATCGACTTATCTTTGGGTTCTGAAGTTATTAATCACTTGCTGCGTCTACCTTTGTCTTATTTTGAACGCCGTCCTGTAGGGGAATTGGCAACGCGAGTTGGCGAACTGGAAAATATCCGCTCGTTCCTAACAGGTACAGCCCTTACTGTGGTAATGGATGCAGTGTTTTCGGTCATCTACATCTTCGTAATGGGGATTTATAGCTGGTTGTTGACATTAGTAGCATTGGCGACAGTACCATTGTTCGCATTACTCAACCTGATCGTGTCACCCGTAATGCGGCGACAATTGCAAGAGAAAGCCGAACGCAATGCCGAGACTCACTCCTACTTGGTGGAAGTGATGGCAGGGATGCAGACAGTCAAGGCGCAAAATTTGGAATTGCGATCGCGCTATTCATGGCAAGAACGCTATGCCCGCTACATCAGCGCCGGATTCAAAACTATCTCTACCCAAACGACTGCCGGTTCGGTGAGCAACTTCCTGAACAAGCTTTCTAGTTTACTAGTGCTGTGGGTGGGAGCGTATCTCGTCCTAACGAGTAATGGCGTATTCACTTTAGGGCAACTCATCGCCTTCCGCATCATTTCCGGCTATGTTACCAGTCCCCTATTGCGCCTAGTGCAACTGTGGCAGAACTTCCAACAAGTTGCCCTGTCGCTACAACGACTGAGCGATATTCTAGACACGCCTCAAGAAACAGAGATAGGCGACAAGCAAAACATCGTCATGCCCGCAATTACTGGTAACGTCCGGTATGAAAATATTTCTTTTAGCTTCCGTGCTAATGGTCCATTGCAACTAAGCAACATCAACTTGGACTTCCCAGCTGGTTCCTTTGTGGGTATTGTCGGTCAGAGCGGTTCTGGAAAAAGTACACTGCTAAAATTGCTACCCAGACTTTATGAACCCAAGTCTGGGAAAATCTTGATTGATGGTTATGACATCAGCAAAGTGGAACTGTACTCCCTGCGGCGTCAAATTGGATTTGTGTTACAAGATACACTATTATTCGACGGTACGGTGCGGGAAAACATCGCTTTAGCATGTCCAGACGCTAGCGATGAAGAAATAATTGCTGCAGCCAAGGTTGCTTATGCCCACGACTTTATTATGAACCTGCCCAACGGCTACAACACCTCTGTAGGTGAGCGGGGTTCTGGATTGTCTGGCGGACAAAAACAAAGGATTGCCATAGCTCGTACTGTCCTGCAAAATCCCCAACTGCTCATCCTTGATGAAGCCACTAGTGCCCTTGACTACAACGCAGAGGCACAAGTCTGCCGCAACCTAGCCGCAGCATTCCAAGGAAAAACAGTGTTTTTTATTACTCATAGATTAAGTACTATCCGTAATGCCGACACCATCCTGATGATGGACTCAGGCGCAGTGGTAGAACAAGGAACCCACGCAGAATTAATGGCGCTCAAAGGTTACTACTACTGTCTTTATCAACAACAAGAAGCCCAAATTTAGTCATTTCTCGTTCCCAGGCTCAGCCTGGGAACGCCTTTCGGGAGGCTCCGCCTCCCATTTTGACCTACTCAGCCAATCTTTTCAACACGCGAGGCAGAGCCTCTTGGACTATATTCCCAGGCTGAGTCTGGGAAAGAGGGTAAAAAAATCTAAAATCCAAAATAGATATGACTATTCAATATGACTTTGACCAACCTGTTCTTCTACAACAATCTCCTATGTGGTCGCGGACTATAGCCTGGGGAATTGTTGGTGTAACTACTTTTACCATAATTTGGGCTTCGGTATTCAAAATAGATGAATCCATTCCTGTCAATGGGAAGTTGGAACCGAAAGCACCAGTCACCGATATTCAAGCTCCTGTCGGCGGTGTTGTCAAGCTGATTCACGTCAAAGACGGTGAACAAGTCAAAAAAGGTGAAACACTTATTAGTCTAGAACAAACCACAACCCATGCGGAACTAGAATCACTGAAGAAAAGCCGCGTTGCCCGGTTGCAGGAAAAACAGGCTTTGGAGCAAGAAAATGCATTTTACCGCAACCAGGTTAAAGGCGCAACCTCCCCAGAGTTGGTTGCTCAACATGCGAATCTACTGAAAATTTCCCCACAATTGGCATTTTTGACTAAAAGTCGAGCTGCGATCGCATCAGAAAACCAACTTTACCGGGCGCAGTTAAGGGGTTCTACTGCGGGAGTGACTCTTAGCCCAGAGCAAAAGTTACGTTTGCAAAGTCGTCAGTTGGAATTACAGTCTCGCTTACAGGTTGCTTCTCTTGAAATCGGACAAACACAAGAGCAATTGCATCAAACTCAGGTACAGTTAGTTAGTGCCAAACAGACGCTGGCTATTAATCAAGACATTCTTAGTCGTTTGGAGTTGGTGGCAAGGGAGGGAGCTATTTCTAGAGTGCAGGTACTCAAACAGCAGCAGGATGTTGAAAGCAAACAAGCAGAAATTAACAGACTGACTAAAGAACAACAGCGATTAAAATTGGCGATCGCTCAAGCAAAAGAAAAACTGAGCAATACCGCTGCACTTTCCCAAGAAGAATTGTTGGCTCGCATTACCACTAACGACAAAAGCATAGCCGAAATCGACAGCCAGTTAACAAAGGTAATTGTGGATAACCAAAAGCGTATCTATGAGATAAATAGTCAGATAAGTCAAATCGATAGTGAGTTAAGTAAGGCGATCGTCAACCTGAAATATCAGAAAATTACCTCTCCCGTGGATGGAACCGTTTTTGAACTGAAAGCTAAAACACCGGGGTTTGTGGTTAACTCCAGCGAACCAATTCTCAAAATCGTTCCCAAAGATAACCTCATTGCCAAAGTCTACATTACTAACCGGGATATCGGCTTTGTTAAAGAAGGGCAGAAAGTCGATGTGCGAATTGATTCCTTCCCCTTTCAAGAGTATGGCGATATCAAAGGCGAACTCCTAACGATTGGTTCTGATGCACTACCTCCAGATCAAGTTTATCCTTACCACCGTTTTCCGGCGAAAGTCCGCTTGGATAAACAGGCGATGTTGAGTAATAATCGTCAACTAATATTGCAATCGGGAATGTCGATCAATGCGAATATTAAATTGCGTCAGCGTACTATTATGAGTATTTTTACTGATTTCTTCGTGCAAAAAGCTGAGAGTTTAAAGTCTATTCGCTAATGAACCGGATAATGAATTTTTGTAAAGATGCAGGTAGTTTTTCGTAAAACTCGCTTGTGAAAGTGAGTATTAGATAGAGGCTATTAAACTTTTGTGTAACACAACTGTGTATCTACTGCTATTCTTAACGCGGCGTTGCATAATAGTATTAATGCCAGGTTTAGTTGTACGTACTCTACAGTAACTTAATTTTGCCCGCTCACTATAGTTTGACAAGGAGCAATAGACATGGCAAATATCAGCGGAGACTTCAATGATAACTATCTGATAGGAACTCCAGAAAGTGATAATTTCTTCGGCGATCAGGGTAATGATACTTTTGATGGTCTTGGTGGTGCTGATAATTTTGTCTTCAATAATGTAACTCATATCGTCGATGTCCATACTGTTGATTTATATATCCATGAAGTGCATGTTTGGAGTAGTGATAATTATGACATTATTAACAACTTTGCTATAAATGAGGATAGAGTTTACAGTATTGTCCCTGTGACTCAAGACATCATCCCTCAACCTATAAATTCCGGTGCGCAAAGCCCAAATGATTTTTCGCCTAATTCAGGAGAAATTGAGTATATCTTCGGCACCACAGGTTCTGACATAATAAATGGGACTTCGGCAAACGACATTATATATGGTAGGTCTGGTAATGATATAATTTACGGCTACGATGCTAAAGACATTTTGTATGGTGGGACGGGGGATGATAGCCTTTACGGTGGTGCAAACACCGACGAACTATATGGTGGTGGTGGTAATGATTATTTAAATGGCGGCGAAGGTCTTAACAACGTGTTGTATGGCGGAGCAGGCAATGACATCCTTGATGGTAGAGACATATCTAGTGACACCCTAATCGGTGGACCTGGCAACGACACCTATATTGTGGACAATAACCCAGTATTTGGAGACTTAGGCGATCCGATTATAGAGTACTTGAATGAAGGAACGGATACAGTTCAATCTTCTGCCAACTACAGATTGGGTGCCAACCTAGAGAACTTAATTCTCTTAGGTAGCGATGATATCGGTGGCTTAGGTAATGCCCTAGACAATCGAATTGAGGGTAATGCAGGTAAGAACTTTTTAATTGGCGACGATGGCAATGACTACTTGCTGGGCTATGGCGAC
Organism: Iningainema tapete BLCC-T55; assembly: GCF_014698965.1. GTDB lineage: Bacteria > Cyanobacteriota > Cyanobacteriia > Cyanobacteriales > Nostocaceae > Iningainema > Iningainema tapete. The sequence goes on from NZ_JACXAE010000067.1 coordinate 77,063, forward strand.
AAGGATGTTTTGGTTGGTGAGGCTGGCAACGACATTCTCGAGGGCGGTGCTGGTGACGATATCCTAGATGGGGGTTCTGGTAGCGACATCCTTACAGGCGGTGCTGGTGCTGATACATTTGTCTTCTCCTCCCCATTTAATGGCATTGATAGCATCACAGACTTTAAATATGAAGAAGGGGATAAGATTCAGGTTTTAGCTAGGGGGTTCGGCATCCAGCAAGACGAATTGAACAAGTTCACGTTTGATAGCAGATCTAATGCACTGTTATTCAATCAAATTCAGTTCGCGTCCTTGCAGCCGGGATCGAATTTTATCCCTAGCCTTAACATTATTATTGTCTAAAGCTGAGACATCATTTCCCTCGTAGTGGCATCAACTTTGTCTTCAGGAGACTTTTCCCATGTTCTCTCAAAGCTTTCTTCATCAGTGGTGGCAGTTGGGGTTGGCAAGTTTATTAGCTTTAGTTGGGGCGAGCGCAGGAGCCAATGATTGGGCTAAAGCTGAGATCATACCTGATCAAACCCTTGGAAATGAAAGTTCTGTCCTTAGACCTTTTGCTCCTAACTCGCCCATTGACCAGATAGATGGTGGAGCCAGAAGGGGTGTCAATTTATTCCACAGTTTTGAACAGTTTAACATTGATGTAGGAAAACAAGTCCTTTTTAGGAATCCTTCTGGCATTAAAAACATTATTAGTCGAGTGACGGGAGGTAGCCGCTCTGAGATTCTCGGTACGCTTGGTGTAACTGGTGGTGCTAACCTGTTCCTAATTAATCCCAATGGGATTATCTTTGGTAAAGATGCCAAACTCGCTTTAGGCGGTTCGTTTGTAGGGACAACAGCTAATACTATCAGGTTTGGCGATCAAGGTTTCTTCAGCGCCTCGGCTCCTGATTCTCCCCCACTTCTGGTAGTCAACCCTTCAGCTTTGCTATTCAATCAAATTGCCAATCAACCGATTACCTATCAATCTACAGTGGGAATTTCAGCTAATCAAAGTTTGTTGTTGGTAGGTGGTAACGTAAATGTAGAAGGAGGGCAAATGTTTGCTCCTAGTAGTAGAATAGAGTTGGGAGGATTGGCAGGAGCAGGAACGGTAGGGCTAAATGTTGAGGGCAAAAACCAAGGTCTAAGTTTTCCCCAGAATGTGCAACTTGCAGATATATTCATAACAAAAGGAGCTAAAGTTGATGTCAGTCATGATCAATATGACCCAGGCTATATCCAAATTTCAGGTAGACGTGTCACAATTGCTGATCGTTCAGATATTTTAGCTAATAACAACAAAGGAGTGAGATTAGGAGGGACACTTGCCGTCCGCGCCTCCGAGTTAGTGGAAGTAATCGGAGGAAGCCGCCTTTTGGCTGGGACTAAAGATGCTGGAACTGGCGGGAACTTGACAATTGAGACTGGGAAATTAATTATCCGAGATGGAGCTCAGGTAGCAGCTGGTACTTCTAGCTCTGGATCGGGGGGGACTGTAACTGTAAGAGCCTCTGATTCTGTGGAACTGAGTGGAACACAGGCAGATAGTGAGAATGTTAGCAGTATACTAGCTCAAACTGACAGTGCCGGAGATGCTGGTTCGGTGAGCATTGACACTGGGCGATTGATTGTAACAGGTGGAGCACGAGTCTCAACTTCTAGTACTAGTACTAGTTCGGGACAAGCAGGTAAGTTAGTTGTAAGAGCCTCTGATTCAGTACAACTGATTGGAACATCAGCAGATGATCTTGAAGCCAGTGGTCTGTTTGCTCAAGGTGAAGGTTCCGGCAAAGCTGGAGAATTGACAATTGAAACGAGGCAGTTAATTATCCGGGATGGAGCAAGAGCCTCTGCTCTTACTTTAGGATCAGCTCAACTGGGAGGGACGTTAAGTGTGAAAGCTTCTGAGTCAGTGCAACTGATTGGAACATCGCTAAATGGTCTCAATAGCGGCTTGTTTGTTGGAACCACTAGCGGAAGTACTGGTTCTGCCGGAGAATTGACAATTGAAACTCAGAAGTTGCAAGTCTTAGATGGAGCATTGGTGTCTGCAGGTACTGCAGGCGAAAGACGAGGAGGAAGCGTAATAGTGAGAGCCTCTAACTCGGTGGATCTCATCGGCACTTCAACCAATGGTCAGCCCAGCCTTTTGTCAACTCGATCCACGGGTGTAGGAGACGCCGGAAATTTGATGATTACAACTGGGCAGTTGACTGTCAAAGATGGCGCACAGATAAGTAGTAGCAGCACAGGACTTGGAAGCGCAGGTGATGCTCAAATTCAAACAGATTCTCTTCGTCTTGACCAAGGACAAATTATCTCGCAAACTACATCAGGTAATGGGGGAAACATTACCATATCAGTAAAAGACCTCTTACTACTGCGCCGTAGTAGTCAAATATCCACCACTGCAGGTACAGCACAGCAGGGTGGAGATGGTGGTAACATTAATATCAATGCTCCATCCGGCTTTATCGTCGCTGCTCCTAATGAAAATAGCGACATCACTGCCAATGCATCTAGGGGTAGTGGTGGAAGGATTATAATTAACGCCTCTGGTATTTATGGCATCGCGCCATTAAGTAGGCTTGAGCTTGAGCGGTTACGACCTGGTGATTTAGACCCAGGTCAACTTCCAACAAATGATATCACAGCTATTTCGCAAACTAACCCTTCATTAAGCGGTACTATTGAGCTAATCACACCTGATGTTGACCCCAATCGAGGAGTAGTACAACTGCCCACAAATTTGGTTGACGCCTCCCGGCAAATCGCTACTGGTTGTACTCCGAGAGCTGGGCAAACCAGTAGTTTTGTTACCACAGGACGCGGTGGACTGCCGTTGAGTCCTCAAGAACCGTTGCGTCCTCGTGCAGTTATCACCAAATGGGTAACGCTCGATGAGCAGACGGGAAACTATAAAGATGGGGAAGCAAAACCTCAGCATTCTGCTAGTGAAAAGCAGCCAATTGTGGAAGCGAATGGCTGGATTGTGCATAAGGGGGATATTTATTTGGTTGCCTCTGCCCCCAACGCCATGTCATCCGGACAAAATATTCCCAGTGCTTCTTGTACTACCTCCCCAAACGGGTTAATCAAAGTTTCTCATTGAGGCAGCTTGTGCGGTAACTTCATCAAGTCTCAACCACTTCCTCCCAATCCTCAATCTGTAGCCCTTTGTAGCGGTTCTCCAACCCAACCTCCTATTACTTCCTCAAAAAAACCGGGCATCCAGCCTTTTGCTTCCTTTCGTAATCCTTCAAAGTGCTCCTTGTACATGCGCTCCCATACCTCTAATAAGGTGATGCTCGCAATAATCACTTCTTCCGGAGACTTGTATTTACCACTTTCTACTTGACTTTGTATAAACTGCTCAAGTTCTGGAGTTAATGACACTTTCATATAGGTTTATCATAATTTATCGTTCTTTTGTTTTCATTCTACTCTTACACGCGAGGCAGAGCCTCCCAATACGCATTCCCAGTCGGAGACTGGGAACGAGGTATGAGCAGACGGGAAACCACACAGATGGGGAAGCAAAACCAGTGGCAACAGAAAGTACATGCGAGGAAAAACCGTAAAAAAACAGAACTTGTATGAAAAAGCTACTCTGATTTGAATAACAATGAGTAGTAATGATTACGGAATTAAGTTACAGTTTCTTACCCCTAAAGCGGGTGTGTCAGAATTTCTCAATTCAAATCCGGTTTTCTCAAGGGTTGGTTTACTCACTGGTTGCCTTCCGTTGGTAGACTGCTGCCAATCCGAAAAATTTGCCTTGGTGGCATCAGCTGTCCTCCATAGCAAGATGGAGTTTTATCGCATTTCCCACTTGCTGCATCAATTCATCAGAAAGCTTTCCCACCGCCTCACCTTCAAGGCGCTGGTTGGAAATCGTTCTAATTTGTTGAGCCTGTACCTTAGACGGCTTTGGCAATCCGCTCTCCTCTGGGGAAACCAAAACCTCAAACGGATATACGCGACTAACATTTGATGTTAGAGGAACAATCGTTACTACTGTGGCATTACGGTTATTAATGTCATTGCTGACTATCAAAACTGGACGGCGCTTATCAGTTTCAGAGCCTACTGCTGGACTGAGATTGGCATAGTATATTTCACCACGTTTCATCTGTCAGTCCGTCTGCAACGACTATATCCCAACTTTCATCTATCTCTTGGTTTGCCTCCCTGTAAGCCTTTTCTAGCTCTTGCTCTCTCAACAACTTCACTGCTTCCTCTATCACCTCTGAGCGCGTCTTCTTTTTATGTAGGGATTTATACGCCTCTACAAATTGAACTAAGGGCGCTGGCAACGACACCGATATTTTTTCTACTTGCATGGTAGCTACTTATAGTAGGAAAAATTTTCTTACCAAAAAGTAGTATAACAGCATCAAGGGTTTTGTAATCGGAAATATAGTCATTCAAAACCGCAGGATTTCTCGGTCATACCCATCTGGTGCTGGTTCAATTTCCCACACCAAACCTTCTCCTGGCTCCAGCACTACATCAACATAAAGTTGTACGATCGCCTCTGTTGCAGTATCCTCGTTATTAGCAAAAGTTTGCAAATCCTCGGTTAACAATCTAAGTTTAAATCCTGCTGGTATCATTTCATTTGGATTTGCATTCCGTAACTCAAACCGCCATATGTTGTCTTCTAAATTACCTCTAGGAAAAACTCTCAAATCGTAGAAATTACCAGCAATCGTCAACCGTCGAGACAAGCTTATACCTGATTCACTTGGACGGCTGCGCACACCATGAGGGACAAATTGCATCTGTGTAATTCCCCAGCCAATTTGTTGTGCTAAATTAGACACTCCTGCTTGTAACCACTGCTGAATCGACCACTGTTGTGATAACCCCTGTCGTCGCTCGTACAGTTGCTGTCGCCAACCTCCATGCTCCAGTAATGCACCCCAAAGTTCAAATGGAACTGCTAAACGGGGAAAGACAACTGCAGGATTGCCCAGCCGTTCCAGTAAGTTATTTGCCTGTGCTAAAGGTAACATCGGTAAAGGAGACACTGACTCACGTAAAATTTCTTCCGGACAAAGTTGACGGGCAATCCACAACACATTAATGTCTTGTATCAGGTCATTCTCATCCAAACAGTAAGCGCGATCGCCTGCATCATACACACCCATTTTCAATTGCCGATGGGTGGTATATCCCAAAATCGTCACCCAACCACCATTCGGATTAACCTGTACTACTATATAATAGTCAGCAACCCAACTGGGAATATCCACCCATTCCTGGGGTACGCGCAACTCTCCCAAATCGATTGCCGTTGTCGGAATTAATACCAGTCGCATCCCAACACAATCAATCGCTGTTCCATTCACAAATTCCCAAAAGCTAGGCAATGCAGCTATTTGAGTCCAGATTGCATATCGTACTTGCTCCTCCCTCAACCAAGACAAAAATGCATCTAAACACATTTGATTGATCCGGGCACGCCAGCTTGCGCCAGACGTGGAGAATTGTGATTCCTGAGAAGAAGGCGGAATTTCCAAAGATAGTCGATCTGGAATTGGGGTAGATGCTGGTGTATTAAAAGTCATGGTGGGAATCCTCTGAAGACGACACAAGGGGAGAGCAATAGTGAGCTACCAGCCATTCCTCTAAAGCATTGCTCATACTGTCGATTACGTCAGATTTGAGGGGAGTATGCAATTTTTGTTGACTCCACTCAGCCAACGCCAACAACAAAGTACGTTTAACTCGAGTTAAAGAGCGAGAAACTGTATATTGTTTTACCCCTAGTTGTTGAGCAATCTGCTGCTGAGTCAATCCTTGCTGGTAATAAGCTTGCAAGAGCGCTTGTTCCTTGGTGTCTAATTTGCGGAGCGCATCACTTAACACTGCCTTAATTTGCGTACTCCGCGCCGCTATGGTTTCTGCTTCTTCTTGGGCAATAATTTCCGTCAACACTGATTCCTGAAAGTTTCCTGTCATTATGTCGAGCAATTCACCCGTCTCTTGCCCAGGTAGAGGAGTATCAATTGAAACAGAAGTTGGATATTGAAAGGAACGCACGGCTTTAGCACAAGCAAGTAGCCAGGTTTCTAAACTTTCTGGAGTACACACTGGAGTAGGAGAATTCAACCGACTTAGACGTTCGGTGTTGTAAAGTTTCGCGATCGCCTGTAATGTCGCATTATCCGGTTTCACCAATTTGTGAGCAGTTGCAGCATCATTGGGCGCATAGAGTTGGAGAAAACAGAGATAGGCGAGTACGTAACTCGCAATAGTTGACGAGTTATACCCAGCTTGCCGTAGAGACTCCACCAGTCGCTTTTGACTGAGTTTATGCAGCAATCCCCAGTCGGTACACATGTCAACTTCTTGACGCTTGCGTAACCAATCTTTGATCACATTGCTAAAAGCGTATTCAGCATAAATTTTCAAATTGGAACTCAACTGCGGGTTGAAGCCCTTGAGAACTTTGTCAATCCGAGCTATCGCCGTTTGGAAAAAGTCTGCCACAGAATATTTACCCGGCAGATTCATCTTCATTTTTCTCGCCACCCAGTAGCACACTTCCTGCAAATAAGCTGAAATATGGGCGGCAGCGAGTTGACTGGCTTGTTGATGCCAGATGCGATGCCAGTAAATTGCCCAAAACGCTTCTGTTTCCTCTTGATTCGACTTCAACAGACAATTGAGCATACTGCGTCTTAGTTTGGGATCGCTCACCCAACGGCTGAAAACATCTCCTTCAAATTGTACAAAAGTGGAAAAGATTTCGATTATACCCTGCCGTGATTGCATGAGTTTTTTTGTGAAAGTTGAGTTTTTTAAAAAGCTTTATTGCTCAACTTTGTTTTTAACATAATCAATAATACAAATTCGAGATTTCTAGAAAAGCAAACCTAAACTAAAAAATTAACTTTTATGACTAGATCTGCATAAAGATAAAAGGTGGTTATATGAAGTAAGTATAGGGATCAATACCCTTCTCCGAAAGATGTGTTGTATAAAGTTATTTTTTCTAGATAGAATAAAGCAATAAATATACTGATTAAAATTCTAACTGTACTAGATGGTAAACAAATGACAATGGCTAAGTTAGTCGTTTTGAAGTTTATCCAAGGAAGCTTTGAAAAAGGGTTTCCAGTGATACTTCAAATTAGTGAGGAAAACAGCCGCCCTCAGAGCGAAGTCATCGGAGAACTTCCGCCAAACCTAGAATTGCTACTGAATTTTAATCGTTGGCAAGCAATTTATCGCAGCCTGGATTTTTCCGCTCGTCCGATTGGGCTACCAAAGCCCATGCCACAAGTTTCTATTGAAGAGTGTACGCAACCAGCCGAACACCTACGCTTACGCCTGAACTGTTGGCTACAATCCGAATCCTTTCGCCCCATCCGTGAGAAATGGCTGGAAAAACTGCGGACATCTGAAGAAATTCGCGTGATATTTCAAACAGAAGATTATCAACTTCAAAACCTACCTTGGCATCTTTGGGATTTGATGGAGCGCTACACAAACGCAGAAATTGCTGTAAGCGCCCCCAGCTACGAACAGCTAAGCCTCTCAACACCAAATACAACTGTCAAAATCTTGGCGATTTTGGGTGATAGCACGGGAATTGACATCGATACAGATCGTGGCATTCTAGAGCAATTGCCCGATTCTGATGTTAAATTTCTGGTTGAGCCAGAGCGAAAAGACTTAACAGATAGTCTTTGGGAGCAAAATTGGGATATTCTCTTTTTCGCGGGACATAGTTCTAGTTCAGGCGCAGGAGATAAGGGTAATATTTATATTAACCAAACTGAGAGTTTGACAATTAGCCAGTTAAAGTATGGGTTGAAGAATGCAGTTGCTCGCGGTTTAAAGTTAGCTATTTTCAACTCGTGTGATGGTTTAGGATTAGCAAGAGAATTGGCGATATTGCAGATTCCGCAGTTGATTGTTATGCGTGAACCTGTACCAGATCGGGTAGCACAGACATTTCTCAAACATTTCTTACAGGCGTATGCTCTGGGCAAATCACTTTATTTAGCAGTGCGCGAGGCAAGGGAAAGACTGCAAGGTTTAGAGGGGCAATTTCCCTGCGCAAGTTGGTTGCCTGTAATTTACCAGAATCCGGCGGAGGTACCACCTACTTGGCAGGAGTTGATGGGGAGAGGGGGAGAAAGGGAGAGAGGGAGAAAGGAAGAGAGGGAGAAAGGGAGTGGGGGGGCGGTAAGTCTCGACACCCCGATACCCCAACACCCCGACACCCGGCAATCAAAGTCAAAACTTCATCTTCTCTGGGTGGGTTGTGCGAGTATGGCGATCGCACTTTTAGTGATGGGTGTGCGCTATTTAGGAATGCTTCAGCCATTGGAGTTACAAGCATTCGATCAACTGCTGCGGCAACGCCCACAGGAAAAGCCTGAGACTCGCTTGTTGGTTGTAACGATTACTGAAGAAGATGTGCAATCACAGTCTCCGGAGGAACGCCGAGGTTCTCTCTCAGATGAATCGCTCTTCCAATTGTTGGAGAAATTGGAAGCATATCAACCACGAGTAATTGGATTGGATATCTACCGGGATTATGCCGTGAGGCGATTACCAGAATTGGCAAACCGAATGAAAAAGAGCGCGAGCCTAATTGCAGTTTGTCGAGTTAGCGATCCTCAGTCTAGTAAACCTGGTATTTCGCCACCACAAGAAGTAATGAGCGATCGCTTAGGCTTTAGTGACTTGGTAGTTGATGCCGATAACGTTGTTCGTCGCCATCTCCTATCAATGACACCACCACCCTCATCCCCTTGTAGTGCTACCTACGCCTTCAACGTACAACTAGCACTGCGCTACTTAGCTGCTGAGAATATTTCACTGAAATTTACCACTGATGGTGCTTGGAAATTGGGCAAGACTACCTTCAAACCCATCGAAGCTCATACCAGTGGATATCAGGGCATTGATGCTTCAGGATACCAAATTTTGTTGAATTACCGCTCATATAATTCACCACTGAATTTCGTTCCACAGGTGACGTTGGCAGAGGTACTTGCGGGTAAAGTAAACGCCAGTGCAGTAAAAGACCGAATTGTTCTCATTGGTACAACGGCTGAAAGCTTCCAAGACTCCTCATTCACGCCCTACGCGACTTCCTCTGGTGCGATTCAGAAAATACCGGGCGTGATCCTGCAAGCGCAAATGATTAGTCAATTGCTAAGTGCAGCGCTTGAAGGACGAGTGCTGCTATGTTCCTTGTCGGTGTGGCAGGAAACAATCTGGATTTGGGCATGGTGTTTGACAGGTGGTTTACTGGCTTGGTACATCCGAAAGCTACTCTATCTTGGAATTGCCACTCTCGCTACCATCATCATTCTCTACGGAACTTGCCAAGTCTTTTTAATTGTTTGGGGCGCTTGGATACCGCTTGTTCCCTCTGGTATAGCCCTTCTAAGTAGTATTAGCATCATCTATTATATCAAAAGGTGTAAATGATGTTAATTTGTTGTATTTTCTTATACTTTAATTAGGAATCAAGAAAATTATGTCAAGAAATATTAAATTTTCTCTGTTGGTTGCGTAAATTCCTAACCAACACCCGATTAATTAACAGACAGATGGTCTCATTTGAAAAACAAATGTTAATAGAAACTGCTTGGGTATGAGCTATGAAACGCTCTTTTGTGCAACTAGCTTTAATATTCCCCCTGGTTCTGATGGGCTACCTTAGCAATCCAATAGTGCTACAGGCAACTTCAGCAGTGCCAATTCGCTTTAACCCACCCCCTCCACCACAAGATAGAGGCGCACCAGGAAACCGAGGGGAGGGAGCCTCACGGGGAGAGTGTACTTCTGGTTTGCCCTTAACAGCTTTGGTGCCAAGCTATGAACAAAACTTAAGCTTAGGCAAAGGAGATACTAAGATTACGCAGGTGTGGGGTTTAACTAGTGCACAACAGCCGAGCTTTTGGTTCTATGTTCCCGAAAACGAATCATTCATTCAGGCGATCGAGTTTGTTTTGCAAACTGACAACAACAAAACAATTTACCGTACAAATGTCCCAATACCCCCACAATCTGGCATTGTCCGCGTGCAGCTCAAAAATACCACAACATCTTTAGAAGTTGACAAGCCTTATCACTGGTTCTTCAAAGTTAGGCGCAAATGTAATCCTCAGCAAACAGTAACGTTGGATTATGTGGAAGGCTGGGTGCAGCGAGTAAATTTAGATGCGACATCGCGTGAACGGCTCAAAAACGCCTCCCCAACGCAACAAGTAGCAATTTACGCACTTTCTGGCATTTGGTATGATACCCTAACAACCCTAGCAGAACTCCGCCAAGCCAACCCTCAAGATCCAGCACTAGCAGAATACTGGAAGAGCCTACTCAAAGAGATTGGGTTAGAAAAAGTTGCTACACAACCACTCGTTCAATAATGTAGAGACGTTCCCTCATCGTTCATACAAGGATTGGTTGTACACGTTTAAATTCGGTTGATGTCTATTTTCTTTATTAATTTTTATACGGATACGCCCGTGCCAAAGTCAGTAAATTGACGTATGTAAGGCTCGTGAAATGCTAAAACAATGTCTTGCTTAGGTACTCCCATAGAAACTAACCGATTGGCAATTCCCTCTTCTGTACCATCATGCTGAATCCAGATTTTCCCATCCTTAATATCAAGATGTAGGATACAACCAAAATCACGTTTATTTCCACGCCAGCCGACATAAAGTAGTTGGTAGTGATCCTGCTCGGAATCGAAAATTGTTTGCACCTCGTATTCTTCAGCATTTCTTTGCTGCCTTGAAGAGCGCTCTCGTCGTTCGGAAAGAATTTGCCGAATATATTGCCGATATTGTTCTACAGCCATTGATGAATAACCTCCCGTTGCACATCGTAAATTACCAAACGCAATTGATATCGCTCAACTGCTGCCGCAATGAACCTTCTTTGAAATAAAGTTTCATAAATTGGCAAACGAACCGCTAGATAAAGTTGGCGATCGCTTTCAATTTTTTCTAAAGCATCCCGATAGTTTAAAAACTGTCCCAAGGCAGTATGAAATTCTGAAACATTGGATGAACTAATAAAACTTTTAATCTCCACCGCGATTTTTCGCCCCTCTTGCTCTGCCGCCAAGAGCCGCTCCGCTGCTAAATCAATCTCAAAATCTACATCATCCACATTAATTTCATAAGGATCAGCCGTAATCTTCCAGCCTTCTTTTTCTAAGGCAGTTCTGACAACATTATGAAATCTATCTTTTGCCATACTAGTTAAACAAGAGCCTTGTTTATGAATATCTATCCATCAGTTAAGTAGTATCTTTTTGGTAAGTATAGCACTTTTTAGTGCGTACTTTTCATTTTATCTGTACATACTTTAAGATTAAGATAGTTGAGAAATAGATGCAACACTAGTTATTAATCGGAGGCACAACCTATGACTAGCAATACGAAAACTCATCTAATTCATGATAGAAATGCACGCGGTCATACACAAATTGGTTGGCTTGATAGTTACCACACATTTTCCTTTAGTAATTTTTACGATCCCAACCGCATGGGATTTCGCTCTTTGCGGGTAATTAATGACGATCGCGTTGCACCGGGCGCTGGGTTTGGTACTCATGGTCATAAAGACATGGAAATCCTCACCTATGTTTTAGAAGGTGCGATCGAGCATAAAGACAGCTTGGGGAATGGTTCTGTGATTCGTCCAGGTGAAGCACAAATTATGAGTGCTGGTACTGGCATTATGCACAGCGAATACAACCATTCTAAAACAGAACCAGTCCATTTCCTACAAATTTGGATTCTTCCCAATCAACAAGGAATACAACCAAGGTACGAACAAAAAGCTTTTTCTTTAGAAGAAAGGCGCGGTAAATTGCGCTTAATTGCTGCAAAAGATGGACGCGATGGTGCTGTAAAAGTTTACCAAGATGTAGATTTGTACACTTCTGTTTTGGCAGAAGGAGATGTTATTAATTACCAAGTCCAACCCAATCGTTATGCTTGGTTGCAAATAGCTCAAGGCGTAGCAATTTTGAATGGTGAGGAACTCAGAGCAGGCGATGGGGTGCAAATTAACGGGGAAGAACAACTGGAAATTAGCACCAACATCGGCGCAGAAATCCTACTTTTTGATTTAGCTTAAAGTGCAGTTAACAGTTAACAGTTAACAGTTAACAGTTAACTGTTGATTGTAAGATTTTAATTCCCTCACGACATCGAGAAATGCATGTAGCACGGGTGAGGTGTCATTTCGTCGCCAAAGTACCGCTAGTGCTACCTCTGGACATGATGGTTGCAGTTCGCGGTAGACAACACCCGGTCGTTGAAACTGTTTGACAGAGGCAGATAGCAGGGCAATTCCCAGCCCTGCTGCCAGAAAACCCAGCATGACTTGCATCTCGTTGACTTCTTGAGTCACTTTCGGACTGAAACCAGCCCGTAAACATATTGCCATCACTTGATCGTACATTCCGCAGCCACTTTCGCGTTGTGCCATGATAAAGGGTTCGTTGGCAAGCGATCGCACTTTCACTTTTGATTGGCTTGCCAAGGGATGATTTTCTGGTAAAGCCAGAACTAGAGGTTCCTGTAAAACAGCTTCAACAACCAGTTCTTTTTCCTTCCCCTTGAGTGGTGGCACAACAAATCCAACACTAATCGCACCTGCATGTAATGCTTGCACCTGCTCATGAGTAGTCATTCCCAGCACGACAAGTTCAACGTCAGGAAAGCGCTCACGATAGGTTTTGATCGATGCAGGCACAATATCGTAAGCAGAAGAACCTTCAAAAGCAACGACGAGGCGACCTATTTTACCACGACTTGCACCCTGTGCCACCCGCATACTGTGTTCAACCTGCTCCAGAGTACGACGCGACTCTTCTAGAAAGGCTTTGCCTGCTTCTGTCATTTCAACGCGGCGATTGTTACGCAAGAAGAGTTCTACGCCCAACTCTTGCTCAAGCTTACGGATTTGCCTTGTCAACGGTGGTTGCGCAATCTTCAATTTTTTCGCTGCTCGACTAAAGTTCAGTTCTTCTGCCACAGCCAGAAAGTATTGTAGCTGTCGAAACTCCATTTTTATGCTCTGGTTATTAATACTTTTAAGGTATCAATAGAATTCAAAATTGATATTACCACATCGTAAATCTATTCCTTAAGGTCAATGTGTTCAGAGTATGATGTAGAAAATAATTCTCTCCTAGAGGGCTTTGAGTCTTCTAGGTTAAGAAGTAACGAGATTGATGAACTTTAAGACCAATTTTTTCCCTAAACTGGAGTCATTTGCCAAATTCACTCAAAAAATAAACCATCCAGAGTTTTACATAAAGAGCGAAGACTTATTTAATTAAAAGGAGCAAACTATGGGTAAGTTGGATGGTAAAAACGCCTTCATTGCTGGAGGTACAGGCGGTGTAGGTGAAGGTATTGTGAGGGCTTTTCTGAACGAAGGGGCAACAGTAGCTGTGCCGTCGCGCCATCAGGAAAACCTGGAAGAATTACGCAGCAACTTGGGCGATTTGGCGTGCGATCGCTTTATCGCAGTAGTAGGAGATATGAGCGACACAGACAGCGCCGAAAGTTTACGCGATCAAGTTTTGGCTAAAATTGGACACTTAGATGCAGTTGTCGCTTCACTCAACGGTAGATGGGATCAAGATATACCGTTGTTAAAAACATCGTTAGATGACTGGAAGCGGATGCTCGACGCTAACCTAACCTCCCATTTTATTGCCGCACGCACATTCTTACCCGTACTGCAACGGGGTAGCACCTACACTCTCATCGGTGGTGGTGCTGCCGATCAAGCTATTCCCAACTACGGTTTGGTTTGTATTCCAGCGGCAGGAGAAATTATGCTCACACAGATGCTAATACAGGAAAACAAAGGCAGTGGTGTGCGCATCAACGAAGTTGTTCTCCATAGCCTGATTGCCACTCGCAAACAGTCTGGGGAAGAACGCCCAGAACTGCTAACTGCTGACGAAGTAGGCAGATACACTGCTTGGTTAGCTTCAGATGAAGCAAATATGGTAACTAGTAGTATTATCCGTTTGTATCAGCACGAGTAAAACACAATCATGGTAAATTCCAGATGGTGGACACAACTGCACTGGCAAGAATACGGTGCAGAACTACTTGGAACAGCAATTCTTGTCTTTGTCGGACTAAGTGCAGTTGTATTTAATTTTGCTCAAGGCTTACCAATGGAACAACTCATACCTAATAGGAGTTTGCGTACTCTAATCACAGGGCTAATGTTTTCTGGAACTGGTTCATTAGTGGCAATTTCACCCTTGGGTAAATTGAGTGGCGCTCATATCAATCCTGCTGTTACTCTTGGCTTCTGGCTCCAAGGCAAAATGCATCGTCATGACATCTGTGGATACGTTATTGCCCAATTTATTGGTGCAATTGGTGGTGCAGCGTTATTGGTAGCTATTTGGGGAAAGTATGCTGCTAGTGTAAATAATGGGGTAACTTTACCAGGTCTGGGTTATCCTTTGTGGTATGTGTTTTTGGCAGAAGTCATCATGACAGGATTGCTGGTGTTGGCAATCTTTATTTTTGTCAGCAGTCATAGTTTAATGCGCTGGACTCCATTGATGAACTGGCTTTTGGTAGCAACAATGGTTTGGCAAGAATCTCCGATTTCTGGCACAAGTTTAAATCCAGCACGTAGTATAGGTCCTGCTCTAGTCTCTGGGATTTGGCAACACCAATGGCTTTACTGCATCGCACCACCTCTAGGTGCAATCCTAGCTGTTGGAGTTTTCCGCTTGGTGACTTTTGGCAAACGCGAAATTCTCACAGGAAAACTTTTTCACGTTCCTAATTACAGATGTATATTTAAAAACGTTAAAGTCCCCCATCGCACGTAGTATATATGAGTGATTATCAGTTCAACGACCAAATATCCTTGGAAAAAAGAGCCGAAGAACTAGGGAAAAAGGCATTGGAACAACGTTTAATTCCTAGTTTTGCTGTGTATTATTACCCTGATAACTGGGTATTTTACATTCCCAGTGACAACCAGTCTGAACCTCTGACACCAGAAGAAGCGTATCTTCGTTTAAAAAAATTGGTTGAGAAAGCGGTTTAACCATCAAGTTCTAAAATCAAATCAAAGCATGGACAAAACTCCACAAACTCAACAATCAAAAATCTCCTTGCTGGTTGCTGATGTAGACGGGACACTAGTCACCCGCCAAAAGGTATTGACAGATCGCGCCCGTGATGCAGTCAGCAAACTTAACGAGGCGGGTATCCGTTTCACCATCACTAGCGGTCGCCCACCGTTGGGGATGAAGATGATAGTTGATGCCCTGCACCTAAGCGCCCCAATCGCTGCCTTCAACGGTGGAGTGTTCCTCAATCCAGACTTCTCTATCATCGATCAGAATGTGTTGACCAGTACGATCGCCAAGCGAGTAGCACAAATCATCGCCGATCATCAACTAGATGTCTGGGTATATCGAGGTAATGATTGGTTTGTACATGAGCGGCATGGTCCCCACGTTGATCGCGAAGAGTGGACAGTCAAGTTTTCGCCCACCGTCGTTCCCAGCTTTGATGACTTAATGGACAACGTGGTGAAAATTGTTGGCGTCAGCGATGACTTAGATGCTGTGGCAAAGTGCGAAAAAGACGTGCAACAAGAGTTTAGCGAACAAGTCACCTGCCTTGCTGGTGCTAGTTCCGGTGGCGGCGAACAAGTTTCTGCGGCTCGCAGCCAGCCCTACTACCTGGATGTCACCCATCCCCGTGCCAATAAAGGAGCAGTAGTTGAGCGCCTCTCGCAACTTCTCAATATTCCCACTGATGAAATTGCCACAATTGGCGACATGCCCAACGATGTGCCAATGTTTCAACACAGCGGCTTAAGTATTGCGATGGGCAACGCCAGTACTGATGTACAACATGCCGCCCACTATGTCACCACTTCTAACGAAGACGAGGGTTTTGCTCAAGCAGTTGAGCGCTTTATTTTAGGTAACGAATAGCAACAACATACAAAAACTACATGGCTAACAACACAAAAGTTTGGTTAATCACTGGTAGCTCAACCGGATTCGGACGATCGCTTACAGAGGCTGTCCTAAAATCCGGCGATCGCGTCATCGCCACTGCTCGTAAACCAGAGCAGCTAAATGACCTCGTTAATCAGTATCCAGAAACCGCAAAAGCCATTCGCCTTGATGTCACCAATTCCCAAGAAGTGCATGATGCTGTTAATGCAGCCATAGAAACTTTTGGTCAAATCGATGTGTTAGTTAATAATGCAGGCTTTGGTTCGGTAGGTGCTATAGAAGAAGTCAGTGACGACGATATTCAACGCGAGTTTGCCACCAACGTCTTCGGGGCGCTGAGCATGATGAGGGCAGTACTTCCCTCTATGCGGCAACGTCGCAGCGGTCATATTCTTAACATTTCATCCGTAGGTGGTCAAGTTTCCTATGCTGGTAGCGGAATCTATTGTGCCACCAAATTTGCCCTAGAGGGATTGTCCGAGGCACTCTCCAAAGAAGTTGCAGAGTTGGGAATCAAGGTAACAATTATTGAGCCGGGAGCATTTCGTACTGACTTTAATGGGCGATCGCTTGCTTCCCCAGAGCATCTGATTGATGATTACGCTTCCACTAGCGGTAAGTTTCTCAAGTGGCTTGAGGAGAACGACGGCAAACAACCCGGCGATCCAGACAAAGCAGCAGAGGCAATGATCCAAGCTGTTTACAGCGACAACCCGCCCTTGAGATTGGCTCTAGGAGCAGATGCTGTTGGTGAGATCGAGCAAAAGCTGGAATCTGTCAAAAAGGAACTTGATGCTTGGCGACTCTTATCAATCGATACTGCCTTTGAGGGGATGGAAGCTAGCGCGATTGGTGGTTAAATAAACTCTTGTCGCGAGGCGGAGCCTCAAGGGCGGCATTCCCAGCCGGAGGCTGGGAACGAGGACGAGGAGGCGCTTAACGAGAGAAACAAGAAAAAGGAGAAGAAGATGAAACTGGAAGGTAAAGTTGCGTTAGTAACAGGTAGCAGTCAAGGAATCGGAGCGGCGATCGCAGTTCGTCTTGCTCAAGAAGGTGCTGATATCATCATCGACTACCGTTCTCACGCAGAAGGTGCTGAGGAAACCAAAGCTAAAGTTGAAGCAACTGGACGCAAAGGCTTAGTTGTCAAAGCAGACTTGGGTGTAGTTAGCGATATCCGTCGCATGGTTACTGATGGTATCCAACAATTCGGTAAGCTAGATATCTTAGTGAACAACGCAGGTTTGGAAAAGAATGCCTCTTTCTGGGATGTGACAGAAGAGGACTACGAAAATGTACTGAATGTTAATCTTAAAGGTGTGTTTTTTGCTACGCAAGCTGTCGTCCAGCATCTAAGAGAGACAAAGCGTCCAGGAAGAATTATCAACATTAGCTCAGTACATGAAGAACTGCCCTTTCCTCACTTCACCTCCTACTGTGCTAGCAAAGGTGGTGTGAAGATGATGATGCGTAACTTGGCAGTGGAACTAGGACCTTTGGGGATCACGGTAAACAATGTTGCACCAGGAGCAATTGAAACACCCATCAACAAAAGTTTGTTGGAAGATAAAGAAAAGCTAAGTGCTGTACTCAAGAATATCCCCTTGGGAAGGCTAGGACAACCCCAAGATGTAGCTTCCTTAGTCGCCTTTTTAGCTTCTTCAGACGCTGATTATATCACGGGTTCTACCTTTTTTGTCGATGGTGGGTTGCTTTGGAATTATCAAGAGCAGTAGGTTGTCGCGTTTTCAACTTGCAGACTAGTTTGGGCTGCTAATGGCTAATGGCTAATGGTTAATGGAAGACTGGTTATGAACAATTAACAATTAGCTATTAGCAATGAACAATCAACAATTAACAATCAACAACTAAGAAAAACAATGAAACCATTAGAAGGAAAAGTGGCAATTGTTACTGGTGGATCTGGTGGGATTGGTTCGGCTGTGTGTGAACGACTGGCACAAGATGGTGCTAAGGTGGTGGTTCACTATGGTGGGCATGAGGATGCTGCTGACCATGTTGTGGAGAAAATTAAAGAGCAGGGTGGGGAAGCGATCGCTATCCAGGCAAATTTGAGTAAAGCCGAAGACGTTACTAAACTGTTTGAGGAAACGCAGCAACATTTCGGTTCGCTTGATATTGTTGTTAACAATGCAGGAACAGGTGATGTCGGACCTCTTGCCGAAATGGATGAAAAAACTTTTGATAAGGTGTTTGGGTTGAACGCGAAAGGTACATTCTTGTGCATGAAGGAAGCAGCTCATCGGTTAAATCAAAATGGACGAATTGTCAATATATCTAGTGGTTTAGTTGTGCGTCCACAAGCGGGTTTTGGTCTTTATATTGGCAGTAAAGCGGCGGTAGAATTGATGGGCAAGGTTCTCTCAATGGAAGTAGGCGATCGCGGCATCACTGTAAACACGGTTTCGCCAGGACCAACGGAAACCGATATGTATGCACACTCTGGTGATGATACAAAAGCCGCATCTGAACGTTCTCCCTTCAAACGTTTGGGACAACCTGAAGATATCGCTGATGTGATCGCGTTTGTTGTCAGCGATCAATGTCGGTGGATTACCGGACATACTTTCCAAGCAGGAGGCGGATACGTATAACGCTCAACTTCTCGTCCCCCTCGTTCCCAGGCTCCGCCTGGGAATGCCCTTCGGAGGCTCTGCCTCCTTTGATCGACACTTAATGGTTCATTTAATTACGTATTCTTTTAATGAGATAAGAGGAAAAACCAAAATGGACTTACAACTCAAAAACAAAAGAGCTTTAGTAACTGGCAGCAGTAGTGGCATCGGTGAAGCCATCGCTAAAACTCTAGCACGGGAGGGAGTCAGTGTTGTTGTACATGGTCGTAGCGAAGAAAGAACTAACCGCGTTGCTCAAGAAATTACGGCAGATGGTGGTAAAGCGATCGCTGCTGTGAGCGAACTTGACACCGATGAAGGTGCGAAAACAGTGGCTGACAAAGCACTGTCTTCCCTTGGTGGCGTGGATATATTGATCAACAACGCTGGTGCTGCCCCCATGCACAGCTGGATGGACACTACAGCAGAACAATGGGTACAGCTTTACAACGCCAATGTTGGTTCAATGGTGCGCTTGATTAAACTTCTTGTGCCACAAATGAAAGAACTTGGTTGGGGACGTATTATCCAAATCGGTAGTGCTGTGGGAACACAGCCTATGGGAGGGCAACCCGATTACGCCGCGACTAAAGCTGTCAACATCAACATGACAGTAAGTTTAGCTAAAGAGTTAGCGGGAACAGGTATCACAGCCAATACAATAAGTCCAGGTCCTATTGAGACAGCAGGCTTTGATGAACTCGTGTTGCAAATAGGTGAGGCACAAGGCTGGGGTACAAACTTGGCACAAATAAAGGCAAATATACTTAAAGGAATAATGAGCAACCCAGCTAATCGTCTTGGTACTCCTGAAGATGTGGCTTATGCCGTTACATTTATTTCCAGTCCTCTAGCAGGTTACATTAATGGTGCGAACTTGCGCGTAGATGGTGGTTGGACACAAACTATTAACTAACGTAACTATCAGTTACCAGAATTTTCAACTAACTGCTCACTACAAGCCAATTACCAATTCCATTATCTAAAATCTATGGCTCCAAAATTACTATGACTCAAGAAGAAGCAAGATTACAACAAGATAGCGATCGCACCGCCTACTGGAAACGCTGGGGTCCTTACCTTAGTGAACGGCAATGGGGTACAGTTCGTGAAGACTACAGTGCTGATGGTAGCGCTTGGGAATACTTCCCTCACGATCACGCCCGTTCCCGTGCCTATCGCTGGGGGGAAGATGGTATTGCCGGAATTTCTGATAATCATCAAAGATTATGTTTTGCTATTGCTTTGTGGAATGGACAAGATCCAATTCTCAAAGAAAGAATTTTTGGTTTAACAGGAAATCAAGGCAATCACGGGGAAGATGTCAAAGAATACTACTTTTATCTTGACAACACCCCGACGCACTCTTACATGAAGTGTCTCTACAAATATCCGCAGGCAGCTTTTCCCTATAATCAACTAATAGAAGAAAATCGTAACAGAGGTCGTCAACAGCCAGAGTTTGAATTACTTGATACAGGTGTATTTGCTGAAGACCGCTATTTTGATGTCTTCGTTGAATATGCCAAAAATACGCCTGAAGATATTTTAATTCAAGTCAGCATTGTCAACCGTGGAGCAGAGGAAAAAACGCTACATTTATTACCAACCTTATGGTTTCGCAATACTTGGTCTTGGTTTGACAATGTAGAAAAACCTTTTGTCAAAATTGTGAAATCCGATCCCCATCTTAGTGTAATCGAAGCTTCTCAATCAAGTCTGGGGAATAGATGGCTATATTGCCACGAAGCGACAGAGCTACTATTTACAGAAAATGAGACAAATTTTGCCAAATTGTTTGGAGTTGAGAATGCTTCGCCTTATGTTAAAGATGGTATTAACGATTATATAATAGAGGGTCGCAAGGAAGCAGTTAATCCCAATCAAATCGGCACGAAAGTTGCAGCTCATTACGTGTTAACAATTGCTCCAGGTGAAACTAAAACTGTGCAGTTGCGACTTTCTGACACCCCCCCAAGTGGGAGTGAGCCGTTTGGAGCTAATTTTGATCGTATTTTGGGCGATCGCATTAGAGAGAGTAATGAATTTTATCAACGCATTACTCCCAATTCCATATCTGAAGACGAACGCAATGTGCAACGACAAGCATTTGCGGGGATGTTGTGGAGCAAACAATTTTACTACTATATAGTAGAAGACTGGCTCAAAGGTGATCCAAACGGACCGCAACCTCCACAGTCACGCCTGACGGGTAGAAACTCCCAATGGCTGCACGTATTTAATGATGATGTAATCTCAATGCCCGATAAATGGGAGTACCCTTGGTATGCAGCTTGGGATTTAGCATTTCATGTCATCCCCCTTGCCATGATCGATCCCAGCTTTGCCAAGCGACAACTGATGCGCTTTACGCGAGAATGGTACATGCATCCCAATGGTCAACTTCCTGCTTACGAATGGGCATTGAGTGATGTTAATCCACCTGTTCACGCTTGGGCGGCTTGGCGTGTCTATAATATAGAGCAAAAAATTTACGGTCGTAAAGATCAGCTTTTTCTGGAACGAGTATTTCAAAAGTTGCTGCTTAACTTTACTTGGTGGGTGAACCGCAAAGATGCTGATGGCAAGAACATCTTTCAGGGAGGCTTTCTCGGGATGGATAACATCGGTATTTTTGATCGCAGTGCAGAACTTCCTACAGGTGGGTATCTAGAACAAGCGGATGGAACCAGTTGGATGGGTATGTACTGCATAAATATGCTGACAATCGCCTTGGAACTTGCTTCATTAGATCCAGTTTATGAAGACATCGCCAGCAAATTCTTTGAGCATTTTCTCCGCATTGCTAGTGCAATGGATGGGATTGGCAACAACGACATTGCTTTGTGGGATGAAACCGATGGCTTCTACTACGATGCACTGCGTTTCCCTGATGGTCATCATTGTCCGATGAAAGTGCGCTCAATGGTAGGGTTAGTACCACTGTTTGCTGTGGGAACACTGGAACCAGAAACCTTAGAAAAACTGCCTTCCTTCAGGCGACGCACCGATTGGTTTATCAAGAATCGACCAGATTTAACTTCGGGTATCGCTTGTATGCAAAGTTTGGGGGAATGCGATCGCCGATTACTAGCAATTACCAACTCAGACAAATTACGTCGCCTTCTACAAACAATGTTAGATGAAGCAGAATTTTTGAGTCCTTATGGAATTCGTTCTGTTTCCAAAGTTCACGCTCAACAGCCCTATGTTCTGAGAGTAAACGATCAAGAATACCAAGTGGATTACGAGCCAGCCGAATCGACTATTGGTTTATTTGGTGGTAACTCTAACTGGCGTGGTCCCATTTGGTTTCCCATGAATTACTTAATTATAGAATCACTCCAAAGATTCCATCACTACATGGGCGACTCATTTAAAGTGGAATGTCCAACAGGTTCTGGCAAAGAAATGACTTTAAATGAAGTGGCAGTTGAATTGTCTACTCGATTAGGTCGGATTTTTGTGAGAGATTCTTCCGGACACAGACCAGTTTTTGGCGATATTGAGGTGTTTCAAAATAATCCCCATTGGCGTGACTTAATTTTGTTCCATGAATACTTTCATGGAGACAACGGCGCTGGTTTGGGTGCTAATCATCAAACAGGTTGGACAGGTGTGATAGCAGAACTAATTCAAAAATGTGGCGAAAGTAGTGAGTAAAATTAATAATAGATTTTTAGAACCGCAGATGGACACAGATTAACACAGATAATTTATCTGTGTGCATCTGTGTTAATCAGCATCGTCTATCAAAGATGATTGTTGCGAACGGCTTCTAAAGCTTCTGGTAATATGCTTGGTATATGAGATGCTAACTTACTTAGAGCTTTAGCACGAGCAGAAGCATCTTCAATGCTACGAGCTGCTTCTAAAGCTTCTGGCAACACCTCTGGCATATAAGTTACCAATCCTCTGAGGGCTTTAGCACGAGCAAAACCGTTCTCTATGTCACGAGCCGCCTCTAAAGCTTCTGGTAACAATGCCTTTGGTAAATATTCTGCTATTCCTCCTAAGGCTTTAGCACGAGCAAAATCATTCTTTATGTCAAGAGCTGCTTCTAATGCATCAGATAACAAATCTTTAGGCATATGTGCTGCAAGCTCCCTTAACGCTTCAGCGCGAAAATTATCACTCTTACGGTACTCAAGCTTTTCGACTCTTTCTTCCAAATTACTGTCTTGAGTTGCTACCCAAGAATCTAGATAACTCTTAAGTGCTTTGACTACAGCATCCGTCTTCGATTCTCCAGTGGCTTCCACGTACTCTTCAACCCGTCTGAGTAATTCTGGGGGAATTCTTGCTGATATGTAGGAACTAGTAGGCATAGTAAATATACTCAATTAATAGATTTTACTTACAACGAAACAAAAAACTCATGTTTCTAAAATTTTTCCGTAATAAATTCTATTACTACGCTACACTTAGACTGTAACACAAAATCCAACAGTGTTGTACAAATGGCTAAATCAGTAGAATAAAAGTAAGATTTATAGCTTTAAAGTATTAAAATTGCGTAATTTAACTGTGATTGAATTGTCAGATTTCAAAATAAAAACAGATGAGACAAATAAGAATTAACCTTGTAAAAAAAATTGCTCAATTGCTTCTATAAGCGTTACTAAGCTGGTTATTAACCATAGGTTTTGCGGCTAAGAATGCAAGTGATAACTCCAGAGGTTAGAAAAGTTACTCGTCAGGAACCTCCCAATACCGTACAGCAAGTATAGTAATAAAAATCACAATAAAAAATTATATCCAATTGTACTACCACCATAGTCAAAATTACCAAGTTTGTTTTAAAAAGATTTTCAATCTTATACTCAAATATGAATCATAACGTGTCGTTTCATACATGGCTACAAACCATAGCCTCCTTAATAGCGATCGTCGGGGTTATTGTTACCCCAATCTGGCTATATCCTTACTGGAACTGGTTCTTTTCTCACCAGATTGAAGCCATTATAAGTATAATTTTCATCCTTCTTTTGATCGTAAGCGTAGTTTTCATATTTACTAAAAAATCTAAACGGCGTCTTTACGGGTTCATAGCAATAGCTAGCGTCATAGGAGTAGTTTATATTGCGCTTATGCCAGTTCGTTTTCCTAAACCTTTAGAACCAAAAGTAACAGTTAAGATATGTGGCTCTACTACGCTTGGCGAAGATTTCGCACTTCAATACCTTGATACGTTCTCCAAATTGAATCGTGCTGCTAGCATTACTACTAAATATGACACCACAAAGTCAGGTACGAACCTAAATATAACTGTTGATGCAGATTTTAGAAATGTGCCAAAGAACCAGCGTATGCCAGATTTTCCGGAGGAAATTTCCAGTTTACGTTTCGACGTTGACTCGAAAGGAACAAAAGACGGCTTTGAGCAGTTGTTAAATCAGCGCTGCGATATCAGCATGGCATCAACTAATATCGCAAAAACAGATTACAAGAAAAATGGAGACAAATTAGCAGAGAAATATATAGGCTCTGATGCCATAGCAATCATTGTCAATAAAAGTAAAAGTAACACCGACTCCCTAAATGGCGAACAACTTAAATCTATCTTTAGTGGCAGGGACAAGACTTGGACAGTTTTCAGCAGAGATGATACATCCGGTACGACGAGAGAACTGATGGAATATTTAAAATTAAATCAACTTACTGGAGAAAAAGTTAAGACTAACATTGAAATGTTGAAAAAAGTGGCTGAGAATGAAAATGCTATTGGTTATTTAAGCTACTCTTTCCTAGAGTACAAAAATGCAGATGTCCATATTGTTCCAGTAAAGGAAAGTGCAGAAGTAAATCTTGCACCTAATCCTACTAACATAATCTATAGACGTTGTGCAATGATTCGTAAATTGTACTTTTATATTCCATCAATAAGTGGGGACAAACCTCCAGAAACTAAGATAGCAAATTTGCTTTATGAGTATGCAACAACAGAGACTGGGCAAGTAACTTTGCGAAATGCTGGTTTTATCCCCACGTCAAATATTCAAGACTATCGAGAACCTCCAAAATATCCCTTGTTTGACAACATAAACGAGGTATACGACGGGCTTAAAGATAGTGTTCTGTATACTGCACTTTTCACTAAAGACAGTAATATTCCTCGTGAGAAAGATCGAGACGATTTGCTTAAATGGGCGGATAAACAATCGAACGAAGATCCCTTGGTTTTGATCGGTCATACTGATAACCAAGGTAGCGTTCGGTACAACAAAGGCTTATCCATTGAAAGAGCAGAAGAGATCAGAACTATTCTGAAAGAAAAAGGATTTGATGTCGCAGACACTTATGGCTTGGGACAGCAATATCAAAAGGATAAAGCAGATGAGAGTCGAAGGGTGGAAATTTATTCTTTAAGCAAGCTAAAAGAGGTTACTGGCGTTACTGAATAGAGCTTACGCCCTCCCTCTAATTTGCATATAAGTTAATGAAAGCAATGCCAGCAGACAAGTCTTTAATCATTGATGTGACAATAAAAGGTGCTATTGAGCAAATTTTCCCTCGTGTACCTTTACTCTCCAGCCAAAAGGTATCCTGGAGCAATATTCACTTTGCACAATACCAACAACCTGCTTGTAGAACTGCTGAACATTGCTTTTCACAGCATGTTATCAGCATTCACTCTGGAAGTCCAGTTTTGAAGCGGCGGATGTTAAAAGGTGGCTCTCAAACTGAGCGATTCCAAAGTGGTGAAATTTCGATTACTCCAGCCAACCAACATCGAACTGTACAGCTTTATGAAAAAGCTGAGTTCATTCATATATATGTTGAACCTGCGTTCATTACCCATTTTGCCCGTGAATATGTGGATGCCGATCGCATTGAAATTTTACCGCAATTCAAGTTACACGATCCCCTCATTCACAGCATTGGTGAGGCACTCAAAGCAGAATTACAAACAGATGGGTTGGGTAGCCGTCTTTATATTGAGTCTATGGCAAATGCGCTCTGCGCTCATCTGTTGCGGTATCATACCACAAAAAAACACCAAATTCAAGATTATGCTGGGGGATTGCCTAAATCAAAGTTGCGACAAGTAGTTGAGTATATCAACGATAATTTAGCAGAAGATTTGTCATTGAGAGTGATCGCTAGTGAAGTTGGTAAGAGCCAGTACCACTTTGCCCGTTTGTTCAAGAAATCTATGGGTGTTACGCTTCACCAATATGTCATTCAATGCCGAGTCAAGCGTGCCGAGCAGTTGTTGCAAGATGATTTGAGTTTAGCAGAAGTTGCCTACAGTGTAGGCTTTGCTGACCAAAGTCACTTCACTTACCACTTCAAACGCCTATACGGTGTAACGCCTGCATCTGTGCGCGAAAAATAGCAAGAATCTTCAATGAACGCAGCACCACTAGAGACGTACTTGCGAACGTCTCTACTTAAGCAACCCCGTATCCTGTATACGGACGCTTATATGCTGGATGTAGCCCTAAGACAATATCCTCTCTAGGTACGCCCATCTCAACTAATTCCTGTGCAAGATCAGCCTCTGTCATATTGCGCTGAATCCAGATTTTACCATCCTTGATATCTAAATGAATAAAACAGTGGTAAACTCGCTTCAGTCCCTCCCAGCCAACTTCCAAAAGTTGATAATGGTTGTTTTCTGTATCAAACACAAGCTGACTCTCCACCTGCAATTGTGAATTACCACACTCAAGATTTGCATGAGAGGTTAACAGGTGGCGGATAATTTTACGATACTCCTCTACTCTTTCCATTCGATGATTACCTCTTCAAGTGGATCGTAAATCATTAATTTAACTTGATATACTTTGATAGCTTCCTGAGTAAATCGTTCTTGAAAGAAGGATTCAAATGTATCAATAGGAACTGCCAAATAAAGAGTTCTATCTGCTTCTCTCATCTGTAATGCCAAGCGGTAGTTTAAAAACTGTCCTAACGCTGAATGAAAATCTGTAATTGCTGAGGGATTGAGAAAGCTTTTGATTTCAACCGCGATTTTTCGTCCTGCTTTTTCAGCCGCAAATACTTTTTCTGCTGCTAGATCAATCTCTAACTTCACCCCCTCAATCTTGATGATCAGCGGATCTGCCGTAATTATCCACTGTTCTTTTATAAGTGCTTGTTTTACAGCATCATGGAATAGGTCTTTGGCTGCCATTGCTCCTTCTACAGCATTTAGCTTCTATTATATAAGCGCTCGTATGTGGTTTAAGATTCAACTACTTCAAATGCGATCGCCATTGCTGCCAGTTTTTTTACATCTATACCACGAACTCCAGCAGGAAGTGCTATACCTTCCACATTAGTATTGCTACGAGTGCCTGCATCCAAGTCATCAAGTAGATTGTTGGTAACGTCCAAAAGCTCATCCGTCACAGGAATTGGAGCGCTGCGATTTTCAACTCCTCTCGACTTAGCAATTTGTTGCAATGCCTTGAGAGAAGTTCGCAGAGGAGTTGTACTGGTAATAATTAACGCCTCGGAAAATCCCAAGGGTTTGCCGATAGTCAGTTTGAATTTATCATCAGCCTGAGGAATTACCCGCTTCTGTTTTGCCTCTACCAATGTAGCATTTTCTGAACTTGACCAATTATTAGGAAAAATTACCGTCATTTCTCCTTCGGCGTCAATCACCAAAATGCTGACGTAGAGAGGTTGAGACTCGTTATTTTCAACCAGGAACGCAATTTCAGTCGATAGCGGTAATTGACGGACACCAGAGTTAGAAAACTTTACAGACGAAACTGATGTTTGATTAGAACCTACAGCATCTTTGTTTGTACCACGAATAGGAAAAGTTTCGCTAATTATCTCTTTGCTGCCAGCGATATTCATCGAGACACGCAGATTTATTTGTGATGAATTAGTATTAACCAGCACCTGCTTGACAATTCGGGCTGCTAGTAGTGACTTGAGCTTAGGTTGTAACCGTATCACCGCAGCACTCACCGTTTCGCTACTATTGCCAAAGGAGGCAGGGATTATTTGCTCTAAGGTAGGTAAAAATAAACCAAAACTATTCACTGCTGGTAGATTGGATACTTGTTTTTTCTGTAATTTCTCATACCTATCTTGAGTCATGCGACCAAAAATATATTGCACCTCAACAGTTCCTAAAGGTTTGGGTTCGATGCGCTTGAGCGCCTGTAGGGCTTGTGTTGTCTGCTGAGCGGTGTTATTGTCAAAAGAGTTATCAATACCAATTTTTAAGGTTAGACCATCAGGGATGCTGCGAATGCGTTCTTGTAGTAGCGTTCCTGGCTGTAGCTGTACTCGTTGCTGTGGAGTATTTAGTAGTGTGCCTTTGCCAATTAATCCTTGACGGGATTCTAGTTTTACTAGTCCGCGTGCGCCACCTTTAGCATCCACAACTGTGAAAATAGCACCTTTATTGAATGCTTCTAGACTTTGTGAATCTAGCCCACCCAACCATAATTCTACAGAGTTACCTGTAGCTTTAGTTACTACAGCTTCAGCGGAAAGAGCAGGCGCGAGCGTAAAGTAAATAGGCGCGTTGGTATTTTCTTTGCTAAGATTAACTTCTAATACTGGGTCTTGAAGGTTTCCGTTCTTCCTCGCTAACTCTGTTGTACTTCGACCAACATTGGCGATCGCTCTGGATACAGGTTCATCCCCAGTTTGCTGCCAAAGATACTGTGTCAATTCGTAAGTAAATGCACCTGCATTAAACTCACTAAAAGATGCATCGGATGCAAGTTGTTCGCGTCTGGCAGCAGCGATGACAATTCCTTTGGCAACTCCTTTTCTGCGCAGTTCGATAAACTTTTGTTGTGAAAGTCCTAGTCGTCCCAGCCATTGTTTTTGATACTCAAGTTCCTCTTGACTAGGTTGGAGGATTGAACCACCATCACGGGAACGCACCCGCAAATTTCCCCGCGTACCACCCCCAGAATGACAACTGTCTAGCACTACGGTAACGTTTTCTGTCTTCAGCGCATACATGAGTAAAAACAGTGTATGTCCCATGATATCTTGTACTGTGCCACCAGAAACAGGAAATCCAGGTGGTAATTGGCTATCTATCGGAACAAAAGTACTGTTGAGTCCATCTGGTGAATCACGATCAGGATCTACTACTCGCGAACCATGTCCACTGAAGTGAAACACTACTACATCCCCAGGTTTAGCTTGTTTGATTAGGTGTTCTTCAAAAGCTGTGAGAATACCTTTGCGGGTAGCTTGGCGATCGCTCAACGTCTTGATATCGTCATCTTTAAAACCAAAGCGGTGAATTAATAACTCTTTTTGTAACCTGACATCATTTACACAACCTTGCAGCGCCAAAGTGCCAGGATAGTCATTGATTCCTACCAGTAACGCTAGTTTGCGAGGTGCATTCTGTGCCAGCACTTGCCCGTAGCGCTTACCTTGTGAGACAATATCTAATTTGCCTAAACCCAGTGTTGCTAAAGTAGAAGCAGAAAATTGGAGAAAATGACGGCGTTTGATGTGAGACATAGAATTTTATTTATATTTTGGCTGAAGTTGGTTTAAAGTATTATATTTCTAAGCTTTGTGAGGTTATGCAAAAATTGGAACCGAATCATTAAGTCTATCCATTGGGTAAAAAATCATGTAGAGACGTTCCGATGGAACGTCTCTGACAAATAATTCAAAAATGCCTTTATATGGATTAAATAGTATAGGTAGCATCAAGCTGTTAACCTACTGCATATCGAGTAAATTGGCGTTTAAAAGATGAATGAAATCCAATAACTATATCTGAAGGAGGTACACCCATCTCAACCAGTCGTTCTGCAACAGACTCTTCGGTACCGTTATATTGAATCCAAATTTTGCCGTCTTGAATGTCAAAGTGCATCACAGGACCAAATATCCGTTTATCTCCTTGCCAGCCAACATAAGCAAGTTGATAATGGTCGTGTTCAGTGTCAAAAATTAATTCCGCTTTTACCGTACCCGTCGTAGTAGTGGCAATTTGGGCATGTTCGGTTAAAATTTGTTTAACAAATTGTCGATAGCGTTCTACGTTATCCATTGCAATATTTCCTCCTGTTTAGGATTGTAAATCATCAACTTGACTTGGTAGCGTCTGATGGCACGTTGGATAAAGGGAAGCTGAAAAAAATCTTGGTACGTTTCATCTGGAACGGCTAAGTAAACAATTCTGTCTGGTTCTTGTTCTTCGAGTGCTTGACAATAGTTGAGATATTGACCAAGTGCAGTATGGAAAGCACTGATATCCGAGTCTCCAATAAAGCTTTTTATTTCAACAGCAATTTTTTCAGTATCGCGTTCAGCTGCAATCGCATTTTCTGCCGCTAAATCAATTTGTAATTTCACCGCTTCGCTGATACGAATTGTTAGAGGGTCGTGGGTGACAATCCATCCATCTTTGATTAAAGCAGTTTTAACTTGTTGATGGAAAACATCTTTAGCCATTTTGGATGATTTTTATCCTTAATTTTGGTTGCAAACATAGTATTACTACGTTAATAATATAAAGAAGCGTTTGTACAAATCCATCTGTACAAAATTTAGTCTGCTTCCCCAATCAGAGTAAAAGCCGCCCAATCAACGGGATTCGGATTCTTTTTCATCGTCGTCAGCATCGCTTGTCGCAGCGCTTGTGCCTTGTCTGGGCTTTTTTGAAGATTTTGATAAAATTCTGTCATCAATGATGCTGTGGGCGCATCTGGAACCGACCACAGCGACCAGGGCAAACGCATCTAAAATCTGGCACACATTCTATTGACAAAATGCTTGTTTAATGAATGAGAGGAACTTACCAAATTTATGGCGCTTGTTAATTGTGCCTACTTATAACAAGTAGGTTAAACTCAAAACTAAGTGCTATCTGAAGAAGCATAATGTAATGAGACTATTTTTGAAATTCTATTAAGAATAAACCATATCTGTTAAAATAGGCGCTGACTCTGTGACCTTTATTTGAATCTGACAATCAAGTATTGTTGTGAATCTATTTGACCAAACTTTTTGGAAAAAAAATACTTCCTTTCCAGATGAATCCAGTCAGTTATTAAGAAAAAAATATCTGAATAATTAAGTATTTATATACAATTTCTTTACAATCATCAAGCACATTCTAAGACTTTACTTAAATAGTCATTATCCATAGCTGCCAAAAACTGTTTATTTTTGATTCCGACAATCTGGCGTTTTTTCTTGACCTAAAACGTTAACAGCTATATGGCGTTCGCGCAGCGTGTCGAAGACAAGGACTGCAAAGTTTTGCGGTGCATTATCTTTTCTAATTCGACAATCATCCTCTCTTAATTGTACGTCCAAAACCCAATGCAGAGAGTTTTCAACACCCCAATGGCGAAGGACTGACGAAGCTAGTAACTTCGCATTATTAGCTAAACTAGTAATATAGTAACGAATCTCAACAGTAGTCTTTCCGTTGACTATTCGCACATATTCAACCATGCCAAAAATGAGTGAGATTTTCCCATTTATGATTTGGGTCTATTCGTTCTGCTATGTCTGACAGCATCAAGTAATGACGAATTTCTTCCCGACCATGGTTTTCTGAATAAGTAGAATCAGTACTGTAATTAAATCCCTCAAATCCTGTAGCAATTGCATCTCGAAGGTTTACCTGATTTAAGTAGAGCAAGCCCAAGATAAAATAGCGATATAGCTTCTTCTTGTGAGGTATATTCTGAAATACTTTCCTGTTGATAAATTTCTAAATACTGCTGATAGAATTGAATTGCTTGCCGATTTTTACCTATTGTATTGTATACCTGACCCATTTTTTCCAAAAGATTTTTTTCAATGGAGCATCCACGTCTGTATATCTGACAAGTTACAAATGCTTGATTAAGCAACCGTAAAGCTTCTTCATATTTATGTATTTTATATTGTTGAACTCCCTGTTTATAAAGTCGTTTTAGTGTAGCCGATAAAACAGCTTCTGGAAACTGAGTTACTACCGTGTAAGGCTTACCTGTAATTTTTGAATATATATGGTCTGCCTGTTTCCATGAGTTGAATGCAGATTCAGTTTGACAAGCTTGGTAATGTCGAACTCCTTGTTTATTGATTAGTTCAGCTTTTTTTTTGAGAAGATTACTTTGATTTTGAATTACTGCCAAATTATCTTCTATATTTCTCCCACTTTTTTTATCTTTTATTTGTCTTGCTATTACTAAAGCATGTTGAAAAGATATAGTGGCATAACCATATTCTTCCAAAGCTATATAATTATTTCCAAGAGCTATTAGAGTTTTTATATTACCCTGATAATCTTCTATTATATGATAAATTGATAGTGCTTTTTGTAAAGGCAGTATAGCTGCATCAAACTGTTCTCTATGATACAAGTAATTGCCTTTTTGAAAAAAATCTTTAGCTTCTTTTCGTAGAGTATCTGCTCTTTCTGAAGGTACTTTTAGTAGATTTGGAAATATATCACGTATAAACCAAAAGTGTCGTTCACGTTTTTCCGAAAAATCTGGGGTTGAGGGAACATCAAATTGTGGCACGACACCTAAATACTGCTGATAATACTCTACTGTTTTAGTACAATTGCCCAGAATAGTATAAACTATACCCAAATGAACTAAAGTTTCTGTCTCTCCAGGAATATTTTTTATCTCTCTATAAAAGGTTAATGCTTTTTGAAAAGACAGTATGGCAGCTTGGAATTCATTCAAATTATACTGCATTTTGCCTTGCTGCAACAGCCTATCTGCTTCCGCCTTCTGCTCATTCACCGTTTGCGCCAAAATCCTTGACGCAGTAAATACCATCGACAAATTCATAACAAAAGAACTTGATAAAACCACCAATAGACAAACAAACGCACTCAATCCAAAATTGCGGAAACGCATTGTTGAAACTCCATTAGATTACAGTTAACCACCATTGAAGCAGTTTAGAAATAATCAGATTTATTTTGATTATAAAATTAATGTAAATGCAATCCAATAAAGGGGATTATGATACTTTTTGTTAATTGTAAACAGGGCGTTTATCAATGAAGTTACTTTACCAAGCTTTTGTTGCATATTTTGATGAAACTCAGTTATAAACGTTAAAATTACATGATTTTTAAATAAAATAAATTAAGTATAAAACTGGAGGCAAATTGTGGCTTTTGATAACGTATGTAAAATATTATCTGAAAAATATCCAGCAGAATTTGCTCGCTGGCTATTACCAGTAGAACCACAAAAAATCAAAGTATTAAAAACTGAATTGAGCATAGAACCAATTCGTGCAGACTCCGTTACTTTTTTGCAAACAGAAAATCGGATTTTACATATCGAATTTCAAACCAGAACAAAATCTGACCCTCCAATTCCCTTCCGGATGTTGGATTATTATGTTAGACTCAAGCGGCAATATGACGTTCCTGTAACGCAGGTAGTCATTTTCTTACAAGAAACAGACGACGAAATTGCCTTCACCGAAGAGTATGTAGACGAAACTACAATCCACCGCTATCGAGTCATCCGAATGTGGGAGCAAGATTCAGCGCTATTTCTCAATGATGAAGCATTACTCGCATTGGCACCATTAACACAAACAACCTCACCCCAAGGGTTGTTATCGCAGGTTGCCCAAAGGGTTGCTACAATTTCAGATAGAGATACAAGGCAGAATATTGCCGGATATACAGAGATATTAGCAGGTTTGCGGTTTGAGAAAAACTTGATTCGTCGATTATTAAGTGAGGACATTATGCAAGAGTCAGTCATTTATCAAGATATATTACAGAAGGGCAACAAACAAGGTGAAGAACGGGTAATTATACTTCTGCTTAATCGACGATTCAACCCAATAGATGAATCATTGATTGAACGAGTGCGGGGATTATCTACTGAACAGTTAGAAAATTTAGCACAAGCATTGTTAGATTTTACAGAAGTTGCTGATTTAGAAAAGTGGTTGAATCAGCAAGAAAATAATTAGGATCTCTTAAAACTGTTTAGTCGGAGTTATTATCTCCGACTACTCATTTAAATCCCACTCTCCTCTATTCCAATTTGTCAATTAATGTAAATGCACTCCAATAAAGGGGATTGGGATACTTTTTCTTTGTTGTCAACTTAAATATACCCCTCGCCCACCTTCTTTCATCGCCCTTGTTTCACAGTCTGAACCGCTGCATCAGCATTTACCAACCCATTACCGAAAAAGTACTGTTTATCCTTAGCTGAAGAAGACATTGTACCCTTATGACCCTTTGAACGGTATAATTTAGCATCTTCATCAGAAATATTCAACCCTTTGTAACTAGCCGTAGATTTAAGGATACTAACCAAACCTTCTCGATTTAACTTGGAATTTTCCCCTTTCATCAATGCGACTACCCCCGCTACCACTGGCGAAGAAAACGAAGTTCCCTGTACCCACCAATATTTGCCTCTGGCGTCAACTACAGAAGACCAACGCGAGGTAGGATTGGGGATACCTTGCCAAAAGGCATCCAGCCAAGTGCCACCTGTGGTGGGAATTCCACCCAACAATCCTGGTGTATTTAAGTCGCCTCCAGGCGCAACTACATCTAATCCTTTGCCGTAGTTACTGTAGGGCGCACGATTACCTAGAATATTGGTAGCACCCACTGCAACTACTCCTGGATAAGCAGCAGGAAACGCTACTTCGTTAAAGTTTTCGTTGCCAGCAGCAGCCACAATTACTAGTTTAGGGTGTGCTTTGAGTACGTCGGCGATCGCTTCTTCTTCTCCCTGAGTTGGTAAACTTCCACCCAAGCTGAGATTGATGACATCAGCACCGCGTGCGGCAGCGTAGCCAATAGCTTCGATGTAGGCAGAAGGCGTATAACTACCATTTAACCCGAATATTCGCACGGGTAAAATTTGAGCATTGGGAGCTACACCCACCACTCCTTCACCATTTTGAGGTTTAGCTGCAATTGCTCCACTTACATAAGTGCCGTGAAATTCTCCACCTACTTTGTAAGTACGAATAACGTAACGTACAACATTAGCAATTTCTGAGAGTGAGTAATCTGGGTTTCTTTGCTGCACTGAGAGCGCCTTTTCTGGGTATTTCTCAACTAATTTGGCGTCAGATAGTTGGAAAGTGTCCTGAAATTTTGACCCCAGAATAGCGAGTTCCGATGGAGAAATGCGAGTATCAGCATCACCAATTTCACAGGGGTTAGTGCTATCACCGCCAACGGAAAAATCCCAACCGTGGATTTCCCCTGGACATTTGTCAGCAGCTTTCACAGTATACAGACTATTTGCCAAATCGGGATGATCCCACTGAATTAAGCTGTCTATAACTGCTACAACTACACCACGCCCGCCGTTGCTGCGTTTCCAAGCATCTGTGACGTGTATATCTGTGCGGGATATAGCAGATTTTGTTGCTATCGGTTGTTGTAAGCAGCTTTGCAATGATTCTAAACTAGATACAGGCTTTTGCAAACATTGTTTTAGCGGTAAACAACTACTGCCACGCCAGCCCCAGTAAGTTTGTTTTCGGGGAAATGCTTCTGCTGGATTGGGGGGCGATATTGCCATTAGTTAGGCTGTAAAATTGTTGGGAGTTTTTCAGGTTAGCAACTTGTTTGGCAGCTGTTTGTAAATTTTGGTCGGTAAGGGATTGGATGAAGTTGGGTGCAGCGGAGGTTACACCTTTGACTTTGTTTAGCTGGTTGGCAATACTGAGAAGTTTTGTACCAGCGGTAGATGTGGATTTTACTAAATAGCGATCGCGATTAAAGCGCAACGGACGCACGATTGCCAGATTGTTTTGCTGCAAGATTGCCTGTCTCTGGCTCTCGTCAAGTTGTGGATCGAAGCTGATAATAATTTCGTTGGGTAGAACGATAACTTCTTGGCGTTGGCTGCGACTCAGCACTGGTAGGGTAGTTTGGACGTAGGGTTGCTGTTGAATTCGCTCTTGAAAAGCACTCCCGATATCCCGAGTTCCCGTTGGCAGACTCACCACAGCATAATTTTCACCTAAAGGACTGACCTTTGGCGGAGTAGTTCCACGAACACCGCCCTGTAAAGCTTGCTGGAGTTGGAGGTAAAGCGGTTGAGCAGTGCGATTGCGTGTCGCACCAACTTTTTTAAAGGCAACAGCGATCGCATCCGGGCGCTGATTTAAGGGAATGCGTTGTCCTTTATACAGGTAAAATAAATCACTATTCTCTTGGGTTTGAGCGATGGCTGGAGTGTTTGTTGGTAGTGAGATGCCGCTTAATGACCAAATACTACCAGCTAATAAAATGCAAAAGACACGTTTCATGATATTTGTTCCGCTAATTGTAGTAATAAATGCAGTTTGCTCGCTAGATTGTCTATATATCTCACCAGCACAGAGGTTATGCAAAATTTGATTTATTTATGTCAACGTTGATTCTTGACTACTTTTTTTACAAATTGTGGGGGAGTAGTTGAGGTCAACGCTTGATATAAACATGATGTGTGGATATAAGATATTATGAAGGAGTTCACCGCAAGTAGCTCCGCGATTGGGAGTCAGCGTATGCAAGCGATCCTTTTAAGCCGCGAAGAGGTTGCACGACGTGCAAAGCAACTGTATGAAAGTGAAATCCGCAAACAAGTGGAGGTAGAAGAAAACATCGGCAAGATGGTGATTATCGACATTGAGACAGGTGACTACGAAGTTGATGAAACTGGGCTGAAAGCGGCACGCAATCTGAGTGCGAAGCATCCTTATGCTCGACTTTTTGGTATTTGTATTGGTTACAATGTGGCTGCTTCGTTAGGTGGTGTAATGGAGCGTGTCAGTAAGTGATTTCCGGTATTGTGACTGATAGACATGCGATCGTTGCGTTAACATTTCTTCTCCCAAATGGCTCAACTTTCCCAATTGAGTTCGTTATAGACACGGGCTTCACTGACTATCTATGTTTGCCACCTGAGGCAGTTACCTTGCTGGGGTTGCCGTTCCTGTACGATCTCCCTGTAAACTTGGCAGATAACAGCGAAGTCCTAGTAGCAGTTCATGAAGCCATCATCCTTTGGGACGGGGAAGAACGAGAAGTTCGTATATTTGCTACAGGGCGACGACCCCTAATTGGAACTGCTTTGCTGAATGAGCAAGAACTTGTGATTCAGTTTACGGAAGGTGGCTTGGTGACAATTGATGAACTGTAACCGTATTGAAATAGATGTAACCCAAACTACTCAGATTCCCCAATTAGGGTAAAAGCTGCCCAATCTCTAGGATTGGGATGGGTTTTCATCGTCGTCAACATTGCTTGACGTAAGGCTTGTGCTTTGTCCATACGGCGTTGAAGCAGATTTGTGTAGAATTGAGACATTAACTGTGCGGTGGGAGAGTCGGGAACTGACCATAAAGACACTATGACGCTAGGAACTCCCGCCGAGATGAGGGAGCGGGATAAGCCAATTACGCCATCCCCGGTAATTTTTCCCCTACCCGTATCACAAGCGCTGAGGACGACTAACTCGGCTTGTAGCTTCATATTCAGAATTTCTTCAGCTGTAAGTAAGCCGTTGATTTCTCCTGGTTTTGGGGGTGATGAATCTGGTGCTAGAGCGATCGCACTTCCCAAACCCCGGATATCATCAAATATGCCGTGAGTTGCGAGATGAATGATTCGGGCAGAGGGCATTTTTTGGACAACAGATGCTTTTGTACCCTGAGAACCGATAATTGCTTTGGTGTTGAGTAGGGGTGCGATCGCAATTGCTTCTTTTTCAGCCCCTGGTAATGATGGTAACTGCTGCGGTTTATCTCCTGGTTTGGGCGGTACACTAGGCATCGTGGGATTACCTAGAACTAGGTTTTGTATAGACTTCGTATTTCGCGTCTCGGCACGTCGAGTGTGGGTTAAATCCAACACCTGAATTGATGGTGCTGTGAGGATGGTGTGTTTTTCAATCAGGTATTTGCCTTTTTCATCTTGCAGCGCTGGGAAGGGAACGAGGAATAGGGAACTTTGGGGAATGAAGATAACGCGATCGTTGGGGTTTTTGGGTAATAAGTCAGCGATGGGATTGATTAATAATTCGTGTAGACGCTTAAGCTTGTTTGTTGCTTTAGGTGCATCGGGATTGTAAGTTACATTAATGCCGCGAAAAGCCGTACCTCTTGCACCAATAGAATCACGACTGGTAGTAACGAGTTCTGCTAAAGTTGTATTTTCTTTCTGCCACAGGGGTTTGAGGTCAGCTTTACGATAATATACTTCACCCGTCGGCTTAATTACCCAAATATAAATTTCTGATTCCTTAGTTTCTTCTTTACCCTGAATCTTGAATTCATCACTCCCGGTTCGCCCATTTTTTCACGAGTTAGAGAAAATAAGTAGTTAAAACTATACCCAATGACATATTTTCAAAA
>NZ_JACXAE010000068.1 GCF_014698965.1 Iningainema tapete BLCC-T55
TTGAGTTGTTCGTCTAACACTTGATTTCGCTGGCGATCAATTTCTAGCAATTCTTGGAGATGATCTTGTAGTGTACTGACTCGTTTATTTTCTAGATTTTGGAATGCTTCTGCTATTTTCCCTATGGCTTGCTCTATCTTATCTACTGAAGTATCTTCCTTGTAAGCTATTTCAGCACCAAATGACCAGCCAATAATACTTGAGAGTAATGCACTTGCAATTGCCACAAGCATTTCACTTAAATCTTTTAAGCTGCTAATTGCAATTTTTCCTGTGCCCAACAAACCAATAGCAACAAAAAAACCAATTAAAGTATGTAAGTAACCAGCAGTTTGTATACGCTCTCCTGCATAAAATTTGAAAGTGGGTGATTTAGCTTTCCATCCTAAATATATTAAAATAAACATATGGGCTGTACTTAAAACCAAGAGAACCAAACTTAGTTCCTTTGCAAAAAAAATAATCAAGACACCTAAAGGAATACTAAAAATTATGCCTCCAATGTAAAATAAGAGGAAGAATGATCGGCTAGGTTGAAGGAAATTGCTAGAACTTTTCATTAGATAAAGACTTTATATTTTATTTTTCTCAAAAAGTGCCTTAATCCAATCTATGAATCGAAGCATTTTTTGGTTTGGCTTACTATTAGATTGAAGCAAGCTACTCATACCGTCTGGCTCTAGGAAGCATTTTATAGCTAATAGCTTTCATCTTTCTGCGCCCAATCTGTAATAGGAAGAGGCTGAATAGGAGTACCTGCTTGGCTACTAGAAACTTTTTTGAGATAGTCAGCAAGCCAGTAGAATAGTTCCCGAAATTTTAAGCCATCAAGCATTAGGGGTTTTGTATTAGAAGGAGTAACTTGTCTGAGGCTAATCATATCTGCGCCTTGAACTCCCACTACAAAAAAATTGAGTTGGTTTGCTTCAACAAGATTTTTGACACGCTGAGCTGCATTTTGTAAATCATCTGTAGGGGAACTACCAATAATTAAAAATAACCAAGGTTTGCGATGCTGAATTTTTTTCTTATCGTAGTTTCTCTGGTAGCTTTGTATTTCATTTAGTGCTAATTCAATTCCCTTACCTACCGTAGTTATTCCTTCTGCTTTGAGTGGTGAGGGCACAAATTTATCCATATTTACGAATTCTTGAACTCGCCGCCCATTACTATTACAGGCTATGATGGCTAACTCTACACATTGGGATACATTACTATTAGGTTCAAATTCTCGTTTAAAGGTAGTAATTCCTGCATTTAAGTGATTAATTCTTTCACCAGACATAGAAATAGATGTATCGAGAAGGAGCACCACTGGAATACGAGGTTGAATAGATTCTGTCGGTAAACTTATTTGTTGGTTACTTGCAGGAAATACGCCTGTAGGTTGTTGGATGGGAAGTTGTTGTATAGGGGTTCCTAGATTTAATCGATTTCTAAATGCATCTAAATGCTCTAACTGCAATAACTGAAAAGTATTTGATAATGGATTTCCAGAGCTATTATCACCACCCATCATAATTTGTGGGTAAGTTATTTGTATTTGACCGAATGCTTCAGCCCATTTTCCTTGTGATTCTATGTGGGCATAAAAGGCGGGACTGAGAACTTCAACTCTGTCACGAAAAGCCTTAATCTGCATTTGAATAATTCTTTCTTGATTTGAGGTTTCAATCTCTTTTTCTTGGCGACGTGTTTCTAAATGTTGCTGATCTGCTTTTGCTTTTGCAGTTTCTCTTTCAAGGTTAATTTGAATATCCATTTGCTCGATTTCAAACCTTGCTTGAGCATCAATGAACTGTGCTTGAGCTTGTGTTCTTGTTTGTTCTTCAAGCAATTTTCGGCGTGCTATTTCAGTAACTTGTTGTTTCTGAACTAAATCATGCTCTAATTGAGCTTCTGCACCTTCTTGCCTAAATTTATCCAAGTGTTCCGGTAGATCAATCTTTTCAATATAAGTACCACGTCCTTCAACGCCAATCTCTTCAAGAACGTTATTTATATAGTCCCTCGCCTCTTTTTCACAACCATTTTTGTCATCTTGAAACTCCATTGCTGTTTTACCAGTAGCGGCTTGCTGAAAATGGCCAGAAACTACTTTGGTTAAGACACGAGTAACAAGATTTCTAATTGCTTGATATCTCTTAACTGTTCCAGAACTATTGCTATTTAAATTATTTTTAACTGTTGACGTTGGGTCTTCTGATGACTGAGATCCAATTAGACAAATCATCTTAGGAGCATTTTCTGGTGCAATACGAATAATTTGGGTAAACTGAACCTTAAATTCATAACCATCGTATGAAGTTAGCTTCAATGTACTCAATTTTGCATCGTAATTTAAAGGATCTTTTGTCTCGTCTGACCAGTTAAGTATAATTTGGGTAGTTGGAACTAGCTTAACAGTTTTAACTCTAGTATTAATGGCATACTGACCAGCAGTCAGAGGTATGTTCTCAACTCCTTTATATCCAGAATCGACTAACTGATATAGAGACTCACTCTTATCTAAAGATGTATTTTTGTTATCATTCTCTTTATGATATTTTTTACCAATAGCAGAGATAACTACTCCGACTTCTTCATGCTCAATTTTAGTTATTGGTACTTGCTCAACCTCAACAAACCAAGGATTAAAATTCCATTCTCCTTCTAAGAGAACTTCTTCTTGTAAGCCTTTGTATCCTCCTAAATCAATGAACTTTTGCCCATCTTGGTAATTGTAATGTCCTTCAATTTTTGAGCCTGCTATTTCCTCTTGGGGAAGTGTTTTTCCAATTTTTGTGGTGACAATTCCAATCCGCTCTGACTTGATTTTATAAACCTTTAATTTTTCTGGATTTTCACCATATTTTTGGGCATTGGCAGTAGTAATTACGGTAAATATATCAGTATTGATATCGTAGTCACCAGATGTAAGGATGGCAAGTTGCTTACCTTTTTGACCGCCATTTTGTAAAAATGCTTGAGCATTCTGAAAGCTATTACATTCCACAACCCTGCCTAATATTTGTTCTGATGACATAGCAGCACCATCGTTGGCTACCACTAATCCAATTTCTCCTTTAGGAATCCTAATTCTTGGGAATTTACGAATGTTAAATAGCTCAGTGTTAATATAGTATTTACCTTCTCTAAGAACAGCAAGCTGTTTACCAGCTTGACCACCATTTTCTAAAAATGCCTTAGCATCTTGAAAATCACTACACTCAACTGTTTTGGCAAAGTTTTTTCCTGATAACAGTGGTTCTCCATATTTGGCCTCTACTAACCCAAATTCTCCGGAGAAAATTTCAATAGCAGAGATTTTCCGAATCTTAAATATATCTGTATTAATGTAATATTTTCCTGTTCTCAGAATGGCAAGTTGTTTACCAGCTTGACCACCCCGATCAAAAAATGCTTGAGCATCTTGAAAGCAATTACATTCAACAATTTTGGCAAAACTTTGTCCTTGTGTTATTGGCTTTCCATCTGTGGCTTCTACCAATCCTATTTCATCAGTAGCAATCTCAGTAATAGGAACTTTACGAATACTAAATAAATCTGTGTTAATCCGATAATTTCCAGCCGTTAAAATAGCACGCTGCTTTCCTTTCTGACCACCTTTTCTCAGAAACTCATTCCCATCTTGAAAATTATCACAATCAACAACTTTACCAAAGCTTTCTCCTGGTTTGGGAGAAGCTCCATCTTTCGCTTCTACTAATCCAATTTCTTCTGAACCAATATTAGTTATTGAGACTTTACGAACCTGAAATAAGTCGGTATTAATCTGGTAAGTATTTGGTGGTAGTATGTCAATTTGTTTCCCTACGTTACCACCTTGAGCGAAAAAGGCCTGTGTATCTTGAAAATATTTGCAATTAACTCTCGTACCAAAATTTCTACCTAGTTTTAGAGGAAGACCATCTTTCGCTTCTACAAGTCCTATTTCGTCTGGTTGAATTTTAGTTACTGATGCTTTGCGAATGCTGAACATTTCCGTGTTAATTCGATAAGTACCAGTGGTCAAAATTGCTCGCTGCTTACCTTTCTGACCTTTATTGTCAAAAAATGCTTGGATATTTTGGAAGTCTTTGCACTCAACTACTTCTCCAAAAGTTTGTCCGGGTTTTAGAGGTTCACCATCTTTTGCCTCTACTAACCCAATTTCTTCTATACCAATCTCGATAACTGGTACTTTAGTAATGGTGTACATCCAAGAGCCATATCCCCAATGTATTCCGGGGTAGAGAGGTTTGGCTTGAATACCGGGTTCTCCATTAAGAGCAATTATTCGTCCAGGAGGGAGCCGAAGAGAAGGGTTAATAGTAAATTTCTTGTTGACAATCCCAATTTCATTGTTATCAATCCAGATATAAAGTTTTGCTCCGATAGTAACTGCGATTATTACTGCAATTAGAATCACACCACCTATCAAGATAATTGTTGCGATCGTACCAACTGAAATTTGTGCAACAATAATGGGTACGGAATATCTTCTTATAGGTATTGTTATTAGCTGAGGAGTTAGACTATAGAAGCTTGTGTTTAAGGATATGGCTCTAGTGGGATATTCATTCAATACTAAGATTGGAGATTTTTCTACTACTAAGGTTTGTGTTTGAGATTTATTTGTAATAATTAAGGGGATTATGGTTACTAAAAGTACTAAAATTGTTAATTTTCCAGGAATCTGTTTTTTTTTCATGATTTTCTGATTCTATTTTTAGAGTTTATAAACAAGTAAACAACCGAGGTAGAAGATATTCAAAAGTTTCTTTCCAAGTCTTCCAGGAAATTTCTTGATTATTAATATCGGGAAAGCTTAAAGAAGGGAGATGTCCCTTGTTAGCATCAAGGGAAAATTTAAAATTATCATACCTTTTTAGCCAGTTTCCGTTGACACACCAGTTAGTGCAAACACAAAATTTCTTTTCATATGTTGTATAATTAAACTTCCCCGGTTCGCCCTTACATTCAAGCCAAATTTTTGCCTGTACACTAAAGCCAAATTGACCTTTGCTGTGATGTATCCAGAGTTTGTTTATGGTGTTGAGAGTTTCGTCAGAGAACTTTTGAATATCTTTTTTTTGCAACCACCCACTTTCTTCTCTGTCAGCGATTTCGAGCATGATCTTCATGGTTTCTTGGTCAGCCTCTTTCCAATTTTCTGCTGCTAAGAGATCACGTAGAGGTGCATAGTTAACTTCTTCTTGAGGAAACGGAGCAACTTTATCGCTTTTGTATTGAGGGGAAGATACAGGAGTTGGTTGGCTTTTTTGTTGGGAGACAGGTTCAGAAATAGGAGGGTGAATATCTTCTAGATAGTTCTTTCCCAGTAGTTGAGGTGTTAAGTGACTAATAATTGGGATGGAAATCTCTAGCTCGGAAATTTTGCTTATTTCTTGCCTCAGTCTCTTTATTTCTTCCTGACATTCCTTTATTCTCTCTTCATATTCAATTTTCTGAGTTAAACTGGCATTGATACAGAGTTCACGCTCATAGCGGACAAGTTTTTTTTGCCAATCCCTCAGCACGTCTTCTAGGTCTTTGTGTAACACTCTTTATCTCCTAACCAGTCGCTTGATTACGGACCAGGTTTTGTACATGAATCCCTCTGTATCCATCTCCAGTTCATAAGAGGCGATCGCTGGAATCAGTGGCAGAACTACTTTCAACTTGGCTGAGGCGGGCTTGTCCAAATCTTCCAACTTAGCTCGGATGTCTTGTAGTAGAAAAACTAGTTGCGGGGGGTAGGAGGTAGAGGGGATGTGCTGAATGCACTTAACAGCCTGCGCTACTTGAACAAGTTGAGTTTCAGCTTCCTCCTCAGAGATGACAATCGCTTCTCTTGGATAAAGCTCCCAGTATTCTGCTTCGTATCTCCGAATATCAGGGACAATCTCTCGTTTAATCCGCTGTCTCAGCTCAAACTTGGCAGGAGTGCTAGCGGTTACTATCAAATCACTTTCAAAAGAGCCTAGTTTTTCATACAGCAGATCCAAGAGTTCCTCTAAATCTGCTAACCTTTGGCGATCGCTCATCAAAAACTTCTCCCCTTTTCTCACCAGTGAACTATTTCTTTACCAAAGCCTGTAGCTGCACTATTGCTGCTGCCAAATTCGATTCTCTGGCAGTTAACCAGCAAATACCACCAAGATAATCGGCTTCATGTTGACGTGCATATTGCGTTGCTAATTCAGTTTTGCCGACACCACCCATACCAGCAACAGCAGAAATTGCTACTGCATCTTGCTGCAACTTTTTATGCAGTAGAGTCAGTTCATGCTGCCTTCCAACAAAGTTGGCAGACCCTTGAAACGGAATATTATTTGGGGGATTTAATTTTACCCGTTCCCATTCGGGCGATTGTAGTCAAAATTGGAAGGTATTACCAGTAATAGTATCAGTTCCACCTTTAATATTTATTCCCTTCCAATTCTCAATCACTTTATTAATTTGCGGCTGGGACTTTACCGTTTGTGCCAAAGCTTCCACATATGCTCTAATTTCTGGATCTGCATAAGCTTCTTTCTCTACCTTTTCCACCAAAACTGCTTCACCATAATCATCTGGCCGCTGTTGGGCTAATTCTGGATGTTGTGCAACCCGTTCTATAGCACTTCCAGTTTCTGGTGACTTACGCTTCAGCAGTTGCAGCAACTTACCGCCTTGTTCAAAGGCTTGGTCTATAATAGCATAGCCTGTTTTA
Source organism: Iningainema tapete BLCC-T55 (assembly GCF_014698965.1). Taxonomy (GTDB): domain Bacteria; phylum Cyanobacteriota; class Cyanobacteriia; order Cyanobacteriales; family Nostocaceae; genus Iningainema; species Iningainema tapete. The sequence goes on from NZ_JACXAE010000068.1 coordinate 6,698, forward strand.
TCTAGTGTTTTATCCATTAGCAGATATAGAAAGGCGATCGCCCCAGCAGTTAGTGGCTCCATGTACTACCTCGTAAGCGTGGCATTTTATTTACTTATATACCACATGGTTTCTGTTCTAAATTCCGTAATCGAGATAAAAAGTTTATAGGCTTAAGTTTCGATTTGTGAGTGATGTAGCATTACACGAAGGGGCATTTATGTCGTTCACAACGTTCACAACATATACTCTGGGTAAGGATTTTACGTTGTTTATGTTTTTCACAACTCGGACTTAAGCATCTCTTTGGATACTCAGTCAGCATCTGTTGAAAGGGGAGTGATACGCCGTCATAAGTGTAAACATTCATCTAAATATGTCAGAGCGCTCTCACTCTCACTTTTCACGTACTTCGCTTACGTCGTTAAAATGACCGAACTTATAATTAAACAACGATGCTTTAAGGCTGCCAAAACATCATTGTTGTTGTTGTTTAAGAAGAATTTCTAGAACGACATAAGGGCATTTATGTGGAATGCGCCTGTACAATTAGAGTTGCCAATGCCGCGTAACACGGATGTACAGCATTGGCTTCCAGAATGTGCGGAGTGCTGCCAACCCCTGTTGAGCCACTTGCAGCGCCAGCGGTGACTGAGCGCCGCGACAATCTTGGCTGCTGACTCAGGATCAAAGTTCGGCGCTCGGTCAGCAAGTGGCATCCAAGGGAGTCCAGGGGGTGGGCGGAAGCCCGACTGTGCAACCAGTAGACCAATTCGGGGTCGTGCGAAGTGTCACAACTGGGGGAAGTCCCAAGCGTAGCCTGGTGTTCCTTTGTTGACTTGGGCTTCCACTTTTTCAAGTTTTTGGACGTAAAAGTCAACCTTGTACTGCTTGTAAAGCTCCTTGGCTTTGCTAAGGTGATTTAGCCCAGATTCCTTATCTATAGGGTTTTTGGTGGTACTCCAGCGTTTGAGTTGGATTTCAGCCAGTCGAGTGTGAGCTGGGGCTGAGTTGGGGTTGATTGCCAGGATTTGTTTGTAGATGGCTTCTGCCTCCGAACTATTGCTAATGCCTTTATTTTTAGCTAGTTTGAGCAGTTCACCTTCTGCCCGTGCGCGTGTAGTGTCGTTAGATGATTGTGTATTTTGCCACAGTTTTGCTTCTTTAGCTTGCTGCTCAAGTGGGGCTTCGTAGACTTGACCGATAATCAAACCACCGATACAAGCGCCAAAAAGTAGTTTGCGTATCATATTTATACTATTGTTTATAATGGTTCAAATCTGTCGTTTCTAGTTGGATAACTCTTTGGCGTGACTCTTACCCGTGCTGGTGATGAGCCATCCGCAATGCACAGGTAGCCTTCTAGGGGTGGTAGGTTTTGCAGTTCACTAGGCAGTACTGCTGCTGTCTCCCTAATCTGCTCGCTTTGGCTGATCCCACCGTCATTGTTCTGGCTATAGTTTTTAGAGACGGTAACATCAATCCTCTCCTGCACGCCAATCATTTTGGAGAATTGTTCTGCCGTAGCTCCATCCCGAATGTTAAGGATTAGCTTGGTGGCCACACCTTGAAGAATAATCCTGGCTCCCCTCTCCCCATAAATTTCTTCCATCTGTGCCGTAGTCTGGGTCCCAATGAAGGCACTACCGCCAAACTTCCTGCTTTCGGATAGTAGCCTGGGCAAGCTTTTCAGTTGGGAGAGTGCGCCCAATTCATCAATCACCAGGGCTGTCTTCAGTCGTCGGTTCTCATTACTGAGCAGTCCCCTAAGCATCAGTTCAAAGCAAGTGGTTACTAGTGGTTTGAATGCTTCGGCGTCATCCTCGAACAGCGGGAGGAATATCCACCGATCATCATCATCCCTGCCCCATTTGCTAAAACTAAAGTCTGCTGGTGCTGGACATTTGGTTAAGTACTGATAGAAACGGAGTTGGTTGATTGCCGTCGCCAGTACGCTCCCTGCGGTGTTGCCCGATTCGCCCTCAAAATACCTCATGGATACCGTGCCAGCAAGAAAATCCTTCAGTTGCTCCAAACTAAAGCGAGTAAGTACCTCCCAAACCTCGGTATTAGAGTATGTACGCTCGTATACATCGGCTATGAGATTCTTGGCTGCATCACTAAAGAATCGCTCTTTGGGGTCATCTGGTATGAGTCCTGCTGCAATTGTGCTGAACTGCGCCCCCTCTGACCGATGGCTCCACCCAACACTGCGAGCATCCCTCGGATTAAAGATGACATCGCCTTCTGAGTAAAGCTTCTCCATCAATTCTCCATTGCGGTCTAGCACGATAACTCGCCAATCTTCACGCTGGCGTAAGGTGTGCAGCACTTGTAGGATGGATTGAGACTTTCCCGATCCTGGGGCACCAAAAAAGCCGAATGATAAGTTCTCCAAGTAGTTGGGTAGTACAATTCCACCAATTTCAAGCTTTGGGGTGATGGGTTGCTTCCCTTGTGGTTTGAGCAGTTGGGTTTCTTTGGTTACTAGCTGGCGTTGGAGTTCTTTGGCTGTGGCTAGTGTAGTACCTCGTAGTACCTTGTCTGTTAGCACCTGGGGGATTAGCACAAAGGCAGCACCCACAATCAAGTTCAACCGCCACACTCCACCCCACCCCAAGCTTGCTGCTAGTAAAAGAAAGATGGCTGTTGTTATTGCTGCCACTTTTACGGGGTATTCCCCTCGACGTGGCAACCACCAAGCAGTAATTAACAGCAGCGGGAACAATGGACCAAAGAACTTTGCCACCTGATAAGCTACAAGCCCTGCTGCCAAGCCAATGCCAATTTTAATTAAACCTGTAGCATCAAATTGTGTTGCTTCTTTATCAAACATCACCGACTCCTTTCTTGATACTGTTGCTGTTGTTTCTCTCCTGGGCTAGGCTGGGTGATACCGTACTGGGTACGAATTGCCTGCAGTCGTTCCTGTAGCGATAGGTTCGCCCAATCCTGCTGTTGTGACTGTGCCGATAGTTGCTGCCCCTGGAGCCGATATTCGATATTGCCTGTTGCCAGTAACTTGCTGCCATCCGATTGGCGATCGCCCACTAGGTCTACTGCCAGTTTGGTTGTTGCTTCCAGTCCTGCACCCACCAGTTCACGGGTAGTGTCCTTGAAGTAGTCAATTCCTCCCTTGATGGCGTCACCAATCTCCTGGGCTTTTGTGGAGAAATTCTCTTTAATGCCATCCATCCATTTGGTTAGTCGATTCTCCTGTGGTTTGGGGGCTTGTTCTAGGCGTTCTGCCTGCTGCTTCTGCATCGACTCCAACTGCTTTTGGATGTCAGCAATCTGCTGCTGCATCTGGGCGAGAGTTTCAACCAGTTGTTGGTTGAATATTGTGGGGTCAGTCTGCGCGATCGTCTGGGCTTGAATGTCGATTGTTGGTTGCTCTTGTCCTGGTGGAAGTTGTGGCAGTTCTGCTGCTGGCGCTAGTGCTGGCTGTGCTGCTTTTTGGCTCTCGTATTTGTCAGCAAAGTATTGCCAATCTAGTCCCATCTGGCTCATTAGGTGAATGCCATTGGGGGTGAACTGTTTCGCCCATTCTCCAAATATGGGGGATGCATCTCGCAGGTAGTAGTCAGTACTGAGATAGCCAAACTCTTTATCCAAGTAGATTTGGTTATTGGCTTGTTGGTTTTCTGGGTCTTGCGTGGGTGATTGGGTGTCGAACTCTTGCTGTGGTTCTGCTTGTGGTTGGATGGTTGGTCGCTGGTTTAGCAGTTGTGCTTGTAGTGGGTCTTCTTCTGTTTCTTTGGTTCGCCCATTGGCTCGTTGCTTGTTGATGCTGCGAATGTCACCATTCTCATAGCGAAATACTTCTTCAATTGCTGGTGTGTAGAGTGCAATTTCTACTGTACCTTTAGCTGATTCTGTGAGATTGACTGCTGCTTCCAGTTTTTCCAACTCGAATGGTTTGATCCGGTCGATATTTGGCTTGTTTTCTACACCAGTGCGGTAGACTGTGGTTGTCCCCACTTTTACGGTTAATCCGGACTGAGACGAATCAAACTGAGAAGCAAAATCATTGATGATGCGGTCAAATCGTTCCTGCTGCTCCTTGTCCAAATAACGTGACATACTTTAATTCCTCGTTTGGTGCATACTATTGGCGATCGTGCTGGCAGTTACCTTGGGTTGAGGCAGTTGCACGCCACCAAGTTTATTGAGGATGATTTGTCCCGACACTTCCACATAGGAGCATTTTCCATCTACCCAAACTTGAATCACCTGGGATTGCCCTATGTCAGCTGGTAAGTTGATGTACTGCACCGAGTCATTTTCAAAGTGGATGTGTGGTTGTAAGGCTTGGTCGGCGTAGTAGATTTCAATGCGATTTGGTTTATAGTTAGCTGGCAGTGGAGCATCATTCCAACAATCAGCAGCATTCCAAATTGCATTGGGATATTTGTACCGCAGTTGTGCTGACTGGGGTGGTAGTTTACGTACAATTAGCGCTTGTTCTTCTGGTAGTAGTTGCGTCATCGCTCGATTCCTCTTGACTTACGTTGTTGTTGTGTCTGCTGTTGCTGTTGTTGCTGTTGAGTGAGATATCTTTCAAGCATTTGTTGGGCTAGGTTTGGGTTAGCGATTAGTTGTTGTATGCGCGGATCGTCGCGTTGGGGTTCATACTCCGTCCTTTCCTTCAGTCCATTGAAGGTGTACCCAGGTCCCAAGTGGGTGCCGCTAAATGCTTGTGACTGCATCTGAAAGCTGATGCCCTTTGACTTACCAGTGCGCGTAAATCCGGAGCGTACTTCAATCCCTTGTAGTTGCAACCGGGCTATCATCAGTGGCATTGGTGGTTTATCCTGTACTGCATCATCAATCGCTTGCTGGAGTTTCACCTTAATGGGCAGTTCTGGTGGTGAGGAGCGATTGCCATTTTCGTACTCAGACTGTTCGCGCATCATGCGGCGGGTTTGTCCTGTACTGACTCGACGGGCTTGTTTCTCACGGCTACCCTGTACTTGAGTTAGTCCGTACTCTTTTTCAAGTTCTCGTAGTACCTTCTCGGAGCGCACATAGTCCCACCCATCATGTACCACCTTTGCAGTATCCAGCCTAATGCGACTAGCTACAATATGGATGTGGTCGTCGTCAGTGTTGTTGTGGCGGTAGGTGGCGAACTGGTTGGATTCAAAGCCCATCTGCTCCATGTACTTGTCAGCAATCTCGCACCACTGCTCATCATCCAGGCGATCGCTCTTGGCTGCTGATAAACTGACGTGATAGACTGCTCGCTCAACATCTGGGTTAAGCTGGCGAGAGAGTTTAAATTCTCGTGCTAACTCTCTGGCGTTCCGTCCGCTCATGTTGCCACCAATTAACCGAGAACCTGGACTGGATTCGAGATAGTCCAGCAATCCCCTAAATCCCCTACCCTTCTTCTGCTTCCCAATCATCCTCTGGTTCCTCCGACTCAAAGTCGTCCAAAACATCCACACAAGCTAGTTGTCGCCTGCACTGGTGTAGTAAGTCCAAAAGTTCCTCCAATAGTTTTGGATCTACTGGTGGCGAGTACCCCACTTTGATGGCGGTGTTGGTTGCTTTAGTTAATTGGTTAAGGTTATTCCCGATGCGTCCCAACTCCTGGTATGTGGCAAGGGATATTTTGCTAAGTCGCTTGGGGAGTGGTTTCCCCAAAGTTAAGCGCCTTATTAATTCACTAGCTGGCATTCCCGCATCCTTCGCTTTTATGCGTAGCCAGTCTAGTTCGATATCGCTCAAGTGTACTGAATAGTTGTGTGTTCTTTTTGTGGCAGAAGACAAGCATTTTTTTGGCATAAATCTAGAAGGTTAATGATGCATTCGACTGGGGGTTCTCCAAGGGGTACTCCCCTTGGACAAGCCTGCCCGTGCCGAGCGTCAGCGACGGATTGGCATAGCCAAAGGGCATGGCTTGCTCCCCACCCACCCCACCGGAGACGAGAGGACTCGAACTACCCAGGACGGGGGAGCAATGCGACTGTCCTGGGACTACCCAGGACGCGGGGACGACTCCGAGATCCGAGGGCTACCCACTCCCTGGGGGAAACGCGGTAGTTTGGGGGCTACCACTCATGAGGGCAACTCTGGGATTCCCCTTATGGAGTAACGGGCGTGAATCAGAGTATAGCTATTAGGTTTTGAAGTAAATATGATGACTAAACGA
>NZ_JACXAE010000069.1 GCF_014698965.1 Iningainema tapete BLCC-T55
AGTCAGAAGCTTGTTTGTTCACAACTTGGGTGAGGGCAATAGCTTTACGAATCAAGTGTGCTAGACAGTGTTGACGTTTCTCATAACTGCTTAATCGCTCATAACCATCGGTGACTAACCAACCAATGAAAGCCTCAGTAATTAAGTGCAGCAGTTCTTCTTTTTTGCGACTGCCGATATGATACACTGCAATCGTGTTGGTAATTGCCACCCATAACCAACAGAGTTTTCCTTTCTCGTACCAAGGAGTTTCATCAAGATGAATCACCTCTGCCGCTTGCAGTTCTTCAATTAACTTCTCAACCACCGGAACGCAGGCAATACCTACTTCTCGAATGCACTTGTCTATGGTTCCAATACTGAGTTCCACACCCACCCAGTCTTCTAAGAATTCTTGAATCTTTGGTCGGGACATCCGGTAGCGTACCGCAAGGCTGGCGATGAAGGTAGCCAGCATCGGTCCGACTAGTCCATACTCCTGCAACTGCAAATCTTTGCACCTTCCTTCGACCACAGACACATACCCAAAACCAGGAATTGCTTTGGTATGGTGTCCACACTCACAAGTTGCTTCATAGTAATGGTGCAGTTGGCAAATTACCTGAACACCAGATTCGTGTTTTTCTAGCTCGAGAACGTAGTACCCCATATAGGGCCTACTATCAGATCCAAAAGCGACAGGAGCATTACAAGCGGCGCAATTCTCTGGATAGTGAGGGATAGTAATTTTTGGAACGCGCGGGCGTTGTCCGCCACATCCCCTTAGCTCCTAGTTGCAATCCCTGCGAGCGCTTCCCAAACCCTTGAGCTTTTGGCTTCCTTTGCGCGTTATCTTCAACCAAAGCTGTTTCAACCTCTTCAGCGGAAGTTAGATTTTTCTCGTTCTTAGCTGTCTGTGTTTTTCCACCGTCAAACTCCACTGCTTCCTGAACAAAGGGATTATCTAATGATGGGGGTTTTGAACTATTGGTTGAATTCTGCTCTAATCGCTCTAATTGTTCAACTGCTAGGGCGTGTAGATTACCTGCCACTACCACCAACCTCTCCTTGTCCAGAGATTGGAAGTACTCCTGGTTCATTTGTGATCGGTCATCTTTACGAGCGTCGATTCATGAAGTCCCTAGTGCCGATCAAGTCTTACTTTACCATCTTTTGAGCCAATATTCTTTACCTGCGTGCAAACTTGCTAATTTTCATGCCACGCGCATGGGGGGGGGAGTGAATGGTTACGATCAAACGGGTATAAGCAAGATTAACCCTGTACTAACCAGTTTTGCTCATGAAGGTGCTGCCAAGCTTTGCGAATATGTTCGGGTTTGAAGAGTTTGCGCTTGCGATCGCTCCATTCATGAACTCTCACAATTGCCTGCTCATCATCAGCTGCAGCTTGAGGATCTTCATTGGCAACCCAGTGAACTGTTGCCAACAGTTCCATACCATAAGGTGTTTCAAAGCCAGATATGAGGTTGCTAACTTGCTCTAAACGTGCTTGGGCATCTGGTTCGCTTTGCAAAAAAGCTTGTGCTGCTTCTGTGCCTTCTGGCAAAACATAAATTTCTCCTCTGCCAGTACCATCCCCATAGCCACGAATGTAATGCCCTTCAATATGTTTCAAGACGTGATTGAGATTGTCGGCGTAGGGACCGTATAAGTGTTTTACATACACCAGCCTTAATGGTTCACCAGCTTCTTGTTGGAAATAGGCGAGTTTTTGGATTTCCAGCTTGGTTAACTCATAACCAGGTATTCCGTAAGCTTCCAGCAAATTAATCAATATGGCACGGGCGCGGGTCATTTTAGGCTTTTGGGTAGCCACCTTCATTTTTTCAGCTGCTGGTGCGCCCGATGGTTCAAAGATAATTAACCGCACGTCTGGCAGTTGGGCAAATGCTGATAGTATAAGAGGTTTAATCTCCGCCCAGTTTAAGCCGCCGTTGCCGCAACCTAAAGGTGGGATGGCAATGGAAGTAATACCTAGACTTTGCACTTGTTGCACTAGAGCCACTAGCCCACTTTTAATGTCTTCGATTTTTGACTTGCCTTTCCAATGGCGCTTGGTAGGGAAGTTAATGATGTACCTGGGGTTAAATAGACTACCTGTGGCTACCGTAAACATCCGCCCTGGTTGCACAACACCTGCTTTACAGGCTTTTTCGTATTCACGGAAGTTTTCCGGATAAGCTTGCTTGAATTGCAAGGCTATACCTTTGCCCATGACACCGACACAATTAACGGTGTTTACAAGGGCTTCGGCATTTTCTTCCAACAGATTGCCTTGCTTAAACTCAATCATCTCCCTTAGCTGCTTTGGTACTATTGTACTATATTATATATGTTATCCTTTTAAAGGTAATACCAATTAGAGTAAACCTTAACCGGGGTTTTATCATTAAACTTTTGTAATATTTGCTGAACTTGCGCCTGAATTGTATTATTTATTACTCCTATTTCTGTTATCAGTGATCAAGGACAGAATTGATGTAATAAGAATTCAGCTTGTCGTCGGTATTTACGATTAGGGTCTTCTGGGGTATCAAACCAATACCTTGATTTCATAAGTTCCCAGTCAATCACAAATTCTAAAGCTGCAAAATCGTCATAAAAGTCCGCATATGCCATGACTGCATGACCATCAGTAAAAGCAAAAGCCAAACTAAGATCCTCTATCGTTTCTGCTTCAGAAACGAGGTGAATCACTGGATTTTGTCCTTGAGCATAGCTTTTCACTTTGCCCTTGTGAATTGCATACAGCATGGGAGAGCGAGGGGCAAAATAAAAGGGTACATAATCATGCAAAAATCCACCACTACCACATGTAACCGACTTTCTAGCTCGCTTATCTTGTATGTGTTCATGGGCAATATCAAGATAGTTAATTTGTTGTTGTCGTAACCTACTATTTGCCATCAATCCGCCTGATTGTAGGATGGAAGGTAAGTTATTGATATGAGTAATGTGGTAGATAGGGGTAGGCATTAGGTCATGCTGTTGGAAGGATGGCTAGATGATTTGTTTACTCCTATTGTTTGATCTCGTTGACTCGCATTTTTCCAGTTAATAAGTCGTGCATCAGTCCTTTTTTCTGGAGTTTGAGTTTTTTAAGGTAGGCTTCCTCAGAGTGAATTTTTCTATCTTGTTCTCTAAGAATAGAACTAATTTTACGTTGTTCTTCAAGTGAAGGTTTGGGTATTTCTATGTTTTTAAACTCCGTCAAAGAGACTCGTTTTCTAGTTCCTGCAATGGTTATTGTTTCAACAGATTTTTTAGTAATTTGTGAGTTAATAAGATTAACTAAAAAAAATGTATCTGTATCATCAGAAGGTCTGATTCTAATTACATCTTGAGTAATAATTGCTGTTTCATATGAAAAATAAGGTGCAGCATCACAAGGTGGATCTCCCACTTTTGCAATTAGAACATCACCATATTGAACGTCACAGAAACTCAGTTCTTTTGCTTTTTTATTAGAAACATGAACAGTAGATACTCGCTCATATTCCCCAGACTTGACATCTCTAACATAGATTACAGGAACCCCCTCATCTATTAACTCTCTTGCAAGTAAATCGCTTCCAAATGGACCATTAACAAAACTATTTTTTTTTCTTTGTGCAAAATAATATAGGGGGCATAAGTCCCAATCTTTCGGAATTCTCCCAAAAGGAGAATCTTTGAACTGTTCAGGGTGCGCGATCGCATCCCTCAATTCCCCATTTTCATCAAGTCCACAAGTCAGCAAGTCGTGAAGCAGTCCAGCTTTGATTTGTTTGAGCTTGTGAATTAGGGCTTCAGTGTGGGCGATTGCTGCATCAATAGTGTCAATGATATCAGCAATTTTGCTCTGTTCTCGGACACTGGGCTTGGGAACTACATTCGCTGTAATACGATCGGGCGAAGTATGTCGCACTGTTGTACCCGTTGCATTGCTGATGATGTTGCTCCGAACCCTGTCGCTATTTATTACGAGCATCAAAAAGCGCTTATCCCATGTATCGGGTAACTTTGGGACAATTTTCCCAATCCGTTGGTTGTGTAATACCCGAAACGGCAATTGAAGTTGAACAACTCGCCCTAGAATGAGCGTTCTGGGTGAAAGGTCAGTCATAACAATAAGAAGATCGCCATTGTTCAATAGAGTGCCATCGGGTATTAACCCTTGATAATACTTCGTATTGTTATCATTAAAGTAAATACCACCCTCTCTATGAAAATTACCTGGTACTAAAAGCACTTCTCCAGGTGGGCTATCAGTAAAATAATCGCCCACAAAAGCGTAGCCGTGAAGTACATTAATTTCATCCTTTAGACAAACAATGTCCCAATCTTTTGGAATTTTTTGCAGTGGAGAATCTTTAAACTGTCCAAGGGCGCAGATCATTTTTCTACTCATACCCCAATTCCTTCAAAAACTCATCTAACCACCTTGCTGCTGCATTCACTTTTGCTTCAATATGTTGTAAAGTCATTTAGTAATTATTCCCCCAAGTCTTCACTATCATCATCAAATTGTCCAGGTAAGTCTAAAGCAACTAGTAACGCTTGATTTAGTTGTGTTAGTGCGGAATCTGAAAGCATCCCCCGCAAACGCAAAAAGCGAGTTTTTGAAAGTACCCTCACTTGATCTGCCATTGCGAGCGAATCCCTATCTAGTCCTCCATCTGGTGCTTGAATTAATACCTGAGTTGAATAGATGCGCTTTGTAGCTCGATAAGTTGTACAGGGAACTGCTAATACTACTGGACTATTAGCATTAATAACATCACGACTGACAATAACTACTGGACGAATTCCCCCTTGTTCAGAACCTTCTGTCGGTTCTAAACGAGCATCATAAACTTCACCTCTTCTCATTCTTCTGATTCCGCCACTTGAAACGCTTCCCACTGAGCAACAGCAAACTCAGCCTCAATTTGTAATACTTCTGCCTGATACTCAGGATCTTTAACCATTTCTGCCAAAGCTGCATCAATTTCTGCCCGTTTTTGTGCAGCCAGTTCTCGACGTAGCGCCTTGGCAATCAATTCGTTCCGATTCTTGGCTTTTCCTTCTTGCACCGCTTTTTCAGTTGCTTCTAGCAAATCGGTGGGGAGTATTATCATAGTTTCAGTCATTTGACTAGACATATATTTGCTCCTAACTGGATATTTAACTTCTATGTTTACACATACCCCAACCCCTTTAAAAACTCATCTAACCGCTGCGCCGCTGCATCCCTTTTTGCTTCGATATCACGCAAGGTTACTCGATACTTATCCCACCAATTCTCAATTGCAGCAATTACCTGCTGACGATGGGCTGTAACGTAACGGTTCAATTGAGCTTCTAAATCATCTTTGGCAATATCTAATACTAACCGCTGACATTGTTCCATGAGCAATTGAGAACGGGCAGTGTCCAACCGCTTGATTAAATCATCTTTAAGCTTGGTGAGTGTCTTCTTTACCTGTGCTAATTCTTGTCTAATTTTCTTAATCTCAGCCTCACTTAGTTGCTCCTCTTCTTCTAATTCAGCTTCTTCGTCCTCATCACTTTTTTTAGTAGCTGCTAATTGGCTTTCTAAGTCTGCTTTCTTCGCCTCAACGTCTGCCAATTCCTGTAAATACTTTGGCAATAACCTGACTACTAACTTATGACTTAAGGGGTCAGATTTATTACCGTTTTTCTCTTCTGTACTATCCAAATATGCTCGAATTGTCTCAACCCAGCCTTCTATCAATCCATCAAAATTTTGAGCAGCAATTGTTTTGAGGTCGTTCTGTATCTCATTCCACCAGCTAGCAATTACCCCATTCACCTGAAATTCATCCAAAAACAGCAGCATTTGTTCTTGAATTATTTCTTTCCTGATAGTTTCAGCTTTAGCTTCTAATTGATTTTCTACTAGTCCCTTAAAGTTTTGTGTGGCAGCAGTTGCAAAATCATCTTCGTGTTTGTCTAACCATTCGTTCATGGTTCCTGCTACTTGGTAAGGCTCTAAAATTTTGATTGGACGCAATGCTTTGGTAAAAGATGTGAGAAAATCTGCTCGAATTTCCATCACATCTTTTGTTTCTGGCAACTGCTTCAGGCGGATTTCGTGAGTTTCCCACCATTTGAGAAAAGTCTCTCGCAGCCTTTTTTCTTGCTCAATGATGCCTGGGTGGGATTCCAAAAACTCTTTAATTTGACTGCGTTCAGAAAATGTAGACACAAAATCAAAATAATCTTGATTCCGCTCTACAAAGATAGCACTGGGATCGAAGCCATGAGCTATAAAAGGTTCTTGCTTGGCTTCCACCTCAGTTTTGGGGATTCCTCCTAAAAGATGCGCTCTGACATCATGAGGTTCTGGGGGTGGAGCATTGTCAGCATAGCGGCGAATATTGCAGTTGTAATCGTTGGCAGCTAATTCATCCTTAGTCACCACTGCCGCGTAACGAGGTACATCCACAAAGGCGGCAAATGTAGAAACAATTTTTTGAATATGCTCGGGTTTGAGGAAATTCTGCGCCCGCCCTGCTTGATATTCTGCATCGGCGTTAATAAATAGTACCTTACCGCGACGTTGCTCTGGTTTTGCAACGCTTGCGCCGCGCATCACTAGAATACAAGCTGGGATGCCAGTGTTGTAGAACAAACCAGGCGGTAAACCAATCACTGCTTCTAGCAAGTCATCTTCAATAAATTTCTGACGAATTTCCTTTTCTACCCCACCCCGGAACAAAACCCCGTGAGGCATTACAGTCGCCATCATACCGTGCGCTCGCAACACCGCTAACATATGCTGGACAAACATCAAATCTGCTTTCTTGCCACTTTCCGGGCAAAAACCAAAACGGAAACGCTCTTCAAACTTCAGTCCCTTTCTCGAATAGTTTTGGCTAAACGGTGGATTACTAATTACGTGATCGAAACGCATCAATTCCCCACCTTCTTTGTGCAGTGGGTTAGCAAGTGTGTCATCATTCTCAATATCAGCATCAGCAATTCCGTGCAAAATCATGTTCATCTTGCAAATTGCCCAAACGCCACCATTAGCCTCCTGCCCATAAAGTCGCAGATTTTTGGGATTACCTCGATGCTCCTCCACATACTCCTTTGACAGAATCAGCATCCCACCCGATCCCACACAGGGATCGTAAACCCGCATTCCTTCTTGTGGTTTAAGCAATCTTACCATCAATCGCGCTACATCGCGGGGTGTATAAAATTCGCCACCCTTCTTTCCCGCCGAATCAGCGAAATGTCCAATTAGATACTCGTAAGCTGCACCGAGCAAGTCAGGAAACTCAAAATCCTCATTCCGGAGGCGATACTTACTGAAGTGCCGAATTAAATCCCGCAACTTCTGATCGGGAACTCTAGTTTTACCCACCGTCTTGTTAAAGTCAATGTGGCTGACAACTCCTTCGAGAATCGGGTTTTCAGTTTCCAGCGCACCCAAGGCTTTATTCAACCCATTGCCAATATCACTATGTAATTCTTTCTCAATATACGACCAACGCCCTCGATCTGGCACAAAAAAAGTCTCGGCGTAGTAAGCAGGTGACTCAGCACGTTGCTCTGCCTCTGCCAAAGTGCGTCCTTTTACTAAATTTTCCTTAATAATTTGCTCTCGTCGCTCTTCAAATACATCAGAACAACGTTTCAAAAAAAGCATTCCAAAAATATATTCCTTATACTCAGATGCATCCATTTTGCCACGCAAAATATCAGCCGCAGCAAACAAGTGACGCTCTAGTTGAGGTAATGTAATTTTTCTCATAAAACTAAAACCAAGAGACACATTTAGCCATCAAGATTCTCTTTACTTGTTTCAATAGATGACTCATGTGGGAAAGGAGGACAAATTTCTACCTTACAAGCTTTTGCTAAAGCCTTGGCAAAAGATTTACTTTTCTTGCCAATCACACAACCATAAGCGTGATTAATACAAACAAGACAGTCTGAAGAAATATTTTCAGAGTAAGCAGTGCAGTCATTTCTGACTTTACAAACAATAGTTTGCGTATCCTCAGTCACGTTGGTGGGACAGTGAACTACCTCTTGTCCTTTCTCAATAACTACTTGAGCTTCAAAAGAAACTACGGCCTTTTTGCCATACTTCTTTGCTCGCTTATAACTTTCCTTCAAAGTTGTTAACTTTGATATATCAACTGACATGTAATTATCATTAAAAGCGGCAGAGCTTGGTCTGCCTTCGTCCCACTTATATTGACTTGGATGCAGCCATCTGTAAAGAGTTTCAGATGGCTGAACTTGTTCATGTGTCATCTAAATATTTATCGGTTATTACCAATAAGCCAGTCTAAAAGTTCTGCTACTTTAGAATCAGGAATTTCATCTTCATCCTCAAAATTAGAATCTTCATCAACTTTTAGAAAGCTCAAAGGTTGCTGTAAAGAGGATGGAACGTAAATTTCTAATTCTCTTGATTCAAATAATCTACCATAAAATTCTAAAAGTACAGATCCATCAGAGGATGGAGCTACAAAAATATTCACGAATTCAAGACTCAAAGCTTTACTTGAGAAATAGTTAGACAGCATTGAGTAAATATCTAACACCCTCCGAATGTGAGACTCAGAAAATTTTGGCGCTCCGTAACCATCCCAATTTTCCTCCAAGTCTCTTAAATGAATAATTCTTTGAAAAGCATTCTTGATATTAATCCAATCAAATTCTTTTTGGGAAGAACCAGCGAATACAGGAAAATTATTATTGGATTGAGATTGAGTACGGATTGGTGTAACAGAATAGTAAGCAGTAGATATTCCTTGATTTGGGTTAACTTGAACCAATTTAACAGATCGATAAGCTAAAGATGGAGAATAGTTTTCGATATAAGTAACCTGTTCTGCATTATTTAATGCTGACTTAGGTGAAGAATCAAATTTTATTTGCGGCATTGCTTTTCACCTCATTGGATCGATTCATAATATTTTGGATTCAAAGATGATATAAATGCAAGTTCAATATTCTCGTGTGCTTGTTCTAACCATTTTGTAACTTCATGAATATTAGAGAAGCCTCCTACATGTTCTGATGAAAAATCTAAATCGAGGATGATAACTAATTCTGAATTTGGTTTTTCTGCTATTAAAGCTTGAAGATTTAAAACAGATTTTTCTTTAGTATATTCAAGTCCATATTGTTGATAGAAAGAAGACAAAGGACGATTTAGTTCGCCTGTTAGGTTTGGTACAACACTGAGAAAATCACTGATTTCAAAAGGTTTGTTACTAGGTGCAGGAATATGATTTATATAACGAAGTCCAATTTTATTAAGAATAAATTGATTATCTAACAAATTTACATATTCTGATAAAATCCTATTTATTAATTTACAAAAATCATCCCATGTGTGATATTTTAATTGATTAACAATGAGAGTATTTTGCCCAATTTGAACCATTGCG
This sequence comes from Iningainema tapete BLCC-T55, assembly GCF_014698965.1. Taxonomy (GTDB): domain Bacteria; phylum Cyanobacteriota; class Cyanobacteriia; order Cyanobacteriales; family Nostocaceae; genus Iningainema; species Iningainema tapete. The sequence goes on from NZ_JACXAE010000069.1 coordinate 9,399, forward strand.
GATTCGTCAGAGCGTTTGAGTTGCAGTCGTTCTACTCCCTGAAAAACTTGGGACAAAGTATTAGAGTTAGGTTGAGACTGAAACTGAATGCCAACTTCGCTAACTTGTGAACGATTTGGAAACTCCTGGCGAATACGCTCATAAAGACGACCTGGCAAAGTCATATCCCAGCCCGAAGTGTTTACGGAAGGCGTGAATCTGAACTCACATAGAGCCTCAACTAGTGGTGCTAATCGCAATGGCTCACCCATAGCAAAAAATAATCCAAGTTACTGCAATATTTTCTACTATGTCATTAAACGGCTAAAGTTTTTGGTAGCATAACTCATATTTATCTAATCTTAGATAAAGATGCAATAAAAATTACTTAAACCCACCCTTCGCTTAGTGTGGGTGGACGTATTGCAAAACTCACATGCTCCCTCTTCCATTTTACTCTATTTGTAATGAAGTATGCTTGTCAACATCTTGACAAAGCAAGTTGCCGACATTAATGATAATTCGTTATTTGTACTACATACTATATTCCCATCAAACTGAATAAGTTTCCGGAAATACGCCTTAATCGCTCATTAGCTCTCTCGCGTTACGGATTTCATCAAATTTAGCACGCACAGCTTGTATATCTTGCCACATCAACCATTTGGGACTACCTGGTTCGCGAGATTGGTTACGTAGCAAATAAGATGGATGGAAAATGGGCATACACAAACGTCCTTCCCACTCAATCCACTGTCCGCGAATTTTAGTAATGGCTCGTTTATCACCAGTTAAACCTTTGACCGCAGTTGCACCTGTCAGTAAAATGATTTTTGGGTCAACTAGGCGTATTTGTTCTAATAAATAAGGTCTGCAAGCAGCAATTTCTTCAGTGGTAGGCGGTCGATTCTGAGGTGGGCGGCATTTGTTAATATTACCTATGTATACATCTTTTTCTGTATCAAAATTAACAGACGCTAAGATTTTTTCTAGCAATTGTCCGGCTCGTCCAACAAAGGGCAACCCAGTTTCATCTTCATTTTGTCCTGGTGCTTCGCCCACAATCATAATTAGTGCTTGAAGATTGCCACGTCCAACTACGGCATGAGTACGAGTGTTTCCCAACTCACAGCGATGACACTGATTGCAATGCTGTGCCACTTCAGTCATACTGGTATAAGTTCCAGCAGGAATGGGAATTTTAGCGTCTGTGGGAATTAGCTCTTTCTGGTCATTTAATAGATTTGAGTCCTCGAAGAGGCTAAGTTGGTTTTCGCTGCTCATGATAATTTGGATTTAGGCGTAAGCGCTCGCTGTGTTTTGTTAAATTTTTGACTTTTAATTAGATATTTAATTAGCAGTAGAGACGCGATATATCGCGTCTCTACAAACACATACCATCGTAACGTATCAGTCCACCAATGATCGAAAATCAGTGGCGATCGCCGCGATCTCATTTATCCTAATTCGTTGTCTATGTTGGCTGTTGGTATTGCATCGCCTTGGCGTAATCCCCCAAAGCGTAGCAAGCAACTTTCAAACTAGCGAGGGCTTGTTCTTCACTACGGCTATCCTTAAGAACTCTTGCTAACTCTAAACGTTCTTCATAGTACGTAATTGCTTTCGCATAATCACCTAAAGCTTCACAAGCAACTCCTAAACTGCCCAAGGACTGTTCTTCACTACGTTTGTCATTGATAAGTTTTGCTAATTGTAAACGTTCATCATAATAAATAATCGCTTTGGCATAATCACCCAAGGCATAGCAAGCATTGCCCAGATTCTTGAGCACCTGAATAGCACTGCGACGGTTATTGAGGGAGCGTGATAATACTACACACTGCTCGTAGTAGGCGATCGCCTTAGCGTAATCCCCCAAAGCATAGCAAGCATTGCCCAGATTTTTCAGCACCTGTTCTTCACCCCAATTGTCTTGGAGTTCCCGCACAAGCTCCAAACTTTGCTGTTTGAGTTCAATCGCTCTGGCAATATCGCCCAAAGCTTTATAAACCAAGCCTAAATTATTGAGTGCCGCTACCTGACTCCTTTTGTCTATTAATTGCTGGGCAATCTTCAAACTTTGTTGCAGAGACTCAGTTGCCGAATCATAATTGCCCATATGACGATAAGCATTACCCAAATGGGAAAGCGCTTGCATCTGCACTCGTAAGTCGGCAGTACCTTGTGCCAAAGATAGACACTGCAAAGAGTAGGAAATTGCACTTTTATAATCCCCTAAAGTGTAAACTGTTAATGCCAAACAAGAAAGCGTTTGCGCCTGTCTTTGAGAATCTCCAATTGCTTGAAATAGCGCTAGAGATTCTTGAAACGACTTGATGGCAGTAGGTAAATCCCCAGCTTGCTGCTGTTTCCATCCTTGCTGCAGCAGTTTAGATGCCTCTGACGAGTGGTCGTCTTGATATTCCTGATTTTGAGAAACAAGCATTTCTGCTTGTGAATGACCCAATTCATGAGTAATTGTGCCAAGCTTCCTTGCTGTCAGGTATGCTGCAGGTGGTTGCAGGGGAACTGTATTTTTTGAACTTTGATTACTTCCGCCTTTCCACATCGACCAATCCCTGTTAAATCTGATATGCATTTAGTATTCCCACTCCTTGGGTGAAAACAACTATTTAAACACAAAGAACTTAGTTGTCAGAATTCAGCAATGTTGAATGAATAGTGTCTCGTTCCTAGCTAAGGACTTCTCGGTTCTTTTTTGGCGTGATAGTCACATAACGTCCTGTAGGTGAACCGAGAACAATTCCGTTGTTGTAAATCAGATTTCCACGTAAAAAGGTACTTTTCACCCGTCCCGTTAACTCCACCCCTTCAAAAGGTGTGTAACCTTGTTGTGACTCTGATTCAGCAGCACGTACCACAAAGGTTTCATTTGGGTCTACCAATACTAAATCAGCATCATAGCCAATGGCAATATCCCCTTTTTGTAACAAACCAAAGCGCCGCGACGGGTTCCAAGATAGTAATTCAGCCATGTGGTTGTACGACATTCCCCGCTTACTACCTTCACTCAATACACCAGAAAGTAAATATTCTGTACCACCAAAACCAGACTTCGCCAACCAAATATTATTTGGCTCTAAAGCACTTCTTTTTTGTTCGGCAGAACAACAAGCATGGTCACTAACTATCCAATCTACCTGATGATTGAGTACTGCTTGCCATAAATATTCCACATCGGCACGGGGACGAATCGGGGGGTTTACTTTTGCCCAAGTAGCCGCAGGGGTATCAACATCTAAAAGCAAATGTCCAATGGTAACTTCTCGTCGAAAATTGATATGGGGAAAAGCAGTTTGCATAGTCAAAGCTGCTTCCATTGCCTTACGCGAACTTAGATGCAGCAAATTGATGTTTGCACAATTAGTCTCATGTGCTAAATAGGAAGCAATGCAAATTGCTAATCCTTCAGAATGAGGGGGACGTGCTGCACTGTAAGCGTGTAGTCCGCTCAGGCTGGAGTCATTTTCAATTATTTTAGTATATGCGTTGAGAATTTCTGCAACTTCGCAGTGCAAACTTAAGCTAATCGTTTCTTTTGCTTCTGGATAATCTTCCATTAAGCAACTTAGACGGCGCATAATAAATTCAAAATGGGCGAAGTCGTACCTTTCCTCTTTATTAATCATCAAAAAGAGGTTTTGCTTGTCTGACAAACCATGCAACCCATAGCCGCCATAAAACATGAAGATTTTAAACGAAGTTACACCATGTTCTTCAAACAGTAGAGGTATTTCGTCAATATGCTGGCTAGTTATAGGTGCGACGTGATACCTATAATCAACAAAAAAATTCCCGGCTGATAACGCCAATACTTCTGGAAAAAAATCGCGGTAGGAACCGCCTTTGTTGAGATAATATTGTCCTGTACGGATGTAATTGAGAGTGGTTGTTACTCCCCCCATTGCGGCAGCTTTGGTTTCAGTCACTGCATCCAGATTGAGGCGTTGATAGATACCTATGTGCATGTGGGCATCTACGACTCCAGGAAAACCCAGCAGGTTTTTCCCATCCAATACCTCTAGCCCTAAGTCTTGGCTAATATTGGGAGCAATAGTCGCAAATTTTCCATCCTTAATTCCTAAATCAAGTAGTTCGACAGTATCATGATGGGGACGAACTACCTGGACATTTTTGATAATTTTATCTAATAGGGGAGTGTCAGACACGGTAGACCTCACATTAAAATGAGTATAGTAACCAATTTTACTCAAAAATCCTGAGGAGAAAAGATAATGGAAAGTTTTAATGAGTATCATCTAGACCCAAAGCAATTTCCTTTTCTCAATAGCTTTCAAGATAATTGGCAAGTGATTAGAGATGAGTTTACACACTTTATTAAACATGCATCTAATGAGGAGTTAACTTTTAGTTATGATGTTTTAGGACCTAAAAGTAAAACGATTAAAACTAAAGGAACTGCGAAATACAGTGCTTTTGGAATTTTATTTCAAGGTATGTTTATTGAAGAATATATTCAATTTTATCAAATACAATACCCTGATTATAAAACAAATGATGCATCAGAAAAAGCACGAGGATTAAGAGAGAAATATTTCCCAAATTTGGCTCAGGCGATCGCTCAAGTGAATGGCGATGATAATATGATTAGAAATGTGTATTTTGGTACATTCCATCCAGGCTTGGATGTCAAGCTGCATGTGAACTATAACCCGCATATGAATCGTGGCTATCTAGGATTGATCGTACCAGAGGGAGATGTGGCTATGAAAATATGCCATGAGCAGCTTTATTGGCATGAAGGAAAATTCTTGATTTTAGATCACAGCTATCCACACTGTCCGCATAATTACACCAATTATGACAGAACTGTCTTGGTTGTAGACTTTTTTAAAACGGATCAGCCTAGAGAGGAATTGCTCCGATTTGAAAAAGAGCAAGTCACACAACGTATGCAAGATAATCCTTATAGCTTAGGTGTTTTTGGTAAAAGTGATAAAGCTAAAGTAGAAGATTTTATCAAGTATGGTTTAGCTCATCAGTTAGAGTGGGATAAAGCTTTAGAAGCTTAATATAATCGAAAAAGCTGGTAGTAGAAACGGCGTTGCAGAAAAATTACCTGGCTTCTGTGAAAATTCCTATGGTTGAATAACGATGAAATTAGAAAGAGTGCTAGAACCTGAAGTGATGGATACTGAGGAAGATGCCATTGAATATGACGCAATGGACTTCATGGAGGTAAATACCGCTTTTGCTCAAGAGGCGATCGCCATCGGATCAAAAGAACAAGGTTTAGTCCTAGATGTTGGTACTGGTACTGGGCCCAAAGAAGCTGGGGTGAGTGAAATTTAGACGTGTTAGCTAACGCGACAATGGAGAAGCATTTACATCTAGCCAGTAATCTACAAAAGCTTGAACAGTTTTGTGCAGTTCCCTGTTATCCATCGGCTTAATCAAATAGCCATTCGCACCTTTTTGGTAGCAAAATTCAATATCTCTGGGGTTAGAAGATGTGCTAAAAACTACTATAGGAATTTCTTTCAATTTTTTGTCTTGCTTAAGCTGTTGTAGGACATCACGACCATCAGTACCTGGTAAATTGAGATCCAGCAATATCACTGAGGGACGCGGTGCTAAATTTGCGTCATCATATTCCCCTTCTTGATGCAAGAAATCTAAAACCTCATCCCCGTCAACACAACGGTAGATGGGGTTGCGGACAGTCATACGCTGCATAATACGTTGCAGTGTGGCAAAATCTTCATCACTGTCCTCAGCAACTAGTAACGGTTCGTAAACTTTTGTCGTCATTAGTTGTTCTGAAAAAGCTCCGCTGAAAAACTACTATAATATTAATATTTAGTTACAATTATTAATCTATCCTAAGGAAAAGTAAAAAGTAGAGCCTTCCCCATAGGTAGACTCTACCCAGATCCGACCTCCGTGACGCTCTACAATCTTTTTAGCAATGGCAAGTCCCGCACCTGTCCCTCCGCCATACTTTTTCTGAGAGTGAAGCCGCTTGAAGAGTCGAAAGATGGTTTCCCGATGCTGCTCTCGTATACCAATACCGTTATCTCGTACATAAAAGACAGGTGTTTGGCTCGGTTGAGCTAGCCCCTGGGATATTTGTTCATTGGGATCTAGGTAGCCAATCTCAATCCATTTTTCTGCCTTATCGTTATATTTGAATGCATTAATAATGATGTTACTAAAAACTTCGTTAATAAGAACCGGATCGCACTGAACCTTGGGCAAAGTTCTGGGAATCCGAATATCAACTGGAGTTTCAAGACGACTCGCACGAAACATTTCCATCACTCGCTTGATTAATTGGTTGAGATTTGTATCAGTTAAATGTAGTTGTGTTTGTCCAAGCTGTGAAAACCGCAGCAAAACATCAATTAGAGTCTCCATCCGTTGACTTAAGCGCACTAAGGTATTGAGGCGATCGATCCCAGCGTCATCAAGTACCTCAGCATAGTCTTCTAACATAAAAACTGAGTAATTATGAATCCCTCGCAACGGTTCCTTCAAATCATGAGAAGCAGCATAGGCAAACGAAGCTAGTTCCTGGTTGCTGCGTGATAACTCCTGATTAATTCTTGCTAACTCTTCTGCCTTATTAAGCACAGTCCCAACAATAGCATTGCGGAAATCGATCGCACTATTAATTTGGGTTTGTTGCCAAGGTAAGGAAGTAAAACGAACGGTTTCTTTCCATTGGGCAAAGGATCTTCGGGGTGAAAGATTCAGACTACCATCTGCCATCACCTGAATAGCTTCGTTAGGTTCACCTGCCCAATTCACTATTTGAATTACTTCCGGACGGAACCAAAGGACATAATAACGTTTGACTTGAGAAATTCTTAATAGCAATAAACCACTGGCAGTATCTTTAAATGCTTGTGCTGGTGGATAGAGTTTTGGTAAAGAATCAGTACAAAACAGGTTATCTTTGACTTGAGTATCTGCCCATTCAATCAAGGCACGAATCTCACTAACATTTGGTGTTTTCCCAACTAGTGTAATCTTACTATCTAAACAAACCACTACTCCTTCAGCATTAAGCAAATCTAGCAGGGATGGATCGGGTTCGATCAGCGCATCGACAAAATTTTCTGCCTGAGAAATGGACTGGATAATTTCTGATTGTAAGGATTTGAGTTTACCTCGATATTCCAATTCTTCATGACTGATTCTACTTGCCAATTCTGAAGACACAATTTGTGCCATGAATTCGCTCATCATCCGTATTTCGTAAGGAACGTACTTTGGCGTTTGGTGATGGCAAGAAATTAATCCCCAAAGCTGATTATTTTCAATAATTGAAATCACCATAAGTGCAGAACAACCCATGTTTTGATGATATTCAATACAGCATGGATCAACACTTCTTAGTACTGATAAACTCAAATCTAAAGGTTGATGTATGAGCGGGTTTTCAATTGGAAGTAGCTCGATTGGTTGAGCGTTTAAATTGGGAATGACTCGGAGTAAACCGCGTTTGTATAACTCTCTAGCTGGGGCAGGAATATCTGTAGCAGGATAATGAAGTCCAAGATAAGAGGATAAATCTTCTCGTTTGGCTTCAGCAACAACCGCACCTGCTCCTACGTGGTCAAATTGATAAATTAGTACCCGATCAAAATCAGTTATTTTACGTACTTCAACAGCGACGGAATTCAACAATTCTGTCAAATGCGATGAACTTCGTATTCTAGCGATCGCTCCTCTTATCTGTGTAGAGACGTTCCATGTAACGTCTCTACCATTGGTATTAATTGTTGGTTCTATCTCCAGAATCACAACCCCCTGTGTACGATGAACAATGCCATCAAAGTGTTGCTCCCCAGACATAGTAATTCGGGAAAGCTTGAAATAATTTATACTTCCATCTTCCATTAAATATTTTTTGATAGCTTCAACTTGTGAAGCGTCAAATAGAGAACTAAGGGGTTGACTTAATAAATCTTTTGGCTGTTTGCCCAAATATTTTTGAGTATTTTTACTTAATTGCCGGATATTCAATTCAGGTAGCGAGAGTGCTAACAATACACCATGAGGCTGGATTGAACCAGGAGTGTGAATCGGTTTGTATTGATAGTTAGCCAGATGCGCAATTTGGGCAGAAATGTCTTCGGATTGGCTCATGCTTCGACTGAATGGGAACCAATTTTATAATTTATTTACACTTCTTAAGCTACAGCAACTTTTGCATAAAGTGTTCACTCTTCTGGTTAGTTTTTCAAATAACCGTATTTTTGAGACGTTCCGGCGGAACGTCTCTAAGCCTTTACAAAAAAACATAATTAGGTAAAATTAAGTAAAGCAATTTTCATGTTTATTGAATCGAAGCGTCAGTAATCCCATGCAACTGAAAGCCAGTGCATCTAAACTCCCGTTTGCCTTGCTACTTCTGATTGCGCCCTTTTTCCTCTGGGGTACAGCAATGGTAGCAATGAAAGGCGTAATACCACACACCACCCCACTATTTATGGCTGGTGTGCGAATAGTACCAGCAGGGGTACTAATTCTCATAGTCGCAGCATTAATGGGTAGAACTCAGCCCCAAGGTTGGAAGGCATGGCTGTGGATTACCTTATTTGGCGTAGTAGATGGAACGCTATTTCAAGGCTTTTTGGCAGAAGGATTAGTCAGAACAGGTGCAGGATTGGGATCTGTAATGATTGACTCTCAACCCTTGGCTGTGGCATTACTGTCGCTGTGGCTATTTAAGGAACATATCGGTTTGTGGGGATGGCTGGGACTAGCATTGGGAGTTGGTGGTATTAGTTTAATTGGCTTGCCCAGTGAATGGTTCCATTTTCTGGGCGGGGGAACTGATGCAATCAGCGCTAGTTGGCAAAATTTGTTTGCTAGTGGTGAATGGTTAATGCTGTTAGCGGCGTTGAGTATGGCGGTGGGAACGGTACTGATTCGGTTTGTTTGTCGCTATGCTGATCCTGTAACTGCTACAGGATGGCATATGATTTTAGGTGGATTGCCTTTGTGGGGACTTTCATCAGTTGTCGAGTCTGAGCAGTGGGAGAATATACTTTCATCTGATTGGTTGGCAATGGCATATGCTACAGTATTTGGCAGTGCGATCGCCTACGGACTGTTTTTCTATTTTGCTATCTGTGGTAGTCTCACCAGCTTAAGTTCCCTCACCTTCCTCACACCCGTATTTGCCTTGCTATTTGGCAACTTGTTGCTGGGGGAAGTCTTGAATCCGTTGCAGTGGGTAGGAGTCAGCTTAACATTAATCAGTATCTACCTGATCAATCAACGCGACACCCTAGCCTCTGGTGATCTTACCTCTGTTGAACAAGGCACAACACCACAACCTGCTTTAAAAGCCGCTACAAAGCTAAATCCTGTCAGTATCTCTGTGAGAGAATCAAAATCGGAAATTTCACCTTGATCAAGCAAGGAGTAGTCAAGGCAACACATTGTCCTCTACCTAAAGAAACATTTTTAACTTCTTCTGCTCTTTTACGCTCATGATGTGCTTGAATTTTACTAGTAGTCAGGGTGTGTGAGAGTGATATGGTTGTCAGTAAAAAATTTTATATCATATAAATTTAGTGCCAACGCACATTCTGGCTGAGACTTTTCATATGAGGCTAAGCCGTTCCTCCATCCTTATCTTTACCTGCCTCACTTGCTTGGGATTTGACTTCTTACCAGCAAGTGCAGCCACTTATGAACAACAGCCCCTAGTCTTTGAACTTGGTGTCACCACAAATACTGCCATTAAATCTATTCTGGAACCAGGAAGTACAGGTGAGGAAGTAAAAGGGCTACAAACACTGCTGAAACAGTTAGGATACTACAAAGGTGTTGTCGATGGAAATTATGGCAGTGTGACACGCCTTGCTGTTTCTCAATTTCAACAAGCAAAAGGAATAGCCGCAGACGGTATAGTTGGTAGTAAGACTTGGAATACTCTACAGGCAGAAGTTAAGCAGAATCAACAAAAAAATCCTACCCCTGTTACCACTTCTACGCCCAAACCAACGGCAAAGCCTGATGTTGGACTAGGCTTTGTTTGGTGGTTACTAGTTGGCATTGGCACACTAGGAATTGTTGGGGCGCTGTTATACGTAATCCAAAAAATGGGAAAAGTTCAAACATCCCATCCACCAATTTCCAATACTGTAATTTCTCAGAAAGACACATCAGTAATATCACCCATACAGCAAGACAACTCCAATCACCAGCAAGAAAGCACTCTCCTGCCACCGGAAACAACTTCCAGATTGGCTAAAGTTAACATCGTTGATGAATTGATTAACGATTTACGCAGTTCAGATTTAACACAAAGGCGGAAAGCGATTTGGGATTTAGGTCAAAAGGGAGATTCACGAGCAATTCAACCATTAGTAGATTTAATGATTGATGCAGACTCTCAACAACGCAGCTTGATTTTAGCCGCTTTAGCAGAAATTGGTACTCGCACCCTTAAACCAATGAATCGTGCTTTGGCAATTTCTTTGCAAGATGAAAGTCCTAACGTGAGACAAAACGCTATTCGCGATCTAACTCGTGTATATGATATGATGCAGCAAATGAGCCAAATGTTGTCACACGCGATGCAAGATCCTGATGCTGAGGTGCAGGCGACAGCAAAGTATGCCCTTTCTAAAATGAATAGTATCCGTGCTTTGCCTGAAGGGGAAACAGAAGACGAGGAAAACCCCACCCAGCCCTCCCCTTAGTAAGGGGAGGGTTAGTAACTGTTTAACTATTTGCTAATAATTGCTTACTTTCGGTTAGGGAGGGGTGCGTAAAATTAGACGCACAGAGCGCACATGAAAGAAATAGTCTCGCACCCAGTCAAAGAACACTATTAAGCGGTTGCGAAAACCAGGCAAGTAGAAAAGATGTACGCCTAGCCACGAAATCCAAGCTAGGAAACCTGTGAAAGTGAGTTTGCCTACCTGTGCTGCTGCTGCATTACGTCCAATCATGGCAATAGTACCTTTGTTCCAGTAGTTGAAGGTAACAGGATTCTTCCCCACCAACTGCCGTTGAATATTTCGTCCTGCCACTGTTCCTTGTTGAATTGCGGCAGGGGCAACCATTGGTATTGGAGTACCATCTTTTTGTACAGCAGCTAAGTCTCCAATTACATATACCTCTGGATACTCAGACAATTGTAAGGTGGTTCGGACGGTTACTTTGCTTTTCGCTGTAGTTGGCAGCCCCCATTGCTCGACTATAGGATCGGCTTGTACTCCTACTGCCCAAATGGCTGTTGCTGTTGGGATAATCTTACCATCTTGCAGATACACGGCGTCTGGTGCGATCGCACCTGCTTTTGCCTCAAGATGAACCTCAACCCCCATTTTTTGTAATCTTTTGAGAGTGTAGCGCTGTAGATGCGGTGGCACCATGCCAGGGAGCAGGTTGTTTCCTGAGTGTAACAGCAGAACTCGTGCAAGTCGTGTATCAATTGTCGGATAATCTTGACGTAGTGCGCGAATCAATTCTAACAGCGCCCCAGCCATTTCCACTCCTGTTGGTCCACCACCTACAATTACAAAGGTTAGCAGCTGTTGGCGACGCTTTGGATCGGTTTCGTATGCTGCTTGTTCAAAACAATTGAAGATTTGGTTGCGTAAAGCCAATGCTTGCTCTAGATTATCCAATGGAAAGGCATATTCAGCGGAACCTGGTATATTCAGAAACTGAGTAATACTTCCAGTTGACAGTACTAAGAAATTGTAGGGAATTTCAGAACCGTCGGTTTCCACCACCCGATTGGTAAAGTCTACGTGTTTCACTTCTGCCATCAAAAAGTCAGCATTACGTATTTTCCGCAAGATACTTCTGACTGGATAAGTAATCTGTTCAGGTCCCACTTGAGCTGCTGCTACTTGGTAAAGCATGGGACTAAAGGTATGATAGTTGTTGCGGTCAACAAGCAACACATCCACAGGGGAACCAGCTAAGGCGCGAACTGTCCACAGTCCACCAAAACCAGCTCCAACGACTACAACTTGAGGGCGTTTATGCACTATAATTACTACCTGTCCTCATTCATGTTTTGTTGTCGTAACCATTCCGGTTACGTCGCTGACGAAAATGATCTACTGAAACAGTATTAAGGCTGTTAAGGGCTAGCAGCACAAAAAACACCAGGCAGTAAATCAATTGACTGGTGGCAGTATCCCATTGTTGCAGCAAAGTTACTCCAGACATCAGTACAATCATCAAGCAAAAACCTGCTATGAGCGCTCCTCTTGTTGCCAATCCTAGTATAAGTAATAATCCGATCGCCAACTCCAGTGGTGGTATAACGTAGGCTGGTACTCTCACCAATATTGCCGGAACAAATGTGTCTTTGTACATTCCCACCATCGACTCCACAAACTTTGGTATATTACCAATTCGAGTCAATCCATGATTGAAGAAATTTACGCCAAACACCAATCGTAAAAATGTGTAGGCAAGAACTGCGTCTCGGTGTCGCACCCAAATCTCTCTACTCCCCGCCATACTTGCCCTCCTCAATTTACGTTTATGTTTCTCAAATGTTATATTAATTACATTTTATCGATAATTTGACAATATAATATCGATAATCTATTGTCAAGGGAGCAGAGATATGGACGTAGTTAATGAGTTTACGTGAATCAATGAGCGATCGCGTCAAGCAAATCTTGGTAAGGCGCATCCTCAAAGGTATTTATAAACCAGGAGACAGACTAGTAGAGTTGCAACTTGCTCGCGAATTAGATACTAGTCAAGCACCAGTTAGAGAAGCACTGCGAGAACTAGAGGTGATGCGCTTGGTTGAGTGCCAAACTTACCGAGGCACCCGCGTCAGGGAAGTAAGTCAGAGGGAGTTGCAAGAGTCATACCAAGTTCGCTCTGAGTTGGAAGCTTTGGCAGCAAGATTGGCGGCTCCTAAGTTTTCTGCTCATCCAGAATCAATTCAGGAAGCTTTAGCAGCACTTAAGGTGGCTGCGGCAAAAGAAGACATTGAGCAGTTTACACAGTGCAATACAGCATTCCATCGATTGATTGTAGAAACATCCGGTAATAGTATTCTGTTGCGTGTATGGGATTCATTAACCTTTGAAGCTTTAACCCTAATCAATCTGGTACTGGTGAAACAGAAGATGGTTAATCTCCAGTCATTTAACCAGCAACATCAAGCAATTGTTGATGCTTTAGTACAGGGAGATGGTGAAACCGCAGCACAGTTACTTCGCTCTCACTTGGAAACTGCGGGGGTAGCTAACAGTACCCCATAAAGAAGAGCAGCATCTTTATAGCTACTGTCTGGACTCTGATTTATATTGTTATTAGTTACTAGAGAAAAGGAAAAATGTCTGACTCTAAGAAGTCTATTGTGCGGACGCGAGACGCCCAACTGAGCATCAGGCTAGATAGCCAGCTTTATGAAGAATACAAAGAATTGCTAAGGAAAGAGGACACTACCATGACTGAGGATATAGAAAACTATATCAAAAATCGGCTTGGTAAAGATAGTTTAGGCACAAACGTGGTTAATATTTTTCAGCTTGCTCAAGATGTGGAGGAACTGAAGAGACAGATGGGAAAATTGAAAGTGAGCTAGCCACAAAAAACAAGCAATTGAACAGACAGCCAGAAAACATGCTTTCACCTCACCTCCTGTAAATCTCTACGGGGTGAGGTTTTTAAAAAATATACGTTTATTTAGAATATTATATTGCTTTTTGGCTAGATTAATGCTAGTTTTTAAATAGCCACATAAGCAAAACCCCTACAGCTAGTTTGACAGGCTCGCCAGTAGGAGTTAGTAACAAAAATAAATTAGAACTTTATGACTCAAATTATATCAGATTCTCCTGCATCTTGCATAGGAGTAGATTCCCAGTGGGAAGAACTTACATCTAGTCAAACTGAACTTGATTTTGTTCATACGCAACAAGTAAGCTTAGAGTGGATACAAAGCCTACCACCAGAACTTAAAGACGTAGCGTTGTTCAAGTTTTGCAAAATTGTCGAGGCAAAGCCGACACTGGCGGAATCATTCACTCTTAACCAAGTCTTGTATCGTACAATTTCGGGTGGTACTTTTACAGAATCGGCAGAGTCAACTGCAAAAAGAACAGGACACGATCGCAAAACGATTCTGAAGGGATTAAATCAAGCTGTCGAACAGAATATTCTTGAAGAGAACAAACGCCCAGGCAACAGTAACGAGTATAGGTTTAAACCAGTAGAGGAGTGGCTGTCTGAGCCAGTAGTCCCTAATAGGGATACCCGTAACCAAAAAATTGAAGGGTTTCCATTGCTACAAGAGTTTACTGAGAAAAATGTACTTGATGAGGCTCAGTTTCCAGTCCATCATGAGGACGACCAGATTGTGGACTCAAACTTAGAACAAACAACAATTGAAGTTAGCACCCCTGTTGAAGATACCCCAAAAAGCTCTCATTGGAAATATGTAGGGCAGGGGATACCGAGAGTTTATGTACCGCCGGAACTGGATGCTGACACTGGGATGAAAATAGAAGCAATCCATTCGGCAACTAAACAGCCACGGCAGTTTATTATTAAAAACGCTATAGATTTGCTCTACAACAAGCTTTGGGAGATTCCATCTTTCATGGAAGAAGAATTAAAATCAGCACCATTCCAAAATGAACCATCGTCAGAATGTATTTCAGGTAGCTTGAGGTGAACTTAATTTTGCTACCCAAGGATCTAACATTACTCAGAAGTTACAGATCGTACTATAATTATCCATTGCGAGTTCGTAGTACCGTGAGACGCCCTTTGAATCTGGGCAGGCGCTTAGCAGCCCATTGCCACAATAAAAAGTTTGTATTGGACTCAAATGAGAACCGCTATAGTCAAAAACTGCATAATAGTGTATTTTACGGGAAAAGGTTTCAGTATTTTCCCTCTTTAATTTAGGTGAACTATGTTGCGCTCATTCACAGCTAGGCTATTTGGTGTAGCTCTCACGCTTACAGGGTTTGGGTTAAATGTACAAAGCGCGGTAGCCCAAACGACTTACACTTTTGACGCCACTTATGATGCAGCTTCTAGAGTTAGTAGCTTTATTTCTGAAAACATCACAGCAAATACTGTTTCAGGGGAAAGTAATGATGCACCTTTTGGTTTGACTAGAGCTAGTGGCTTATTTTACATCCAAAATGATTTAACTAGTGGTTCTTATCGCTTTAGTAGTAATCCAGCGACATTTGACTTAGAAGGTTTGCCACTTGGTGGAGTAACATTATTTGGAGTTGAGAATAATAAGTTATTTTACAGTATTGAAGATGGTATTGGATTTATTGATTTTAATACTCTAACTACCACTGCTTCTAACACTGCTACTATCATAGGTGGTGAAGGTTTATTCTCTGGTGCTACTGGTACGCTTACTAGTTCTGAAGTTAATCAAGTCGGTAATCTTTTAGTAGATCCAAGAAGTACTATTAGAGGTACTGTAAGAGTGAGTGGTATAATTCAAGTCTCCTCAACTCAAAGGGTTCCGGAACCAACCAATACTGCGGCGCTGATTGGCATAAGTGCAATTGGGGTTGGATTATGTATGTGTAAACAGCGTCGGAAAGTGGCTATACGCTAAAGGGCGATCGCTCCAATTTTACCAAACTACCAAAAATAGACTGAAATTGATAATATCTATCTGGAATAGTGTTTTGTAGATTTGTAGACTTGTTTGGATACTGTTTCTAAGCAGCCTATTATCTTTAAAACCTATGTATGTTAGTATTATAGACAACATTAACAAACGGTTTCATGCAGCTTGTGCGATCAGGGGTTGGCTCTTGATGAGGGAGCTGAGGTAATGTCTAAGAAGAAAGTATTAATTCTGTCAGCACTTCCGGATAGATTACGTTTAGATAAAGAAATTCGGGAAATAGAAGAAGCTATTAAACGGGCAGTAAAACGGGATTTGTTTGAAATTAAGATTAGAACCGCTGTACGTTCTCAAGATATTCGCAGAGCAATTGCAGAAGAACGTCCTCAAATTGTACATTTTTGTGGACATGGTATGGAGGATGGCAGTTTAGTATTAGAAGACGATGGCGGAAATCACAAACCTGTATCACCAGAAAGTTTAGCAGCATTATTTAAGCTACACGCCAGTTATGTTAAATGCGTATTACTTAACGCTTGTTATTCAGCCCTACCAGCAAAAGCAATTAGCCAACATGTTCATTATGTAATTGGGATGAATCAGCCGATTGGTGACAAAGCCGCGATTGTATTTGCTCAAGGATTTTACGATGGACTAGGGTATGAAAATCTAGATAATCAAGATATTATTCAAAGGGCTTTTGATGAAGGATTGGTTGCCATTAAAATGGAAGACATTTCACAAGGGCAAATACCAGTTTTGGAAAAAAAACTTTTGGGGATTGAGAATTCTGCACCAGAACCAGAGACAAACATATATATTGAACAAGATGCCGGAAATAATATACATAACTCTTGGACAATGGAATTAGAATACCCGGATGGATATGTGCCAGTTAATTCACCTTTTTATATAGAACAAGATGGCATTGAATCTGTTTACGAAACACTCTTGAAGCCTGGTTCATTAATTCGGATTAAAGCACCAAAACTGATGGGGAAAACTTCTTTATTGAATAGGCTTCTGGATTACGCGGAAAAACAGAATTATCAGTCAGTTTATTTAGATTTAGGTGGTATAGACAAAGCAATATTAACAAATCTTGATAAATTTTTACGTTGGTTCTGTGGAAGGGTTAGTGATGAGCTTAACCTGGAGAATAAAGTGTCAGAGGCATGGAATACGAATATTTTAGGTAGCAACGATAATTGTACAGCTTACTTTAAGAAGTATATTTTATCCAAAATTAATCATCCTCTGGTTTTAGGTTTAGATGAAGTAGACCGATTATTTACTTATAGTGAAGTGGTGGAAGATTTCTTGGGAATGTTACGTTCTTGGCATGAAAAAGGGAAAATATCTGATGTTTGGAAAAAACTGCGTTTAGTACTAGCACATTCCACAGAAGTGTACATCCCTTTGGATGTCCATCAATCTCCCTTTAATGCTGGATTACCTGTAGAACTAGAGGAATTTAATCAGCAGCAAACCAGAGAATTGGTGAAAAAACATGGAATACAAGATGCGGATGCTCTTTTAGAAGAATTAAGGACAATGGTAGGAGGACACCCCTATCTGTTGCGATTGGCGATGTATGAGATTGCAATGGGGAAAGTAACTCTCAAAAATTTATTACAGTCGGCAACAACAGAAGCAGGGATTTATAATAATCACTTACGCTCTCTATTAGGAGTTTTGCAAACTTCCCCTGAACTGCGAACATGTTTGAAACGGGTAGTTGATTCAAATGTAGGGGTGGAATTAGATCCTATGCAAATTTACAAATTGCACAGTTTGGGGCTAGTACAAAAACACAATAATCATGTTATACCCCGTTGCCAACTTTACCGTGAGTATTTCCGCCGCGTCTTATAAGGAGTTTTGAAAAGTGGTAGCTAGTAGTTCCAACTTCTATCAGCTTGGTGCAAGTCTCCCGGTTGATGCTCCCAGCTATGTGCAGCGACAAGCGGACGAGGAATTTTACCAAAAATTGCGCTCAGGGAAATTTTGTTATGTGCTGAATTCGCGGCAGATGGGTAAGTCTAGCTTGCGGGTGCAGACTATGCAACGGTTACAACTTGATGGGATTATCTGTGCGGCGATTGACTTGACAGGGATTGGTAAGCACAAGGTAACTCTATCACAGTGGTATGGAGGGATTGTTTACGCTTTGGTAGAAAGTTGTCAGTTAGAAGACAAATTTGATTTTGATTGGCAGACATGGTGGCAGAAAAAACAAGAGATACTAGATCCAGTCATGTGTTTGAGATTGTTTATCGAACAAGTATTACTGGAAAAATTTCAGCAACCGATAGTCATTTTTGTGGATGAAATTGACAGGGTACTGAGTCAGGATTTTTCTCTGGATGATTTTTTTGCTCTGATTCGGTTTTTTCAAAATCAACGAGTTGATAATCCTGTATTTGAGCGGCTGACGTTTGCTTTGTTGGGGGTGGCGACTCCCAGCGATTTGATTACTGATAAAACCCAAACCCCTTTTAATATTGGAGAAGGAATTGAACTGCATGGTTTTCGTCTTTCAGAAGTCCAACCGCTGATTAATGGATTGAAGGGTAAGGTATCAAATCCCCAACAAGTAATGGAGGAAATCTTAGAGTGGACAGGTGGACAACCGTTTCTCACTCAAAAGTTGTGTAAGTTTATGGTTGAGGAGTCCGAGAAGGATAATCCTCATTCTGTTGGGGAAGTAGTAAGAGCAAGGATTATTGAAAACTGGGAATCTCAGGATAACCCAGAGCATTTACGAACGATACGCGATCGCATTCTCTCAAATGAGCAACGAGCTATTTATCTGCTGGAATTATATCAGCAAATTCGGCAGGTTGAAGAACAAAGTGAGCTACAAGCAGATAATACTTTAGAACAAAGTGAGCTACAACTTTCAGGATTAGTTGTTAAGCAGTACAACAAGTTAAGAGTTTACAATCCCATTTATAAAGAAATTTTTGACGCCCACTGGATTGAAAACCAATTAAAAAATCTGCGTCCTTACTCTGAAAATTTTAGGGTTTGGGTAGATTCTGGAGGAACCGATGAGTCAAGATTGTTGAGAGGGAAGGCATTACAAGAAGCTGAAGAATGGGCAAGTGAAAAGAACTTAAGTTTTCAGGATAAACAGTATTTAGCAGCTAGTAAAGAGAAAGAAATTCAAGAGGAAATCGTTGCGAAAGAACAAGAAGCTGCTTTGGAGAGAGAGAGAAAAGATCGGGCAGCAGTAGAGAAAATAAATCAGGCATTAAGTGAGGCTCATAAGAAAGCTCAACGACGAATTAGTATTGGAAGTATAATTTTGCTTGTGACATTGCTGGGAGCGATAGCTTCAGTGATACTAGGTATAGAGCAAGTGCAGAAGGCTAATAGACAGGTTGACGAAGCACAGAAACAAGCAACAATAGCGCAGCAAAGTGAACTTCAAGCTAAAAAAAGTGCTAAACAAGCAAAGCAGCAAGAAGAAATCGCTAAGAACAATGAAAAATTAGCACAGCAAAGAATAAAAAATGCTAATAAAACTGCTGAACAAGCAAAGCGGCAAGAAGAAATCGCTAAGAACAATGAAAAACGAATTCAAGAAAGTGCTTTGAAATTAAAACAAGATGCTCAAAAAATAGAACAAAAATTAGCTACAGTACAAAGAAATTTAGAAGATAAAAATAGGGAAATATCTAGAACTAATGAACAGCTAATTTCCGCCCAAAATAACGAAAAAGAAATCAAAATAAAACTTCAAAGTATAAAATCTGAATACTCAATAAACGAACTCAAAAATAAAGAAATTAGGACAGTAGTTGAAACTGTTCAAAAACTATCTGAATTAGCTGGAAACTTACGAAATGTAAATCTTACATCTGAGTCAGAGGAGGCATTGAGGCTAGCAGGTTTATCATTCAATGTCAAAGATTATAAACTTAAACGGGCTCTATTACTTGCTACTATTTCACAAGCATATCAACATCTGAAAAAGTGGAATGAAGCAGAACAAGAAATTAAAAAAAGTAAGGATACTTTATCACAAATAGATAAAAATATTATCACTAATAATGAAGGATTACAAATTCAAGTTTTAACCAATAAAGCTCAAGGTAACTTCCTTACAGAAAAAAAAGAAACAAATCTGGCTATAGAATCTTATAAATTAGCATTTAAAATTATTAAGAATTACCCAGAACAAACTAGCCCTTTTACAAAAAGTAACCAATTGCTCACAGCTAAAGATATTGAATCTGTTCATCAAGCTTTAATTAAGCTAATCTCCAAAAATAATACAGAATCAGAATTAAGAGAACAGGTAGAAAAATCTCTTACCCAACATTTATATACTCAACTTGAATATTATTTGAAAGCGAAAAATTGGAAAGCAGCTGATACACAAACATTCCAACTCATGCTCAATATTGCTAAAAGAAAAAACTATAATATTGCTGAAAGAGAAAACTATTTAACTACCTACTCTATTAATAATTTTTCTTGCTATGACCTGCAAAAAATAAACAGATTGTGGGTTAATTCAGACAAACGTTTTGGCTTCAGTGTACAAAAAGAAATATGGATTAATACAGGGAATAGGCTAGGTATAGAAGTAAAAGACTCAACTCAGAAAGATTATGAAAATTATCTTCGCTTTGCTACAGCAGTTGGATGGTATGATGACAAAATTGAAACGGGAGGTTCAGGGAATAGCGTGAGTCAAGAAGAACCGTTTTTGAGTAGAGAAAAACTGTTTGATCGTATAAATAATAACCCTTTTTACGTAAGGGGCAGCCTGCCTATGAGCGTGGTATATTTCGGACGAGGCGGACAAATCATGGATACACAGAGGACTTCTTTTCTCGCGTTGCGACTTGTAAAGTGTAACATTTAAGGCTTTCTGAAATTTGTAATTATTTATTACTGCCTCTTTTTCCATGATAGAATCAGCATTTCGCAAATCCGATACCTGGCGATCCCTGCGGGGAAGTCAAAAGTCAACCGATTGATGTACTGGATCTAATTAACTAATTTGCTAGCAATCTTGGTGTTCCTTGTTGTTTATCTAAGTAAGAGCAAAGCTTTGTTATTATAACAGCAAACTCAAAAGTTCTCTCAGAAATTGGTATGTAATTACTCATCCTTAAAATCAAAGCTAATGCTAATATTTTAGCATGGATTGAGTCTGAAAATACCTATTTTTGACTTTTGACTTTTGACTTTTGACTTTTGACTTCCCCAAAGGGGCGGTTGGGTTTTAGTTCTCGTGGTTTGCGTGACATAAGTTTTCAACACTCTCTCATAAAGCGCAACATTATTGACACAAATATATTACCTCGTGTGTGCGCGTCAACTCGTTTTTTTGCTTTGAATTTCTGCAATTCTTGTTAATAGCATTTGTTCTGTTTGTGACAGTGCTGCCAACTGGTTTTGGAGTTGAAGTTTTTGCTTGAGTACTTTGTTGAGATACTTCGCAAAACAACTACCATCAATCACAGATTGAAGTCGTTGTTCATATTCTTCGTCTGACATAGGCTTACCACACATTGCGGTCATCCCAAGTTCATCCAATTCTTCCCATCGTTTCAAGTCTGCTGTTGTTGGTTGATGTTTCTCACTTGTCATCATCTTTCTCCTCTGCGATATAATTGGTCTTGTAGAAAGGTTAATGCTGCTTCTTTTGTGAGAATTAATTCTCGTGGATACTCAGGATTCTCTTGAAATCCAATATTTAAATAAAAATCTTTAGCTCTATCAATGGCTAGGACTTTAGTAATTCCTTCTATTTCTGTATCTATTGTTTCTTGAATTATTTCTGACATTAACCATCTTGCTGCCCCCTTCATCTTTTCCGGTAACTCTACGCCTTCTAAGTTTAAGCAATTCCAAGGAGGCGTTGTAAATGGATCAATGGATAGATACATTCTTTCTTCAGTATAAGGGAAAATGAATCCTATTTGTCTAGAGATTATTGCTCCTGCTTGTAAGCGATCGTTTACGTCTCTGACTCCTCGAAAAGAAGATGCATAACTATCATCAATGACGAAATCAACTAAAGCTTCTACCTTAGCAACACAATCTCCAAAAGTTGTTTTACTAATCCTGCTTCTATCTCCATCAAAATATTGGTTGATATACTCCTGTGATTTGATAACCCAGCTAATCAATTCATTTTTGACATCAACATTTGCTTCTATGACATAGCTGAATTGATTGAAATTTGAAGGATTCGTCATACGTTAGCTGTTTGTAGCATGATTGTATTGCATTCCTTGTGTTGCAGCCCACTGTAATGCCATCCACCTTTAAGGCGAAGGTTCGCGCAGAGCAATGGAGTCCTGCTCTGATAACAAACCAGACATATTTAATACTTATTGTGACCAAGTTTCTGCTTGTTGAGCTAATTCAGCACGTTGTTTTTCATCCAACCAAATTTGATTCAAGGTTAATTCCCAATGAAACGTCAGAAATCCTTGGTGAGGCTAGGAGATGTAGAAACCCCTGGTTGACGAAGTACGAAGTAACTAAAGGTAGTTCATGTACCCGACACCGGTATGATCACTGGAATAGGTTGATTCTTGTGCTTTCGATAGATGAGGAAGTCACTGTCTAGAGTCAAGACTTCGCTGCCAAGATAAAGTTCTGCCATTCGTACCAGACTTGCATCGGCTAAGGAAATAGGAACGGAGAGATATCGGGTTAATAGCTCAGTAATTGACTCAACTTCCTCAGTAAGCTGAAAGGCAACCAAAATTTGCTGGCTTTTGAGTAATCCAACTAGAGTTTCTCGTCCATTGCTCACACGCTGCAATAAAAACCATGCTTCTGAAAGAACTGCTTCACAAGAAAGTAATGGAGGTTGGATTGTGGCAAGTTCTGTCATTATCCAAGAGTGATAGCGATCGCGCCGATCAATGAGGGCGACAAGGGGACCAGTATCAAGGAGGATTTGCTGACGCATCAAGCACCATATCCTTCCATGTACTTAGGATTAGTAGAGAGGTCTCCAGGACCTATGCCTGCACCGATATAAGCTTGGGCTGTTTCCAAGAAGGATTGAGCTGGTTCCTGGTTCATGGATGATAGTCTTTGCCGCTTGCTTTTGAGAAACTCTGCAAAGTCCAGAACTTCTTGTTGTTCAGCAACAGAGAGTGTTTGGAGTGTTTCAATGACTTGCTGTTGAATGGGTTGCATAGGGGAAATCCAAATGGCATTAAAATCAATTATTATCCATGATGATATAGTGTGTGGTGTTTCCACCGCACACAGTTCTGAATAGCTGTGGGGAGCTTACATCAACTTATCCAAGGTGATGGGCAAACTGCGGATGCGCTTACCAGTAGCATGATAAATGGCGTTGGCGATCGCCCCCGTAACTCCTACCTTAGCTATCTCCCCCACGCTCTTAGTACCTGTTTCATTAACCAGCGAATCGTCCTCGTCGATGAAAATTACTTTAATATCGGGTATATCATAGTGGTCAGCGATCTGGTATTCTAAAAGATTAGTATTAATGTAGCGACCCGTTTGTGGATCGGTGAACGTTCCTTCAGACAAAGTGTGACCGATACCCCAAATGATACCACCATACATTTGATTGCGTGCTGTTTTCGGGTTGAGGATGCGACCACAAGCTACAGCACTAACAAAGCGCGAAACCCGAAATTCACCTAGTTCCTCGTCAACTTTCACCTCAGCAAACATCGCGCCAAAGGAGTACATTGAGTACTTCATGACGTTCTCTCCAGGTGCAGCCGCAGCCCGTGCCTCCACTACTGCTAGACGTGCAAACTCTGAACCGCCTTGCGCGAGAATTTCCTTGTAAGTCTGACCTACCGACGGGTCATCCTTTAAGTATAATCCATCACGGGCAATTATTTCTTCTTCCTTTCTGCCATAAAGAGGCGATTGTTCATGACTCGTTGCCATGCCAATTAGCTTACTGCGTAGTGCTGTGCAGGCAGCCTTCACAGCAGGTGCAACACTATTCACACCCAACGATGCGACTTGTTGCGGCGCGTGCGGCAAGTCTGTATCGCCTAGTTCAAAGCGCACTCTTTCCAACGGTAAACCTAGTTCTTCAGCAGCAACTTGAGTCATTACTGTATAAGTTCCCGTACCAACATCAGCAATGCCACTTTGAACTAATGCTGAACCGTCAGCGAAGATTTGGGCTTTTGCTGAAGCTGGTTGGCGGTAGAAGCACGGGTATTCAGCAGACGCCATCCCGTAACCGATTAGTAATCCATCTTTGTCGCGCATTGAACCGATTTGGGGGTTACGCTGATGCCATCCGAATGCCTCTGCTCCGGCTTGGTAACATTCCTTAAGGTGCTTACTGGTAAAAGGACGCCCATCAGTTGGATCAACTTCAGTGTAATTACGCAGACGAAGTTCTATAGGATCAAGTCCTAATTCGTATGCCAACTCATCCATCCCTGATTCAGTGGCGAAACTGCCAATCCCTTCTCCTGGAACATGCATCATGTTCGCTTTCGGAGCATTAATCTTGACGACACGATGCTGCATCGAGAAGTTCGGGCAGGCATACATCATGCGCGACATTGCGCCTGTTGGTTCCGCGTAGTTTTCATGTTGCCATGTCTCTTCCACAGTATCATGCTGAATCGCCGTCAATTTTCCATCACGCTTTGCGCCGATCTTAAATTGTTGCACCATCGCTGGGCGATGACCGTTAGAAAAGAAAGTTTGCTGACGTGTGAGTGTTAATTTTACTGGTCGGCGGACATGTTTGGCAGCAACAGCAGCTAAAATAACATGTGGCCACACACGACCTTTGCAACCAAAGCTTCCACCAACGAATGGTGCAATTACACGTACATTCGATATTGGTATCTTCAGCGTAGTTGCTAGAACGTTTTGGCAGCCAAAGACAGCATTGGAAGAATCGTGAACGAGTAGGCGATCGCCTTCCCAAGCTGCGGTGGTAGAATGCAATTCCATGCAGTTGTGGTGATGCACTGGCGACGTGTAGGTAAGATCAAGTACCACATCAGCTTCTGAGAAACCTTTGGACACATCACCGCGACTGTAATCTGGTCCTTCGCCTATGATATCATGAGGTGCAAACTTATCGCTTAATGGTCGAAATGCTTTAGGTAGACATGAAGACAGGGGGTGTGGCGTAGTCCCTTCATCCTGCGCCAAAGCTGCTTCAAAGGTGGTAATTGCTGGTTCTTCTTCATACTCTACTTGCACGAGTGCGGCAGCGTGGGTGGCACGCTCGAAGGTATCAGCAATCACCACCGCAATGTGTTGACCTTGATGATCAATCCGGTCATCCTGCATCGGCAAATGGCTTTGCGCGGCAAACGTCGGATCGAGCGGCTGAATGTATTCTGGCAATTCACCGAACTTTGGTGTATTCAAATGAGTTAAGATACCGAGAAAGCCCGGAGCAGCTTCAGCAGCAGAAGTGTCGATATTTTTGATGCGTCCTTTGGCGATCGTACTCTTAACTAGTACACCATAAGCCAAATGTTCCATCGAGAACTCAGCGGAGTAACGTGCTGCGCCAGATACTTTAAGCGGTCCATCAACACGACTAATCGGTTTGCCAATGTGATTTTGGTTGATTGTACTCATGCTCTGTGTTCTCCTTTTGACTGACGTAAAGAACGTACTACAAGACGCTTGGTCAATTCCACTTTGAATTGGTTGTGTTCTGTTACACACATACCATCAACTGCAGCATCCGCCGCTGCTCTCAAAGCGTCTTCATTGGCATTTGTACCAACAAGAACTGCTTCTGCTTGGTAAGCACGCCACGGTATTGATGCGACGCCGCCAAGCGCAATGCGAGCTTCCTGTATAACGTTGTCTTTGATATCTAGGGCGGTAACAACTGTGACATTGGAGTACAACTGTCGATCGCGTACCTTAGCATGAGTCGAGTGGGCAAAGTACGCCTTCGTAGGTAAATCCACTGAGGTAATCATCTCACCATGCTGGAGTACAGTTTCCAAGTGCGGTGTGTCGCCTGGTAGAAGGTAAAAATCTGTAAGTGGAATGCGACGTGTTCCTGTATTGCTTTGCGTGTTTAAGACAGCATCAAAAGCAACTAGAGCGATCGCCATACTCGAAGCATGTGAAGCGATACAATGTTCACTCGTTCCCAATAAGGCATGTCCACGATTGATCCCATCAATGGCGGGACAACCTGAGCCAGGAACGCGCTTGTTACAGCCAAAGGCTGTGTCACGAAAGTAGCTGCATCTAGTACGCTGCATCAAATTGCCACCAACCGTTGCCATATTGCGAATTTGTGGCAACGCGGCGTAGAGAATTGTTTCCGACAGCGCTGGGTAACGCTCCTGTATAATCGCATCTGCCGCCAGTTGACTGTTGCGCACAAGCGCCCCAATCCTTACCCCGTTTTCAGTCAATTCAATCGTTGAGAACGGCAAGCGGTTGATATCAATCAGACATTCATGTCTCTCAACATAGTCTTTCATCATATCGAGCAGCGCGGTTCCACCACCAATGAAGGTAGCCATAGGATTGTTGGTTGCCGCATTGATCGCTACGTTCACGTCTGGTGTTTGCACGAAGCTAAAGGGGTGCATTGTCTCTTCTCTCAGGTAGTTTGTTGATGACTAGCTTTTGTATTAAGCACCGGGAAATAAGTATTTGGAACCACAGATGTACACAGATAAACACAGATAAGCTATCTGTGTGCATCTGTGTTTATCTGTGGTTTTATTTTCATGAACCTTCGACAACTTCGCGAATTGCGGCGACAATATTTGGGTAGGCGCTACAACGGCAGAGGTTGCCAGTCATAAAAGTGCGAATTTCTTCGTCTGAGTGGGTATGACCTTCTGCCAACAGACCGATAGCGGACATGATTTGACCGGAGGTACAATAGCCGCACTGGTAACCATCGTGGTTGACAAATGCCTCTTGCATGGGATGTAGTTTGCCGTCTTGCACCAGACCTTCGATAGTTGTAATTTCGTCATTCGTGTGCATGATGGCGAGGGTTAGGCATGAGTCCACGCGAATGCCGTTTATCAACACAGTACAGCAGCCGCACTGACCGTGATCGCAACCTTTCTTCGTTCCTGTTAAACCAATTCGCTCCCGCAGTGCATCAAGCAGTGTGACACGCGGTTCGATGGCAACCACATGAGCTACACCGTTGACGTGTAGTGTTACGGTAACGTCACTAGAGTCAAATATTTTGACTGTTTCTGCAGCTTTTGCGTTTATCATGTTTTTCCTTTTATGAACCCCCAAGGCGCCAAGAACGCCAAGAAATAGGAGATTTGTGTAAGTTCTAATTAATAGTTAAAGCTAGTTGGTTTAACCATCTCGGTCTATCAAGTTCTTGCTGTCTTTTAGATATTGTCCTGGGGTGACACCAATCAGTCGCTTGAAGTGCCACCCGAAGTGGCTTTGGCTGGTAAAGCCAGTTTCTACTGCTACTTGCCCAATTGACCAACCATTGGTTAACATAGTTCTCGCACGAGCAATGCGCACTTGAGTTTGGTAGGCATGGGGGGGAAGCCCAACTTCTTTAGAAAATGCACGATTGAGATGGAAGGGACTCAAGTTAGCAATCTGTGCGAGTTGCTCAAGGGAAATATTTTCTGCGTAGTTGTCTTCTAAGTAATCCCGAAGTCGCTTTACGGATTGGTTTTCTGCTCCTACAGGTTGTAGCACGGGGCTATTCTCTGCACACTGAAGGATGAGCTGCGCTAATGTGCCCAGAACAAGAGACTGTTGTTCGAGTAAAGAAGCTGATGCTTTTTCTAACGCTATATGAAGATCTAGAACAAGCTTGTTCAGGTGTTTGTTTGTGACAACCGCAGGTACAAAAAACGGCAGCCCCTTTTGTTTTCCAATCACTTCTGTAGCAGCATTTTCGATTAAAGCTGAGTCAACACGCAGTCCATAATAAGTACAGCTGATCTCACCAGCTACATGAGCTGTATGTGCTTCTCCTGGTTGGGTTAAGGTGAAACAGCCAGGAGATACAATGTGCTTGGCACCTCGATAGTGAAATTCCCAAGGACTACCTTTTTGCACAACGGCAATTTCCAGTTCCTGATGAAAATGACGAGGAGTTGAGTAAGAGGCAGAAACGCCCCGCATTAACTCAAGTCCAACTTGTTGAGGACGCCAAACTTTGAGGCGCGAGCCTTTCGATTTCGCTTTCATAAGTTTTTTGCTCTTTCAAAAAAAGGCAAAACAAGTTATTGTTTTCTTTATAATGCCACTGATGACATCTGATACCAAAAATTTACTATTTGTCTCCACTTCCGTAGGACCACTTGGTACTGGACTCGGTGGCGGGGTAGAATTAACTGTACGTAACATTGCCCAAGAAATGCTCAGACGAGGGCATCAACTGCAAATAGTTGCCCCAGCAGGTTCTACATGGGATGATTTACCAGTAGTACAAATTCCCGGTAATCTACAAATCATTGCTCAAAGTCAGGAACGCACAGCCCCGATTACTATGCCAGATAATTCAGTGTTGGCGAATATGTGGGACTATGCTCGTCAACAAGATGACTACGACTTGATTGTAAATTTTGCTTACGATTGGTTGCCTTTTTACCTCACACCATTTTTTCATCGTCCCGTTGCTCACTTAGTCAGTATGGGTTCACTCTCCAATGCCCTCGACCAAGTTATTGCAAAAGTATCACAGCAGTTTCCCGGTACAATAGGCTTTCATACCAAATCTCAAGCAGCAACTTTTCCCGCTTTAACTCAACCCTTACATTATTTAAGTAATGGCATTGATTTATCTCTGTATCAATTTTGCACTCACCCAAAGCAACAGTTAGCTTGGATTGGGAGAATTTCACCAGAAAAAGGTTTAGAAGATGCTATAGCAGCAGCAGAAATTACCCAGATTCCCCTCAAAATTATGGGTAAAATTCAAGATGAATTATACTGGCAGCAGATTTGCCAAAATTACCCCAATGACATGTTTGAATATTTGGGATTTTTATCAACTCATGAAATGCAGCAGGTGTTACGCGAATGTCGGGCATTGTTGATGACACATCGTTGGGTAGAAGCCTTCGGAAATGTGGCAATTGAATCCCTCGCATGTGGAGTGCCGGTGATTTCTTATCGTCGCGGTGGTCCGGAAGAAATTATCATTGATGGCAAAACTGGGTTTTTAGTAGAACCTGATAATGTTAATCTTTTGGTAGATGCTACGCAGCGCTTAAATCAAATCAATCGTCGAACTTGCCGTACACTAGCTGAAACGGAATTTTCTCTACAAGCATTGGGTAATCGGGTTGAAAAATGGTTCAGAGAAATTTTAGAATAACTGTCCCACCGCCTTTAAAGCCTAATGATTTATTACGAGTGATTGCGCCTAGTGGTGCTTTGCGAGAATTTGAGGCGTTGCAAGCAGGTGTAGAGATATGGCGATCGCGTGGCTATCGAGTAGAAATACCTCCAGAGATAGATGACAAATGGGGTTATTTAGCTGGTTCAGATGAAGCTCGTCGTCATCAGTTAGTAACAGCATGGAACGATCCAGAGTGTCGCGGTATCCTCTGCGCCAGAGGTGGTTTCGGCAGTACCCGCGTGTTGGAGAATTGGACGTGGGAATGTAGAGACGCGATATATCGCGTCTCTACGATAAAATGGTTAATAGGTTTTTCTGACATCACCGCCCTTTTGTGGAGTCTTTATCAAGAAGGAATTTCAGGCGTACATGCTCCAGTACTAACAACTTTAGCATCGGAACCAGATTGGTCAATTCAAAGTTTATTTGATTGGGTGGAAGGTCGTTCTCTTGCACCCCTTAAAGGTTATGGTTGGGGTGGTGGTGTTGCAAGTGGTATTTTACTACCAGCAAATCTCACAGTGGCAACTCATCTAGTAGGTACACCACTACTACCAGATTTGGATGGTGTAATTTTAGCATTGGAGGATGTGACTGAACTACCCTACCGTATAGACAGAATGCTGACACAGTGGAGAATGAGTGGTGTACTCAAAAAAGTCAACGGGATTGCGTTGGGTAGCTTCTTTCGTTGTGAAGCACCACCAAACATTCCTAGCTTTAGTGTAGAAGAAGTGTTGCGCGATCGCTTAGGTGATTTGGGTATTCCGATTGTCTCAAACTTACCCTTTGGGCATGAACCACCTAATGCTGCTTTACCAGTAGGAGTACCAGTTCAGTTGGATGCTGATCATGGAGTTTTGAGCTTTTAATTGTTAAGCTCTTCGTAAAGGTGCTAATAACTCGTCTACCCACTGTTGATTTAAGTTAGACAATGCTGGTGGAGGAACTGGTTGACGGTAATCGATCCGAACATCATAACTACCAAAATCGTATACTCGTGCGATCGCATCTTGCAGGTTGACAACTAATTCCTCATCCTCTGGCTTAAGCGGCAGCGGAAAATCAGGAATTGCTTCTCGCAAACTAAACCCATATAAATCTGCCACAGGACGACTGAATGCACGACTTACTACAATTCGGTAATCAATTTTCTCTGCTTCCCCCGTCATTGGCATGGGCAAATTACCTCGTAACAAATCAATTTCAACCAAGTGTGACAAACTTCCCAACACTCTGTACCGCTTGTTTTCATAAGCTGTTCTACCTTTCCCTTTGCGTTTATTTTTCGGTGACAATATTTCAATTACCGTCACAACTGTATTGATTCCAACTTCTCGAACTTCTAGATAACGCTCTCTAACTTCAGCAGGCATCGGCAGCCGGATTTTAATTGGGCTTTGAACTGCAACATCAGAAGATTGTTGAGATGGTTCAGTTAAATGATTTTCTGGTGATGATAGTATCAGCGCATCTGGAATGCCAACGAGTAATTCTTCCCCCTCATCAGTGTAGGTGCGCGTTTCAACTCCAATGTAGTACTTTGGACGCAACAGAGGAACGAGAGTATTTGAAAGTTCTACAATTAAACGGTTATGAAACTCTGACCAAAAAAGAGATTGCTCTAGGTAGGGGTTCATTCCTGGAAACGGCGACGGCATCAGTCATGACTAAACACGGGTATTACTTTCATTTTACCTTAAGAAACGTATAACTTACAAATCTTCACAAAGTAAATAAACCACGATTGTAGGGGCAAAGGCTAGCCTTGCCCCTACGAAAATTTACGGGGTAATTACCCTAATTGCTGTAATTATCTAACTGAGTCAGAACAAAAGCATACTTACTTGCCAATTCTTTCAAACTTTCATAGCGTCCAGATGCGCCACCGTGTCCTGCTTCCATGTTAGTTTTAAGCAAGAGAACGTTGTTGTCTGTCTTCAGTTCTCGTAGTTTTGCCGTCCATTTGGCAGGTTCCCAGTATTTGACGCGAGAATCATTCAAACCAGCAGTAATTAAAATATCTGGGTAATCTTTCGCCTCAACGTTATCGTAAGGTGAGTAAGACTTCATATAATTATAATAAACTTTGTCATTGGGATCGCCCCACTCATCGCGTTCCATTGCGGAAAGCGGCAACGAGGTATCTAATATAGTAGTAACTACATCTACAAACGGCACATTGGCAACTACTACTTTAAAAAGATCGGGACGCATATTAATCACTGCTCCCATTAATAAACCACCCGCACTACCGCCAGAAATAGCTAGGTGATTGGGAGATGTCCATTTTTCGGCAATTAAATACTCAGCACAGGCAATAAAATCGGTGAAGGTATTTTTTTTGTATAACAATTTGCCATCTTCATACCACTTACGCCCCATTTCTTGCCCACCGCGAATATGAGCAATGGCAAACACTACCCCACGATTGAGCAGTGAAAGTCGATTGGATGAAAACGATATCGGGTAAGATACACCATAAGCACCGTATCCTGTTAGGAACAAAGGATTCCCATCTTTTTTGATTCCTTGTTTGTAAACTATGGATATGGGAATTTGCGTACCGTCTTTAGCTGTAGCTATTAGCCACTCACTCTTGTACTGACTTTTGTCATAGCCACCGAGAACTTCTGTTTCTTTTTTCAACTCCTGCTGATTTGTTTCCATGTCGTAGTCAAAGACAGATGGCGGAGTGATTAAAGAGGTGTATTTGTACCGGAGAATAGTAGTGTTAAATTCTCGGTTATTCTCTTCATAAAAATTGTATGTTGGTTCTGGGAAAGTAATGAGATGTTCCTCATTTGTAGATAAGTTTTGCACTCGCCCAATGGGCAATCCGCCCTTTCTTTCATAAATTACTAAGTGATTAGCAAAAAGGCTAATGCGTGAAAGTAACACATCTTCGCGATGGGGAATTACAGTCTGCCAATTCTCTTTTGCTGGCGAGGCTACCAGGGTTTTCATGAGTTTAAAGTTGACTGCCTCTTCATTAGTAACGATGTAAAAGTAATCACTGTGATGATCTATTTCGTATAGTACACCCGTAGTCCGTGGGTGAATTAATTGAAAAGACGCGGTGGAATTGTTAGCATCTAAATAGTAAGTTTCTGATGTAACGCTGCTACCAGAACTCATTAAGATGTAGGCTTGACTCCGGGTTTTACCAACATATAAATGGTAAGCTTCATCCTGTTCTTGATAAATGAGAACATCCTCATCCACTGTAGTGCCTAAAGTATGCCGAAATACTTGGAATGGACGGTTTGCTGCATCAATTTTGGTGTAAAATACTGTTTGGTTATCGTTAGCCCAAGCTAAAGAGTAATGAGTTTCACTTATGCTTTCGGGGTAGAACTGAAAAGTGTTAAGATCGAGAAAGAAAAGCTTGTATTTTTCGGAGCCAACAGTATCAATTGAATAAGCTAATATTTGATGATTGGGGCTAACTTGAAATACACCATTACTGAGAAATTCATGCCCTTGAGCAAGTTCATTTTGATTTAGCAGCACTTGTTCGGGAGCATCAAGACTACCTTTTTTACGGCAGTAAATTGGGTAAGCTTTTCCTTCTTCGGTGCGTGAATAATAGTAATAGTCATCTTTACGATATGGTACGGAAAGATCAGTTTCTTTGATGCGAGCAAGCATTTCCTCGTAGAGCTGCTTTTGTAGCGTTTCGGTATGCTGCATCATTATTTGAGTATAAGCGTTTTCGGCTCCCAGGTACGCTCGGACTTTCGGGTTGTCGCGATCGCGCATCCAAAAATAGTTGTCAATTCGGCACTCGCCCCCAGACTCCAAAACACAAGGCTGTTTTTCTGCAACAGGTGGAGTGACTTTCGTTTGTATATCATCTTGATTCATAGTTCACCTGATTTATTCACGAAAGCTTTTTTTTCAATGTACACAAACCTATGGCAGGAATCACTCCTAAAATCAGTGCTGTAAGTCCTTGTCCAGTCAGATATACTATTTGAACACGATTGCTGAGTGGAATAAACTGCTGCACTTGAGAAACTAGCCAAATTAAGATACTAATCAGTAGGAATGAAATCGGGGGGAGAAAATTCCACCACCACACACGCGCCACATACCGCCGCAGTACCAACCATTGGCAAATACCCAGCCAAACTCCCGACAAGACATATGACATGGTTGACAAAAGTCCTAGACCAATTATTTCATAAGAAGATAAACTTTTGTGTAGAGATAAGGCGATATATGAAATATAATTAATCCAAGCTGTGGAAACGCTGTTAGAAATTAGCCATCCGAAGGCGGTAGCTAGCATCCACAATTTACCAGATATATATTTACGTATTACTAGTGCCTGATCTGCGGCAAAAACTAGAGCAAACAAAACACTACTGAAATATCTTCCTAAACTATACCATGTTTGCTGCTGCCCATCGGTCGGCAAGCTCTCTAAAATAGTTTTTTCCAAAGCAATACTGACAATTCCACCCACAACCCATCCCAAAATAGTCATCAAGGTAAATTTGAGCAAAAACCCCCGACGCTGGTTCCGTGGGATGAGGAATCTTTGCGCATGATGAAGAGAGTCTTCAGTTTTAACCCCTAATCGGTTGGGATTGTTAAGCTGAAATTGGCTATCTTGCGGTTTTCCAACTCTGGATCTTACATTCTCCTGGCCCACTGTTTCAATTATCTCCTGCTCACGCCTAAGTTCCGTATTACCTCGTACCTTTGTAACAAAGTTGATGGTAAATACGCCAGCCAGCCCCTTCGGGGAAGTCACGCATTCAAAAGTCACGCATTCAAAAGTCAATGAACAAGGAGATTTTTTTGCTTAAACTTTTGTAATATTTTTGGCAAGCATAATCAAGGCAAACGGCAATCCGAGCAATGATAAGCTAAACAATGACAAAAAAAGAATATAGGATGAATTGTTAAATGGGTATTTACTCCAACGATCCACTTTTGCTTAGAGTAGCTCGTGGTGAAGTTTTAGATCGTCCTCCTGTCTGGATGATGCGACAAGCAGGGCGTTATATGAAAGCTTATCGGGATTTACGGGAGAAATACCCTTCTTTTCGCGATCGCTCGGAAATTCCAGATGTAGCGATTGAAGTATCCTTACAGCCGTGGAGGGCTTTTCAACCAGACGGAGTGATTCTGTTTTCTGATATCGTCACTCCTTTACCTGGTTTAGGCATAGATATGGATATTGCGGAAGGTAAAGGACCAATTATTCACTCGCCCATTCGCACTCAAGCACAAATTGATAACCTGCATCCACTACAACCAGAAGAGTCGCTGCCATTTATTAAAACAATTTTGCAGGCGTTGCGACAAGAAGTAGGCAATAAATCCACTGTACTGGGTTTTGTGGGAGCGCCTTGGACTTTAGCTGCTTATGCAGTAGAGGGAAAAGGTTCTAAAACCTACTCCGTGATTAAAAATATGGCATTCTCTGACCCAGCCATTCTACATCAACTACTAAGCAAATTTGCTGAAGCGATCGCCACTTATGTCCGCTATCAAATTGACTGTGGCGCTCAAGTTGTGCAAATGTTTGATTCATGGGCAGGACAACTTAGTCCTCAAGATTATGAAACTTTTGCGCTTCCCTATCAACAGCAAGTTTTCCAACAAGTCAAACAAACTCACCCAGATACACCCCTAATTCTACTAGTTAGCGGTAGTGCAGGTTTGCTAGAGCGCATGGCTGTAGCTGGTGCAGATGTCATTACTGTAGACTGGTCTGTAGATATGGCAGATGCACGCACAAGATTAGGTCATCATGTCAAAGTGCAAGGAAATCTCGATCCTGGTGTACTATTTGGCTCTCATGAGTTTATCCGTTCACGCATCCTAGATACTGTTCGCAAAGCTGGTAACAAAGGACATATTCTTAATCTTGGGCACGGTGTTTTACCAGAAACTCCTGAGGAAAATGTGGCTTTCTTCTTTGAAACGGCAAAGCAGTTGAGTGT
This sequence comes from Iningainema tapete BLCC-T55, assembly GCF_014698965.1. Lineage (GTDB taxonomy): Bacteria > Cyanobacteriota > Cyanobacteriia > Cyanobacteriales > Nostocaceae > Iningainema > Iningainema tapete. The sequence goes on from NZ_JACXAE010000069.1 coordinate 44,260, forward strand.
TGCAGCAGTATCGTAGAGACGTTCCGCCGGAACGTCTGTACAATCGTGTCGGTAGAAACATTCTCCGCAAACGTCTGTACAGATTTTCCGGCTGTACAGGAGTCGTAGAGACGCGATATATCGCGTCTCTACAGGAAAGGTACATTTTATTTTCGGAACTTTTAACTTTATTCCTAACTCATAACTCCTAACTCTCAACTTTTTTCTATGAGTCAGAAACGGATTTTAGTGACTGGTGCAAGTGGTTGTATCGGTCACTACATAAGTGAAATTTTAATTCAAGAAACTCATCACGAGCTGTATTTACTAGTCAGAAACCCAAGTAAACTACAAGTTGATACGCAAGCACGTCCTAATGTTACCGTTTTGCAAGGTGATATGCAAGAAATTGGGCGTTTTGCTGATTTGTTGAAAACGATTGATACTGCTGTACTTACGGCGACTGCTTGGGGTGGCGAGGAAACATTTGATATTAATGTATCTAGAACTTTAGAATTATTGAATTTATTAGATCCACAAAAATGCGAACAAGTAATATATTTCTCGACAGCTAGTGTTTTAGGGCGCAATAATCAACCACTCAAAGAAGCAGGAGAAATCGGTACAGATTATATCCGTTCTAAGTACGATTGCTTGCATAAATTAACAAAATTGTCAATAGCTCCCAAAATTACCACTGTCTTTCCTACTTTAGTATTGGGAGGCGATCGCCACAAACCCTACTCTCATGTCACAACTGGTATTTCAGAAGTTACAAAATATGTAGATTTGATTCGCTTTTTAAAGGCAGAGGGTAGTTTACACTTCATCCACGGGCAAGACATCGCTACTGTAGTAAGATATTTAATAGATAATTGTCCCAAAGAAGGCGAACCGCGTTTATTTGTGTTAGGGCAGGCGCAATTAACTGCAAACGAAGTAATTGAAGAAATGTGCGCTTACTTGGGCAAAAAGATTTACTTCCGTATCCCATTATCTTTATCGTTAGCCAATTTAATTATCTTTTTGTTTCGCATTCAAATGGCTGAATGGGATAGATTCTGCATGAACTACCGACATTTTACTTACAAAAATGTCATCAATCCAGCCAGCTTTGGTTTACCAAATTACTGCCCTACTATGAACGATGTTTTGAAAATTAGTTTGAAATACTAAATTCGCACCATAAACCCACAATTCCTGTAGAGACGTTACATGTAAAGTCTCTACATAGATGCTGGTGTTTCTTGTCTTGACACTCCCCTGCCGTCATGCGAGGGGATTCTTAAGACATCGCTGCCTTAATATCCCTACTGCTAGGGTTCCCCGGCTCAACACGTTTGCCCATAGGGCGTGCTGATATCTCCGTACATTGTTTTGGGCGTTTAGAACCTCGTGGTTCCGGTTTCGCGAAGTCCTCGCGTACCATACTTAATGCTCTATCTCTGATTGTTTTTGCTGCCCCCAAATCAGCGTGTTCCATGTGTCCACAATTTGTACAAATGAAGCGTTCTTTATCACGATTCAGTTTGTCTATGTGACCACATTTTCGACACTCTTGAGAAGAGAATTTAGGATTAACTTTAATTACTACTTTGTACTGCTTCGCAGCAAGATACTCAATTTTTAAAGTTAATTCCGACCATGCAGCGTCAGAAATAGAACGGTTTAAAGCCTTTTTTCTACTTTGTCCGTTTTTTAATAATCTTCCAGTTTTTTCATCAACTTTTACCTTACAACGTCTTAGCATTCCAGCAACGTTTAAATCTTCCAATCCGATAGCATCTGCATTTTTAGATACTATTTTATTGGCTACATACCATTGATATGCTTGACGTTTATCAGATATTTTTTTATGTAATCTACCTACTTGCTTAGCCGCTTTTTTACGGTTCTTGCTGCCTTTTTTCTTACGATTAACTCTACGCTGCCTAATTTTTAAAGTACGCTTTGTCTTTTTGTTAGTGCTGAAACGTGGATTACTAATTTGTTGTCCATTAGAAACATGAACAAGTTTAGTTAAACCCAAGTCAATACCAATTGCTGATTGGACTTCACTTAACGGTCTAGAAATATAGTCCGGTACGGTTTTGTCCTCAATTCTTACCGATATATACCAACCATCTTGACGCTTTCTAACTGTGACAGCCTTAATAGTAAAACCGTCGGGAATAGGTCTGGAGTTGTGAAACCGCATCCAACCTATTTTAGGTAAGTATATCTTGTTACCATCAATTTTGACGCCAACAGTAAAAGTAAAAGACGTAAATAAGGAGCGATTTTTGAATGTTGGAAACCCTCTACCCTCAAAGAAGTTTTTGTAAGCTATATCCAAACGTCTAATGTTTTGCTGTAGTACTGTGGAGTCAATGTCAGCAAACCATGATCTAGCTTTCTTTAATTCGGGTAAAGCGGTAATTTGAATATCCCCAGCACTACGTCTTGGGTTCTTAAGCTTACCCTCCTTATCGAATTTAGAGTCTTTCCAGGGTTCCCCAGTTGCACCATTCTTGCTAACAAAACAAGTTAGTGGACAAGCTTCCGCCTTAGTTCTAATATCGCAGTAGTCGCCTTGAATGAATTGCTGATTATACTGAGCAATTCTATCTGCTAAACTCCAGTTGTAACTAGACCTTAACATATCTAGCCAGTTGTCCATTTTGTCGGACTGCGTAACATTAGGACGTAGCTTGTACACATAATTGGTTAACAAGTTGTATCACCCCCGTTGTTGATTAACCTGTTTGATTCTACAATATCAATATACAACATGACAACCTAAAATTACAGAAATATGGCTAAATTTTCTCCTGACGAATACAGGCATGAGGGGAATGCTGTCTCATTGCTAAACTATCACTTTGTCTTCATTCCAAAGCGAAGAAAGAAAGTTTTGGTAGGCAAGATTGCTGAAAGACTACAAGAAGTTATCTGCGATGTATGTAATGAGAACAGATGGAAAATTGTGGCTATGGAGATTATGCCAGACCATGTGCATCTGTTCGTTAATGCTAAACCTACGGATTGCCCATCAACCATCATGAACCGTATTAAAGGTAGGGCATCTCATTTTTTACGAAAGGAGTTTCCAGAACTCTTGAAACTGCCAACTCTTTGGACTCCTAGTTACTTTGTGTCTACGGCTGGCAATATCTGTACTGAGACAGTGAAGCGGTATATCGCACAACAGCGAGAATAGTTAACATCTCTGGTAGCCGTCGCGGCTCGGTTAGCCTTCATCCCTTGTAAGACAGCACGGATGTATCTCTACGCCGTGCTTCGAGCCACAACATCTGCGGGTTTTCGGCATTTCCCTTATAAAACAGGAAGTGCGATCGCAAACTCTGCACCTTCACCTGGTGCTGAGTTACAGCTTAATTGCCCATGATGTTTCTCCACCACAATTTGACGGCTGATTGACAATCCGATTCCCGTACCTTTGCCTACTGATTTTGTTGTGTATAAATAATCGAACACTTTTTGCTGAACTTCAGGTGACATTCCCATGCCATTATCTCGAATCAAAATCACCACGCTTGTCTTGTCTAAATTTAAGAAAGTGCGAATTTGAATTAGTCCTTTGTCCTTTACTAAAGAACGAGTGACTAATGACTCTTCAATCGCATCAATTGCATTTGCAAGGAGATTCATAAACACTTGGTTGAGTAAACCAGCGTAGCAAGACACCATCGGCAAGTCGCCATATTCTTTAATAATCTCAATGGCAGGTCTATGTGGTTGTGCTTTCAATCGATGTTGTAATATCATTAAGGTAGTATCTATACCTTCGTGAATATCGTGTAATGTCAAGTCTTGGGCATCTTGACGCGAGAAGTTACGCAAGCTGCGTATAATTTCCATGATGCGATCGCATCCCAGTTTCAAACTGCCCAACATTTTCGGCATATCTTCCTGAAGAAACTCCAAGTCAATCGCTTCTATCTCATCTTCAATGTCTTTGACTGGCTGAGGATAGTGTTGTTGGTAGAGGTTAACGAGGTTGAGCAAGTCTTGGGTGTAATTACTAGCGTGGGCAAGATTGACATTAATGAAATTCACCGGATTATTAATTTCGTGAGCTATCCCTGCTACCATTTGTCCCAAACTAGACAATTTTTCGCTTTGAATGAGTTGTAGCTGGGTATTTTGCAGTGAGTGCAATGCTGCTGCTAACTCCGAGGCTTTTTCTCTTTCTCGCGCCTCCGATTGTTGCAAAGCTTGATTTTTCTGTTCTAGTTCTTGCGAGTAACTTTGCAAATCTTTGTAAAGGCTAGCATTTTCAAAAGCACTTTTAGTTGTACGATTTTCTAAATAGAGAATTCCTGTGAGCTTACCTTGATAAATAATTGGCAAAACTAAGACAGATTTTGGCTGGTACTTGACTATATAAGGGTCATTAGTAAACAATCCCTCTTGAGTTGCATCATTTAATACTAACACATCTTTAGTTCTTGCCACATAATTAATTAAAGACGTGGGTAAATCAAGACTTTCTTCCCCAGCCTGGAAATGTTGCACAACTACTTCTGGCTCAGTGTAACCATGAGCAGCTAAAATTAATTTGTCTGATTTGTGTAAAAATAGCCAACCTGCTTGCGCCCCAGCATTTTCCAAAACAAATTGCATCAACTTCTCCAGTAACTTCTCCAAAACAATTTCTTCAGAAATTGCTTGAGATACCTTCAATACAGTTGATAAATCTAGCGCGGCTAAATTTGCTGTTGTTAATGTTGATTTAGTATTTTGAGCAACGGTAATTGCGCTTTCTTTAGTATTGATTCGGGAGATAAACTGAGGATATTTTGCTTCTAAGTCTCTTACTTTTGCTACTGCACAAAGAGCGAATATAGCCATAGTAAGCCTCAATCATATACGTTTGAGCTATCTTCTCTTTACCGCGAGACAGATAAAACTGAGCAGCAAGTTCATTCGCTAGAGCTTCTTCATGAAGATATCCTTGTTCTTTTGCTCCTTTTATAGCATAGTCATAATATTCTATTGCTCTGACAGATTTACCCAACAACCCACACCGTACTGCCTCAACTAAATTGTACTTGTGCTGGTAATTGATTGAGGCATGATACGCCCACTTTTTCATCTTGCTCTGATTCGCAGCTACCTTTACTCCTTCTTGTTGAATTTTGTCTAACGTCTGCATCAAAGGATGCCCTACGTTAACTTCATTATCTCTATAAGCTCCTATTAATAGTAAATATTGGTATTCATCGTCAGTACATAAAACTTGAATTAAGTTGAGAGAAGCTGAATCCGCCCATTGTAAATCATCTAGGAACAAGACGAGAGGATGTTCTTTTTTTGTAAAAATATAAATAAATTTCAACAGCCGATGAAAGCGATTTTGCGATTCAGTTGCTCCTAGCTGAGGTACAGGTGGCTGAGTACCAATAATCAATTCAAATTCGGGAATGACATCAATGATAACTTGTCCATTAGTACCAATAGCTCCTAAAATTTTTTCTTTCCATTTAGTAATATTCGCGTTACTTTCTGTAAGTAATTGCTGAATTAATTCTTGAAATGCTTGAATTAGCGCAGTATAAGGAATGTTGCGCTTAAACTGATGAATTTACCCTTAATGAAATACCCACGTCGCTCAACTATAGGTTTATTGATTTCATTAACCAATGAGGATTTACCAATACCAGAGTAACCGGAAACTAGCACAATCTCAAGGGGGGGTGTGGCTACTCGCTCAAATGCTGCTAACAGACTTTCTACTTCTTGTTCCCTTCCGTAGAGTTTTTGGGGTATGAGAAGTTGACCAGATAAATCCTGCGCTCCTACAATAAAGTTGGGAGTAGCTGTTGAAAGTAATTGAGTTAGGCACAATTCTAAATCATATTTTAACCCTAAAGCACTTTGATATCGATCTTCAGCATTTTTTGCTAATAATTTCATCACAATTTCTGAAACTACCTGGGGAATTTCTGGATTTACCAAATGAGGTGGGGTAGGAATTTTTGCGATATGACAATGAACTAATTCCATCGGATCATTAGATGGGAAAGGTAACTGACGAGTCAGCATTTCATAAAATGTCACGCCTAATGAATAATAGTCAGTACGGTAATCAATAGAGCGATTCATTCTCCCAGTTTGCTCTGGTGACATCTAATATATTAGGATTAATAGTAATCTGGTTTTCTTTGCTCAGGCGTGAGGCGATCGCAAAGTCTGTGATCTTCACTTGCCCTGTTTTGATATTAATAAGTATATTGGAGCTTTTAATGTCTTTATGAATTATTTGATATTTCTGTAATTCGGTTAAAGTTTGTGCTAGTTGAATAGCTATTTGTAAAAATTCAATTAATTCTATTTTTTTCCTTGTCAGTAAATGTTGCAGTGACTCTGCGTTAAAATCTTCTAACACTAGAGCTAATCCGTTTTGATAGTTTTCTAAACTATATGGTTTGACTATTCCTTCTATATCTAAATTTTTGGCTATTTGATATTCATGTTTCAATAAAGTAATTTCTTCTAAAGTCGGATACTCGTTTTTCCAAGTTTTAATAATGACTGGATTTGATAATTGTAGCGATTTTGCTTTATACACCTCAGTATTATTACTAGAATATATCAACTGCTCAATATAGCATATTAATTATCTAAACATTTGTAGCAAAATGATATATGTTTGACATAAATATTACTGAGTAATAGTGATCCAGATCACAATTGATGCGTGGAGTTATCTTCTGCACCCCGCAGTATGCCTCATGGCCTCTTAACGTTAAACTTCATTGCGAAGAACAACAGAAGTAAAACAATATGATAAGTTTTGATAATGTAAATCAATAGAGCGATCGGCAGGAGAAACACAGTGGCAATGGAATCAAACTTACTCATGGGCGTCGATGTACGTGAAGAATTTAGTGAATACGTAGCCCACTTACAGCTGCACATGACTCTACAAGCTCGTAATCTGGTTCCATCCTTCAAGCAACCCCAACAGGGAGAAAATAGTCGGGAGCAGTTACTCCATCAAACTCAGGCAAATTTTGAAAAGCTAGTATCTCGTCAAGGTTTGTAATTTTTACAAAATATTAAGGTAAAATCAAATAAAATAGAGGCAGACCTTGTTGAAATGAAGACAACTATCATCAACAAGTCTGCTTTTTATGTAGAGAAACGCCTTCTATGGCGTGGGTGTCAGTGATGAAAATCACTATGAGGAACAATCTTCTAGTAGCGGAAAGCCGTTAAGATGATTGCAGCAGTTCCTTTGAACCAGTAGTTTAAGGCTGAATTGAAGGCTCGAATGAAAATGACTTCATTGCTAAAGCGAAACGAAAGCGTTGTAATTAGACCAGTCCAATACCGGGACATGGAGGGAATTGAACGTCTAACAAAAGAGTCATCAACAGCCCAAACTCCCAAGGGAGCTAGTGTTGCTAAGTGGCAGATGCAATCGCTGCGCCACTGGTATGGGTTGCTGAGGTGTTTGAGTTGGTTCCCCAATCCACTACAGTATCGCTTTTGCGCTTATGTCGCCGAGCAAGGGCGAACACTATTAGGGATGATCCAAGTATCACCATTTAACCGCACACGCAGCACTTGGCGCGTTGATCGCGTCTTAGTAGAGCGCGGTGCAGAAAAGCTCTTAATCGGCTCCCAACTTTTACGCTCTTGCTTTGAGTCAATTTTGGAAGCGCGTACTTGGATATTAGAAGTAAATATTAATAACACAGAGGCGCTAGCACTGTATCGCCAAAATGGATTTCAGCGCCTAGCAGAAATGACATACTGGGAAATTAAACCAGAGTTACTGGCTGAGTTGGCAGTAGCCGAACCAGATTTACCTAACTTGCTACCAGTGAGTAATGCTGATGCTCAGTTACTATATCAACTGGACACGGCATCAATGCCACCATTAGTAAGGCAAGTTTTTGATCGTCAAACTCAAGACTTTAAAAGTAGTTTGTTCGGCGCTTTGACGGAAGCAATCAAGCTTTGGGTAACCAAGACAGAAGTAGTCAGTGGTTATGTATTTGAACCACAACGCAAAGCAGCGATCGGCTATTTTCAAATTACACTCTTACGTAAAGGTAATGAACCACACGTAGCAACCCTAACGGTACACCCAGCATACACTTGGCTGTATCCAGAGTTGTTATCTCAACTAGCTCGTATAGCTGTGGATTTTCCGCAAGCTACTTTGCAATTGGCTTCAGCAGACTATCAGCCAGAAGGCGAAGAGTATCTAGAGCAAATAGGCGCAACTCGCATAGAACATACTTTAATTATGTCCCGCTCTGTGTGGCATAAGGTAAGAGAGTCGAAATTTGTCTCTTTAGAAGGTATTCAGTTGCCGGAAGTACTCCAAGGGCTGCAAGGAGTGCGTAAACCAATCCCAGGAGGTATGTCATGGGCGCAACCAAGACAAGCTACGTCAAAAGAAAAAACCCAGAAACCAACTTCACCACCGGAAACTGTGACATTTTCTTACAATAACCACTCAGAAGCATCCTCTTCCACTGAGTCCACAGAAGCAAGTCAGGAGTAGATAACAGTGCCAAACCAGGAGCGTTCGCCCCAGTCAGAGTCGGAAAAACTACCACAATTAAAATCGGCTTTGGGATTAGATGTGGGCAGAAAACGTATTGGTGTTGCCGGATGCGATCGTACTCTTTTAATCGCCACTGGGATCACGACTGTTGAACGTACATCATTTAATATAGATGTAGAAAAAATTCTGCAAATAGTCACAGAACGGGAAGTGCAAGTTCTCGTCGTCGGTTTACCATACTCAATGGATGGTTCTTTGGGATTTCAAGCACGTGAGGTACAAAAGTTTGCCAATAAGTTAGCTAAGGCGTTGGGGCTACCATTGGAATATGTGGATGAACGGTTAACCTCTTTTCAAGCAGAGCAGATGCTCATTGCCGAAGGGCGATCGCCATCACGGCATAAAGATTTAATAGATCGTAAGGCAGCAGCATTGATCTTGCAACAGTGGTTAGACACCAGAAGAGCAAGCTCAAATTACACACCATATCTGCCCAGTAGCGTTAGCGCCCAATCGTGATATTCTAAAACAGATTAGTCAGATTTACTGTTATTTGATTAAGATCAGCATATTTGACATTATAGTTATATATCTCGGCTATGTATCCCTCCAAATTCCCCGAAGAAAATGATAACCAAAACGTCGGTTCCCTCACATTAACCGACGATAAAGGGCGAGCGCTTGAATGTTACATAGAGCATTCCCTTGATGTAGATGGGCAAGAGTATGTTTTACTTCTGCCGGTAGATTCGCCTGTAGAAATTTTCGCTTGGCAAGGTGATGGCGAAGAAGAAGAAGCAGTTTTGGTCGAAGACGATGCTACCCTTGACCAAATCTTTACCACAGCTCAAGCTGTTTTGGCTGAGCAAAACTTGATTCTTAACAATACAGCATATGCTTTAACAGTGGCAGGCGAATTACCACCAGTTGAAGACTCAGAACTCTTCACTCTAGAAATTGAAGATGATGAAGCGGATTTAGAACCAGAACAATTACAGCTATTAGCTAGTTTTTACTTTAAAGATCAAGAGTATGCAATTTATACTCCTCTCGATCCCCTACTGTTTTTTGCCAGAATTACGAACACAGGTAAGCCTGAGTTGCTATCTCCTGAGGAGTTTCGCAAAGTTAAACCTTTGTTAGAAGAACATCTGTTTAATGAAGTTGAGTAACATTAACTTATGCGTTGGAATGAGCTCTTACAACCTGATTTAATTATATCCGGTTCGGTGTTGAATATTACACCAGAAATTATCACTGAATACGGGTTGAAAGGGCTTGTGTTGGATGTAGACGAAACTTTAGTGCCAATTAAAGTGGCGTCAGCTTCAACAGAACTACGACAGTGGGTAGAACAAATTCGCCCTCATGTAGCACTATGGTTAGTAAGTAACAATCTCAACGAAACCCGCATCGGTGGGATCGCTCGTTCTCTCAATGTACCTTACTTTCTGGGTGCAGCCAAACCCTCACGCCGTAAAATTAAGGCAGCACTAACGGCGATGAATTTACCAGTACACCAAGTTGCAATGGTAGGCGATCGCTTGTTTACTGATGTCTTGGCAGGTAATCGCTTAGATATGTTTACTATCTTAGTTGAACCAATTGTTCATCCCGATGCTGCACTCCGTTCCCATCCAGTGCGCAATTTTGAAGTCTGGGTATCGGAAATACTCGGCGCTTCTATTGCGCCAAAAAAACAAAGATTAACAAATCTTGACAAATAGTCAGGAAAGTAAAGATAAAGAAATAATTAAAAAATCTTTGTTTCAAACCGACATCTGAGATTATATAAGTATAAATAACGGGTCAGCCAAATAAAGACCTAAACAATAGCAAGTAACTATAAATTAGTAAAGCGTCGGTTCCTCACTTATAGAAGAACTGGCGCTTTACAATTAATCCCAAGATGCCTCAAACAATTGTTGTTAAAATTGGTACGTCTAGTCTGACTCAACCACAAACTGGTCAGTTAGCACTTTCTACTATTGCTACTTTGGTAGAAACACTGTCGTATTTACGGCAAGGGGGAAATCGGGTAATTTTGGTTTCTTCTGGCGCTGTGGGTGTGGGTTGTGCGCGTTTGGGTTTAACAGAGCGTCCTAAAGCGATCGCTCTTAAACAAGCAGTTGCCGCAGTCGGGCAAGGTAGGTTAATGCGGGTTTATGACGATTTGTTTACTACTCTACAACAACCAATAGCCCAAGTTTTACTTACTCGTACCGATTTGGTGGAGCGCAGTCGCTACCTTAATGTGTACAACACTTTTAAAGAGTTACTGGAATTAGGAGTAATTCCGGTAGTGAATGAAAATGATACAGTCGCTGTGGAAGAATTGAAGTTTGGCGACAATGATACTCTTTCTGCTTTGGTAGCTAGTTTGGTGCAAGCAAATTGGTTGTTTTTACTTACTGATGTAGATCGGTTGTACTCTGCCGATCCCCGCTCTTTTCCTAATGCCCAGCCGATTGCTTTAGTTAGTAGCATTAAGGAATTAACTCAACTACAAGTGCAAACAGGTTCGTCCGGTTCTCAATGGGGTACTGGGGGCATGGCTACGAAAATCTCTGCGGCAAGGATTGCGATCGCTGCTGGAGTGCGTACAGTAATTACAGAAGGAAAATATCCTGGCAATATATTAAAAATTATCCAAGGTGAACTAATTGGTACTCACTTTGAACCTCACCCAGAACCAACTTCTGCCCGTAAACGATGGATAGCTTACGGTTTGATTCCCGCTGGGAAATTGTATCTAGATGAAGGAGCCGTGGTAGCAATTTCTCAAGCTGGTAAATCTTTGTTAGCCGCAGGTATTATTAAAGTAGAAGGAGAATTTGACAACCAAACCGCCGTACAATTATGTGACAACACCGGTAATGAAATTGGCAGAGGACTTGTTAACTACAACAGCACCGAACTGCAAAAAATTAGCGGACGCCATTCCCGCGAAATTACCCAAATTTTAGGTTATGAAGGTGCAGAAACTGTAGTTCATCGCGATAACTTGGCAATTACCTGATAGACACATTCAATAAACAATGTAGAGACGTTCCCTCATCGTTCATACAAGGATTGTAGATAACTTTCGCATTATTCATCACACTTCTAGCCAATCCGTATTGCATTATGGTAGATCAAGAATCGTTAGCACAAAAGGAAAATAATAATTTTCGCCAAAATGTATTGATTGTTGGCGGGGGACCTGCTGGACTTGCCACCGCATTAATGTTGGTTAAACGTGGTTGGACAAATATTACAGTTTTAGAACAACGTGCCACTGCTGATTACTATGAACCTGACAAGTCCTTCAGTTATCAAATTGATGGTCGAGGTCAAAAATTTACGGACTTTATTGGGCTTACGGAGCGGTTATCAAAAATTAGCGTTCCAAGTACGGAATTTTACTTAACGCAAATTAAACCAACTGGCAGTCGCAAAACATCTAAATTGCCTACTGTAAATCCCAACCGGAAGACTGCTTATTGGCTGCCACGCAGAGCATTTGTACTTTTGTTATACCAAGAAATTGAACAAAATTGGCAAGACTGCATCAACGTCTTGTTCAATGCAAAGTGTATGCAAATTAACAAAAAAGGTATAAATAATCTCAAGCAGGAAAAGTTAGAAGTTATTGTCCGTACAGAGAACGAAAGTGTTATCACATTTGAACCCAATCTTTTGATTGGTTGTGATGGTCTTAACTCCATCGTCCGCAACACTTTAAAAGATTGGCATAAATCTACATCAGACAAATTTGAGATGAAGCTTTTTCCCTCGCCTAGTTCGTGTCTAAGATATAAAGTGTTAACTCTGCCACCAAAGTTTCCTTTGGATCATAGTGGCAAAGAACATGCCCTGAGTACTATGGCATACGCAATTCGTGGGAGTTTGCAAGGTCGCAAGCGTTCTGTTTCTCTTGGTATATTACCAATTAAAAACCCAGAAGAACCCCGTTCTGCAAATATTATTAAATACTCAGACCACCAGATATGGGAATTGAAAAACACTGAGGAACTGTACAATTTTTTTGAGAAAGCGTTCCCACAATTGCCTGTACGTCAAATAGTATCGTTTGAAGAAGCTGAAAGATTTGCTAAAAGTGAAGGCGGTTACTTCCCCATTCCCCAGTACTGTTCTGGATTGCACTTCTTGTTAAGCCAAGAACAAACATGTCTTGAGACACCATTATCTTCAGCACCTGGAATTGTACTTTTAGGAGATACTATTCATTGTTTTCCTCCAGATATCGGACAAGGGGTAAATTCAGCATTGGAGGATGTATGCATTTTAAATGAGGCACTTTCTCAAACTAACGACGAGTTCTGGCGTGCTTTACCTTTATACGAATCTTTGCGGTTACCTGATACAAAAGCCTTGGTCTACCTTGCCCAAACTGCTTATCCCTGGCAGTATAATCAAAACTCTCTTGGCAAATTGCTGTGGTATGCGAACTTTTTGATGCGACTTGTACTGAGTCGGTTACTGCCATTCATATTTCATCCTCCTGCATTCTTTCTCATCCAGAATCATCAACTTTCCTATCAGCAAATTTGGGATCGGGCTAAGCACACCACTAAAACCCTTTATATACTCGGTCTAATACTCCTTTGCGGGTCGTTGGCTTTAGTATTAAATATGTACCCATCGTGTTGGAAGATTATAGCCATTGGTAATTTGGGCTTGACCATTGCTCCAGCCTTTTTTTAACTTATCACATACTTCTGTTAGCTGAGAACCAGCCGCCCGATGAATGGCACGATCTACATAACCCGCACCCGAAAACCATTCATCGGTGGGGTTGACGATCGCATCCACCTTTTGTTCAGTAATATCACCTTCGATCACCGCTATTCTACTGCTGATGTAGCTTTGGCTAATCGCTGTAAAGGTTCCTAACGCCTTAGACTTGAGGTTTTTTAACGCTTCATCCGCTGATTGATAACGCTGTCGGAAGTCATAACTGATAGCGTCCACCCAATATTTTCCTTTGCATTACTATGCTACCTGCTTAGAAGCAGTGCGATCGCTCTTTCTCAATAAAATTTTATCAGAATGCGCTCTACTACAGACCAGTAGCACGGGTATTAAAACTACTTATTGGTAAATAAATGTAAAATTTTGTAACTAAATGTTGAAAAAACGCCTCACTGGCTGGAACAAGATTGCATCGGCGGTAGTTGTTTTAAAATAGACTTTAAAAGCACTGCGTTAAGATAACTATGCTAAAAACAGATATAGCTCAGAAATTTGAGGAATTAGCTGCTATGTGGGAATTAGAAGTGAATGGTTCATCGTTTGTTGGTGAAAAAACAAGTCATAGTGCATATCAGCAGATTATAGAAATGGGACATGCAGCCATACCTTTGATATTGAAAGAACTGGAGACTAGACCAAATCATTGGTTTGCAGCACTAAGAGCTATTACGGGTGAAAATCCTGTACTACCAGAACAGCGTGGAAAAATCAAACAAATGGCAGCAGCTTGGCTCCAGTGGGGGAAAGAACGCGGGTATAAATGGTAAAATGAAGTGTCGAGAATAGATTCTTGGATTGCAACTTATTGCCCAAACTTATCTCCTAGTTCTTATCAAATCACTAGTTCTGCAACACCGGATTACAACTGCATTGCATGGAGTGCAGAGTCAGACGACAGCTGGTGGGACCCTACAGATCCAGATACGTATTGGCCCTCTGAAGTACCGAGGGAATTAACATTAAATGCTTTTATTCAGGTATATCAAACTCTTGGGTATATGCTTTGCGACAGTGTTGAATTGGAGCCGGGATTTCAAAAAGTTGCAATATATACCAAGCCTTTAGGGGAACTAAATGGTTACAGACTCACGTAGCTAGGCAGTTACCGAATGGCAGATGGACTAGTAAGCTGGGCAACCTTGAGGACATAGAACATGAACTTGATGGATTGAGGGGCTTTTACTACGGAGCAGTAGCACTGGTATTAAAAAGACCTATTGATAAGTAAGCGTAGACTCTACAAAGTATCAGGGTCAATATTTAATTCTCGCAGCTTCTCTGCTAAGCGATCGCCACTTTGCTTTCCTTTTTGGGCAACTTCTTGAGGTGTGGGAACGTTCTTAATGTAAAGATTTGTAACGTTATTGGTAAATTCTTACATAAAAACTGAAGAACAAATAGATAGACAATTAAGCCCTATACCAATTCTTTATGAAGATACACATTGTTAAAACCCCCCTGTAGTCCCCCCTTCGCAAGGGGGACGGCGTAAGCCGGGGGGTTTGATTGCGGTAAACCTAGATTGAGGAGTATTAGTAACAAGAGGGGAGGCGGTGAACAATTCAATCTTGATAATTGCTGGTATATCCATTACCGTTGGTCTTTTTTGTGGTGTGTTGGTGGTGTGGTTAATTTACATCCAACGGCGAAATCAAGTTGTAGATAGTTTAGTACGCACCAATCATGTAGTCGGTCGTTTTGGCACTGTGGAAATTCCTTTTGATCGCAGCAGTCAAGGAAAGGTGCGCGTTCATATTAAAGGTTCTTTGATTGATTTCGTCGCTTTTACCGACGACAACAGAGAATTTAGGACAGGCGATCGCGTATTAATTATAGACATGAAGGGAAATAAGGTATGGGTTGTATCTGAAACCTGTGAAATACCTTAACAAGAAAGGCATTAAATTACTGTGTAACTAACAAACAAGTATGACTCAACCGCAATTTAAATCTTTCTTTGAACATGATGTTGTCGTAGTACAACTAGCTCAAACCTCGCCAATTTTGCCCAACACTAACGAGAAAAACAACATTGAAGGGCTACTTTTTACTAGCATTCCCATTGCCCTGTCGATATTTGGTGTTTTCTTATTCGTGTGGTTTCTCAAATCCTTTCTGTGCGTTTGCTCACCTAACGAACTCCTGATTATCTCAGGGCGCAAACGACGCACCCAAGATGGGCAAGAAGTAGGCTACCGAGTGTTAGCAGGAGGGAGAGCCATTCGTATTCCCATCGTTGAGACAGTCATGCGCATGGATGTTACAACAATGCCAGTACGTGTGGAAGTGCGCAACGCCTATGCGAAAGGAGGAACGCCCTTGAATATTCAGGCGATCGCCAATGTCAAAATTTCTACCGATCCAAACGTTGTGGGAAATGCGATTGAAAGATTTCTGAATAGCGATCGCTCAGAACTTGCTCGTGTCGCCCGCGAAACCTTAGAAGGTTACCTCCGGGGTGTTGTTGCCACCCTCACACCTGAAGAACTCAATGAAGATCGCCTCAGCTTTGCCGAACGCATTGCTTCTGATGTCAGCCGCGATCTTACCAAACTAGGACTACAACTAGACACCCTGAAAATCCAAAGTGTTTCTGACGATGTAGACTATCTCAAATCCTTAGGACGCAAGCAAATTGCCGTAATTATTCGCGACGCAGAAATTGCCGAAAGTAATGCTCTAGCCATAGCAGAACAAATAGAAGCTCAATGTGAAGAACAAGCTTCTGTTGCCAAAACCCAAGATCGAATTATCGTACTCGAACAAGAAAACGAACTGCGCAAAATCAAGGCAAAGCTAGAACAAAAAGCGCGTTCCGAAGAAGAAATTACTAAAGCAGCCGCCAAAGAAAAGAAAGCAAAAGCTGAACAACTACTACAAACACTGCGCTCCGAGTTAGAACGCTTGCGCCTAGAAGCAGATGAAGTACTACCAGCACAGGCTCAACAACAAGCACAAGAACTTCGCGCCAGAGGGCAAGCGGCTCAACTCGAAGAAACAGCCAAAGCCGCTGCATTAGTCAATGACATCCTTTCTCAAGTGTGGCAACAAACAGGATCTGATGCTTCTGAATTGTTCTTAATTCAGCAAATTGAAATGGTACTCCAACAAGCTGTGCAAATTCCCAAACGAATTCAACTTGATAAAGTGAACGTGATTGACAACGGCGATGGTCAATCTTTGGCAAGTTTAGTTAACGTCTATCCAGAAATAATGATTCAGTTCCTGGAAAATGTCAATCGCACTCTTGGTATTAATGTTGCTGGGACTCTTAGTTCTCGAAACCCGGTTTCTTCATAACCTGTAAAGACGCCCCACCGGGGCGTCTCTACGATTCCTATCTCTTTTAAAAGGATAAAATTTATGGAAATCATTGCATTACTATTAGGAATTTTTGGTGCTGGTACTGGGGCTGCATTTTGGGTTATTCGTAATTTATACTACATATGTCAACCCAGTGAGGTGTTAATCTTTGCCGGTAATCGTACCCCACTTGCTGATGGACGTGCTGTAGGATACCGCTTGGTTAAAGGTGGTAGCAGTATACAGGTTCCTCTTTTAGAGCGTACCTTCCGCATGGAACTGACTAACATGATTATTGAATTACGGGTATCAAATGCATACTCTAAAGGCGGGATTCCCTTGACAGTGGAAGGCGTGGCTAATATTAAGATTGCAGGAGAAGAACCGACAATTCATAATGCGATCGAACGTCTTTTAGGTAAAAGTCGTAAGGACATCGAACAATTGGCAAAAGAAACTTTAGAGGGAAATCTGCGGGGGGTACTAGCTAGTTTGACACCAGAACAGGTGAACGAAGATAAAATTGCCTTCGCTAAAACTTTGCTGGAAGAAGCTGAAGACGACTTGGAAAAATTGGGATTAGTACTCGATACCTTACAAATTAAGAATATCTCTGATGAGGTTCGTTACCTAAATTCAATTGGACGCAAACAGCAGGCGGAATTGTTGCGCGATGCCCGTTCAGCAGAAGCCCACGCCCAAGCTGAGGCGACAATCAAGGCATCAGAAAATCAGCGGATTACAGAACTCAGAAGAATAGCGCGAGATTTGGAAGTTGCTAAAGCAGAAGCCGAACGCAGAGTTAGAGATGCATTAACTAAGAGAACAGCGATGATAGCTGAAGTAGAAGCAGTGGTGGGAGCAGAAGTAGCGCGAGTACAAGCTGAGGTGGCAGTGCAAACTGAGCGGATTAAGCAAGTGGAACAGCAGTTACAGGCAGATGTGGTAGCACCAGCAGAAGCAGAATGCCAAAAAGCGATCGCACTTGCCAAGGGAGATGCTGCTAAAATTGTAGAAGACGGCAAAGCACAAGCCGCAGGTACACAGCGCTTAGCTGAGTCATGGAAAGCTGCGGGTGCTTCAGCAAGAGAAATCTTCATTTTCCAGAAACTAGAACCACTTTTAGAAATTATGGCAGCAGGAGTACCTACTGTTGAAGTAGAAAACTTAACTGTGATTGATGCTACCAATGGCAACAACGTCACAAAAATGGCTTCATTCTTTGAGCAGTTACATCAAACTACTGGTGTAGATGTCAAGAAGTTGGTAGGTAATTAACCACAGATAAACACAGATGCACACCGATATTTTATCTGTGTTTATCTGTGTCCATCTGTGGTTCAAATTTTTTATTATTATTAAACTATGTTAATTTTTGAAGAATATTTTCAAGACAATCGCCACAACTGGCTAACAAAAGATAGTAATGAATGCAGCCTCTGCCTGGAGGCTAATTACTATATATTTGAACACAAACGCCCCGGTAACGGTTCGTGGCTAACGTGGCAATCTGCCGATTTCTTCTATGACAAACCTGAATTTCATATTCATGTTGTCTTAGAGAAAGTTACTGGTGTATTAAATCATGGATATGGTTTTATCTGGGGACTAGCCGATAACAAAAACTTCTTTGAATTTGTGATTACTGACAGCGGATACTACCAAATTGCGCAACATGAAAATGGTAGTTTCAAAGAGCATATTGCCTGGAAACGCTGTTATGAAATTCGCCGCACCAACACTATGAATGTGCTGGAAATTCGCCGCGATGGGAAGAATATAGAGTTTTACATTAATAGTTTTCTTGTCGAAAAACTTTGTGCCGATACTATGACACAAGTATCTGGTCAAAAGTTTGGCTTTATTATCTACGACAACACAAAAATTAAAGTACACAGTTTGGTTATTAGTGGTTCTAGTGTGGAAAGCACCCGTCTAGGTAATAGTGATGATGCCACAAAATCATCTTTTGTTCAACATGAGCCGCCTGTTGATGATACCTTAGAAAAAGTATTTGCTGATTTAAAATCTTTGGTTGGACTTGAACAGACTAAGCAGCAATTGTTCTCTTTGGCAAATTTCTTGAAAGTACAAACTGAACGCAAGACGCGAGGACTCAAAACAGTAGATACATCACTACACCTCGTTTTGTCTGGTCCACCAGGTACAGGTAAGACTACTATAGCGCGATTAGTAGGTCGCTTGTACAAACAACTTGGTCGCCTCCAGCATGGACATGTGGTGGAAACCGATCGCGCTGGCATTGTTGGTGGTTATATCGGACAAACAGCTTTGCGTGTAGCTGATGCAGTCAAGCAATCCTTAGAGGGTGTACTGTTTATCGATGAAGCTTATGCCCTTGTACCAAAAGATGGCTCTTCTAGCGATTTTGGTCATGAAGCAGTACAAGCTTTACTCAAACGTATGGAGGATCACCGCGATCAATTAGCTGTGATTGTCGCAGGCTATCCTGAGGAAATGGAATATTTCATGACTTCAAATCCGGGTTTACAATCTCGCTTTAGTCGATTGTTTTACTTTGATGACTATACACCAAATGAACTAGTTTTAATTTTTGGAAAATTCTGTTATGACTATGGATATACTTTGGATATTTCTGCACGGATAGCTGTGCAAAGAATTTTTGAAAATGCTTATGCTCATCGGGATAAAAATTTTGGGAATGGGCGATTTGCTCGGACTATGTTTGAATTAACAATTGAAAAACAGGCAAACAGAATCGCAAATTGTCTTGAGCAAATGGATGACTTAGCAATTTCTTTAATTAAAGCAGAGGATTTGGTAGTTTCTGATTTAACAGGTTCTTAAAAACCATTTAATCAATAAATTGTAAGGTGAAGTGATGAATGTATAGTGTTTGACTCTCAAACTTCACCTTCAGAGGATCTACCGTTGCTGAATACTTTTTATTTCAAACAAATTTTCAGAACTTTGGTGACAGCCTGCTTAGTGCTGGTCTTTCATAATAGCGCACTTGCGCTCAAAATCATGCTGGTTAATGATGATGGGTATGATCGAGGCGGACTTCCTGTTTTGTTTGATACCCTCAAAGAAGCGGGACATGATGTGACGATTGTTGCGCCTAAAACCGATCAAAGTGGTAGAGGAACCTCTATCAATACAGATCGGATTAATCAACCATTGGAAGTAGTAAACTATGATACTAATAAATGGTACGTAGATGGTACGCCAACTGTGACAGTAGTAGCAGGATTGAATTACATCCTGCGGGACAATCCCCCTGACTTGGTAATTTCTGGGATTAACCCAGGGGAAAACATTGGACGGACGGCAGTTTCTTCTGGTACAGTTAGTGCAGCAGTGGCAGCTATCAATCGGGGTGTTCCGGCAATCGCTGTGAGTTTGGGAGTTAACTTAGCAGAAAGTTCCACTGGCTTCCCTAGTACGATCGCTGCATACAAACCTACTTCTGATTTTATCGTCAGAGTGATTGCACAACTAGAAGCAACTAAGAAAAAGAACGCAAAGCTTTTACCTAACGGTGTAGGTTTGAGTATCAACGTTCCCGTAAATGGGAGCAAAGGAATTGCCTTTACTAGACTAGAGCAATTCACTCCACTAGATTTCACCTTTGGAGAATTACCCGGTGGAGGAGTTGGCTTGCAGATTTTACCTGTGAGTCTTCCATCCGATAGAACTCCTAATCCAAGATCGGAAGGAGAACAATTTGTATCAGGTTTTACCACCATCACACCAATTGATGGTGACTGGAGTGCAAGTGATGGGGTTCGCGCTCGCATAAGCGATCGCTTACCTGTACAGAATTTACTGCCGTAAGTAAGTCGGCGAAAAAATTAAAGGCTTGTAGTAAGCGCTTCAGCGCTGAAGCGCTTACTACGGATAATATAGAAGCGTGACTCTAAAAAGTATCAAGGTCAATATTTAATTCTCGCAGTTTTTCAGCTAAGCGATCGGCACGTTGCTTCTCTTGTTCAGCACGTTGCTTTTCTTGTTCAGCACGTTGCTTTTCTTGTTCAGCACGTTGTGTCTCTATTTGAGCAACTTCTTGAAGTGTGGGAACTAGTTGTCCATCGCTCGTAAAAAAACGTAACTTAGTTTCATGTATTCCCAGATATAAATCAAGCTGCTGACTCCACAACCAACCTTGCTGATTAGGTTCTATCGGTTGATAACTACCACCAATTAAAATAAATCCGGCAAATTCCAAAGTTTTTGGATCGTACCAGAAGTAATTTGGTGTACGGAAAGTATCTTGATATATTTCCTTTTTTAATCCCTTATCAGTTTTAGCGGTACTATCTGAGAGAATTTCCACAATTACATTCGGGTACTTGCCTCCTTCATGCCATACCACCCAACTGTTACGAATTTTACGCTGGGTTCCCAGTACGACAAAAAAATCTGGTCCGCGAAAGTCTCTTGATGTAGGCTGATGTAGGCTGTAGTAGATTGTGAGATTGCCAATAGCATAAAAGTCATTGCGGTCATGCCACAACCATTCCAAGCTCTGCATCAGCACAATCATCTGCCACATATGTAAGTCGCTATCAAATGGCGGTTCATTACTGTATAAATTACTAGGTGGAAAGATAACATCTTTTGAGGTTTCTAAATCTTGGGCAACCGACATAACAGCAAGTTTTATAGTGCGATAAATTTAGCTTAACATCGCTTCCTCAAGATGATTCTCATCTTTGAGTTGCAAATCAATGATATAAGGAACAGGAAAACAGAGAAAATGGTAGCTGAACGTACGTTAGATTATTACCTCAATTTAAACTATCCAATTACTCTTTACCCTGATACTGAAGAAGGGGGGTACGTTGCTGAGATAAAAGATTTGCCAGGATGTCTGACTTAAGGCGAAACCTTAGAAGAGACTATAGATAATATAGCTGAAGCACGCGAACTTTGGATTGAAACTGTTTATGAAACAGGAGGCAAAATTCCTCTACCAAGTATAGAAAATGATGACACTTTTGAGTTGCTACTACAAATACCTAAATCTCTACGCAAGTCTTTAGTGGAAGTAGCGGACAGGGAAGGAGTTAGCCTAAACCAATATATTTTATCTGTATTGAATGAGGCAAATGAAAAAATATTAGCAATGCAATAAATTCCCTTTCCCTTTCAACGCTTGCGTGCCTTCTTCCGTGCTGCGTCACGTACTCGTTGATTAAGTAAATAGCCGAACCCAGCATTTTCCATTCGGTAGACAAACTCTTCACTAGTGTTACCCAGTGCCTTAGCAGTAGCATCTAAATTCCAATGATGTTCTGCTAACTTACTCAGTAAGTAAACACGCCTAGTCTGTGCAGCAGATAAACGGTAAGTTTTGAGATACTCCAACTCTCCATTATCTCGTGCGATCGCCTCCCCAATATGATTTTCATCTTTGAGTTGCAAATTCGTGATAAACCGTTGCAAATAGAAAGGTTCAGCCGAGTAAACTATCTTAGATTGCAAAGAGCGTCCTAAAAGTCCATTCGCCATAAAACCTTGAAAACAAGCCCAATCAGAACGCATTTTACCTACTTCTCTTCTTAAAGAAGCCAAATCATGAACCTTTGACTCATCCACAGATACATCCATAGGCAAAGTAGTATCGTAAAGCAACCCGTACTGATACAATAACTCACCGTAAAAATCTTCAATCAAACTAGTATGTAAAAGTCGATAATCCTCAGGAGTAGGAACCACAAAAGCCGATGCAAGTGCTTCCCCAACAAATACCAACACACCAACCTGTGTTGGATGAATCTCAAAAACCCGCAAAGCCTCTTCTAATCCAGCAATATAACGACCACTAACAGAAGTTTCATAACGGCAACCTAGCCCATGAGAAATAGCATACTGAGAATACTCACTCCAAGCAATAGTAGGACCAGAGAAAAACAGAGAGAGGAAACCTTCCATCGCCAAATGCAAAGGTAAAAACCGCAATTGATTACTTGACTCTCGCTTTACCATACGATGCAATAACTGCACACAACCACAGCCAAGATGCTTACCATCAGACTTCATCATTTGTCCCCCAAAAGCAGCCACTGGATTACCATCATGAGTCCAAGACATGACTAACCCGTGAGGAACATAAGAAATGTAATTCATCTCCCCGGATAAAGAGACAACAGTCATATCTGCGTTATAAGAACGACGTAGTAGGCGCAAGTCACCACGCACATTTCGACGCAGTAGCGGTACAATACGGACTGCACCCCATACTTGCGATGGAGCAATTACCAATCCTTTCAATGATATATCAGATAATAAATTAGTTTTTTGTGCCATTTATCATATCCCCCAACATTAGTTGCACACGCTCCGCCAGATAAGCTTCTAATTCAGCCAAAGGTGCAGAACCATCAGCAAAACGGGCAAAACCAAGCATAGTGGGTAAATCTTCTGCATCGCGCAGCCCAACAGTGGGAACATAGGGACTGAGGGGACGCAAGGAAAAATCCTCAGAATTGAATACAGGATTACAGTGGACAATAGAAGTACGTCGATTGGGATCTAACTTAGAGCGAAATACCCGCAGGATTTCTGCTGAACCGTTGGGTGGGTCATTGTCACAACCATCTGATACAATTACAACCAGTTCTGGATCAGATGCCAAGGCTGCAAGCAAGGGTGTAGCAAGGTTAGTTTGTCCATAAGGACGTACTAGTAAAGTATCCTCAACCGGAACCGTCCAAAAAGCACGGTAATCTTTACTTGCGGCTTTCAACAAATAGTGAGTAGCAAAAGCTACAGCTAAAGGACGACGACGCTTTTCAGTAGAGCCAGAACTAGAATAACTGCAATCCAACACAGCCGCTACCCGTCCCAGTTTTAAAGGTGCTTTTTTTAACGCTGATCGCGATGATTTCTCCAACGCCTGGTTCAAAACATGCCAATCTTTTTGTCGGGTTTCCACAGATAAAGAAAGGATATACAATGCTAGACGAGTCAGAGAAAGACGACTTAAATCCAAATCAATGTCTACCTTCTCAGTAGCCGCAGCTCCTTGAAAACGCAACTTCTCAGTCAAAGTCATCTTTTCCTGAATACGCGACAAAAACACATCGCGAGGAATATTGTGTTTTGCCGCCAAACCCTCGGCAATAGTAAAAGGTAAACTATAAACAGCATCAGCACTATAGTGAGCTTGACGAAACTGCTCAAACAACGGAGTAGAAAAACACCGTTGCTTCCAAGATTCAAACAAAAAAGTACCAAGTTCCCCTTGAAGTTTAAGATGAGCATGACAAGCAATTGCCCTCACCTTCCCCCGATACTTCACCGCATCAAAACTGAGATTTTGACGTTGCTCAAGATAGTCACGAGCAATGGCACGACTGCGACGATTATTAATCCGCAATCTCTTACACTGCTCCAAAACCTTCCAAGCACGTTGTGGTGGTAACTGTCTCAAAGCAGCAGCAATCAACGCCCCCTCTTCTTGACGATGTTCAACACAATCCTTTCCCGTTGCTAACAACTTCAAAATAATCTGTGCTTGATTAAAATGATTGATCCCAGCCGCCAAAGTCCGCGCATATAACAACCGATAATTACCCAGAATATAATCGTGTAAAAAATCAATCGATACTCGCTGCCCATAAGCATCATCATAAAACTCTTTCTGCCCAGTGCAAGCAAGACCAGCATTAATAAACATTACCAAATCTTCTCGTGCCACCTGCTCAACACGATTATTTAAGTTAGTAGTCATAAAATTTCCTTTTAATGAACCGCGAAGACGCGAAGAGCGCGAAGCGAAGAAAAACCAAGAATTTACTCTCTTTTTTCTTCCTTCGTGTTCTTCGTGCCTTCGCGGTTTATTTTCATCTCTTTCCTATCCAAACACTCAAACCTGACAAAATTGCTGACTTTGAGACAATTCATGCAACAAAAACTCAACAGACTCACTCAACACTGTTACGAAAACTCCTGTCTCACTTCCCGCATTTGATGTCAACCATAAACCTTTAAGAGTTACTTCTACAAACTCAGCATCACATGGGCAGATTTCAATTCTATGATCGGCTTTTTCTAACTTCATCAAGTAGGGATTGGATGTGATGAGAAAAGAAGCTGTGCCGGATATAAGATGAATATGTTGAGCAGTTTGCAATGCTAAGATTACTCTTGTGTTTACCCAAGTTTCTAAAGATTCATTGAGATACTCTAGTTTAAAGTTGTTTTCTATGTAAGTGAGTTTTAACATATTAATTTACCACAATTTTGAGGAGAAAGCTGTTCGGGGAATGGCGGCGCGACTGCGTTAGGCACTGTAACAGAGTGGTTCGGAAGTCGCACCATAGTCCCGCGAACAACTTTCATGTCTACAGAGTATTGTGATGAACTTCCCCCAGGCAAGGCATTATGGTTCATAGTGTCCAACCTTGTCAAATCTAGGTTATAAACTTAGGGGAGGTTGCTTTCACTAGGGGATTCCCCTAAGATTGTGTATGGCAAGACCAAGTTACGGACCAGAAGCAAAAAGGCGAGCAGGGCGGTTGTTGGCTTCTCTGCTGGCTTATGCTAATGATGAGCTAGAATGTTGTGATGAAGCGGCTTTGGAGAGTCTGCGCTCTGGGATACAAACTCGTTGGCAATTTCCTCGTCGGTTGATTGTGAAGACGAAGGTGAGGTTTTTGCAGGTTTTGACTGGTTTGCAGTCTGGTGAAAGTCCTTTGAGTGCAGAGCAAGTTAAAGAAGCTCTCAAACGGTTTACAGATTTTCTGGCTATTTTAGAGGATAATCGCCCTACTCGCGGTGGTTCGGAAACTTGGCATTTTACGCTTCATCTTTGGTGCGATCGCCACAATACACAAGCTAATTTACAACAGTTTGATTTGGAATGGGAAAGTCGTCGCCCAGAGAAATCTAAGCAGGTTGCACTAGGAGTGGGGGCGACTACTCCCCTACCTCCACTTCTAGATTGGCGAGAAGTTTGTCGTACCACTTTGGAGATGCAAAATCAGCGCCGATTAACTACTAATCCCTTGACAAGTGTGGATGGATGTGCATTTGAGTTTGATGAGGTTTATGTGCCTTTGGGGTTGGTGGAGCGTAAGCAGCGCGAGCGCTTGAATGATGATGTTTCCCCGGTTGAAGGTTCGCGTTTATATGCAGTTGATACCGAAGTGACTCAAATTTCTCCTGATGAGTTTTTAGAAATTGTGCTGCGGCAAAGGAACTGTAAACGTATTGCTATTGTCGGAGAACCAGGTGCCGGCAAAACTACACTGTTACAAAAAATTACTGCATGGCTACTGAATAATACTCAGGATTTGCCGATTTGGATTTCTCTGGCAGACTTACAAGGTAAGACTTTGGAGCAGTATTTAATTGAAGATTGGTTGAGGGCAGCAACACGCAAGTTACATGTGACACCTGAGGTGGCAGAAGATTTTTGTACACAATTTAATCAAGGACGAGTTTGGTTGCTGCTTGATGCTGTAGATGAAATGGCGATGGAATCAACTCACGCTTTGACAAAGATTGCTAGTTTTCTTACTGGTTGGATAGCAGATGCGACAGTAGTGCTGACTTGTCGGCTAAATGTCTGGGATGCGGGCAAAAATGCTTTGGAAGCTTTCGAGACTTACCGCAATCTACATTTTACTTACGGAGATACTCAAACGCCAGATCAAGTAGGGTTATTCATTCGCCATTGGTTTAAGGCGCATCCTGAGTTGGCTGTGAGTTTGCGGGCTGAGTTAGAGCAACCAGGGCGGGGACGAATTAAGGATGCGGTAAGAAATCCATTACGTTTGGCACTGTTATGTCGCACTTGGGGTGTGGAGCGAGGATTGCCGAAAACCAAGGCGATGCTATATGAACAATTTGTGGAAGTTATTTACCAGTGGAAGCAAGAATACTTTCCCACAACTTATGCCCAGAGACAGCAGCTTAATCAGGCACTGGGGGAATTAGCTTTGCAGGCATTTGCTCAAGAAAAAACTAAGTTCCGCCTCAAACATCGCTTTATTTGTCAAGTATTAGGTGCGCCTGATGAAGGTTTATTTCAACTCGCACTCCAGCTTGGTTGGTTAAATCAAGTAGGGATATCAGAAACTGAGGGAGAAAAAGTTTATGCTTTTTATCATTCCACTTTTCAAGAGTATTTTGCCGCATTAGCAATTAACGATTGGCACTTTTTTCTTAACTCTGAGTATGGGGTGCATCGCATTTTTGACTTTGCATGGCGGGAAGTTATTTTGTTGTGGTTGGGAAGGGAAGATATACCACAGACGCAAAAGGAAGAGTTTATTCAAGCATTAATTAATTTTTCAGACGGCTGTGGTGGATTTTATCGCTATCAAGCTTATTTTCTGGCTGCGATCGCTATTCCTGAGTTTGCTGATTGTTCTAGTACTAGTGAAATCTTAGCACAACTGATTAAATGGCGCTTTGGCTATTTCCATTCTGCACAACAAAGGTGGTGGAGATTTCCGCCCCCAATTGTCGAGGGTGCGCGGGTGGCTTTGCTCAAATCTGAGCGCAAATTTGCTATTGCTGCTTTGGAAGAGTTTATCAAAACTAGCCAAAATGACTTTGATACCTGGAATGCAGCATACAGCTTAGGCAAAATATTTGACCCAGGAAATCAACTTGCTATTTCTAAATTAGCAGAACTAGTTACTAGTATTCGTCATGAAAATTTACGTTGGCAAGTTGCAGATAGTTTGGGTAAGATTGATAGAGGTAACTCACAAGCAATTGCTGCATTAATCGAGATTATTGAGTCAACGAAGAAGGATGCTTTACGCCGTAAGGCTGCCTATAGTTTGGGTAAGATTGCTCCGGGAAATGACATTGCTATTTCTACACTGTCAAGAATTATTTCATCAACAACTAATGATGCTTTGCGAGCACAAGCAGCAGAAAACTTACGTACCATTGCTCCATATTTGGCGAGCGCCTTTTCGTTCGTGACACCTAAACGAGAGTATTTTCCTAAAGCAGTTAGGAAAAAAAGTATTAAAAATACAGGTAACAATGCTAGAGTAGTCACAGCTTTAATTGAAGGGATTGCACTAAGTTCAGACGAGGATACTAAAAGACGTAGGGCTTGTAAGTTAGCTACAATATATCCCGGAAATCCAGTGGCGTTCAGTACTTTATTGTATTTGGTGAAGTCAGCGAAAAGTGAATCAGTGCGCAAATGTACAGCAGATAATTTGAAAAAAGTTATGCTTGATGAACAGATGCCAGCATTGATTAAATCCCTCAAGGATTGCTTTTCTGATATAGTTAGCGAAATTGAGATGGAAAAATTCTGTCACTGCTATAAACTTCTCTGGTACTGTGCTGAAAAGATGACTTATTTAGATTTTTATCAAGCTTGGCATGGTGAAATTATTACGTATGAATACAATTAAGCGAGTGGCGATTGTCGGTGGAATTCATGGGAATGAGTTAACCGGAGTATATTTAATTAAAAAGTTTGAGCAGTATCCACAGTTGATAAGTAGGGATAGCTTTGAAACTTTAGTATTGTTGGGTAATCCAAAAGCTTTTGCGGAAGGGAGGCGGTACGTAGACAAGGATTTGAATCGTAGTTTTATCAGTCAAGATTTGCAAGATTCGACGCTTACTAGTTATGAAGATATTCGGGCAAAAGCTATTTACCAAATGCTTATTCCGCAAGACTTACCACCAGTAGATGTGATTGTTGATTTGCACAGTACAACGGCAAAGATGGGGCTGAGTATAATTCTGGGGAGCAAGCATCCTTTTTTACTTAAGTTAGCTGCATATCTCAGTGATATAAATCCTTTAGTAAAAGTCTGCTCTACACCACCCGGAAATAGAGGTTATCTTCGTTCTCTATGCGAATTGGGTTTTGTGATTGAAGTGGGTGCTGTGGCGCAGGGTGTTTTGGATGCAGAATTGTTTCAAAAAACTGAGCAGCTTATTTATACAATTATAGACTATTTCTCCAAGTTCAACCAAGGTATAGTTATAGATACCAATCATACAGTAGAATTCTTTGAGTACGTGGGTGCGATCGATTACCCTAGAAATGAGTTTGGGGAAATTCAAGCCATGATTCACCCTCAACTTCAATTTAAAGATTATCAACCCCTCAATCCAGGCGATCCTATATTCCTAACTTTTGATGGTAAAGAGATTATTTACGAAGGCACATCAACAGTTTATCCAATTTTTATCAACGAAGCTGCTTACTATGAGAAGGGTGTCGCCATGTGTTTAACTTCTAAGCAACAACTTACAGTTTAAGACTAAGGATTTAGAAATCTATCTCTTAATCCTAACTGCTTGATGCCCGATTTTGCACATAGAAGTTTGTAGTGAGCGCTGTTTGCGCTGAAAACCTTTACCTTGAGCGCTGAAGCACTCACTACAAACAAAGCATGTATTTTATGTTTAATTTCACCTACTTACTTAACCTGAATACTAGGAGCAATCGATAAAGAATTTGACGAAGATTTTAAGGTAGATAAGTACACATAACTTAGGTAACGTGTCATTGCTTGAATAGCGACAACAGGCCATCTTCTTAAGGCTCCCACAAAGACTCTCCAATTAAACTTGGCAAAGCACATGAGAACCATTTTCCGACTAAAACTATGAGAAAATCCTATTTCCCTAAGTTTGAGCATCACTTCAGGTATGTCTGCATATTCTAATGTGACTAGAAGTTTGGGCTTTTGCATAAAATAATGAGTGCCTGCAACACATTCTAAATAATTATCTTTAGTGACTAAAGCACCAGCTTTGGAAGCGCAAAAAGCAGTCCAATATATTTGAACTACCAAGTTATTTAAACCAGAAGTCCAACTTGCTATAGCAGATTTTGCCAAATCTGTTTTGTATACTAAAGCTGTTGTTAGCCCTACTCCTCCCGTACTTTGTTCTACACAAACTTCAAATACCTCTTTACCATCCGAACTCATTAAATCCTTTTCTACATTAAAGCAACGTTGTTCAAAAACTTGACCTGTTTTTGCATCACTTTTGGAGAAGTTTAAAATAATTAATCCTAGATCTGGATCTTCTGTTAAAGTCTTAACTATATATGATATGGAATTATCAAAAATTTTGTCATCATCACTAATTGTCCAAACAAATTTACTTTTAGCAGATTGAATACAAGAAGCGATATTTCTCACCGCGCCGATGTTTTCTTGATTCCTGTTGTATTCAAATGTTGTTTGGTGAAAAACTGATTGCCATTTTTCTACAATCTTGGGCGTATCATCGGTTGAACAATTATCAGAAATCAAAATTTCACACACAGATTCAAAACCTTTGATTGACCTAGCTAACCACGCCAGTTGTTGATCAAGTAAATTTGCACGGTTGTAAGTCGGAATCGCAATAGTAAGTAATTGAGTCATAGGTTCTTCTCTATTTTAATATGAGTTCGACAGGTTGAAAAAGCGAAAAGTACTACTACGCTTTTGCTTGAAAGTTGCTTCTATTTCTTAGTCAATGGAATTATTCACCAGTTGCTTGTCAATTCGGCTTTTGACTACTCTTGCAGGTATACCCATTGCGACGGAGTAAGGGGGAACATCTTTAGTAACAACTGCTCCTGCACCAATGACACTACCCTCACCAATAGTCACTCCATCTAGTACAGTTACCTTGTGCCCCAGCCAGCAGTCATCTTCAATCACAATTCCTTGACGAGAAATACCTTGGTATTTAATTGGTTCTCTAGGGTCGGAAAAATTATGATTATTGGCAAATATTCCTGTATGTGCTGCGATTAGACACCGCTTGCCAATTTTAATGTCTCCAGGACCAGCAATACACACGTCAGGACCGATGAAAGTTTCTTCACCTATTTCTATATAAGAGTTGTTCAAACAACCAATATTAGTATTACGCTCAATAGCGACTCCATCTTCTAGACAAATTCTATTGTTTTGGTGTCCTCTGCTATCTATACGAACTCCTTTGAAAATATGAACTCCATTGCCAATTTCCACAGAAGAAGTACCGATAAATTCAACGCCTTCTTGAATATAAACTGAGCTACCTATATGGTGAAAAATATTACGATACAATAAATTTCGCAATTTTGGTCCTAACAAAATTGTTGGTAACTCTCCTACTAAGGTGATTACTAAAAGCTCTTGTAGACGCACCCATTTTGAAGAAAAATCTCTTGAAGTCATGTGTATTTCCTTTCTGATAATTTTGTGTAACGTCACGACATCACGTTGATTTTGACTGAAGTGTTCACTCTTCAGTTAAATTTATTAAAAAGCTGGAAGCTAAATCCCAGATATTTCACCTAAAACTATTCAGGGCAAAGCTTTGAAGATCTAAGCTCTTCACAAAGTAGGAAAATTGGCTATTTTTACAGTTATTGTCATTACAAATTAACCAAGTTCTTAAAGCTAATTTAAAAACTTAGGTAATGCGTCCACTATAAAAATGTATAGTGAAGACTTCTGAATTTTATTAGCAATAAACAAAAATACCTACTATATCGAAATTCTCTCCGTAAAGGCTAGATAACATTGGGTCTATGCCTTTATGCTCTACCAGGAAAGAAATTCAAATCCATCTATCTAAGGTGGAGTCAAACCACCTGGAATTCTTACAGCAGCAACTTTCTGTATTACAAGTTTATATTCAACAAAAAGTTTACCCTTTAAAAGTGGTTGCTTAATGTGAGTTTGGAAGGTTGATAAAATAAAATCTAGCATGAACATATGAGTAACCTCAGCGGCTCTAGTTCAGAGTAGCGCTAGCTTTTAGACAATTTCACTACTTTGCAACTACTTTTACATAACTTTTTTACTATGTACATAATATAATGTAGGAAAAAGTAAAATAGCACTAGATTTGGCTCAACTTAATATAAATTTTACAAAAAGTATACAAAATATTTACAAATCTAATTCTCATTATGAGATTAATTGGGACGCGAAGCAGTACACGCCTATCGCTCTTGGGTAGAACAATAGATTCGGAGGCGAGCGCGACCAAACACAATGCAGTTTCTAAATTATCTTGAGCAGCCTGCAAACTTTGTTCCATCTGCTTGCGAATAGACTATATCTACATTTACTTCCCAGAGATTAATCACTTTATAATCTTGGCGTGCTTGCAATCCCAAAACCTGCGATTCAAAGCTACTGACAATTTGCACTGTGTCGGGCGGTGGCAGAATGTTAATTAATACTGGATAAACTGGTAGGTTGTACTTTTCTTGTGCGAGTGCTGCATAAGCACGCATTCTTAGAGGTAGACGAGTATTATAGCGTAATTGCAACTCATTCAATACTAAAAAAATGCCAAGCGGATGGTAAGCTTTTACAACTACATCACTTTCCCGACTAATCCATTGAAACTCACAAGCAAGAATTTCTTGTGCTAAGACATCGGGGGATTGCGTTACCCATTTTACCCAAGCATCAGGAGCCAGACTAATCAAACGTTTCCCACCGATATCTGCTGCTTTCGCCATATTTCCTTATTCTTTGTGCCTTTGTGCCTTTGCGTGAGACTTAATTTACTTATCATAGAATGGTGCGTTACGGCGCTAGACGAGTAATTAGTAAAAACACGCGCCTAAAAAGCGCAAGAGCGCACCCTACAAGAAATTAATCTCTCTTGGCGTCCTTGGCGTCTTGGCGGTTATATACTCTTAAGTCGTATACTCCGCATTAATCTTCACGTAATCATAACTCAAATCACAACCCCAAGCCTTACCAGAACCAGAACCATTACCAACACTAACCGCAATAATCACCGGATTATCCAACCTTTGCGTAGGAAAGCGACGTTCCCCTGACAAATCATTGCTCATATTCGTCGCCACCACATCCTTTGGTAGAGAAGAATCAGCCGCCGCCTGCTTCAAATATCCACTTGCAGCTGTACGATCAAATGGTAAAGGTTGACCATTTTCCATCAGCAAGAAATTCCCCAACTGAATTTTGAGATTTTCTTGCTCAAAAGGCACACCAGCACGCCCTGCCGCTGCCGCAATCCGTCCCCAGTTCGGATCGCGTCCAAAAATGGCAGACTTAACTAAAGAAGATCCCGCAATGGTTTTAGCAATTTGACGGGCAGATTGTTCATCAGGTGCGCCACTAACTTGCACTTCAACCAAACAAGTTGCACCTTCACCATCACGAGCGATCGCCTTTGCTAAATGCTGGCATACTGCTGTTAACATTGCCTCTAATCTTTCTGCTTCTGCACCCATTTCGGTAATCGCTGGGGTACGAGATTGTCCATTCGCCAAAGCGATCAAACTATCATTTGTACTAGTATCCCCATCAACAGTGATGGAATTAAAACTTCTTTGCGCGGCACGACTCAACATTTGCTGCCATAAAGAAGGAGATACTGCTGCATCACAGGTTACAAACGCCAACAATGTTGCCATGTTAGGATGAATCATCCCCGAACCTTTGGCAATACCGCCAACTCGTACCGGGCGATCGCCTATAGTTGTCTCTAGTGCAATAGATTTCGTTACTAAATCAGTGGTTACAATCGCACTCGCTGCTGCATCCGATCCTGTTTCTGATAGCGCTGCTACTAGTTTGGGAATTCCTGCCTTTAATATATCCATTGGAATTCGCCGCCCAATTACCCCTGTAGAAGCTAGTAGTATAGATTCCGAAGGAATATTTAGCGCTTGCCCTAAGCTCATGGCACTTTCTAGGGCATCAAACCACCCCTGACTACCAGTGGCTGCGTTTGCTTGTCCAGCGTTACACAGAATAGCACGCGCACTGTGCTTAGCATGCAACCGTTGACGACAATAATCTACGCAAGCTGCTTTTACTTGACTAGTGGTAAAAACACCAGCCGCAATTGCCTCACTTGGTGAATATATTAAAGCTAAATCTGGCAATCCTGAAGGTTTCAATCCTGCCGTGATTCCTGCTGCTTGATATCCTTTCGGTGCTGTCACACCACCACTAATTTCTTGCCAGTCTGTCATGATTCATCCCCCACAACTACTAGTTGCATGAGGAGAGATTATATCAAGCTTTTGTCCCAAGTCATTCGTCCGGTGTCATTTTTTCAAAGTCTTTTGTCCTTTGTCCCTTGTCCTTTGTGACCAATGACCAATGACTAAATAGAAAAAAGAGAGCCACTTGGGCAGCTCTCCAGATCATCAGGGTGCATCTACATAACAAAGTATAGCACCGAGGGGGTGAGGGGTCAAACCCCTTTTTAGGTTTTTTTAATATTTCCACTAGAAATTCTGGCGTGGAGACGTTTCATGGTGGGTGGAGACGTTCCATCGGAACGTCTCTACATTGGCAAATCAATACTGGGCAAAAAAAAAGGAGAGCCACTTGGTCAGCTCTCCAGATCATCAGGGTGCATCTACATACCAGAGTATATCACTAATGGCATGGGGGGTGTCACCCCTCTTTTTAGATTTTTATGTGAAGTTATTGTGAAGAATATCAGGGAAAACACTAAGAAGGAATGGAGCATGGGGCGTAGCACAGAGCTAAGGGCTAATAGCTAATGGTTAATAGCAATGAACAATTAACCATTAGCCATGAACAATTAGCCATTGAGCTTCGTTTCCACCAATTCGTTAGTCAATTTAGGATCGGCACGTCCCCCAGTCTGCTTGAGAACCTGTCCAACAAAGAAGCCTTTGAGACTGGTTTTACCACTCTTGTATTTTTCCAGTTCTTTAGGATTTGCGGCGATGACTTGATCGACAATTGGTTCGAGTATAGTGGCATCAGAGATTTTCTCTTCTCCTTTGAAAACTTCATCAGGAGAACGACCATTGAGTAAATCTGGAAGCTTGTCTTTGGCTTGCTTATTGCTGATCGTGCCTTTTTCAATTAAAGTAATAGTCTTCGCCAGATTTATCGGTGTAAGCGCGAGATCTGTAATGGAGAGTTTTTGCTTGTTTAGGTAAGCGGCAATATCTTGAGTAATCCAGTTAGCAGCTTGTTTGGCATTAGCGCCGGCGGCAATTGTGGCTTCAAAATACTCAGAAACTGAGCGATCCTCTGTCAAAACTCGTGTATCGTAAGCGGAAAGCTCTAACTCGCTTTCATAACGATGACGTTTTTGTGCTGGTAGCTCCGGTAATTGACTGCGCCACTCCTGTAATTGTTCTTCTGATACTTCAATTGGTGCTAAATCTGGTTCGGGGAAGTAGCGGTAATCGCTGGAACCTTCTTTAACGCGCATACTAATTGTACGTTGGGAGCCTTCTTCCCAGAGGCGAGTTTCTTGTACAATGCGATCGCCTGCTTCTATCGCCGCAATTTGTCGTTCAATTTCGTATTCAATCGCCCGTTGAATGGCGTTGAACGAGTTCATATTTTTAATTTCTACTTTTGTGCCGAATTTTGCTTGTCCAACTGGACGTACAGAAATATTGACATCGCAACGTAGAGAACCTTCTTGCATGTTGCCATCACTAACACCAAGGTAGCGCATAATTCGACGCAGTTCTTCAGCATATGCAGCAGCTTCCTCTCCAGAGCGCATATCTGGTTCTGAGACAATTTCTACCAGGGGTACACCTGCCCGATTGTAGTCTACTAAAGAATAGGTCGAACCGGAAAGGCGATCGCTACCTGCGTGTACCAATTTTCCGGCATCTTCCTCCATGTGCAAGCGAGTGATGCCAATTTTTTTCCGCATTGGGTTGCCGTCAGCATCAACTAACTCAATTTCTAACCATCCATGCTCAGCAATGGGTAAGTCATACTGAGAAATTTGATAATTTTTCGGTAAATCAGGGTAAAAATACTGCTTCCGGTCAAATTTGCTATATTTAGCAATTTGGCAATTCAAAGCTAAACCAGCTTTAACAGCGTATTCTAGTACTTTCTCATTAAGTACAGGCAATACACCAGGCAAACCCATACACACCGGATCGATGTTAGTATTAGGGTCACCACCAAATGCCGTTGAGCTAGTAGAGAAAATCTTAGTGTTGGTACTGAGTTGACAATGGGTTTCTAGACCAATAACCGCTTCGTACTCAGTTTTTACTGGTGCAGTAGAAGTCATAAAATCTCTAATTTTAGTTTATCTTCTTTCAGGGTTCTATTTTAAACTGCTATTGGCTAATTCTGTTGACGGTTATCCGATAGTCGTAGAGACGCTCCGCCGGAGCGTCTGTACAGTCGTCAGTCGTAGAGACGCTCCGCCGGAGCGTCTGTACTGCATAAGTTTACTAATTTTTCACCTAGTAAGAGTTGTAGTAAAGTAATTTTTATTGACCTTGTTAGGAGATAATTCCGCAATGTCTGATCATATGCAGCGTGAGCTAACTCAACTTGATACAAATAATGCTAAGTTATTTGCTTTATTAATAGGTATTGATTGTTATTTACCAAATACATTACCTGATGGTTCTTCTTACAAAAGTCTTGGTGGATGCGTGCGTGACATTAACCATGTAGAATCTTTCTTGAGAACGAAACTGCAAGTACCCCAAGCACATATCCTCAAACTAACAGCTTCTCATACCGACGGCATCATGCCACTAGAGCCACCAGAGCAACTACCAACTTATGATAATATTGTAGCTAAATTTAAGCAACTTACTGATTTAGCACAACCCCAAGACGAAGTATACATCCACTACTCTGGACATGGTGGACGTTCAGTAACAAGTTATCCAGAGTTGAAAGGAAGTTATGGTGTGGATGAATCACTAGTTCCTACCGATATTGGCAATTCAGAAGCTCGCTATCTGCGTGACTTAGAATTGGCGAAACTTCTACAAAATATGGTAGATAAAGGGTTAGTGGTAACACTGGTGCTGGATAGCTGCCATTCTGGAGGTGCAACGCGAGAAAGAGTCAATGATTCTAATATTCGTGGTCTTGCCAACAACATTATAGACACAACACCGCGACCAACAGATAGTTTAGTAGCATCTACTGAAGAATTAATTCAAAACTGGCAAAAGTTAACACAAGGGCAACAAAACACTCGTAATGTTACAGCGGCTAGTGGTTGGTTGCCTGAACCCAAAGGATATGTTTTATTGGCAGCTTGTCGAGACAATGAGTTAGCCCGTGAGTACCCATTCAATGGTAGAGAAAGCAATGGTGCTTTGACCTACTGGTTATTAGACTCATTAGAAAAATTGGGAACTGATTCTAGCTTAAAGGTACTACACGATCGCATCCTCGCAAAAGTAAACAGTCAATTTCAACAACAAACACCGATGCTGCAAGGAGAGAGCGATCGCTTAATCTTTGGTGGTAAATCAACAAAACCACAATCTGCCATTCTTGTCAAGAAAGTAGATGTAGCCAAAAATCAGGTAATCCTGCAAATAGGCGAAGCACAAGGTGTGCGCAAAGGAGCAGAATTTGCCATCTATCAATTAGGTACAACCGACTTTTCTCAAACCGAAAAACGAGTCGCACTCGCTAAAGTTATCAAAGTGCGTGCAGAAGAATCTGTTGCGGAAATTACCAAAATCCTGCTTCAAGAAAAACCAGGCAACAACCTACGTCTTTATATTCCTCCTGCCCAAGCTGCTCAGACTCCACCAACCCTCAGTGAAGGAACCATTGAAGATGGTGCTTCTGCTCTACTACTATCTCCTAGTATCAAACTGGTGCGGAAAGTACGCCTGTTACAGCCTTTAGAAAATCAGCAACTACCAAAAGGAATAGATTATCAAGAAGCATTAGCAGCAGTCACTCGGAAAGAAAACATAGAAGGCAACGGTTGGGTAGAATTCTTATCTAGTGACGAGCAAAGCGATGAACCTGTTACCTATCAAGTATCCGTCAACACTGAAGGAGAATATGAAATTCTTGATGCAGGTGGAGAATTAATTAATCTGCGCCCTCCACTCAAAGTAGGCGAACCGAATGCTGCCGCTAACATCGTCAAACGTCTAGTACATCTATCCAAATATCAAGCCACCTTACAGCTAGACAACAACGACCCAACATCATCCTTAGTAGGAAAACTAAAAGTAGACATCTGCCGAACGGGAGAAAATAGAGGTGAATTATTACCAATCAACGCTCCAGGTAACGTCCCCACCATTGAAGATGATGAATACGCAATACTGCGTATCCGCAACGAATCAACCCAAGTCCTCAATATTACAGTACTAGCAATTCAACCAGATTGGAGTATTTCCCAGATCCACCCAGAAGGAGCATCAGCCTTTGAACCATTAGATCCCAACAGAGAGAAACTAGTTCGCATCCATACAAGCCTTCCTGAAGGATACACAGAAAGTGCCGACATTCTCAAAGTTTTTGCCACAGTTGGAGCAACAAACTTCCGGTGTCTTGAATTACCAGCATTAGACAAACCTCTGAAAGGAGCACAAGTATTTAGAGCAAATAATCCACTCGAAGAATTATTAGCAGCCGTTGCCAGTGAACAACCTCCAAATAGAGAGGTGAGTGCTGCCGCTTATCCCAGTGAAAAATGGACAACAGAACAGTTGAAACTTGTTGTGAAGGAGTAAACAATTTGAGATAAAACCACAGATAAACACAGATAAACACAGATTATTATCAGTGTTCATCCAATACGGTTCTGATAAGACTTGATCCCCCCAACCCCCCCTGATGAAAGGGGGACACAAAACCCCCCTTTTTAAGGGGGGCAGGGGGGGATCTCCCCGACGATGAAAATGCTTAACCGAACTGTACTGGGTGTTCATCTGTGTTTATCTTTGGTTAAAAATTATTTGATCAAATATTTTGCGACAAGTCAAGTAAATTATCAAAATTATTTCAAACTCTTTGTGAATAACAACCATATCAAAACTATTTTAATTCTGGCAGCAAATCCCACAAGTACCTCAAGGCTACGACTCGATGAAGAGGTACGGGAAATTGATGAAGGATTACGACGTGCCAACAAACGAGAGGAATTTAAGTTAGAGCAAAAATGGGCAGTACGATCGCGTGACTTCTACCGCGCTATGTTAGATTATCAGCCCCAAATTGTTCACTTTTGCAGACACGGTGCTGGAGAAGATGGTATCGTTTTAGATGATGAGACAGGACAGCCAGCATTAATCTCCGCAGAAGCACTAGGGAGTATGTTTAAGCTGTTTGCCACTAAAGGAGTTAATTGTGTATTTTTGAACGCTTGTTACTCTCAAGTGCAAGCAGAAGCAATTAGCCAACATGTCAACTATGTGATTGGCATGAATTCGACAGTAGGAGATAAAGCAGCTGTTGCCTTTGCTGTAGCTTTTTACGATGCGATCGCAGCCGGGGAAGAGGTAGAATTTGCCTATGAGCTTGGCTGTTCTCAAATGATCGGTTTTTTGGAGCAGCAAACTCCGGTACTGAGAAAAAAACAGTTAATTATTCCCACAGCACCCCAAACAGAAGTCATTCCTCCCAACCCCTACCAAGGATTGTCGGCATTTGGGGAAGAGGATGCAGCATTCTTTTTTGGACGAGAGACGTTTGTGAATGGCTTAGTGCAAACAACTCACTCTCAACCTTTGGTAGCTGTGATTGGTCCTTCTGGCAGTGGTAAATCTTCTGTGGTGTTTGCCGGACTGATTCCACAATTGCGAAGTGACGGAAACTGGCTAATTGAATCAATACGTCCTAGTAATCAACCATTTTATCACCTTGCTTCTGCATTAGTGCGTCAATTAGAACCAGAAATTAGTGAAACTGAAAAATTGCGCTCAGCGGCAGGACTAGCAGCAGATATACAGCAGGGTAAAGTGACTTTGCAGCAGGTGGTATCTCGTATTAAAGAACGTAACCTAGATAAACGTTTTCTATTGTTTGTAGATCAATTTGAAGAACTCTACACTCTTTGCCAAAAGGAAGAACAAGAACGCTTTGCTGACATGTTGTTAGAAGCTATTCATCAGAAGATTATAACACTGGTTTTCACTTTACGCGCTGACTTCTACGGCTATGTTCTCTCCTACCGTCCATTTCGTGATGCCTTGCAGGAGTTTACACCCCAATTAGTAAGTTCTATGAGTCGGGAGGAACTACAAGCGGCGATCACTCTACCAGCACAAAAGCTAGAAGTTCAATTTGAAGCACAACTACAAGAGCGAATTCTGGATGATGTCGGACTTGAACCGGGGAATTTACCACTGTTGGAATTTGCGCTTACCCGATTGTGGTCAAAGCAGCAAAACCGGATGTTAACTCACCAGGCATATAATGAGATTGGCGGTGTGAAAAAGGCATTAGCTAATCATGCCCAGCAGGTTTATAATCAACTTAGCCAAACAGAGCAAAAGCAGGCACAGGGAGTTTTTGTACAATTAGTGCGTCCGGGGGAAGGAACTGAGGACACCAGGCGGCTAGCTACTCGCAAAGAAGTTGGGGAAGAGAATTGGGGATTGGTAAGTTATCTAGCAGGATATCAAGCCCGTTTAGTTGTCACGGGACGCGATGATAAGTCAGGAGAAGATACGGTGGAGGTTGTTCATGAAGCGCTGATTCGGGAATGGATAACTTTGCGCAACTGGATGAATGCTAATCGTCAATTTCGCGTTTGGCAAGAACGGTTAAAAGTGACAATGCTGGAGTGGAAAAATAGCAACCATGACTCTGGGGCTTTATTGCGAGGTGTTCCTTTGGCTGTAGCATAAGATTGGTTGTACAAACGCGCTTTGGAAATGACGCAGGAGGAGCAAGACTTTATTCAGGCTAGCGCAAGTCAACGGGAACGGGAGAAACAAGAACGCGATCACAGAAGGCAACTGACAATTATCGCACTAGGTAGCTTCTCTGCGGTAACTCTAATTTTAGCTGGGGTAGCTAGTTTTGGGTGGTGGAGTGCCGCCATAAGTGAAATTAATTCTCTTACTAATACTTCAGATGCGCTTTTGAACTTAGATGGGCGAAAATCTCTCAAATCAAGTTTAAAAGCTGTTGTGCAAATGCAACATACACCTTGGGTAGATGCTGATACACGCACACAGGTAGAACTGGCATTACTGCATACAGTTCACAATGTCGCAGCACCGAACACCTTGGGAGAACACGCAAAAGTTGTTAGGGGCGTCAGCTTCAGCCCGGATGGGAAAATGCTGGCAACGGCTAGTTATGACAACACGGTGAGACTGTGGAAATGGAATTTTGATTATTTACGCAAGGAAGGGTGTGCGTTCATCCGTGAGTATTTCAAAACTAACCCCAACGATGCCGATGCTGAAATTAGCAATATGTGCGATCGCCTACCAAATCGGTAGAAAACTAGTTAATCGGCATCGTTGGGGCAACGAGTGCGATCGCCTTTAATACCGTTTGGTTAAATTTATGCGTACAAAATTTTTCAATGTTTCTGCAATGTATCCAATTTTAGCTTGTAAAGCTAACCAAAAAGTCTGTTAACCTTTAGGGTTAATCACTTTTGTGAAACATTTGCTAAGATGGATATAGTGTTTAAAAACAAAAAACTTGAAAAAGAGTGTAATAACCAGAGGCTGCTAGAGAAAAACCACGGTGCAGATCGAGCAAAACGTATTCGGCGAAGGCTTGATGATTTGGAAGATGTCAACGTACTTGAGGAGATGCGAAATCTTCCCGGACGTTGCCACGAATTGCTTCATGACCGCGCAGGTCAGTTATCTTTGGATTTGGATCATCCGTATCGGCTTATATTTGAGCCAGCAGATGAACCGATCCCTACCAAACCAGATGGTGGCATTGATTGGAATAAAGTAACTGCTGTTAGAATACTCGGCATAGAGGATACCCATGAGTAACACGATCCAAAATCAGTACAAACCAGATTATGTTTCTCCTCCAGGGGAAACTCTTCAAGAAGTCCTTGAAGAGCGTGGGATGTCGCAAGCAGAACTGGCGGAACGGATGGGTAGACCAAAAAAAACGATTAATGAAATTATTAACGCTAAAGCAGCAATTACCCCAGAAACGGCATTGCAGTTAGAGCGAGTATTAAGTATTCCTGCTAGTTTTTGGAATAACCGTGAACGGCGATACCAAGAGGCAAAAGTTCGGGCAGAAGAACAAGAGCGCTTGCAAAAGCAACTAGCGTGGCTTAAACAAATTCCTGTTCAAGCTATGGTTAAGTTTGGCTGGATTCAACGCTGTCAAGACAAAGTTGAGCAACTACGGTTCGTGCTAAATTTTTTCGCCGTCGCCTCCGTTGAACAGTGGGAGGAAGTATGGAGCAGCACTCATGTGTACTTTCGCAAATCTCAAGTATTCCAAAGTGACTTTGGTCATGTCATCGCTTGGCTGCGCCGGGGAGAAATTGAAGCAGCTGAGATTAAGTGTGCCATTTACGACGCCAATAAATTTAGAGAGGCACTGCAACAAATTCGCACTCTGACAGTAAAACCACCAGAGATTTTCCAGCCAGAAGTGGTAAGATTATGTGCTGAAGCTGGTGTAGCTGTAGTTTTTGTGCCGCAACTTCCTAAAACACGAACTTGTGGAGCAACTCGTTGGTTGAATCCTAACAAAGCACTGATTCAACTTAGCCTTCGCTACAAGACTGATGACCATTTGTGGTTTGCCTTTTTCCATGAGGCAGGTCATATTTTGTTGCATGGCAAGCGTGATGTTTTCCTTGAGGATAAAGGCGTTCCAGGTGTTGAGAAAGACGACAAGGAGAAAGGCGCAGATAAGTTCGCTGCGGATATTCTCATCCCCCCTACTGAGTTAAAGCGTTTCCTGGTATCAGGACAACAACAGAGTAAAGCAGGTATTTTGCAGTTTGCGACTGAAATTGGCATTGCACCGGGGATTTTAGTTGGGAGACTTCAGCATGATGGAGTTTTACCGTCTAGTCATTGGAATGACTTAAAGCAACGGTTGGAGTGGGCGTTTGAAGCGGAACTTGATTGAGGCTAGTAAATAATAGCATTCCTCGAGAGAAACAAGAATGCGATCGCCAACCAAACCTTTAGGAAACT
Source organism: Iningainema tapete BLCC-T55 (assembly GCF_014698965.1). GTDB lineage: Bacteria > Cyanobacteriota > Cyanobacteriia > Cyanobacteriales > Nostocaceae > Iningainema > Iningainema tapete. Next base: position 86,673 of record NZ_JACXAE010000069.1, read on the forward strand.
ATCTTTTCATCGTTCCTGAAGCAATGAGTGCGATACTCACAATGTAAAATAAAAAATATCCAGATGATCCTAAACTGCAACAAAGCAAAAAAATAATGGCAACTAAAGAAAGTATTAAACTGGAAATAGATAAGCTCAAGGTAAATCAATTTTTACGATTATGAGTTACGGAGATTTTAGTTTCAGTGAAGTTCTAGATACTTTCAACTTGACCACTGAAGAAAGCGAAGGTATTTTTAGTAATATCAAACCTAAAGAGCCAAGCTCCTTATATAAACAAACGCTAGTTGAGTACATAAAATTTGTAGGTTTATCTAGCAGCGAAAAGCTCAGATCGGAAGCGCTAGTATTTCCGTTACTTGCTGAACTAGTTAGGTCTGCACCAACTCAATTAAATATTTTCTCAGGGTCTGATTTTACGGTAGACCAAAGTCGTGGTTTGAATGGGCGTTGTGACTTTCTCATCACCAAATCGCCAGAATTTTTAGCTATTAGGTCGCCTGTAATTGTAGTGGTAGAAGCTAAAAAAAGTGACCTTGGTGAAGGATTAGGTCAGTGTTTAGCCACAATGGTGGCAGCACAGATATTTAACGGTGACCCACTGCGTCCGATACTAGGAACAATAACAACAGGTACTGTTTGGATATTTATGATGTTAGAAAACAATGTGGTAAAAATAGACCTAGCAGAGTACTCTATTAAGCAAGCTGATATGATCTTAGGAATACTCAGTTCAGTGATCGATAAACCTTGAACAACAATTTTAACCTTAGCGATGTTTTTCAGTCCGTTAAAACGGACTTCGGCTATTAGCCCAGGAATTGATTGCTGGGTGAGCGTGGATAGAATGAAATAGCTGGAAGCAGCAAGCCGCACCCACAATCTATTTTCGCGCAGTACTTGCACATAATTGGCATCTACTTGATTGACACGAACAAAGATGCTTGGCTGTCTTAGTACGACTATCCATAATATACTTAGGCACTGCATTTCGTTGTTATAGCAGTTAATTTATTAGTCCAATATGTAGGAAGAGTATCCCAAGGATTCGGCAAAACATCATCAGTTACATAAATAGTGCCTGCATTTCGCTTAACAGCTAATTCAATGGCATTATTCATCTGGGTAGTGTCAGATGTGCTATGTACAAGATGTGCAAATTTATTGGCGGGGTAATTAAATAGCCAAGCTGGTGCTTGCCAGTTTTGGTAATTACTATAAGTATCTTCAAATATTATGGTAATGTCCGCCAGTTTTATGTAATTCTCTACTGGAACAGTACCAGGGTTGAGCATGACTAAGGTGCCTTCTCTACTACGAATGTAATTGGTTATATCTGTGTAGTAAGTAAGCTCATTGCTACTCGTAGCTACTTCATCCAAAAAGATACCATCCACTGCATACCAAGTTTTATATTGATCTATTTCTGCTTTAACAGTGATCGCATTACGGTTTCCATAGTTTGTAGGTACATAACCAATAACTTTTATACCTGCTGCCTGTGCATTCTTTACAGCATTAACATAGTCGGAGTTGATTGCTGTGCCAGGACCACTATTAGGATTCATTACCATCACGCCAACTCTAGATGCTGCAGCAGATGCCTGAGTCCAATAAGTTCCTGGATAAAAATAGGCAGGAATAGAAATACTTTGGCAAAGACCTGCTTCAGCTTTGGGAGCAAAATTAATCACACCTAGTGACGCACAGACAGCCATTAAACTCAATGCCACAATCTGTTTAGATAATTTCATGGTATTGCCTCAACTTTGTCAGGGTTTTCCAGCTAGAGAACATCAATCCTCATAGCCATAGCCCTAAATAGGTTTAAGTAAAATCCACTTATGCACTTTAGCTCAGCGTCAACGGTTAACTGTCAACTGTAGGAAATAGCTGTAAGCTGCATAAGTCAACTTATCTTTCATCTAGTAACAATAGCAGAGATTTTGGTATTAAGTCCTCTAAAAGAGGACTTAAGCTATTAGCCTGGGATTTGAATCCCAGGGAATAAGATACCTCATGTCTGATAATCTGCAAAGTGAACCAATTCAAAAAGGTACAACTACCATGAGTAAGAAAATATATGCACTATTAGTTGGAATTGACAAATACGATCCTGCATCAATTCCTGCTGTACCTCCATTAGATGGTTGTGTAAATGATATCACAGCAGTAGAAACTTATCTTCAAGAACGAGTTGCTCAAAATAATAGCGAATGGACACTGCAACCATTGGTACTTAAAAATGAACAAGCTACTCGTGCGGCAATCATCAAAGGTTTTGAGCAACACTTATGCAACGCTGGCAGTGATGATGTTGTATTATTCTACTATGCTGGTCATGGTGCGCAAGAAAATGCGCCAAACGAGTTTTGGTCTATTGAGTCAGACCGTTTAAATGAAACTTTAGTTTGTTATGATAGCCGTACTGAAACTAGTCGCGATTTAGCAGATAAAGAACTATCTTACTTAATCTCTAAGATAGCACAGAAGAACCCTCATGTACTAATTATTCTCGACTGCTGTCACTCTGGCTCGGGAACTAGAGATGTATCGCCGGAAATCAAGGTGCGGCGATCGCCTGTTGACTCACGGGAACGCCCTTTAAGCAGTTTCATCTTTGCTCAAGATCGAGCCGCATTAGATGAAATCTTAAATTCCACTCGCAGTTTAGAGGAGAAAAGAACAAGTATTGTACTACCTAAAGGAAGACATGTTGTATTTTCTGCTTGTCGAGATTATGAACTAGCGAAAGAATATAAAGGAGAAGATGGTCAACGGCGAGGAGTATTTTCTTACTTCTTACTACAAACACTCCAACGCACTAATGGTAACATCACCTATCAAGATTTAGCCAGAAATATTAACGCTTTGATTAGCGGTAAAGTTAAAGAACAATCGCCGCAAGTTGGTGCAACCGATCGCACTGAGTTAGAAAAAGCTTTTTTAGGTGGTGCAATTCCTGAACGCCCACAATACTTCAATTTGACCTACAGCACAAGAGATAATAGTTGGGTAATTGATGGTGGCGCTCTCACTGGGATGCCTAAACCAGCTAATGGTAGCGATATCTTGTTCGCAATCTTTCCTATTGGGAGTCAAGCAGAACAGTTGCGCCAACTATCACATGCTATAGCAGAAGTGAAAGTGACGCAAGTGCTGCCAAATAAAAGCAAAGTAGAAATTATTAGTGGTAGTGACAAAATATCTCAAAACTCCAACTATTACGCTGTAGTTACTAGCCTACCCTTGTCACCCCTAAAAGTTTACTTTAAAGGTGATGCTGCTGGTTTAGAATTGGCACAGCAAGCACTACAAACTGTTACAATTGGCGGTAAACCTTCATTGTACGTGCGTCAAGTAACTGAACCGAAAGATGCTGATTACCACCTGTTAACCGAGAATGGACAGTATTGGATTACACAACCTGAAGATAACCGTCCTGTAGTTGCTCCTATTCCCGAAGATGTACATCAAGCAAGTTTTAGCGATGATACTGCAACACAAGCAATTTTCCGCTTAGAACATATTGCCCGTTGGCATAATATTCTGGAACTTAGTACCCCAGCAACAAGTAGGATTAAAGCGGATGACTTACAGATAGAGATTGTCCCGCTTTCGGGAAGGCTTGAATCTTTGTCTGGTTCAGAAATGCGTGTAGAATACACTTATGAAAATGGTGAGTGGATACCACCAAATCTTCAAGTAAAATTAACGAATCATAGCAACAAAACTCTCTTCTGCAATGTACTAGATTTGTCAGAAAGTTATGCTGTGGCGGTACCATTTTTTGAGGAGAAAAGTAGCGTAAGACTTGCGCCTACAGGTACTGTTTCTAGCTATGACGATCTTACATTCATCATTCCCGATGCTTATTTAGAACAGGGAATAACTGAATATAAAGAGGTATTTAAGCTAATTGTCAGCACTACAGAATTTCATGCTGATTTACTAGAACAAGATGGTTTAAATCCACCTGAAACTAGACGAGATGTTGGTAACTACGAAGGTACGCTCGATCAATTGATGGCTGGGGTTAATTCTCGTGAACCGGTGAGAGCAAGAGGAAGTTTTGATGATTGGATGACTAAGGAAGTTACGATCACTATTGTGCGCTCGCCTGATGCCCAACCAATTCAAAGCGATCGTAGCACTATTTTACAAACTGGTGTAGTCGAGGTGCAAAGTCATCCAGAATTGCAAGCGCAAGTGAACCTAACTACCGTACCACAAGCAAGTAGAGATTTAGGTAACTTGATTTTACCTGCTATTTTGCGGCAACAACCTTATGTGACAGAATCCTTCCAATTTACTAACAGCCGAGGTAGCGATCCTGGATTAAGTGCATTAGAGTTAAGTAACGTTCACAATTATCAAGTTGTCACTAAAGAAAGCCCACTCAAATTACTAGTTGATAAACCACTAGCAGATAATGAACATCTTCTAGCCTTAGCTTATGATGGAGAATTTTTCTTACCCTTGGGACAAGGATTGAGGACAGAAAATGGCAAGACTGAGATTACTATAGAACGGCTAACAGAACCAATGACGTTATCACCTAATAGCCGCAGCTTGCAGAATTCAATCAAAATTTTCTTTGAGAAAGTAGCTAGTGAAACACTGGGGATATCAACTTTTTCTTACCCAATATTAGCGGTAGCAAATGTAGAACAGGACAAAGTAATTTACGAAAAAGATAAAGAGAAAGTTAAAGAATTAGTCGCCAAAGCTGAAAAAATTGTCCTCTACATTCATGGTATTATTGGGGATACTGAAAGTATGATTCCCAGTATCGAAAATGCAATAGTAGAAGTCAACGGGCAACAGCGTCCTCTTAGAGAAATGTACGATTTAGTTTTGGCATTTGATTATGAGAATATCAAAACTACGATTCAGGAAAATGCAGCGCTATTAGGGCAAAGGTTGCTTGAAGTAGGTTTGGGACCAAATCATGGTAAACAATTGCATATTATTGCGCACTCAATGGGTGGGTTGGTTTCACGCTGGTTTATCGAGCGGGAAGGTGGTAATCAAGTTGTGCAACACTTGGTAATGCTGGGTACACCCAATGCTGGTTCACCTTGGCCTAAAGTACAAGATTGGGTTTTCACTCTTCTTTGTATTGGGTTAAATCAACTTTCGGCAATTGTTTGGCCGACGAAAGTGGTAGCTTTGTTACTACAGTTTTTGGAAGCAAATGACTACTCCCTAGAGCAAATGAAACCAGGTTCTGATATTCTGAAAGAACTTGCTAAAAATCCAGATCCTGGTGTTCCTTATACGATTGTGGCAGGCGATCGCTCAATTGCTAAAGGTGCTTTGGAAATTCAACCAGATAAACAGCAAACTAGTCCACTTCAGCGATTACTCAGTAAGGTGTATGGTAAAGCTGTGGACAAAGTAGTTGATTTGGCGTTTTTTGCGCAACCTAACGATATTGCTGTTTCTCTTGATAGTATTAAAAATGTGAGCGCAAGGCGAGATCCTCAACCCAAGATATTGCTACCAGATACTGCCTGCGATCACCTCACCTATTTTACAACTAAGGCGGGATTGGAGGCATTGGTTATGGCTCTTAGGCTAGAAGCCTAAGGCTATACAAACAAAGCCTGCCTGCGCAGGCTTTAATCAACTACTAATAAGCATTGGGAACTGCCGTTTATGCCGGACATAGATATTTTTGCTGATTATTTGTAAAATCGAAGAAATAGTAGACAGTACTTAGGGTTGGAGCATCATGGAAACTAGGACAATTACAATCAGCGTTGATGCCGAGGTGGCTCAAGCCTATGAGTCGGCATCAACTGCTCGACAACGGAAGTTGGATGCTATCCTCAATCTCAAATTGCGAGAAGTGACTCGACAGAGGCGAACACTTGAGGAAATAATGAACGACATCAGCGACAAAGCGCAAGCACGAGGTTTGACTCCAGAAATATTAGAATCAATTTTGAATGAGCAGTAAAGCACGCTTTGTCTTTGATACAAATGTTCTAATCAGTGCGCTCTTGTTTAGGAATTCAAAGCCAGGGCAAGCTCTTCGGCTTGCTGTGAAAAGAGGAGATATTTTACTGTCAAAACAGACGCTTGAAGAATTGAACGAAGTACTTAGTCGTCCTAAGTTTGATCGTTACGTGACGAGTGAGGAAAAAGAAGAGTTTTTAGAGGCATTGGTAGAAAGGGCAATTTTAGTTGAGCCAACTGAAGAAGTTCAGGTGTGTCGAGATGGCAAAGATGATAAGTTCATCGAACTGGCTTTAAGTGGAAAGGCAAATTTTATCGTTAGTGGTGATGAAGATTTGCTTGTACTCAACCCCTTTGGTGAGGTTTGCATATTGAAGCCAGAAGATTTCTTGCAGAGGTTTACACAAAGCGATGCTCAAGAACACGCATAACATAACGCTGCAAAGGAAATCTTTAGGTAAGGTATTTTTACTTGATTTTTGTAACAGTGGAGTTAGAACAATGCCATTGTTTTTAATTACTTCAGTATGTGATGGGGAGCCATTAGACTGATTAACATTCTTCCCAGTAGATGAAATAATATCTCTATCTGAAATTACCGTGAAGGCAATTTGCTACTAGGAGGGATATGCGGGAAAAAGATCTACTCAATGAGCAAGCTTACAAACAAGCTAGGGCAGATGAATTTGTTTGGCAGCAAGCTAAAGCTAATGGGATTTCACGCAAGCGATTCCTTCAACTCATGGTGGGTGCAGGAGCAGCAATTAGTGGGTTGCCGCGCCTACTTCACACCAAGCCTGCTATGGCAAATGAAGTCGTAGTCAAGCCGACTCCACCGGACTTATTTTATGACTACGGCTCTAACAAAGAAATGCGCTGGGAAGCAATGTACAACCGTGGTTACTTGGTTCCCAACGAGTTGTTTTTTGTTCGCAACAATAGTAGCACCCCACATATAGACCAAAATACCTGGAGATTACAAATAGAAGGTTCCGGTGTTTCACATCCGAGGGAGTTTACTTACAATGAACTCCTTTCTCTACCCTCAGTTTCGGTGATCCGAGCGATCGAGTGCGCGGGTAACGGGCGGAGTTTTTTCGATACTGTACAGGGAAGAAGGGCTGCCGGAACACAGTGGAAGCTGGGAGCAATTGGTGTAGCTGAGTGGACGGGTGTTCCGCTGCGGGAGGTATTGGAGCGTTCTGGGCTAAAACCCACTGCCCAAGATGTGATGCCAGAGGGCTTAGATCCATCTAAGGGACGCCGACCAATGCCGATCGCCAAGGCACTGGATGATGATACACTTCTGGTATATGCCATGAATGGTCAAATTCTACCACCAGACCACGGATTTCCTGTTCGGGTTTTGGTTCCTGGCTGGCTTGGTGCTGCTAGTATCAAATGGGTTGGGCGCATTGAAGTTTCCGAGGAGCCTCTCTACTCGCTCTGGAACACAGAAGATTATGTGTTAATTGGATCTGACTACCCACCTGAACCTCCGGCTTTGGGAACAATTATTACCACACAAGTCGTTAAGAGTGCTTTCGAGTTGGCGTGGGATGCCGAGCTTTCCGCAGGACAATATTTACTGCGTGGGCGCTCATGGTCTGCTTTTGGAAAAATTGCCTCTGTTGAGGTAAGTTTAGACGGTGGGGAAACTTGGCAACAAGCACGGTTACGCAAGCCAAACCTTCAACAAGCGTGGGTTCGCTGGGATATAGATTGGGAAGCTCACCCTGGCAACTATAATTTGCGGGCTAGGGCGACGGACGATCGAGGAAATACACAGCCATTGGATGTTCCCTTTAATGAAAAAGGATATTTATACGGGGCGGTTGTCAGCCATCCAGTAAGTGTCAGATGAAAGCTCATCTTTTTTGCTTTTTTTCAAATAATTGATCAGGTGATAAACGAGTAGCGGTTGATTGTGTACTGAGCGCAAACAATACTCTTCTATACTGGTAAACAGCAGGGCGTTCTTTAACTTATCATCTGTTGTCAATTCTGTAATGCAAGCCATTTGCTGTTGGATGTAGTTATCACTTTGCAGTAATTCTTGGATAATTTCTTGCAACATATCCAGCACCATCCGCTGGCGATCTTGGCTCAAGGCTACCCAAGCCTGAATCTTATGACGTAATGTCACCATTGCCAACCGAGTTATCAGGTTGCGATAAGCACGTTCTTTGGCAATCCCCAAGTAACGCTGGCGTAAAATCTGGTAGCGGTACTCCATCTCCTGCTGGATGATTTCTTGTTCCTTTGGGTTGAGTATCTCATCCTGCTTTAGGTTACTTAAGAGAAGCCAGTTAATTATACTTTCCCTGTTAGCAAAACTTTGTTCTGGACACTCTGCTGCCAATCGCGATCGCCAAGATTGTGCCAGTTTTTCCGCTTCCATTGCCATCGTAAAATTACATTCAAAGAAACCCTGTTTTAAAGTTGACATTACAACTCCCTTTTATCCCTTGCACACTTGAAAAGTCCAAACAGTCATTTGTCATTAGACATCGACCGAATTTAATTGTGCCTTGTCTGCAATCTTTGTAGAGACGTTCCATGAAACGTCTCTACTGCTATGTCTAGAGATCTAGAGGTTTTGTTGCTTAACTATTGCATTTCTGCTACGAAAGTAACAAGGACACGACCCCCTCTCTCTTTTGAATTGTCTGCAGATATGTCAACAGGAATTGTTTTTGTCACACGACTAGAACCATCCAGTATCATACTGTCTTCTCTAACACCGTAATCGTCATTACCCTGACTTCCAAATTCTAGTTCCCACAATTCAGCTTTGATTGGTACTATGGTACTCGTTCCGCTAAAGGCGACATTAGTTATTCCCAGATTAACAGGTATCGTGTCACCTTGTTCTGCTTTTATGTTCGCACGAGGATCGGAATTACCATTCTGAGGGTATATTGATGCTACACCTGAAGCAGTAAACTGCCCTCTTAACTCCAGAAAACCCTCGAAATTTACCAGTTTTGTGCGTTGATCCTTCTCAACTTTAATACTTTCAACAAAGATTCTGTAATTCATAAAAACTCCTTTTTGTACAACTGAACAAACATTGGGCGTTTGATTTGTTCGCCTCTTGTATGTCTCTATAATCACTGATTATTTTTTAATAGTCAGCAGGAAAAAAGCGGGTTGTTTATTTGTAATTAAATAAACAATTCATCCTTATAAAACCGGAAAATTTGGGCAATAAATAAAGTTACGGAAAAAATCCGGTTTTTTCCGGGTATTTGTACAGTTGTGGTGACGGAAGCAAAAAATTATGATAATTTATCAATAATATTTAAATAAGCAGATTACATTTAAAAAATAATTAGCGGAATATGATGGGAGTAAGTAGTGAAAATATCCTATGATATTGGGTTGCAGCAAGAAAGAAAAATATTTTGGGGTTACTAAAATTTATGAAATCAGAATTAGAATTGACCTAGATGCAGGCGCAAAACTTGGCAGATGCTTTGGTTTTTCAAGTGACTAAAAAACATCTAGGCGATGCTGAAATAACGGTGCTGCGCGGGGCTTGGGATGGTAAAACTTATGACGCGATCGCCGCAGAATGCCATCTGACTCTTAAGTACGTAGGCGAAGTTGGTGGTAAATTATGGAACAACTTATCTGAAGTGCTGGGAGAAGAAGTTAAAAAGACGAATTTTCGGCAAGCGTTGCAACGGGAATGGTACAAACAAGGCAAGAAAAGCGAACTGACTCCTGACGAACAGAGCGGCATAGTAACTCCCGAACATACCCCATTGCCAAAAACACCAGAATCCGGGGAACTTTATATTGAACGTCCCCCCATAGAGTCTCGCTGTTATGAGGAGATATGCAAACCAGGTGCGTTGTTGCGAGTTAAAGCGCCGTTGCAGTTTGGTAAAACTGAGTTGATGTCGCGGGTAATGCACCACGCGGCAGAACAAGGATACCGTACAATAGTTTTGAACTTGCGAGACGCGATCGCAGAAGATTTCACCAACTTGGATAAATTCTTGCAGTGGTTTATTACCAGCATTGCCGAGACACTCTCGTTGACGCAACCTGTGGAAGAACACTGGCGCAAAAGTCTTGGTAACTGCAAGATCAAATGCAGAACCTACTTTGAAAAGTATCTCTTGCCAGGAGACACTCCTGTTGCTTGCGCTTTAGATGAGGTTGACAAACTTTTTGTGCATGGGGAAATTGCGGGAGAGTTTTTGGGAATGTTACGAACTTGGCATGAAGACGCCAAGACTAAACCACTCTGGCGACAACTTCGGTTATTAGTGTTGCATACGGAAGTTTACACCCAGCTAAATATCAATCAGTCACCCTTTAATGCAGGCACTGAAATTAAATTAACAGACTTTAGTGCCGAGCAAGTGCAAGATTTGGCTATTCAGTATAAATTAAACTGGGGAAATACACAACTTGAACAACTAATGGCAATGGTAGGAGGACACCCCTATCTTACAGCCACAGCTATACAGGTAGTAGCACGCCAAGATATGACTGTACAGACAATGGCACGCCTGAAAAAAGAAGGATTTGCCTGTGTTGCATCTGAAATGCGCGAACTATGCCTCTACGAAGTAACGGAAGATGAATTCTACGGTGGTTTTGCTACCAATTTAGTCAGCGAATTTAATTTAGATATCGACCTTGAAGGCTGGTGGTACAACTACAATTTGATTCATCCAGTACAACGATTGACTAAGTTTATCGAAGAGATATTACTTGAACAAATTACGCAAAATATCGTTATCTTTGTTGATGAAATTGATAGCGTTTTAAATTTAGAATTCAAAGACGATTTTTTTGCATTTGTGCGTGCGTGCTATAACAAACGAGCCGACAAATCAAAATTTAACCGCCTCACTTTTGCACTGCTGGGAGTTGCTACCCCTGCGGACTTAATTGCAGACAAAGAACATACTCCATTTAATATTGAAAGCCAAGCGATTGAATTAACTGGTTTTCAACTGGAGGAAGCAACACCACTGTCGTCAGGATTAGTTGGTATTACCAGTAATCCTGATGCGGTGCTTGCTTCTATTTTAGGGTGGACGGGTGGACAGCCGTTTCTTACCCAATGGGTTTGTAGCTTGTATCCTCCTCATCACCCATTGCTCCCGGAACTGAGGCTGACTGCGTTGCAGCAATCGTGCGATCGCGTATTCTCGAAAATTGGTTGGCACAAGACAAACAACAACACTTACAAACCATACGCGATCACATCTTGAACAACGAGCAACTCGCGTGTTGGGCATTAGGGATGTATGAAAAAATTTTATTTGAGGGTGAATTAACCGTTGATGACAGTTTAGAAATCATGAAATTGCGGTTATCGGGTTTAGTCACCAAGCAGCAAGGCACTCTTAAAGTTTACAACAGCATTTACCAGTTAGTTTTTGATCGCAATTGGGTTGAAAAGGAACTACAAAATATGAGACCATATGCGGAAGCGTTTGCTGCTTGGGAAGCTTCGGGACGCGATGCTGCACATTTATTGTGTGGGGATGATTTAGGCTTCGCCAAGGCGTGGGCGAATGGGAGAAGTTTGAGTGATAAAGATTATCAATTTTTAGTTGCTAGCCAAGAAATGGAATTAATACAGGCGCAGCAGAGAACAGAAATCGCTCTGCTGCAAGAGAAAGGAGCGCAGCAGAATTTGGTTAAGGCGCAACGAAAAGTCAAACGAAGCGCACGTCTTGGCTTTGCTTCAATAATTGCAGGCTTGATGATCGGTGCCATCCCAATTATTTTCACTTCGGAATCTCTAGCAATTTTGTTAAACAACTTTGCCTTAGAAATTTACTATGCTGGTAATTTACAAACTGCCGAAAAGCTTTATGACTTAGCACTCTTAATTAAACCTGGCTATCCAGAAGCTCTTTATACCCAAGGAAGAATTTACGAAGACCTGCAAGATTTTAATAGCGCCTACAATAATTACGAAAATGCCAAAGACCAAAAGTTTCCTCAAGCATACAGTGAATTAGCTCGCCTGTACATTCTTGATAAAAAATATTCCCGAGCTGTTGCCATACTTTCAGATGGTTTAAAACTACCTCTTACAGATCGACAAAAGTATACCATGTTGAAAAATTTGGGTTGGGCGCGATTGGAGCTAGCGCGACAGGGAAAAGCTACCTATGAGCAAGCAGAAGTTCCGCTACGTCAAGCGATCGCTTTAACTTTAAAATACGAGTATGGTTCCCCACATTGTTTGTTGGCTCAAGTCCTTGAAGGTAAAGCTGTAAAGTCAGAATCCCTTGGACAATGGCGTAAATGCGTTGAATTTGGAGATCCTGAACACCCCGATGAGCGTAATTGGATTAAAGATGCACAAAAGCGCGTCCAACCAAATGTAGCTAATTGATGCCATTTACCTCACGAAATATACTTAAAAAGTATGATTTTTTCAGATGCGACATCTTCCTTTATACGTAATTTTTACTTTAACAATTGGACAATTTTAGCTCTGACATCCCAGAAAATACTCAAATTATTGACCTAATCTCCGGAATATGAGTTTTAAGTATTGAATAAACTTTTGTAAAAATTGAAACCAGGTGGAATTAACGATGCTTAAAGGCTCACAAATCACAGCATTTGCATTAACACTGGCATCTGCATTTGTCGCAATTACTATAAATGTTGCTGACGCAGCGCAAACGGGCGTTGGTGCAGCATCTATAATCAACGAATCTGAACTAGGAAACCCAGAACCCTTAGAGCGTCGATGCCCTAATCCAAAGAAATGTCCACCTTGCCCTCCCAAAGGCTGTACTCCACCATCTCATCGCCCTCCCATTGAAATTACTCGTCCTGAACTTATTAATGTTACAAGTACTGTTGCAATCGAAAAACTTGAAGCATTAAAAACTTCAGGACAAGCAACTGGCGATGATTACCTACTTTTGGGTTATTTCTACAGTCTGGAGGGACAATACGACCTGTCTGAAGTAAATTACCTTAAAGCGTCGGAACTTGCAACTGATACAGATAAGAAAGCTCTTGCTGAACAAGAACTCAAAGAAATCCGTGCAGCGAAAGAGATGGAAGAAGCCCCAAAATATTAATATCAGATACTGTCAGCGATCGCCATAGACTAGAAATCTAGAGCTATATAAACAAAGCCTGCACAGGCAGGCTTTGATAAACCACTGATGAGCATTGGAAATTGCCGCCAGTGCCGGACATAGATATTTTCGCTGATTATTTGTAAAATAGAAGAAATAGTAGATAGTACGTAGGGTTAGAGCATCATGGAAACTATGACATAATGCACAAACATCTACTTCATTTTGCTATTATGTACTTATGTGTACACAAAAACGTAAAATTTATGTCCGAGATTGAATCAGTCGGAATCCGTGAGTTTAGAGAACATCTGTATAAGTACACGAGGGAAAATCAAGAACCCATTGCTTTGACGAATCATGGGGAGACGATTGGTGATTATATTCCCGCTCAACCTCAACCTCAGAAAAAAGATATAGAGTCTTTACGGCAAGCTGTCACCAAACTCAGCAATATGCTGGCTGAAAAAGGACTCACTGAGGATGATATTGTAACTGATTTTCAGGAGTTGAGAAAACAGAGCAATTAATGACCAAAAAAGCGAAAATTATTGTTCTTGATGCGAATATTCTTATTCGTGCAGTTCTAGGAATACGGACATTTTCCCTGATTGCTGAACATGGGGACAAGATACTTTATTGCGGAAAGCTGTGGCGTTAGATTCCTGAGCAAGCAAGGAATCCGTGGTAAACAGATTAAGATGAACGCACTGCGCTTGACATAAGTTTTCCAATAGAGCGGTGGTCTTTCATATCTGAAACACGAGTGAAGCTTTTGACCTCAATTGCGATCCTTTCGGTTAAGCGTTGGGTTGCTAGCAACCGCTCTGCTTGAGATTGAATAAGAGCTTTGTGCGGTTGGTTAGCGCTCACTACAGTGTCTGGAATTTAAGGAGGAAGTTGTAGTTGAAGAGACGATAAAATAATGCTGGTTTTTAGCGCAAATTTCTCCATCGCTAAATGACGATTGTTTGCTTCACGAGCTGCTTGCTCTGCTTAGGGTACAGTTATTAATTGACGGTATTCAAGGTCTATTGCCTTTGCTTCTTTAGAAAGAGGCAGCAGCCTGCCGACGTAGAGAACTGTCAGATGGAAGCTAGAAGTTGTTCAGCTATTAGCCGTTTACAGTATACTTTATATAGGCTTTGTTGAAACAAACAAATCTAAATTAGCAAGCGCCTCTCTAGCTATCTCCGTCACATAATAACTTTCATCATCCATTGCCTTTTCCCAAACCTCGCGCAATCTAGGACGATTCAGTTCTTTAAGCGAATCTACCGCAGGAATTCTCACGTAAACGTCCTCATCTTGAAGTAAGACTATTAATGCATTCACCGATGACTCGGTATTGTAGTACCTCAGTTGCCTTGCAACTTCTTGTCTAGGTCGTCTCGAACGTTTTTCGCGATACACTTCATCGACTAAACAATCAAGTATTTCAGAACTGCGATACTCAGCCAGCGCTAATAAAGCATCTGCACGAACTTTTTCTTGGGAATCAACTCTTGCTACATTAATAAGGTATGGTACAGCACGGCTATCACGAATTTCTCCTAAGTTACTTGCTGCAGTGCCACGTACCTCAGGATCTACATCTGATAAAAAAGGAAGAATAATATCTAGGGCATTACTTGGCTTGATTGTACCTATTTTGTCCAGCGCATTCTCGCGTACCTCTGGATCTGAGTTTTTTAACTCCTGTACAATGGCTGACAACTCTTCTGACATAAGTTTTTCAAGAAGGCTAAGCTAACATTATTAATTATTGACTATAAATATTATCTCCTTTGGGATTTGTCCTTCTATGAGAATTTCACCATTTTTTTCCATCTCCTCTCTAATTCCAGTTGCTCGTTTACTAACCTTACGTTTTTGTTGAAGCATTAGATTTTCAACGGTTTCTGGCGTATATATTTTAATTATACCTTCACTTTCTAACTGTTTGAGCGCATCCCAAGTAACCTTGATAATCTTATTTTTTTTAGTGAAAAACGCAGCCCCACGGTTTCCTGACATTTTTATTCTTTCTGAAAAGGATACGTATCGGCTAGTCTGATAACTTTCTTTCTCACTCACGTGCTCCCAAGGGGTTTGAATATCTGCTTTTTCAGCTTCTTTTCCGCCTATTTCAAATCCTAAAGAACCGTCTTTGTATTGATCGTCACCACGAAAGATATAGCGCCGCGAACCAGAAACTTCAGATTGTTCAGCTTTTTCTTCATCATTGGTCATGGTGAGTTATTTCTGGTTGGCGTTTGAGAAAATATTATGGTAACTATTGTAACCTTAAGTTTATTTTATTGAGTTAGAGGATGGGCAGTTGCTAGCTCTGACCGCCCTGCGGGAAGTCAAAAGTCAAAAGTCAAAAGTCAAAAGTCAAAAAGTTAAACAATTAGCAGAAATTAAAGAACGCCGACAAAAATTAATTAAGGAAGCGGCTGAACTTGAAGAATACGAAAAATGGCTCTTTGAATCACATTCGAGAAACTTTAGAACATTAACAAAGTCCCCACAATCTAAGACGTTGCTGAATCATGCGGATTAATTTAAAAAATCACGATTTTGTAGAGAAGCTCCGGCGGAGCGTCTCTACGGGGGTTTGGGAAAATTAAAAATCTGCTGAGGGACGCAATTGATTACAAAGGTAGGCAACGCCAATATTTAAACGGTTTCTACAAACATACCGCTGCGGGCAAACTCTTCCTCCTCAGGGGTGAAGACTGGAGTTTGATCCACAAAGTTAGGGTCAAAGTAGTATGTTTCTTGTAGGAATTTTCCAGAGACTATCGCCTCTTCCAATTCCTTGATGTAATCTTGTGCTACCGTGCATGCTTCCTTGATACCTTCCTCATCACCTTTGTCCAACAGCTTTTGCAATGTTGTTCTCACCCCTGTCAGCCGTGCCGCAGGTTTGAGTATTCCATAAAGGCGGTACATGCGATCGGTAGCAATGCTAATATGTTTGAGGGCTTTGGCTCTGGCTAATTCAGAGTCAACACTGGGCCAATAGCGGGTAGTGTAGAACGCTTTCTCATCCTTATGATACCACTCCTCAGAACGAGCGATCGATGAGGAAACAGTATTGTGCAGTTTCCAGAAGAATAAGCGCAAGGAATGTCCATCTACCACAGTAGACAGCTTAGCATCTAGTGATACCTCAAAGTTACTGAGACGAGGATCACGCCCTAACACTAGATACTCCACGGGGTACATTTCCACCTCCTTATTCTGGACGACGTAAGCGTTGAGGTGGTGGCGGCAGTAAGGACAGGGATACATAGTTGCAAACAACTTGAAGAAATCCTTAAACACTGCCACTAACACTTTCTGTTGCTCAGGTGTCTTAGTACAGACAATCTCAGCAGTGGTATGGAAGAAGCGCCACACCGCAGGTCCGATATAATAGGGAAAGCTGACGCGCATTTGCGCATTCTTTACTTCACTGCGCCCTATATACACGTCGATGAATGACACATACTGGGACAGTTCGCCAGACTCGCGCCCAAACTCCAGACGTTCGCGTCGTTTCTGTACCCCATTGAGGTAGTTGTGCGTCAAGCGCCATGCCTGTTTGAGCATCAGTTTCTGTTGCGGATTGCAGTTGGGAAACCCTTGGGCAACATCAGCCCCATAGCGACTAAACTCCCCTGACGCTTTGGTTGTTTCGTACCACTCGTTCAAAGCTGCTTCGTTAGGAATCGTGTTGCTCTCAATATCAGATGCAGTGCTGACACTGAATGCTGCTAGTAGCTTGGGCATGAAGTCTTCATACCAATATGCCACTGGCATCATCGCACCATCTACTTCCTCGGATGCATCTGAGAGAATAACTCGGTTCCACTTCTTCAGATATTCTTTGGGATCGCCTTCTGATGGAGCTGGTGGCGGTGCCATCTCTTCGCTCAGTTCCATCTTCCGCAGTCGGTTGAGTTCGTTGATAGCAAGTACACCCTCAGCGATATCGCGCAAGTTGAGACTCTTCTTTTTGACGGTAATCGCAAACTCAACTCCCGCTGCAAACTTCTCTTTGACAGTAGCAGACTTTCCACGCGCCATCAACATGGCTTTCTCTTCTGCCAACATTTCTGGTGTCTTTTCTACTGTTTTCCAATTCTGAATACGCTCTTCTAGTCGAGCATATTCGTTGGAGATGGATTCAACTACTGCATCTAGTAGGGGGTTGCATGCTTGTTCTACTACTCCCAATTGTTTGTATAGTTCGATCGCCGTCTGGACAAATTGCACGAAATCAGTTATTCTATACGGCAAGTTTCTCACGCGCAGATGAGTTTCGTGGTTGGCGGAAAAACTCTCGCGGAAGCACCGATAAGCTGCTCCTTGGATGAGACGAAACAAACCAATCTGCATCTGCAAGCGTGATGTACCGCGTTTCTGTTCGTTTTGTGGATGTTTGGCTAGTAGTTCTCTGAGCCGCGCTATTTCCGGATTGCTATCAGTGGGTGCTTGCTCTATTGTTGAGAGGCTGGCTGCCTTTTCGACGGCAGTGGCTGTAGAAGCGATCGCCGCCGATGTCTGATTTGAGATAGTAGAAGTGATGGGAGAAACAGGCGAGTCTTTATAGCCAGTTTTTATTTCTGCCTCTTCTGGTACTAGTTTGCAGAACTCCTCGAAGTCAATAGAGCCATCGCCATCATGATCTACCTCTTTGAGGATATCGTCCAACTCTTGGTCTGTCAACCCAAACTGGCTCATGACACCGTGCAGTTCATCGGTGGTAATCTCACCACTGCCATTCTCATCAAAAAGACTGAATGCTAGCTTCAGACGACTGTCGCGATCGCCTTGCTGTGCCACCATCAGCGCTTTAAATTCTTCAAAATCGATACTGCCGGATAAGTCAACGTCCACTTCTTTGATCATATCACGCAGATCTGATTCATTGGGACTCTGTCCTAATGAATGCATCACCCGCCCCAATTCTTCGGCAGAAATGACACCACTGCCGTCCGAATCAAACACCTTGAACGCTTCCCACAGCTTTTCAACTTCCTGGTTGCTGAGGACTTTTTTTTCCACCTTCACAGACGCCATCAATAAATCCTCCTTGAGATGGTGTATCACTTATAATCTACGTCACAGTGTTCCACTTTTGTTAACCTTTGCATAAGTTGGGTGGCGCGATCGCTATATAGACGATATAGCTTGAACACAAAAAGCACTCCCACAGTGTTCTGAGTAAATCTTCTTATTTACCTAAGTTTTTAACTTTATATATGGTATTAGATTTATGGCAGATATTCAACGCAATCTGGCAGTAATTACTGGTATCAATCAATACGAAAATGGCATCCCAACTCTCAAAACTGCTGTTAACGATGCCATCAAACTAGCTGAAATCTTAAAGACTAAATACGAATACCAAGTCCTTCTGTGGTTGGACAATGCGGCAACTTACGCAAAACTCACTCATCTATTCACCTGCCTGGAAAAGCAGGGTTTGCCTTGTTCTGATGGCAGTACTATCCAACTTCACCCAGATGACCGTATTCTTTTTTACTTTGCTGGACATGGCATTGCCGTAGATGCGCTTGATAATAGTGATGGTCCGGCTGGTTACTTAGTTCCCCAAGACGCGCAAATAGATAATAATAACAGCTTAATGCCGATGACGCGACTGCACGATGCCCTGCTCAAACTACCATGCCGTCATTTATTAGTTATCCTAGACTGCTGCTTTGCCGGCGCTTTTCGTTGGGCAGGACACCGAGAAGTAGTGCGTCGCCCAAAAATGTACCGGGAGCGCTATGAAAGCTTCATGTCTGGTTGCGCTCAGCAGGTAATTACTTCTACAGCCGATGACGAACTCGCCGCAGATTACTTGTATAAATTTGGACACAGAAGCGAGAATACCGAACACTCTCCCTTTGCTGAATTGCTGTTCCAAGGACTAGCAGGAGAGGCAGATTTATGTAAAAACAATATAATTACCGCTACTGAATTATACGTATATTTACGTGATGAATTATATGATAAAACTACAAAACAAACTCCAGAATTTTGTCAACTCAAACACCACGACAAAGGCGAGTATATCTTTGCTGTGCCTGAATTTGACTCTAATAACTTGAAACCAGCACCTGAACTTGATGAAAGTAAAAATCCTTATCGTGGATTGGAGTCATTTGAAGAAGAACACACCAAGCTGTTTTTTGGGAGAACAAAGTTAATTGACTCACTGCAAAAATTCGTCACTACTCATGAGTTTACAGTAGTGCTGGGTGCTTCCGGTACGGGCAAATCTAGCTTGGTGAAAGCAGGGTTGATTCCGAAGTTGAGAAATAGTGGTGAGCAGTGGCGTATACTAACTCCCATACGTCCGGGTGAGTCTCCTTTCACTGCTTTGAATGATACATTAGTCAAGGAGAACTTTCCAGTTTTCGCCAATCCAAGCGAGGCTTTTGAGCAAGAATTGCAGACTCTGGTAGAGAGCATTAAAACTTGGAGTCAGCTTCACTCCCAAAAACTGCTGCTTGTCATCGATCAATTTCAAGAATTATTCACCCTCTGCCATAATACCGAACACCGGTCCAAGTTTTTATCAGCGTTGGCAAGACTAATTGAGGCTTTTGCGGGGCAGTTACGGATAGTGGTAAATTTACGTTCTGATTTTGAGCCACAATTTCGGAACACTGCTTTAGAAGAATACTGGATTAAGGCACGATTTCTTGTGCCAGAGATGACAAGAGAAGAATTACGCTCGGTAATTGTAGAACCAGCTAGTGCCAAGGTAATGTATTTTGAAACACCTGCTTTGGTAGATCAATTGATTGATGAAGTCATCGACATGCCTGGTGGTTTGCCAATGCTATCTTTTACCCTCAGCGAACTGTACTTGAAATACATTAAAAGTGCAAAACAGGGTTTAAGAAACAATCGCGCAATTACCCAACAAGATTATGATGAATTGGGAGGAGTAACTCGTAGTTTAACCCAGAGAGCAGACCATGAATATGAAGAGTTAGTTAAGCGTGACCCAGCTTATGCTCAAACTATTAAACACGTTATGTTACGGATGATAGCAGTAGGTGGTGGTGAGTTGGCACGCAGGCGGGTATTTCTGAAGGAATTGGAGTATCCAGAACCAGAAAATACACGGGTGAATTTGGTGATTGAAAGTTTTGCCTCCGCACATTTACTGGTGCAAGGACAAGATACAGAGGGTAATTCTTATGTAGAACCTGCTCATGATGTTTTGGTGCGGGGATGGCAAAGGCTGCGCAATTGGAAAGATCGAGAATTAAAATCTGTGTTACTGCAACGTGAGCTTACACCTGATGCTCATAAATGGGCAATTTCTAAGGCAGATAAACAAGCTATGGGTTTTCTTTGGGATGATGACCCTCGCTTACCATTATTAAAGCAATTAGTTAAATCAGATCCCAGTTGGCTAAATTCTTTTGAGTTGGATTTTTTTGAGTGCAGCATTCAGAAGCAACGCCATAACCACCGCCGCACAATTGGCTTTAGAACATTGCTATGTGGATTAATTATTGTTGCGTTTTTTGAAGTCCAGTTTGCCTTATTACTCCCGGTTCGCCCATTTTTTCACGAGTTAGAGAAAATAAGTAGTTAAAACTATACCCAATGACATATTTTCAAAA
>NZ_JACXAE010000070.1 GCF_014698965.1 Iningainema tapete BLCC-T55
GCAATTTACAACCGCTGATGCCCGTATTAAATTAAAGCGCCTCTATCCGTCAATTAGTTCTTGACAGACTACTAGATGCACCAGATGAGCATCACACTTTGGTGCTTCAGTTTGGAGTAAGTCTGAGTCTTGCTTTTGCTTGCGCTTGTTCACGACGTTGAGTTTAGCCAATGGTTATCAATCTCAATCGTAACTAAAATTAAACAATTAAACAATTGAATAACTATTCAATTGTTGTATTAAAATATAAACAATTATTCTTGTCGCCCCCTTTAAAGCTGCCATGACTCAAACTCCTTCCCTGAAAACCCAACAAGTACAAGTAGGTGGCATGGACTGCGGAAGTTGTGCTAAGACAATTGAGGTAGGTTTAGAGCAAATTGCAGGCGTGAGTGAGGTATCGGTCAGCTTTGCGACTGGACGATTGCAAGTATCTTATGACCCGCTCCAGGTTAGTGAAGCGACTATTTATGACCGGATTAAAGCATTGGGTTATACGGTTGAGCAGAGTTCTGTTGCTAGCTCCCACGATCATACCGATTCCTGTTGCCACAACCATAGCGATCGCGCCGTTCAAGTCTGCCCCCCTACTCAAAACCCCGATCCGACATGGAAATTCTGGCTGAGCAACCGTCGGGGGCAAAGCGTTATTCTTGCTGGTATAGGATTAGTTTTAGGCTTAGTTACTCAACATTTAGCATTACCCATCTGGATAGCACGAACTTTTTATGGCATTGGCATTGTCATTGCAGGCTATCCTATTGCACGAGCTGGTTTGTTTGAGTTGCGCTTGCGCCGCGCCGATATGAATCTATTGATGACTATCTCGGTGATTGGGGCAGTGATTTTAGGAGACTGGTTTGAAGGGGCGCTAGTCGTCTTTTTGTTTTCTTTAGGTACAACGTTACAAGTTTTTACCTTTGGTCGCACCCGCAATGCTATTCGCGCTTTAATGGATTTAACTCCACCTACTGCTAGTGTCAAGCGGGGAAATCGAGAAGTTACAGTTCCCGTTGAGAGTATCCAGATAGGGGAAATTTTGACAATTCGACCAGGACAGCGCGTAGCGTTAGATGGCATAGTCCTAACTGGTAATAGCACAATTGACCAGTCTCCTATTACGGGAGAGTCAATTCCAGAAGATAAGGCTCCCGGAGATACTGTCTTTGCCGGAACGTTAAATCAAATAGGTTTTTTAGAAGTTAAAGTAACTCATATTAAGAGTGATACCACTGTTGCAAAAATTGTGCATTTGGTGGAACAAGCTCAAGAAAGTCGCGCTCCTTCACAGCAGTGGGTGGATAGGTTTGCAGAAGTCTATACCCCGATAGTAATTTTGATAGCAATTCTCATAGCACTTATTCCACCCTTGGCATTTGCTCAACCTTTCAACGTTTGGTTCTACCGATCGCTAGTTATGCTAGTAATCGCCTGTCCCTGTGCCTTGGTGATTTCCACCCCAGTCGCAATTGTCAGCGCCATTGGTGCTGCAACCCGTCAAGGTGTTTTGTTCAAAGGGGGTAATGCACTGGAGACTTCCGGGCGCATCAGTACCCTTGCCTTTGATAAAACTGGCACAATTACGCAGGGGCTACCCGTTGTACAAAAGGTTTATAGCTTTGGTAAAGTAAGTGAAAACATGGTGTTATTGATTGCAGCTTCGCTGGAACAACAATCAGAACATCCTTTGGCAAAGGCAATCGTCGTCAAAGCGCTACAGCAAGAGATGGAGTTAGAAACACCAGAAAATTTCACGGCACTACCTGGTAAAGGGATTCAAGCAAACTTTGGTGAGTTGCTGTACTTTGTTGGCAATCGAAGGTTATTTACAGACAAAGAGATTCCCTTGTTTGAAGAATCTTTGTTAGCTGAGATTGAACAGTTTGGTCAGATTCCGGTGTTAGTAGGGACGACTAACGGTTTATTGGGAGCGATCGCACTCTCTGATGGAATACGGTTGGAAGCAACAGAAGCAATGCGACAACTCAAGCGCGTTGGGCTAAAACAGTTAGTGATGCTGACAGGCGATCGGGCTGCTGTTGCCAAGCAGATTGCCCAACAAGTTGGAATCACAGAGTATCAAGCACAACTGCTACCAGAGGATAAACTAAAAGCAATTCAACAATTGCGCTCAGAAGGGGTAGTAGGAATGGTTGGGGATGGGATCAACGATGCACCAGCTTTGGCTGCGGCTGATATCAGCTTTGCTGTGGGGGGAATTGATATTGCTTTGGAGCCTATATTCCGCACCCAATAGTGTCACAATCGGTAATTACTGAAATAAAAAAGCAAACCAAGAATAAAATGAGAC
>NZ_JACXAE010000071.1 GCF_014698965.1 Iningainema tapete BLCC-T55
GAGTTGTCGTTGTGAGAGACCATAACTCTACTACATCTGCCCTCTCTCTTCATCCTCTTTTTTTGGCAAAGGTATTGTGACTGGAGAAGATTTTTTGAAATTGACCCTGGTGTGCTAGTTAATCCCAGCCGCAAGCTAGATCCATTCTTGGTTGATCCTCTGAAGGATTTGCCAAATGTTCCAGAACCTAAGTCACTAGCTGTGAGAAACTTGCTTCGCGGTCGCAGTCTAGGCTTACCATCTGGTCAAAGTGTAGCTAACTTAATGCAATTCAACCCGTTGAGTGAGTCGGAAATAGCTACAGGACCGGATGGAGAAGTTGCTGCTAAACATAACTTCCACATTGAATCACCCCTATGGTACTACATCCTCAAAGAAGCACAAATTCAGGGAGAAGGATTGCGTTTAGGTCAAGTGGGAAGTCGTATTCTTGCTGAAGTGTTTGTTGGTCTTTTGGAAACTGATAGTAGCTCTTTCTTGGCACGTTGCCCTGATTGGAAACCAGTATTGCCCGCCCAACACCCAGGAAGATTCACAATGGTGGACTTACTGCAATTCGTTGGAGACATTAATCCGATTGGCGATCGCTAAATCATCTACGATTACCACAAAGTGGGGGAAGATAAGGAAGAACATATAGAGACATATATCGCGTGTCTAAACATGACAATTCCTTACTTCCCGATCTCCCCCTGCTTTAGCTTAAGCTACCACTAACTCAGGTTGGCTTTTTGTTGGCGTACTATCCTGTACCAGCTTTGGAGTATTATCCTGACGTTGCAACATCCCACCGGCAAATGCTAACAAAGCGTTCACTTTGCGAGTGCGCCATTCATCCACAAGTTTTTGCACATCTACCGCAGACATCCGCCGTGTCATTGCTTCATAAAGATAGGCAGCATGACCGGTTTCATCTTTGGCGATACTCAACATCCCCAACTTAAGGTTGCGACTTGCTGGATCGTTCTCTGGTAGTACATGTGCCATTTGCTCAAAATCTCTGCTGGCATCTAACTCCAGAATGTAGGTGCTACCCATAAATACATTCCAGTCAATTACAGCAGGTTTTAACTGTTCTTGGGAGTAACCTTCAAAAAACGTAGCAAAGAAGGGACTACGACGTTGTTGAGATTTGTTCTCTTTTGTGTTTTGTGGTTGATTTTTAAAATCTATGACTTCTTTGTTAAGTTGTTTTAAGGCGTGGGCAAAAATTTGACCATGCTTTGTTTCGTCTGAAGCGTGTTTTGCTAGTTTTTGCGCCAGCCAAGTGTCACCTTCTGTGGCAGCGCGATCGCTCAGTGCTGTCAGAAAAGGTACGGAACCTGATTCCGCTAGCTGAAACCCCGCGAGGATATTGGGGCGAGTTTTGATGTCACGGATCTGAGTAGCATAGTAGTATGCTGAGACACCAGAACCAGCTAGATGCATCAGGTAAGTGAAAAAGTTCATTACTTGAACGTGTGAGAAGTTTACATTTATTATCTTAGACGTTAATTTTTCTGATGATTCAGTATCCAAATATTTAGTTGCTAAGCTTGACTACCAAGACTATACTGAGTTAAAGTTGAGAACTAGTAATATTTCTCAACACTTGCCCAGAATCTTGTAAATTTTTATTTACAATCATTACAACTATGAAACCCAATCAATTTCTGGTTGCCATTGTGTCTGCTGCTGCCATTACAGGTGGCACATTGACATATTTCATCGGTTCCGCCGATGCTTGTCCTTTTAGCGGCACACGAAACTCTTTCCCAAGATTAGATAACTCACCACCTGATTCCTCCAATTCGGCAAATCTTGCCAAAACACTAGGTTTATCTGCCATTTTAGGCAGTTTGATAGTAGGCGGTGTTTACTGGTTCCGTCGCGATCAAAAAGATAAAAATACTACCGATAATCAAGCAGAAACTTACCAAGCTTTAGAATTTCCCCCTTCACTACCAGAAGTTGAGCAGTCAGAACCAGAACAATTAGTTATCCACAAGTAAGCAGTTCCTCCTCGTGCTCCTCGTTACCAGGCAGGAGCCTGGTAATGCTAGCGTGAGAGGCTCTGCCTCTTGTAATGAGAATTGGAGATCCTGCCTCCGGAACTGCGCAAAGCTTCATGCTACTTGCAATGAGTGACCGAAAGTCATAGGTTTTGGCAAAGGTTGACCATCTTCCAATGATGACTCTATCAGCATTTCTAATACTTCCTGAGCATTTTTTAGAGCTTCTTCGTAAGAATCTCCGTGAGTATGGCAAAACTCTCCCCATTCAGGAAGGCTAACAACAAAACACTTATCTTCATCAGACCACTGAATAGTTATAGTATATCGATTCATTCTTGTTCTTCCTCCTGAACCTTTCTAATTTTTTCTATCTTCTTAAGTGCATCACTAACATCTTTCTCTTGGTAAGGTTTAGCATCCGATCCGTCTTTGCCTGACAAAGTACTTTCCCAGATAGTAAAGGGTGAAACCAATTAGTGTGACTACCCTTGCCAGGACGGTAAGTAAACCCTGCTTGCTGCAACAAGCTTTTCAATTCTCTAATTTTCTTAGGCATATTCTTAGCTTACATTGTCACTCTCCGCTCGTTCAATTTCTGTTGAGCAAACTCCCGTAGCTTTTCATCTGGATCATTTTCTGCTCTGTCATGTAAAAGCTGTAAAGTCTGGGGATGCTCAGGATATTGTTTAATAATTGCCTCAAGTGCCACTTTTCGGGGGTTCAACCAATATTGCTGAGTCTTACAGGGATCGCAGACAGCGCGAGCGCACAAAAATTCAAATATCCCCGGTTCATCTTTCCAGCGCCTACTTAACTCTAGTACAGCTGCTCGTCGCACTTGCCAAGCATTATCAAATTGAGCGCGGGATTTGAGAATGGATAATGTATCAATATCTTCTTTCCATCCTTCGGCTAGTGCGTGTACTGCTATCCGTCGTACATTCAAATCATTATCTATTTGAACACGATCTTTAATGATAGCTAATGTATCCGGGTCTTCCTTCCATCTACTGGCTAGTTCTTGTATTGCTCCTATTCGCAAATCCGAATCATTATTAAATTGAGCGTGCATCTTGAGAATGGGTAGAGGATCAGATTCATTTGCAACGAGTTCTTTGACTAGTTCATTTACCACCGCCTGTTTCACAGCCCAATAGTGGGTGGAATCAGCCACAATTTTGAGAAAAGGTAGGGTTTTTGGATTCCCTTGCCAAGTAGTTGCGATCGCTAAAACGGCTTTAACACAAATTTTACTAATTAAATTGAATTCTTCTGCATTTGAAGCGTAAGAGTCATGTTTGTACTGAGTTAAGGCTTTTAGGCAGTCAAATAAGTTGCTATCGATTGACGATATTATCGTTCTATTCCTCACCTCTGAAAGACATTTAGCTGCTAAAAATAGGTTACTAAATTTTTTTGCTTCGCCCTCTTGTGCCATGAGATAATCAATAATCTCACCTGTAAATTTGGCATCAATCATTCCGGCGATTAGGCGTAGAACTTCATGCCAAGACTCATCATGCCAGTGCCTGCCAAAAACCTCTGTTTTGAGATAATTTAGTGAAATTACTCGTTCTTTTTCAAATTGCCTTACAAACTCCCAAGCACAGAAGTATTCCAAAAATGTTCTATGCACAAAAGCATAATAATCTGCACCAAGGAAGCATAAAATAAAGTTACGTTCTCGAAGTTGATTAATCAATAACTTTGCTATATAATTAGGATGATTTATTTCGATAGTTGTTAAATAGCGAGTAAGAATATCTTCTAAATCTGCTGCATAAATCAAGTTACCTGTCAAGCCTTTTTCATTTGTCTGCATGTAATAAGCAACTTTACGCAACATCGCTTGCTTATCTTTATAATCAATTGTGATAGTGTCATTCACTAATGCTTTTTCTACATCCCATTGCTGTAACAAAACTCGTGACGCTTGATTGTAAAGTTCAGCACGATCTCTTGGTAGTTCTTGATTACGATTAAGAATTGCCATCATTGTGAGCAGCAAGGGATTTCCGGCAAGTTGCCTAATTGGCGAATAAGTATTAATCGCTGTACACAAGCGATCGCGTTTTCTTCCCTTTTCGGGACTATTACCAAAAGCTAAATCATGCCATTTATCGATAAAAGTATAAATTTGTTCTAACTCTAAATCTTGTAACATGAAATGGCGAAATTTAGCATCTTGCAAGCGTTGCGGCTTATAGCCAATTACGCGAGATGTTACTAACACCCGTACATGAGGATAGGTTTTGGTGAAATTAATAATATCTGTAATTGCTTCTTCTCGTTTACTTGGTTCAAATACTTCATCTAATCCATCAAACATAACAAAAGCCTTGCTTTGTCTGAGTAATTGATGTATTTGCTGCGGATTTAAAGGACAGATAAAGCCACTTCCTTGCTGAAATAATTCTATGAAGTTTTCACTTTCTTGATTGTTTCGACTTCGAGCATAAGTGCGTAATTCAATCAATAACGGAATTGGCTGTGAAGGCAAATCTGGAACTAGTGTTTCTGCCCATTTTAGCGCTAAATAATGGAGTAAACTAGACTTTCCCGAACCAGGATCGCCTAAAATCATTATGTATTGGTAATTAACGCTTTGAGTAACATCCAGGACAGAGTGGGTTGATTGTTGATGATAAACTTGTTTGTAGCGTTCTAAAACTTCCTGTGGAATATCTGTATCTTCTACTTGTTCAGTTTTTTTCAATCGTTCTAAATACTCTTTTGGTAGCTCACGAAATTGTGATACCTCAATTACTTCACGTACATTTTGAGCTACAAACATATTCCATAACTTCAAGTTGTAGCTGTAGCCTGTGGTATCAAAAGAATCGAGTCGGAGATAACCGTAAGTTTTGGCGATCGCATCCCGGTAATTTAGTAAATCAAGGTTTGATATAATTCCTATTGCATCATATTGTGCTTCTATATCAAAGCTACCACCACCTATACTGATTGACTCATTCAATGTTGAACTTGTGACTTGATTGTGCTGATTAAGTAAAGCAGGTAATTCCTCATATTCTCTTAGAATAGTGCTTACCTTGCGGCGATATAGCTTGGTAATTTGTCCCCAGTTAAAATCATTTGGTAGCGGCTGTAAATTCCATTCTTGCCAAGTCTGCTCTAATATATTCGCACTAGGCAATTGCCGCTCATCTTCAAATGGCTTTCCCAGTTCTTCCAATACAGTTTTATTATGAATAAACTTTCTTAACGAGTTAGTATATTGCTCTATTTCCTTTGCAGATAAATTAGAATCTTCTAATTCTAACTGCACCAAGGTCAAAAATTCTTTCAAAGCTTGACCAAGAGTCAACTTGAGTAACTCTTGTTTCTGTGGCACAATTTGATTGTAACGATACTTTGTTAAGAAACTGTGAATGAAAGATTGTAAATCTTCCCGCGTTAGTTCCATTAGGAGAGTCCTAAAGACAAAACCGACTGCATTTACTACTCCCGAACCTAGCCAATCCATCATAGATGTTAAACTCCCTGTTTGATAAATTTACTTGATTTACTATTGATGAGCGCTCATGGGGAACAAAAATTAGGGATTGGAAAGATGTTCAAGCTTCACTCACCTTTTCTAGCCATCGTAACGTTTCTGTATCATTATACCAAGTTTTTTTAATAACTTTAATTACCTCTATACGTAACGTATTACTAACGCTACCTTGCTCCTCTACTAAAAGTTTTAATTTATTCAGCAATTTATTTGCTGTTTCTTTAATTAAAAAACTGTCTCTTACATCTAACAAGCATTTTGCTGCTAAAAATAAATTTAGACAATCATCTGTTTCACACTCTTGCTCCATGAGATAATTAATAATTTCTCCTGCTGAAGTAACATAAATTTTGCCCACAATTAAACTGAGAACCTCATGCCAAGAAGTATCCTTCCACCGTGGGTAAAAGATCTCTTGTTTCAAGTATTCCAAAGTTATATTACGCTTTCTTTCATATTGTTCGACAAAATACCAAGCACAAAAGTATTCTAGAAAAGTACGATGAACAAAGCCATAAGAATTGTCACCCAGGAAACATAAAATAAAACTCCGAGTTGTTAGCTGCTCCCGTAACACTCTAGCTACCAGCTTAGCTTTGTCAGAAACTATACTTTGTAGATAATTAGCCAGAGTATCTTCTAAATCTTGCTCACTAATAACCAAATTACCAGCTAGAGTAATAGTAGAGCATTGCATCCGATAAGCAATCTGACGTAACATCTCCTGTTTAGCTTTATAGTCAATGTAGTTATTAACTTCCGCGTTTAAACGTCTATCTTCTGGTAAATTTTTATCACCATCCCAACGTTGTAATAGAACTTTAGAAGCATTTTCATACAAAGTAGAACGATCTCTCGGTAATTCCTCATGTCTATTTAGAACTGCCATCATGGTTAGTAGTAGAGGATTGTATGCCAACTCTCGAAAAGCACGGGAATTATCAATAGAATTTTGCAAGCGATGACGTCTATATTCTCCAACATTTTTATCCTGAAATGCTAATTTATGCCATTGGGTGACAAAATTACGAATTTGTTCTTGGTTCAAATCTTGTAGCATGAAATGACTAAAATTAGCATGACGCAGTTTTTGATATTGCTGCTCATAACCAATCACACGAGATGTAACCAAGACTCGTACTTTAGGATAGGTGTGAGTGAAGTTAATAATATCTGTGACTACATTCTCACGTTCACCCAAATCAAGCACTTCATCCAAACCATCAAACATGACAATAGATTTATTATTCTTCAACCAATCATGCAATTCTTTTTGTCCCAGATTACCACCATTTATACCACTTCCTTTATGGTAATACTCTAGAAAATTGTGGCAAAATTGACGATTATCTAGAAAATTGCGTAATTCAATTAATAAAGGTAACTCTAGTGATAAAATATCTCTAATTGGTGTTCTTGCCCAAGATAGTGCTTTGCTTTGCATCAAAGTAGATTTGCCAGAGCCAGGATTACCAATAATAACTGTATATTTGTATTTTTGCTCGTCGTTGAGAATGTCTAAAACAGAACAGATTGGCTGCGCTTGATTACTATCACCAGGATATATACCAACATCTTGAGGCACAAATATTTCCCAGAGTCGCAAGTGGTTTTCCCAACCACTAGTATCTAAGGTGTCTAACCTTAAGATGCTATAAGCTGTTTTCAAACCCTCCTGATAACGACTCAAGTCAAAATCAGGAGAAACAGGAGTAAGTTGTTCAAGTTCTTGTCGGATCTTATTTAAGTTCTCTGCATTTAAGAGTTCTCGCAACTCCTTTGACTCGTTGACAATTGTTTGAACTTTTTTTCGATAACGTTTAGCAAGCCTTTCCCAGTTAAAATTGTCAGGTAAAGTCTTTAAATTTAAGTTATTCCACCTGTGTGCAAGTAACTGATTCAACAATTGGCTATCATCTTCTGCTATCAAACCTAATGCAGCTTCAAAAGGTTTACCAA
Source organism: Iningainema tapete BLCC-T55 (assembly GCF_014698965.1). Classification (GTDB taxonomy): domain Bacteria; phylum Cyanobacteriota; class Cyanobacteriia; order Cyanobacteriales; family Nostocaceae; genus Iningainema; species Iningainema tapete. The sequence goes on from NZ_JACXAE010000071.1 coordinate 7,471, forward strand.
GAGTTTCTCTGATAGATATATCTTGAATAAATTTGTTTAAGTCTTCTGTATATTCTTCTATTTGAGGTGGTTCAATTTCTAAATCCTCTAGTTCTAATTGAACCAAGTTCAAAAATTCTACTATACCTTGAACGCAAGCTTTTTGTAATGGTTCTTGTTTAGCTAGCTCGAAAGGTAGATTAACAAACTTTTGAATATACCCTTTAAAAAAATCTTTAACGTAGTCTTCTACTGAAGTTAACATCAGTTGAAGTACTTTCTTAAACAGAAATCCAGAAAGGTTTGCTATTCCCCAAGCAACCAATAACTCAGTTCCCATCATTAGGCTATCCTCAAGCTAATATAGTTAAGTGTAAATATTAAGTATACTATCACACTAGTAAGGCAGAATAACTTTGCCGTTTGTTAATATCATCGCATAAGGATTATTTGGTGGCAGGGGATGGAAAAACTAATTAAACGATCGCTACTTTGGCTGTGTGCAGTAATCATTATCTTATGTTTAATGGGGTGTGATAGACTTTTTCCTCCCTCTGGGGACGTGGTGCAGCGAGTTAGTGATGGTGATACAATGACTGTGAAAGAACCCAATGGCGATAATATTACTGTACGCTTTGCTTGTGTAGATGCACCAGAAGTTCCCCATACTAATAAAGAAAAACAAAGTAAACGTGCAAGCGATCGCAATCAATTTAACTGGGGTGCAAAAGCCCAAGAAAGAGTGGAGCAACTAGTCAAACAAGGAGGCTCTCGCGTCACCTTAACTATCACCGACAGCGATAGATACGGAAGAAAAGTAGCAGAAATCCGTCTACCAGATAAAACTTTAATTCAACAAGTATTGGTAAGTGAAGGATTAGCACTTGTCTACCGTCCCTACTTAAACAAGTGTCCTAGTAAAGACGTAATTCAACAAGCCGAAGCCGAAGCAAAAGAAAACCGACGGGGAGTCTGGAGTGATGCTAAGTTTGTCAAGCCTTGGGAATATCGTAGTCTTTATAAAAAATAATCATTAAAATTCTACTGTTCGTCGCTGTCAAAATTAGCTAGACGTTGTAGTTCTAGCGTAAAGGCTTCCGTACCAACCATTTGTGAATTTGAAAGTGCTGCTTGAGCAAGCTTACCAAAAACATGGTCTTGTAATTCGGCGTAAGCTCGCATTAATTGCTGATAGTTATTAGCCGACATAATAACATAACTAGGTTGTGATTCCTTTGTCAAGAGAACAGGCTCTTTTGTCGCACTTTCAAAAACTTCTTTGTAACGTTCGCCCACGTCTGTAAGGGAATAGCTCTGCATATAAACCAACTTTTGCCAACATGTCACTATTGTAATGCAATGTTCAAAGCGATTGGGGGCGATGTCTGACGACAAGCCGCTCCGCGTCTACGCTCTCCTCCTACAGAACAACCACTACACTTTACGCGATCGCCTGACTGGATTCAACCATACTTCCAAGCGACTAAACGCTTGAGAAGAAAGCAGCGTCAAAAATAAGTAAACCAAAGCCACAGCCGCGTAAATTTCAAAAGCGCGATAGTTTTCCGCCACAATCAACTGTCCTTTGCGAAACAATTCTTCAAAACCAATCACAGCCACCAAACTCGTATCTTTGAGCATACTAATAAACTCATTACTCAAAGGAGGAAGCATTCGGCGGAAAGCTTGAGGAAAAATTACATAGCGCATAGTTTGTGTAGAACTTAAACCAAGAGATTGTGCAGCTTCAGCTTGCCCCACTTCAATAGATTGAATACCGCCACGCACAATTTCCCCAATGTACGCAGCACTATTCAAACTTAAAGCAATCACCGCCGCCGCCAGACGATTAAAAGTGAAAGTAAAACCCAATTCTTGAGCGATCGCAGGTATACCAAAGTAAATCATAAAAATTTGCACCAATAAAGGCGTTCCCCGGAAAAAATCCACATAACCCCTAGCAGCCCATCGCACAGGAGTAACCCGAGAAAGTCTGACAATACCCAACAAAGAACCCCCAACCAAACCCAAAACCACAGACAGCGCCGTAATCTGTAACGTCACTAACGCTCCTTGCAGTAAAAAAGGAAGAGATCGTAAAATAACCGTAATTGCAGAAAAAATCTTAGACACCCCTGGTTGACTACCTTCCTGCTGAAAAGGTAATTTCTCAGGTAAAGCAGGCGGTTCACTATTAAACCACTTCTTATAAATTTGGGCATAACTACCGTTACCTAACACCTTAGTCAAACCAGAATTAATCAAAGCCAGATTAGGCGAATTCTTGGGCATAGGAATACCATAATACTCCTGGGTCAACAACTGACCAACCAACTTAAGTCCCCCAAGATTACCCGTCTTAATACCATAGAGCAGAACCGCTTGGTCATGAACCACAGCATCAACATTACCATTAAGTAACTCTTGCAAAGCCGTAGGTGCATCATCAAAAGTGCGAATTACAGCACCCGCCAACTCTTTAACCTTATTCGCGCCCGTCGTACCAATTTGTACAGCAATCCGCTTACCCCTCAAACCCTCAAAACTACTAACATCCTGATTCTCACCAACAACAATCCCCAACCCCGACTTAAAATAAGGACGAGAAAAAGAAATCGTCTTAGCCCGTTCCTCAGTAATAGTCATCGCCGAAACAGCCGCATCAATACTTCTTGCCTGCAAAGCCGGAATCATCCCCGCAAAGGGCATATTTTGATACCTAACCTCAAAACCAGCAGCATTTGCGATCGCATTCATCAAATCAATATCAAAACCCTGCAACTTCCCATCCCCAGACTGAAACTCAAAAGGCGGAAAAGTCGGCTCCGTCGCCACCACCAACCTCCTCCCACCACCAACATCCCCATTCAAACCACAACCACCCAGCACCAACAAACAACACAACCCAAAAACCAAACACCAACGCCACCAACCCATACTCTTTTTCTCTTCCTTCGCGCCCTTCGCGTCTTCGCGGTTCATTAAAATAAAATTTAAAACACCATACATGAAAACCCCCATAATCACCTTCAAAAACATCGAAAAAAACTTCGGTACCCTAAAAGTCCTCAAAGGAATCAGCGGAGAAATCAACAAACAAGAAGTAGTCGCAGTAATTGGTTCCTCAGGATGTGGCAAAAGCACCCTACTACGCTGCTTCAACCGCCTAGAAACCATAGATAGTGGAAACTTAACAGTCAACGGAATAGACTTATCAAAACCCAACTTAAACAACCATCAACTACGGCAACTACGCACACAAGTAGGCATGGTATTCCAACAATTCAACCTATTCCCCCATTTGAGCGTACTAGAAAACCTCACCCTTGCGCCCCGTAAAGTACTAAACAAAACCCCCAAAGAAAGTACACAACTAGCAGGATTTTATCTTGAAAAAGTAGGACTATTTGACAAAGCATCAGCCTACCCCGAACAACTTTCCGGTGGGCAAAAACAACGAGTAGCCATCGCTCGTAGCTTATGCATGAACCCCCAGATCATGTTATTCGACGAACCCACCAGCGCCCTAGATCCAGAACTTGTTGGCGAAGTTCTACAAGTAATGCAGCAACTAGCTGCCGAGGGGATGACAATGGTAGTTGTCACCCACGAAATGCAATTTGCCCGTGAAGTCGCAAACCAAGTGATATTTATGGATAAAGGAATTGTAGCAGAACAAGGGTCCGCTCATGAAGTTCTCACAAATCCTAAAAGTGAGCGTTTGCGTACTTTCCTCAGTCGAATTTCACGTTAAACACAGAAGCAAAGGATTGTGCTATGTGAGAGCGTACCTCATCACATGTGATACCCGGAAGCCACTCTCGCAAACTGCCCACTGGCTTATCCGAAATACCACAGGGTACAATGCGCTCAAACCCTGTCAAATCTGGACAAACATTCAATGAAAAACCGTGCATGGTAATCCAACGGCTAACTTTAATACCAATAGCGGCTACTTTACGCCCTTCTAGCCAAACACCTGTAAAACCTGGTATGCGTTCTCCCTGTAAATTGTAAACAGTCAATGTGCGAATTATTACTTCTTCTAGTTGTCTTAAGTACCAGTGGAGGTCTTTACGATAACGTTGCAGATTTAAAATTGGATACCCTACTAATTGACCTGGACAATGGTATGTTACTTCGCCACCGCGTTCAACTCTACACACTTCATACGTAGTGTTATCAATGTCAAATTTGAGAAAATCAGGATTCGCTCCTTGTCCTAGAGTGTAGACGGGTGGATGCTCTAACAAGATTAACACGTCATCCAATACTGAGTTGTTGATGCGTTCACTAAGTAGCGATCGCTGCCATGCGAGTGCTTCTCGGTAGGGTATCACTTCTTTGTTATATAGTAAACATTTGTATATGTGTTTTTCCATAGCATATTTTTAGATAAAAATCAACGAAAAATAGAAGAATCAGTATGACAAATTACAAACTAAGCGGCAATTGTCAAGCTATGCAAAGGATTTTAAAGGAAAGTCAAGGGAATTGGTTTTACAAAATACAAGATGCTAGTTTGAATATATAACTTTAATGGTGTTGGGAGGAATTCTCTGCAATAACCATCACGCCAAGAAAATAGGAACTAATGCACGCTCAAGATGACGCCTAATCAGTTGTTTAAATCAAATACCAGATAAAATCCCCTCTTAGAACTTGTATTTTCTTTGTGGCGATCGCAATCCACAATGTTAACTTGGGATTGAACGATGTTTGCAGCAATGTTCAATTGCCTTTCAACCAATTGGAGATATGGCAGGCGTGAGAAAAACAAGGCAGGAGTAGGCACAGCAGCAGTGTGTAAAAATTAGTTCACAATTTCTATTGGCAGCAGTGATAGACCTTACCGCAATTCCTGTTCATCCCAACCAAATTCACATTAAACTACCAGCGGGAGAGTTTACATGAAGCTTGTCATCCACGGCAAAAATATTGAAATCACCGATGCCATCCGGGAATATGTGCATCAAAAAATTGACAAGGCAGTAAATCATTTTCAGAACATCACAAACGAAGTGGATGTCCATCTTAGCGTAGCTCGCAATCCCCGAATTAATCCCAAGCAAGCTGCGGAAGTGACTATATATGCCAATGGTAATGTCATTAGAGCCGAGGAGAGCAGCGAGAATTTATATGCCAGTATAGACTTGGTAGCAGATAAAATCGCACGTCAACTACGAAAATACAAAGAACGACGACAAGATAAGAAAACTCAAGCCCAATCTACCATTGAAGAAGCAGTGCCAGAAACTGTAGTCAAAGATTTAATTGGCGATCGCACTCCCATATTACCCGAAGAAGTAGTCCGGACTAAATATTTTGCCATGCCACCCATGACTACTGCAGAAGCTTTAGAACAGTTGCAATTGGTGGGACACGATTTTTATATGTTCCGTAATTCAGAAACAGGCGAGATTAATGTCATTTACGAGCGCAATCACGGAGGTTATGGTGTAATTCAACCCCGCAATGGCAATGGGCATACCAACGGTAACGGCAAGAATGGCAAGACAGCTTACAGTAATATTCACATGCCAGAAAAGTCTTACCAAAACAAGGTGTAAGAAAGAATAGGGAATCGAGCAAGGGGCATGGGGCATGCCCATTGCCCCCTTAGTTCACTGCAAATTGTTGCAAAGTTTTCAGTGCTTCCTCAACGTGACCTTTAAAATTAAACATGGAGTTAAAAACGTACTGCACAACCCCCTGTTGATCTATAACATAAGTAACGCGCCCAGGAAACAAACCAAAGGCTGCGGATGCACCGTATTGCTTCCGCACAGCGTCGCCTTTGTCACTTAAAAGGGTAAACGGTAGCTGATACTTGGTGGCGAATCGCTGATGAGATTCAGGCGAATCGCCACTGACACCAATAACTTCTGCACCTGCTGATTTGAATACTTCATACTGATCGCGAAAGGCACAAGATTCTGCGGTACATCCAGGAGTGTCGTCTTTGGGATAAAAATAAAGGACGACTGCTTTGCCTTGAAAATCTTTCAAGCTAACTGGTGAACCGTTTTGCGAAGGTAAGGTGAAATCAGGAGCTTGATCTCCAACTTTGATTGCCATTGAATTATTTTAAATAGTTACTTAATAAAATTTTACCTTGTATATTAATTCAAAAATTTGCCTTGATTGACTATACATAGTGAAGTAATAAGATTGTATTTACAATAAATTTTAGCTCATGCGTCTAACTTCACTGGATGTTTTTCGCGGCATCACTATCGCGGGTATGATTCTCGTCAATATGGCGAGTCTAGCTGGCGATAATGCTTATCCTCCGCTACTTCATGCTGATTGGCACGGTTGTACACCAACTGATTTGATATTTCCCTTTTTTCTCTTTATTGTTGGTGTGGCAATGACTTTCTCTTTTTCTAAGTACATAGGCGATCGCAAACCCCCTGCATCTGTCTACTGGCGTATTTTTCGACGTGCGGCAATTCTCTTTGGTTTAGGATTACTACTCAACGGTTTTTGGCAATATGATTTGAGTACCATTCGCTTCATGGGCGTATTGCAGCGCATCAGTCTTACCTACCTGCTTGCTTCCGTTGCAGTTCTTAACTTACCGCGTAAAGGACAATGGATTCTGTTCGGGGTATTACTAATCGGTTATTGGTTGATGATGATGTATGTACCTGTACCTGGTTATGGAGCGGGAGTGCTGACACGAGATGGTAATTTTGGTGCTTATGTAGATAGATTAATCATTCCTTCAGCACATCTATATAAAGGAGATGGTTTCAAAAATTTGGGAGATCCGGAAGGACTTTTTAGCACCATTCCCGCTGTTGTCAGTGTCTTGGCTGGTTATTTTGCTGGACAATGGCTACGCGATAATCCAGTGAAATCACGTACAAGTGTTGGTTTGGTATTATTTGGGATTGGTTGCTTAATTATCGGTTGGTTATGGGGTTGGGAGTTTCCGCTCAATAAAAAGTTGTGGACTAGTTCTTATGTTGTTTTTACTACTGGGTGGGCATTATTATTACTGGCAGCTTGTTATGAACTGATTGAAGTACGGCGACAACGTTGGGGTAAACCTTTTGAAGTTATGGGGTTAAATGCGATCGCCATTTTTGTTGCTTCTGTGCTATTGATTAAAATTTTGGTGAAAACAAAAGTTGGCAGTGGAGAAAACGCATTAAGTACCTACGATTGGATTTACAATAACTTGTTCGCATCTTGGGCGGGTACTTTTAATGGTTCGCTATTGTTGGCGATCGCTACTGTCTTGTTGTGGTTGGCTGTCGCCTTTATTATGTATCGGCAACGCTGGTTGATCAAAGTTTAGGAGTTATTTAACCTTAGGCAAAGGCACGAAAAAAGTTAACTACGGATTATACATAATTCTCCTGTGCCATTTCACTTGCATTTTTCTGATCTATCACCTCCCAAATTTTCTGTAACATTGGTTCTAACCCAGCACCTGTTACTGCTGAAATTAGAAAAACAGGAGCTAAGGAGAGATGATTAAGTTGGGTGGCTAACGCTTCTAAATCTTGTGTTTCCCTGTCAACAGCATCAATTTTGTTCAACGCCAAAATTTGTGGTCGCTCTGCTAAACCTCGTCCGTAAGCAAGTAATTCTTGTTGAATTGTGTTATAATCTGCTATCACATTATCACTGGTAGCATCAATTAAATGTAGCAGTACGCGGGTGCGCTCAATGTGACGCAAAAAATCGTGTCCCAACCCTACTCCTTGAGCAGCACCTTCAATTAGTCCGGGAATATCAGCGAAAACTGTGCCGTCACCACTGGGTTTGCGCACTACACCTAAATTTGGTATGAGGGTGGTGAAGGGATAGTCAGCTATTTTCGGGCGTGCCGAAGATAAGGCAGAAATTAAAGTAGATTTGCCGGCGTTGGGAAGTCCGATAATTCCAACTTCTGCCAAAAGTTTCAACTCTAGCCGCAAAAGTCGCCGTTCACCAGGAAGTCCTGGGAGGGCATATTCTGGCGCACGATTACGGTTGCTTAAAAAATGTTGGTTTCCCAGTCCGCCTTTACCACCTTCTGCAATCTGTAAAGTTTGCCCAGGTTCTACCAAATCTCCAACTATTTCGTCAGTTTCTGTATCGTAAACAACAGTACCGCAGGGAACTTCGATAATTAAATCTTTTCCATTTGCGCCTGTACGATTATTCGGTCCGCCACGACCACCGTTGTCTGCAGAAAAAATATGCTTGTATTTAAAATCCAGCAAGGTTTGCAGATTTTCCACGGCAACTAAAATTACTGAACCACCTCGCCCTCCATTACCACCAGAGGGACCACCAGCCGGGACGTACTTCTCTCGTCGGAAGGCGACAATTCCATCGCCACCTTTACCTGCTTCTACTTCTATTTCTACTTGATCGATAAATTGCATAATTTCGTTAATAGCTAATAGTTAATAGCTAATAGTTAGTAGTTACTATGAACTACTAACTATTAACCAATGACTAAATATATGGAGTAACATCTTCCCCGCATTCATCTGCTAGGTAAGATAAGGCGCGAAAACGCAGGAACACAAGTTGCTCATAAAGTGGGTTGAGTTTACATAATGGTGGAATATGTACAATTTTACGTTTAAATAGAGTTACGTCCCGCTCAAAAGGACAATGAGAAGGTATCATTTTGCAAAGAAATCTGGCTAATCTGGGGTCTTGAACTTCTAGTTTGTCTAGCCAGTCACGCAGGGGGCGCAGTCGATCTATTTGCTGTTTTGTCAGCGGAGCCACAGCAGAGGAGGAGACTTCCTGGGAAGGCGTTTCTACAGCTGGATTTTCTAATGTGTAACGTAGCGCTTCCAGTAAATTTTCTGGCTGATCTAGTGCTTTACAAAATTGATGTAGGTGGTAGTCTTCGCTTAAAGAATATGTACCATCAGCGATCGCCACCATTACCGCTGTACGTAAAAAATTGGACGCTGCTAAAGTTCCTTTGCCTAGTATTGCGCCTAGTTCTTCTGGTTCAATCGTCTCTAAAGATTCTAAGTTCACCCCTGGTGCTAGTTCATTTTGGGTGATGGAGGTGATTAACTCTTGTTCTTGGGCATCGAAATCACCATCAGCCCAAGCAATTGTTAGCAGCCCACGTAACCAAGCGGAAACTTGTTCGCTGGTATAGGGAGATTTTACAGCAGTCATACACTCACGCCTCAAGCTTCTCTCATGTCCATAGTAGCCTGCATCATCATAGACAGACTGTGGTAGCGAATGCAAAAGCTTTGAGGCGGAATGAGCGTTATGACCTTATTATAAATTCTTAATAAACCGTTACAAAGCAATTAAATTTACTGATAAAAATAATAGCTTTTTGCATAGGCAAACCTCCGTATGCCATTAATTACCAGTACGATCTTTGACTACACTCCACGTTCTTTCCCAACGAGAGCTAATTAAACCTCTAAGCTTATTTAAATACATATTAGATAGAGGGCGAGTGCGATTAATTTTCACTCTTGTTGTGGGATTTTGTCTACGAGAGTGACTTGGAGTTACCAGAACCATACTTTCCCTTATAAATCTATACAACAGCTTTCTTGTGATTCTGGCAAATGATAGCAATAATTTCCAGTAGCCGATTTACACTTTAAAGAAAATTTAATAACATTCTCATTTTTTCTCCGGATGTGCATTCTCCGAAGCTCTTATACATATACTGACTGTATTAGCAAGTATCAAATTAAATATTTTTTCTCAAGCAATGCAGAAGGTGAGATAGCAAGGAAAGTAATTTTTGATACAAAATTACTTTCCTCGTATTTATGCTCAGGGATTTTTGTCGAACACTTACTATAAGTAAAATAACTTAATTAAACAGAGAACTGTACAGAATGGGAGACTGATTGGGGATGGCGTTGCCAAAAATGTAATATTTGCTTGCCTACCACTTCAGGGTAGAAGTGATGGAAAAAGTGAAGTCCTGAAGGACATTGCCAAATAATATCCTCCGGTTTTAAAAAACTCTGCCATTCAGATAATATAGGTGGATTCACTACTGGGTCAGTTTTACTACCACATACCATCAGTGGAACTTCGACTCTACCCATAGGTAAATCTGCTAACTTAAATAAAGAATGTAGGGAAGGTGATTCCTCTAAATCTCTTGCTAAGGCAGTAACTAATTTTTTCATGGGGTAAGGAGGTTTATGACCAAACAAACTGCGAACTGTGTTTACCAATACTTGCTCACGACTTATAGGCAAAAGTTGTCTTTGAACGTAATAATGAGTATGCCAAGTCATCGCAGGTCGAGCTGCTACGGCAAGCATGGTTAATGACTGTACTATTTTTGGGTATCGACGAGCAAATATTAAGCCAACTACACCGCTAATACCATGACCAATTAAATGTACTGGATCAGCAGATGATTTTAAACAGTCATGTAGCAGCGCAACAGCTTTATCTGTAGAACTTGCTTCGTCTTTGGTTTGAAGATATTCCCACCGGGCTATACTTAAATGCTCAGATAGGTATCGAAGTAATGATTGGTCAAAATACTTCAAACTAGGGCTAGCACTTAACCATAGAACATTAAATGAATGGGTCATAAATACTCCTGAAGCTATATAACTTTATAGCTTAAAAGTGATGCTATTAAAGTTAAAACTTATTAATTGGAGTAAAGATTTGAGACGCGATCGCTTAGATCCCCGACTGTACAGAAGTTGTCGGGGATATTATACATTTTACAAACTAGCCATTACTTGAGACAACTCTTGAGATAAATCTACAGTAGATTCTTGGTGTTTTTGAAATAAAACACCAGCTAAAAAGTAATAATCGCCAGAGTAAAACGCGATTTTATGCTTACGTAATTCTTCTATGTGCTTCTTAACTTTTGGCTCCGAGCTGTAGTAGCCAAACTTTAAAGGCAATACTACAAAACTACTAACGTCGTAACCGTTGGCTTTAGCATGGTTAATTGTACTCAGAGGATTAGAGTAACTAGATACTAAAAGTAACACGCTTTCATACCCCAATGACAAAAGCTCATTAGTAACTTTAGCTCCATCGCTCCCACCAAATAACAGAGGCATATATATATCGTTATCTGGTGCAGGGAGATATGGAGGGTTAGCGATCAGATAATCGGCTTCTAGTTGAGAAGACTCAAACAGGCAGGAATTATAGATTACGTATTTATGATTCAGGTTGTACTCATCAATTGTTGAGTTAGCAACTTTCCACGCCGAAGCATTTAATTCAAAGCCATGTATTTGACCATCAAATCTGGTTCTTAATAATGAATTGATTACTGGACTACCATCTCCTGAACCAAATTCCACAACAGAGGCTTTATTTTGACAATTGCGCAAAACAAGGTTTTCCAAACAATTAGAGTAGAAATTAGATTCCTCTGGACACAAAAAAATATCTTTCATTTGACCAAGGTTCCTATGCTTGTATATTGGTAACGCTGTGTTTAGGTAGAAAAGCCAATTTGGGTTTGAGAAACCCGGTTCCTTTAAGAAACCGGGTTTCTGTCCGGAATAAAATTGCTGTATTGGAGAAAAATCAATAGCTAGCTTGCTCAACAACTCGAATTGATTGCACTACCGCTGCAGCAGCGCGATCGCCCATCAACTTCTCTTGGTCATAACCAAGTACTAACTCCCACGAATGTTCGGGATACATTTGAGATAAAGGCAAAGCCACATCTTCTAACATCCAACGCCCGTGACGTTCATCTTCCCTAATATGTAATTCCCAATAACCCATAGCCGCATGCGATAGTCCCAGTCGTTGCGCTGCGGTAAGATAATTTTTGTAAGCAGATGGACCTGCTACCTCAAAATAAGTCAGTCCACCACTGTAACGCAGGAAGTAACGTTTGCACTCAGTCATCAAAAAATTGTGATTAGCACAAGCTAATACCTGCCAAGGAACTAAATTGAAATATGCTTCTGGTTGAGTGTTCATGCCAAATTCACTCAACATTTGCGCAAAAAACGTTGAATGTTTGCGAGAGAACCTACCATTGCCGTATTCTTCTAGCAATACTCGTATGAGAGTACATTGTACCTCATTAGCAGCACCACCAAGAATGCGTGAAAGACGACTGCCTTCTACTAAACCATCAAATGAGCCAATAGCCAATAAGTGACAGTAGCCTGCCTCACTCATTTGCTCTCGAATATAGCGACTTTCCGCTGTTAGAGGCGGATCTAGATCAGCATTTGCACGTTCAACTAGTGCTTGTTGAACGTCCACTTTTTGCAATGCTGTTACATCAATTTGTTTAAGTTCCCACTCTTGCCAAGCTGTTTCAATCTGGTCACGTACTTTATATAAGTAAAAAGAGCGTTCATTGGTATAATTACGCAAATCATCATACCAAAACAAATTTAGTCGATTAATGCGATAAAGTATGCGCTGGAGAAAAAGATGAGCTGCGTCTTCACCATCTTTCTTGTTGTATGCTTCATCAATTGCGACAAATAGTGTGCGCTCAAAATCATCTTTTAGTTCTGGTTGTGCTACCAACTTTTTATCTAAATTTTCTATTGTTAGCAATTCGATCAATTGCTGTTCAGCTTTGTCGTATCTTATAGTTTTTATTTCTTCTTCGGGCGCAGTTTTATCCTCAGTTTCAGTGACTGGGAACATAACTTGATTGCTGATCATGGAATATTTGAGTGCTGGTGAGCGGCGTGAACTTTGTTCTACCTATTCACTTAATATTCTCCTGAAGCAACTTTGTGTACATCTTTCCTGAGTTGTAAAGAAAAATTAAGTACTTCAGGAAAGATTCAGCCTAAAGAAGATGAACGATCGCCATAATTTCTGTAATCATCACTACTGTTTGATCACTGACATGTTATTTGCTGGACTCGGTGGAATTTGTTCAATTGAGATCAGTGCTTCCATCACTGACTTAACAACTGGTGCAGCAACAGTAGAACCGTAGGCATTTTTTCCTTTTGGCTCATCTACCAACGCCAACACCACATAGCGAGGTGATTCCACTGGTAATATACCTACGAAACTAGTAATCTTAGCACCACTGATGTAGCCTCCCGAACCAGCTTTTTGCGCCGTACCAGTTTTGCCCGCAATGCGATATCCAGAAATTTGTGATGCTTTCCCAGTTCCTTCATCAACCACTGTTTGCATCATCTCAATCACCGTCAAAGTCGTCAAGGGTGAAAAAATTTGCCGTGGTAGTGGTTTTGGTGGTACATAATGAACCTGACCTTTGCTATCAACTAGCCCTTTAACTACATGAGGTGTGACTAATTTGCCGCCATTAGCTAAAGCTCCATGCATTTGTACTAGTTGTAAAGGTGTGAGGGAAAAGCCTTGCCCAAAAGAGGTAGTTGCAGGTTCAATTGGCGAAGCAACAAATTCTTCTTGACTTTTTAGTTGACTAATCACTGAAAAGGGTAAATCTGTATCAGCGCTTTGCCCTAACCCTAATCGTTCCAACCAACCATAGTAGACACTTGGCTTCATTCTTTGAATGATTTGTACCATGCCGATATTGCTGGAATGCTGTAGAATCTGAGCAATGTTTATTCGCCCATAACGTTTGTTTTCGGCATTGTTGATTACTCTATCAGCGACAGAGATGCTTCCTGAATCGTTGAATACGTCTTCGGGTTTAATGACACCATTTTCCAAAGCGATCGCCACATTTAAAGGCTTGAAAGTTGAACCTGGTTCATAAAGATCTGCCACTGTCCAGTTTTTGAACAGAGAAATATCAGCTTTGGAGTATTCATTTGAGTTATAAGTGGGCTGAGAAACCAGAGCAAGTAGGGAACCATCCCAAGCGTCCATCACAATTACTGCCCCACGTGTTGCCTTAAATTTTTCCATCTGCTGTTTGAGAGCAGATCGAGCAGCTCGTTGTAAGCGACTATCGATGGTTAATTGTAACTTGAGGTCATCAAAATGTAAAAAACCTTCTGGAGCGTGATCTGGCATCAGCGCTCCGTTCCCTGCCCGACTCAGCCGCACTGTTTGTACAGAACGTTCTAGTAATTTTTCCTGGCTATATTCTACTCCTGCTTGACCGCGACGGTCGATGTTAACATAACCTACCACTTCTGCAACTGAGTCTTGTTGTGGGTAAAATCTTGAGTATTTTTGAATTAACTCTAAGCCATTGAGGTGTAATGAGGCTAGGCTATCGGCAACTTCTTCTGGCGCTTTTGAAGCAAGTGTAATACCGCTTCTTTTGCTGTTAAACTTTTTCTCTAGCTCACTTTGGTCTTGTTGAAGGATTGGGGCGAGTAATTCTGCTGTTTGTTTATTAGTCTTGACAAATAGCCTGGGATGTGCATATACAGTATACACAGGACGGTCAATCGCCAACATATCCCGATTGCGATCCACCACTGAGCGTCGAGGCATAAAAGGTCGCAAATTTACCATTTGCTGACTACGCGCCTTGGACGTTAGCTTTGGTCCACGTACTATTTGTAACTGATATAAGTTAAAGCCGATCCCCACACTAAAAGCAATTAAAATAATCCAGACTATGAATAATCGCAGTCTTGTGGGCTTTGGTTGCTCCTGAGTATGATTATTGAGAATCTGTGTTCTCTGTCTGGTTCCTTTTTTTGGCCGTTTGATCAATTGTGACTGAGTAAAATTTTTCCATTTTGTTCTAGTTGATGACTTCTGCATGGGCTTCATTTAATATGCCACTGGGTTAACTGTTTGTTGTGGTACTTCAGAGTTTGGCATTGGGGTGGATGGTACTGGGTTAGGACTGATTGCGGAAGGATTTGCAAAGATCATGCTTTGGGGGGATGGCGATACTAGTCCTGCTTCTGGTCGTTCAGCGTCTTGTGCCATTTTATTTTTCAGCACTTCGTTATTTGTCATCAGTTTTCGCTCATCCCGTTGCAAGGTTTGCATCCGACGAAAAGACTGACTCCAAAGTTGTTGTGAGTATACCGTCCAACCATAAACTAGAAGCGTGACTGCTACCAACACAAAAGTGATAATTGAAGAATGACGATGTATGGTAAACAAACGCATTAACCATAAAGGTGTTGTTCCAGTAGACGGCATCAAGGGGATCTGGGATGCTGGTTGTTGAGTTGGCGCAGTTGATTTATTCACAACTGAATTATTTGTCAACTGTCTTGTGGAGGAACGCCGTTGTCTTTTGGCTGACAAAGCTTCTTTCTGGTGTTGTTGGATGACATCTAAACTGGAGGAAGCCGACTTATTTCTGAGCGGGATCGATGTTTGAGCGATCGCTCGGCGATCTCTACGTCTTTGTACTCCTGTCCGGAATGAACTCCCCG
Source organism: Iningainema tapete BLCC-T55 (assembly GCF_014698965.1). Taxonomy (GTDB): domain Bacteria; phylum Cyanobacteriota; class Cyanobacteriia; order Cyanobacteriales; family Nostocaceae; genus Iningainema; species Iningainema tapete. Next base: position 22,719 of record NZ_JACXAE010000071.1, read on the forward strand.
GTGTCGAAACATCCGATTTACGAACAATAGTCATAAATTTTTGGCGATAAAATACTATACTTCAAATTAGTTGTCTGTTTAAGCTGTGATGAGAATACTCTCGTGGGCAATAACTACACATAACACCCCAACTCCCATTTAAATAGTTCTGACAGGTAGTTGCACTAACATTTACTTGTAGCTGGAAACCCAGTCACTGAAAAAACTAGGCTTAAATGCGTTGTATTTTTGCTTTGTTGCTAGTTATAGCTGATGAAATATTGCATTCACATTATGGTAACTTGGATCTGTAACGGTCAAGATATATATTTCTGTGATACCCTTTGGGTAAGTGAGCAACATCCTTATTGTATGGGTGTGGCATAAGTGTAAAACACAACGCTTGACAAACCAAGCAAGTTTTTACAAAATGCCTCAGCTAAAATCATTAAAAAAAAGCAACAAATAAGGTATCGTATTCAACAGGCTAAAATTGTACCTGCCGCAATTGGTGAAAGAGGAGTTATGAAAAGAACAATCGTTGGTCTTGTTTTAATGTTAGGTCTGGCAACAGTTCTCGGAGCTTGTGAAGGTGGTGGCGATAGCGGTGCTGGAGGTGGAGGAACTACCACTACTACTACTTCCCCAGCCGCTGAACCTACTGATACTGGCGCTGCTACCCCCCCTTCTACTACCACTACCACTGCCCCCTCAACTACTACTGATACTGCCAGTCCTACACCTACTGCTACTACTACACCATAATCGGTTAAAACCAGTTTGGTGATAGCAATATTCTCTTTAGTTGGTATGATATGAGTGAAAAAACCCGGTTTCTTCCAGAAATCGGGTTTTTTGCTAAAGTAGCTCTTGAAAGCCTAATTCAAAATGAGGAGATGGTTGGAGAAAAAAAAGCGAAATATTTATCACGGCTGAAAATCAGCACAATTGCTGGTATCTTAGTTGTTAAGATAGCTAGCAATTCAGGTTCGGTGCTGGCATTACCACCCCCTGAAGATACGCCAGAAGAAATATTACGCACAGAAATTATCACAGCAGCGCGATCACCTGTTGACGGTAAACCTCTAACTGCTGCTGAATATATACAACTGCAAGGGCAGCTACAAAAACGTCCTACTCCAACATTGAATACGAAAATTCGGGAAAATATTTTTCTGCTGCGCTTGCGCAAAACATTGCTTCAACTTTTCCCATTTTTAGATTTGTAATCGCCGTATATATTATATAATTTGCTAATTGTCAACTAGCGGTAGTAACTATCAAAACCAATATGAGTTTACCTAGCTTTCCCAAGGTTTTACTCTTAGGTAAGATGAAATTAGCGACAAACTTTACAAATAATTGTAAAGAATATATATAGCAGTTAATAAAAAAGCAAATTTACTTACTCAGTTTATTCAACGTAGGTAGCTCCATGTCTATAACCACGATTGCCCCTGAGCAGGTTAACCGCATCATTTGGAATCAGCATCACGATCCCTTTGAAGTATTGGGATCTCATCTCGTAGAACAAAACGGCAAAAACGTCTGGGCGGTAAGAGCTTACCTACCAAATGCGAGTGCAGTATGGGTAGTCATTCCGGAAGAAAGGAAAGAATACCCAATGCAAACGGTACACGATCCTCATTTCTTTGAATGCGCGATCGAAACAAAAGAGTTGGCAAACTACCAATTACGGATTAAAGAAGGAGAGCATGAGCGAGTCGTTTACGATCCTTACGCATTTCGTTCTCCTCACTTAACAGAATTTGATTTACACCTGTTTGCCGAAGGTAATCACCACCGAATTTATGAAAAATTAGGGGCGCACCCTACTGAAATAGGCGGAGTGCAAGGCGTTTACTTTGCCGTTTGGGCACCTAATGCGCGTAACGTATCAGTACTAGGAGATTTTAACCACTGGGATGGGCGCAAACACCAAATGCGTAAGGGACTTACTGGAGTATGGGAATTATTTATTCCTGAACTCGGTGTAGGAGAGCATTACAAATACGAAATTAAAAACTTTGACGGACACATTTACGAAAAATCCGATCCTTACGGTTTTCAGCAGGAACCGCGTCCGAAAACAGCATCTATTGTCACCGATTTAAGTACTTACACTTGGACTGACGAAGATTGGTTAGAAGCACGGCGTCACGTCGATCCCCTCACTCAACCCATTTCCGTCTATGAACTACATGTAGGTTCCTGGTTACACGCTGCTAGTGCAGAACCACCAAGATTACCTAACGGTGAAACAGAACCAGTAGTAACTGTTTCCGAACTCAATCCAGGCGCACGCTTCCTCACTTATCGGGAACTAGCAAATCGGCTCATTCCCTACGTAAAAGACTTAGGATACACTCACATTGAACTACTACCCATAGCCGAACATCCCTTTGATGGATCGTGGGGTTATCAAGTCACTGGTTACTACGCTCCCACCTCTCGTTATGGTAGTCCAGAGGACTTTATGTATTTCGTTGATCAATGTCACCAAAATGGAATTGGTGTAATTGTCGATTGGGTTCCAGGTCATTTTCCCAAAGATGGGCATGGATTAGCATTCTTTGATGGCACTCATTTATATGAACATGCGGATCCCCGCAAGGGCGAACACAAAGAATGGGGAACTCTTGTATTTAACTACTCACGTAACGAAGTCAGAAATTTCCTCGTAGCAAATGCCCTCTTCTGGTTTGACAAGTACCACATTGACGGTATTCGCGTTGATGCTGTAGCTTCAATGCTCTATCTTGACTATTGCCGCAAAGACGGAGAATGGCTGCCTAACCAATACGGGAGTAGAGAAAACTTAGAAGCAGCAGATTTTCTTCGTCAGGTAAATCATACTATCTTCAGTTATTTCCCCGGTGTAGTCTCGATCGCCGAAGAATCCACCTCATGGCCGATGGTATCTTGGCCTACTTATACTGGAGGACTAGGTTTTAACTTAAAGTGGAACATGGGCTGGATGCACGACATGCTTGACTACTTCAGCATGGATCCTTGGTTCCGCCAGTTCCATCAAAATAACATCACGTTTAGTATGTGGTACAACCACAGTGAAAACTTCATGTTGGCTTTATCCCATGATGAAGTAGTGCATGGGAAGAGTAATATCATTGGTAAAATGCCTGGGGATAGATGGCAAAAGCTTGCCAATGTGCGTTGTTTGTTTACCTACATGTTCGCTCACCCAGGTAAGAAAACCATGTTCATGAGCATGGAGTTTGGACAGTGGAGTGAGTGGAATGTATGGGGTGATTTGGAGTGGCATTTATTACAGCACGAACCACATGCACAGCTCAAAGAGTTTTTCAAAGATTTAAACCATCTCTACCGCAGTGAACCTGCTTTATACACTCAGGATTTTGCTAGGGAAGGGTTTGAGTGGATAGATTGTAGCGACAACCGCCATAGTGTAGTTTCGTTCATCCGTCGCGACAAAGATTCTGATGATTTCATTGTCGCAGTTTGCAACTTCACACCTCAACCTCATTCTCACTATCGTATTGGTGTACCAGAACCAGGATTTTACACTGAGTTGTTCAACAGCGATGCGCGTCAGTATGGCGGTAGCAACATGGGTAACTTAGGCGGTAAGTGGACAGATAATTGGTCTTGCCAAAATCGTCCCTATTCACTTGATTTGTGTCTACCACCTTTAGGAGTATTAATTCTCAAGTTAGATAAGGTCAAAACAGCACAAATGATGGAATAATATGTAGTAGGGTGGGCAATGCCCACCTCTATTCTGGTATTCAAAAATATCAAAATACAAGTGTTAATAATTACTATTATTCAACACTTCCAAATAAGGATTTCAAGTTACGTCTGCCACTAACGACTCTCACAATTTCGATTCCATCATCAATAATTTGATAGAAAATGATGTAACCATCTAGCGGAACTCCTCGTAAGCCAGAACGCAAGGCTTCGTATTGACGTCCCATTTTGGGAAAACTAGCAAGTTGTTTGCACTTTTGGTTAAATTCTTGCAATAAATGCTCCCCAGCTTCAACATTTTCTACTGCAAAGTAGTCAGCGATCGCTCTTAAATCACGCGATGCCGGTAGCGAAATAATATACTGACTCATTTGTGAGACTTTTTAACTTGCTGTAAATCTGCCAAAAGTTGATTCACAAAAGTTTCTCCATCAATTCCTTCACCACGCTCAAGTGATACTATCCCTTCATCAATCTTGGCGCGAGTTTCGTCAACCCACACTTGATAAGAAAGTCTCTCTTGTTCTAGAAGGCTCAATGCGGCTTGAATTACTTCGCCGACGCTATTAAAATTGCCAGTGGCAAGCAAATTTTGGATTATTTTCTGTTGTTCTGGCGTTAGTGTAATGCCCATATTTATATAGCTTGCTAGTTTTTTCCATGATATAGCAATAGTCTCAACATACCCGCAAGCTCTTTTTGGTTTCCAACGTCGCTTTTTTCAGCCATGACCAAGTGGAACGTGCAAATCGTTAAAGAGCCTACACACTCAGTTAGTTTTGGAGGGAGTACGAGCGCAGCCCAGTTAATTAATCTGAGAAGGGTTGGGGCGATCGCGCTGACTTATGGTATAAATAAGGATGTGTATGATTTAGAACTTTGCCAACAAATCGCTAGCATTGCTAATAGTTTTCAAATCTTTGAATGGGTTGAATGTGCCGAAGCCATCAAAAGATTCCTGATCGAGCAAGGAATTTGTGGTAAACAGATTAAACTGTTTACGGGAAGTACAGAAGACCCTTTTTGTAACATCTACCACGAAATTCTCAACCAAAATATCTCAACCAATGGTCACCATGAAGCAATTGTGCTTGAAATAGAAGGCAAAGAACTGGTGTTTGATAATATTCATCCTCAAGGAGTCTTAAGAGTAGATTGGATAAATAATCTCTACTGCCCTATAAAAGACATAGGTGGAGATTTCCAAATCACAGAAATTGATTTCTAAATAGGAGGAACATGAGTAACTTTTACGAACTGATTCAGAAGATTAAGAAAAGACCTTTCATGTATCTGGGTAAACCCGCAATTAGTAACCTCCGCTCCTGTTTAGCAGGTTACATTCTTGCTCGTCGGGAACTAGGCATTTCTCAGACTGAACAAGAAAAAAAATTTACTGATCTTAGGTAAAGGCTGGAGGTCTCCAAGCTCGAACTTACCAAGCTTGAAGGTTTGCCAACCAGCAACTGAACTGAGAAGTACAGGAATAACGAGAGTTCCTTCGCATTCTCGTCTTTCCATTGCTCGCTTAGCAAGGTTAAGGTGGTCAACCGAAGAAAGAAAATATCGACTAATAAGTAGGAGAATTATACGGGCTGACTTCAGATGCAGATCAATCTCAACCTTCTTCGTTCTCCCAGGGGTAATTTTACTTTCATACCAAATTTGAATAGTACCTTGTGACTCCAAAGTACTTAAAGACTTTTCTAGTTCCTTTCGCAGTGGTTCATCATTTGGAGAGTAAGATAAGAAAACTTCCATATTCTCTATATTTGCTTGTTTCGAGTTGTCAGATGTTAATAAATCTTGCGGCTGCGTGTAATTTACTTGAGTTGAGGTTTCCTGCTTGATATTAGATGTGCTACTACTAAATTGAGGATCGGCAACAATATCGGCAGAAAATGGAGCAGTTGTATTTGCGTTTTCCCTCCACAACTGGTTTTTGCTCAGCAGTTTTGGAGTTAAAGACTCTGGAATACCTGCGACTCGGATAACTCTACAGCCTAGTTTGTGGGCATATTCAACAGATTTTCCCGCTCCCAAAGCATCGTAAAAACCAATGGCAAATTCAATTGCTGCCTCATCACCTATTTCTTTGCTCATGCCGATGACGTAATCAATATGTTGCGCGATCGCCTGAGCTTGAATTTCTGAATAACAAGCATTGAGTAATACACACTTTACATGTTCTGCAAACAACTCAAACAATCCAGCTAGTGCCTCTGCATCTACTAGCTTCTCCTTGCCTGTTTCATCCTCAAATACTAAGCCTTTTTCCTGAGCGCCATGTCCAGAAAAATGGACAATCTGTGGCTGGGAGTACATGATTTCTCGATGAATATCTCTATAGCGCACTGCTGCTGCCAATTCAATTTCAAATTTGTCTGGTCCTTTTGATTGTCTTAACCCATTCTTTATTTCGCGCAACTCTTCGTCTAAACGCAGTCTGCTTGTACCTTTCGGATTCACTGCCAAAATCAAGATTTTGTTGACTGGGGGTCCACTATTCATTTAAGGATGTTATGTAGATACTATTTAGCACTGAAATTTTCAGTTGAGTTTTCTTGCGCTGAGCTAACTTGGTAGACACCTTGTCACTCAGAGCTACTTAGAAATCTAAATCCTGTATATTACATATAATTACATAAAGCTTGCCGCAAATTCTAGGTTAACAGTAACAGAGGAGTTGTGAAGTTTATGTAAAATTCAGTAGTTCACAAAGTTTTTCCAGAAGGGCGATCGCTAAGTAAATGCGGCATAGGTACAGGTAAGTAGCCAGACTGCGATTAATAACAAAAACTTATATTGTTTTTAGAGATTCAGAAAGATGAAATTGGTATTGGCATACAACTCAATTCCTCCGGAGTATTCATCATCTGGTAATTGGGAGTTGCAGTCTTTTGACCTACCGATGATACAGGTAGTGCGGGAGTCGAAAGTATATTATCTTCCTGGTAATTTGCCTTCGGTAATCATCAGGCTAATTTTAGCATCATTTTATATTTATTATTATATGTATTTTTACGGGTTTCATTCATTATTGTAGCTAGTAGGTTGGGTGAAAGCGGAAACCAACAAAGCAAGAATGTTGGGTTCCTCAGAAAGCTGCACTCAATCTACAATTAATTTTGTAAATATTAAATATCTAAATCATCTAGTTTTACACCTTTACCTTCACGTAAACTTTGCCGCGATTTCTGAATACGCTTTAAAAAACGCGAATCATTTTCTAATCGGTAATCAAACAAATCATCATCTGATTGTAAACCAATTAAAATTCCAATTGGTTTACCATTATTGATAATAATTATTTCTTCTGTTTCAGCTAACTCTAAATACCAAGATAAATCACTCTGAATTTCCGCTAGGGCTACTTCCTTCATCAAATTCTCCTTGTTTTGCTAACCAAGTTTCTGCTTCTGATTTTGGCACAATTGCCAAAATCTCTACAGCCTCATCAGTTACATCGTAAAAAACTCGTATTTCATCGACTTGAAGGCGATATTGAGGTCTAGATATCCCTAGTAAAAGTTTAATTCTACTTTTACTAACTTTTGTTTGCTCGTATTTTAAAAAACTTTCAATCGCTTCTGTGACTTTTGAACGTACATCTGCCCTGAGACTGCGTAAGTCTTCTACAGCTTCCGGTGCAAGGATGATTTCATAGGGTCCTTCTTTAACTCACAAAACACTGAGGTAGGTTTGCTCCGAGTTCATTGGTAATATGCGCAACTTGCGATTTTTTAAATCAGGTTCTAAGCCCAAAATTTCCATTGGCGTCACACCCAACAGGGCATACGGCACTTCTGTAAGTTCTAGACAATCAAAAGTACCTCGGCGATTTTCAATACACAACTCAACATCTCTAAAAATCCGTCCCTTCTGTACTCCAGCAGTCATCTCCACATTCGCTTCTCCCCCCAAAACTAAGCCCAATTGAGTTATGACGGCGGTGGGCAAACACAGTAAGGTTGCCCCTGTATCAAGCAGAACATCATTCAACGTGCAGGAACGAACTTGCTCGGTGGGAATGAAACCTCGCTCAGCTAAAACTTGATCAATACGGTTGGTGACAGTGACGGTGACGATTACTTGCCCCATCTGCTTGTTCTGAAAATTTGGTATTACTAGTTTACTCATATCAACCAACCTTTTAAACTTTAAGTGGAAAATTTAATTACGTAATTTTTTTACTTCAGAAATATCTAAACCTGTTAACCTCGCTACCTGCTCTACAGTAATTCCTTGCTGCAATAAATTCAGAGCTACCTGCCTAAGTTGAGATATAGCTTGTTCAGCACGTTGGCGTTCTTGTTCAGCAATTTCTTGAATTATTGCTATCAATCAGCATATCCATTTGCAATTTGTGTCGCTGAGTTTCCATTGGTATACTGTCATCACAAGGAAGGTCAAACTGAGTTGGGGGCAGTGCCACGCTGGTTTCAGCTATGATAATATCTGACATGGCTGTTGCTCTATTGCGTGTAAATTTTGAAGATTTACTATATGTTAACGTCAGAGGAATAAGTGGTGAGAACCGATCAACTTAGAATCAATCAGCTTTCACCTCACACCTACGAGTGGTATCTGAAATACTTAGAAGCGTTGGATAGTTTAGACATTGAGGCATATGGCAAGTTTCTTGCGCAGGATTGTTCGGTACAATCTAATAACAATCCTCCAATGCAAGGCAAACAGGTTGTTATGCAGGGTCTTGCTGCTTACTGGACTACCTTCGCTAGTTTGGAACACGACTTGCTGAACATTTATGGCAGTGATCGCTCTTTTGTCCTCGAAGCTTTAAATCATTACCAACGCCTTGATGGGAAGGCTGTTACTATTAGAGCAGTTGCTTTCACCGATCGCAACGAAGAAGGTTTGGTCACTTCTGTCAGATTCTATACAGATACAACGCCTTTGTTTGCACGCAGCGATAATGACAATTATACATCAACGTCGATGTAATAGTCGAATCAAAGCCACACCGATAATTATTCCGGCACTGTGCGCCCAATAGCCAATACCACCATGGTTAACACCCCCAGGAATATTCAAACTGCCAATTCCGTAGAATAACTGTTGCACAAACCACCAAAACAGATAAAAAGAAGCTGGTATTTCTACGGTTATAAATATAATTAAGATAGGTATGATTGTATCAATTCTGGCTTTGGGAAACAAGAGGATGTATGCCCCTAAAATAGATGCGATCGCCCCATTCGCCCCAATTAGCGGTACTGTCAAACTAGGTTCCACGAGAATTTGGACTAAACCTGTCAAAATGCCAGAAGCTAAGTAAAACACTAAGAATTTACCATGCCCAAGCAGGCTTTCGACAGATTTGCCAAAAACCCACAAAAATATCAAGTTCCCCACAATTTGGCTAAAACTACTATGCAGGAACATTCCCACGAGTAAAGAAGTCGAACGTACTACCACAACTAGCCCTGCTGCTGGGTTTCCGCTCAGTGTATCTCTCACGGCTGCACCAAAAAGCGACGGAATTACACCCCAACTCGTGACTACATTACCTAGTTCGCCACTTACATCTAGTTTTAGTTCCCATAAAAACAAAGCAATATTTATGCCAATCAGCCAGTAAATAACTATTGGCTTTCTGTAATTAAGAATGTTATCACGAAGAGGAATCATTGGGAGTCAGGAGATAGGAGACAGAAGTCAGGAGTCAGAAGTCAGGAGACAGGAGTTAAAAGAGCTAAGTTAAGCGTGTGGCAAGATTGGAAAGAGAAAGGGAAGCAATCAACTAGGTAAACCAGATGCTAGGAAACATACTTGTTGGAAGATACCAAATTATTAGCAACTTGGGAGGAGGGGGATTTGGCGAAACCTATGTTGCTTGTGATACTCAATTGCCTGGTTCTCCTCAATGTGTTGTGAAAAAACTGAAACCACAAGCTACTGATCCCGTTACGTTGCAAACTGCTAGACGTTTATTTGATACGGAAGCTCAAGTTCTATATCAATTAGGTACTCACGATCGCATCCCCCAACTTTTAGCTTACTTTGAGGATAATGAAGAATTCTACTTAGTACAGGAGTTTATCTCTGGTCACGATCTTAGTCAAGAATTTACACCAGAAAAACAGATGGATCAAGACCAAGTAATTCCTTTGTTACAAGAAATCCTGGAAATCTTACAGTTTGTTCATCAGCGCAAAGTAATTCACCGCGATGTTAATCCGCAAAATTTGCTCAGACGTAATCTTGATGGTAAATTAGTTCTAATTGACTTTGGCGCTGTCAAACAAATTACCACTCAGGTGGTTATTCCCGGTGGACAAACTAAATTTACGGTGGCAATTGGTACTCCTGGATATATTCCCAGTGAACAAGCTCAAGGAGATCCAAAATTTAGCAGTGATGTTTATGCTGTAGGGATACTTGGCATCCAAGCTCTGACTGGTTTATCACCTCACCAATTAGAAAAAGATGCTGAGACTAATGAAATTATCTGGTTAAAGGATCATACAGTCAACGAGGATTTTGCCAAGATTTTAGACAAGATGGTACGTTATGACTTTCGTCAACGCTACCCTTCGGCAGCAGCTGCATTGCAAGCACTCAAAGAGTTGCAAAACCCTAACTTGCACACAATTCCTTTAAATGTTCCTGTTCCACCCAATCCTCCCCAGAAAATTACTAATTTACCCAAAGGTTTAGTCATAAAATCTATTATAGGTACTTTTATTTTAGGCATAGGCATAGCTACTTCTATATATATTTTTAATGTTATCAATTCTGCTAATGCAGGAGAATTATACAAGCAAGCAAATACGCTTTATGAGTTGCAACGCTATAAAGATGCTTTATCCTCCTATGAAAAAGCAGTTGAAATTAGACCTGATTATGCTCCAGCTTGGAGTGGTCAAGCTAAAACACTGTTGGCATTAAAAACATATAAAGAAGCGCTCTCTGCCTACGACAAAGCAATTCAAATTAACCCACTATATACAGAAGCTTGGAGCGGACGTGGTTTTGTTTTAAATAAGTTACAGCGTTACCAAGAAGCAATAGCTTCCTTTGATAAAGCTTTACAAAAAGAAAATAAAAACCCAGAACTCTGGAATGCTAAGGGAGAGGCTTTCAGTAATTTAACAGAGTACGAGCTAGCAATTAAATCTTTTGATAAAGCAATTGAATTAAAGCCAGACTATTATGAAGCTTGGTACAATAAGGGTAGAGTATTACAAAATTCTCAACGTTACGATGAGGCAATATCGGCTTACAATAAAGCTGTTGAATTCAAACCAGATTATGATAAAGCTTGGTACAATATAGGTAATTCATTAGTTAAATTACAACGCTATCAAGATGCATTTAATGCTTATGATAAAGTGGTACAATATAAACCTGAATACTATCAAGTCTGGTTTTCCAGAGGTAATGTACTGATTAACTTGCAACGATATCCAGAAGCAATAGAGTCTTTTAATCAAGTAATTAAATACAATCCTAATAATTATAAGGCATGGTATAGCCGGGGCTGGTCGCTACACCAAATGCAAAGATATGAAGAAGCAGTTGCATCTTATGATAAAGCCACGGCAATTAAACGCAATGATTATCAAGTATGGTATAATAAGGGTAATGCGCTATTTAATTTAAATAAGTACCAAGAAGCAATAGTCTCATATAATAGAGCAGTTCGCTACAAACCAGACCACTATGAAAGTTGGTACAGCAGAGGAAATGCTTTGTTTAATTTGAAGCAGTACCAAGATGCGATCGCATCATACGACAAAGCTATTAAACTTAAACCAGATTACCAACAAGCAATCAACGCCCACAATCAAGCACAGAGTTTATTGGGTGTGCAACAATTAAAACCGTAGAGACGCCCTACCGGGGCGTCTCTACAATTATGCGTTCCGGGCGCGTGTGTACAATTATGTCGAGAATCTATCTAATATTCACCTCTTCCAATTGATTAACAGGTGCAAACGATGGAACACCTTTAGGGGGACTATTACTTATAAATGGTTCTACCATTTCTAGAGTGGCAACAGTTGATCGCTTCGCTATTGCTTTACCTTCTGCTTGTAAACGTTGCTTTTCACCATACTCAACCAGCTTAGCTTGAGCTGTAGCATATACGGCACTATCTTTGGGAACTTGTTGAAGAAATTTGACAGCACCATCAAAATCGTGTTCTGCTGCTTGATTATAGGCTTTTTGTAAAAAATAAGATGCTCTAACTTGGCGCTTGTGACTGTATTCAGTCATCTTTTGCTGTACTTTGCTTCCAGCATCTGTTTCTTTCGGAATTTGGTTGAGATAGTTTAATGCACCACTAAAATCTCTTGCTGCTGCTTTTGTGTAAGCTTTAGCTAATAGCTCTTTTGATTGTGCTTCTACATAAGTATGTGCTTGCTCAACCAGTTTATCTGTTTTTAATTGCCAGTACAAAATATCAGGAACTTGAGGACTAAGGCGCAGTACATCTAACCATTTACCCTCATTAAAAGCTTGTTCAGTTACTTTGTATTTTTCCGCTGCAGTTTGCCACTGATTCTGCCATTCGTCAATTGTTGCTTGCGCTTCAGGATAAATATCACTTGTGGTGGGAATTGATTTAGCCAGAGCGATCGCTTTTTCTAAATCCCCAGCTTGATATTCTTCTGTTGCTTTATATAAAGTTGCTGTTTCTGTTTCTGAATATGCTGGAGAACTATTAACTAGAGAATACACTCCAAATCCCAACAGCAAAGAATTAGCTGCCAAACCTACTTTCATCCCTGTAAGTAAAGGTGATGATGTGGAGGTTTCTCCCGAATTAATATTTGTTAACTCTTTTTGCTGACCTTCTTCTCCAGATTGTAATAAAGTGTAATGTGCTTCTACAGTCTGCGCTTGGCTTTCCAATTGCATTTGCGCAAGAGCCTGCAGTACATCACTTACCGACTGATAGCGATCTTTAGAATTGTAACGAACCATTTGGCTGAGGATCGCTGCTAAATAATCGCTGATTGGTATATTGTTAAAACGCCAGATAATCTCATTGGTATGAGGATCTACTTTTAATTGCAGCGGTGATAGCCCTGTAAGTGCTTGAATAGCAATCATTCCCACAGCATATATATCACTGTTAGGCTTTGTTTGACCAATAAATTGTTCTGGTGGTATATATCCCAAAGAGGTAACAGGGATTCTATAAATAGGTAGTACTGAATCTAAACCAAAATCCACAGGTTGGATGGAGCCAAAATCAATCAGAACTAATTTGCCATCATAAGCACGTCTAATTAAATTTTCCGGCTTAACATCACAATGAATCACTCCTTGAGCGTGAACAAATTCAAGCACACCCAAGACATCTTGTAAAAATTCGACAACTTCGCCTTCACTCCAGAGATAATTAAAACTTTGATTAATGGGCAACTCCGCAGTTAGTGAATGTCCTTCTATGAACTCTTGTACTAAGTAGAAGCGTTCATTTTCTTCAAAACAGGAGATAAGTTGAGGAATTTGTTCATGATGTCCGAGATGTTTGAGCGTTTCGGTTTCTGTAAGGAAACGCAATCTTAGGGTTTCCAAGTAACTAGAATGAGTACTGGTAACCTTAAGCTGTTTAACGACACATTTGGGGTTGTTTGGGCTTTCGATATCTACGGCAATGTATGTTTGTCCAAACACCCCTGCTCCCAGGCTTTGGACGATTTGGTAACGTCCTTGTAATACAATACCGATCATTTGGTGAGTCATTGGCTGGTCACTTGGTCACTGCTTATATAGGTTTTCTGACATTGCCCCCTGTTTCCGGAATTCCTGATCGATTTATATATAGAGCTTTACGGTCTATGATATAAACGTTTTTTTTGAATTCTTATCCGTATTTTCCTTATTATGCTACTTTTGTTTATAACACAATAGCCAATACCAGCACAAGGTATCAAAAACTGCCCATATTTTTATATAACTAGAAGATTTTTGACCAGAGGGCAGAGGGTAGAAGGAAATATTGTAAATTTGGATACAGAAATAAGTTTTCTATTATTAACACTGATTCTAATCTCGCCAAAGTGCAATCCCACCTAACAAACCAGTAATATTGGAAATAATCTTCACATTGAGCGGCAGTTCGATGTTCACGTTCTCTGCTTCACCACCACCGATATAAAGAAAATCATAATTAAAAAGATGTTGTAAAGAGGCAACTGCTTTGGATAAACGGCGGTTCCATTTTTTCTCCCCAACCTTTTCTAAGGCTGCACGCCCAAGTTGTTGTTCGTAAGTTTCTTCTTTGCGAAATTGATGATGCCCCATTTCTAAATTAGGCACGAGTTTACCATTAACAAACAAAGCGGAACCAAAGCCTGTGCCTAAAGTAATTACCAATTCCACGCCAATGCCTGAAATTGCCCCTAACCCTTGCATATCGGCATCATTAATTACGCGCACAAGTGTGTTTAAGCGTTGTGATAATGCTGTTGCTAAATCAAATCCTACCCATTCAGGATCTAAATTCACTGCTGTTTGAGTTACACCACTGCGCACTACACCAGGAAATCCTACCGAAACACGGTGAAAATCACCTTGTGTTGCGGCTAAGGCTACAATTGCATCAATCACAGCATCTGGTTTAGCAGGTTGAGGTGTTTCTGTTCTCGCTTTTTGTGTTAAAGGATTACCGTTACGATCCAACACCATCACTTTAACGCCACTGCCACCAATATCTACAGATAAGGTGCGAATGTGACCATTTTTTTCCATAGTGTCAAAATAGATAGTAAATATTGGGAAAAATCAAACTGTAGTTCAGAAAATCTGTATCTTATGATACAAGAATAACGTAATCATAAGAAGCTAATTATAAACTAATTGCAAACCTGTTCACAACCCACACAAGAGCACGAGATTTGCTAGTCTAGAAATTATGGCGATCGCACAACAGCATATATAGATATAATTATGAAAGTTGAGCAGAAAAATACCAATTATTATAGTCAAGAAGATGTGCAGCAGATACTACAGATCGCGATCGCACGTCAAGCTGATGAGAAAAACAAAGAATTCTCTTACGAACAACTTTTAGAAATAGCTGCTGAGTTACAAATCTCACCAGAGTCACTGCAACAGGCAGAAAGCGAATGGCTAGTGCAACAAGGCGAAAAGCAACAGCACTTAACTTTTAACGCTTACCGTCGAGGTAAATTCAAAAAGCGCTTGGGTAATTATACCATAGTAAATGGTGTTTTGTTGCTGATAGATTTACTCCAAGGCGGTGGTCTTTCCTGGGCGTTGTATGTTTTGCTATTCTGGGGAATACCAGTAGGTCTGGATGGTTGGAAAGCTTACCAAACTGAAGGCGAGGAGTACGAAGCAGCTTTCCAAAGGTGGTATCGCCAACGTCAGGTAAAACAATTATTTAACACAACTGTGAATAGATGGCTGAAGTCTTGGCAAATTTATTAGAGGCAGCAATGAATCAACTTACAGTAGAACAATCTCTTTTCTCTACTAGCCGTTAAGATTGGTATATTGTGCTCGTTTAAAACTTGATAAATTTTTACATTACAGCTATGCCACAGACGGAGAACCTGAGAGTAAATATCTTGTTAGAGAATAAAAATGATCGGGTAATTGCTTCTGCCCTAGAGCTACCCTCTTATCGAGTGGAAGCTGCTACTCGTGAACTGGCACTTAAAACTCTTGAGCAACTCTTAGCAACTCACCTTAAAAATACAGAAATTGTTCCTGTAGAAATTAAGGTGTCTCAAGCTACAGGCGAAGAAAATCCTTGGATTAAGTTCGCAGGCTTTTTCAAAGACGATCCATATTTTGCTCAAATTGCAGAGGCAATTCGAGCCGAAAGGGAGTCAAATGATGACTCAGAGGTTGATCCTTCCATGTATATGGTTGAGTAGCCTTTTCTTATGAGTCTATTTCTTCTGGATACGGATCATGTTTCATTGTGGTTTCGAGGGCATTCCTCAATTAGTGCTAGAGCCGCGCAATCTTCATCTAATATTACAGTTACGATTGTTACGGTTCAAGAGCTGTTTAATGGGTGGGTTGTTAATATCAACAATCCCTCCTCTGCTAATAATTTAGTCGAACTGTACACAAGGTTCTGGGCAACGGTAGAGTTTTTGCAAAGCGTGAGGATCTTAAATTTTGATGCTGCTGCTGACACACAATATCGGCGGCTACTCAAGGAGCATCCCCCGCTCCGCAAAAATCGAATTCAGAAAGATGTGCGGATTGCAGCCATCGCTCTCTCAGTCAATGGCGTTTTAGTGACTCGCAACCAGCGCGATTTTGCGCAAGTTCCTGGCTTAGTGTTGGAAGATTGGACACAGAATAATATCTAAAAAGCTTGAATCCACTCTTTGACAAAATATTCAGTCCAAATGCCATTTTGCCAGTAAGGATCGGCTTCTATTAACTGTCTTACTGTAGCTTCGTCTTCAGCTTCGTAAATGCCGAAAACTTTGGTTACATCTTTTGTTGGACCTATTGTAATTAATATACCAGATTCTTTTTGTTTTGCTAGTCCGTCGAGATGTGCTTGGCGATGGGGAGCGCGTTTTTCTAAAACGTCGTCGCAGTAGGTTCCCCACATTACGTATTTAGGCATGGTTGGATGTTTCGATTTTTTCTCCTCAGATTATACATTGTTGGTGCGAAATGCTGTGTACCACTTTTTTTACGGAGGGAGGAGGCGGAGCCTCCTGGATGGCATTCCCAGGCTGAGCCTGGGAACGAGGGGCGGGGGAATCTAGCTCCTGAGGGTGACGCCGAATTTTTCTAGGAGGGTTTCGCGAACTTTGTTATGTACTGGTTCGACTTCAGCGTCGGTGAGAGTTCGATCACTTGCTCGATAGATTAAGCGGAATGCTAAACTGCGTTGCCCGGTTGGTACGTTTTCACCACGATATTCATCAAACAATTCCACTGATTCTAGTAAATCTTTGCCAGCTTGAGTAATAGCTTTTTCCAATTCGGCAACTGTTACCTTAATGGGGGAGAAAAAGGCAATATCGCGATCGCTTGCTGGGTAGGAGGAATAAGATTTGAATGCTGGGATAAGAATTTCATCTTGATCTAAAGAATCCAAAAGTACATTTAAATCCAGTTGAAATACGTATACTGAATCTGGTAAACCTCTTTCTCGTCGCAGTTGGGGATGTAGTTGTCCAAACACACCTAGCCTATTACCTCCTATCCATAGTGAGGCAGTGCGCCCTGGATGAAAGCGTCCATCACGACAATCTGGTTGATATTCTACAGATTGTAACCCAATTGATTGGAATACACTTTCTAAAATACCTTTAGCTTCAAACCAAGTCATTGGTTGTTCACGACCACTTCTATTCCATTTACTGGAGATGTTGTCGCCGCCCATTATGCCTGCTATTATATCAGTTTCTTGCAGTCCTTCTTCTTCTTGCCAGAAAATACGCCCAATTTCAAAACCATTGAGGGCACCATTGCCCTGCTCGATATTGTAAACAAAAGCATCAATTAAACCAGAGATTAAATCTGTACGCAGTGCCGAGTACTCGACAAATAGAGGATTTGCTAGTACAACCTGTCTGTCTTCGCCTGGTTTCACCAAGGAGTAGTGCATTAATTCTGTTAAACCAACTGCGCGAAAACAAGTTCGCAACTTGCGGATAATTTCTTGGTCTATTGGCAAATAACCTGCTTCTGCTCCTTCTGGGAGGGTATCACAAAAGTTGTCATAACCGTAGAGACGAGCAATTTCTTCAATTAAATCAATTTCCCGTTCTAAGTCTCGGTAACGGTAGGGTGGTACAGTTACTATCCATGTACCTTCTCCTGTTGATCTAAGTTGACAAGAGAGTGCAGTTAAGATCCGCTCAACATCAGCAGCTTGGATTTCTCCTGTTTCTTCATCCAAATCGGTTGGTCCAAGAACTTGATTAACTCGCTCTAAACGTAGTTCAATGGAACGTGACCATGTAGATGGATCTGGACGGGTATCGGCAATTGCCTGAGTCACTATAGTTCCATGCGCCAATTCAGTAATTAATGATAAGGCGCGACGTGTAGCTACTTCCAACTCAGCACGGTTAACTCCCCGTTCGTATCTACTAGAAGACTCACTTCTTAACCCTACACTCCGCGAGGATCGACGCACAGCTACAGAATCAAATAGCGCTGCTTCTAAAACTAAACTTTGCGTACCCTCATGTACTTCTGTTTCTTCCCCTCCCATCACTCCGGCGATGGCAACGGGTTTGTCGTTAGCAGTAATTAACAAATTTTGGGTTGATAGGGTACGAGTTTGCCCATCTAAGGTTTTGAGGGTTTCCCCAGCATTGGCAAAGCGAACCCCAATTTGTAGAGACGTTCCGTCGGAACGTCTCCCCATTGATTGTAAGCGATCGCGATCAAATGCGTGTAGTGGTTGTCCCCATTCCAACATCACATAATTAGTAATATCTACTACATTACTAATAGGACGTACACCAGCAGCACGTAGACGCTGTTGCAGCCATTGTGGTGATGGGGCAATTTTTACTTGTTCAATTACTGTGCCAATGTATGCTGGGCAAGCTTGTGTATCTGCGATTTTTAATTGTAGAGACGTTTCATGAAACGTGTCCACATTATCTGGTGTAGAGATGGTGAGCTTTGCACCTGTTAAGGCTGCCACTTCCCGCGCTATACCTACCATACACAAAGCGTCGGCGCGGTTAGCAGTAGTAGTTACGTCTAAAATTACATCATCTAATCCTAACATTGGACGTACATCGCTACCAAGTTGTAGGTTTTCTTGGGTAAAAATATGAATTCCATCTACATCAGTGGGCAATCCCAATTCTTTCAGGGAACAAATCATCCCTACCGAGGGAACACCCCGCAATTTTGCTGGTTTTATTTTTAAGTCAATGTTGGGTAGGTAAGTGCCTACTGTTGCTACTGGTACGTAGATATCCGCACGCACATTAGACGCACCACAAACTATATTTAAAGTCTCACCCGTGCCAATATCAACTTGGCAAACACTTAGTTTATCAGCATTGGGATGAGGTTGGCGATCGAGTACTCTGCCAACAACAACGCCAGATGCCCAAGTACGGCGATCTTCAATATCTTCTACCTCAAACCCTGCCATTGTCAAGGTTTGAGCTAATTCTTCAGGATTTTGTTTTAACTCGACTAATTCCTGTAACCATTTAAGAGAAATACGCATTTTACTGTTTGGTGGGAATGCAAGATTAATATTATAACGAAAGACCCCAATCCTAAAGATACCCGACTTCTTGAAGAAGTCGGGTATCTAGCTCTACACTAGATGCATAAACACCATTTTGAGTAAATCTGCACGAGAGAAAGGTTTAGTTAAATAACCTGATGAACCCACCAATCTTGCTTTGACTTTATCTACAATTCCCTTATTTCCTGTTACCATAATAATTGGGGTATTTTTAAACATAGAGTTATTTCTAATAATTCGACATAGTTCATAACCATCTATTCCATCCATGTTCAGATCGAGTAAAATTAGATCTGGCTTATGTCTAATAATCGACATTACTGCTTTAAGTGGATCGTTAATTGTCACTACAGAAAAATTTTCATCTTCGAGAAAACGGCTAATTTCTCTAAGAATTGTGGGACTATCATCTACAGAAACTATTTTGTAGATCTTTTGATTTGTTGCTAAGGGGACTTTTGGTGGCTCTAAGTTTTTATTGTTTGATGTTGTTAATTCTTGAGATGTATTTTTATTTTCAGATATTATTGGTTGTTGCTCAATTGGTATTTTCTCTTCAACAGGAGTAACTGGTTGAGCTTTTTGATAAATATTACTTGGTGATAATACTGAGTTAAAACCGATGGGATTACTATCGTTTTGTAGTGTTTCTTCTGAGGTTTTGGGTAATTTATCAAAAGGTGGATCTGGTTGATGTAATAAAACTGCTCCATCTAAAATGTAAGGGTATAAGTTGCGTGCTAGCTGTATTTCATCTTGATTCATAATTACTGCTAGATGACGTAAACTAAAGCCCTTCATCCAGTATGTTAAATTTTGATTAATTTCGGGTAAATTCTGAGGCTTGACGCTATTTTGAATCCATAAGTATGGACGCTGGTATGGAGAAGAAATTTTTGCTCCCAAAGATTGCCATCCTCGTAATCGCTCTTGACATCTTTCTGTAATTTTTTCTACATCTAGTCGGCAAATTGTTGGCAATTTATCTGAAAAATTTTTTAATTCATAAGTTCCTTGTTTGATTAACAAAAATGATTCAATTACCTCTTTAACCAATTCTTGAATTAGTAAACCTGCTTGTTTTGATTGCAGATATCTTTGACTAATAAGCCAGCAAATAGCTTGATATTCAAAAGGCAGAGAAACTGATTCTGATTCATGAGAGTCAGGTTCAAACATCAAACGTAGTTGAACGCGGGAATCACTAGTTAGATTTGGTATTTGATGATTGAGGCGACGCAGATGGCGTTCGAGTCGATCAAAAGGTTCAACAGAATGAGTTGCATAAATTATTTTTCCCTGTTCTAAATAAATAAACCAGGAAACAGAGTTACTAGATACTTGTAAGATTGTACTCTCAAAACAATTAGACAAGTATCGCAACAAGCTAGGCGGACGTAGTTTGGTGAATGTGCCAAAGTTACTCATTTCTTTTAAGAATTTTGACGAATATTAAACCTGGCTATTTGTTGATTTTAAGTTTATGAAATGAGGTATTTTTTTTAAGGCAGAAGGCAGAAGGCAACCTTCAAACTTCTGCCTTATTCACCTATTTATCTATATATGTATTAAATGACAAAAAAATAAAACCATATTATGTTAGTAACTTTTTTAACTGTGTTATAATTGTTACAATTAATCACACCTCGGTTAGTGGCATCTCTCTGGGGATATATTACAGCCAAAATTACAATATTCAATCATGGGTATTTTACTCACTGAACTTTCATATAAAATATGAATATTATACATAGAATCTTTAAGATTCTGTGTTAACAAAAGTAGGTATTTTAGATTATCCTACTTATTATGTATAAATTTTGCTATTTCCACTGTTACGGACAGTGCAGTAAAGAGTGAAATCCCTTTTGGTTCAATAAGTCTTAAGAAAAAATTTCCAAAATTTGTAGGGATTTTGGCAGCACAGAGCAGTTGACTAAATAGTAAGCTATTTAGAACCAAAAACCTTACAGATATTATCTTTTTGGTGTTTTAAACTATATACTTTGAGAAAAAGGGAACTAATTTGTTGGACTCTAACATAACACAAAAAGTTATGCCTGATACATTAAGACTTGATGAAGTAGTTGAGTTTGCTGAAAACCCAGAGCCGCGTTGTCCTTGTGTACTACTGCTGGATACATCCGGCTCAATGCAAGGTCCACCGATTGATGCGTTAAATCAGGGATTAGTTAGTTTTAAAGAAGAATTAATTAATAACTCTCTGGCAGCAAGAAGAGTAGAGGTAGCAATAGTTACATTTAATAGTAACGTAGATGTAGTACAAGACTTTGTCACTGCAGATCAATTCTACCCACCAGTTCTCTGTGCTCAAGGATTGACAACTATGGGGGCAGGAATTCATAAAGCTTTGGACTTGATTCAAGATCGCAAAACTCAGTATCGCAATAATGGGATTGCTTATTATCGTCCTTGGATCTTTATGATTACCGATGGAGAGCCACAAGGTGAGTTTGAGGACGTAATTGAGCAAGCATCACGTCGTTTGAATACAGATGAAGCAAATAAACGTGTGGCTTTTTTTTCCGTGGGAGTGGAAAATGCTAACATGACACGTCTGTCTCAAATAGCTGTGCGTACTCCTCTAAAACTCAATGGACTAAACTTTGTGGAAATGTTTGTCTGGTTGTCTGCTAGTATGACAGCGGTTTCGCATTCAAAAGTGGACGATCAGGTAGCACTACCGCCCATCGGCTGGGGATCTGTTTAATGGGCTTTCGCCGCCTCATGCTCACACTGCTATAGTCAAATAACACATGAACACCTCAAAACCAATAACTCATTGGCGCGTAGTAGCAGCATCAGTAAGTGGCACAAGCCACGTCAAAAACAACCAGCTTTGTCAAGATGCTCATCATTGGCAAATTTTGCCAGATAATATTTTAGTGGTGGCAGCGGCAGATGGAGCAGGCTCTGCCAGCTTGGGAAAAATTGGGGCAATGGTAGCGACAGAAACAGCAATAGAAAACCTATCTATCCAGGAAATCTCTCGTCGAACCATTGAAAAAGATGATGCTGTGGTACAATCGCTTCTATCTGAGGCAATGATAGCAGCGAAAAAAGCAGTGGAAGAAGAGGCGGTAGCCTGTAATCAACAGCAAAAAGATTTAGCCAGCACATTAATTATTGCGCTCGCGACGCCACACTTAGTGGCAGTAGCGCAAATCGGAGATGGTATGGCAGTGGCTAAGGATATAACTGGCAACCTCACTGCCATCACTACACCAAGTAATGGGGAGTATATCAACGAAACTATTTTTTTAACCTCGCCGAGATCTTTAGACTCGGCACAGTTAAACATTTGGCGTCAACCGATAGTAAATATTGGAGTTCTTACCGATGGATTACAAATGCTCGCCATGAATATGAATGAGGGTTGCCCCCATAAACCTTTCTTTTTTCCGCTATTTGACTTTGTTGCTTCTGCTGAGGATAAGACAATAGCCAAAGAGCAGTTGGTAAAGTTTTTGCGCTCTGAGCGCATAACGCAACGTACAGATGATGATTTAACAATAGTATTAGCCGCACTCAGCAATTAATATAACATAAATATACAGCGACATTAATTTTTCGGTACAGACGCGAGGAACATCGCGTCTCTACAAATTCTGACTCCTGACTCCTTACATAAAATAATGCAGGTACTACGTTGTCTTCCCAACCAAAAAACTACTACACTCAACTTGACCGTAAGTTTGGGTCGTGGAGGTGAAGCTTGTGTTTATTCTTTGCCAACCGATCCAGATTTAGTCGCCAAGATATATCATAAACCAACACCAGCTCAAGCAGGCAAGTTAGAAGTAATGCTTGCCCATCCCCCAGAAAACCCCACTGATAGTTTAGGACATATCTCTATAGCTTGGCCTTTAGAATTGTTAAAGGCGGCTAATGGAGAAAAGCAGGTTGTCGGCTTTTTAATGCCCCGCATTCGGGGAATGCGTCCAATTATTGACTTTTATAACCCTAGAACTCGCCGCCAGCACTGCCCTTTATTCACTTATCAATATTTGCTACGTACAGCACGTAATTTGGCGGCGGCTTTTGCTGCTTTACACGCCAGTGGATATTGTGTTGGGGATGTGAATGAATCAAATATTCTTGTCAGTGACACAGCGTTGGTAACAGTGATAGATACTGACTCATTCCAAGTACGCGATCCAAATAATCATGTCGTCTACCGCTGTAGTGTTGGTAAACCAGAGTTTACCCCACCAGAATTACAAAATAAAACTTTTGCTGAGTTTGATCGGGCTATTCCTCATGATTTATTTGGATTGGCAGTACTGATATTTCAATTATTGATGGAAGGCACACACCCATTTTCCGGCATCTTTCAAGGTGCAGGTGAACCTCCTCCTTATGAAGTACGTATTGCTGCGGGACATTTTAGTTATAGCAAAAGACGACATATACCCTACGCTCCTACCCCTATTGCCCCTCCTTGGGAAGTGATCCATCCTAGTTTACAAGAACTGTTTGTCCGTTGTTTTGAAGATGGTCATAGCAACCCACTTCTTCGCCCCAGCGCTCAAACTTGGGTGTTGGCACTAGCAGAAGTGGAAAATTCTCTTGTTCACTGTCGTGTTAACCCACAGCATCTATATAGCAACCACTTAGACAAATGTCCTTGGTGTGAACGTACAATTAGATTAGGTGGACGCGATCCCTTCCCATCGACACGGGCGATCGCTAACAAGGAACATCTACAACCACGAATTAAATCCAAACGCCGTATTAGCCAAACACCACGTTCACCACAACCAGTATTAACACAAGTTAACAATAACACATTAATCACCAACCAAAATACCATTAATTCTCGCCCATCCCAACAACCAAAGTTTTTAGCGGTGGCTATTTGCTTACTTGGTTTTGGTATTTTAGGGTATTTAGACGTAATGGTTAAATTTACATCCAATTCCTATGATACACAAAATCCTTATACTCAACAAAAGTTAATTAGTCGTCGTCAGTACGAAGATCCCAATCTCACCTTTGCTGATTATTATAAGCAAGGTCATGCTTCTTATCAAGTAAAAGATTATAACCAAGCAATTGAAAAATTTACACTCGCCATCCAAAAGGACTCTAAACACGCCAAAGCATACATTAACCGAGGAAATGCTCACTACAACCTTAAAGAGTATGATTCAGCCATTAGCGACTATAACAAAGCTTTACTCCTGAGTCCAAATGAAGTAAAAGCATACGTAAACAGAGGCAATGTTCGCTACATACTAGCAGAATACAGCAGCGATCCAGATAAGGAATATAATTTGGCGATCGCCGACTTTAATAATGCTTTACGTCTTAACCCTCAAGAATCTGAAGCATACATCAGAAGGGGTGTTGTCCGTTCCCAAATGGCTAAATATAGCGGTGACTCTCAACACGATTACAAAAAAGCAATCTTAGACTTCAATCAAGCATTAAGCATTACTCCATCCAGAGCAGAAGCTTTTTTCCAAAGAGGACTTGTCCGTTATCAGATTGCTCAATATAGTAGTGAATTTGAGCAAGAATACAAGCAAGCAATCCTAGATTTTAATCAAGCATTAAGTATCAATTCGCAGTTAGCAAAAGTTTATCTCAAACGCGGTATTGTTCGTTATGAACTTGCACAATATGGCGGCAGAGAATCGAAAATTAACCAAATTAAAGCAGTCGAAGATTTACAAACAGCAGCCAAAATAGCATTACAACAAGAAAATATGGAAGATTATCAACAATCACTTAGTAGTATCTGTGTAGTTT
The DNA here is from genome assembly GCF_014698965.1 of Iningainema tapete BLCC-T55. Classification (GTDB taxonomy): domain Bacteria; phylum Cyanobacteriota; class Cyanobacteriia; order Cyanobacteriales; family Nostocaceae; genus Iningainema; species Iningainema tapete. Next base: position 47,413 of record NZ_JACXAE010000071.1, read on the forward strand.
TAGAAAATAAGTGTGATAATTTTTTTCAAAGCACAAGCTCCGTAGGACAAGTAAAATAAAAATTACCATAGAATCCAAAGATACCCGACTTCTTTAAGAAGTCGGGTATCTTTCTCAATCCTCTAGATACCCGACTTCTTAGAGAAGTTGGGTATCTAGCTAATAAATTAGATATCTTTTATACTCTTTATTATTTCTATATATAAGTACTTAATTTCCGGTAATTAAATATAGTCAAAGCTTCTCCATTTTTTTATATAGGACACAAGTTAATTTATCTTGTCTTCATACTAAGGTAGGAAATTACGGTTAGATTAATTACTGAGAAAATTGACAAATTATATTTTCTCTATATAACTCCAACCCAGGTCAAGTATTTGTCTACCTAAAACTTTAAGAGAAAATCAATGAAAGCAGTAATTTTAGCTGGCGGGCTGGGAACACGCCTAAGTGAAGAAACTAGCGTTAAACCAAAGCCAATGGTTGAAATTGGTGGCAAGCCAATTTTGTGGCATATAATGAAAACTTACTCTGCTCACGGCATTAATGATTTTATTGTTTGCTGTGGTTACAAAGGTTACGTAATTAAGGAGTATTTTGCTAACTACTTCTTACATATGTCAGACGTTACCTTTGATATGCGATTTAACCAAATGAATGTACATTCTGGATATGCCGAACCTTGGCGCGTCACGTTGGTAAATACAGGTGACAACACAATGACAGGTGGACGTTTAAAGCGAGTTAGAGAGCATATTGGTAACGAAACTTTTTGCTTCACCTACGGTGATGGTGTAAGTAATGTCAATATTACAGAATTAATTAACTTTCATAAAGAACAAAAAACTTTAGGAACATTAACCGCAGTACAGCCACCAGGACGTTTTGGTGCAATCGTTCTCGGCTCGGAGCAAACTAAAATCTCTAGTTTTCGAGAAAAACCAGAAGGAGATGGAGCTTGGATTAATGGCGGTTATTTTATATTAGAACCAGATGTAATTAACTTAATTGATGATGATGCAACTGTCTGGGAGCAAAAACCATTAGAAAAATTAGCTGAAATGGATCAGCTATCGGCATACAAACATCATGGTTTTTGGCAACCAATGGATACATTGCGAGATAAAAACTATTTAGAAGATCTGTGGAAGAAGGATAAAGCACCTTGGAAGGTATGGTAGGTATCTGTAGAGACGTTCCGGCGGAACGTCTCTACAATTCATTTGTAAATTTAGCGTAGTTAGGGTGAAAATATCATGTACGATTTTGCAATTATCGGTGGGGGAATTGTTGGTCTTTCCACTGGCATGGCTTTAGGTAAAAAGTATCCAAATGCACGTATCTTAGTACTAGAAAAAGAGAGCAAACTTGCCTTTCACCAAACTGGTAACAACAGCGGCGTGATTCACTCTGGTATTTACTACAAACCAGGAAGTTTCAAAGCTAAGTTTAGTCGTGATGGTAGTCGCTCAATGGTGGAGTTTTGCCAAGAACATGGCATAGATCATGAAGTTTGCGGCAAAGTAATTGTTGCTACTGATGAAGCAGAATTACCACGCTTAGAGAACCTTTACAAACGCGGTTTGGAAAATGGTATTCCAGTTAAGCGGATTTCCAGCGCAGAAGTTAGAGAAATTGAACCTCATGTTAGTTGTGTCGGCGGAATTCAAGTATTTTCCACTGGAATTGTGAATTATAAACAAGTCTGCCACAAATATGCTGAACTGATTGCACAGCAGGGTGGAGAAATACGCCTGAATACAAAAGTTGAGCGCATCGTCAAAAGTAGCGATCGCTTAGTGCTGGAAACTAACAATGGGAATTTTGACACCCGTTTTATCGTCAATTGTGCTGGGTTGCATAGCGATCGCATTGCCAAGTTGGGCAATGTTGAAGCTACCGCTAAAATTGTACCTTTCCGAGGAGAGTACTACGAACTCACACCAGAAAAACGCTATTTAGTGAAAGGTTTGATTTATCCTGTTCCCAATCCAGATTTTCCTTTCCTGGGTGTCCATTTTACCCGCATGATTGATGGCACTGTCCACGCTGGACCAAATGCGGTGCTTAGCCTTAAGCGTGAGGGTTATAAAAAAACAGACTTTGACTTGCGTGATTTTGCAGAAGTGATGACCTTCCCTGGTTTCTGGAAACTTGCCGCAAAACATGCTGATGAAGGAATTAAAGAGATTATTCGCTCTTTTAGTAAAGCAGCCTTCACCAGAAGTTTGCAAAAGCTAATTCCGGAAGTACAAGCAAGTGATATTGTTCCTACCCATGCAGGTGTTCGCGCTCAAGCATTGATGAATGATGGTAAGTTAGTGGATGACTTTTTGATTATTCAAGGTCAAAACTCCGTCCATGTTTGCAACGCTCCTTCCCCGGCGGCTACATCTTCTATTGAAATTGGTAAGGCGATCGTTGCACAAATTCCTGAACAATCACACTTGGGAACAGCACAGACGGATGTAAATTTTTCTTTGCGGTAAACACGGTGTAAATATGATTACAGCAGTTTTTATACATAAAAATTAGAAGCTGCTGTAAAGTAATTTCCTTTACTTTTTTTCCTGAATCATTGTACTTATATTCAAGTAATAGTGGTTCAGGGAAGCATCATGAAACTATTAACAAGAATTTGCACAAGTTATCGGCAATGGAATTACATTAAGAAGTGGATCTACCAAGATAAATTATTCAATGAATTTACTAATTGGATTATATTAAATGATTGTCCATCAGATCCCTTACCATATGAACTTAAAGAGGTGTTCCAAAAGAGAAATATTAAATTTCATGAATTTACATTTAACATGGGTAGATGTACGGCGAGAAACTATGGAGTAAATATCTCAAATACAAAGTATGTAGAACATATAGATGGAGATGATTTACCTCTAAATATAGATACCAAGTTGCTAGAAAACAATTCAGTAGATTTAATTTTCTTCAAAATCCCTCATCATCGGATAGATACTTCAGGAAAAATATTACCAGTCCTTGACAACCAAAAAAATATATTTTATGAAGGAAATCAAATAAACGAATTCTATTCTCTACTCTTCCCCAAATGGGGAGAAAATGTGGTTATTCGTCCGGCTGGTACGTTGTGGAAGAGAGATGTCTTTTTATCACTAGGAGGATATGACGAGCGGTTTACTGGTGCTGAAGATGCTCAATTATTGTGGAAAGCTTACTTGAAAGAAGTGAGTTTTAAGTGGGAAGATTGTGCGAAACAATCTTATTTAGAAGAAACAGGACAAAAGCTAGAATCAGAATATTTACCAATTGGTTATCTTAAATTCTGGTATTTTGTTAAAGAAACTTGTCCTGCATCAATAAAAGATGAAGTGCAAAAAAAGATTAAGGCAGCACATCGGCAATTGTTATGGAAGTATAAAGCTGATATGAAAATACGTAGTCCAGAGAATCTTATGTTTAGAATAAAAGAATCTATCAAATGGATTTTGTTGGAAAAATAGTCATGACTCGTTCAGAATTGTGACGGTAATACAAAAACAGTTAGTTTACCCGCCTGGGTAATTACTTAACAACTTGCCTTGAACTAATTAATGTATAGGAACGCAAAGAAATGAAAACTCTCGTCACAGGTACAGAAGGCTATCTCGGTTCATTATTACCTCCCCTACTCATCGAACGGGGACATGAAGTAATTGGTGTAGACACAGGCTTTTATAAAGCAGGTTGGCTATATAACGGTACTGAGGTGACAGCCAAAACTCTGAATAAAGATATCCGTAATATCACTGCTGAGGACTTGCAAGGTGTAGAAGCAATAGTTCACATGGCGGAACTATCCAACGATCCTACAGGGCAATTGGCACCTCATATCACTTACGAAATCAACCATCAGGGTTCTGTTCGCCTTGCTAAACTGGCAAAACAAGCAGGTGTACGTCGCTTTGTCTACATGTCTTCTTGCAGTGTATATGGCGTAGCAACGGAAGGAGACGTAACAGAAGAATCAGCCGTGAATCCCCAAACTGCTTACGCAGAGTGCAAAACATTAGTAGAAAGAGACGTTCAGCCTTTAGCTGATGATGACTTTTCTCCTACTTTTATGCGCAATGCTACTGCTTTTGGTGCTTCCCCCAGAATGCGCTTTGATATTGTTTTAAACAATTTAGCAGGTTTGGCATGGACTACCAAAGAAATTAAAATGACGAGTGACGGTACACCTTGGCGTCCTTTAGTCCACGCTCTGGATATTTGCAAGGCAATTGTGTGTGCCATCGAAGCTCCTCGTGACATTATACACAACCAAATTTTTAATGTCGGAGACACCGCAAACAATTATCGCGTCAAAGAAGTAGCTGAAATCATTGCCTCTGTCTTTCCTGACTGTAAATTGAGTTTTGGCAGCCAAGGTGCAGACAATCGCAGTTACAGAGTATCTTTTGAGAAAATTAACACCAAACTACCTGGGTTTAAGTGTGATTGGAATGCTCAACGCGGCGCTCAGCAGTTATATGATTTGTTCAAGCAAATTGATATGACTGAAGACACATTCTTATTTAGAGGTTTTACTCGTTTGAAGCAGCTAGAGTACCTCATCCGCACTCAGCAAATCGATGGTAATTTCTTTTGGACTAAAAATTCATAGGGCAGAAAGAATCCACCCTTAAAAACGTTGGATTCTTTCCCTGTCTCGTGTCCCTCGTCCCCCTCGTTCCCAGTCTCCGACTGGGAATGCCTTCACAGAGGCAGAGCCTCCACATCGCATTCCCATGCTGAGCATTTAAACCAGGGTATTTTCATGATTCTACCAGTTAGATTGAGCTAACAACTTTACTTTTTTTTACATAACCAAGATATGGATAAATTACTCACTATCGCTATTCCTACATTCAATCGTGCTAAATTTCTTGAACAACAACTTACTTGGTTATCTAAAGCAATCAATGGTTTTGAGTCAGACTGTGAAATTCTTATTTCTGATAACTGTTCAACAGATAATACTCAAGAAATCATTAAAAAATGGCAGAACATCTTTATAAATACTATATTCAAATCACATATAAATAATGAGAATATAGGATTAATGCCTAATCTGGCTTATTGCTTACAAGCGGCAACTAGCAAATATGTGTGGGTAATAGGCGATGATGACCCAATTCAAGAAAATGCCCTAGCTGACATTATCTACAGCTTAAAAGAGCATTCTGATTTATCATTATTAATTCTTAACTATTCCATCTTATATGTACCAAATAATCAAATAGTTCGCGATCGCTGCTTTGATGTTGCCCAAGACGAGATTTATCAAAATGGTAAGGCGGTAATTGAGAAGTACTTAAAACAAGAGCCGACTCTTTTAGCATTTATGACTGCTCAAGTTTATCGCACTTCGTCAGCACAGCAAGCCTTGAGCAACTGGAAAGACAGTTTGAATAACAGGGAAGCACAAATTTATTGGACTGCATTTTGTGCATTACAAGGAAGGGTCAAAATTACCAAAGATGTTTATGTAGAATATGCCTGTGGAATGAACTCAGTACCAGGGCCAGAACTATGGTTTAAGATGCGTTATGCTGATCTACCTACAGTTTATGAAAAACTGACAGCCATTGGTTACTGCCAAATTATTTGTCGAAAATTTATTCTCCAGCATTTTGCAGTAACTAATTGGAAGGTAGTTTTAGGTGCTTTGAGACAATGGCCTTTCTTTACAATTAAAATAATTATACCATACCTCTACTTGGTAAGCGTAAGTCTTGGTAAACTATTTTTACATTTGATTTTCAAAAGCCTAACTTTTAGGTTCGTTAGTAGCCAAGCTCATTAACTATTTTTCTCTATGAACAAATTACTTACCATCGCGATTCCCACTTATAATCGTGCTGAATTACTAGACAAACAACTGGCGTGGCTTGCTCATGCTCTGAAGGGTTTTGAGTCAGACTGTGAAATTTTTGTTTCTGATAATTGTTCACCAGACAATACTCAAGAAGTGATCAAGAAATGGCAAGAAATTCTCAGTAACGTTACGTTTAAATCCCACAAACACGCAGAGAATGTGGGAGTAATGAAAAATATTATCCATTGCCTCAAGTCAGCGACAACACAATACGTTTGGGCAATTGGTGATGATGATCCCATTCAGGATAGAGCGATTTCTTATGTGTTCAACAATATCAAAAAACACCAAAATTTGTCATTGTTGTTTCTGAACTTTTCTGGGCGGAATAAAATTACTAACGAACCTGTTCATCCACCAACTATTGTGGGTAATCGCTGGTTTGATGCTGATAGTGAAGATGGTGATGGTGATAGCAAAGCAATATTTGCACATTGTTTCGCCAAAAGTGTCGGTGCTGTAATTTTTCTCACGGCTACAGTATATAGAACACAAGATGTACAACGTGCTTTACAAATTTGGCCTGATGCTGCAGATAACTGGATATCTCTAGCATACTTAGCCGGGTATTGTGCTGCCAATGGTAATATGATTGTCAGTAAAGATACTTATTTGGAGTGCATAGTGGGAGTGAGTTATTGGCAAAAAGAGCCAAAATCAGCGCTGCTGATGCAATACAAACACATACCAGAGGTGCTTTTGCGTCTGGAACAGTGTGGGTATTCTCCGCGATTTTGCCGAGGGATGATTGTAAAGAACTTTAAAGAAGTTAATTTGAAGGTCTTTTTAGGTGCATTGAGAAGATGGCCTTTGTCATCCCTCAAGATATTAGTGCCATTTTTAGCATTAGTGGGCATATCTGCGATTGAATACTTGAAGAAGGCAAAAGGCAGTGGGCAGTGGGCAGAAGGTAATTTGATAGTTAATAAAATCTAAAAATTATGTTGAAAGCAGTTACGAGCAAAATATTCGATCTCAAGTCGGAGTTAGAACACAAAATAGCACTGTTGAATCATGCTTCTTCATTGCCGACAATTGAAGAACGCGATCGCCCGATTCTAGATGCACTCAAACAAGAGGGAGTTTACATCACCTCCCTGCAAAAGTTGGGATTAGAATCGACAAACAATCTTCTGTCGGCGGCTTCCTATCAGTTGTCGAATATGAAAAAAGTAGACAACAGTTTGACATCCCAAAAGTTGCCACAGATTTATACAGTAACAGACTTACCAGAATTTTACACTTGGGCAACAGAGACTCGGCTGATCAGTGTCATTGAAAATTACATTGGTCTTCCTGTTGCTTTTCAAGGTGTACATTTACGTAAAGACTTCCCCAACTCTAATCAGTTTGGTACACTCTTATGGCATAAAGATTCAGAAGATCGCCGAATTATTAAAATTTTTGTCTACCTCAGTGATGTCGAAGAACATCATGGACCTTTTGAATACGTACCACTATCTTTAACTGGTAGACTGAGCCGGAAATATTTCCAAATCTATTACAAGCTGTGGCAGTCGGGTTTCGTGGGGATAGACGATCAAACTCTCAGTCAATTTATACCCAAATCTGCTTGGCAGTCTTGCCCAGGTAAAGCAGGTACAGTCATAATTGTAGACGCGAAGAACGTCTTACATCACGGTACTTTGCGTACAGAGGAACGATCAGCTCTATTTTTTGTCTACACTGCCAACCCTCCGCAGCGCCCAGAACTGTGTACGCAATACTGGGACGACACTTTTGCTAGACCAGAGCAAAAACTCTCAACGACAAAAGTCTCTTGAAGTAGAAAATTTTATCCGGTTTTTTTCGGAAATTGCTGAGTAGTTTGTGTAGTGCTTATTAACAGGTGAGAAAATCCATGATATTTACTGAAACTGAACTCAAAGGCGCATTCATCATTGACTTAGAACAAAAGCATGACCATCGTGGTTTCTTTGCTCGTACTTTCTGCGCTCAAGAATTTGAAGCGCACGGTTTGAAGCCAACGGTAGCTCAGTGCAATATGTCTTACAACTACAAAAAGGGAACGCTGCGAGGAATGCACTATCAAGTTGCGCCAGCAGCAGAAACAAAATTAATTCGTTGCATAAGTGGCTCCATATACGACGTAATAATAGATATGCGTCCTGAATCTCCAACTTTCCTGTCGCACATTGGTGTAGAACTAAGTGCAAGCAACCGACGTGCTTTGTACGTTCCGGAAATGTTTGCTCACGGCTACCAAGCACTTACCGACGACTCTGAGGTTGTGTATCAGGTAGGCGAGTTTTACACGCCTGGGTATGAGCGGGGTTTACGCTATGACGATCCCTTTTTTAATATTGAATGGCCTTTGGAGGTAACGGAAATATCTCAAAAAGATATGAATTGGCCTTTGATGAGGGCAATGACAGTAGGCGGTACTTCTTCCCAAATAACAGTTAACAGTTAACAATTAATAAATTAAAAAAACTTTACAGGAGTTGACATGATTATTATTGATCGCGCCTTACAAGCTCGTGCCGAAGCAGGAAACCCAATTAAAGTGGGGATGATTGGTGCAGGCTTCATGGGAAGAGGAATTGCTAATCAAATTGCCAATTCTGTTCCAGGGATGGAGTTAGTCGCCATTTCCAACCGTGATGTGGAAGCAGCTAAAAGAGCATATACAGAAGCAGGAATAGAAAATTATCAAGTTGTTTCCACCGTTACAGATTTAGAAGACTCAATTGCTCATGATGGTTATGCAGTAACAGAAGATGCTATGTTACTGTGCCGCGCTGCGGGAATTGATGCATTGATTGAAGTAACAGGAGCAGTGGAGTTTGGCGCTCATGTAGTGATGGAGGCGATCGCTCATCATAAGCACGTAGTTATGATGAACGCAGAACTTGACGGTACTGTCGGTTCCATTCTCAAAGTGTACGCCGATAAAGCCGGAGTCGTCCTCAGCGCCTGTGACGGGGATCAGCCAGGGGTGCAAATGAACCTCTACCGCTTTGTGAAAAGCATTGGTTTAACTCCTTTATTATGTGGTAACATCAAAGGTCTACAAGACCCCTACCGTAACCCCACGACTCAAGAAGCATTTGCCAAACGTTGGGGACAAAAGGCGCACATGGTGACTAGCTTTGCTGACGGAACAAAAATTTCCTTTGAGCAAGCGATTGTTGCTAACGCCACAGGGATGCAAGTTGCCCAGAGAGGAATGCTGGGATTTAACTTCAGTGGTCATGTTGATGAAATGACCCACATGTATGATGTTGAACAACTCAAACAGTTAGGTGGTATTGTTGATTACGTCGTAGGCGCAAAACCAGGTCCGGGGGTGTTTGTATTTGGTACTCATGATGATCCTAAACAACAGCATTATTTAAATTTATACAAGTTAGGTGAAGGACCACTGTATAGCTTTTACACTCCTTATCACCTGTGTCACTTTGAAGTACCTCTGAGCGTTGCGCGTGCTGTCTTGTTCCAAGATTACGTCTTAAGTCCAATTGACGGTCCGCGAGTTGATGTCGTCACCACTGCCAAAATCGACCTAAAAGCAGGGGACACTCTAGATGGCATCGGCTACTATATGACGTATGGGCAATGTGAAAATTCAAACATTGTTTCTGGGCAAAATCTTTTACCAATGGGTTTAGCAGAAGGGTGTCGCTTGAAACGAGACATTCCCAAAGACCAAGTACTTACCTACAATGACGTAGAATTACCTGAAGGCAGACTGTGCGACAAGCTGCGAGCTGAGCAAAATGCTCATTTTGCCACAGGAAAAACCCTTGCAGCAGTGTAATTAATGACAGGTAGAAGAGAGTGAGGAGGTCAGCGGGAAGTTAACTAAAGCTACATACATTCTAGTATGCACCCTTAACTGCCCACTATCAATGTTGCTAGTGGGCAATTACTCGTCAGAGTTTAAATAAATTTGAGAAAATCTTTAAGGAAACTTCATGAAAATAGCACTAGTTCATGATTATCTAACTCAGCGGGGAGGGGCAGAGCGAGTGTTTGAATTGCTCTGTCGGCACTTCCCCACAGCAGACATTTTCACATCGTTGTACGACCAAGAGCAAACAATTGACTTGGGCGATCGCATAGTCCAAACAACGTATCTGCAAAACATTCCGGGCGCGGCAAAGTATTTTAGGTTAATGGCTCCCTTTTATTTTCCTGCCTTCCGTGCCTTAGATTTAGAAGACTACGACTTAATTATTAGTAGTAGCACTAGCTTTGCCAAAGCAGTACGAAAAAAACCATCTGCACGCCACATTTGCTTCTGTCATAATGTCACTCGTTTCTTGTGGGATACAGAAACCTATTTACGAGAGTACGGAGACTACAGATACTTTGCTCCGTTAATCGAACAAGTATTCCAAATGATGCGAAAGGTAGATTTAACCTACGCACAAGAGCCGGATCTTTACATTGCTAATTCTAGTGTTGTCGCTCGTCGGATTAGAGAAATTTACAAAAAAAAGGCAATTGTTATTAATTATCCCATTAATACCAGTAAGTTTATTTTCTCGGATAAAAAAGATGATTATTATTTAGCTTCAGCCCGGATGATTAGCTACAAACGACTTGATATAATAGTCGAAGCCTTTAACTGGCTAGGCTTTCCGTTAAAAATATGCGGAAATGGTCCAGAGCGAGACAGATTAGAATCCAAAGCATTGAGTAACATCGAGTTTTTGGGACATGTAACTGATGCAGAACGCACAAAGTATTTTTCTCAAGCTAAGTCTGTCATAGTTGCAGCCTTAGAAGACTACGGATTAGTTCCCGTAGAAGCAAATGCCAGTGGAACACCAGTAATCGCTTATGGAGCAGGAGGGGTAATCGACACTCAAATACCAGGTAAAACTGGAGTCTTTTTTAAGAGGCAATCACCCGAATCCTTGCTTGCTGCATTACAAGAAGCCAGGGAAATCTATTGGGATTATGAAAATATCCGTACTCATGCAGTAACCAACTTCTCAGAGCAGGCATTTTTTGGCAAAGTCGAGCAAGTTATTGATCAAGCTTGTAGCGTACATTAATTATTCATTTTATTTATTCGCTGAGGTTGTTAAACGTGGTTCAGAACAGTCTAAGTCCTCATGTAAATCCAGTTAATGAGCAGGAACCGGGTTACGGACAACTGTTTGCGGTTTTAATCCGCAGATTTCCTTGGTTGCTATTAGTATTAATGGCTTCTGTTGGTACAGCATATGCCATTACCAAAAAAACACCTCCCACATATAAAAGCTTCATGCAGTTGTTGGTAGAACCCAACTATCAAGGCAGAAGAGGAGACGGAGGTTCTAGTGCAGAAAATCAATTTATTGATCCTAATGTTGAGATAGATACTGCAACTCAACTCAACTTGATGCTCAGTACTCCGCTGATGCAAAAAGTAGTCAATAAATTGAAGCCCGCGTATCCAGATATAACTGTGGGCAAACTTAAAAGCTCTTTAGTTTTAGATCAAATTAAAGCAAAAGAAGACAAAGTTGCTACTAAGATATTTGAAGCGCAATTTACCGACAAAGATCCAGTTAAAACAAAAAAAGTTTTGGACGCTGTTCAGCAAGTTTATTTGGAATATAACAAAAAACAGCAAAACGATCGCCTCAAAAAAGGTCTAATGGTGATTGGTGAGCAGTTAAGAAATGCACGCGAGGATGTTGATAAAGCAAAAGCCAACCTCCAAAGGTTCCGTGTCACCCAGAATGTGATTGACCCAGAATCACAATCAAAAGATCTAGAAACACAGTTAAATAATATCATTCAAGAGCGCCGTACCACCCTTTCTCAATACGAGGAAGCTTCTGCTCGTTACAACTCCATACAAAAACAACTCAAAAGTACTCCACAAAATGCTCTTGTCGAAGCGCGACTAACTCAGTCCACTCGTTACCAGGGGATACTTAATGAAATTCAAAAAACCGAACTGCTACTTGCTCAATCTCGTCTAACTTTAACAGATGAACATCCTAGCGTGCAAAAGTTGGTAGACCAACTTCAGCGTCAAAAGGAATTATTGCAGCTAGAGCAGAAACGAACATTAGGAGCAGACGCTCCCCCGGTGAATAGCCAAGGACAATCTTTACTTGAACAAGGACAAAAGAGCCAAATTGACCTCACCCTTTCAGGTCAGTTAGTAGAGACGCAAACAAATATACTTGCTCTGAGCGCTCGCGATCAAGTTCTGGTTAAGAAAGAACAGGATATACGTATCCAACTACAGCGATTTCCCGGTTTGTTAGCTGAGTACAGTCGCTTACAACCACAAGTACAACAAAGCCAAGAAAGATTGCAAGAACTATTGAAGAACGAGCAAAAACTAAGACAAGATCTTGCCAAGGGAGGATTTAACTGGGAAGTTGTTGAAGAACCTCAACTAGGAATGATGACAGGTCCTAATCTCCAACAGAACCTGTTATTAGGTGGAGTAGTTGGGTTAATGTTAGGCGGAATTGCTGCCTTTGTGCGTGAATCAGCTGACGATGCCGTTCACACCACTGCTGAGTTGGAAAAACAAATTCCGATTCCATTGTTGGGTACAACTCCCAAATTACCAATGACTCGAGGCAGAGACTCAGTAATCCAGCTACCTTTTGGTAAGCCGGAAGTGGCATCTCCTTGGACAGTTCAAGTACTGCAATCTCCACCTCGTTGGGAATCGCTGGATTTAATTTTCAAAAATATTGAACTGCTTAATTCTGTTGCTGCACTCAAATCTTTGATGATTACCTCAGCGTTACAAGATGATGGTAAGTCTGCTTTGGCTTTGGGATTAGCAATGAGTGCTGCTCGTTTACATAAAAGAGTACTACTGATTGATGCAAACCTGCGCAATCCTACTCTACACAAACAACTCAATCTACCAAATGAACAGGGGCTTTCCACTCTACTAGCTTCTGACTCCAATATTCCCAATCAGATTAGCATTCAATCTTCTGGCTCATCTTACATTGATATTTTAACCGCCGGACCACAGCCCGCCGACCCAGCTCATCTTTTGAGTTCCCCACGCATGGGGCAATTAATTGCAGCTTTTGAGGAAAATTATGATTTGGTACTAATTGATGCTCCTCCGGTGATTGGCTTGGTTGATGCTATGTTGACAGGCTCTTACTGCCGTAGTGTGATCCTCGCAGCAACTATTGGTAGGGTAACTCGAACTCAGCTAGCTCAAGCTACAGCTATGTTAAGTAAATTGAACTTAATTGGTGTTGTCGCCAACGGGGTATCCAACTCCAACAGTACCTATGTACCTTATGCAAATCAAAGCCGATTTGCACTACAACAAGCGACAGAAAAGTAAATACCTGATTTCAAAGAAACCCGGTTTCTTCAAGAAACCGGGTTTCTTAGTTTAAATCAATTTTTTTTATCTAGAGGGCAAATGGTTATTTGTCCTCATTATTATTTGCGATATTTCATATCAAGAAATACAGATATAATTTTATTAATCCTTATTAACTTTTTTGAGTTAGTAATTTAATTGTGTTAGAATGTCTGGCAGAAATTAACAAAAAATTTTGTTACGTAATTACACCAAGAAGTTAATTCATAACAACTTAATAATTACCTAAATAAAATCCCTTTTATTTAAAGAGTAAATAAAGAATCTATAAAAACCACTGATATTTATACAAAATCTTATATCCTATATATTAATAGCCAGATTTACCATCAAAAACAAAGTGAAATTTATTTAGCTTTTTTCCAAATATTAATAGCACCTACGCTATGATTTTTCGTAAAGAAAGTAATTAAAGAAGTGTAAAAAACTTCTTAGCGCATGTAACCTACTTTGATGATAGTATAGCTATCACTTCATTTTTTATAATTAGACTCAGTCGGTCTTTGAGCAGAAAAGCAGATGTAAATCTGATGATTAAAGCACTAACAGGTTTATGACATCAGGCTTTCCGTCTACAGCTATATAAGTGCAAATACATATGACAACATCAATAATTACTAGCTTTCCCACTTACCCTAATTACCATACTGTAACGCAGCTACAACAAAATCCTTCCACATACTGTACAGTTCAGTGGCGTCGGGGTTTATTGTTGGTGAAACCTTTTGGAAAAGTGAAACAGCCATATCTCACCTCACTAGATGAACACGAAACCTTAGTGAAGTGTCTCAAGCATTCTCCAGTTTCAAAGGTACGTATAGATCCGAAACTAGGTGAAGCCAAGGTGAGGTTATGGGCAGATGCTTGTGAGCAAGCAATGAAGCCAATATATCTACAAATACCCTCACGTGCCTCTGAATTAAACGGCTCACCATTAGCGCTGTTAAAGCGGCTGATGGAGTGGATTGTTGCCTTAATTTTTCTTGTGACACTTAGCCCGGTAATTCTAGGATTAATTTTACTGATGCGCCTTAACTCTTCAGAGGCTATTTTTTCTCGTGAGTGGCACGTTGGTGTGAGAGGTAAACTTTTTCGGGTAGTTAAATTTCGCACTCAAGTGGGAATTACACCGCTAGATCGTTGGATGGAAAATTTACCTCAGTTGTTAAATGTGCTACGTGGTGAAATGAGTTTGATTGGCTCCCATTGCTTTTCTCTAGAAGATGCTATCAAACTGAATCTACAACAGCAAAAACAGCTAAATAAGCTACCAGGAATGATTAGCTCATCAGAGGTAGTAACAACAGATTTGTTACACCTAAATAGCCAAATACTGTGATTGAGCGAAGAAAGAGAGAGGGCAGCTATCTTGAACTGCCTTCTTAATTCATTTGCCGCACTAATTACTTATGAAAAATTTTATTTGACAACATGTACAAAAAGCGGTGGCTCTCACGATATACTATTGAAAAATACCTATGCATCTTAAATCAAAACAGCTTCAAAGCCTACTGAAAAATATAGTTAAGACTACTAGCTTTTGGCGTAATAATCAATTGATATTACGAGAGTTTAAACACTTTCGCAAAATTGCTGTTTTGGCTTTAGTGTTTTCGTTTTTAGCAGCAACTTTTGAGGGTGTTAGTATTGGGTTTCTACTTTCTTTTTTGCAAAACTTAGCAACTCCTAATGCCGAACCAATTCGCAGTGGAGTGGGCTGGTTTGATACTTGGGTTTTGGCAGCAGATAGTGCATCGGCAATGGTTCGCCTGGTACGAATATCGATTCTAATTTTAATTAGTACCTGGATTAGAGCAATATTTAACTACTTTGGACAAGTATATACAGAATTAGGTCAACTTTATTTGGGCGATCGCCTGCGCAAGCAAATTTTTGAACAGTTACAATCTCTACCACTCAGCTATTTTAACCAAACTCGTTCTGGTGAACTAATCAATACCATTACCACAGAAATTGAAAGAATCAGACAAGGTTTCAGCGGCGCATCATTTCTCTTAACAAGAGGATTAACTATTCTTGTCTACATCGTGTGGTTGCTGAAAATATCCTGGCAACTAACAATAATTTCCATATTATTATTTACACTATTAGGCGTAGGACTGTCAACACTAAATGGCAGAGTGCGAGAAGCCAGTTTTGACATGACCACTGCTAATGGTAAATTTACTTCCACAGCAATAGAGTTTATTAACGGAATTCGTACCATTCACGCATTTAGTACTCAAGAATTTGAACGTCAGCGCTACTACAATGCCAGCAACCAAGTAGTCAACGCTTCTACCAAGGTGATCAAAATCTGGACACTAGTAAAACCCATCGCCGAAGGAATAGCTAGTACAGTTCTGATCGCCATGATTCTTTTGTCATTTTCTCTTTTTAGTAGTACAAATGGCACATTTCAAGTAGGTTCTTTGCTCACGTTTTTCTTTGTGCTGTTTCGCCTCGTGCCGATTGTCCAAGAAGTTAATGGTACTTGGGCATTTATTAGCACCCTTGATGGTTCGGCAGAAAACATTAAAAGCTTGTTGAGAACAGAAGATAAAACTTACTTTGAAAATGGCAAAATTCAGTTTCAAGATTTTCAACGCTCAATAGATTTGCGCTCTGTTGACTTCAGTTACGATCGCCAAAATCTAGTGCTTAGTAACATTACTCTCTCGATTGAAAGAGGAACAATGACAGCACTAGTGGGAGCATCTGGAGCAGGGAAAACAACACTCGCTGACTTGATCCCACGATTTTACGATCCTACAGAAGGAACCGTTTTTATTGATGGCATCGATTTACGCGAGTTTGAGATCAACTCCCTACGGCGTAAAATGGCTGTAGTCAGTCAAGATACATTTATCTTTAACACTAATGTTTGGAATAATATCGCCTATGGAACACAAGAGGCAACAGAAGCTTCTATTAAAGAAGCAGCTCGACTAGCTAATGCCTTGGAATTTATTCAAGATATGCCCGAAGGTTTTGAAACACAACTCGGAGATCGAGGTGTGCGCTTATCTGGAGGGCAACGGCAAAGACTGGCGATCGCTCGTGCTTTGTTGCGTAACCCAGATATACTTATCCTTGACGAAGCAACTAGCGCTTTGGACACAGTATCAGAGCGTTTAATTCAGGAATCTCTAGAGAAACTTGCCGTCGGGAGAACAGTTATTGCTATTGCTCACCGTCTTTCTACAATTGCCAAGGCAGATAAAGTTGTTGTTTTAGAACAAGGGAAGATTGTGGAACAAGGTAATTATCAAGAGTTACTTGAGCGTCGCGGTAAGCTGTGGAAATATCATCAAATGCAATCGGAGATGGGTTCGGTGAGTTGAGGTTTTGAATGATTAAAAACCGCACTCCTACGCAGAGAGCGCAGAGAATTATTGTAGGTTGGGTTGAACTTGTGAAACCCAACCATTTGTTTAAATGTTGAGTTTCGTTCCTCAAACGCCAGATGCCTACGGAGGGAAACCCTCATAGGCGCACTGGCTCCCCAACCTACTTGGGTAATTAAAAATTAACAGGAGGTGCATAGTTAAAATGTTTAAAGTTTTTCTTACTTGTAATACTGAGTTAGGTATAGGAGGGCAGGGAGGCTGTTTAGCAAATGCAGCGGAAGCTTTTAGTAAATTAGCAGATTTAACTGTATTTACTGCTGGTGTCAAAGCTCCGGATGCTAATTTTTCTGTTCAGACTGTTGGCTATTCTCGTGCTTCGGAGCGTTTGCTCTCTATTCCTGTGCTGCGTCGTCGTACTGATTGGGCTGTATTACTTTCTGATTTACATTTTGATCGACAAGTTAGTAAAAGATTACAAACTCAAAAGTGTGATTTGATTATGGGTGTAGCAGCCCAAACTCATCTCGCATTTAAGGAAGCTAAAAAGAAGGGTGCTAAAGCTTGGTTGTATTGCCTCAATAACTACCTTCCTTTTATGCAGCAACAAATTCAAGAGGAGCAGCAGTTTCTGAATGAACCTACTGTGGCAACAATGAATCCTCAAATGCTGCGCCGTTTTACTTGGGAATGTGAAGAGGCTGATTTAATTGTTGTTCTCTCTCAAGTTGCTAAAAAAACTTTTATTCAAGCTGGTTTTCCTCCAGAGAAGGTTGCTGTTCTTACTCCTAGCATTAATAGTTATAGGTTTCGCCCTGCAGCCAAAAATGATTCTGTTTTTCGCGTGCTTTATGTGGGTTCTATCGGACCTCGTAAAGGTGTACATTATCTAATACCAGCTTTTTTAAAAGCTAATATTGCTAATTCAGAATTATTGCTAGTGGGTGGTGCTTCAACCAGAGTAATGCGACTTTTATTAGAGAAAACACTGGCAGAAAATTCTCATGTAAAACAAGAGGGTTGGAATTTTAATGTTCACGATCCAGTGCCGGTGTTTAGTCGTGCCAGTGTACTGGTTTTACCTTCTGTTGAAGATGGTTTTGGATTGGTTGCTCTCGAAGCAATGGCTTGCGGATTACCAGTGATTGTTACTTCTAACTGTGGTGCTGCTGATGTTGTGGAAGATGGTGTTAATGGCTTTGTTATTCCACCCAGAGATGAGAAGTCTCTAGCGGAAAAATTGACTTTTTTAGCAGCTAATGAATCTATTCGTGAATCTATGGGGATCGCTGCTAGAAGTACTGCTGTTGCTCATAATCAAGAGTTTTATAATCAGGCGTTACAGCAAATATTAATTGCTCAAGGATTGGGAGCAAACTTGTAATTTTCAGCAATATGTGCTAACTAAGGAGGAAAAATTAAGTGAACACTGTAATGCTTCATCCGAGCAATGATACATCAATATCTCCAGACCTAGTTTACCAATGCTCTAGTTTTAATGTTGGTAGTGGTGGCGGAGTAGAAACCTATTTAGGCTCTTTGTTTGATTACCAGATTCCCGGTATTAGCTCACAAGTACTTAAATCTCTTCAAAATGTAGATCAGAGTAAGTGCAAACTACTGCACATTCACAGTGTTGATTTGCTATTGCAGCTAACAGGAGAGTGTCCGGCAGTCTTCACAGTACATAACCACTCAGTATACTGTCCTAGTGGCACAAAATATTTAGCTGGATCTCAGGTAGTGTGCGATCGCAATTTTTCTCTGTTCGGATGTACTTGGGGAAAAATCGTTGATGGCTGCGGTAGTCGCAAACCTTTAAGAGCGCTTTCAGAATTTCAGCATACTCATCAGATCTTAAATTTTAGTAAAAACTTTAAAAAAGTTACCTTCGCTGCTAATAGTGACTACGTGCGAGGACAGTTGATTAAAAGTGGCATTCCAAGAGAGCAAACTGTCACACTACGTTATGGTACTCCTATTCCGAAAGTAGCCACTGCACCCCTTACTAAAGAAACCCATCAGCAAAAAAGAATTTTATTTGCTGGAAGGATTGTTCCTGATAAAGGATTAGAATGGTTGCTAAGAGCATTAGTACACACTCAACCGTTGATTAAACTTGATATTGCAGGTGAAGGATGGGATAAACCAAGATTACTTACATTAGCTAACAAACTAGGATTGAGCGATCGCATTACTTGGCACGGCTGGTGTGATAGTAACAAAATGAACATGCTTTACCAACAGTGTATGGCAGTGATTTTTCCTAGTGTCTGGCCAGAACCTGCTGGGCTAATCACTTTAGAAGCTAGCGCCCGTTATCGACCTGTAATTGCCAGTGCAGTAGGAGGTATACCAGAACACCTACAAAATGGACACACTGGTATTCTCGTACCAGCCAACGACTTGGAAAAGCTTGCTCAGGCAATTACCGAGTTAGAAACAAATTACGACAAGTGCCGAACGATGGGAGAAAAAGGTCGTGACTTATATATGCATAATTTTACACTAGATGTTCATGTCAAAAATCTGTTAAGTCTTTATGAAAAAACAATATTAGACTTTTCTGCTTAAAGAGATTAAGACTGTAATAAGTAATATCCATCAACAGGGTATGGGCATAGCGTAAAATGAGTGAGGTGTAGCTTTTGTTATTTAAAACACAAGGATTTAACAAATATGTTACAAATAACGAATAGTCCACAGCCTTTAGTCAGTGTTATTATACCTACTTACAATCGGGTAGAATACCTCAAAGAAGCACTGAATAGTGCTGTTAAACAAACATACCAGAATATCGAAATTATTGTTTCTGATAATTGCAGTACAGACAATACTCAAGCGGTAGTTGAATCTTTCCCAGATTCACGTATTCGATATTGGCGACAGCCCACAAATTTAGGGATGTTTGCCAATCAAATGTATGCTTTCAAGGCAGGGCGGGGTAAATACGTCGCTAGTCTTCATGATGATGATATGTGGAAGGAAGATTTTCTCGAAAAGCTTGTTCCACTAATAGATGCAAATCCAAATTTAATTTTAGCTTTTTGCGACCAATATATTATAGATGGCAAAAGCAATATTAATCATACTGCTACAGAAATAAACACAAAAGCTTACAAACGTCATCTTTTAGCAGAAGGAATTTATCAAAACTTTGCTGAAATAGCAGTAATAAATAAATCTATACCCACTGCTGCAGCTTGTGTGATGCGTAATCAGTTGATTGATTGGGATAGTATTCCACCAGAAGTAGGTGGAATGTGGGATTTGTACCTATCTTATCTTTGTTGCCGTTCTCAGTGGGGAGCTTATTATTATCCAGAAAGACTCACATTCTACCGCGAACATGAGCAAACAGATACAAAGGTAAGTGGAGGTAATCCAGAGGCAAAAATTCGGAAAGCAAAAAATGAAATGTTCTGTTATGAGCGGTTTATGGAAGATGAACAGCTAGAGAAGTTTAAGTTGTATTTTAAGCAAAAATGGTTAGAATCGAATACGACTCTGGCTATTGGCTTACTACAAACTGAAAATACAACACAAGCACGTCCCTATCTGTGGCGTGCTTTTAGCGAACAAAAGTTTAATTTGCGAACTCTAGCAGCACTTACTTTAAGTTTTACTCCGCGCCCCTTAGCTAATCAATTGCTGGGAGTATACGCAAAGTAAGTAAAATCAGGGCAAGAAATATATTTTTTAGGGAAGGTAGTGCGTGAAACTTTGTATTGTCACCCATCAAATCAAAAAAGGAGATGGGCAAGGACGGGTAAATTATGAAGTGGCAAAAGAAGCTCTCCGTAGAGGTCATCATCTCACATTGTTGGCAAGTGAAATAGCCCCAGATTTGCAAGAAAATAATCAAGTAAACTGGGTAGAGATTGCGGTACAAGGATGGGCTACTGAATTTATTCGCAATTTCATTTTTGCTCAAAAAAGTGCAGATTGGTTGCGCAAGAATCGCTCTCAAGTTGATTTTGTCAAAGTTAACGGAGCCATTACAAGTGCAAGTTCAGATGTCAATGCCGTACATTTTGTACATAGTTCTTGGCTACAATCGCCTGCCCATATTTCCCGGATTCAAAAAAATTTATACGGTTTGTACCAGTGGTTATATACTGCAATGAATGCTTTTTGGGAAAAACAAGCTTTCCAAAAAGCAAAAGTTGTGGTGGCGGTATCAGAGAAAGTGGCACAAGAATTAAGAGACATTGGCGTACCAAAAAATCAAATTCGTGTGATTTTAAATGGAGTTGACTTGTCCGAGTTTTCTCCTGGTAAAGTTGCAAGAAGTAAATTTGGTCTTCCAGAACATGTCACAATGGCACTGTTTGCAGGAGACATTCGGACACCAAGGAAGAATCTAGATACAGTACTCCGCGCTTTGGTAAATGTGCCAAAATTACATTTAGCAGTTTTGGGAGAGACAAAAGGTAGTCCTTTTCCTCAACTGGCGGCTTCTTTGGGGGTAAGTGAACGAGTGCATTTTTTGGGGTATCGGCGTGATATTGCACAAATTATGCAGGCGGTAGATTTATTTGTGTTTCCATCTCGTTACGAAGCTTGTACTTTGGTACTGTTAGAAGCGTTAGCATCAGGACTTCCTGTAGTGACATCAACGGCAACAGGTGGTGCAGAATTAGTAACTTCTGAATGTGGGGTAGTATTATCAGATTCAGATGACTTTGATGGTTTGGCAACTGCACTATCATCATTGGTAAGCGATCGCTCACTCATCGAGCAAATGGGTAAAGCTGCTCGAACTGTCGCCGAAAAATATAGCTGGGCGACTATGGCACAAACTTATGTGGAGCTATTTGAGGAGTTGGCGCAAGATGACTCTCATACAGTATTAGCGCAATCTGCTCCATCGATTGTGTAGAGACGCGATATATCGCGTCTCTACGATTCGTTATAAAAATATTGTAATAAACACATTTAAATAATGATTATTACTGTTATTGTACCAACCTACCGCCGTCCCCAAGACCTAAAACGTTGCTTAGAAGCACTACAACGCCAAAATAGGCAACTCGATCAAGTTGTAGTAGTGGTTCGTGATACGGATGTGGAAACTTGGGCATTCCTCAATACCTTCAAAGGACTACCACTACAAACCGCGACGGTAGTAGTTCCAGGTGTAATAGCAGCAATGAATGCAGGTCTTGATGCTGCCATTGGGGATATTATCGCATTTACTGATGACGATGCTGCACCTCATCCTGATTGGCTACAACGTATTGAAGCACATTTTAGTAGCGATCGCCGCGTTGGTGCAGTGGGTGGAAGAGACTGGGTACACAGAGGCACTCAAGTTTTAGATGGAGCGCAACCAGTAGTAGGAAGATTACAATGGTTTGGGCGAGCGATAGGTAATCATCACTTAGGAGTAGGAGAACCCCGTGAAGTAGATGTCCTCAAGGGAGTAAACGTAAGTTACCGAAAAGCAGCAATTACGGGAATGCGCTTTGATGAACGTATGCGCGGCACAGGAGCGCAGGTACATTTTGAACTGGCATTCTGTTTGACAATCAAACGTGCCGGATGGAAGCTAATTTACGATCCACTTGTGGCAGTAAATCACTATCCAGCAGAACGTTTTGATGAAGATCAGCGAAACAAATTTAATCATACTGCATTCATTAATGCAGTACACAATGAAACCCTCGCTGTGCTAGAACATTTATCACCTGTACAAAAAGTTGTGTTTGCCGTCTGGGCAATATTAGTCGGGACGAGAGAAGCATTAGGTTTTGTACAGTTGTTCAGGTTACTACCAACAGAGGGAACTTTGGCGGGAAAAAAGTGGCTGGCTTCAATCCGTGGGCGATGGCAGGGGTTTTTGACGTGGTGCAATCGCTCCTCAATTGGTTCTCAAACATCGTCTTTTGTTGTAGGAGCTTCTCGTGACTTATAAACAAACCCTTTGGCAACCTTCTCCCGACAACGCAGCGCAGCCAACAAGTATGGCTTGGCTGGCAATTGGCGGGCTAACACTGTTCACTATCGTTTGCTACTTTGGCGGTGCAGGGAATTTACTACGCCAAGTATTTCCTGTTGCAAGTTTCTTGGTAGGCGTTTTCCTTTATGCTCGATATCCTTGCCTTTACATCGGCTACACTTGGTGGGTGTGGTTTCTCATTGCATTGCTACGACGTTTAATTGATTTTAGGAGTGGTTGGGTAGATCCTAGTCCCATATTACTAGCACCTTTCTTAGTTACATTAATTACTTTTTATACATTTATCCGCCACTTACCCAAGTCTTACCGCATGGGTGGTTTGCCTTTTATATTGTCAATATTTAGCGTTATCTACGGCTTTCTGATTGGACTAGTTAACTTTTCGCCAGTTCTTGTCTTTAGGACAATGCTAGACTGGCTCTCTCCTGTGCTGTTTGGTTTTCACATATTTGTGAATTGGCGTCACTATCCTAATCTACGCGAAAACACCAAGACAGTATTTCTTTGGGGTGTACTGCTAACTGGTGCTTATGGTATATATCAATATTTGGTAGCACCAGAATGGGATACAAATTGGTTAGTCAATACAAAATTGACATCCTTCGGTAACCCTGCACCGTTGGAAATTCGTGTCTGGAGTACCATGCACTCTCCAGGTCCATTTGCGATCGTAATCATGGCGGGGCTAATATTATTATTTAGTAGCCAACACCCATTGCGTATCCCTGCTTCAGTAGCTGGCTACTTAGCATTTCTACTTAGTATGGTACGCTCAGCTTGGGGAGGTTGGTTGGTTGGTTTACTCAGCTTGCTCAGCAGTCTCAAACCGAAACTACAAATGCGTTTGGTTGTGACGATCCTGGTAATGGTAATATGTGTAATACCATTGACAACTATTGAGCCTTTTGCTCAGGTGATCAACGAGCGTTTTCAATCTTTCGCAAATCTTGAGGAAGACCAAAGTTATGTGGATCGTTCTAAAAATTACGATCGCAACATCGGTATTGCTCTTTCTAACGTACTAGGTAACGGCATTGGTGGTACATGGTTTGTTGACAAAGATGGAAAACTAATACAAATTGTTTTAGACAGTGGTATTCTCGATACTTTTTTTGCACTAGGGTGGTTTGGCGCTATTCCCTATTTAGGTGGAATGATTCTACTAATCTATACTTTATTCCAAGATTCTAGCTCTCGCAGCGATCCTTTTGCCAATGCTTCTCGTTCGATCGCTTTAGCAATCGTCTTTCAGCTAATTTTTAGTAGCTTGATGATTTCTCTTTCTGGTGTAGTTTTATGGGGATTTCTAGGTTTGGCGATGGCAGCCAAGAAGTACAATCATCATCAATTAACTATGTAGCCCACACCCGCGCATGGTGTGGGCGGGCGTATTGCAAAACTGACAAAATATACGGGTGTGCAGCTGAAAGCCTAGACGAAAATATCAGTTGCTAACAGGAAATTAAATTTCAATGTTTCATGCTTTTGAATCAATTCATTACTGGCTAGTTCTTAGCTTTACAGTACTTCTGTTTTGGCTTTTGCCTAAAGAATACCGTACTCCCTTTTTAGCATGTGTTTCTTTTGGCTATGTATTCAGTATACAACCAACAGGAGTATTTTCGATTGCAATTTGGGTTTTTTTATTCTTTTTTTTCAGTCGTCAAATTTCCCAAGGAAAGGAATGGACGAAAGGGCTTGTACCAGTAGCGGTAATTAGTATTGTATTTTTTCTTTGCTTTTACAAATATATTCCTTTTTTACTTGCAGCATGGGGAATAAAAAGTGCTGCAATTGCTATTGTTATACCAGTAGGATTGAGTTTTATTGCCTTCCGTCTCATCCACTACATTATTGAGAGTAGCCGTAATCAACTTCCCCCCTTCACAATCAATGATTTTATTGCTTACGCTTTCTTTTTCCCTATATGGATTTACGGACCAATTCAACGTTTTGACAGATATCTCAATGAACAAGAAAATACTTTTAATCGAGAACATTTATTTGTAGGATTAAAGCGCATATTTTATGGACTTGCCAAAAACTTCATAATTATTCATTATGTTTTAGAACAACTTTATGGTAATGTAAACTCACCACAAATTTTGCTGGCAAATCTTGACCAAATCTCCAGCATTGAAATTTGGCGCTACTTGGGTGTTCACTGGCTGATCCATTACATAGACTTTAGTGCTTATTCTGATATCGCCATTGGTTCAGCGCAGATGTTTGGCATTAAAATTATGGAGAATTTTAAATTACCCTTGTTGGCAAAAGACATATCAGATTTTTGGCGACGTTGGCATCTGTCATTATCTAACTGGTGTCAAACATACATATATATGCCCATCATTGCTCATACACGTAACCCTTGGTTAGCGGTATACGGCACTTTCTTAGTGATGGGATTGTGGCATCCTACTTCTTGGCAGTGGATTTTGTGGGGAATTTATCATGCTACAGGAGTAAGTATATTCCGTTTATGGAATAACTTATATCGGCGCAGAAAGTGGACATTTGCTAATCACCGATTTGCCGAAGTTTTTGGTAGAGTGATAACAATTTTATTTGTTGTCGCAGCAGGTAGTTTTACTGCACTTGTCGATATCGGAACCGTCGCTGATAGTTTTCGGGTGCTTGCCAAAACAGTTTTTATTAGCTATTAAATAGAACGACAACATTCCAGGAGAAAAGAAATGCTTCAGTTACAAGAACAAGAAATATTTCATCTCATCCAAGAAGCTACAGGTCATAATACCTCTGATCTTCAAGAAGATACAGCATTATTTTCGAGTGGAATTATGGATTCTCTGGCGATGCTTGACTTAATTTCACTTGTGGAGAAAAAACTTAAAATCAGAATTCCTCCTCAAGATATTCATTTAGGTAATTTAGATTCAGTCAACAAAATTCAGAAATATCTCTCATCTAGAACATAATGCTAGATCCCCGACTTCTTTTAAAAGTCGGGGATCTAGGAATCTAGCCTCTACCATCTACGCAAGCAATCCATTTGCCGTCAATCAAATGGGGATCAACGTGATGCATCCCAGCACCATTCCACCCACTACCACTTGGTGAGACTACTAATTTTTGATCGATTTCTCGTTCTTGATAATTTGTAGTTGTCAACTCAGTAATCTCAAATGCTCTCACTTGAGTACCATAATCTGGCAGACAGTCTTGAGTGTAGCGAATAATGCGATCGCCTGTCACTAAAACTCTACCTCCTGGTCTAGCAATATGTCCATTGCCCTTGACAACTGGACTTTGAGGGTGTTTTAACCAAGGACCAAAAAGTTCATCTGCATAATATAGATGGAGAGTGTCAAATTTATTTTCCGTACTATTTTCTGTAAATAGCCACCATTTGTCAGCATAACGGAAAATAGATGCATCTAAGAAAAACGATCCATTGAGAAGCTCACCAACAAAACTCCATTCTGTGGGAAATTTTGATGCTTTGTAGAGTCTAATTGCACTTGCTTGATGAGTTTCGGGAATCATGTAGTACTCATTCATCCATTCAAAAACGTATGGATAAGATAAGTGAAATGGTTCAGCAAGTACAATTTTTTGATACTGCCAATTGAGCGCATCAACACTAGTTGCTAGTCCAATTTCTCCTAGATATGTTTTTTGATTTAGCACTTCAAAGAACATAAACCAAGTTTGCTCAACTTTGATCATAAAAGGATCGGCAACAAATTCTGCTCTCACGTCAGTTACATCTCGACGGCTTAAAACAGGATTTTTTACTCCTTTATGTGCAGCTAAATCAATCGGAGATTCACCCTGGTAAATGCCAATTGACCATCTTTGTTTATTTGTCAATGCCCCGAATGGTAGTTGATTTGCTATTTTAACTGGCAAACTATTAATTAGTACCAAACGTAGTTCTTTGATGATTTTTTTGAAGGGACTCATTAGATTTTAACTGTACTTTTCTCGTTCAGTTTCTGCCATTCTACTAAATTTTGTAAACCGGATTCAACCGACCATTGAGGTATGAAGTTTAGCACTGATGAAGCTTTGGATATATCAGCTTGAGAATGAAGAATATCTCCAGGGCGAGGAGGTGCAAAGCTTGGTTCTAACTGCCACTGAGGATAAAAGGTTTTCATTATATTCACCAGTTGCAGTAAAGAAGTTGATTTTCCTGTGCCAATATTACAACTGATGGCTCCAGGAGCAGTAGGTGTTGTTAAGGACTTAGCAAAAGCATTTGCTACATCTTTAACAAAGACAAAATCTCTTGTTTGACTGCCATCTCCATAAATTGTAATCTGTTTTCCTTGTTGCATGGCTGAGACAAATATAGAAATTACTCCTGAGTATTGAGAACCTGGTACTTGTCGGGGACCAAATACATTAAATAAGCGTAAGCCAATAAATGATAACTCAAATTGTTTGGTAAATAGATCAGCATATTGCTCACTTACCAATTTTTGCAAGCCGTAAGGAGAGATGGGGTTGGGAGGCTGTTCTTCAGAAATTGACTTTGGTATTTTGTCACCGTAGACAGCAGCCGAACTAGCAAATACTAGTTTAGGAATTTTTAAAGCTTGACACAGTTCAATTACAGCTACAGTTGCAGACAAGTTGTTATGATGAGCGGACAAAGGTTCCATCCAGGATTGAGTTACTGATGGTGTAGCTGCTAAATGGGCAATGCCATCAATTTTGAGATGAAAATCTTCAGGCTGACAAGCTAAAACATTTTTTTGAATAATATTCAAATGAGGATGTTCAGGCAGGTTTTTTAAGTTACCTGTAGACAAATCATCTAAGACAGTGACGTTATGTCCTTCTGCCAATAGCTGCTCTGTAAGGTGAGAGCCAATAAAACCCGCGCCACCAGTAACAAGAAAATGCATATAACGACTAAAAAAGTGTAAGAGTATACAATGTGCTGCAGCTTTAGGTTAGCACAAGAAAATTAATTTAGTATTAATTCTTTGTATACTAATAGTGTTTCTTTGTGAACGCGGGCAACGTTCAACCGCTCTAAGTTTTGCGCTGCAAGGTTTCGCCAAGATTGTTGTAAATCAGAATTACTCAGTAATTTTGCTAAGGAGGCTGCTAAACTTTTGCTGTCTCTAGCAGGTATAAGTATCCCCGCTTCTCCACCGTCTAATGCTTCAGGTATTCCGTCTACATTTGAGCCAATAATTGCGCAACCTGCTTCTCTTGCTTCTGGAATTACCAAGGGAGAGGAATCAAAGTAGGAAGCTAGTACAAAAATATCAGTGGCTAGTAGGTAGGGTTTGGGTTCGGATTGGAAACCTTCAAAATGAATACGTGAGTAACTAGGTTTTTTCCGTGCTTGCTGTTCTAATGACTCGCGATCGGGACCATTTCCTACTAAGTATAAATGAGCATCGGGAAAATCTTCAGCAATTTCCGCAAAAGCGTCAATTAATTCCCCGACTCCTTTGCGTCGATACATCCCTGATACTGTAGTAATAGCAGGGTGTTGTAGGGGCGAAGGCTGATAATCTTTTAATTGGCGGCGATTACGGGGACTACCTAATGTGCCATTAGCTACCACACGCATTTTTTGCCATGGGATACCGCGTTTTGCCATTAAATCGCCTACTGCTTTACTAACGACAATTACCCTGTCTCCCAAACCCATTAACACTGCACTGCGCTGAAATGCGTTATGTACTGTGGCAATTAAACCATAGTGATAACCAAATCTTAAAGTCCGCGCCAGTACAACTCCTGTCATCATGTGCCCATGAACAATATCTGGCTGAAACTCTTGGATAATTGAGCGGTAACGCCCAGCCGCTTTTATGATATTGAGTGGTGTCCGAGATTGATTGAGTGGAAAATGTTTCGCACCATGTTGTTGTAATAATAACTCGTATTCTCCTCCGGCAGAGGCGATCGCCACATCATGACCATCTTTTGCTTGCAAACAAGCTAAATCTACTGCCACATTGACAATCCCATTGCCAATTTCTTGTATATGATTAGTTAAATGTAAGATCCGCATTTAAATCTCCATATTTTTTACTAATAGTAAATTTATAAGTTTATGTTTGTGGAGAATCTTTGTAGAGACTTTCTCTGTAACGTCTCTACATTATTTGTCACTAATATTTTACTTGAATAAAGACCTCATCATATATCAAAAATTTCTCAACAAAGCC
Source organism: Iningainema tapete BLCC-T55 (assembly GCF_014698965.1). GTDB lineage: Bacteria > Cyanobacteriota > Cyanobacteriia > Cyanobacteriales > Nostocaceae > Iningainema > Iningainema tapete. The sequence continues at coordinate 76,100 of NZ_JACXAE010000071.1, forward strand.
ATAGGGTAAACTTTTAAGTTGAGAACAATAAGCTGCTATGGCTTGTTTCTTTTTCTCTCGAACAGACTTAATTGACAGTCGGTAAGCAGAGGTTGTATTTTGAATTTTCAACAGAGTAAGTAAAGACTTTCTCCATAACAACCAAATAGGATACTGTAGGAGTTCAACGTCAATACCTGCTTGAGAAAGTGCTATCGTTACTAATTCATAGGTAGCTTCATGATCTGTATGGGTATCTTGGCAGTGGGGAACATATACTTCTTCTGGTTGATAAAACTTGAGCAGTTCAGATAACTGCTCAATTGTCTGTTGTCGTTCTTGTTGATGTAAATTTTGTAAAGCACCATCTGGCTTCGCTAAAAAGTGAACATTACTCGGTGCGACTCCCAAAATCCCTAATGCACTCAAAGCTTCACTTTTACGTATTTGGATGATTTCATCTTTCGACAAACCCACTCCACCATTGATGTGTCCATCTGTAAGAAAAGTTACTACTACTGGTATACCAAGTTCGCGTTTAAGCGCAATCATTCCACCACAGCCAAATGTTTCATCATCTTGATGAGGAGAAAACACCATTGCTGATTTCTGGTTCAACGCTAGTGGTTTACTTCCAGTGTGTAACCATTGAAATAGTAAGTTGGCACGGAAATTTTTGAATGAATCAATCCAACTACGCGGAACTAGTTTCTTGATGACTTGTGTTGCATTCATAGGTTCCCTGAATGATTGTTTACCCCCGTAACTGATACATAATCACTTTTGCTTTTTCATCTTCTTCAACAAACACCACATACTCTCCATTAGAACGGCGGAAAGCCCGGATGCCATAGGGTATATCAATCCAACCACTTTGACTGGCTACTTCAGGACCAGGTCTAAACTTTTGTACTAATTTTCCTGTCGCTGCTTTGTAAACGTGAACCTCTGCCTTTTTAAATGTCACAGCAAACAAGTAGTCTCCTGCTACACTCATCGCTGCTGTAGACAACTCTCGCTTACCTGTGGTGTCGTAAGGAATCACGGTTCGCCAACGCGGAGTGCGATTGCCCTTACTCCAATTATCAAATCGAACAATTTCCGAGCCAGCTACTCCCCAATCATCCCCAATCGCCGGATGTTCTTTGGTAAAGCCTGACAAATACATTGTGTCTGTGTTGGGAAAATACTCAATCCGTCGCACATCAGTAAATATGCTGGGAGTTTTTTCCTTGCGCATTGAGCTATAAGTATAGATGGGATTGCCTTTAGCATCTAACCCTTGTAAAGGATAGTGGCGAATGCCATCAGATGTGCGCAAAGTTTTCCACACGTCACCTTTGCTATCTACCCACCATCCCCCAACATAGGGATAATCTTTGCTGCTCAAATATTCACTCTTATCAAAAGCACCGTTACCGTTACTATCCCGCCAAATCCATTCTCCGTCTGGTTGAAAAGGAGGCCAACTTCCTTTGATCATTTTTCCATTTTCTGCTGTGCTGACAAACATGGCTGATGGTATGGCAATTTTTCCATCCGTACTAGGGTTGTAACGATACACTTCCATAAATATACCATACATGTCTGTAAGGTATAAAAAGGGTTTATCCTGAATGCGGCGAAAGAATGCTGAAGTTGGTCCTGTGTGCAAGCGGGGATCTTGAGGATATTTGAAAGGATTTAGTGTGTAGGCTTTGTAACTCCACTGTTTGCCAGATGGTTTAGTATAATCCATCACGAATTGTTCTTGCTTAGTGTATACCTCCTTTCCATCTGTTTTTGGATCGACGTCGGCATTGTCCACAAATTGCAAACCTAGTAACCGCCACTGCATCGCTCCTGATGGCGAGAATTTCCGCAAATCAGTTCCTGAGTTATTGAAACCGTTATTATTTACATAGATATTACCCGCAGCATCTGTCCCAATGGCAGTTAAACCGTAAAGTTTTAAATCTCCTACTTCACCCGACGTACCTGCATAAATGCCACCTTTGATCCCAAATGTTCCTGCCAAACTTGGTTTATTTTTGATGTTGTAAATTAGTATTTGTTGACGCACTCCATTGTCAGCCACCAAAAGTCTGTTCTGATTATCCACTGCGATCGCCGTGGCTTTAGCAACGTCGCTAATTTGTTCGCTCAACTGATTACCTTGTTGAGAATAATGCACTATCTTCGCTCCTACACCGTCTTTGCTCTGCAGAATCCACAACGAACCTTGTTTATCAACGGCTATCTTTCCAGGATTATTAATCGCAAAGCTGCGTAACTTTTTCATCGTATCCAGATTGTAGACGTGAATTTGGTTTGCACCGCCTTCACTTACGTACAACTGCGACTTCACAATTGCCAGTCCCGTAACTTCATTTTTGGTACTGACAATTAACATGCTTTTATCCCAACCCCGCCCGTTTGGAAACGGTGCAGGCTTTCCCGACAAGTTGTAGCGTCTTACACAATACCAAGATGTTTTCTCTGGGGGATAATCTTCATTCTTGCTACCTGTTGATCCCTGGGACATGGCAACGTAAATGTATTTATTATTAGCTGTTACGGCTTTACCACCTGCACGTTCCCATCCGTGAAGGTCTTCGGCTAAACCAATTACGTTACCATCTTTATATATTCCGGCTTCTCTTCCCCCTTCATCCCAAGCACTGTTAGTATAAACTGTGCCATCTGCACTCACGTGAAGTGCTAGTACAGCATTCTGTACCCACTTGCTTCCTCCACCAAAACTATTACCTAACCAAGATGTTTTATAGGTAATTGCCCCTGTTTCACTGACCGCAAAAGATGCGGCGATCGCGATCGAGGCTACTAATCCAGTAATGAGTATTAATAAATACTTGAAAATTTTTTGCTGCCGAAAATGTTCACCAAATAACTTTATTCTGCTAATCATGGTTCTGAATTTTTATACTTTAAAACTATTTAGTTATTTACACAGATAAGGATAATCCTGTTATTTTTTAATAACCTTAAACATAACTAGCTACCTGCCATTTTGGCTAAAATTTGGCAGATTGTCAGTATTTAAATTTTAAATTTACATAAAAATAATTAATGTTAATAGTTTAAGTTATAATTACCTAAACTTTTTCCTCATCTTATTTACATAAGTTATCTGAAATATTATCTTTTCATCTACTACTTTACAAAAAATTTATAAAATAAAAACAGAAGCTTTATAAAATATGGGGTAAAAAATAAATGGAGTAAGATAAGAATAACATATCTAGAGCAAATGACCGTATAGGTAAAAAATTCAAGATTTAATGAATTATTTTATTGATTTGCATTCTTATATTTAATTTGAATAAAGAAAAAAATAAGTTATAAGACCAATAGAGATAAAAGATTAAGCTTGGGAGAACATTCTTGTGGAAGAAATGACAAAAAATGCAATGAGTGCGTCTATTCTTTGCTTAGGTTTGGGATGGTTTCCCAAAACTCCAGGAGGACTGGAAAGGTATACATATGAATTAACTCATCAATTAGCAGCGCAAGATTCTGTAGAACTATGTGGAGTAGGTTTACCAGAAGAACAATTAAATTTAGCGATAAAACTAACTAATTTGGCGTCGCCAGATAGTGCGATGTGGAAACGTTTGTGGTCAATCAGACAGAAATTTAAGCAAACAAGAACAGGAAAAATAGACGCCATAAATCTACATTTTGCCTTATACAGCTTACCAATTTTGGATCTTCTACCTAAGGGAGTTCCAATTACTTTTAACTTTCATGGTCCTTGGGCATTAGAAAGTAAGCAAGAGGGAATTGATAAACTTAAGGAGTTTGTACAACAAACACTAATCGAAAAAAGAGTTTATCAGCGATGCGATCGCTTTATAGTTCTTTCCAAAGCATTTGGTGAGATTCTGCACCATCACTATCAAGTTCCCTGGGAGAAAATTAATATTATCCCCGCAGGAGTTGATTTAACTAGATTTCAGCCAAACTTATCACCAGATGAAGCACGAACTCAACTAGGATGGCCAAGCGATCGGCAAATCGTATTCACATCTCGCCGCCTAGTACAACGAGTGGGAGTTGACAAATTACTGGATGCATTAGCGACAATCAAGCCCAGAGTTCCCGATGTTTGGTTAGCAATTGGCGGTCGAGGTCCACAACAAGCAGCTCTACAACAACAGGTGATAGAATTAGGACTCAACGATCAAGTTAAATTTTTAGGTTTTTTACCTGATGAGCAATTACCAGTAGCATACCAAGCCGCAGATTTTACTGTCATGCCTAGCCAATCTTTAGAAGGGTTTGGATTAGCAACAATAGAATCTCTAGCTTGTGGCACTCCAGCCGTGTGTACTCCTGTGGGTGGAATGCCAGAAATTTTAGAACCATTCTCACCGCAATTGATTACCAACTCTGCTGAAGCTTCGGCGATCGCCGAAAAATTGGAACAGGTATTATTAGGCAAAGTACCAATGCCCTCATCAGAAGCTTGTCGCGAGTATACTGTCACCCACTTTAATTGGGCTAAAATATCCCAACAGGTGCGACAAGTTTTACTCGCATAACAAAACTGTAGACGTTCCGGCGAATATCCCGTAGAGACGTTCCGGCGAATATCCCGTAGAGACGTTCCGCCGGAACGTCTCTACAATTTAAAATAAAAAAAATCAATTATGAAAATTCTATTTCTAGATCAAAGCGGTAAACCAGGAGGCGCAGAGCTATGCTTAATGGACATTGCCAAACCATACCGCGAAAATTGCTTAGTAGGTTTATTTGCTGATGGTTCTTTCAAAAACTTACTACAGCAGAATCACATTCCAGTTGAAATTCTGACAAATCAAGCAATTAAAGTTCGCAAAGAAAGCAGCCTTACGCAAGGATTAAGCAGTATCGGTCAACTTGCACCTCTAGTTACAAAAGTAGTGCAACTTGCGAGTAAATATGATATAATCTACGCCAATACACAAAAAGCATTAGTCGTTGGAGCGCTAGCTAGTTTTTTTAGCCGTCGTCCTCTAGTTTACCATCTACACGATATTCTTTCTCCTGAGCATTTCAGTCAAACCAACCGTCGCATTGCAGTAAACTGCGCAAATCGTTTTGCCTCTCTTGTCATAGCAAATTCACAAGCAAGTCTTACCGCCTTTATCACCGCAGGTGGGCGAGCAGACAAGACAAAAGTAGTTTATAACGGCTTTGACCCCAAGATTTATCAGAGTAATGAGAAAGATGTCAGCCAAATCAGACAACAACTAAAAATAGATGGACAATTTGTAGTTGGACACTTCAGTCGTCTTGCACCTTGGAAAGGACAGCATATATTAATCGAAGCATTGGCTCAATGTCCAGAAAAAGTAACAGCAATTTTAGTCGGTGATGCACTGTTTGGTGAACAAGATTATGTCCAAAGTTTACATCAACAAGTGGCGGCACTGGGATTATCCAATCGAGTGAAGTTCCTGGGATTTCGTTCAGAGATTCCCTTATTAATGGCAGCTTGTGACTTGATAGCACATACTTCGATCGCACCAGAACCTTTCGGGAGAGTGATTATTGAGGCTATGCTCTGTGGAAAACCTGTAGTTGCCGCAAAATCTGGCGGTGCAATAGAATTAGTAGAAGAAGGTATCAATGGTTTTCTCGCTACACCTGGCAATCCTCAAGAACTTGCCCAAGTGATTATTACTTGTCAAACAGAAAATGAGTTGACTGGGGCTATAGCTAATCATGCACGTATTACCGCCAGTCAGCGTTTTAATGTGGCAACTATTAATCAGGAAATTGCGCAGTTATTAAATGCGCTTTAGTTTATCTACAAACCAACAAGTTCACGGGATTCAAAGTCTGTGAGTTGTTGAGCTATTTTTAGTCTGGCTTCCAATTTAGCTATGCTAAACTGGTTACGCAGATATTCTAGATGGGCTAAAGCATTGGCTTTTTCCGTTGTTAATCGGTTCAGAGTGTCGATCGCCGTTTGATATTCTTGATTAACAAGCAGCACCTCAAAGCGACGTGCTTTGCGTTGCGCATCGTTTTTCAAATCCGTCTCAAAGGCGGCAATCCGATCTGCATTGCCTTCAAATCGGTTAATCTGTAATTGAACTGCCATCCACTGTGAATCTATTTCATTCACTCTTTGCGCAGCTTGAGCAATTGCCCCTGGATAATGACTCAGTTGCATCATCATGTAATCACATTCCTTAGTAAAAGTCTTCATCAAAATCAGTAGGGAAGTTTGTGAGTTTGTAAGTTTGTGAGTAGACGATTAGTTTTTTTCTCCCCCACTTCCCTACTCCCCTACTCCCTCACTCCTCTACTCCCCTACTCTTCTACGCCGCTTCCCTCAGTTGTGGTCTCATCACCTCTGGAAGATTCAAAGATAGCTGCTCGGCGTGAGGTACTGCAGCTTGCTCTAAAACTTGAACTTCGATATTCACGCTTACCAAATAACTGCCTGTGTCAGCACCAACGGCTTCAGCAATTAATTTAGCAATATCCGGGCGTTTAGCAGTCAGTGGGTCACGTAAGATACATCGATCCCATTCATGCTTTGCAGTGGGATTCAGGCTGAGAATATAGTGCTTCATCATATTTCAAACCGTTGAAACAATCTTCCCGAAGGCTGTCACATCGCTCTTCTATTATAGTACATTAGTACCATAACAGGTAATTAGGAGCAGAGTGGAGTGTGACAAATTACTTTTGTTCATCCTGCAATCAAATCAGATAGCAAAACTACTTTAATTGTGGGTGGCAATGCAGCAAATCGCCGATCATTAGTTAAAAAGGTTTCACACCCACTCAAAAATGCAGTTGCAGCATGAATCGCATCTGGTAATCTAAGGTTAGTGATAGTCCGTAATCTTGCAGCTTCAATCAATACATCTCGATTTACCGGAACAACCTCAAGTACCTCCGTACTTTGCAAAGATTGTTGATAAGCTGCCTGTAGTTGCAGATTACAATTCATCAAAGGTTTAACTAATACCTCTGCCAAAGTCAATTCACTGGTAAAAGCTTTCAGAATACCTACGTCTACCCTATCAAAAAGCTCATTTAGTTCATCTACAAAATCAGGATAACCTTCTATTGCGTAGATAAAAATATTTAGTATCTAAATAAACTCTTGTTCCTTGAATAGCATTTACAATGACCAAGCATCCCGCTCTTTACTAATAAAGTCATCCGCTTCCTGTGGTGTGGCAAAACAACCTTTCCCAGTTCCAATAATACTACGTAAAGATTGTCTCTTTTTAGCTAAATCCCGAATCACAATTACATCTACTAAATCACCAGGAGTTAATTCTGGTGAACTAAATTCAATAACTCCGCCTGGTTTAACAACCACCTTTTGTCTAAGTTCTTGGCTCATTTTTTTGTCCTTTTTATCTTTATTATACCATAAGGCATTCCCATGCTCAGCATGGGAACGAGATACACCAAACAGACAATCAGCTAATCATTAATTTCCCTTGCCATCTAAGTGAGCTTTCAAGGGTAGAGCATCATGAACAAAAACTGCTGGTTGTAGCTGAGGAATGTTAATTCCTGCTTCATCAAAAGCAACTTTGAGTCGGCGGCGAAACTCTCTTGCTACCTCCCATTGTTTGAGCGGTTGTGTTTTAATCCAAACACGAATAATTAAACCGCGATCGCCAAAATTATCTACGCCCAAAATTTGAGGTGTTTCGATAATTTGTTCTTGCCATCGTGGATCTCGATCCATGTCCAAGGCAACAGTTTCAATTAACTTCAAAGCTTTGTTAACATCAGCATTATAAGCGATGGGAATATTTAAGTCAGCGCGTGACCAACGACTAGAAAGATTGGCAACAATTTTAATTTCGCTATTAGGGATTGTAATCAAACGTCCCTCTGCATCTCGCACTTGAGTAATGCGCAAATTCATGTTTTCGACTAAGCCGCCCAAATTACCGACAGTAATCACATCACCCAAGGCATACTGGTCTTCTAAGATGATGAGAAAACCGTTAATTGCATCTTTGATTAAACTTTGCGAAGCCAAAGACACAGCAACACCAACTAAACCAGCACCAGCTAGTAAGGGAATAATGTTTATCCCCAAAAATGTTAGAGCTACTAAAATACCGACGGCAACCCAAGCGATGGTGACAATACTTTTAGTCACACCAGAAATTGTCGAAACTCGTAATTGTAGACGTTCGGAATTTTCTGGAGTTAATAGAGCACTACTGTTGACGATCGCCGAGGTAAAGCGGTCAATCAAGGCATAGCTGAAACGGGTAGCTACGTAAGTTCCCACGATCACAATACCTATTTTCAAAGGAATTTGCAACCCAAGGAAAATTGCTAGCTGTAGCGATCGCGTGTAAGGAAATAGACCGAGTATATAGAATGTTCCGCCACCCCAAATCGTTCCTTGTGTGAGTTGAAACAATCGTTTTTTTGCTTCGTGGAGATGACGCACCTGCTGTTTGCGTAACTGAGTTGTCAGCGGTTGATCTAATGGTGTTGGCGGCTGTAAAAGTTGTGCCGAATGCTTTCTAGAACGGCATTGCCACTGGTAGAGTCCCCAACTAATCAAAATTATGGTTAGTCCGCTACCAGCGGCGATCGCTCCTTGGCGGATTAAACTAGAAGTCTGTCTTTCTTGTTTTGCGCGGGTAAGTTCTTCAACCAATTCTGTGCTGATTTGTTCTGCCGCTTGTGCTGGATCTCCATCGACTGGTAGATATTGAGCATCATCTCTGGTAACGGTCATCAAATATTGGTTGTTGACATAAATTACTGGTAATCCTTTTGATGTCCGAGTCTGCACTTTGACGGATTGTTCAGGCGAGTCAAAATAATTTTGGCTAATCTGCTGGAGATTTTCTTGAACATTTTCTACACGCTCCGTTAGATTCGCCCTTGGTCCAGCTAGTTTAATCAATCGACGACCATCTAAATAAACCCAATGAGATACAACTCTACTGTCTGAGTCATTGCTTGAACTAGTAGAAGGTTGTAAGTTGGGTAAAAAGGGAAGTAAGGGAAGTTGGGCATCAGCTTTTGGCACAAACCAAACTGATATGGCTATTGATCCGGCGATCGCCATAAATTGACGCACTACTAACACCTCCTTATAGTTACTGATAATCTAAGTATGATTGATTTTTAATTTTTGACTTTTGACTTTTGACTTTTGACTTCCGCACAGCGGTGCCTGTCCAAAGTTGAGTTTTTACAAAACTTTACCAAAAAAATACAAAAAAATTTATGTCTTGGGATAGATGTTTTGTTAAACAGGTAGCAAATTACTAATTTAGAGTGAGTGAATAGTTGAAGCAAAACTCTTTTCACTTTGGCGATCATGGAATACTCTAGTAAAGTGCGTTAATCATGACGCACATTTTTGACACAATTGAGGACTATTTAATGACCGCAACTTCTCCCCGATTAAAGCACGAGGTTAAAGACCTCGCCTTAGCTTCCTTGGGAAGACAGCGCATTGAATGGGCTGGACGCGAAATGCCAGTATTGAAGCAAATTCGCGATCGCTTTGCCCAAGAAAAACCCTTTGCAGGCATTCGTCTTGTCGCTTGCTGCCACGTAACAACAGAAACAGCCCACTTAGCGATTGCGCTCAAAGCAGGTGGAGCAGAATCCTTGTTGATTGCTAGTAATCCCCTTTCAACTCAAGATGACGTAGCCGCAAGCCTCGTTGCCGATCACGACATCCCAGTCTTTGCCATCAAAGGTGAAGATAACGAAACTTATAACCGCCACGTCCAAATCGCTCTAGATCATCGGCCTAACATTATTATTGATGACGGCTGCGATGTAGTTGCCACCTTAGTTCAACAGCGTCAACACCAATTAGCTGACATCATTGGCACTACAGAAGAAACCACAACGGGTATTGTGCGTTTACGCAGTATGCTCAGAGATGGCGTTCTCACCTTCCCGGCAATCAACGTTAACGATGCCGACACCAAACACTTCTTTGACAACCGCTACGGTACAGGGCAATCCACCCTCGACGGCATTATCCGCGCTACAAATGTTCTGCTGGCAGGTAAAATCGTAGTTGTTGCAGGTTACGGCTGGTGCGGTAAAGGTACAGCAATGCGGGCACGCGGACTTGGTGCTAACGTGATTGTGACAGAAATTGACCCCATTAGAGCAATTGAAGCAGCAATGGATGGTTTCCTTGTGTTACCAATGGCAGAAGCTGCGGCTCAAGGCGACTTATTTATCACCGTTACTGGGAACAAACACGTAATCCGCTCTGAACATTTCGATGTGATGAAAGACGGTGCGATCGTTTGTAACTCTGGTCACTTTGACATTGAAATTGACCTCAAATCCTTGGGTGATAAAGCTAAGGAAGTCAAGACAGTACGTAATTTCACCGAAGAATACCGCTTACAAAATGGTAAATCTGTAATCGTTCTCGGTCAAGGACGCTTGATTAACCTTGCTGCAGCAGAGGGACACCCCAGCGCGGTAATGGATATGAGCTTTGCTAACCAAGCACTGGGCTGCGAATACTTGGTGAAGAACAAGGGTAAATTGGAACCAGGTATTCACTCCATTCCAACAGAAGTGGATCAAGATATTGCTCGACTGAAGTTACAAGCGATGGGAATTCACATCGATTCCCTCACACCAGATCAAATTGAGTACACCAACTCTTGGACTTCTGGAACTTGATAAGCCAAGAAATTAATTTCTTGGCTTAAAGCTCAAGTCAGAAGACAGCTGACTGAGTAACTCTTTGGGTTCGTTTTAACGGACTTGAGTTATTAGCCCTTACATAAGTCAAGGCGTACAAAGCTCAAGATCCCCGACAACTTCTGCGAAGTCGGGGATCTTTGTCTATGCTTGCTTCATTCACAAGAACTTTTTCCAGGTGGTAGCGTCTGGGGTACTGAATACTAACCTAACAATAGGAAAATTGCGGCTGAGTACAAGTATGTATAGTCGTTAATTTTTATTGTGTGGAAATTTAATAAATGTTATTTAACTGACAAACGGAGTGAACGGATTTTTGCTGAATATGAAGCGCTTAGTGATTAGTCTGTCTGTGATTTCGAGTTTGATTACACCTTATTTGGTTAAAGCTGCACCACCCAGAAATCCCGACAAAACGGTAAATTGCGAAATGTTGATTGTGGGTGGTGGGCTTTCTGGCGTCGCTGCCGCCTATGAAGGTTTATACGCAGGGCGAACTGTTTGCTTGACAGAAATTACTGATTGGCTAGGAGGACAAATTTCTGCCCAAGGGACATCTGCTTTAGATGAGCGCAAAACTCAGCGGCAAAAATTATTCTTTTCTCGCGGCTATTTGGAATTGCGCAAGCAGATTCAACGTAAGTACAAGGGTAATCTTAATCCTGGAGACTGTTGGGTAAGTGAGTCTTGCTTTCTACCAGGCGATGCGCATGAAATAGTCAGCCAAGTGCTTAAAGATGCTGAGAAACAAGGCAGAGGCAAGTTGGAATGGTTCCCAAACACTGTAATTAAGGAATTGGAAATTGGTGGCGATGGTAAATTGATTAATGGTGCTTACGCCATCCAACATAAACCAGTCGGCTCCACACCTCTCAACACTTATCCACTTTCTCAAACCATCGAAGATTCTTACCGCTACGAAAACTCTTCTCGTTTTACCAAAACAATCGTCCGATTTGCCCCCAAGCACTCCAAAGCGAAAAGTGGCAATGCTCCCAAGTGGTATGTTTTAGACACTAGCGAAACTGGAGAAATTATTGCCCTTGCTGATGTTCCCTATCGATTGGGAATTGATGCACGCTCTTACTTAGAACCTACTTCTTCCAGTGCTAAAAACGAACCTTATTGCACACAAGGGTTCACTTACACCTTTGCAATGGAGGCGACAAAGGAACCGCAAACTCAAACAATGCCTCCATTTTATCAACAGTATGCTCCTTATTACAGTTACGAATTGCAGCGACTGGCAAGCTTTCCCTTAGTTTTCACTTATCGTCGCATTTGGAGTCCCACTCAGGGAGAACCAATGAAATTTGGAGGGCTAGGATTTAATGCTCCTCTGCCTGGACACATTTCTATGCAAAACTGGACATGGGGTAATGATTACCGTCCAGGTACTTCCGCAGATAACTTAATTTATACTCGCCAACAACTGCAATCTACTGGGCAGTTGCAACCAGGTGGATGGATGGGTGGATTGCGTACAGAAACTCTACGCAAAGGTGAAGAAAATGCTTTGGGCTACTACTACTGGCTAGTGGCAGGAACTACAGATTCTCAATTGGGAGATGGTGTGAAGCAGCCCTATCCCAATCACCGCTTTCTCTCTGGGCTAAATTCTCCAATGGGGACAGTACATGGTTTGTCAAAGTACCCCTATATGCGAGAAGGAAGACGCATTATTGGACGTCCTAGTTGGGGGCAGGCAGAAGGTTTTACCATTTGGGAAATTGATATTTCTCGTCGTAACTACAAAGATCCGTATTACGTCAAAACATTACCCCCAGATATGTATCGCCGCCTCAAAGCTGCACTGGCTGGTTTGGAAGCAACTTCAGTAATTGCTGGCACAAAAAGTCCCGATGACATAATTCAGCGTAGTCGTTCTACTATCTTCCCAGATTCTATCGGAATTGGTCACTATGCTATAGATTTCCATCCTTGCATGACTAAAAGTCCTCCAGAAGCACCTGGTAATACAGAACGTCAAGGTGAAAGACGTGGTGGTGGCAGAGCTTATCCTTTCCAAATTGCTTTACGTGCCATGATTCCCCAAAAAATTGATAATTTATTAGTGGGTGGTAAAAGTATTGCTACCAGTCATATCGCTGCTGCTGCTTACAGAGTACACTCTTTTGAGTGGTCTGCTGGTGCTGCCGCCGGAACTACAGCTGCTTTTGCTTTGAAAAATAATGTTGCTCCCTACCAATTGGTAGACGACTTACCTAAACCAGAACCTCAACTGCAAGCCCTCAAACAGTTGTTAGAGAAAAACGGTAATCCTACCGCTTTCCCCGATACTTCGATTTTCAACCAAAATTGGGACGATTGGGAATAAACTAGTTAAACACGTAAAAACCTGGTTTCATACTAAATCCGCAGTTAAAATCCCCCTATCCTGTAGAGACGTTACATGTAACGTCTCTACATTAGATTTTCTTTTTAAAGAGGGTGATCAAAACCGGATCTGGTGTTAGCAGGTTTCTCATGACTTTTTTGAGCAAGAGGGACTACCGGGCATGACAGTGGGTGCAGTAGCAACTAGAACCACGTTACCATCGGCGTCCACTACCCAGCTTGAAGCTTCCACAATATTGTTTTGAGGCTTGATATAATCTAACTTATGTGGTATTTCTCCTGTATTACTCTGCTCCTGATTAATGCCGCTATTTGGCAGCGACACCCACTCTACCACTGTAGCGTCCGGAGCGAGAAGGTTGATAGGGCTAGACGGTAAGCCGCCGCGTCCAGTGAAAACAAAGGAACTTGCTCTTTGTTTGCTGCCTAGATTACAGCTAGTGTCAATAAGCTTAGAAGCGTCAACCAGACTGATGGGTAGTTCCACTAATCCTCTACTCGGATCTACATCGGGCGTGTTGATTTGTATAGTGCCATTTAAAGAAGGGTTTTGCGCTGAAAATGCGGTAATGTCTGATACAACAGTTTGTTGCTGTTTACGGATCTCTAGCCCTAAGACTCCACTAGCTGTAATGTCGATGAAACCACCTTTACCCTCAATAGCATTAGAGGTAATGTCGCTATTTTCTTTTGGGACAGCAACAATGAAGCCAGATGGGGTATTGATGGTGATATTGCCGCCATTGCCATTACCTGCATTAGTGGAGATTTGACTGTGACGACGCAACAGTAATAAATCTCTTATCTGCAAGTTAATATTACCACCATCTGCGGAACCTGCTTCTCCTCTAATCGCACTCTGGTTGTCCAAGAGAATAGAACCAGCACGCACTTCTATATCACCTGCTCTACCTAATTTTCTGCCATTAACGCCAGTAGTGGAAGAGACGGATATACTTGAGCGATCGCTCAGCGTTAACCCTCCTTTAATTTGCAGAATTAGGTTTCCACCATTTTCACTGCCATTTGTATCGCTAATGATTTTGCTGTCATTTTCCAGTTTCAAGGAGGAAGCAGTTAAAGTCAATTGACCTGCGCTTCCCTCACCTTTTGTGTCAGTGCCAATTACCGCTTTATTTCTCAGCACAACGTTGTCAGCATTGAAAATGATTGCTCCCGCTTTGCCAAAGCCTGTAGTGTTGCTGCCCAGACCGCTGGTATTATTTTCAAACAAAACTGAGTTAGCATTGACCTCAACAAATCCGGCATTGCCTGTACTGTTAGGCAGCGTATTCGTGTCGATGTTGCTATTGTTTCTCAGTATGAGGGTACTGGCTTTGAGGTTGATTTTTCCTGCATTTCCTCTACCACCCGTTTCGCTAGTAATGCCGCTTTTTTCTTGCAACTCAATCAAATCGGCAGTAATATCTAAACTTCCGGCATTGCCTTTATTGTTTATAGTAGTGATGTTTTCTTTACTTCTATCGATTCCGGTATCACTACCCACTCCGCTTCCGTCTTCCATTTTGAATGAACCAGTCTTGATCGTGATTGATCCTGCATTGCCCTCTCCTATTGTGCCGCTATTAAAACCACTATTGCTAATAAAGATATTGTCGGCGGTGACGTTAATGGCTCCAGCATTGCCCTTACTTGTGACATCACCATAGGCAGTAGTGGTGATTCCGCCTTTATTTAGCAGTGAAAATGTTTTGGCAGTAACAGTCACATTACCAGCATTGCCATCGCCAGTAGTTATGCTTTCCAAACCAGCTTGTTCTAACTCAACTGAATTCGCATTAATATTGACATTACCAGCATTGCCATTTCCTCGTGTCTGGCTGCCGATATTACCGTCTTTTACTGAAAGAGAATTGACGTTAATGTTGATACCTGTGCTATTGCCATTACCAATAGTTTTGCTATTTATACCCACATTTTGAAGGTTGAGAGAGTTAGCATTGATGGAGACTAACCCCGCATTGCTATCGCCAGAGGTCTTGCTGTTGATACCGCTATTCCTAATTGACACAGAGCCACCAGTGATGGTGATGGGTTCTGCTGCGATCGTACTAGTGTTGTTGCTGTCAATCCCAACGTTCTCTAGTGAGATAGAACCCGCCGCTGTGGCGATGAATCCTCCTCCCTTTGTCTCAAATCCACCATTTGTTAAGCGCACATTTCCCTTGCCAGCACCGTCGTTCCCTGCTTGCAGCACCACGTTGAGGCGACTGTTGGGGTAATCTTTATTCAAGTTGATGCCAAAGTTTTTCAGGGTAATATCTTTGTCAGCTTGCATAGTTAATGTCACGGGAAGAAGAGTCTTTTTAGTCATGCCCAACCCATCTGCCGTGATGTTGCCGCTTGTCTTAATTGAGACGTTTGTTCCCGCATTGAGTTGCGTTTCAATCGCATTGTCACGATTTTGAGGGGCAATGTTTAGATTGCCATTAATTGTGGAAGAATCTTTAGTAAAGGTGATATTAGGGGAATATAGTAGCCAAGTGCCGCTTGTACCGTTGGTAGCACTGGTATTGGCGTCCCTAATGTCAGCCACATCGATAAAATTGCCACCCGATGTTTCAATTAAACCACCGCTACCCGCTTTTATTCCACCTCTAGCACTCAAGCTGCCATAGGCACGGGTTGATTCGGTTCCCCAGATGGTAATTTGCCCGCCATTACCGTTGGTGAGGGCATCTGCTTTAATAGTTGCTTGTTGCTCAATACTGGTAGCAGTTGCTTGGGGAACCTTTAGCTGTCCTTGGTAGTCACCTCCAACCAGCACTTTGCCGCCGCCAACATCTCCAGAAACATTTACCTGTGAATTGTCGGACAACGTGACGCGCTCGCCCAAAATTTGTACTTTACCTCCGGTTTTTCCCGGTTGGGGATTGGAGGCGTCAATAGAACCTGTGATGATCGTGTTACCAAGATCGCGACTATGATGAATAATGTCTGTTGGTTGATCTTCTAAACTGACAACTTCTCCTGCTTGCCCCAAACTTGCCATACCCTGACTAGGAACAGATGCTACCGTCACTTGTCCTCCGGTTGCGGATAATTGCCCATTGTTGGTAAAGTTGCTACCGATCAGGGTTAAGTTTTGCCCCTCTCTAACAGCTAGGTTGCCTGCATTAGTAATATTACCAATTTGATTGCTGCCAAACTGTAAGCCAATAGGGACGCTAATTGTCAGTAGCGCTTGAGTCGGAGTCGGGATAGTGCTGAATCGGCTACCATCAGCAAACTTTAAGCTATGAGCTGTTGTCGCGCTCAAAGAACCACCGATATTTAATGATGCACCTTGACCAAATATAATCCCATTGGGATTAAGTAGAAACAAGTTTGCTGAACCCGACGCACGAATTAAACCGTCAATGTGAGAGATATACGAACCCGTGACGCGAGTGATGATATTCTCAATGTCAACGGCATTGTTAAAGTAAGCTGTACTACCATTGGGTACTGAAAACTGCTCAAAGCTGTGGAAAAGATTGCTTCCTGCTCTAGTTCCTCCCTCAATGATGCTGGTATTGCCTGAGGGAGTGACGATGGTATTACTGGGTAACGTGTTATCGGGTACTATTTGGGCATTAGCACAATTAACACAAACAAATGAATGCAATACGACTATGGCAATTGTAAATAAGCTGGCAATTCTTGGCGCTGTTAAGCCAATTGAACCGTTAGTGCTAATTCGTAGCATTGCATCCCTAAGTAGACAGCAGTTTTTTCTTACTTAATTAAACTGTCTGCCACCTGACTGGAAGTTATGCTTTTATAAAAGTTTATAGTTTTTTCCTGCCACTTGCTAGTACGAGTAAAGCTGCAATTGACATTCGATGCATACTACATCCTCCATTCTTCTCGTGTGCGAGAAGAGTATTTGTTTTTGCGTTAAAATAATACTATTCCCCAGCCTTATTTTCATCTAAAATTGTTCCTGCCAAATTTGCACCATCTAGATTGGCTTGGTTCAGATTAGTTTCGCTCAACTGGGCTTTACTTAAATCTGCTTGGGATAGATCTGATGATGCGAGATTGGCATGACTAAGATCTGCTTCTTTTAATGAAACTGCATTCAGGTTGGCGTCTTGTAACTCAGCATCACGCAATTGAGCGCCAATTAACTTGGCGATCGTTAAATCCGCTTGATTCAAGTTTGCATCTTCCAAAATTGCTTCTTCGAGAATAGCTCCATCCAAAATGGCTCCACTCAAATTAGCCCCGGTTAAATTTGCCTGATTTAAGTTTGCGCCATTTAAATCTGTTTCAACCAAACTGGCTTGACTAAAATCTACTTGTCTCAAGTCAGCTCCATCGAGAATAGCTCTGTCTAATATGACACCACTAAGATTAGCTCCCGGCAAAGATGCTTCGCTCAAGTTGATTGCAGTAAAGTCTCTTCTGCCTTTCTGATATTCTGCCAGTAGTTCTTCTGCTTTCATCCTTGCTTTCTCCGTGAATTTTTTTATACTTAGATAATGTAATAATTTAGGTTGTCCTTCGCTACTTAAGTGTTGAGCAAGCTGTTTAAATTTACATTTTGTCAAGCATTACATATTGGTTATTTCGTCGGCTTCTTACTATGGCACGAAGTTTGAAGCAAGTAGCTTGACCTACAGAAGTACTCCATTAGATTGAGTTAGTATGCTCTAGTTAGCGAATAACTAGCTAAAAGATGCTGTTCATCTATAGTATTTATGCCAAAAAAATTTTATAAACATCTTATAACCTTTTATTAATCTATTTTAAGCAAAGATAACCTACTACTAGCTGTCTATATCAGACTTTTTTATAAATTCAAGATAATCTTTTCTTAAATTAATAAATTTTGATTAAATATTTATTACTCTTTTCCTAAAGTATTTTAAACATTACTTAACTTTCATCTTTAAACCAAATATTTATTTATTAAAAACAAAAAATTAAGTAATCAGCTAAATTTATATATTATTTTGTATTTGAAAATACAAAATAACCAAGCAATTTGATAAATGAAATATAAATCAACTATTAAACAACCTTTACATTGGCAGCTTAATCTGAACTACGGGTAGAAGAAAGCGCATGAAAGCTGTCTTCTGGGTAGCGTCTAAAATTTTCAACATTGGAGTACTTAACAATGTTAGCAAAGCTAAATTCTCGCTTATTTGCTACAGCAGCAACTGTTGCAGCTTTAACAATCGGTATTTCTGTTGCTCAGCCTGCTGAAAAAGCTTCTGCACAGGTTGGTGCTGGTTCCTCTGCTGCTGGTAACTTATACAGCGGTTTTGGTGCTGACTATAGACCAATTGGTAGTGGTGCTGGTATTAATGAGTTTCGTGCTGGAAATGTTGAGTTTGCTGGAACCGATATCCCTGTAGCTACTGAAGCTGGAGAAGTTCTAGTACCTGTAGCAGGTTTAACAATCGCTGCTCCCATTAATCCTGGGGTAGGCGTTAGCGGTCTTAGCCAAGATCAAGTTTGTGCTATTTTCAGAAGAGAAATCACCAACTACAGTGAAGTAGGTGGTCCTGACCTACCTATCACCATTGTCGTTCGTACTGACAACAGTGGTACTAAGTTCATCGTTAACCAAACTTGTGGTGCAACCGTTGATCAACCCGGTGACGGTGTTATTGGTGTACCTAACACCGGCGGCGTTATTAGTGCAGTTAGCAGCACACCCGGTGCGATCGGCTACACTGAAGATGCTAACTTAGCTGGTCTACCTTCTGCTACAGACGCAAGATTCATCGGTCCTACTTATGCTTTGGTAAGAGAAGGTTACGAGTCTACTGCTGTTGGCGAGCTTTTGAACAGAATTTTTGCTGAACCTGGTCGTGTTTCAGAATTAGGATACAGCCCACTGTAAGAATTAAACCTTAGGTTTCAGTTGTGTTGGACTTGCTACCTAGTAATCTTATGTAGTTAAGGTAGCATGAGCAGATTGAAAGGACTTACACAGTTGTTTGCGTGAGTCCTTTTTATTAATTGAATATCGGAGTACTTAACCATGTTAGCAAAGTTAAATTCTCGCTTATTTGCTACAGCAGCAACTGTAGCAGCTTTAACAGTTGGTATTTCTGTTGCTCAGCCTGCGCAAAAAGCTTCTGCACAAACAGCAGCAGGTTCAACCGCCGCTGCTGAACTGTACAGAGGTTTTGGTGTAGTAGATTATCAAGCAATTGGCAGTGGTGCTGGCGTTAATGAATTCCGATCTGGAAATGTTCAGATTGGTGCAACAGACATTCCTGTAGAGCCTCAAGCAGGAGAAACTGTTAGACCTGTAGCAAATTTGAGAATTGAAGCGCCTGTTAACGGTGGAGACACTGGTCTTTCTCAAGATCAGTTCTGCGCTATTATCAGAGGCGAAGTTACCACCTTCAGTAACGGCACACCCATCACCGTTGTCTTCCGTTCTGACAACAGTGGTACAAAATTCATCGTCAATAGTGTTTGTGGTGCTGATGGCAGCAGCGTTCCTGGCGCTATTGGTGTAGGCAGCACCGGTGCTGTTCTTGATACAGTCGCATCCACACCAGGAGCGATTGGTTATGCTGAACAAGCGAACATAGCTGCTCTACCTTCTGCTTTAGGTAGCCCAATTATTGGACCTACTTATGCATTGTTCAGAAGCGATGATGCTGAAGCAAGCGCATTCATCGACAGCATTATTGAAGCCCCCGATCTAGTTTCTGCACTAGGATACAACCCTCTGTAGGTTAAAATTTCACTCAGAATTAAGTAGATTAAAGCGACTTATGCAATTTAGTTGTGTAAGTCGTTTTTTCAAGATCGCTACTCACTACTCATAGGCGATAGACTAAACTAGTTACTTGTAATGTAGTTTTGTTGAATATTGGCTAAGTATTTTATGGATACCAGACTTTCAGCAGTTGTCTGGGGGATGGCGACGACACCTACTGTGGCTCCTGAACGGTCTACCCAAGTTACCCAAAAGCCGTATCCCAATTATAAAGTGATTGTTTTAAACGATGATTTTAATACTTTTCAGCATGTGGCTGAGTGCTTGATGAAGTATATTCCGGGGATGACGAGCGATCGCGCTTGGGATTTGACTAATCAGGTACACTACGAAGGTCAAGCAATTGTTTGGGTAGGTCCTCAAGAACCAGCAGAACTTTACCATCAACAGTTACGTCGTGCTGGTTTAACAATGGCTCCGCTTGAGGCGGCTTAAATATATGAGTAAACCCTCCCAGGGCAGGCTAGTGTGGAATCACTCTACCCACATTCATGGACTGATCCCGGTTTTAGAAAGGTTAGTGCAAAACGATGGAATTCAAACTGTGACTCCAGGGGTACTTGGGAGAGTCAGAGGTCATTGTCCACAGTTACAATTGCGGGTATCTGTACCAATTCGGGGGGGTTTTAAGGTAATTGCACGTCATGGTAAATCGGTGCAAGAGGTGTTTATCCTGACTACGTTAGCATCGGAGCAACTTGAACAAGCAATTGCGATCGCTCTATTGAAATAGCTAACTAATCCTCTACACGTCGCACTGCTAGTTTGTGTAGCGGTAAACTAACAATACAAGAAAATGTTAAAAAGTATGACAAAGCTGTAGTGATTTTCAAAGACAAGATCGCAATTTCCCAATCTGTCACAACCATTTTCTGAATACCAAAAGTTATGCAATAAACCAACCAGTAAGAAAAGCTCATTCTAAACAAAACTCTCTCTGTTTCTTCAATATTAGCTTTATTCTGTTTACAATCCCAAAGTAGAAACAGACCTGCAATACAAGCCAAAAACGACAGGGCAACAACAGAATCGTGGCAAATTAAATTCATAGGTTGCATTTGTGTTTATCCCAAAAACTTTTCTATAGAAGATCAGTCTAAAGGAATAGCCATGTGATATATCCAAATAGTTACAAACTGAAATAGATGACTGCTAATTATGTAAACAAATGCAAAAAATTGATAATTTATTTGACTCCTGACTCCTGACTCCTGTCTCCTGACTCCTATCATTAACAATTTTGTGTCTCACATGCACCAATACTTACCCAAGTACTAGAACCATCTGCCCAATGTTCTTTTTTCCAAATAGGAGCATTATGCTTAAGAGTATCAATAGCATACTGACAAGCTTCAAATGCTTCTCGGCGATGAGGAGAACCCACGGCAACTAACACACTAATTTCTCCCACTTGCAACCGCCCAACCCGATGATGAATCACGATGCGATTCACTTGGTTCCAATTTGAGCGAATATCAGCAGCAATTTGATAAAACACTTGCAAAGCCATCGGTTCGTAAGCTTGATATTCTAGGGCAACCACAGGTTTACCTTCAGTTTGATTCCGAACCATTCCACTCATCACCACCACTGCACCATTGGATGAGTCGTCAGCTGATGCGTATACCAACTCCAAAGATAGTGGCGCAAAAGTAATGGCAAAGCAATCTTTAGGGCTTGGTTTTTTAGGGGTGGCAGTAGTGATCAAAATTGAACTCATGGTATAATATCAAATTTTTATAAAAAGTTACACTTTTACTGAGAAGTAAATCCAAATTCTCTGTTGTTAAGTTAATCCCTACTAATTTATACAAAGCCATTACACTTTGCAATCAACTTATCGTAGTATTTCGACTTGGTAAAAAAAATTTAGAACCGGAATAAACTCTTATTAACTACGTGAATTTTATTATACCTCAGTAAATTTACTGAATTTAAATATTTCCTCCGTCATCCTCCTTAAGACATATTACTATAGTGGTGTAATGAAGTTATTGAAAATCAATTGCTGAAATTCTGATGGCGACTTACAGCAGACAGAGTATTGTTTGGCAAAAATCTTACACGCCCTCTAGCTGTTGAACTTGAGACGATACAGGGGAAGTTGTAATTGAGTAATAGTAGGAAATTATGATGAAAACTCTATTGTGTAATCAGGAAGCAGCTAGACTTAAAGCTTTGCATCAGTATCATATTCTTGACACTTCTCCTGAACAAGTTTTTGACGACCTAGTTTTTTTAGCGGCACAAACTTGTGCGGCACCGATCGCGATTATAAACTTTGTTGACGCTCAACGTCAGTGGTTTAAAGCCAAGGTTGGAATAGATGTACAGGAGATGCCCATTGTTGGGTTTTGTCCCATTTGTGTTCATAAGGGTCAAGTTTTAATTATTCCTGACACTTTGGCTGATGAGGAGTTTGCTCATTCTCCTGTTGTAACTGGTGAACCATTTGTCAGATTTTATGCTGGTATACCTTTGATTGTAGGGTCGGAACAGGCAATTGGGACATTGTGTGTTGTTGATCGCGTACCACGAGAAATTAACGATCAACAGGTGGAAGCACTACTAGCAATCAGCCGTTTAATAGTTAAACAAATCGAGTTAAGACAAGATATATCAGTTATCGCTCAAGACATTACACAAAAACAACAGTTAGAAAATCAATTTCTCCGTGCGCAAAGAATGGAGAGTATCGGAACGCTGGCAAGTGGCATTGCTCACGATTTAAATAACGTACTTTCACCAATTTTAATGTCAGTACAGTTACTCCAATCCACCTATCGTGATCAGCGTAGTAGTCAAATATTAAAGATACTAGAAAACAATGCTAAACGCGGAGCTAATTTAGTGAAGCAGGTGTTGTCATTTGCGCGGGGCATGGAAGGCGATCGCACAGTAATACAGATCAAACACCTGATTTTGGAAATGAAACAAATTATCGAACAAACATTTCCCAAATCAATTGTAATTAGCACAGAGATTCAGTCAAACTTATGGCATGTGTCTGGCGACAGTACTCAACTGCATCAGGTGTTGATGAATTTATGTCTCAATGCTCGTGATGCCATGCCCAAAAGCGGACATTTGCAAATTGCTGCTCATAATATTGATATTGATGAACATTATGCCAAAATGCATATTGAAGCTAAAGTGGGTTCATATATAGTTTTGTCTATTTCTGATACGGGATTGGGGATTAAAAATGAACTCATAGATAGAATTTTTGAGCCATTTTTTACCACAAAAGAGTTTGGTAAAGGTACAGGATTGGGTTTGTCAACAGTCATGGGTATTGTTAAAGGACATGGTGGTTTTATTACCGTTTCAAGTATTCTAAACCAAGGTACAACATTTAAGGTTTTCCTTCCCGCTGTCTTGACAGCCACGACACAACAAGTAGAAGAGTTAGAAAACAAGAGCGGATATGGAGAGTGGATTTTAGTTGTAGATGACGAACCTGCTGTTAGGGATATTACTCAAGCTTCTTTAGAGGATAATAATTATAAAGCAATTACTGCCAGTGATGGAATAGAAGCGTTAGCCATATATGCTCAGAATAAAGATAAAATTAGTGCGGCAATTATCGACATGATGATGCCCACTATGGATGGTGCAACGACAATTAGCACTTTGCAGAAGATGAATCCACGACTAAGTATAATTGCTGTGAGTGGATTGACAACAAGTGAACAATTACCTATAAATCAAAAATCTGGGGTAACAGCATTTTTGCCTAAGCCCTA
The DNA here is from genome assembly GCF_014698965.1 of Iningainema tapete BLCC-T55. Taxonomy (GTDB): domain Bacteria; phylum Cyanobacteriota; class Cyanobacteriia; order Cyanobacteriales; family Nostocaceae; genus Iningainema; species Iningainema tapete. The sequence goes on from NZ_JACXAE010000071.1 coordinate 99,617, forward strand.
TACGGCTCAAGAATTATTGAAAACATTGCATACAGTTATTAACAGTACCGTTCACAAATAAGTTAACTAAGAGTTAAGAATGCTAGATTATGAATTATGAATTAAAACAATGTTTAAAACTTTGTAACTTATAATTCAAAATAATTCATAATTTTATGGCTGATCTGATTTTGGTTGTAGACGATGACGATTTGACGCGGATGCAACTGCGCACACTGCTAGAACAAGCAGGTTACCAAGTGGCATCCGCTTCAAATGGCGAACAAGCGTTAGCCGTTTATACTCGGCTTAAACCAGATCTAGTGCTATTGGACGTAATCATGCCAATTATGGATGGGATCAGCTGTTGCGCTCAGCTGCGATCGCTTCCTGATCGTACTAACATACCTATATTAATGATTACGGGTATTTACGACCATGTATATGTAGAGCAGGCTTTTGCTGTTGGTGCAACAGATTACATTAGCAAACCAATTCAATGGCAAGTATTAATTAAAAGAGTACACCGTCTCCTCGAAGCCCACCATGCAATGGCGGAATTAAAACAGCAAACTGAACAGGCACAGAAACAAGAGACACAACTGCGCATGGCATTAGCAGCAGCCCGTATGGATACCTGGGATTGGGATATCCTCAATAATCAAGTGACTTGGTCGTCTAATCTCAAAGATCAGCTGTTTTTAGAAGATTATAGTTTGGAATCTTTCATGAGATGTGTTTATCCCAAAGATCGGGAGTTTGTGAAGCGGAGTGTCATGAAAACAATCCAAACAGGGGCAGAATATGATATTGAATTTCGGGTAGTTTGGCGTGACGGCACAGTTGGGTGGCAAGCTTGCAAAGGGTTCATCTTTCGCGACAAAAATGGCACTCCCGTAAGGATGACTGGTGTCAATATGGACATTACTAAACGTAAGCAAGCAGAAGAAGAGCTAGAAGTTCATGCCATGCGCTCAAAATTGTTTGCCGATATTACTCTGAAAATTCGCACTTCTTTACAAATTGATGAAGTTCTACAAACCAGTGTAGCGGAAGTGCAAAAGTTACTACAAGCAGACCGTGTATTAATTTTTCGGCTCTTTTCTGACGGCTCAGGGCAGGTAGTCAAAGAAGCAGTAGTTCCTGACATTCCCGCTATTATCGGGAAAAACATTTGCGATCCTTGTTTTCAAGAAACTTACATCGAAAAATATCGCCTCGGACGAATTAGCGGTGTTTCTAATATCTATCAAGCAGGCATAGAACCTTGCTATCTAAAATTTTTGCAACAATTTTCTGTTCAAGCTTACTTAGTTGTACCTATTTTGCTCAAAAATAAACTTTGGGGGCTGCTAATAGCTTATCAATGCACTAGTCCACGTGAATGGAAAAGTTGGGAAACTGAGCTTTTGCGACAACTAGCAGATCAAATGGGCATTGCTGTCGCTCAAGCTCAACTTCTGGAACAAGAAACTCGTCAGCGCGAAGAATTAACCCGTTCCAACGAGGAACTACAACAATTTGCTTTTATCGCCTCTCACGATTTACAAGAGCCACTACGTAAAATTAAGACTTTCGGCGATCGCTTGAAAGTCTCCTGTGGTGACGCATTAAATGAACAGGCACGTGATTACCTCGAAAGAATGCAGAATGCAGCCAAGAGAATGCAAGCTTTAATTGAAGATTTGTTAACTCTTTCGCGGGTTACTACTAGAGCGCAGCCTTTTACTTGGGTAAGTTTAAAACAAGTAACACAAGAGGTTTTGTGTGATTTAGAAGTGCTAATTCAACAAACTAAAGGATGTGTAAAGGTAAACGAGTTACCCATTATTCAAGCCGATCCTTTACAGATGCGTCAGTTGATGCAAAACCTCGTTGGTAACGCCTTAAAATTCCACCGTAAACAAGAACCGCCTATGGTCAAAATTTCTAGTAAATCTATGAAAGGGGATGATGGTGCTGAATTATGCCAAATCATTGTGGAGGATAATGGAATTGGGTTTGATGAAAAATATCTTGATCGTATTTTCAACGTTTTTCAACGTTTACACAGTCGTACTGAATACGATGGCACTGGCATAGGCTTGGCTATCTGTCGGAAAATCGTTGAACGTCATCACGGTAATATCACAGCTAGCAGTACACCAGAAAAAGGCGCACGTTTTATGATTACACTACCAATTAATGCTGATCCCTGATTTTTTCTTGATAGACAAAGTCTATCATTACCATAAAAAGTTTTGCAATTTTAACACGTCCCTAGCTATTTATGGCATTTTAATAATAAGTTAATTATATCATCCGTACAAAGGAGACAATTTAGAGTGAAGGGTCGGCAAACCATCACAATTTTAATGGCTGACGATGATGAGGACGACTGTATGCTGGCTCGTGAAGCATTAACAGAAAGTCGATTAGCTAACAAGCTACACATTGTTAATGATGGTGAAGAGTTGATGGATTATCTCTATCAGCGTGGTCGATATGCAGAAAATCGTGATGCGCCTCGCCCTAGTTTAATTTTGTTAGATCTAAATATGCCGAAAAAAGATGGTCGAGAAGCACTCAAAGAGATCAAAGCCGATCCAATACTGCGGCAAATTCCTGTGGTGATATTGACAACTTCTAAGGCAGAAGAAGATATTGATTATACTTACAATTTGGGTGCAAATTCGTTCATTATTAAGCCGGTAACCTTTGCAGGCTTAGTTGAGGTGATGAAGGCGATAGGAAAATACTGGTTTGAAATTGTTGAACTGCCGCTATGAGCAGTGGGAGGCAGAAATGAACAAAAACTCAATCAGAGTCCTTCTTGTTGATGATGATGAAGATGATTATGTTCTTACTCGTGATTGGTTCAGTAGCTTAGCTGGCTGTAAATTAGAATGGGTCGATAACTATCAAGCAGCGACAGAAAAAATTGCGCAAAATCAATTTGATGTCTATCTGGTTGATTATCGTCTAGGTGGGCGCAATGGATTGGAACTGTTGCGAGAAGCAATCTCTATGGGTTGTTCTTCCCCAATTATTTTACTCACCGGTCAAGGAGATCGGGAAGTAGACATTGAGGCAATGAAAGCGGGCGCTTCTGATTATTTAGAAAAAAGTCAGTTAACTGCGCCTTTACTTGAACGTTCAATTCGTTATGCGATCGAACGCAAGCGTTCAGAAAAAAAGATTCGCGAACAAGCAGCTTTACTAGATGTTGCTACTAATGCAATTTTTGTCTGTGATTTAGAAAATATAATTTTATTTTGGAATAAAGCAGCTGAACGTTTATATGGATGGAAAATTACTGAAGCATTAGGTAAGAAAACTTCTCAACTTTGGCAGGAAAAAAATTTAGAGCAATTGCAACAAGCTCTCAAGATTCTCTTGCAAAATGGTGCTTGGGAAGGTGAATTGCACCAAAAAATTACATCAGGTAAAGAAATAGTTGTGGAAAGCCGTTGGACGTTAGTACATGAATTTGAAAAGAAAGGACAGTCAATTTTAGTAGTAAATACTGATATTACACAAAAAAAAGAACTGGAAGCACAATTTTTACGCGCTCAACGTTTGGAGAGTATTGGTACTTTGGCAAGTGGCATTGCTCACGACTTGAACAATGTGCTTGCACCGATTTTGATGACGGGACAACTTTTGGAGTCTCAACTTCAAGATGAGCGGAGTAAGCGATTACTACCAATCTTGATTACTAACGCTAAACGTGGAGCAAATTTAGTTAAGCAAGTGCTTTCTTTTACTCGTGGGATGGAGGGCGATCGCTCTTTGCTACAATTAAAGCATTTGATTAGAGAGATACAGCAAATTATTAAACAAACTTTTCCCAAATCTATTGAATTGTCCACTAATGTAGCGCCAAATCTAAATCTTGTTTCTGGTGATGCTACCCAACTGCATCAAGTACTAATGAATTTATGCGTCAATGCTCGTGATGCTATGCCTAATGGCGGTAGTTTGCAAATTTCTGCCGAAAATTTCTTCGTTGATGAACATTATGCCAGAATGAATTTTGATGCTCATGTTGGTCATTATGTTGTCATTACTGTTGCTGATACTGGAGTGGGAATTCCTGCGTCCATATTAGATCGGATATTTGAACCTTTTTATACTACCAAAGAAGTTGGAAAAGGTACTGGACTTGGTCTTTCTACTGTTTTAGGAATTACTAAAGGACACGGTGGTTTTGTTCATGTATATAGTGAGGTAGGACAAGGTAGCGAATTTAAAGTGTATTTACCTGCTCAAGAAGCAGCAGAAATTCCTGAAGAACAAGAACGAGAATTGCCTAATGGTAACGGAGAATTGATTTTAGTTGTGGATGATGAAGATGCTATTCGCGATGTAACTAAAACATCTCTAGAAATTCATAATTATAAAGCGATAACTGCAAGTGATGGCATTGAAGCGATCGCTCTTTATGCAGAATATCGCGAACAAATATCGATTGTCTTAACAGATATGGTTATGCCCTCTATGGATGGCATGACTACCATCCGCACATTACAAAAAATTAATCCTGCTGTCAAAATTATTGCCGTCAGTGGACTAGCTTCTAGCGAAAAGATTAGTGCCATTACTGATATAGGTGTCAAAGCCTTTTTATCCAAACCCTTTACCGCCAAGCAATTATTACAAACTATTAGTGCTGTTAAAAGTTCAAAATAACAATTACAGCCCGTTCTCTGCACGCCAAGTGTAGAGAACGCAGAGAAAGAGTAGCAGATTAGCTTTGAACTTTTGTTTGCAAGTATGCAACTAACTGCTTTCCTGCTGTATCAATGTGTCGTTTGAGTAGTTTAATAGCAGCTTTGCTATCCCTTTGACGACAAGCATCTAAGATTTGATAATGTTCTTTTTGCGATAGCATCTCGTGCAACTACTATCAATATTCCCGATACTGTCGGCTACTGTAGTCCAGTGGATGCTGTGTATAAAGTAATTAATCTTGTACAAATTCCCAATCAACTAATTGAGTTTTCCGTCCAATCTGTGACAGCAGGAATCGATGCGCTAGGAACAGTCACAATTCGCCTGAGACATCAGGAATCTATTTTCTCTGGACAGGCTTGCGACACTGATATTGTGGTAGCCGCAGCTTACGCATATATGAACGCGCTAAATCGTCTTTATCGTTATTTGCAATCCTCCACACAGAGCTTGTCTCATAAGATAGGTAATTAGACACTGGATTTATCTTTGCTAAAAGTTAATTTTTAGCAAAGATAAATCATCATCAAAAGTTGCTTTGGTGTTTAATGTCATAATATATGCTAGTACTTGCTGAAGATTGTGATGATTGACCTGACTAGATTTGAGTAAATTAATAAAAGCATTTAGACCCCAAATTTTATCATTAGGTTGATGAATTTCGTAAGCACCATCACTAAAGATGTATAAAGTGCTGTTTTCTGAGATTTCTATTGTCTGATCCTCAAATTCAGCTTCAGGTAAAAAGCCAATGGGCAGATTTAGAGAGTTTAGTTGTCTAATCTGTAGGGTTGGTGGTGATGTCCCAGATAACAGTATCGCGGGTGGATGCCCAGCGTTAGCGTAAACGAGCTTACGTTCGTTGCGATGATAAACTCCATACCAAATTGTAAAGTACTTATCACTGTGGTTACTCATTTGGAAGGCTTGATTAAGTGTATTTAAGACTTTGCTCGGTTGACATAAGTTAGTTTTTGGTAGAGATTGTGATCGCAAGACATTGAGTACAGAGACAGACAGTAAAGCTGAGCCAACCCCATGTCCCGATACATCCAACAGGTAAATTCCCAGATGATCATCATCGATCCAATAATAGTCGAAGCAATCGCCCCCTAGCTGTACTGATGGAATAAACAGTGCTTCTGTAGTTATCGATCCCAGCAGTGGTGAAGGTAAAAGCGATCGCACATAATCGGCTGCTTCTTTAATTGCTGCTTCCAAAATTTGCTTTTGAGTTTGTAGAGCTTGCTTTTGGTTGTGTAAATCCTGATATAGCTGGTGTATTCTTAGCCCTGCTCGTACCCTTGCCTTCAATTCATTCATCTCTATTGGTTTAGAAACGAACTCATCCGCTCCGGCATCAAGTCCCCTCACTCGATCTTCCTCTTCTCCTGGAGCTGCGCCCTTAGCAGTCAGCAGAATAAAAAAAGTAGTTGCTAAATCTGGGTCTACCTTAATTCGACGACACACTTCTAATCCATCTAGCTGTGACATCATCCAGTCACAGATAATCAGGGCGGGGCGTATCTGTTGTGCTTGTGTGATTCCTTCATTACCATTGCTAGCTACAGTAACATCATAACCCTGGTTCTGTAGAGTTTTTTTCAGATCTGCCCGCACAATCGGATCATCATCAATAATCAAGATTTTAAACATAAATTACAAAGAAGAATTCAGGAGTCAGGAGTCAGGTGACAATAAATCATCGCATCAGTTAAATTAAATTCAAGACTATTTTTTGCACAAAAGGTTTAGTGGTTAAAAGTGAATAAAATTCATCTAAAAGTTAATACAGATATTACTGCTTCATCTCAGATATTGTCATGGTTTGAGCAAATCAACCAACCACCTTTGACTAATAAGAAAATTTGGTGGCATTGTCAAACTTTAATTATAGAAGGCTTTACTAACATTGTTGAACATGCCCACAAAAATTTGCCCATTGAAACTCCGGTAGAAATTGAAGCAGTACGATTAAACGATCATATAGAAATTCGCATTTGGTCTTATGGTGAACCTTTTAACTTAGAGCAGAAATTGCAAGAAACAACAGAGTTAGAAGAAAACGATCTTGATCGTGGGCGTGGTTTGAAAATTATGTCAGTGCTGGCAGACAAGCTCAGTTATGAACGCACAACGGATAATCGTTACTGTTTATTTATGAGTAAGTATTTTGAAGAAGATGTTAAAAATGCTTGAATACGATTGATAAATTCCCCTAATTCACAGATTAATTCAGTAGTACCTCTACGCTCTTGTTTGAGAGCCAGATGTTCTAGTTTTTCTGCGGCTATGTGCATAGTATTGACTCCGACGTTGGCACTCGAACCTTTAAGGTGATGAGCTTCTTTCGCAAGAAGCTCAAAGTCAAGATTGGCGATCGCCAATGAAGTTATTTCTAAATGAGATTGAGTGTCTTCAACAAACATTTGTAATAACTCCAATGGTTCTCCCGTATATATGGTGATAAGCTGTTCTAATCACCAAAGCAAGCTAATAACCGATTCCGGAAATTGTTGAAG
>NZ_JACXAE010000072.1 GCF_014698965.1 Iningainema tapete BLCC-T55
ATCATGTTGAGATTTATCCTGACTCAGTACTAACATTAGCTGTGTTTGTCCTGACTATTTGAATGTTTCTGCCAAAACTGGATGCTCCCTGCTCGATCATCCTCCAAGTGCTAACGGTTGCAGTTTTCTGCAAATGCTATACCTTCGTAACTTCTGCTGTCTTCTATTTGTGTATGGTATACTTATATTGTACTTATCCAAAAGCGGGTTAGACACTTGAGAATATGACCAGACCGATATCATCTGATCTAGAAACGGTCGAAACCAAACGCCAAAACTTCAACATCACTCCAGAGCAAGAAGCACAACTTAACTGGCTGCGCGAAGCAATCAATGCTCCTAATATCAAAGAAACCATCCTTCGCTCCATTGAGGTCATGTTAACTCTCAAGCGCCACATGCACCCAGGTACTCAACTATTTCTCCATACAAAAGAAGGGCAAGTCCGCCTACTTATCCCAGAACTTGAACCCATCGAAACTAATGAATGGCAGTATCTAGTGGCACGTCCTCACCCTTGGCGGCGGCAACTTTATATCAAAGGACGGAAACTACTTGCCTCTACTGTCTGGGGAGATATGATTGCTAACCAGATGTCTCCTGAAGAAGCAGCAGAAAATTGGAACCTTCCCCTTGCTGCCATTCATGAAGCTGTTTGCTATTGCGAAAGTCACCGAGAACTCCTCAACCTGGAAGCTCAAGAAGAGCGTTACCGCCTCGAAGAACAAGGAGGCGACCTTGAGCCTAAAGCTACTCATTGATGAGGACTCCCAAGCTCAGAGCTTGACTCGCTCAGCATCAATCTATTCCCATTAGTGAAACATAAAAAAATATTTTTATAGCGGTTCTCACGGACGTGAGGTACGCCGAAAAAGTAATTAACCACAGATGAACACAGATAAACACAGATAAATTTGTACCTTAGCTGATTAGGAAACGCTATATATCAATAATTATTTATTAGTACAAATAGAGAAATAATTCTCTTACTTGTTTCTATAATATTACGTACAAAAACTTGAATCAGAAAAAATAGTCTGACACTATGTAACTGTAAACAATTCATCCCCAAAACTATTTATTAAGGATGAATTTTTATAGTTATCAAGGAGATTTAAGTGGCTACAATTACGATTTTTGTTCTGCGTCCTGCTGGTTCTGAGCTATTTTCTCATTCTGAAAGCTACCTGGGCAACTTGTCTGAAGAAGAACTTAGTGTCTATGGCGGGATAACCCCATCAACTACCCTTGCTGCCTCCAGCATTTCTTGTGCACATAGTATTGCAGTTAGTGTTGCAGCAGTTACTGCTTCTTTAGTTTATAGTGCTGCACAAATCATAAGTAAGTCGGCGTAAAAAATTAAAGGTTTGTAGTCAGCGCTGAGTGCGCGCAAGGGCGCTAACTACGAGCGAAAGAGATGAACTTTACGTTTCTTTACATAGTTCTGTTTATTCACGCCGACTTACTTATAAGCATTTAAAGCTGTTTGCCAAATTGCGATGCTTTCTTGAAAATCTCCTGCTTTGTATCGCTCAATTCCTTGCTGTACTAATTGCGAATTACTGTTTTGAGCAGTTACCACTCTTAATTGCAAGAGCCACAAGCAAAATACAAGACTGCATAAAAATATAATTCTTAAAAATTTCCGCTTACGGGATTTGCTGCGGTGTTTATTTTTCATAAAAGTGCAGCATTTGAGTATATTATAAATCATTTTTTATTTGAATTTATCTAAACCTATTTTTTTCATAGTTCGTTTTTTATTTTTGACAATTTAATGTTTATTAATACACGAAAAATATGACAATTTTTCTTAGATAATACAAATTATTAATTTTTTCCAAATAATTTTAAATAATTGTACATTACTAAATTAGCATTTTTTTTGAGATAAAAACTGTGATTAATAACAAATGAACTAGCTAGGGCAATGGTGCCGTACTCCTAGTTAACGCACCCTACGGATTTAAGATTTACTTTATAAATCAGAGATAACCGTCCGTTGTTAAATAATCACTAGTATTTTCTTGAGGGATACAATGTCTAGCTTTGATAGTACTAATGGTCGGAGTTGGGTTACTTATTTAGGAATAGGGATTGCGATCAGTGGTGCGTTATTTTCCCATGCAAATTGTGCCGTAGCTCAAATTACCCCAGATACCACTTTACCCAATAATTCTCAGGTCATACTACAAGATAACATGAGAATTATTGAGGGAGGAACGCAAGCTGGACATAATTTATTCCACAGTTTCCAAGAGTTTTCTGTCCCCACTGGTTCCACAGCTTTCTTCAACAATGCTCAAGACATTCAAAACATTATTAGCCGAGTTACGGGTAGTTCAGCTTCTAACATTGACGGGTTAATCAGTGCTAACGGTACAGCCAACCTGTTTTTGCTGAATCCTAAAGGGATGATTTTTGGTAGAAATGCCTCACTGAACATTGGTGGCTCGTTTGTGGTAAGTACGGCAAGTAGCCTGAATTTTGCTGATGGCACACAGTTCAGTACTACTGTAACCCAATCGCCGCCCCTGCTAACTATCAGTGTTCCCGTTGGTTTGCAGTTCGGACCAACACCAGCAGCAATTCAGGTACAAGGGAATGGTAAAGGTACAAGAACAACAACTGATCTAATTGATACTAATGAGGCTTTACGTGTACAGCCCAATCAAACTTTAGCCCTGGTGGGCGGTGACATAAAGCTCTTAGGGGGAACTCTGAAAACAGCAGGAGGACGAATTGAATTGGGGAGTGTGGCAGGTTCCAGTCTAGTCAACCTGACACCAACGGCAAAAGGCTGGACTTTTGGCTATGAAAGTGTCCCAACCTTCGGGGACATTCAACTGTCTCAGCAGGCGACAGTTGATGCTAGTGGCGCAGGTGGTAATGTCCAAGTACAGGGCAAGCGGTTAACGCTACAGGAAAGTTCTCAAATTGAAGTCAGTACTTTGGGAGAGGGAGCCGCAGGAGCGTTGTCTGTTAGCACTTCTGAATTGGTGGAATTGACTGGAAGTACAGCCTATGGTCAGTTTCCCACCAGCTTGAGTGCTAACACTCAAGGGACAGGAAAGGCGGGAAATGTGACAATTAACACACAGCAATTGCTCATCTCTAATGGAGCAGAGGTTTCCACAGGCACCTTGGGTTCAGGGGATGGGGGAAGTTTGAATGTCAATGCCTCTCAATCGGTGCAACTGATTGGTACTTCAAGAGATGGTCAGTTTTTTCCCGTCAGCTTGTTCACTGGAACTCAAGGGACAGGAAAGGCGGGAAATGTGACAATTAACACACAGCAGTTGCTCATCTCTGATGGGGCACTAGTCTTTACTGGCAGCATTGGAGAAGGAGATGGAGGGAGTTTGAGTGTTAATGCCTCTCAATCGATACAACTAATCGGTACTTCAGCCGATGGTCGGTTTCCCAGTGGCTTGATTGCTAGCACTCAAGGGACAGGAAAGGCGGGAGATTTAAGGATTACCACACAGCAGTTGCTCATCTCTGACGGGGCACAGATCTTTACTGGCACCAATGGTTCAGGGGATGGGGGGAGTTTGAATGTCAATGCCTCCCAATCGGTACAACTAATCGGTACTTCAGCCAATGGTCAGTTTCTCAGTGGCTTGTTTGCTAACACTCTAGGGGTAGGAAAGGCGGGAGATTTGACGATTACTACTCCCGTGTTGCAAGTTCTGGATGGGGCACAGATTATTACTGGCACGAATGGTTCAGGGGATGGGGGGAGTTTGAATGTCAATGCCTCCCAATCGGTACAACTAATTGGTACTTCAACCAATGGTCAGTTTCCTACCGGCTTGTTTGCTAACACTCAAGGGACAGGAAAGGCAGGAGATTTGACAATTAACACACAGCAGTTGCTCATCTCTAATGGGGCACTAGTCTTTACTGGCAGCAGCGGAGAAGGGGTAGGAGGCGACGTTGACATCACTGCTAGCGACCTGCGGCTAGACAACGGTCTGATTACAGCACAGACCTTCTCTGGTAATGGCGGCAACCTCAAGTTGAACATTACAAATTTATTGCTGATGCGTCGTGGTAGTAGAATATCCACCACCGCAGGCACGGAGCAAAAGCCGGGAGACAGTGGTAATATCACCATTAATGCTCCATCGGGCTTCATCGTCGCCGCCAAGGGTGAAAATAGTGACATCACTGCTAATGCGTTTACTGGTCAGGGAGGTAAAGTTACTATTAACGCTACAGGCATCTTTGGAATCTTACCACTTAGGCGGCAAGACCTTGAGAGGTTGCGTCCATTAGATTTAAACCCGCGTCAACTTTCGACCAATGACATTACAGCAATTTCTCAGGAAAACCCTTCTTTAAGCGGTCAGGTAACTATCAACACACCCGATTTAGACCCAAGTCGCGGATTTGTGGAACTACCATCCAATCTCGTCGATCCGTCTAGGCAGATTATGCAAAACTGTGCGGATCAAAGAGGAACAACCGCTAATTCTTTTTATATTACCGGACACGGGGGCTTACCTGTGCGTCCTGGAGATCTTCCCATTTCATATTACCCCACCGGATTCGTGCGTTCTGTTCCCACACAACCAACTATTAACAAAAAACCAACGGCGATCGCAGATCCTCCTGGTGTTGGTTCTGCCAAAATAGACACGCCGATTATAGAAGCGCGTGGGTGGATAGTGGATAGTAATGGAGATGTAGTTTTGGTCGCTTCTGCACCTAATGCCACTCCTTATAGTCCCTGGCTCACGCCAGTGTCTTGTGCTGTGCCTCAAAACATCCGGAGCAAATTATCCTCTCAACCCACTCAAGCTTGATGCTTCACTTGAGGAAAAACCTTAGACAGGTGAATAACCAAATCAGGAAAAAATGGGAGATTAACTGATTCATGAGGCAGAAAAATTAACTTTCTGCGATAACCAAATTTACCTTGCACTTGATATGGTTCACTGTAAAATTCCAAGAAATTGTCTACTAAATTAAATATCCAATAATCAGAAATACCGCCTTCAGCATAAATTGGTAGTTTAACCTCTTGGTCATATTTTAAAGAAGAATCAGCAATTTCAATTAAAAGTAAGACATCACTTGGGTTGGGATGAGCATCAAGATAGTCATCTTCTCGATTGCGAAGAATGGCGATGTCTGGTTCAGGTTCACTATTATTCGGAATAACAACAGGATCTTGACTTTGTATAGTAGCGCGATCGCCTAGCAGCCTTGATAATTCCCTGATCAACCTTCTGTTAAAAGTGGAATGCTGTGTACCTTTAGCTGGCATCTGGAAGAGTTCTCCCTTGATCAGTTCAACTCGCTCATCCTCTCCAAAGAATCCGAGTTCTGCTAAACGGTGATATTCAGCTATAGTAAAACGTTTAGCGGTGGTGATAGTCATTATAAAATAGTCAGGTAGGTTTGCTCAGAATTCATGGGCAACACACGCAACTTACGATTTTTTAAATCTAGTTCTAACCCAAGAACTTCCATTGGCGTTACACCTAACAACGCATAAGGCACTTCTGTTAGTTCCAATATTTTTGTGGGGTGGGCAGGAAAGCCCGCCCCAAATTGACACAAATCCCTACACCATCTCCGATGAAGTTTGCACTACTGGCTGGGGTTGGGGCTGAAACATGAACAAAGAGTATACCACATCTCGACGGATATTGGTCATCATATCCAAGAAAAGTTCGTAACCCTCAGTCTTGTACTCAATCAACGGGTCTTTTTGACCATAACCGCGCAATCCCACAGATTCACGTAAAGCATCCATTTGCTGCAAGTGTTCTCGCCACAGAGTATCGATCCGCTGCAAAATAAAGAACCGTTCTGCTTGGCGCATTAATCCGGGTTGGATTTGGTCAATTTGTGCCTCCTTAAGATCGTAGGCAATCCGCACCTGTTCGTGGAGGAAAGCTTTAATCTCACCCATCGACATATCTTCTAATTGACTGGACTGCAAGTCCGCTAGCAGATAAACAAATTCTTTAACTTTCTCCACCAACTTATCTAATTCCCATTCCTCTGAAGGTAAATCTGGGTTGATGTAGTAGTTAACGATGTCATCCATCGTTCTTTCAGCGTACTCGATCACTTGTTCTTTGAGGTCTTGACCTTCTAGCACGCGACGACGTTCAGCATAAATAGCACGACGCTGATTGTTCATCACCTCGTCATACTCAAACACCTGCTTACGAATGTCGTAGTAGTAAGTTTCGACTTTCTTCTGCGCACCTTCCAAACTGCGGGTAAGCATTCCAGACTCAATAGGCATATCTTCCTCAACGCGGAACATATTCATCAAGTTGGCTACGCGATCGCCACCAAAAATCCGTAGCAAATTATCTTCCAACGAAAGGAAAAATCTCGTCGAACCGGGGTCCCCTTGTCTGCCTGCACGTCCGCGCAACTGGTTGTCAATCCGACGCGACTCGTGACGTTCGGTACCAATTACGTGTAACCCGCCGATTTCTACTACCTCATCGTGTTCCCGCTTGGTAAACACTTCATACTCTTGCTTAACACGGTTGTAAGCTTCCCGCATTTTCTGGATGACAGGATCGCTAGTTGGAGCTTTCTCAGCTGCCACAGCTACTTTGTCTTCCGCTTCCAGTTCTGATAAATTGCGTTCGCCATACTCTTTGACAGCAACTTCCACAGCTTGTTTAAGCATTTGTTCTGCTTCTCGTGAAAGCTGAGTGGGGAAAACCTGTGGCGAAGCCTTCCAAGTTTTTACCTTTTTACCAGGAACAAAACCTTGACCACCAGCTCCTGCACCTGGTAATCCTGCTGCTCTGTGAATGCCAAACATATCTTCATCTTCTGGTTTGACAATCCGGGGCATAAAATATTCCCGCATCTTCAAACGTGCCATGTACTCAGCATTACCACCGAGAATAATGTCTGTACCTCTACCAGCCATGTTTGTAGCGATAGTTACCGCCCCCTTTCGTCCGGCTTGAGCAACAATCTCCGCTTCTCGCTCGACATATTCTGGTCTGGCATTGAGCAACTGGTTGGGAACACCTTGCTGTTTGAGGAGTTGATTGAGGTATTCTGATTTTTCTACACTCGTGGTTCCTACCAATACTGGTCTGCCTTGCGAGTGCATTTCGGCACATTCTTTAGCAATTGCATTCCACTTGCCTGCTTCCGTCTTAAAGACCATATCAGACAAGTCTTGACGTCTCCTCACTCTGTTGGTAGGAATTACCGTAACTTCCAGTTTATAAATTTTTTCAAACTCTGCTTCTTCCGTCTTTGCCGTTCCCGTCATTCCACCTAATTTGGGATAGAGCAAAAACAGGTTTTGATAGGTAATTGTTGCCAGAGTTTGAGTTTCTGGTTGAATTTCTACCCGTTCTTTGGCTTCAATGGCTTGATGCAGTCCATCACTCCAACGTCTTCCGGGAAGAACCCTACCTGTAAATTCATCTACGATGACTACTTCGCCATTACGAACAATATAGGTAACGTCTTTGAGAAAAAGTTCTTTAGCTTTAATAGCGTTAAAAACAAAGTGCGCCCAAGGATCTTCTGGATCAAATAAATCTTTTACTTCCAAAAGCTTTTCTGCTTCGGCAAAACCCTCATCTGTCAACAGTACGTTACGAGCTTTTTCATCCACTTCATAATGCTCGTCTTTTTTTAAAACTGTGGCAATCTGCGCGGCTTTGATATATTTTTCTGTAGGTCTTTCTACTTGTCCAGAAATAATTAACGGCGTCCGCGCTTCATCAATTAAGATTGAGTCTACTTCGTCAATTACACAATAGTTAAACGGGCGCTGCACTACGTCTTTGATCTCTGTCGCCATATTGTCGCGCAGGTAGTCAAAGCCCACTTCACTGTTAGTGACATAGGTAATGTCGCAATCGTAGTTTTTCTTGCGCTCTGGTGGCGTCATGCTTTGCTGAATTAGTCCTACGCTCAAACCCAAGAAGCGATGCACTTGTCCCATCCATTCCGCGTCCCGACGAGCTAGGTAATCGTTGACGGTAACAACGTGTACTCCTTTACCAGTAAGAGCATTCAAATAACTGGGTAAGGTAGCCACTAAGGTTTTGCCTTCTCCAGTTTTCATTTCGGCAATTTGCCCTGTATGCAAAATAATGCCACCTAAAAGTTGAACATCAAAGTGCCGCAAACCCAAAACTCGCCTTCCTGCTTCCCGCACCACAGCAAAAGCTTCTGGCAGAATGTCGTCAAGGGTTTCGCCTTTGGCAAGACGCTGTTTAAATTCCAAAGTTTTGCCCTTGAGTTCGTCATCGCTCAGGGCTTTAATGTCTTCCTCTAAAACGTTAACGTCGGTAATGTAAGGTTGGTATTTTTTAAGTTTACGAGCGTTGGGGTCGCCCAACAAGGTTTTTAGCATGGCAGGTTATTCAACTGAATAAAGGAGGATGGGATTAAAGGTTTTGCATTAGATTATAAGCGTTTAACCCAACCGATACGAATGTGGTAGCGGATGGGGGGTAAAATGAGTATTGGCTCAAAACAGCTTAGACCTCAGATTTGCCAATCAGTTTACTAAATGATTGCTTTTAACTAATAGCTTTTATTTGGACTGTTTTTATAGTATCATTTCAACTCCCATTGAGGCAGAGAACACCACGTCACAGAGGTAGCGATCGCCCCCCCTCGATATGAGGAGTGGGGGAGATGAGGGAGTGTTCTTTTCACGGTGAGTTCTCCCACTCACTAGTAAGGCGACGGAAGTTATACTCTGTAGCACTTTGATGACAATTGACACAACTACCAATTTCTACAGGGCTGGAAAATTTTACTCTTGGATGTATTGCTTTGAAATAACGTGAGTTTTTGACGCGATAGGGCGTTTCTTCGTCTTTAAGCTGAGGACGGGAAAAAGCCTCAATATACCTCCAAACTAGAATGCGCGGAGGATCTACCAAAGGCTTTAACCTTGCACCGTAATGCTGTTCATCTTCTAGGAGATTTTTCCAGGTTTGGGTAGGCAAAACAGCTGGTGGTAGAGCAATGTGACAACTAGCGCAGTTTTCTAGATACAATTGTTGTCCTAACTGATACTTTGCTGGGACTACGTCAACCGTAATCATGGACGTGGGAGTAGCACCATGAACATTATATGATAAGGTTAATAACCAGCCCATAGCTAAACTCCAAGTAAGGATCACCAAAAGTAAACCAATGGGCTTGCGTTTCAGTGTGCGATTATCGCGAAAGCTCTTCATCATATTTGACATTGCCCAGCCTACATATACTATTACAATCATCTCTAGCAACTATCAAGCACGAAAAAAAGCTCTTGCCTCAGCACAGTCAAGTTGAATTTGTGTTTTCAGCGCTTCAAGCGTTGGAAATTTTTGTTCAGGGCGCAAAAACTTTTCTAGTTCTACTGTCAGTTTTTTGCAATACAAATCACCCTTCCAATCTAACAAATGTACTTCCACTGTTGGATGAGTACCATTTACTGTGGGGCGAGAGCCAATATTCATTACTCCCACGCAGTCAAAAGCAGTAGCATCTGGTACTTCACCCAAACTTTTAACACGGACAGCGTAAACTCCAAAACGTGGCAAAAACTTTTGTTTAGGAAGTTGTAGGTTGGCGGTGGGAAAGCCGATAGTTCTACCCAGTTGTTGACCTTTGACCACAGAACCCATTAGTGTATAAGGGCGTCCTAGCAGTTGGTTGGCTTTTTCAATATCTCCGTGTTCTAGATGTTGACGGACAAGTGAACTGCTGATCCTTTCGCTGTCCGAGTATTCCTGCCCATCACAATTACAAGTTTCCAAAGGAACGATGGTAACAGGGATATCATACTTTGCTGCAATTTGTTGTAATAAAGTGGCAGTACCACTGCGTTGGCTACCAAAACGAAAATCTTGTCCAACGCTAATTCGTTGGCATTGTAGTTGTTGTACAAGAATCTTTTCCACAAACTCTTCAGGAGTTAAAGCAGATAATTCTTTATCAAATGGTAGTAGTAAGAGTTGTTCTACCCCAAGACTGCGCAATTGATAAATTTTTTCATCCAATGGTGTTAACAGAGTACGGGGTTTTCCCGTAAAAAACTCCTGCGGATGAGGATTAAAAGTCACAACTGTTGAGTAGGCATATCCAGAAGGGAGTGAAAGATCTTTTGCAGTTGGGGAGGACTTTGAGAATGTCATCCCTGTTAGATCCAAACGATCTGCTTTTAATATTGGTTGAATTACCTGTTGATGACCACGATGTACACCATCAAATTTACCTAAAGCAATAACAGTTGGCGTTAGAGCCAATTCAGTCGAAGATGTTACCCACACAGAACACCCATTTTGAGACAGATTTAGCACATCAATTTTGGGATCTTAGGTTTATAAAGCCGTTAGCTGACTAATCGCTATAAGCAATATTTACACAATCTCATCTAAAATCTACACTCTTCTAAGTAGCAACTTGATTCAAACCATGCAAGCCCAGACTCCTATTATAACCGCAGCAATATGCTACTATTATAAATAAGAGCAAAAATGGTAGAATAGTCGCCTGGTGCTTAAGTTAAAGGTAGAGAGTCAATCACAGAAAAAGATTCTGATAAAGCAACTGATGCCCCTACCCTGAGTACCATACCTTCGCGTGCCATAATCGCACCCGGAAACTTACGCATTGCTTCTTCCCCGACACGATCCAAAAACTCATCATCGTGGGAAGGATCGTGATGAAAAATCACTAGAGTTTTGACATTAGCCGCTAGCGCTACTTTCACAGCTTCTTGCCAAGTTGAGTGTCCCCAGCCAATTTTTGGTTTGGTGGGCAAATAATATTCTTCATTGGTATAAGTAGAATCATAAATAAGAATATCGGCATTACGAGCTAGCCACAAAACATTTTCATCAAGTCTGTCCGGGAAGTGTTCAGTATCTGTAATGTAGACAACAGCATGATCTTGCCAATTAACACGGTATCCCACAGCTTCACCAGGATGATTCAAAGGAGCTGTTTCTACGGTAATGTCGTCGATTAGTATAGGTTGCCCTGGTACAACATCATGAAAATCTAAATTGGCTTGCATAATCTGTAAGGGTACGGGAAAATTCGGATGGAGCATCTGATCGTTAAGACGTTGTTCAATGGTGGAACCATCGGGTGCGATCGCGCCATATATATGAAAGGAATTTCCCTTCACAAACCCAGGAGTAAAGAAAGGAAAACCTTGCATGTGATCCCAGTGAGAGTGGGTAAAGAAAATATGAGCGTCAACTGGCATTTTGGGCAACAATGATTGCCCTAAAACGTGCAGTCCCGTACCACCATCAAAAATTAAGCGTTTGCCGTCCACTTGCATCTCAATGCAAGGGGTATTACCGCCATAACGAACGGTGTGTAGTCCCGGACAAGGTATACTGCCGCGAACACCCCAAAAATGGACTGTAAATTGGTGGTTCTTGATCCTAGACATGGTGTTGCTTGCAAGATAGAGCGGGATATGAATAAAAAATGTTTACTTATTTTGTTCAGTTTATGCTGTCTCACTGTTTTTAGTAGAGAGTAAATTTATTGGTAAAACAGCATACCAAGTTTAACAGTGTTGCTAAACTTGGTTAGGCAAGAGCCTCTTAGAGAAATATATGTACAACCTGTGATCAATCATACACTTAATTCCGAAAACTCCTTGCGTGAAAACCCATACAATCATAATTTGACGAAGACATTTTTCTGCACTTTTATGAGCGCAACCATAACTTTGATAACATAGTTTGATGGGTAGCGAAAACCACTTTACGCAATGGGCAATGGGCAATGGGCAATGGGCAATGGTTTGAGCGGTTGAGCGTCCGAGAAATTGTGAAAATCAATTATTTCTTACCTAGCCCCATGCCCTATTCCCCATGCCCCACTTATCATGGTTCACGGAAACTTCAATTCCCATTCAGACAGTGTACACAATCCAGAGGCGTAAGTAAGATTGTATTGCAATGGAGTTATGCTAATGTAGTTTTTCCGAACCACATGTACATCCATTGGTAAATGCTGTGGTAAATTTAAACCAGCTGGTGGTTCCACATCTTCTAGAACTTCTCCAGTTAACCAGTAGTAGGTTTTACCACGCGGATCTACTCTTTGATCAAAAACATCAATGTAGCGTCGCACTCCTTGACGAGTTATCATCACTCCAGTAATTTCTGGCGCTGGAACAGCAGGAACATTAACATTAAGCAACATTAACTCTGGTAAAGGCTGTTGGGCTAGTTTTGCTACTAGGTTACACGCAAAATTAGCAGCTGGCTGAAAGTTTTTGTAAGAAAAACTGGCAAGACTCATTGCCACGCTGGGAATACCTTCGATTAAACCTTCCATAGCCGCAGAAACAGTACCAGAATAAAGAATTTCTGTTCCCAGATTAGCTCCTTGATTGATCCCAGAAACAACCAAATCGGGAGGAGACTCAAGTAATGCCCACAGCGCTAATTTAACACAGTCAGAAGGAGTACCATCGCAAGCCCAGGCTTTGACAGCCGGATCAAAGATTGACTCGACAATTTCAGCGCGAATTGGCTGGTGAAGAGTAAGTCCGTGTCCAGTTGCTGAACGTTCTCGATCTGGGCAAACTACAGTAACATCGTGACCTGCTTGAGCTAAGGTATTTGCTAGAGTGCGTATACCCAAGGCATAAACACCATCATCATTGCTAATCAGTAATTTCATAGTTAATCATCATCATCCATTAGTAGAGACGCCCCGAGGGGGCGTCTCTACATTAGTTATTGTAAATACCTCAATGAGGCGTATGTACATTAGTTATTTTAAATACCCCAGGGAGGCATTTACAGGTCGAAAGTTAAAACTTCAATTTAGTCTGACGTAAAGCGGCTACACTGGTAAAGAGAAATTCAGTTTTCACCATTGCCTTAGACTTGTGCAGTGGCATATTACTAATTTTATGTGACCAGCAATCCCAAGCTGTAGACAAATGATTAATGATTAATGATTAAATACTAATGACTAGCAATTTAGAGGCTCAACTATTAACACTTCAAGCAGAAGGAGAAAAAGCGATTTTCTCCGCAGATTCGCTGGAACGTCTAGAGGAACTCAGAGTTAACTATCTGGGCAAAAAGGGAGAGTTGGGGGCGCTGTTGCGGAGTATGGGACAACTAAGTGCCGAAGAACGCCCAAAAATTGGGGCGATCGCCAACACAGTCAAAGAAGCCATACAAAACAGTATAGACCAACAACGCGCTTCCTTGGAAGCCGCTGAAATTCAAGGACGGCTAGAAGCTGAAACTCTGGATGTGACGATGCCGGGAATTTATCGTCCCCAAGGTCGTATTCATCCCCTCAATGGCATAATAGACCGGGCAACAGATATTTTCGTCGGCATGGGCTATACTGTAGCAAATGGTCCAGAAATGGAAACAGATTACTACAACTTCGAGGCGCTCAACACTCCGCCAGATCACCCAGCCCGTGATATGCAGGATACCTTTTACCTTCCTGACGGAAATCTGCTGCGCACTCAAACCTCGTCAGTACAAATTCGTTACATGGAAGCCGAGGAACCACCAATTCGGATTATTGCTCCAGGGCGAGTATACCGAAAAGATGAAGTAGACGCAACTCACACCGCAGTTTTCCATCAAATTGAACTTTTAGCGGTAGACGAAGGACTCACCTTTACCGACCTTAAAGGTACTATCAAAATGTTTTTACAAGCGATGTTTGGCGAAGTGCCAATCCGCTTTCGTGCCAGTTACTTCCCATTCACAGAACCCTCCGCTGAAGTAGACTTGCAGTGGAATGGTCGCTGGCTCGAAGTTATGGGCTGTGGTATGGTCGATCCAAACGTGTTAAAAGCAGTAGGTTATGACCCAGAAGTATACACCGGATTCGCCGCCGGTTTTGGTGTAGAACGTTTTGCTATGGTGCTACACCAACTTGATGACATTCGGCGTGTTTACTCCAGTGATTTGCGGTTTTTACGACAATTTTAACGGTGGCAATTATCACAATGACCACAACGCCATGCTGGTTCAAGTTTAAAACCAAAGGCGTTTAACAAAAACTGCCAACGGCATTGCTTGGTAGTAATATATCTATTCATCTGCACAACTGCGATCAGTTCCTTGGTAGACTGATTTAGTCTGCCAGGGATGATGCTGTAATTAAAAGGGTCTAACCACTTTAATTGACCAGCGCTGTGGAGTAAAGCCAGAGCAATTGCACCGTCGGGAAATTTTCTTGCTACTGCATTGACTTCCCCTTGAGAGGGTAGCTTTTTCACCAGCTGCTGTGCGGATATTTGTTGCGATCGCACCCGCTCTTCAAAAAACCGCTGTCTTTGTTTATCCTCTGGATCTAACCATCCCGTAGGTTCACTTACCAAAGTCAGGGCATCACTTGGTTTACCATCCCGCCCAGCACGTCCAATTTCCTGCAAATACTCTGATAGCAACAACGGCGCGTGAAAATGAACCACCCAACGGACATCACTTTTATTTATCCCCATACCAAAAGCAGACGTACAGATGACAAACGGCATATTTCCCCCTAGCCATTTCGCCTCTACACTGCGCCTCTCCTCTGCTCCTAGCCCAGCGTGATAACTAGCTGTAACATAACCCATAGAGTGCAGCCACGCAGCTAAATCCTCACTATCTCGCCTTGTCCGAACATAAACTAGCCCAGTTTGTTTTGGTCTATTTTGTATAAATTTTAATAATTGTTGCTTTCTGCCTCGTGGTGTCCAAACTATGCGTACACTTGGGTTCAGATTAGAACGGTAGACAGGAAGCTGGAAAACATCCGGTTCTTCTAATTGTAAAGTTTCTTGAATTATTTTTTGAGCTAGAGGGTCAGCAGTGGCGGTAAAAGCAGCTAATGCTATTTTTGTTCCCGGTGGTTTTGATTTTAGCAGCGTTGGTCGCACTACCCCCAATCTTCGATACGCTGGTCTAAACGTCTCTCCCCACTGCACCAGACAATGAGCTTCATCTAAAATCAAACTGTTAATTACCAGTTGTGGATTTACCAATCTTTCCCATACCGACTCACTTAATAAAGTCTCTGGAGACAAGTATAGTAACCGTAGCTTTTGTCTTTCTATAGCTTGTAAAGTTTGTCGCCGCATCAAAGATGGTAATTCACCATGCAAAATCCCTGCTGGTAAGTTCCGTTGACGCAGTTCCTGCACTTGGTTTTCCATCAAAGCAATCAACGGAGAAACTACCAGCGTTAATCCAGTTTGTAGCAGTGCCGGAAGTTGAAAGCAAATAGACTTTCCCCCACCTGTGGGCATAATAATCAGCGCATCTTTCTTTGCCAATAAAGAGTGAATAATTTCTCCTTGTGGTGGACGGAAATCCTCGTAACCCCAGATTTTATGCAAAGCTGCGCGGATTTCGTTAAGAGACGTTGTTGGTGGGTGATTCATTCTTCACAAGAACATGAGCGTGACTCTCAATATATCCTTCGCTCTTAAGCTACTGGCTCAGTGATTCACACAAAACAAACAACATCCACCTGCGATTTAAATCGCTTTTCTTATAGCTAAAGTCCTCTAAAGAGGACTAAGATGCTTTTTTGGCTATAGTACAAGGGTTATCTTCGCGTCCTTGGCGTCTTTGCGGTTCATTTATCTTCTCCAAATCTCATACTGCACATGAGTAGAATAGCCCCTACAATACTTTAAACACTAGGTGCAGCAGCGATATGACTGAAGAATTAAAACATAAATTTTACATTAGTACTGATAAATCTAAATTAGATATTTCCCTGATTAATAATTCTTTAAAAACTTTGTATTGGACTGAGAATATACCATTAGCAATATTATCCAAGTCAATCAACAATTCTTTATGCTTTGGACTGTATGAAGGCGATAAACAAGTGGGCTTTGCCAGAGTCATCACTGACTATGCAACTTCAGCTTTGTTAAAAGACGTTTTTATTCTAGAACCATACCGCGAACAAGGTTTAGGAATATGGTTTGTTGAATATATTTTGGAATACCCAGAACTACAAGAAGTCGCAATGTGGTTATTAGGAACAAAAGATGCTCATGGACTTTATCGCCGTTACGGTTTTAAAGATTTGAAACAACCGGAAAGAATTATGATACGTTTAAATCCAAATATTATGCGGCATAAAAGTGGTCTTCCTGTAGAGTAGCCCCACGTCAGATTCATTATCACACGCAAGTTAATGAGGGTTTAAGAAAGCCTTAGTTTTAAGCCAACCTCTGTATGGTACGGTAGCGAGGAAATGTTCTTTCACCGCTACATATGAGTACAATCAAAAATTTATCTTTCATTGGACAGGCGCTGTTTCCAGCACGCACTCAAACGCTTGACGACACGACCATTGGAGGTCTTTCAGGGCTTACTTACGATGCGCTGAATGAACGCTACTATGCTATTTCAGACGACAGAGGGGGACAACCCAATGAGCCTGGTGATCCACCACGCTTCTATACCTTAACTCTCGATTTGAGTGACGGGACTTTTGATAATAGCCGTGTTTCCTTTACAGAAGTGACACGCTTGCGTCGTGAAGATGGTTCCTTTTACCCAAACTTTTCTACAGATTTGGAGAGCATTCAGCTTACCAATTCTGGAACTTTACTGATAACTTCAGAGGGAGAGACAGCAGGAACAGGACAGATTCGCACCAATCCTTTCCTCAACGAGTACAACTTAGATGGTACTCTGATTCGCTCACTGCCAATTCCTAAAAAGTTCATTCCCGATGCTTCCATAGCTGCTGACCAAACACGCGGTGTGCGTGATAACCTCGCTTTTGAAAGTGGAGCCATCACCCCAGATGGTTTGACGTTCTTCACTGCAAGTGAAAATGCCTTGGTGCAGGATGGACCTGTGGGAAGTGTGACCAGCGACACGCGATCGCGCCTTATAAGCTATGATCTGCTTACTGGACAACCCAAGGGCGAATTCCTGTATGTGACTGACGCTGTGGCATTTGCGCCAGAGCCAAGCAACGGCTTTACTAGCACAGGATTAGTAGACTTACTCGCCCTAGACAATGGTACGACGCTGCTTGCTTTAGAGCGCTCCTTTTCTTTAGGTAGACCTGGTGGCGGTAACACCATTAAGCTGTATGAAGTTTCTTTAGGCGAAGCAACTGATATCACGGAGATACCTTCTCTCAATGACCTCAGTGCAACAGAACTCGCGAATATTCGCCCTGCCGAAAAACAATTGCTGCTCGATCTCAACGACCTGGGGTTGGAAAATGGACTCAATAATATTGAAGGCATTGCATTAGGTTCTCAATTACCCAACGGTTTGCAGTCGCTCATTTTAGTCAGTGACGATAACTTTAATTTGGGCAACATTCCGCAGGTACCTTTCTTGGAATTTACACAGTTTCTGGTATTTGGAATAGAGTTAAACTCGCACAATCCTACTCTAGTAACTGATCTGGGATTGTAGGTAAGCTTTTGATTTAGGGTTTCAGTCCGCAATGCCCACCACATCCAGGTTTTGGTGGGCATTGCCCACCCTACGTGTATTTCAAAAATTAAATAGTAGCCTTATATACGTGTGTAATTATACAAATAATTTGGTATTTCAATTTTGGATTGTAAATGCGAGTCATCGTAGACGCGCTGCTTGTCGTCAGACATCGCCTCACCTGCAACCAATTGCAAGGGAAGAACACCCGCCCACACTGGCAAACTGTAATCTGCTTCATCATCCATTGGCATACCTGTCCGTACTTTTGCGGATGCTTCTGTTAAGGGTAGCGAAAGTACCAAGGTTCCCTGTAACTCTTGGCTGTTGGGTTGGCGCACTTCTTCCCACCGTCCTGGCACTACATGCTCCGTGAAAGCTCGTAGGGCTTCTAGTTTTTGCTCTGCTTCTTGTATTAGGGTTGCTGTACCAAATATTACAACTGAACGGTAGTTCATTGAATGGTGGAACGCAGATCGAGCCAGTACTAGCCCATCAAGCAAAGTAACTGTTACGCAAACTTCTATCCCACTGAGTAACGAACGCAACATTCGACTGGCGGGAGAACCATGAATATAAAGTTGGTCTTCCACTCGTCCATAAGCAGTGGGAATGACAAAAGGCTGGTTATCAACAATAAATCCTACATGGCAAACTAACGCTTCATCTAAAATATCATAGATGACTTGACGTTCATAATTTCCACGTTTCGCCATTCGCTTAATTTGAGTGCGTTCTGTCGCAGTTAATTGTTCTTGATTCATTTCGGTTAAATTAAATCCAATTGCATTGAATTACTGGCGGAAAAACCAAGACTGTCGTAGACTGGTTTGCCCGCAGGAGAAGCGTTGAGAAGCACTCGTGTACAACCAACTGCTTTTAGGTGTGCGATCGCCATATTGGTTAGTTGTTTGGCAATTCCTTGTCTGCGGTAAGGTGGTTCAACGTAAACGCCCCAGATGTATCCATATTGTCGGTACTGCGGCTTGAGAACATTTGGGTATGTCAAATATATTTGACAACTTGCCGAGCCAACAACTGCGCTATCAACTTCTGCGACAAACCCTTTGTAAGACAATTCCTGACGAGCGTTTTCGATAAATTCAAGGGTAATATTTAGCCAGTCAGAATTGATATCGTCATCAGGAACACCAATATCTCGCCACATTTGGTAAAAGTGCTGGGCAATGAGAGAGTCTTCCTCTACAGTTGCTTCTCTGATAGTGATATGTCGTTCTATCAGCATTGTTAACGGCGCTTAATTCAATTACTGTTAGCGTAATTCTCAAACTGGTCTTCCACAAGAGCCAATTTTGTGATTTAATACCAGTCCACTATCCTTGATGTGAACTATGGATTTAGCGATCGCACTCGACAGCAATTCCCCCATACCACTCCATCAACAACTTTACGAAGAACTACGTCAAGCCATCCTAAGCGGACGGTTGTTACCAGGAGAACGCATTCTTTCGACACGCACGCTGGCAAAATCTCTCTCGATTTCTCGCTCCACTGTCACTACTAGCTATGAGCAACTACTAAGTGAGGGCTATCTAGAGACTATTGTTGGTTCAGGTACGTTTGTTTGCACTCAACTTCCCGATGATTTGCTGCGTTCAACATCTGTTGAGTCTGCTATAAAAATCACTCGTCCACAAGTCAAGCTATCTGGGTATGGAGCAACTCTAATTGAGGCAGATAATTTCCTTCGAGTTGTTGAACCTGAACTACCGATTAACTTCCGCTACGGACGTCCAGCCCTTGAGCAATTTCCTATCAAGCTGTGGCGCAAGCTACTGTCTCGTTACTGTTGCTCTAATTTACATTGGCTGGACTATTCAACAGATCTCTTGGGTGACAAACCTTTACGCGAAGCAATTGCTCGCTACCTTTCCCGCTCTCGTGCTGTAAACTGCATACCAGAACAAGTGCTAATTGTCAATGGTACACAGCAAGCACTTGATTTAATTGTACGGCTATTCATTGAGCCAGATGATGTTATTGCCTTGGAAGATCCAGGCTACTTAAGCGCACGGCTGATCTTTAAGACTCAAGGTGCTAAACTTTTGCCCATTGCTGTGGATGAGTCAGGCTTGGTAGTCAAAGACTTGGCATACTCAAACGAACAAATCCGACTTGTTTACGTAACACCTTCTCACCAATTCCCAACTGGAGCAACTCTATCACTACCACGACGGTTGGAACTACTAGCTTGGGCGCAACAAACTGGGGCGTTAATTATCGAAGATGATTATGATAGTGAATATCGCTATGGTGACAGACCAATTCCTGCTCTGCAAGGTTTAGATCAAAGTGATTCAGTGCTTTACATTGGTACTTTCTCAAAAGTGCTGTTTCCTTCACTGCGAATTGGCTATTTGGTACTGCCAAAAAGTTTGGTTTCGCCCTTTGCCGGTGCTAAATGGTTAAGCGATCGTCATTTACCGTTGCTAGAACAGCAGGTGCTGGCAGACTTTATTGAAGAAGGGCATTTAGAACGTCATATTAGAAGAATGCGCGAACTTTACGATCAGCGTCGTCAAGTGCTGGTGAAAGTGTTAAAAGTTCACTTTGGCGATCGCTCAACAATTTTAGGAGAAAAGGCGGGACTTCATTTAATGGTGCGATTGCACACTCCTCTGTGTGATGAAGAAATTATTCAGCGTGCTGCCTCTGTTGGTGTAGCAATGATGTCAGCCGCACCCCACTATCTCAAACCACATCCCTCAGGAGAGTTTATTTTTGGCTACGGAGAACTGAAAGAGCAGCAGCTAGAGGAAGGTATTCTTAGATTAGCTAAAATTCTGACGATGATGTAGCTCTAGTTCAATTGGCGTTTGCTTGGGTGAGACAAGCCAATGCTCCCTTGATTCTTGGGCAGACAAACTTTTTCTTGGAATTCGATGTTTGTTTCTACCGTTCCACACAGGAGTTTGAGATCAAGCCAAAACAGGAGTAAGTTGTATGGACTATTTACCAAATTTCATTCCCCACAGCGATTCCGGTATCAATCTCAGAATGGAATTTATCTGGTGTCATGCTTTGGAGTAATTCATCAAGCCTATATTTTTTCCGCTTTTTTAGTGTGATTACAATGCTGTCTCCCGAAATGCTAAGAGTCACTTCAGTTCCTTCTTGAACTTGTACCTGTTCAGCCAATGCTTTGGGAATGCGAATAGCTAAGCTATTTCCCCATTTAGTAACGACGGTGATCATAAATACCGCTTGTAAAAGTCTGGACAAAGCTACCTACGAGTAGACAACTTTGGACAGGAGGAAGTTAGCGGTTTATCTTCCCAGAAATTACCCTTAGCGCTTTCGCTTGCTTTGTTCAGACTGCTCTGACCATCGCTTGACCAAGGATTCCCAGTTAGAGATAGAGTAGAAGCTGTGACGCCTGACTCCAAATTTCTTTATTTGGCTATTTAGTTGACTCCACTGGCTCCATACGTGCTTTCCAGCCTTCACGGCAAGATAGGCGGTTATGGAGCCATGCATTCTTTCTTTTAATCTCATACCACGTCTAGCAATAGCCATAGCCGCAGCTTCATCACTAGCTAATCCATATTGACGCGCAAACTTTACTAGTCCAATCACACTGGTGAATGCGGGATTCACCTTCATGAGATAGATACCTCGGTTGCTCAAAATACTTTCTAGCAATTCGTAAAATCGACTATAAGCCCAGCCAGAAAGCATTCGAGCATACTTTTTACCACGTTCTTTAAGCTGCTCTTTCTTGGTTGAGAAATCTAATTCTTCACAGACAATAGGACAGACATAAGTATTAGCTAAGACTGCTAATTGTCAGCAAGCATCTACAATTTGAGCATCTTGTTTACCAAATGGCAGTCCCATTTGTAATGGTATTTGTCCATGAGCTTTCAGGTTGCCATCGTGATCAACATATGCCCAACCAATTGATCCCGGATTCAAATCAATCCCAATACAACCATAAGCAGAATGTCGAGAAATACGTTGAACTGGCGCTGGTGTAAATTGAACTGCTACATTCCATTTTCCTTCTTTACGGTAGAAATGCCATGTTTTAGCTCCATCGGAAGGTAATCGATTAATATTGCGATCAAAATTACCTATTTTGGTTTGAACATATTTACCAAACTTCGATTCTAAACAAGCTGGTACTCGAAATTTGAGGAAATCGCCATTCCATTGACAAACCTGATTACCAAAACTTTCATCTTTAGAACCAACTACAAAAGCTTGGTTTCTCGGAATAACAGTATGAATTGGTGCTGTTTTTAAATGCTTAATTTGTTGTTGTAGTTGATACGCACGACGTTTTTTATTGTGGATTTGAAAACTTAAGTTTTGCCAATTGTTATCACGAAATTCGCTTGAGCAAGAGAGTGGTAATTTACAACCTGTCTGAGAATTATGCCAATTTTTCTTACTATAAAACTTTTGGGAATCTGCGAGTTTTTTTTCAGACTTAGTAATCCAAGCAGTAATAGATTTTAGTTTTCCTTCAAGCGTCTTTATATGGGTTGCTCTATTCTTTCTAGAAGCATCTACAGCACCTTGAGCGTGAGCAATGACACCATTTGCATGACGTTTTGAGATACCATAAGTAATTTGTAAATAAGTATTCCAATTGGATTTATTAAAATCTTTGGTAGCAAGAAGATGGTTGGCTGTCTCACACGCTGCTTTATGGAATATCGGACTGTAAGCAGCAAGAAACATC
This sequence comes from Iningainema tapete BLCC-T55, assembly GCF_014698965.1. GTDB lineage: Bacteria > Cyanobacteriota > Cyanobacteriia > Cyanobacteriales > Nostocaceae > Iningainema > Iningainema tapete. The sequence goes on from NZ_JACXAE010000072.1 coordinate 22,138, forward strand.
TCCAACTCTGTGAATCCTAAAATATTTAATTCTTCTGCTGGTGTCGGTAATCCTTTAACATACGTGAGAGTTGCCATTTATTTATTTACCTCATCAATTACGCTTGATATTCCATCAATTAACTTCTTGTTTTTGCGACTACGAGAACCATACAAACGTGCTGAAAACACTGTAATCAGTTCAATCATGTCTTGCACTAGTTCTTGCTCAAAAGTAATCTCTTCATTCGATTTATTTACTATTACAACCTCAGTTTCAAACTCTTCACACATAGCAAATACAAGTTCTGCACCAAAGCGTAGAAGTCGGTATTTATGAGTTAGGACTAATCTGCCCACATCGCCTCGCATAATGCGATGTAGAAGTTTTTGGAGTCCTTTCTTGTTCTAGTTCAGACCACTACCTAAATCTTGAATAGTTTCAAACTGCCAACCATTAGCACTACTAAATGCCTCTAAAACTTGTACTTGACGCACTAAATCTGCTTTTTGGTCATGACTTGAAACACGAGCATAGTTAATTGTTACGCGCTCATCTAGCTGCTTCAGGTCACGAGGTGTAATGCGTCTAATATCAGCTAGAAAAAATCTTCTTTGTCCTGTTGGTGAACGCTCTGACTTTATCTTGCCTGAATCTGCCCAACGTCTTAAAGTCTTTGTGGAAACGCCCAACTCCTTAGAGGCGTCCCCAATGCTGATAGTCACTTCAGATGTATTCTCCATATCAACTCAACTGATCTAGACTACATCTTTATAGTTCCCCATTCCGGAAAAGATGTCAATGGTTGTCTAATAAATTTCTTTCAGTTTCCTCCCCCTAATAATGTTCTTTAAACAATTACACACTCAAGCGATGTGCTGTCTGCTTACTTGCAAAGGACGCTATCGGTTCAATCTGTGAAGCTCTAACTTCAACGGTAATTCCTTTAATGGGAACACTAAAACCTTCTAGACTATAGCCGTCTTCGATACCTTCTAACATGGGGTAGTGTTCAATCACTATTGCTACATCCCCTTTTTTCAAACCGTATTCCGGCAAATCTTCCTTTAATGCTACTTGGGTATACAGTTCAATTGCCATTACTCTTGACTTATTAAGATACCAATGTAACAAACTAAATTTACATGATTTTAGACTTGCTCTCGCCCGATGAGTTTCAGTTGCTGAAATTTTTCAGGGGTGTCGGCTTCAGGTAAAGGAGTAAACATTACCAATCGCAAGTCTAGTGAACCTTCTGGTTGAAAAACCGTGTACTCGAAAACTAAGCGTCCTACTATAGGATGGTTGTACTCTTTACGCCCTTCGTTTTTCTCGTATACGTCATGACGGGACCACCATTCTCGAAATTGTACACTAACTCTTTGCAGGTCTTCTATCAATTCTGTTAACTTTTCATCCCCTAAGTAACGGCTACAGATGCCACGAAACTTGGAAACAATCAGTTGAGCATGGTTTTCCCAATCAATCAACATATGACGATGTGCAACGTTTGTAAAAAAGAACCAGACGAAGTTACGTTTTTTGGCTGATTTACGAGATACTGATAAACTAGCTCAAGCAGCACAAGAAGCTGATGGAGTGATTCACACAGCTTTTATTCATGACTTCAGTAACTTTGCGGAAGTTGTTCAAATTGAGCGTAATGTCATTGCTGCCTTCGTTTCGGCGCTGTCAGGTTCAGGAAAACCGTTTGTGGCAACCTCTGGTACGGGAGTGATAGGAGACACTGGTGAGCGTATTGTTGACGACACAGAAAAAGTTAGTTCAGAAGATATTTTTTTAACTGTCAGAGCAAAAGCTGAGCAAGACATCCACAGTGCAGCCAAACATAATATTCGTAGTAGTATATTACGCCTGCCAGTTTTTGTTTACGGTCGCGGTGGCAGTACATTCATTCCCTTCTTGATTAAAGATGCTCGTGAAGCAGGCGTGGCACGTTATGTTGAGCCGGGGAATAACAAATACTCTGTTGTTCATGTCGATGATGTTGCAGAACTTTACGTACTGGCTCTGGAGAAAGGGACGGCAGGTTCAGTTTACCACGCTGTTTCCGAGTCGGGAATTACAGTTAAAGCGATCGCTCAAGCCACAGCTAATTTATTAGGCTGTGAAGCTCAAGGTATATCTAAAGATGAAGCCAAAAAGTTATGGGGAAAAGAACTTGCTACATTCTTCTCAATTAATAATCAGATATCAAGTTCTAAAGCCGAAAAGGAATTAGGTTGGAAACCCCAAGTAACAAGTAAAATCCTTGAAGACATTGAACACGGTTCATACCGTAATTTACGAGATAAATGATAAAGTTATGATTGCTCTTTGCGTGAGATGATCATTTACAAAACCGAGGTTTTTATGCAAGTTTTGGTAATTGCACGAGTAGTTGCAGGGACGGCAATGGAAAAAGTTTTACCCCTAGTGAAACCTGAAGCTGCCAAAGTTTGGGAGTACTACGCAGCTAATCTAGTTCACACCATACATTACATTGCCGACCACAGTGGAGCAGTGCTACTGTTTGAAGCACCCAGTGTGGAAGCAGTGAATGAGGCTGTGGCAAAATTGCCAATGGTAGAAGCAGGGGTGTTGGAGTGCGAAGTTATTCCCCTAGTGCCATACACGGGACTTGCAGAATTGTTTGCCAAATAATTGGAATTTTGATTTGCTAATTATGAGTACTTCCCCTGTTGCCTTAATTCTTGGTGCCACAGGAAAGACAGGTTCTCACCTCGTCAACCTTCTAGAACAAGATGGTGGTTCAGATCATCTAAGTATCCGCGTTGCCGTTCGCAAACCTGAACAAGCTGAAACCTTTACAAAACGGGGCATTCCGACTGTACATCTTGACTTAGATGACCTCTCAACCTATGAATCAGCACTGCAAGGGGTACAGCGCCTATTCATGGTAACAGGCTACACCGTGGATATGCTGAGCCAGGGCAAAAACTTAACAGATGCTGCATTAAAAGCAGGTGTGGAATACATTGTCCATGTTGGCACATTCCATCAACCAGATCGTCCGCAAACAAAACTAATACGCCATTACATCTGGCATCAACTGATTGAAACCTATATTGAAGCAAGTGGTATCGCTTGGACTCATCTGCACCCCAACGCCTTCATGCAAAACTTCTTTGGTGCTGTGCAAGATGGCAAATTGCGTATGTTTTTTGGTCACGAGCGTGTTGGATTGGTGGACTGTTTTGACATAGCTCGTGTTGCTGCAGCCGCGTTGCGTGAACCCGAAAAACATGCGTCCGGGCGATATTTTTTGAGTGTGGAAGCGCTGACAATGACTGAAGCTGCACAAATCTTGTCGTCCGAGATTGGCAAACCTATCACCTACGAGGCGCTACCCGCTTCTGATTTGCGCAAGTTACCTATCGGTCAAACTATGGAGTCTGCTTACTTTGAGTGTATTGTCCGTCAGATGGAATTGCTTCAGGGTGGACAACTCCCGGATTTCGCTGATGTTTATGACAATATTGGGCAAATTATTGGGGAAAAACCAATTATGTTCCGCGATTTTGTGAGAAATAATCTTGCTAATTTTGCGGCTGGGTAAGTTGAGAAAAGAATAATGAACCGCCTTCTCTTCGAGAGGCTTCGCCAACGCGCAGCGTCTCGTTCGCGTTCGCGTTCGCGTCCCGAAGGGAAGCGTCTCCGACAGGAGAAGAGAAGACGCCAAGAGCGCCAAGGAAGAAATAAAAGGTAATGTTTTGAAGGTAAGAAGGCGATCGCTACTTGATCACAGAAATGGAGTTTCACAATGACTAACAACAAAAAAGTTTGGTTAATTACTGGTAGTTCTACTGGGTTTGGACGTGCTTTAGCTGAGGCAGTGCTTAAGCATGGCGATTATGTTGTTACTACTGCCCGCAAGCTGGAACAATTAGATGAACTAGTCAGTGAATATCCGGAAACTACTAAGGCTGTTCGTTTGGATGTTACTAATCTTGGTGAGGTAAAAGCAGCAGTAGAGGCAGCGGTAGAAGCTTTTGGTCGAATTGATGTACTTGTGAATAACGCTGGCTTTGGTTTGATTGGGGCGCTCGAAGAAGTTAGTGAAGAGCAAATTCGGCGTAATTTTGAGACTAACTTGTTTGGTGCAATTAACATGATGCGAGCTGTTTTGCCGATTATGCGGCAACAGAAAGCCGGAAATATTCTCAATATGTCTGCAATTGCTGGATTTACCAATGAACTTGGCTTCTCTATCTATGGTGGTGCTAAGTTTGCCTTAGAAGGAGTATCGGAAGCTGTGCAAGGTGAAGTTGCACCTCTTGGTATTAAGGTGACAATTGTCGAACCTGGTCCTTTTCGGACTGATTTTATCGGGCGATCGCTTGATCGCGCAGAAAATAGTATGGCTGAATATCAAGAAACTGTCGGTAAGTTCCTCCAATTCCTGGATAAGATTGAGGGAACTCAACCTGGCGATCCCGACAAAGCGGCACAAGTACTGATTCAAGTTGTGAATTCGGAAAATCCACCGTTACGTTTGGTGTTGGGTAAGTACGCTTACAGTAAATTCCGCAAGAAGATTGAGTCGCTGAGTGCTGAGTTAGATGCTTGGGAATCTGTAGCTGCGAATACTGATTTTGAAACTTGATCAACAGGGGCAGGCACGATGCCTGCACCACAAGAATTTAATGTGCGGTCACTTGCTGTTGATTTTGAACATTTTGTAATGATTTGTACAATCTGTTAAGTGCATTTACGTATGCTTGAGCAGAAGCTACGATGATGTCTGTATTTGCCGCATGACCTGAAAATACCCGTCCTTCATGTTTTAAGCGGATTGTGACTTCCCCAATCGCATCAATTCCGGCTGTTACTGATTGTACGGAAAATTCAATTAACTGGTTTGGTACGTTTACCACGCGGTTAATAGCTTTGTAAACAGCATCTACAGGTCCTGTACCGATCGCCGCATCGGTTAATTCTTCACCTTCTGGGGTGCGCAGGGTGACTGTTGCTGTGGGGCGGGCGCTGCTGCCGCTGGAAACCTGTACCAATTCTAACCGGAACAAATGGAGTGCTTGTTGAATTTCATCATTCACAATTGCTTCCAAATCCCAATCCGAAATTTCTTTCTTTTTATCAGAAACCTCTTTAAATCTCACGAATGCTTTATTTAATTCAGTTTCTGACAGTTCATAACCCAACTCTCTCAACCGCGTGCGGAAAGCATTTCTACCCGAAAGTTTGCCTAAGACAATTTGATTTTCTGTTAATCCAATCAATTGGGCATCCATAATTTCATAGGTGAGCTTGTTTTTCAACACCCCATCTTGATGAATGCCTGACTCATGGGCAAAAGCATTTGCCCCGACAATTGCTTTATTCGGTTGCACTAGCATTCCCGTCAGATTAGATACTAGACGGGAGGTTTTATAAATTTGTCTAGTATCAATATTTGTTAAGGGTTCCTCACAATCTGCTGGGCGTCCCAAAAACGGGTTGAAATATTGTCTTCGGACATGCATTGCCATTACTAATTCTTCTAGCGCTGCATTTCCTGCCCGTTCCCCAATTCCGTTGATAGTACATTCTAACTGCCGTGCGCCATTTTTTACAGCTTCTAAGAAGTTGGCAACTGCCAAACCTAAATCATTATGTCCGTGAACGGAGATAATTGCTTGATCAATGTTGGGGACATTTTCTTTAATGCCCTTAATTATTGCCCCATATTCACTTGGTGTTGTGTACCCTACAGTATCGGGAATATTAACTGTTGTTGCTCCGGCTGCGATCGCTCGCTCTAATACTTGATAAAGAAATTCTGGCTCTGATCTTCCTGCATCTTCGGGGGAGAATTCTACATCTGGTGTGAAAGTTTTGGCATAAGCAACCATTTCTTCGGCAATTGCCAATACTTCTGATTTTGTCTTTTTGAGTTTGTACTTGAGGTGAATATCGCTGGTAGCGATAAAAGTATGAATTCTCCCTTTAGCAGCACCTCTGATCGCTTCTGCTGCGACTTTGATATCTTCCTGTCGCGCTCTTGCTAAGCTACAAATTACTGGACCATTTTCCGATCCTACACTCTGGGCGATCGCGCTGACAGCTTCAAAATCTCCTGGACTAGCAAAAGCGAATCCCGCTTCGATTACATCTACACCCAAACGCGCTAATTGCTTAGCTATTGCTAACTTTTCATCTATGTTCAAAGTTGCGCCTGGAGATTGTTCACCATCTCGGAGTGTGGTATCAAAAATGATTATTTTTTCTGATGGGTTATACATAGCTGCACCTCGTTGTATAAGTTTTACTTGTAGCTTAAAATACCTTAAATTTTATTTTTTTTGCTTGTAGATTTGTAAATAATAATTACTGAATTCATTGACCATCTATCTTTTCTATTTGCTCTCGTATATCATTTAAATCTATGTATCTATCCGTCGCATTACGTAATTCTCTGGCTATCATTCCTTCTGTTGATACTACTGTAATATGTGTGTTTTTTGAGCGTAATAGTTCAATTGCTCTTTCAAAATCTCCATCTCCACTAAATAAAACTACTCGATCATACTGATCCACGGTATTAAACATATCTACAACAATTTCAATATCTAAATTTGCTTTTTGCGAGTAACGTCCAGAGGAATCATCATAGTATTCTTTAAGAACTTTAGTTCTCACTGTATATCCTAGACTAATGAGAGCATCTCTGAAACCTCGCTGATCTTGTTGGTCTTTTAAACCAGTGTACCAGAATGCATTAATCAAGGTGGTTTCTGACTGCTCGTGTCTAAAATATTCTAATACTCGCCTTGGGTCAAAAAACCACCCATTTTTTTGTTGAGCATAGAACATATTGTTTCCGTCTACAAAAATAGACAGACGATTCATTGGAGAACCCATAGTAAACTTACACCTAATAATATAAAAGAATTTAGATTGAACAATAGATTATAGCAATTATAAAATGACAACTTTGCTAATATCTATAAATTATATTGTCATATATAGCTTTTATCTAACCTCACTTAAATTAAAAAAATTGGTGGAAACATTGATGTTGTTGGCATCTTGTAATGCTAAACTTCTTTCACCATTGGCGTGACGATAACACCCTGTGATCAAAATCTACCAATAAAATTGAGCAACTACAGCTTTTTTAACTGTATCTCAGTTAAGTTTACTCCTAAAGAGGTATGGAATAGACTGGAATAGGGTGTATCCAAGCACTTATCCATCTGTAGCCTTTGTTTGAGCATGTTAATTAAGTTTGCATCCTCCATCTGTCTTGTTATGAGGCAAGGGGAAAGAGGGGAAGGGAAATGCTTACCACATTAGCCTACAAAGTATCCTACATAGCAAGGCTGACAAAAACTTGTAAGAAAAGCTACATAAATGCTAGAGTAGCAACTGAAACTAATGATGGCAAAATTTTGCCCTAAATTATGTTTCCCTAGAATAATAACTTATCATGTTGCTGGAGTTAGGCAGCGACATGATCGCTTGATGGCTATTCATTGCACTGCTGCGTTGAGTAACCGCCAACGATAGAACAGCTAGGGAATGGGCTACTACCAACTACTGAATTTTTTACAAGTTAGGTAAAGAATAAAAAGTAGTTTACAAAAGTATAAGAAGTATTTTCATTTAAACCTTATTGTCGATCTTGTTGCACCATAACGTGTGTGTCAATAACTAAAGACGTAATACGTAAATCAATTAGCAATAACTATATGGCAGAAAAACCTACATCTACCTTAACCAAAAAAGCAAGTACTGCTTCCCATCAACCGTCCAGTAAACTGACAAAGCTCACTTCGACAGTACTGGCATGGCAGTTAAAGCAGATGAATCGTTTAGGTCATCTGCTGAGTGGTGTTTCGGTAGTTGGAGCTACCCTGCTGACAACAAGTAGTTTAAATTTGGCTCAATTTATGGAAAATCAGGCGCAATCGATGTTTTATCTCCTGCGCGGACCAATCGCTCCCAATGAAGACATTGTGATTTTGGCAATAGACGATCAGTCAATTTCTATCCCTGAAGATTATTATGGCACTGACTCAAAGCAGTATGCCTATTTAGAACCGTTAAAATCTTTTCCTTATCAACGTCATGCTTATGCGATCGCCATTGAAAAGTTGATTGCCTCTGGCGCACGTTCTGTAGCTATTAACGTATTATTTGATACACCAAGTAGCTATGGGGTGGAAGATGATGAAAAGTTACGCTCTTCATTACAGCAACACGGCACAAAAGTGACTTTAGCTGCACTGTACGAAAATTCTCATACATATCAAGGTCAAACTACACAACTAAAGTTACCTTCTCAGATGTTTCTTACCGGAGCTACATCAGTGGGCTTAGTGAATTTTCCCATAGAGCCAGATGGCAAAATTCACAAATTAGCTAGCGAATTACATAAGTTAACACCAGAAGAAAATGCTCTCACACCAAAAATACCAACATTTAGTGAAGCAGTTTTGCGCTCCGCCAACGTAAAATATCCTAAACCAAAAGGCTCGCGCATTTATTTCAACGGAGCTGCTGGTACATTTAAGGTAATTCCCTTCTGGTATTTATTTGACCCACAAAATTGGGATACATTTTTACAGCAGGGAAAGGTTTTTCAAGACAAAATTGTACTGATTGGAGCCACGGCTAAGTTAAGCAATGACTATCATCCAGTGGCAGTCTCGGACAGTTGGCTGTATCAAACGCCGATGTCAGGAGTAGAAATCCATGCGTCGGCGATCGCAACTTTAATGGAAGGTAAAACAGTTGCTTTGGCAATCGAAACTCCACAAGGGCGCGGTTTATTTGTACTAGCTTTAGTAGGTGGGTATGCAGTAATAGTTGCAAGAATTAAACGCGGTATCAGCAGATTAGTTTACTGCCTTGGGGGAGCGATCGCTTGGTCAACCACAAGTTATATTTTATTTGTATATGCTCAATTCCTCATCCCAACTGCTGTACCTGTAGGAGCAATTACTTTAATTGGACTGGGTTACTTGGGAACTGAAGCATTTAGGGAAATAGTCAGAAAAAGTCAACTAATAGATATTTTTCAAAAATATGCATCTCACTATGTTGTACAGGAAATTCTTAGTCAACAGGATGACTTAAGAGATTTACTTCAACAGAGATCTAAGGCTGTATCTGGAAAAATTCTCGACTGGCGTTATAAAATTGTCAAAGTTCTTGGTTCTGGTGGATTTAGTGAAACCTATGTCGCCGAAGATACTAAACTTCCTGGCAACCCTTTATGTGTTGTTAAGCAACTAAAACCAGTAAACAATAAATCTGAACAGTTAGCAGTTGCAAGACGTTTATTTAACTCAGAAGCTCAAACTTTGCAGAAATTGGGAACACATAACCAGATACCTCAACTTTTGGCTTATTTTGAAGAGGAAGAAGAATTTTATTTAGTTCAAGAGTATATTATTGGTCATGCTTTGAGTCAAGAGCTGCCCAAAGGAAAACGTCTTCCACAAACAGCAGTCATTGAAATACTAAGAGATCTATTGCAAACATTGACATTTGTCCATCAAAATGGTGTGATTCACCGCGATATTAAACCTAGCAATATCATTCGCCGAGAAAAAGATCAAAAGTTGGTACTGATTGATTTTGGTGCAGTCAAGGAAGTAACCACACAACTGCTAGATCATCAAGAACAAACTGCTTTTACTATCGGTATTGGAACCAAGGGTTATGCACCAACAGAACAATGCTTTGGGCGTCCTCAATATAGCAGTGATATTTACGCAGTTGGCATGATTGGGATTAAAGCCTTGACTGGTATGACACCTCATGAAATAGTTCGGGATGCTAATGGGGAGTTGAAATGGATCGATAAGGCGTACGTGAGTCATACTCTAGCCAATATTCTTAGTCAGATGGTACGAGAAGATTTTCAGCAAAGGTATCAGTCAGCACCCCAGGCACTTGCAGCATTGAATAATCTCATTAATTCTGAAGAAGGACAATTGCCAACACAAGGGGTATCAATGACAACTGTGATTTTGGAAGATGATTCTGATACTCCCACCACACCTTGGACAGGAGCATTAGATGAAACGCCATCAATTTCTTCTACATCTATCTTACCGCCACGAAATCAGTCGTGAATACAGGAGTCAGAAGTCAGGAGTCAGGAGTCAGGAGTCAGGAGAATAATTTTTGTCATTAGTTTTGTCAGGGTACAAAATTTAACAGTTTTGCTCAAGTACTGGGTTTTGGAGGCATTGGTGTTAAAGGATTTATTGATGTTGGCACTGGTGGTTTCGTTGTCGGTGCTGGCGTGGTGGTAGGTGGTGAAGGCGGTGATACTGATGGTGTTGGATTGGTGGTATTGCCATTAGTTGGCAGTGAAGTTGTTGGTGGGTTGACAGGGGTGACGGGAGTTGTTGGTGGTGTGACGGGGATGATCGGGATACCATTATTTGGTGGTGTGATAGGAGTGGTGTTAATTGGTGGTGTGACAGGGGTGATGGGAATGGTGCTGGTTGGTGGTATGACAGGGGTGACGGGAGTTGTTGGTGGTGTGATAGGAGTGGTGTTAATTGGTGGTGTGACAGGAGTGATGGGAATGGTGCTGGTTGGTGGTATGACAGGGGTGACGGGAGTTGTTGGTGGTGTGACAGGGGTGACGGGAGTTGTTGGTGGATTGGTAGTGTTGCCGTTGGTTGGTGGTATGACAGGGGTGACGGGAGTTGTTGGTGGTGTGACAGGGGTGATGGGAGTTGTTGGTGGATTGGTAGTGTTGCCGTTGGTTGGTGGTGTGACAGGGGTGACGGGAGTTGTTGGTGGTGTGACAGGGGTGACGGGAGTTGTTGGTGGTGTGACAGGGGTGATGGGAGTTGTTGGTGGTGTGACAGGGGTGACGGGAGTTGTTGGTGGATTGGTAGTGTTGCCGTTGGTTGGTGGCTGGTTATTGGGCGTTGAAGGTTTTATAGGTTCAATTATTTGTGATGAAGTAGGTGGTTGAATTGATGGCTCTGATGGCGGCTTTGAATTTTCAGTTGGCGGCGTTACTGATGGTGATGGATTAGGTGGTTTGGTTACAGACTCTGATGGTATGTAAGGTTTCAGAGGTTGATCTGTTTCTATGATCTGTAGGGGCTGTTTTTCTTGATTTGAAAAGACTTGTCCTGTTTCCAGTAACGTATTTACTGGTGTATTGTCTCTAACATTATTGTTGCTAGTGGATGAGTTAGTACTAGCAGTTAGCTTGACAAAAGTTGGGTTTTCTACTACTCCTTGACCAACTATTGGCTTTTGAGCAGCAACAGCCGCCGCCGTTTCCTGTTGAACTTGTGCGATCGCCGGATCTGGACTAGGTTTACCACGCAAAGGCAAATCGAGTCCCCGAACTAAATCGCTCGTGTCATAGAAAGTCCTCAAATCAAAATCGTATAAACCCTTAAATTTTCCTTTAACTACCACGATCATTTGCCCTGCTTGAAGCTCCTGACTTTGAGAAGCATTCTGGTTATAAACTTGAATACCACTATTTGTGAGCGCTCCTACTAGTGTGGTATCAGTTGCTTGGTCATAACGCACAAATAATGCCGATCCACGAATTGCCGCTGCTGCACTTGGCGTGTTGATACGTGTTTGCCCTTGTCCTGGTGGAATCACCAATAGAACAGTTCCATTGGAAAGTCTAAAGTTTCTCGTCTGCGGTAAAAATCGAAACACCGCTTGTTCGCCCACTCTTGCTAGAGAACCATCATTAAAGCGCAAGTCTGCTAAGGATGCTCGTCCTGTTGACAAACCATCTCCGGGAGTCATTGCATCTTTATGCTTTGCTTTACGCTTCGGCTCATTTAGACGCATCAGTTGCACTAAATTACGAAGGTCTTGAATTTCTGCTTTAGTCAAGGGAGTAGCCGCGTTTGCTTTTTCGGGCAACTGTAGAACAAAAACCCCCCATAAACCAATTACTGTTAGAGAAATAAACTTGCGCAACATTATTTGAAGCCTCTGATATTTTCTATAAACCCAAATCGTTTGAAGACAGATTTTGATGTTAAATGTTTCTGTCTGCTAGTTAGTTATAACAACCGTATATTTGCTGACTTTTGCTGAAAAATATACAAAATACTCATGTTCTTTTGAGTAATTTCTTAATTTTTCTTAAAATCTTATGTTACACTGTAACATCTATTACCTCTCTTTTTTCCAATTAAGTATAAATACTTGGTACTGTGACTAAAATTGATAGGAAATTTAAGATTCCCGTTTGGAACTCTCAACATAGCTTTTGTGTCTATGTTTGCCAAAAGCAGAAAAACATGCAACACAAAGGCTGGAAAAAAATAATGTATTGGATCTTATTAGCCTCTAGTGGTGCAAACTTTTGTTGCACTAAGGTAGATGCAGCGTGGGCTAAAAATTCAAACTTATTGGTCAATAAAAATCACCTTCTATCCAGAATACCATCTTTAGGAGTGATCAAAACAACTTCAAAGCCAAATCAAAAACCTTTTTTACACATAACCCCTGATGTGGTTAGCGAAGAGTTACAAGCACCATTTTCTGGGATAGAAAACTACCCAGTGTGGACAGTACAAAACACACCAACTCCCTCACCGCCTACAGTATCACCACCAGAATTAACTCCTGCGCCAACACCACCATCACCAGAACTAACTCCTACACCACCCCCACCTAATCTCACCATTCCATCTCCACCATCACCTGCACTAACTCCTACACCACCTCCTGCACTACCACCCCAACAATATCCTGTATTACCAACAGAATCGCCCACCAACAATATTCAACAGGAGATTGAGCCGCCACAACTTGAAGGACAACCGACGGATTTTTTCAAACCAACGCCAGTACAAATAAAACCAAGCTTGGATGAACCGGAAATAAATCGTGTACAAAGAATAGAGAGACTTCTTTTGCGATTGCAAGAGAAAAAACAAACTTCTCAAGAATCAAATAGCTATGGAGAACTAGGTAGATTGCTGGTGAGGGAATCGGCTGAGCAATCAGATAATAACGACTTAGGTACACTGCGTTTGCAAGAAAAACCTTTAGAACAGCTACCTCCTCCATCACCACCGTCACCTACCACCGAGTCTAAACCCATAGGTTATCTACTTGCTAATGTTGGCTACTTTCACACTAGTAATATTTTTTCCTCAGATATTCCGGTACAAGACGGCTTAATCTATTCTGGACTGACGCTAGCCTCTGCTGGTTTGCCGATAGGAGCTAATACTTTTATCAATGGCTCAATTGATGGTAACGTGATTCGTTACATAGAACAGTCACAATATAATTATAACCAAATAAGATTTAATTTAAGTATTTACCAGCAGTTCAATCGGCAAATGTATGCTGAAATTGGTTGGAGTAATCAACAGTTTTTCTACGCCACAAATAACTCTTTTGCTCAAGCTGGCGATCGCTTTTTGAACGAAAATTCTTTCCGCCTATCTTTAGGACGAAGAGATATTTTAAATCCCCGGATGACGTTAGATAGTTTCTACGAATTTCGTTTCAGTTTGACTAATCCTCCCAGTCAACCAGACAGTCGCGATCGCCTCATCAACTCCTTGTGGGTTTCTTTGAACTATTATTTACGAAAATCACTGCAAATTGGGCTTGATTACCAGTTTGGGTTATCTAATTTTACACAACGTTTTCGAGAAGATCAGTATCATCGGATCTTTGCTCACTTGAACTATAAAATTACTCCCTACACTAATCTTAGTTTACAAGGAGGTGTAACTACTGGTAGCTCTACTGATGCCAAAATTGATTTTGATGGTTGGTTCTTCACCGTCAATTACAATTTAGAATTGGGTCGATTTTGAAGAATCCATCACATATAACTAATCCAGTCACTCCAACTACCAGCATAAAGTTTACCAGTTTTGATGCCAGCTAGTTCCAAAGATAGTAAATTAACACAAGCAGTCACACCAGAACCACAATAAACAAAAATTTCCTTGGCTTGTTCTAAATTAGACCAACGTTCGCGTTGGTCTTTTAATGTTCTCACATAACCTGCAACATCTGTAACTTCCAGCCAAGGATAGTTTTGCGCACCAGGGATATGACCTGCTATTCTATCAATGGGTTCGCTAATTCCCAGATAGCGATCGCGCTCTCGTGAATCGACTAACACTACTTCAGGGGAATCTTTACGACTTTTTACATCAGTAATATCCACTGTTCTTTGTCTTTGTATATTAGGAACGAAAGAAGTAGCCGTGTTCGATTCACAAACGACATTTGTGACAGGATAACCTGCTTTTAGCCATCCAGCAAAACCTCCATCTAGTACAGCAACTTGTTCATGTCCAAGATAGCGTAACAGCCACCACAGTCGAGCGGCAAAGGCTTGGCGAGAGTCATCATAAGCTACAACAATTTTTTGCGCACTTACCCCCATAGCTGATAACTTTTTAGCTAACACAGTAGGATCGGGTAAAGGATGTCTTCCGCCATGTTCTGATACAGCACTCGAAAGATCCTGGTTTAAATCTAGATAGTAAGAACCTTTGATATGACTCATCTGGTATTGCTGTTTTCCCAAAAGCGGATCGGCAAGAGAAAAACGACAATCCACTATGATTACTTGCGGATCTTCTAAGTGTTCATATAGCCATTCAGCCGAAACAACATAAGAGGTGTTAGTCATAAAGGTTAGATTGTTAATAGCAGTTAGCCATTAGCCCATTATTCAGTAAATGTCAGATCTAGATAATTTTATCCCACAAGCAACAGCAGATGGCTCATTTACCTTCTTTTCCCAAGAATTTGGCGAATCATTTCATAGCAGTTACGGAGCGCATCAGGAGAGTTTTTTCAAGTTTGCGGTTCCTACTGAATTGTCAAAGAAAGCTAACAAACCTGTGGTGCGGTTGTTAGATGTTTGTTATGGGCTTGGGTATAATACAGCCGCAGCTTTACAGACAATTTGGACAGTTAATCCTGATTGTTACATAGAAGTCATTGGTTTAGAACTGAATGCAGCAGTGCCACAAGCTGCTATTGGGCATAACTTATTTAACAACTGGAATTGCGAGTATACTGAGATTTTGACTCAGTTAGCTTTTTCACTGAGTGTGCAATCCCCACGACTAACAGCGAAGTTACTGATTGGTGATGCCAGAAGTTCGATTCAGCTTGTGAATAATTCCAATTTCCGTGCAGATGCAATTTTTCTCGATCCTTTTTCCCCACCACACTGCCCACAATTATGGACTGTTGAGTTTATTCAACAACTTTCTCTCTCGTTACATGAGTCTGGGAGCCTCGCCACTTATTCCTGTGCTGCTGCTGTGCGTACAGCACTTTTAACTGCTGGATTGCAAATAGGTTCCACACCACCAGTAGGAAGGCGTGCGCCTGGTACCGTCGCTACTTGGGCTTCCCCTACTCCCCTGCCTCCTCTGTGCCAAGCAGAAAAAGAACACTTACTTACTCGTGCGGCTATTCCTTACCGAGATCCAGAATTGAGCGATTCCCCACAAGTCATTATCAAACGACGAGAACAAGAGCAACTGACTTGCGGAATGGAACCCACTTCTCGTTGGCGAAAAAGGTGGATAAAGAAAGGAACTATTCAAATGTAAAATTTTTTACGTTTTTTTTGCTTTTTACTGAAAATTGTGGCTTAATAAATTTTTATAGTCTAAACTACTTGACAAATTAATATGTATTTTTTAATACTTGTATGTTAAGTTATTTAAGTTACTCTTTTGCTTTACAGGGAAAATACATAGGTCACTTAATCTCAATATGAAAAGTCTAAATTACAAATTACAAACTTTGATATTAATCAATCCAAGTAAATACTTTATTTCACTATGATGTTAATAAATCTCCGTAAAACACCTGATTTAAGATTTACAATCATTGCTCATACTGGAATTATAGAGACAAAATTTATC
Source organism: Iningainema tapete BLCC-T55 (assembly GCF_014698965.1). Lineage (GTDB taxonomy): Bacteria > Cyanobacteriota > Cyanobacteriia > Cyanobacteriales > Nostocaceae > Iningainema > Iningainema tapete. The sequence continues at coordinate 38,016 of NZ_JACXAE010000072.1, forward strand.
AAAACTATTTTCTATGTTGTCAGAAAATGTACGGGCTATCATTATACATCATAAAAAGCAAGTTAGACATAACATTGCATAATGCTTGGGAAAATGAAGACTGGAAGACAGTCAAATACTAAAATCTTGTGTAAGCATGTAAAATCCTTAACTGTTGTATCAAACTGGAGTGCCTTTGTGGTTCAATGGGAATCCAAGTATACAGGCTTTGCTGAACAAATTGTTAATGAGTCTAACCCCCCCAACAAAGTGAATATTCTTGGTGCAAATTCCGCTTTAACAAAAGCTAATGAAACCTCGCTTTTTTGGACAAACCAAAGCGTAAATTCTAGTTACAATTCTTTGATTTCTAGAACGTTACAAATTCAAGGTTCTATAGTGAATGGCTTTGATTCAGATGCGCCGAAAGTTTTAGTTGTTGACGATCATGCTGCCAGCCGCATGACTGCTGTAGCCCTTTTGGCGATGGAAGGCTACGAAGTCATTGAAGCAGAAAGTGGTTTAAGAGCAGTAGAACTGGTGTCACAAAAACAACCCGATTTAATTTTGCTAGATGTGATGATGCCAGAAATGGATGGGTTTGAAGTTTGCCAATTGCTCAAGCAAAATGAGCATACTAGACTAATACCAGTAATTTTTATTACCGCATTGAATGATCGAAGAGCACGTATCCAAGGAATTGAAGTCGGAGCAGATGACTTTATTACCAAACCATTTGATCGTGTGGAACTAGCGGCACGGGTAAAGTCTTTAGTGCGCCAAAAGCGCTTAAATGAAGATCTAGATCACGCTGAACAAGTTCTGTTTTCGATCGCCAGAGCAATTGAAAGTCGCGATCCCAATACAGGAGATCATTGTGAACGGTTAGTAAAACTTGGACAAGCTTTTGGTGAATATCTTAATTTCCCAAGACATCAAATTCGAGATTTGATGTGGGGCGGTTATCTACATGATATAGGTAAAGTCGGAATTCCTGATGCAGTACTACTCAAGAAAGGCAAACTCACCTCCTCTGAGTGGGTAATTATGAGGCAGCATGTTCTGATTGGCGAAAAAATTTGCCAGCCATTACGCAGTATGCAAGGTGTAATTCCGATTATCCGTCATCATCACGAACGTTGGGATGGTTCTGGCTACCCTGACAAACTTGTCGGAAATGATATTCCCGTATTAGCACAAGTATTTCAATTAATTGACATTTTTGATGCTCTTACCAGCGAACGACCTTATAAAATAGCTTTTACCCCAACAGAAGCACTCAGTATAATGGCGGAAGAAACAGCAAAGGGTTGGCGCAATCCTAAATTAATGGAACAGTTTACAGAGTTCATTCAGGCATTTTGCTGACTGCGCTGAATTCATTCATATAGCTGATATCATGAATGAGCTTGGAATTAAAAATCACAAACTTATTCATTGCAATTCTCTCATCGCCAGTAGCTAAGTATGGTAGTTGTAGCAATTTTAGCGGCAGGACGCGGGACGCGGATGAAATCAAACCTACCTAAGGTTTTACATTCTTTGGGTGGGCGATCGCTCATTGAACGAGTGCTCGATGGTGTCGAACCGCTATCGCCCACAAGGCAAATGCTGATTGTGGGATATCAGGCTCTAGAAGTGAAAGCAGCCTTGCAGTCAATTCCCAACTTAGAGTTTGTTGAACAAACTGCACAACTGGGAACAGGTCATGCGATCCAGCAATTACTCCCTCACTTACAGGGTTATACTGGTGATCTACTAGTATTATACGGAGACGTGCCGTTATTACGTACCGAAACCCTCAAGCAACTATTACTTATTCATCAAAAACATCAAAATTCTGCCACCATCCTCACCGCCCACATGGCAAATCCCAAAGGCTATGGACGGGTTTTTTGTAATGATGAAAATCTTGTGCAACAAATTATTGAAGACAAAGATTGCACAACTGAGCAAAAACAAAATCGTCGGATCAATGCCGGAATTTACTGCTTCCGCTGGCAAGATTTAGAACTTGTCTTACCTAATTTACAGCCGAACAATGTTCAGAAAGAATACTACCTAACTGATGCTGTCAGTCACTTGTCGCCAGTAATGGCAGTGGATGTGGAGGATAACCAAGAAATTCTGGGCATTAACGATCGCCTGCAACTAGCAACAGCATACTCCATTTTACTTCATCGAATCAAAGAAAAATGGATGGCGGAGGGTGTCACCTTGATTGACCCCACTAGCATTACCATTGATGACACAGTAGAAATACAATCAGATGTAATTATTGAACCCCAAACTCACCTACGTGGTAAAACCGTCATTCACACAGGGAGTCGCATCGGACCGGGGAGTTTAATTGAAGATAGCCAGATTGGTGAAAATGTCACAGTGTTGTATTCTGTGGTCAAAGATAGTATTGTGCAGCCAGGAACCACGATTGGTCCCTACACTCATTTACGTGGGCGCGTACAAGTAGGCGCTGGTTGTCGTCTAGGTAATTTTGTCGAATTGAAAAATACTAAGTTAGGCGATCGCACTAACGTTGCCCATTTGTCCTACTTGGGAGATACCACGGCGGGGAACCGCGTGAATATTGGTGCTGGTACAATTACTGCCAACTACGATGGCGTGAAAAAACACCCCACCAAGATTGGTGATAATACCAAAACTGGTGCTAATAGTGTTTTAGTTGCTCCCTTGACATTGGGAGACAATGTTTATGTGGCAGCTGGTTCCACTGTTACAGAAGATGTCCCTGATGAAAGTCTTGTCATTGCCCGTGCCCGTCAAGTAGTAAAACCTGATTGGCAATTGAAATCGTAGAGACGTTCCGGCGGAACGTCTGTACTACATTGTGCTGCCAACCTCTGTCCCAGCTGGAATTTCCAAAGTATCACCCATCTTGTCGCCGTCGTGATAAGCCGCAAGGAGGGCTTCACTAGTTTTTGCCCAAGCGATCGCACCCGATGCATCTAAAGCGATCGCTCCAAAATCTCGCTTGTGTTCGTGTGCTTCTGCAAACGAGCGCTGCATGGCATCCTTGAGCGACATTCCATCAGTAACACGCACCACAATCCGTGCTGCTAAACACTCATCTATAATGTCTTCTCCAATACCAGTACAGCTGACTGCTGCATGTGCCGTAGCATAATTACCTGCAGGCATTGCCGAATCACTGACACGCCCAATCCGCTCAAATCCCTTACCACCCGTAGAAGTACCAGCAGCTAATCTTCCATAGGTGTCCAAAGCTACCACACCAATCGTACCGCGCCTCGCATTGCTGGTGGACAAAAGTTCTGCTTCTGCCACCACACCCGCCATCGTGCGTTGAAAATTGTCCTGACGTTCTTTGATCCACTCTTGCAACCGCAACTCGGTTAAACCGTTGTAGCTAGGAATTTGCAACTCCCGTGCTAGTTCCGCCGCACCAAAATCTGACAAAACTCTATCTGGAGAGGTTTGGAGAAATTGCGCCAAGTCAATCGGATTTTTGATCCGCGAGACATTAATCACGCCACTAAAACTTTGAGATGTGCTATCCATTAGGGAAGCACTCATGCGAATTTGTCCATCTGATTGCAGCACCGAACCAGTACCAGAATTAAAGCAGGGGTCATCTTCCAACATTTGACAACCCCGCACCACCGCCTCCTTGGCACTTACTCCTTCAAGTAGTAAAGAATACACTTCATCTACTATTGGATAGAGCGATCGGCGCACCGTCTCGACTCCTCCTTTACTTCTGAGGGAACTACCAGCCCCCCCATGAATAATTAATTTAGGTTGCACCTCGGTATCCATTTCTGCTTTATGTTCTTTTAATTTCAGTAAGGGTTTGTTTGATTTGTTTCATTTTTAGCGTCAGAACGACGACGACGGCAACGCTCTGAGCAGTATTTCACATCATCCCAGCAATTCTCCCATTTCTTGCGCCAGGTAAAGGGGCGTTGACATACCGGACAAAGTTTTGTCGGCAAGTCAGATTTAGAACGAGAACGTGCCATATCAATAGTATGCACTTATCTGTGGAAGACAATTATAACTAGATTGTGGCAATTATGATGTAACTTTAGCAACTAATTGTGGAGACACGGATTTATCTGTGACATCTTACTTTTTACTTATTGTTACTTGCTAACGGCAACACTAAGCGGCTAACTACCCTACCATCTGGTAATTGATAAAAATGTAACTCTCCATGTAGTTGTAGCATGAGTTTTTGGCAGATAGCTAAGTGCAAACCTAGTGGTTGATCGAGAGTAGAGGGAGCAAGCATATCTAATGGTGTATCTTGATGTAGTTCTGTTAGTAGTGCCGGGTTAATGATGCCATAGTCGGTGATGGACACCTCTAATAATTTTTCATCTAGACGACGACACCAGATATCAATTCTTCCCGCGTCAAGACTTCGCCCAGTTGCAGCAACCAACAATTCATATAGAACTAACTCAATTTTCACGCTGTCGCCAGTAATCAGTAATAAAGATTGTGGCGATGCATTAGCTGGCAAATCTGTTTGAGAGGATTTTTCTTCGTCACCTTGTAGCTGTTGTCCCAAACCATGCACACCGATCCACAACTTTCTTTGTTTGCGTAAATTTTCAATCCTTTCCAAGGTTCGTTTGAGCAAACTGGTTAATGGTATAGTTTCCCAGTTGATGTGTAACTGCCACTGCTCAAGTTTAAGTAATGCAGTCATTGAGGCGGTTGTATTATCTAACTGTCGCAGTAGTTGCTGATAGCGCACATGAGTAAGTTCATTTTTATGAATGTCCAATTCGTGCATTTGATCTACCAACATCGTTACAGTTCTTTGCATGTCTTCTAAACGTCGATGCTTGTACCAATTAAGCTGTCGTAATTCTTCAGTTGTCAAACAGAATTTTGAGCTAATTTGTAGCCATCGACGTGACCAAGCTAATTGACAAATTAAGGTTGTTGTGGCATCTAGACTCTGTTGTGACCACTGACGATCAAAAGAATCTGCTATAATCACCACACCCGTGGGTTGATAATGGACACTTGTGCGTAACGCCATCACCAAAATTTGTCCACTGTCGCCAATCAACCATTTTCTCGTAGGCTTTGGTAAATCATTCACTTTCAGTGTAAACATACCATCTGTGCCTAGCGCCCACTGAATCAGTGGCTCAGTTTCGAGTGAAATTGTCGCATCAGCAGCAATTATGAATTGACTATTGTCAATCACACCAGGTATTATTTTTGCAGTATTTTGACCAGGATACCACGCGATTAAGAGTGTTAAAGGACAGTTGAGATGTGAGGCTATTTGTTCTAGTGCTATACGTTCTAACTGTTGCAAGCTCATGGTCGAACTATGTGCCTGTTCCATAATGCGCAGGCATTGCTGAAAGCTGAGCAAGATTTTTTGCTGTTGCTCTGTCTGGCGATGCAGTTGCCATTGACGCACAACTACACCAATTTGTTGACTAACAACTTGTATCAGTTCCAATTCTTGTTTTGTCCAAGAGCGATTGATTTCTGTAGCGATGAGTAGCAGTACCTCTGGTGCGTTGCCTTGAGCGCAATTACTAATTAAAAGCGATCGCACCCCCTGCTCCAATAGCAAGGGATGCCAGTTAAACAACCGCAAATCTTTTTCTAAATTCTCAATTCCCCAAGCTACAGCAGCCTGTTGCAAAAGCTGCCAGTCTAAATCATTGAGGGCATCAAAGGCAATTGTAATTTTGCGGCGCTCTTTAAGCTGGCTTTGGTAAAAAACTTGGTACTTATTTTGATCAGGATCGTACTGTAGTAGTAAAAACCGCGTAGCAGCAAGTTGCTCCAATACTAAGATCGCACATTGGTGTAAAACAGACTCTAAATCATGATCACTATATATAGCTTGGACAATTTGGCTAGTTAGTTGAGCGTCAAGTTGAACTTTTTTGATTGTGGTTTCCATTCCTTCAGTAGGAACAACCAAGGAAATCAACTCCGCAGCACCCTTAACAAAATTTTTATCGGCATCTGTCCAGATTCGAGCGTCTTTGCCCTCTACTGCCAAAAAGCCGTACAAGTCATTTTGCCATATAATCGGAGCTGCCAAAAGCGATCGCGCAGATAGGCGATGTAGCAGCTTAATCGTAAAATCACTTTTTAGGGAACTGCGCCCATCTCCAATTGAGACAATTTGATTCACCGATAAAGCATAATAAAAGTCGCTTAACTCCTGCACTGTTATTCCTGCTACTGCTTGCTGATTGCTTGAGTTTGATACCATGTTGACGAGCTGATTACTCATGCGCAGCCAAAAATAGCGCTTTTCCCGCTCAAACCAGTAAATATTTGTGCGCGTAGGCAAAACAAATTGATGGGTGGCTTTGATTGCTGCTTCTAGTCTTTGATCCAGGTTTCTCAGATTGCGCAAATTTTCTAGCAATCGTAACAACGGCTCGTCAACACGCCTGGTTTGCTTATACTGCAAATCAATTTCTCCTTGATAAAGCACAGCGCCCAGTTCGCCCAAAACCATCATTAGTCTTGCTTTGGCATCACCATTAAGTAGGTAGCCCCAGCGTTGAGAGCCTAGTAACACCAAACCCAAACAGCGATCTTTATAACGAATTGGCAGAATAATCGTTCCTTGAATATCGTATTTTTTTGCTATTTCCTGCCATCCAACTGAGCGCATTTCTAGTCGTAAATCCGCTACACCCAAGGGACGCTGTTCAATCATTACTTGCTCTAGTAAATCCCCTGAGTTGAGAACTAATCTTTGTTGCAAAAAACTGGTATGATTACCTGGTATTACACCTCCTTTGCCAAATAATACGTGATTCAGGCGATCGTACAGAGCAATCCAAATCAAGCTGTACTCGAACTGCTCTTTGAGATAGGCAATTGTAGTCTCTATCAAAACGTCAACATCATCCTCTTCTCGCAGACTCTGGAGGACACGCCCTAAGGAAAGGATATGTTGTTCACTGGCTATAGGTTTTTGTGGCTGTCCCATCTGTTGAAAAATTTTGACTGCGTGGATGCGTGGATTGTGGAGACGCCCCACCGGGGCGTCTCCACAATCCAAAATAGAAATAGAATGCCTGTTAATATTAAGATGCCCAAAAAAGAACTAAAAATTAAGCGTTTGCTTAATCCCTAGTACTAATCTAAAATCTCAAATCGGTAAAGCTAAATTGGATATTTATCAAGTTTTTCTTCGTCCGCTTTTGTTTAATGTGGTAAAGGCAGATCCAGAGTGGCTGCACTCTTCAACGATTCGCAGTTTAAGCTGGTTAGGAAATAGCGTCAGCCCAACTACTAGCTGGGTGAAGAATCGTTTGGTGCAGTCTTTGTGTCTTGATGATGAGCGTCTGAAACAAAATTTGTTTGGGTTACACTTTCCCAATCCTGTAGGTTTGGCGGCTGGGTTTGATAAGGATGGTTTAGCTACTTCAATTTGGTCAAATCTTGGTTTTGGCTTTGCGGAGGTGGGAACTGTAACTTTTCATGCACAACCAGGGAATCCGCCGCCTCGATTGTTTCGCTTACCTTTGGATCGAGCAGCCCTCAACCGTATGGGTTTTAATAATTGTGGTGCGCAAGCAATGGCGGCTCATTTAACAAAACTTAACCAGGAGTTAATGTCAATACCTATAGGTATAAATTTAGGTAAGTCAAAAGTTACGCCACTGGAACTTGCTTTTGAAGATTATCTGGAAAGTTTTCGCCTGCTTAAGAATTGTGGTGACTATTTTGTCGTTAATGTATCTTCCCCGAATACGCCTGGATTGCGATCGCTTCAAAATGCCGCGATGCTCGGTTCGATTTTGTCTGCCTTGCAACAGGAAAATACTGCACAAAAACCTTTGTTTGTCAAGATAGCACCCGATTTGGAATGGGAAGCGATCGCGGAAATTATCTCCCTGGCTACAAATTATCAATTGGCTGGAATTATTGCCACTAACACCACTATCCGCCGGGATGAACTTAATACTCGTACTTTACCACAAACTGGTAAATCTGTCAAGGAAGAAGCAGGTGGTATAAGTGGTGAGCCATTACGCGATCGCTCCACCGAAGTAATTCGCTTTATTTGGCAGAAAACTCAAGGGCAAATGCCAATCATTGGCGTTGGTGGTATTTTTACTCCTCGTGATGCATGGGAGAAAATTACTGCAGGTGCAAGCTTGATCCAAGTTTACACTGGTTGGATTTACGAAGGTCCACTGATGGTACGCCGTATTCTTGAGGGTTTACTGGTTCTATTAAAACAAAACGGATTAAGTTCTATTTCTGAAGCTGTAGGCAAACAAGTAAAAAGTTAAAAGAAATTTCTATTTACTTTTTACTTTCAGCTTCTTCAAGTGGGAAAAACTCCTTTGTTTGTCGGGAGTATTTCCAAGCAATACCATCTGGATCTTTATTGCGGCTCCATTCAGGAAAATCTGGGTCATCTCGCCTTTTGTATACTGTACTGGAATAAACATTTAAGCGTTTGGCAAGCTCGGATTGAATCAGAGAACCAAACATTAACTGTTTCTCCAGAGGTAGTTTTACCTCCTGTTGGGTTGAGTGTGTTGGTAATTCAGTTTCAGTTTCTGGATCTGGCTCTTGTTTGGGAGGTGGAGCTAGAAGTGGCAAGGCATTCGTAGGAACAGAATGAGACATAAGTTCTTTTGGTGGCTCACTACTGTCAAGTATGCTGCCTAGAGTACTAGCAGTAAGAAAGTAGTAAACTGAGCTTCCATCTTCTGAATCAAGGGAACGGGCACCAAACTCTACTGCTTTAGTGTCGAGATACCGTTTTGCCCTCTCTCCCGTAAAATTGCCCTTGATTGCCAAATCCATTGGCGTAATCCTGCCTTGGTTTTCCCGAATTAGTTGATGGAAAGTCGGGTTAACGGCACGACACCACTTTTGCCATTGATATTGCTGCCAAATGTTAAAAGCCAAGACTAGCAAAATTGACGCTAGCCAAATCCGCCAAGTAGCAACCAGGAAAATAATCAAAAACGAGATTGGCAAAAGTAGAACGAGAAAACCTTTGCCATAGCTTTCTATTGTTTTTTCACTCATGCGATTTTTGCCCAAGTGATTTATTGGAAAATAATATTATCTTGGCAAAAATTGGGACATTTGTTTGTAGCTTTTGTCTATTTGCCCAAATTTTTTCCTGGCAAACGCTCTATGGAAAAATGCGCTAGAAACCCGGTTTCTTGAAGAAACCGGGTTTCTCCTCGCTTAAATACCCTTAACTGAAGCAACCAAAAAATTTTTCTCAACCTACTTGACACTTGGTAATACATATACTACATTAATAATACAAGCTACAAATTCCTGTGGTGGGTAGCTCAGTGGTAGAGCGCTTAAACATCCTTGTTCAACCCTTGCCTGCAAAGGACGAAGAATGAGGGTTATCGATTTGGGATCGAGAGGTCGCGGGTTCAAATCCCGCCCCACTACACCTATTAATTTAAATAAAATCCAAAATCCAAAATTCCATGTGGCGGATAGCTCAGTGGATAGAGCGCCAAAAACATCCTTGTTCACCCCTTGTCTGAAAAGACCGAAGAATGAGGGTTATCGACTCATAATCGGGAGGGTCGCGGGTTCAAATCCCGCTCCGCCACCTTCCATTTTTGCCTGCAAGGGCTGGGAGACAAAGCGATGAATTACAAATTTTTCACCCAAAAAAACACAGCTACACCCCAAACTCAGCCTATCCCTGGACGGGAATCGGAAATGATTCAGGGTAGATCCCAAGGTTGGATGTTCGATGCGGGTGTTTGGAAAATGCTGCGGCGCTGTTTGCTAATTGGTACGGCAAAAAGCACTTACTATGCTGGCAAACATGAATTAACAGAGGATTTTGTCACAGTTATCAGGCAGGCGATCGCCGAAAACCCAGAGCGTGTTGCCGAAGAAATCCTTTACGCTAGCGATGGACGCTCCATCAACAACAGTGCGCCTATCCTTGCTTTAGTATTGCTGTCAATGGGTGAAGCACCTGAAGCCAAAAAGGCATTTGCGGAAATCTTCCCCCAAGTTGTGCGTACAGGTAGTCATTTCTATGAATGGCTCAGCTACACCAAGTCCATGCGGGGATTTGGTAAAGTTGTGCGCGAAGCTGGTAAAAATTGGTTTTTACGCGAAGATGTTAAAGGTTTAGCTTACCAGTTGCTCAAGTACCAGCAACGCCATGACTTCTCAAGTCGTGACGCTTTGCGGTTGTTCCATGTCAAACCACCAACACAAGATCATCAACAGTTGTTTGAGTGGGTAGTCAAAGGCTGGGAAGCATTGCCAGCAGAAATTCCCTCTCCTGCTCTAGCCCAAATTTGGTGGTACGAATGGCTCAAGCGTAATCCAGAAAAAACACATGAAGCCATACTACAAGGACGCCTAACTCATGAAATGGCGGCACCTGTGGCAAAAATGGATCAAGCAGCTTGGCAGTTGCTGTTTAACGAAATGCCAATTGGTGCATTGCTGCGTAACCTGGGTTCACTAACTGAACTGGGTGTTTTAAGTGCTGATGAACCTACTAATTTGCATCGCATTGAAGCAGTTCTTAACAACAAAGATTATCTACGTAAAGGACGTATCCATCCCATTGATGTATTGAAAGCACTCAAAACTTATCAATCTGGTGGAAAATTAGGACGTAGTCAGAAGACTTGGAATCCAGTTAGTCGGATTGTGGACATTTTAGAAAAGGCAGTTGAACTGTCTTTTGATGTGGTGGAACCCACAGGCAAAGTGTTCATGCACGCCGTAGATGTTTCTGGTTCTATGTCTTACTGCACTGTGGAGTCAGTGGCACTGAGTTGCTGTGAAATTGCCACAACAATGGCATTGGTAACAGCAAAGGCTGAGAAGAACTACATGATTCGCGGCTTTGCTACAGACTTCCGTGACTTAGGTATCACGAATATAGATAGTTTTAGTTCAGCTATTCGCAAAGCTAGCAACCAAAACTTTGGTGGTACAGATGCGTCTGTGGCTTACGACTGGATGATTAAGAATAAGTTCAAGGCTGATGTAGTTTGCTTTTGGACTGACAGTGAGTCATGGGCTGGGTACAAGCATCCAAGTCAAGCGCTAGCCCAATATCGGCAAAAAATTAATCCCAATGTCAAGGCAGTTTATCTCACCCTTGCACCTTACCAGATTACCTTAGTAGATCCGAAAGACCCCCTGTCTTGGGATTTAGGTGGATTCGATCCGGGAACACCCCGCATCATTCAGATGTTGGCTACAGGTGAACTGTAGGTATCATCACCCGCCATAGCCATAGGTTTTAACCTATGGCTAATAGCTAAAGTCATCTAAAGATGACTAGTTATCCTTAAGATCTCGTGGATCTCGTTCCCAGGCTTAGTCTCTCGTTCCCAGGCAGGAGCCTGGGAATGCCTACACAGAGGCTCTGCCTCTGATTTAAACTAAGCTTCAAAAGTCCAAGTTTGACTACCAATCCTAATGACATTTCCCGGAGAAAGCCAGACAGGTTGATTAGCTACAAGCTTTTGTCCACCTAAAAAAGTGCCATTGGAACTGCCTACATCAATTAACTGGTAACGTGTACCTTCAGTATCATGTACCTGATTAATTCTGGCATGATAACGCGAACTCAAGGCATCGTCGAGGATGAGGGTGTTAGTGGGTTCGCGTCCAATTGTAAAGGGGCTAGCTGACAAAATTGCGATCGCTCCTGTGGAATGGTTCACCAACCGTGCAATCCCAGAGTCGCCTGAATTCGGATCTAATACTGTTGGCGCAAGTGTTCGGCGATCGCGTTGAGGTGTTCCTTCAATGACAACGTTAGTAGCGTCTTCGTTAGCGCCAAGCACAGGGTTGGGGACATTAGGGTTACTACCTGACACAATATTGACTTGTTGCACAGGTTGTGGTAATATATCTGGTCTTCCTGCTTGAGCAATCTGTACCTTGAGTGCTGCTTCGTATTCGGCTTGTTGTCGAGCGCTCAAACCTTCAACTTGACGAATTATCCCAGAAGTTTGGGGAAAGCTGATGTCATTCACCCGTACATCTTCTAAAGCAAAGCCAATAGAATAAGAAACATCTGTATTATTAAGAATGTATTGCCGGACTAACGCTCTACCTTGATTTGTCAACTGTTCGACACGTAGCTGACTAACTACCGCCCCTAGAGTGTCTTTAACAGCACTTGTCAGGGCATTAAGAGGATCGGATAATTCCAAAGCAACTCGCTTGGCATCCACTACCTGATACATTACGTTTAGGGAAACATTAATCAGAAATTGGTCTTTACATAAAAAATCCCCATGAGAAACAATTTCTACATGGCGAATCTTCGTATCTACCAGTACTAGTTGACATTGCTCCAGTAGGGGAAGGGCAAAGCTGAAATGACGCCCAGGTTCCCATCTACGCACCAGACGACCATTTTTGATTAATAAACCAGTATAACCTGCCTCAATAAAATCCATGCTCCACCCCGCCCAGCGATCCGGGGTTAACGTTTGGATCAAAGGAGGAGAATTGGTGGACATGAGAATTTACCCAGAAAAGTAGTTGACTATGGTCGTATCGTGTTTATTTTAAGAGTAGCAAAGAATCCATAGGTTGCGTGTACAGGCTTAGGATCTGTAGTCTAGCTCCCAAAAGATGATATCGTAATAATCTTGATGGTAACTTTTCTCAGTAATTTATAAGTAGTTGGACAAAATTAAATTCATTCGTTCAGGCAGGAGTCAGGAGTCAGAAAAAAGTTTGTGTAATTAATTCTGTCGGATTACTTATGGCAAAAAAAAGATGGATTCGCTTACCTGATAAAAAGCCGAGGTGGGAAATATTGCAAGGTTTTTCTTTAGTTGATAGATAACCAGCAGTAAGAAAAATCAAAGTAAAGATAGATGCCAATTTAGCTGAGAATTGTAAAGATATAAGAAAAAATACACTCTTTGCACTTCCCGACCGAACGTAAATCATGGCATTCGATTACGACCTGTTTGTCATTGGTGCTGGTCCTGGGGGACTAGCAGCAGCTAAAAAAGCAGCCAGCTACGGCGCTCGTGTAGCGATCGCAGAACAAGAAGCCCTGGGTGGTACTTGTGTAAATCGCGGTTGCACACCGAAAAAATTCATCGTCCATGCTGCTGACGTTGCCCTGCAAGATCAACTAGCGCACAGCTACGGTTGGAGTGACTGCAAAAGGCACTTTGACTGGACGAAATTTATCAAGTCCGTACATCAAGAAATTGAAAACATTCACGGTTCCTATCTCGATCAGTTGCAAAAAGCTGGTGTTGAGTTAATTCCCAGTAAAGCTACTTTTGTCGATCCGCATACCATTGAGATACATGGACGCAAAGTTACAGCTGATAAAATTCTCATTGCTGTGGGTGGACACCCGCTCAAACCTGAAATCCCAGGTATAGAATTCTCCATCTCTTCCCGGCAGATGTTTGACCTACCCTACCTGCCCAAACGCTTGGCAATTATTGGCGGTGGTTACATTGGCGTAGAATTTTCTAGCATGATGAACGCTTTGGGCTGTGAAGTCACGCTGATTGATCGAGATGAAATGATTTTATCAGGATTTGATGATGACATCCGCTCATGTGTTCAAGAAGGTTTGAGCAAACGGGGAGTTAAGTTTATTGGCAACAGTACGGCTAAAGAAATCAAATTCTCAGAAGAGTGTTTACTGTTGACCATTTCTGACAAATCGGAAAAAATCATTACAGCAGATACTATCCTCGTTGCTACAGGACGCGCCCCTAACACAAAAAATTTGGGTTTGGAAAAAGTTGGAGTATCCCTGGGCGAAAAAGGCGAAATCAAAGTAGATGAATACAGTCGTACAACCCAGGAAAATATTTTTGCTGTGGGTGATTGCACCAACCGAATGCAATTGACACCAGTTGCTAAGGCAGAAGCCATTGCTTTTGCCGATACAGTTTTTGGCAAAAAGCAGCAAAAAGTTAGTTATGATTATGTGCCATCTGCTGTTTTTGCCCGTCCAGAAGCGGCTAGTGTAGGAATGTCAGAGGCAAAAGCAAAAGAAAAATTTGGTGAATCTGTAAAATGCTACCGCGATCGCTTCCAACCTTTGTTGTTGCAGCTCACCCAAGATGAGCAACAAGCTACGATTAAGTTAGTGGTTGAAGGTGAATCTGAACGTGTTTTAGGTGCTCACATGGTGGGTGAAAATGCAGCGGATATTATTCAAAGTCTTGCTGTTGCGATCCGCAAGGGCATTACCAAGCAGGATCTAGATGAAACGCTTGGCATTCATCCCACTTCAGGAGAAGAATTCCATTTGTTTGAGTAAGCAAGACCTTGATTAATTGTACTTGAATACTCCTGTATTACCACATGCTAGAAACTTGGTTTCTTGATGGTATTTAGGAGAAACCGGGTTTCTTTTTTCTTGTTTGAGAAGGAATTGGAATTTATGACTTATGATTACGACTTGTTTGTTATCGGTGCTGGTTCTGGAGGATTGGCGGCTTCCAAACGTGCGGCAAGTTATGGGGCAAAAGTAGCGATCGCTGAACAAGATTTAGTCGGTGGCACTTGTGTGATTCGCGGCTGCGTTCCCAAAAAACTGATGGTTTATGGCTCTCATTTTCCCGCATTGTTTCATGATGCGGCGGGCTATGGCTGGAAGGTTGGTAACGCCGAATTGGATTGGGAGCATTTCATTACAGTTATTGATAAGGAAGTTCGGCGTCTTTCTGGGCTACATATTAACTTTCTCGAAAAAGCTGGAGTAGAACTAATTCCCACTCGCGCTACTCTGGTAGATCCACATACTGTAGAGGTAGATGGACGCAAAGTTACAGCCGACAAAATTTTGATTGCTGTTGGGGGACGTCCGATTAAGCCAGATATTCCTGGCATGGAATATGCTATCACTTCTAACGAAATGTTTCACCTCAAAGAGCAACCAAAGCATATCGCGATTATTGGTGCTGGCTATATTGGTACGGAATTTGCCTGTATCATGCGCGGTTTGGGTAGTGAGGTAACTCAGATTCTACGTAAAGATCTGATTTTGAAAGGTTTTGATGACGATATCCGTACCGAAATTCAAGATGGCATGATCAACCACGGTATCCGGATAATTCAAAATCAACTGGTGACAGCAGTTGAGCGTGTACCTGAGGGGTTAAAGCTTACTTTGTCAAAAGATGAAGAACCAGTAATTGCCGATGTATTTTTGGTAGCGACTGGTCGAGCACCGTATGTAGACGGATTGGGTTTGGAAAATGCCGGTGTTGATTTAATCGCTAGTTCAGTAGAAGGGCTAGGGTATAGTATTACGCCAGCGATCGCTGTCAATGAATATAGTCAAACTTCTCAACCAAATATCTACGCTGTAGGTGATGTTACGGATAGAATGAATTTGACTCCTGTAGCGATTGGTGAAGGTCGTGCTTTTGCTGATAGTGAATTCGGGAATAACCGTCGTGTATTAAGTCACGAAAATGTACCCACAGCCGTGTTTTCTACTCCTGAAGCTTCTACAGTAGGTTTAACTGAAGCCCAAGCCAGAGAAAAATTGGGTGAGGATGTGAAAATCTATCGCACCCGGTTCCGTCCTTTGTTCCACAGTTTGACTGGTGCTCCAGAAAAGACCATGATGAAGTTGGTGGTGGATGCTAAAACAGACAAGGTTTTGGGCGCTCACATGGTGGGAGAAAGTGCGGCGGAAATTATTCAAGGTGTGGCGATCGCAGTTAATATGGGCGCTACCAAAAAAGATTTCGACGCCACTGTTGGTGTTCATCCTTCAGCTGCAGAAGAATTTGTCACCATGCGCTAGTAAGATCGTGACAGACGCGAGGCAATACAAAGAAGAAGTGTTGCAACGTACCATCCCCACTATCATCTTGCATGGACAACATGATGAAGTGATAATCTATTATCTGTACCAATTCTGTACAGACGCCCCGCCGAAGCGTCTGTACGATTCCCTATGCTGCCATTTATTCGCTCGGACTTAGCTCAATTTTCTGCTTATCAATCTCACCCAGAGAGCGATTGTGCCCAACCAGTCCCAACTCAGCTTGATCGTCTGGATACAAATGAAAGTCCTTATGATTTGCCCAGTGAGTTAAAAGAAAAGTTGGCTGACGCATATCAGCAAGTCATGGAAACGAATCGTTACCCGGATGGTGGACATGAAACACTTAGAAGTGCGATCGCTCAGTATGTTAATGAGTCAGCGCAGTTGTCGCCATCTTTGTTTACCCAAGCCCATATTTCTGTTGGTAATGGTTCAGATGAACTCATCCGCTCATTATTAATTGCCAGCTGTTTAGGTTCTGGCTCTGTTCTTGTGGCTTCTCCCACTTTCTCTATGTACTCAATTTTGGCACAAACTCTGGGTATTCCCGTAGTGACTGTGGGTAGAAATGATGAGAATTTTGAAATTGATTTACTTGCGGCTGCTAAAGCGGTGGAGTCAACCCAAAATCAATTCGTGCGTGCGGTTTTCGTAGTTCATCCTAATTCTCCTACTGGTAATGCTTTAACAATCAAAGAGTTGGAATGGTTAAGAAGTTTACCAGAACAGATTTTAGTCGTGATTGATGAAGCTTACTTTGAATTTAGCCAAAATACTTTGGTTGGTGAGTTATCACAGCATCCCAACTGGGTAGTACTACGTACATTTTCTAAAGCTTTTCGGTTAGCAGCGCATCGAGTTGGCTATTGTGTTGCTCATCCTGAATTAATTTCGGTCGTAGAAAAAGTTCGTTTACCTTACAATCTTCCTAGTCTCTCATTAGCAGCTGCCTTAATTGCTTTGCAAAACCGCTGCTTATTGCTAGAGTCTATTCCTGACACCCTAGCTGAACGTACTAAACTTATGCAGGCTTTGTCCCAACATCCAGACTTACAAATTTGTCCAAGTGCGGCTAATTTTATTTATATACGTGGGAAAAATAATCTTCAATCTCCAGAAGTATATTTAGAAAGTCTTTACCAAAAACTCAAAGCTGCTGGCACTCTTGTACGGTACTTGAAATTTGGGTTACGAATTACTATTGGGACAGCCGAGGAAAATCTTCGGACGCTAAATAGAATTTTGTATCTTTAGTGGTGATGAAGACAAAACTATTTGATTGATGAAAAAATCAAAATTTCATAGTTTTATATTGTTGTTAATTGCTTTTTTATCATTCTGAACCTTAGCCATTATGTTATTAGCAGTCTTAATGAAAGTTTCATGTAAACAAGAGGACTGCTACGTAACTATACTTAGATCAATAATCAAATCTGCCATCTAAAGCACTACCTAAACGTCTTACAATCCCTACAGTTTGTGGTAGAACACCTACTAATAGAGCAAAGGTAACATCCGGCAGTTGAGCCACCATTTCTAATGGAAAGTATTGTTCAAATTGATCGAGAATCTTCTGGACACGCTGCTGGGGAACTGGGTTTTCCGTGATTTGTTTAATTAACCTAATCCACTGTCGCCTAATCAAGTAAGCTTTTTGGCGCTCATCATGAGATTCAGGAGTTAATAAAGACAGGTTTCCTATGGGCAAAGCTCCTTGGCAATCGCGATCATAATCACCACCCACAGTTGCCCCAGGTCCGGCAAACTCTGCATGATAGCGTTTGAACAATATTAACCCATTCCGCCTGCGGCTGTTGACCATAAAAACCTTTCCACTGAGCAGCATTGTCAGAAGATCCGAGCTATAGGATTGCTCAGTTCCGTTTGTCATGACAGCATAGTCAAGGAAACTGGTGTCAGGGTAATAAGTTGATACCATAGCAGTCTGATAGCGTTGGCGCTTTTCGCTATCCATGTTTTTGCGTTAATTTGGGCTGAATTTGGTACTAGTCTCTCATTAAATAGGTAGTTGGCTGTTGAATGAATTTGTTTTTTTTCTTATTTTCAACAATTTTTTGCTCTATTTAACTAAGATCAGAATCAATAGGCGTATAGCAGTAATTGAGTAATCATATTTTATGAAATTTAAATGGATTTGTCTCTAAACTAAACCTCTATTTTCTTAAAGTTTTTATAAAGATGAATATTTGTAATACAAAGTTATTATGAGGATTTGACTAATTGGATGACGTAGTTTTACTGATATCATAATGATAATTGATTTTTGATTAGAAATGATTTGCCACTCGATAATTAAATTATTTTCAAGGATGTAGTATACAAATTAGAAATATTTCAAGCAATGAGACATAGTATTTTTTATTCTTATATATTTAGTCAGTATATCTTGAGAAAAATTCCCGATGAAACATTTAGTTGTTGTGCGAAATAATTATACAATTCAAGAATAAATAGTTATATAAATTAACAGTGTTAGTTAAAAATCTTTATATTTTGCCAAAAAAGCAAAAATTGTTTACCCGGTTGCCTACCGCATGGGTAAAGTAAGTCAGTATCGAAAAACTGATATATGGTATAAAGTATGAAGGCTTATTTGTCAAGCTCTAACCAAATTAATTTGGAGAGAAATATTCAGATAATTGAGTCAGTGCTAATATGCTTATGCAAGAATATTTGCCGTGAGCTTCTAAAAATAAACCTATTCCAATGAGATTCGACTTTATGCACTCGATAACCTAGCTTAAAATAAAGCTGCCATGCCTGATGATTATTTTCCAAAACATGGAGGTACAAATCTTGAAATCCCCAAGAAAGGACAACTTTTTCACAGGCAGCAAGCAATTGGGAGGCAGCCCCCTGCCTACGGTATTGGGGGTGAATTGCTAAATTAGATAGGTAAGGAAAACTTTTGCCCACCTGTGTCCAAGAGTCACTAAAACGCACACCTAATTCTACAGTACCGACTAAGTGTTCTAACTGATCTACACTTGTGTCAGTAGCTACTAAACAAACGTGATGAGGATCTGATGTTCCCAGGCGATACCTTAAGTCTTCATGGATACCCAAGCGTAGTAATGGAAAAGCCCACCCCCACATGCCATTTTGGGAGTGAAAACTTTCGGCAATGATTTGAGCAACATCTGTCAAGTCATTAAGTGTTGCGGGACGAATTTGGAATCGGCTAGAAGCTTTGTGGGAAAAAGCTTTTGTCGGTTCAGGGTAAGATGGATGAAAAAACCAGGGTGTCAAGGCTAATTTAGTTTTGGTTGGACACTACAAAAATCTTAGACATATCCTCAAACACCATTTAACATGATTGAACTAATTTTAAGCTAGTAGTGAGCAATTCTCGTTTGCCATAGCTTCCTACTCAGAGCTTGTTAGCAACCACGTAAATTCTTAATTCAATTTACATACATCTACAACTATACTTTTCTTGTCAGACTAGGGAGGCGTGTAAATAGTCAATTATTTGAGGAATCTAGGCTAACTATAGCGGGATGATAGTCTTGATTGCTAAATTGAAAATAGCTATTTGTCTAATAGTATACTTTCAGCATAAAGTTTCTAGGTGTAATATTACTGATTTCGCCATGAGAGCCATAAAGAAAATTTACCAGCAAGTGTTAGCTAAGTGTGTTCAAACGGGAAAACTTAATATGCAGCAACAGTAGAATTGTTTAGCACTTCCCTGAAAGCTGTATATAGAGTTTAACGGTTCTTGCCGGAGGTGAGGGGAGATTTGGCAAGCTTGCATCAATTTTGTAAGACTAAAACTTACCATCTACCATGTTGGGGTGCACAAAGATCGCTCGTTGGCAGTCAGCACAAGGTATTTAAGCCCTTGACTGTAAATGACAGTTATTTAGGCAAACTACCATTACGCTCGAAATGCTCTGCTCTCACCTAAAAAAAATCCCACCAGAGATCAGAATGTTCTTTATCCGACTGCTATTGCAGCAGGAAAGCGGTGCATGAAGTCCCAAGTAAATACTAAACCTAAAATTTTAGTTGTTGATGACGAACCTGACAACCTGGATCTGCTTTACCGCACCTTTTACCGCGAATATAAGGTGTTAAAAGCTGGTTCTGGCCCTGCGGCGCTGGAGTTACTGGCGCAAGAGGGAGATGTATCGGTCATCATTTCCGATCAAAGAATGCCGATGATGAGCGGTACAGAATTTTTGAGCCTGACAGCGACTCAATATCCAGATATTATCCGGATTATCTTAACTGGCTACACTGATGTCGAAGACTTGGTGGAAGCAATCAATGCTGGAAAGGTATTTAAATATGTCACAAAACCGTGGGAAGCTGAGGAACTTAAAGCGGTAGTACGTCAAGCCTTAGATACCCACAATGTTTTGAAAGCTCGCACCCGTGAGTTGTGTCGTACCTTACGTCAAGAATCGCTGTTGAATACTGTGACAAATACAATTCGCAGCGCATTAGATTATCGGCAAATTCTGCAAACAATTGTCGATACTGTTGGTCATATGCTGGAAGTAGACGTTTGCCTTTTACGTCCTTTTCAAAATGACCAGTTAATTGACGAAGGATTTATTTATCAGAAGACAGATCAAGCAGGAGTAGCGGTGAGTGGGAGTAGGGGTGAGGGGGAGAAAAATCATTCTTTCCCCCCGGATTCCTTACTGGCGCAAACAATATGGGAAACCCGCGAAGTTCAAGTTATTAACGATGTGAGTGATGATGAGCGTGTCCAACAACGGGCTGCGGCTTTCGCTACAGCTAACATTTGCTCTAGCTTAGTGATACCTTTGATTTGCCGACAAGAACTTATGGCTGTGCTGGCGCTACACCAGTGCAAATTGCCCCGCATCTGGGAAACAGACGAAGTACAGTTAGTTATGATGGTGGCAGATCAGGCAGCTTTAGCTTTGTCTCAAGCTCGTGCTTACGAGCAAGTACGCGAAGGTCGAGAGCGTTTGCTGGAATTAGACAAACAAAAAACTGAATTTTTTCAAAACATCTCACACGAGTTTCGCACACCCATAACCTTGATTCAAGGACCTCTAGAATCAGCTGTTGCTTCTCATGAGGGTTTGTCTTATGCCCAAAGCGCGATCGCTCTACGTAACTCCCGGCGTCTACTGCGATTAGTAAATCAACTACTAGATTTACAACGCCTTGATGCTGGCAGGATGCAGCCTAGTTTCCGTCCTGGTGATTTAGTCGAATTCGTCAGCCAAATTGTCGAGTCGTTCCGCCCTTACTGTGAGAAAAAAGGACTGCATCTAGTTACTATGATGGATCAATGTCCATTAGTATATTTAGATACAGAAAAATTTGACAAGGTAGTTTATAATCTCTTGTCCAATGCCATGAAATTTACTCCAGAAGGTGGCACCATCACGGTGATAGTGCGACCGGAACTTAATCATTGTACTCTTCAAGTTCAAGACACTGGAATTGGCATTGTTAAAGAACAACTACCCCACTTATTTGAACGCTTCCGCCAAGCTGAAGGCTCAGAAAATCGCTCCTATGAAGGTAGTGGTTTAGGGTTGGCTTTAGTCAAAGAATTAGTAGAACTCCACGGTGGTCAAGTCACAGTAGAATCAGTGTACGGTGAAGGGACAACCTTTACTGTGCAGCTTGTTCCTGGTGTGAAACACTTACCAAAAGAACAGTTACTAGAAGCACCTTTGGAACTAAACACAGCTAGGGCTAGCGTAGAATTGGCTGATTTAGAACTGTTAGAAGTTGATAGCGATTTAAATTGGGATTCCGAGCAGGAAGCTGACAACTCCCAATCCAAAATCGGCCCCAGACAGGAGCCTAACGAGCCAAAATCCCAAATTCTCGTAGTAGACGACAACCCCGATCTCCGCGCCTATGTATCTGGTATTCTACGTGATAACGGCTATCAAGTACAAACTGCTCGTAATGGTTCAGAAGGTTTCCGTAAAGCAAAGGCAATTTTACCTAGCTTAATTGTCAGCGACTTGATGATGCCTTTGATATCTGGATTAGAGATGATTCGGATGATTCGTAAAGAGGATGATTTGAAAGGAACACCAATTATTTTACTGACAGCAAAAGTTGATGAGGAAACTCGCATTGAAGGTACAGAGCGTGGTGCAGATGCATATCTAGCTAAACCATTTAACGATCGCGAACTGCTTGCAGAAGTACGAAATCTTCTCGCTTTGAAGGAAAATGAACGACGAGTGGTGGAGTTAAATACTTATCTGACGGAGTCGGTACTCAAGCGCTTTTTACCACAGGCTTTAGTGGAAAAAGCGGCAGTGGGAAATTTAGTGTTAGATTTGCGCCCAGAACCACGTTTGATTACGGTTTTGTTTAGTGATATTGTCGGTTTTACTCAATTGGCAAACACTTTAAGATCGCGACGAGTAGCAGAGTTATTGAATGAATATTTAGAAGAAATGACTAAAGCGGTGTTTGATAATGGCGGCACTGTAGATAAATTTATGGGAGACGCTATTTTAGCTTTATTTGGAGCGCCAGAAGAATTAACGCCCAATGAACAAGTTCGTCGTGCCATCAATACAGCCCGAGCTATGTTACACTCATTACAAAAACTTAACCAACGCTGGCAAGAGCAAGGTATATTTGATGCTGACGGACGCACAGGCGTAGAGTTTCGCTGTGGCATTCACCAAGGTACAGCAGTTGTAGGTATGTTTGGTAGTTCCGAACGTGCTGATTATACAGCGATCGGTCCGAGTGTGAATATTGCCGCTCGGTTACAACAAGCTGCAGCCCCAAGTACTATACTCGTCTCAGCTGCCGTCGCAGATTATTTACAAGAATATGAAATTATTAAACGTAGTCCTCTAGAACTTAAAGGAGTAGATGAAACAGTTCTGACTTTTGCTGTAACTCCAGAATTAGTAGTTCATAGATCGTAGCTAATGGCTAATTGTTAATAGTTAATAATCTTAACAATTAGCCATTAACAATTAGCCATTAACAATTATGACGCAATCGGTTGCTGACAAAACCCCTATTCCAGCAAAAACATGGAGGCGACACACAGACCCACCCGGTTTATGGATTGGTGTAGCCACAGCTTCAGTTACTATACATCTGTTGCTGTTCTTTTTGTTTCGCTCCTACATTTTTATATCTACACCACAAGACTCAAGTGCTGTTGTTCCCATTGAATTAGTCGAGATTCCGTCTTCATCACCATCAACAAAACCAGTAACTCAATCGAGTCAAGCATCTCCACCACAGCAAGTAACTTCATCCACCGCTTCACAATTACCTCCTAGCGATGAAGATAACAACGCCATCGCTTTCACAAAAGAGCAACCTCCGCAACCAGTCAAAGCCTCTAAACCTAAAACCCAAGCTAACCCCCCGAAAAAAATTACAGTTGAGAAAAAAATAGCCACGCTAGAAACCAAACCTGTCGCCAAGCCAGAATTGAAAGTGCTTACGCCCCTAACTCCTGACGCTACTAAACCAATTTCCACCCCCACACCGGAAACTCCAGAAAATCAAACTCCATCACCAACGCCTACACCGGAAACTACAGAAAATCAAACTCCATCACCAACGCCTACACCGGAAACTACAGAAAATACAAACACAACACAGCAACAATTACCATTAAGTGAGCAAAATCAGCCTTCACCGTTACCGCCCAATACAGATACCTCGCCTCGCCCAGATGAACAACAGCAACCACCCCCGTCTAGTGATTTACCCAACAATCTTCCCAGTCAACCTAGTGGTGATGTCAAAGTTGGACAGGAAACATCATTAAATAAAGAAGGAGGAGGAATCGCGGTAGCGACTTGGGAAGTAGAACCAGGTGCATTGAAGAATCTACCAGACAACCCGGCTCAACCGAAAACAAACATTCGGGAAAAATTATTGGATTTTCCTTCACTCAACCAAGATTCCGATTTTCAGCCCAAAGATTTCCGAGTTTTTCTTTTCATTGACAATAATACTGGTAAGCTCACTAAAGTATTCATTTATCCAGAAGATATAAAAAGTATCCCAGAAGCGCAAAGAAGCCAATATCAAAAGTATGTCGAGGAAATTTTCCAAGATGTGGAATTTACCACCGCATCTAACAATGGTATAAAATCAGAATCTGCCCAACTGGTAGTGCGCATAAAAATTGAGCGTCGCTAGCTTGACTTTTTCTCAGGTTGTGTTATTTTATATGTAATACCAAATTTGCGGGCGTAGTTTAGTGGCAAAACTTTAGCCTTCCAAGCTAATAATGCGGGTTCGATTCCCGCCGCCCGCTTGAAAAAAAAGCCCCTGAAAAGCATTAATTTCAGGGGTTTTATAGTTTTTACTGCTTTACCAAGAGCATTTTTGACTATGAATTAACTATGAATTGACTATGAATTTTGACTATGAATTGACTATGAATAGTCTGGGGGTGAAATAATAGTGTTCATAGTCAAAGTCACAGGGGTTTTGAGCGTGAGTCAAGAAATGAAGCAATCTAGAGGTTCTGTAGGAATCGAGAGTTATCAAGGAAGATTGAGGCTTCGTTTACCCAGGCTAGTTTATGAGGGCAAGCAAAAATACTTAACAGTTGGACTGGGGGACACACCAGAGAATCGCGAGCTAGCTGAAGAGAAAGTTAGACAGATTGAGTTAGATATCGTCTCAGATGACTTCGATCCAACTCTTGCTAAATACAAACCGAAGACGCATTTAACAGTAATTACCGGACTCAAGCCTAAACAAGAGCCTCTGTTGAACGAATTGTGGGAAAAATTTGTTGAGTACAAACGCCCGCAATGCTCACATAACACAATGCTTCATGTCTATGGTCACTTTACCAAGTACCTAGAGAAGTTACCAACCTATGATTTGAATAGAGCTAACGAAATTCGAGACTATGCTTTAAAGACTTTTCCTATCGATTCTTGCAAAAGATTCATTGTTCGTTTAAATGCTTGCTGCATCTGGGCAATGAAGTCAGGATTGATTTCGGAGAATCCATTTGTAGGAATGGCTTGTGAAATCAAACTTCCCAAATCTCAAAAGTGTTCTGAAGATGAAGACATTCTCCCGTTTTCGGTAGAAGAGCGAGATTATATAATCAGGGCGATCGCTCTGAATTCCTTTTGCAATAAGCGCTCTGGCTTCAAGCATTCCTACTATGCACCCTACGTTGAGTTTATGTTTATGACTGGATGCCGTCCTAGTGAGTCAATCGCTCTAGAATGGAAACACATCAGCGAGGATTTCAAATTTATCAGCTTTGAACAAGCGATTATAGAAACAGGTAAAGGTAGGACAGTTCGAGAAGGATTAAAGACTCAGGCTAGAAGACGGTTTCCATGTAATGGAAAACTCCAAAGCTTACTCCAGGCAATTAAATCTGAAAACTGCGATTTAGAGTCCCTAGTTTTTCCTGGGTATAGGGGAGGACATCTTGATAATAAATCATTCCGTAAAAACATTTGGAAACCAGTTCTAGATGGCTTAGGAATTGAGTACCGAAAGCCTTACCAAACAAGACATACATTCATCACTTTAGCTTTGGAAAACGGCTTAGATGCCAAAGATGTAGCTCGGTTAGTAGGCAATTCTCCAGAAGTAATTTATCGTTACTATGCAGGAAACAAACGGGAATTATTTGTACCTGAATTTTAATTAACACTAGATATATCCAAGCATTCTTTTTTTAAAAATGAGAGTAATAAAAGCGTGCTACTTACTTGCGCTAGCACCGTCACTACTGCCAACGGAAATTTTCTAATCAGGGCTGATTTGATCGGCAGCATCTGCCACTCTTTTAATCACCTTTTAAGGTAGAAGTTACATGTAAATTTACAAATTAAGGTGCATTAGGAAAACTCCCAACACACCCTAAAAATGCATTTGGCAAATAATTAACACATAATATTTAACCAAACTTACCGCTAACGTATTCTTGAGTAGATTGTTGCTGAGGATTGCTAAAAATATTCTCAGTACGATCATACTCTACCAGGTAGCCTGTACGACCGCCTTTTTCTGTAGTTACATTGAAAAAAGCAGTCATATCAGATACCCGTGAAGCTTGTTGCATGTTATGGGTAACAATAATGATTGTGTAATGTTCCTTAAGTTCGTGCAGTAATTCTTCCACCCGCAAAGTAGATTTAGGGTCAAGAGCAGAACAAGGTTCGTCCATTAAAATTACATCAGGCTGAGTAGCAACCGCCCGCGCAATACACAAGCGCTGTTGTTGTCCACCAGATAAAGATAAACCACTTTGACGCAGTTTGTCTTTAACTTCATCCCACAAAGCTGCTTGCTTAAGTGAACGTTCTACCAAAGCATCCATATCACCTTTAAAGCCGTTCAGCCGGGGACCAAAAGCGATATTGTCATATATAGATTTGGGAAAGGGATTTGGTTTTTGGAAAACCATACCAATTTTACGACGCACCTCTACAGGGTCAATGTTAGGTGCATACAGGTTTTCACCATAGTAGAAAATATTTCCTTCAGCGCGGAATGTCTCAATCAAATCGTTGAGACGGTTATAACACCGTAGTAAAGTACTTTTACCACATCCAGAAGGACCAATAAAAGCTGTAACTTTATTTCTATAGATATCTAACCAGATATCACGTACAGCCAAAAAACTACCGTAGTATATGTTAAGACCTTCGGCACGTAAAACAGTGTCAGTTTGACTAGCTCTGTTATTTTCGCGAATGTTAGTAGTCATAAAGGTAAGATTCTTCTAACTATGATTAAATTATTAATTGGCTTTTACTAACGAGTATTACGACTGATTACCCAACGGGTAATGATGCTAGTAAGCAAAACTAGAAGCACCAAAATTAAAGACGCAGCCCAAGCGAGTGATTGCCAATTTTTGAAAGGAGCAATAGCGAAGTTATACACCAAAACCGCCAGAGAAGCAGTAGGTGTAAAAGGACCAGAAAACCAAAATTGAGAAAATAGAGCAGTGAAGATTAGAGGTGCTGTCTCTCCTGCTGCACGAGCGATCGCCAAAGTAGCCCCTGTGACAATAGCAGGTAGAGCTGCTGGCAGAACGACTAACGCTACTGTTTGAAAATTAGTTGCGCCCAAACCCACTGCTGCTTGGCGCAAATCCTTCGATACTAATTGCAACGCTTCATCAGTAGTACGGACAATAATTGGTAGCATTAGTATCGCTAAAGCCACTCCCCCAGCTACTGCCGAGTAAGTCTTAGTTGTTGCCACTAAAATACCATAGGCAAATACCCCAGCGATAATTGATGGGACTCCACTGAGAACGTTTGTAGCAAATCTTACTAACCTTGCATCTCTACCTTTGCTAAACTCTGTTAAATAAATTGCTGCCAATACTCCAAACGGCACGCTAAATAAAGCCCCAAGTCCCACCATAATTAGCGTTCCTTGGATAGCATTACCAATACCCCCGCCTGGTACTAACGGTGGCGGAGGCAATTGAGTAAACAAATTCGGGCTTAAACTGCTTAAGCCCTGAATTATTACATAAGAAAGTACCGCCAGCAAAGGTAAAAGAGCCAGTATCCCGCACACAAATGCCACAACTGTCATCACTGTACTGAACAATGTGCGTCCAGACATAGGAGATTTAGCTAGACTACCACGAGTGACGGGAGACGGCTGGTTGGGAAAAGTTGTCATGTTTGGAACACCAAGATATTAAATTCGCTTCACACGCAAAACGATTAACTCTGCCAAAATATTGACGCCAAGAGTTAAAACAAACAGAACCAAAGCGGCGTACATTAAAGAGTTTACTTGCAAACCACTTGCTTCCGCGAATTGGTTTGCCAGTAGAGAAGAAATGGTGTTAGATGGTGCAAATAGTGAAGGGCTAATGTTGTTGGAGTTACCAATAATCATGGTTACAGCCATTGTTTCTCCCATTGCCCGACCCAATGCCAGCATTACAGCACTCACAATACCAGAGAACGCAGCCGGGATAATCACCTTTAATATTGTTTCCCAACGTGTTGCTCCTAATCCTACAGCTGCCTGCCGTAATGCTGACGGTACAGCAATTAAAGCATCACGGGAGATAGCTGTAATGATTGGCAATGTCATGATTGCTAAAATTATTCCAGCCGGAAACAATCCTGGTCCTGTGGGCGGAGTGCTAAAAATTGGTAAAAAGCCTAAGGTAGAATTGAGCCATCTTCCCGCAGGTGTGATCAGGGGAATCAAAACGAATATTGCCCAGATTCCATAAACAACGCTAGGAATCGCCGCTAGCAATTCTACTAAAAAAACTAGTACTGTCCTTACAGGTGCTGGGAGCAAGTTTTCACTCAGTAGAACTGCTGTACCCACACCAATCGGTACAGCGATTAACAAACCAATCAAGGCACTAACTAGTGTTCCGTAAACTTGTGGTAGCACACCGTAATCATTGTTGACTGGGTTCCATGCGCTTTTTGCTAAAAAGCCCAAACCAAAAGTTGTAATCGCTGGTAATGCTTGAATAGCTACTTGCACAGTAATCCAAATGAGGATGGCGGCGATCGCCAAGGCAAAAATTCTCGTGAGCCAAATAAAACCAAGATCTAGCCTTCTATCTAATTCCGAGCGTGGTTTTACGGTTGGTCTACTATTTTGGTCTAGTGTACTCATGAATGACGAACCCTATCACTGCTTAAAAAGTGGGAGCGAACCACGTTTTCATCTGTCCAAATCTTGAGTGCTATTTGCTAGCAGTTCCACCGCTACCACCTACGGCAATCTTATAATCTGGGCTGATTGCATCAGCTGCTGCTGCTACTTTCTGAACTACACTTTGAGGTAAAGGGACATATCCTAGTTGTGATGCATTTTTCTGTCCTTCTGTCAATCCGTACTCAACCATTGCTTCGATGGCTTTAGCCTTTGCCTGGTCTGGATATTGCTTGTATACTAGTAACCAAGTATACGTTACTATTGGGTAAGACTCTTGCCCTTCTGGATCGGTAATAAATGCACGAAGGTTTGCTGGCAGAGCCACTGATTCTAGGGTTTTCGCTGCCGTAGCGTCGTCTGCTGTGACAAACTGACCTGCTTTATTTTGCAAAACTGCAAAACTCAGGTTATTGTTTTTAGCATAGCCGTACTCTGTGTAACCAATGGCTCCTTGAGTTTGTGCGATTTGGGCAGTAACGTTTTCATTACCCTTAGCACCTACACCTGTTGGCCAACTGACAGTTTTGCCACTACCTACTTTAGTTTTCCATTCTGGGCTAACTGCGGCTAGGTGTTGAGTAAAAACTCCTGTTGTACCACTACCATCCGAACGATAAACTACTGTAATTGGTTGTTTGGGAAGAGTTACCCCAGCGTTAGCCTTAGCGATTCTTGGGTCATCCCAAGACTTAATTTTACCCAAGAAAATATCAGTGTAAACATCGCGTGGTAGCTTTAGCTCTTTTACTCCAGGTAAGTTGTAAGCCATCACAATACTACCTGCTGTCATAGGTAGCAAAATTACGCCTCGTTGCACCTTGGCAATTTCTGCATCCGTCATGGCAACGTCACTAGCACCAAAGTCTACGGTGCCTTTGGTAAATTGCTCCACACCCGCACCGCTACCGACTGATTGATAGTTAATGCGCAGATTAGGATATCTCTGGTTCAAAGCTTGGAACCAAGTTTGATAAAGCGGATTCGGGAAAGATGCCCCCGCACCAGTTAATGATACAGTGCCACCAAGATCTAGCTTGCCACCGGGGCTAGAAGCAGTAGCATCTTTTGCTGCTCCTGGAGATGCCTCATTTGTACCAGCATTATTTTGTCCGCCGCCGCCGCAAGCAGCCAAGCTGATGGAAAGTGCTATTGCTGAAACTGCTGTTGTTAAGCGAGAACGATTTGTTACAGAAGAGCGAATCATGAATGTTAACTTTTGAAAACTTGAAAATGATTGCCTATAATATACACCTTAAGAGTAAAGATAAGGTTAACAAGGTCGAATTCTCAATGTTTTCTCGCGCTTCAGCGATAGAAAATCTGAAAAAAATTAATTTTTTTTAATAAAAGTAAATTTACAGAGCAAAGAGCAGTGGATTCAGAGTCAAAATCATTTATTAGTATCTTTGTACTATATTAATGAGCAAGAAATGATGACAAAACAGTGGTAATTTTATGGTTTTATTAGTTAAAAATGAAAAGCACAGTTAAAGCAGGAAAAAACTATTATTTTTCGTTTTTATATGAGTGCTTGATCAATGTTAGCTGCATCCAATCAATTACTATGGTCTATGATTGGCTTACTGCTAACTATGGGTGGTACATTTTTAGAAGCCTACGTCACCACCCTACCTTTAAGTTGGAGTAAGCAAGGAATTCATACTTTCTCTCTAGGTGTCACCTATCAAATTGGTGGAGTGCTACTGGTGGGATGTTTAGGTGGCAAGAATGCTGGAGTTCTCTCGCAAATTGCCTATCTAGTCATGGGTTTAACTTTATTACCCGTGTTTGCTGATGGAGGAGGAATAGGTTACGTTAAGTTATCTCAGTTTGGTTATTTGCTGGGCTTTATTCCAGCAGCTTGGGTTTGTGGATTTTTTGCCTTCAAAGCAAGACCATATCTGGAAACTTTAGCATTTAGTTGTTTGTGTGGCTTGTTAACTGTCCACTTCTGCGGTATTACTTATTTAGTTCTTAGCTATGTTTTTCGCTTAAAAGGTACAGAAGCTTTACCGCTAATGCAAGCAATTCTCAGATATTCCTGGTTTGCACTCCCAGGGCAACTAGCTGTGCTTTGTGCTGTTACTGTAATAGCATTTGTGCTACGGCACTTAATGTTTTATTAGTTAATAGTCACAATGCCCCATGCTCAAGAAGCCATGCGTTTAAAAAATCGCCTCTTTTGGATTAATGCCCTAGTTGCTTTTTTCTTAGATCAAATCACCAAATACTGGGTAACGCAAACCTTTAGTTTGCACCAGACACAAGCAATCTTGCCGGGAATATTTCACCTAACCTATGTCACTAATACTGGTGCGGCTTTTAGTTTGCTATCAGGTAAAGTAGAGTGGTTGCGCTGGCTATCCTTAGCGGTGAGTTTGGCATTGATAGCTTTAGCAACATTTGGTCCTCTGTTAAGTTTTTGGGATCAACTAGGGTACGGCTTGATATTGGGTGGTGCTATTGGTAATGGCTTAGATCGGTTTATTTTAGGCCATGTTATTGATTTTCTTGATTTTCGCCTGATTAACTTTCCTGTATTTAATTTTGCCGATATGTTTATTAATATAGGCATTATATGTTTGTTGATTGGCACCTTCCAAAAAACGCCTAATTCAAATCCCAGGTAAGCGCAAATAAAATTGTAGGAGTGAACGGCTGTTCACCCCTACAATCGCCCAATACTATTAACTAACTATGCCTAAGTTAGCGTGCGGGGATATTTGTTGTTCCACCCGAACTGGGAACTTGAATTGGAGATGTAGTTGCAGGTTCGGTATTAATACCAGGAGTAACGGAGTTAGAAGGCGAGTTTAATTGAGTTGCTCCACTGTCAGGAGTGATGTTTTGAGTACCGCTTTCTGGGATCATTTTTTGAACATCACTGTCTGGGTTTGAAGATTTTCTCCGATTAGTATTATTGGGAGTACCTGTACCAGGTGGATTCGATGATGGATTTGTGCTGTCTGGAGGATTGCCTGTATTGCTACCGGGAGTGCCTACGTCATTGGGCGCGTTTCCTGGTGTTGTTGGGGTATCAGTATTACTTGTGCCACTAGGTGAAGTATTTTGAGTACCGCTACCAGTACCAGAATCAGTTGGAACAGTTATGCTTGGAGAGGTTCCTGGAGGATTTGTGACTGGGTTTGTGGTGTCTGGAGGTGTACCTGTTGGGTTACTTGGATTACCTACGTCACCAGGAGCATTTCCTGGTGTTGTTGGGGTATCAGTATTACTTGTGCCACTTCCACTACCAGAGCTTCTCCGTGGACTTGTATTTGTCTCTGGTGTTGTTCCCGGCGGAGTTGTGACTGGGTTGGTTGTATCTTGAGGTGTGCCTGTTGGGTTACTTGGGTTACCTACATCAGCTGGCGCGTTTCCTGGTGTTGTTGGCGTGTCGTTGGTGGTACTTGTTCCAGAGGGTTTATCTGTAGATGTACTACCGCTAGGAGAGTTTGGCTTTGCCGCGCTACCCTGACAACGAGAATTAAGTGGGTAATTCTCACACAAAAGTTTCAACACATCTGCCCTCATTGGGCGCTCTTTCTTTGGAGTATCTGAAGATTGACTGCTACTTTGTGCAATCAAAAACTTAGTTGATTGTGCAGCAGCTATGTTGCTAGTTAATACCAAAGTTAGGGCTGTGCCGAAAAGGGTTAAATATCCCTTCATATTACTTAACCTCAACACCTTACGGAGTACTCGGTCAATTAAAACAAATAGTTGCTCTTAGAAAATCTTCCTAAGTAGTGATGTTTTTTTGTGAATAAAGTGTAGTGGTGTGTTAAAACAAGATAGTTAAATATTTCTGTTTATTAATGAGTTTTTTATAAAAATACTAAATCAAATCTCTAGACCAAACATTCCCGATCAAGTAGTTAATATGGAGAATATATCCATTATATCCTATAAATCAGCAAAATTATTGGCTGCATCAAGTAGCAAAGTTAACAAAAAAATATAGTATTGATGCCAGAACAGAATTGGCAACAGTTCTCTCTCTCCTAACGTCATAGTAGGCTTATGAGTACAATGGTGGAATACTAGCATCTCCGTTTGCAGTTCGCCCCTTTATCAGTAATAGCCGTGGTGTGAATAGCCGATGAGTTCCCCCCAACCTCCTCAAAAGCCACAGACATTGCTTGGTCAAATAACTCAAGCAGTACAGACAATTCAAGCTAGGGTTGATTTTTCTAAACTAGCGCTCAAGCCAAACGCCAGAGTACCAGAACTTTGGGTGCAGGATGCGGGGGCGGATAAAGCAGAAGTATATCCCCTATTAGGCGATCGCTATATATTAGGTCGCAGTTCCAAATCCAGTGATATCGTAGTTCGTAACCCAGTTGTCAGCCAGATTCACCTGTCACTGTCACGGGATTCAACTCAACGAACCCCTGTTTTCACCATCAAAGATGAAAACTCTACTAATGGCATTTACCGAGGTAAGCGTCGCGTTGCCAAACTTGAATTACGTCATGGTGATATCCTGACTCTTGGACCACCAGAACTTGCCGCTTCAGTGCGGTTACAGTATGTAGATCCACCACCAGTTTATGTCAAAGCAGCAACTTGGGCAGCTTACGGAATAGGTAGCATCAGTGCCTTGATAGCTGTGGCAATAGGTGTAGAATCACTAAAATTTTCCGTCAAACCTCTACCAGGAGCAACAAGAGCACCATCAGTAATCTTAGCTCGCGATCAAGTAACGCCTTTACGAGAACCTCGACTAACTAGACACGAAGATCTCAAGCGGTTACAAGACTTTGGTCCTTACTTACCAGCAGCGGTAGTAGCCTCAGAAGATAGTCGTTATTACTGGCATTTTGGCGTAGATCCGTTGGGAATTTTACGAGCGGTGTTTATTAATACTAGGAGTGGTGATGTACAGCAAGGAGCTAGCACTGTCACTCAACAAGTTGCGCGCAGTTTATTCCGTAGTTATGTTGGTAGCCAGGATTCTTTGGGAAGAAAATTCCGAGAAGCGGTTGTAGCTTTGAAGTTAGAAATGTTCTACAGCAAAGATGAAATTTTGCTAACTTACTTAAATCGGGTGTTTTTAGGTAGAGACACTGCGGGTTTTGAAGATGCAGCTAAGTTTTACTTTGATAAATCGGCACGGGAACTAACTTTGTCGGAAGCAGCAACTTTAGTGGCAATTTTACCAGCACCCAATGGCTTCGATTATTGTGGTACAGATAGCGAAAATAAACTTAGAACAATAGAATACCGCAATCGTGTACTTAAGCGGATGTTGGAAATGGGCAAAATTAAGCTAGAAGATTATAACCGCAGTAGGCGATCGCCCATTGACTTCAGCGCCAAAGTCTGTGAAAGAGAAAATAAGACAATTGCACCGTATTTTTACAGTTACGTCTACCAAGAACTGGAAACTATTCTCGGAAAAGAACTGGCAACAGAAGGTAACTTTATCATTGAAACTCAGCTAGATCCAGCTATTCAAGCGCAGGCTGAAGCTGCTTTGCGCAATTCAATTAAGCAGGCAAGAGGAAATAATTTTGGTTATTCTTCTGGCGCCGTCGTTACCCTTGATTCAAGTACCGGTGGTATTCTAGCTATGGTGGGTGGAACCGACTTTACAACCAGTCAGTTCAATCGTACTGTTCAAGCGAAAAGACAACCAGGCTCTACTTTTAAAGTCTTCGCTTACACTGCGGCTCTTGAACAAGGAATTTCACCAAATACAACTTATTCGTGTTCTTCTTTACGATGGCGAGGCTTTACCTACAAACCTTGTCGTACAGGCGTAAGTGGGATGAGTATTGCTAGAGGCTTGGCTTTATCAGAAAACCCAATTGCATTGCGAGTTGCCCAACAAATAGGGCTAGATAAAGTAGTAGAAATGGCAAAACGCTTAGGAGTGAGATCACCTCTTGATCCAGTCCCTGGTTTGGTATTAGGTCAAAGTGTAGTTAATGTTACAGAAATGACTGGTGCTTTTGGTAGTATTAGTAACAACGGAGTATGGAATCGACCTCACGCAATTAGCCGGATACTAGACAGCAGTGATTGTCGCGTTCCTAAAGACTTTAAAACTTGTCGCGTCATTTATTCCTTTGATCAAGATCCAGGAGCAAACAGACGAGTACTACGTACCGAAGTAGCAAATACTATGAGTAGTTTACTACGTGGAGTAGTAACAGAAGGCACAGGGCGCAGTGCAGCTATTGGTGAGATATCGGTATCTGGTAAAACTGGCACAACAGATAAAAACGTTGACTTATGGTTCATTGGCTTCATTCCCAATCGGCGAATAGTGACTGGGGTTTGGCTAGGCAATGATAACAACTCTCCAACCTCAGGTAGCAGCGCTCAAGCTGCGCAATTGTGGGGAAATTTTATGGGGAAAGTGGTGAAGTAAGAAATGGCCAATGGCTAATTGTTAATTGTACAATTAGCCATTAACAATTAGCATTCTTACCGATATCCCTGCCAAGGGTTAACTTCCAGTACCCCATTCGGCTTGAATACTACTTGGAAGTGAGCCAGAGGTTGTTTAGTATTAGGTGCAGCGACATTAGAACCGTAAACAGATTGGAAAATTTTCGGCAAAGGTGTTTCCCGAAAATAGTCAAAAGCAACTTGGTTAAGTGGTTCATAGTCAGCGATCGTACCATCTTTATTCACCGCCACCCGGTACTTTAAATCTCGCCCAAATTTAGCACTACTACTCCAATTTTGCCGTAGACTATCATAAAGCTTTTTATTTAAGTCTTGGACTGTATTGGGATCAGTAATTTTTTCTCCTACAACATCTGGCGTCTTAGTGTAACCGCGCCAAGGGCTAACCTCCAACACACCTTGTTTATTGAAAACAACTCTAAATTGAGCAATTGGTTCATTATTAATGGCAGGGCGTTTAGCCGGATTATAAAGCAGGGTAGGTAAGGGAGTATTATCTACTAAATCATTTGCCTTGGAATTGATTGCTTTATATCCAACAATCGCACCATCTCCTGCCACACCCACACGGTATGCCAAATCCTCATTCAATGCAGAACGATTATTCCAAGCGGGATTAATTTGGTTGTAAACTTGGCGGTTGAGCGCACGTAACTGGGAAGCATCAGTAATTTCCGGAACTGTTTTTAAAAGTGCTTCTAAATCTTTGACTACAGTAGGTGCAGTAGTACTTGGGGTAAAAGAGGGAGTTGGCGCAATCTTTTCATTCGCGCTAGGTGTGGTAGTTGCTCCAGGTTGAGAATTATTTATACTTTGAGTGGTGGATTTGTCTTGATTTTGTGTACTGGGTTGTGGTGGACTTACTTCAGGAATGGGAATCAAGCCAAAAGCCAGAGCCGCCGCTGCCAAACTCGACACTCCCACTGATGCTGGTAGAGCCTGTTTAATCAAAGCTTGACTAGCCCCGCCATGACGTTTTGCCACTGGTTGGATTTGTAGTGACAATTCTGGTAACGTTTGAGTGTCAGCGAAAAACTGATCCACTGCTTCCACTAAATCAAACAACTGTACCGTATTTAAATCGATTTGAATGGGAGATTGAACTTGAGCTTGATGAGAATCTACACCAA
The DNA here is from genome assembly GCF_014698965.1 of Iningainema tapete BLCC-T55. Classification (GTDB taxonomy): domain Bacteria; phylum Cyanobacteriota; class Cyanobacteriia; order Cyanobacteriales; family Nostocaceae; genus Iningainema; species Iningainema tapete. Next base: position 73,998 of record NZ_JACXAE010000072.1, read on the forward strand.
TTGGTGCAACATCTGAATGGACAGTCAATCTGTGTTGGTTGCTGTTAATTTTTTCTAAATGCACCAAAGCCGACTCTGAGTTGTGCGCCAGAGGATTCGCCACATTACTCAAAAATTCTTGAGCATAAGCACTAACTGCTCTTACCAGACTTTCAAAAAATTCCCTTCCTCCAGCCAATGGCTGACTTAATCCAGACAAATAGCATTCAGCATTTACTAATATAGATAGTTCCGGACGCAGTTCTTGAAAGTGTGCAGCCCTTGAGGCATCACTTAAACCTTCTAATCTTAGCGTACAATTAGGTAAACTATACTTACGTTGAATATTCATTCGACTTCACCATCAAAAAGACTAATCCAAAAGCGCTGCATTCCTGCTGTACCAGTACAAAATAGTAATTTTCCCAACAAACTTATAGCTAGTTCATCTAATTTATCATCAGAATTGAATGCCATCACACCAGTACGACGCGGATTCATGCGGCTTCTAAAATGCGCTCGAAAGCGCTCTAGATAATTAGATAGCCGTAAATTCGCATCCACAGGTATTTGTTTTTCGCTCATTTGTTGATATATCATCAACATCTGACGAATTACAACTGTTAACCTCCGGGACAAGTAGCAAGCAATCACAACTAAAGCTTTTGCTTCAGTAATAGATAGAGGGCGGCGGATGTGAGCTCTTCTTAGAGGGTTAGTACTACGCATTCGCCACAAATTTACCCTGTTTTTAATAATTCCTTTGAGATCTAACTCTTCAGCAAATGCCAAAATAGCTTCAGAGCCACCAAGTTCTAATGCTTCAATTGCCAGTAGAATTAGGTCAATTTGCAACCGGGTTTTACGAGGACATGTCTGTCCTTCAATTGCTGGATCTGGTAAAGTGTCCAAAATCATGGGCACAGACTGGGGAGTTGGACTGTTAAACTGCGGTAAACTAGCGGAAACATTCATTATAAATACCTTGTGTGGTTGCAACAGACTTCGTAAAACTTATTTTAGATAGTAAACTAGACTATTAAACTAGTACATCGAGCGCGGAAATAAAGCTGCCATTCAAAATGACGCAAAAGCTGAAAACATTTGAATGCGTGACTTTTGACGAACGCGCAGCGGTGCTGCCTTGATATATACATTACTTACTCTTTCTCTTCAAAGATTTCCGTATACTAAAATAAAATTTCTTCAAGAATTATTTGTCTCACAGCAATTAATAGTGTCCCTACATCCCTAGCTTGGTGTAAATTCTCATAATCGTCAATGAATAAATACGTATAAGAGTGCTACTCCCAACAATAGGACATTTTGGTGTAAGATGTTTGGGGGTAAATGCCTAGATCCCCTCACTTGTTGCATTTATTACGTAAAATTTCTGATATGGATTTAAAGTCTCTGATTCGTGACATTCCTGATTTTCCCAAACCGGGAATTTTATTTCGGGATATCACTACCCTACTAAGCGATCCCCAAGGATTGCGCTACTGCATTGACTTATTCACACAAAGAATTATAGAAGCAGATTTGAAGGCAGAATATGTGGTAGGAATGGAGTCACGAGGTTTCATTTTTGGCTCTTTATTAGCTTATCAACTAGAGAGCGGTTTTATTCCTGTCCGCAAGCCAGGTAAACTACCAGCGGCAGTTCACTCAATTGAATACGCTTTAGAATATGGTACGGATTGTTTGGAAGTTCATCAGGATGCTTTGCAAGTAGGTAGTCGAGTTTTGATTGTAGATGATCTCATTGCTACAGGTGGTACGGCAGCAGCAACGGCAAAACTAGTACAAAAAATAGGCTGCCAACTTGTCGGCTTCGGGTTTATCATCGAATTACGAGATTTAAATGGGCGGAAAAATCTTCCGGACGTACCAATTGTTTCTCTTGTAGAATATTAATCACTAGTTATTTGTCATTTGTCATTGGTCATTGGTTTTAGACAAAGGACAAAGGACACTCGTACAAAGGACACTCGTACAATCATACAAATGACCTCTAGTAAAATTTCCGTGGAAACAAGTCGGGATTGGCTCATTGGGCTAGTCACGAGTGAAACTTTTATTTATGTAGTAAAGCGGCTATTGCAGGCGCTGTTAACTATCTTGTTGGCGTCGGCGTTGTCGTTTTTTATCATGAAACTGGCTCCAGGAGATTATGTAGATACGCTGCGGCAAAACCCGAAAATATCACCAGAAAGAATTGATGAACTCAAACGGCAGTTTGGTTTAGATCAACCTTGGCATATACAGTACGGGTTGTGGCTATGGCGCATTATTACTAGAGGAGATTTTGGGACAAGTTTTATTTACCAACGATCTGTAGCATCCCTATTGTGGGAGAGAATACCAGCAACGTTGCTGTTGGCGATCGCTTCATTAGTAGTGACATGGGCGATCGCTATCCCCTTAGGTATTGTTGCTGCCGTCAAGCAAAATCGTGCAACTGATAGAATTTTGCAGGTGGTTAGCTATGCCGGACAAGGATTTCCCAGTTTTATCACCGCTTTATTGTTGCTAATCTTTGCTCAAATCACCTCACCAATCTTCCCGGTAGGTGGCATGACTAGCATCAATCACTCAGAATTAACGTGGTTTGGTAAAATTATTGATATTGCATGGCACATGATTTTGCCCACCATCGCTTTGAGCATTACAAGCTTTGCTGGCTTGCAACGAATTACGCGGGGTGAATTGTTAGATGTCTTGCGCCAAGATTACATTCAAACAGCTCGTGCTAAAGGATTGCCAGAAAATCGTGTCATCTACGTTCATGCTCTACGCAACGCCATCAATCCTCTCATTACCCTACTAGGTTTTGAATTAGCTAGTTTATTAGGCGGTGCATTCATTGCTGAATTTTTCTTCAACTGGCCTGGTTTGGGAAGATTAACTTATCAAGCAGTGTTAGCTAAAGATGAGTACTTAGTTTTGGCAAGTTTGGTAATGAGTGCTGTACTGCTAATTATTGGTAATTTAGTAGCAGATTTAATGCTTAAAGCCGCCGATCCTCGGATTCGCTTGGAAAATCTGAACTAGCCAATGGCTAATTGCTAACAGCAAACAAAGACAATTAACAATTAGCCATTAGCAAACATAATCAAAACTATGTCCCAACACTACCTAATTCGTTCCAAAACTAACGGTGATTATCTCACGGCTCGTCCTCACCCTGATGATGCAACGAAATACTTGTTACTGTTTCGCGAAGACTTTGATGCTTTAAGCTACCTCAACACTCACGCAGGTGACTTAGCTAATCGCTTTGCAGTAGAATCTCTTGGTGGTTCTCAATTAGGTGGTTTGCTCAAACGCTGGGGATTTGATGGCGTCGGTATTGTTACTGACCCATTGTTACCAAAAATTGAATTTTTAGTATATGGGCAATAACAGTAAAGGCATCTCATCATATTGCATTCCAAGTCAGAGACTTGGAACGAGAGAATTGCCCATTGCCCAATTCCCTAAACTGTTGCTCCCTCCAACATCAATTTAGAACGTTTGACTTGTTCAGGAATAGAAATGGGATAATCTCCAGTGAAACAAGCTGTACAAAAACTTTGCGGATCTTCTCGCGTGGCTTCCACCATTCCTTGCCAACTGAGATAAGCAAGAGAATCAACCTCAAGTTGCTTGGCAATATCTTCTACTGATTTTGTCGCAGCAATCAACTGGTCTTGACTATCGGTATCAATACCGTAGAAGCAGGGGTGAGTAACTGGAGGAGAAGAAATACGCATGTGTACTTCCAGCGCACCTGCTTCATATAAGGCTTTTACAAGTTTACGACTGGTTGTACCGCGAACAATGGAGTCATCAACAATTACCACTCTTTTTCCGTATAATACGTCTTTCAGAGGGTTCAGTTTCATGCGGATACCAGTCTCGCGCATTGATTGTGTCGGTTGGATAAAAGTACGCCCGACATAGCGATTTTTAATTAAACCTTCAACGTAGGGAATTCCAGAACTTTGTGAAAAGCCAATTGCAGCGGGAATACCAGAATCAGGAACACCAAAAACAATATCAGCATCTACAGGAGATTCTTCAGCCAGTCGCCGCCCTAACCGCATTCGGTAGCTGTACAAGCTTTCGTCATGCATCACGCTATCAGGGCGGGCAAAGTAAATCATTTCAAAAATACAGAGCTTACGTTGGGGCTGTTGACTCCAATGGAAAGAAGCCAAACCTTCTTCTGTAATCCAAACTAATTCTCCTGGTTCTACATCTCGCAGGTATTCTGCACCAATGATATCTAAACCACAAGTTTCAGAAGCAAGAACATAACGAACAGGATTGTTACCCAATGTGCCAATTACCAGTGGGCGAATGCCATTAGGATCTCTAGCTCCCATGATCCCATTGGCAGTACCAATTACTAAACTAAAGGCTCCGGAGCAACGGTGAAATGCTCGAATACAGCTTTCTAGCCACTCTGCACCTGCTTTGATTTCTTGAGCGATCGCCAAAGCTATCATTTCTGAATCTGTGCTTGTGACTAAGTTACAGTTGTCCTTAAGCAATTCCGAGCGCAATTGCATTGTATTGACTAAATTACCATTATGTGCTAAAGCTACTTTTCCCAAGCGAGTTTCGACAAGAGCAGGCTGAGCATTACGTTTGCGGCTAGAACCTGTAGTTGAGTAGCGAGTATGACCAATGGCAATGTTACCAGACAACTTGTCTAAAATTGATTCATTAAAAACTTGGGATACCAATCCCATGTTTTTGTGCAGATGTACTTTTTCACCCTCAAATGTAGCAATGCCTGCTGATTCTTGACCTCTGTGCTGAAGAGCGTACAATCCGAAGTAGGCAAGCTTGGCAACATCTTCTCCTGGAGCGTAGATGCCGAAAACACCACAAGCTTCTTCTGGTTTGTCAGGGCGTTCCTCACTATTCATAGGGTTATTAGCCTGTTGATAGTCTTCATACTCGGTGTCGGCGGAATTGTTAAGAATCATGCTGGCTGTGCTCCTGATGAGAGTATCAAGTAGAGACGCGATAAATCGCGTCTTTTATTAATGGATAGTATAGGAAATCTTAATAAATTTTTAACCATCCTTTTACAACAGTATCGCAATAATGCTTTAAAGAGAGCAACAATACTGTTTGAGCGGCACATCATTAAATGAGACTAGATTGTTCTTGTAACCGTCTTGGGATCGCATTTGAGTAGCGATCGCTTATATCCTCAATGCTAACTTTAACTAAACTGTGATTATCAGCTGTTAAAACCCGCAAACCCATTTCGGAATTCCCTACCATACCTAATTTTTGCCAATCTGTTCTGTGATTCTCTCGTAAGTAGGATTCCCAAACTTCTTGTTGTACTAACGGCACAGAGACTAAAATTCTCGCCCCCCCTTCACCAAACAACACTTCATCCCACCTCAAGGTAGGTAGATTATTTGCAGGCAACTCCAACTTGATTTGAGCACCGAGTTTGGCACCAATACAACACTCTGCCAGAGCCACAGCTAATCCTCCCTCAGCACAATCATGAGCCGAGCTTACCCAACCGCGACGAATACCCTCGCGGCAAACTTGCTGCACACGGCGTTCTAAGTCAAAATCTACCTGTGGAGGCGCTCCAGCAACAACACCGTGGATAGTAGCGAGATATTCCGAACCGCCCAATGTGATTTTGGCTCGTTCCTTGGCTCCTTGCGGATTTTGGTTTTTGGATTCTAAAGGCAATCCCAGAAGGTAAATTAAATCGCCCACCGTTCGCCAAGCTTGCCCACAAATTTTGGTTAAATCGGGAATTAACCCTACCATACCAACCACTGGGGTTGGGTAGATTGGTTGTGGATTGCCATTTGAGTCAAGAGTTTCGTTGTAAAGGGATACGTTTCCACCTGTTACTGGAGTTGCCAATTCTCGACAACCAACAGCCAAACCGCGACAAGCTTCTGCTAATTGCCAGTAACCAACAGGTTTTTCCGGACTACCAAAATTTAAGTTATCAGTTACGGCTATTGGTTCCGCTCCCACACAGCTAAGATTGCGGGCAGCTTCCGCCACTACTGCCTTGGCTCCTTCATAGGGATCAAGATAAACATAACGAGGATTGCAGTCAACAGTAGCAGCAACCCCACGTTGTTGAACCCCCCCTTGCCCCCCCGATGTTCGGGGGGGTTGGGAGGAATCTGAGTGCCCCCCCGATGTTCGGGGGGGTTGAGAGGAATCTGACTGCCCCCCCTTATCAAGGGGGGGTTGGGGGGGTTTCAACCTCACCACTGCCGCATCCGCCCCACCAGGCAGCATCACCGTGTTATTCTGTACCTGATGGTCATACTGGCGATAAACCCATTTTTTAGAAGCAATGGTGGGAATATCTAGTAAAGTCAACAAAATATCATTCCAACTTTGCTCTCTTCCTTGAATTTCAATGCCAGCAACTGTACAAGCAGGCAAAGAATCAGGAGTCCATTCCCAAGCTTTACGGGCATATTCAGGTGGTTCTGACAACAATTCCCGGTGATATAGCGGCGTATTTTCTGCCAAAGCTTCAGCCGGGATGGAGGCAGCTACTTCACCTTGAAACCAAATTCGCACTACGGGTTCAGCAATTACTGTCCCTGCGACAACAGCTTGTAGTCCCCAACGGTGAAAAATGTCGATTAATTCTTGCTCGCGTCCCTTTTGTGCTACAAACAGCATTCTTTCTTGAGATTCACTCAGCAGGTATTCATAGGGAACCATTCCTGTTTCCCGCACAGGAATTTTGTCCAAATCAAGTTCAATTCCCACGCCACCTTTTGCTGCCATTTCGGAAGTAGAACAGGTGATACCAGCAGCGCCCATATCCTGGGCGGCGACAACTGCACCCGTTTTAAATGCTTCAAGACAAGCTTCAATTAACGACTTTTCTAAAAAAGGATCGCCCACTTGTACGGCTGGGCGCGAGTCTATTGATTCATCGCTGAGTTCTGCACTAGCAAAACTTGCGCCTCCCATCCCATCCCTTCCAGTAGTGGAACCAACATACAGCACTGGGTTGCCTATGCCAGATGCACCAGATTTAACTATTTCTGGTGTTTCCATCAATCCCAGCGCCATCACATTAACTAGGGGATTTTCGGAATAAGCTTTGTCAAAGTAGACTTCACCGCCAACAGTAGGCACTCCGACACAATTACCGTAATGGGAGATCCCCGCTACCACACCACTAAAAAGCCTTTGGGTTTTAGCATCTTCTAGGGAACCGAAACGGAGGGAGTTTAATATAGCAATAGGACGCGCACCCATTGTAAAGATATCTCGGAGAATTCCTCCTACTCCCGTGGCAGCTCCTTGGAAAGGTTCGATCGCACTTGGGTGATTGTGAGATTCAATCTTAAATGCTAGTCGCAATCCATCATCTAAGTCTACAACACCAGCATTTTCACCTGGTCCGACAAGAATGCGCTTTCCTGTTGTGGGAAACTGTTTTAATAAAGGACGGGAATTTTTATAGCAGCAATGCTCTGACCACATTACCCCAAACATTCCCAGTTCAGCAATGTTTGGATGTCGTCCTAGTCGCCGGACGATTTCTTCATATTCTTCTGGCTTAATACCTTCAATGGCAATTTCTTCAGGAGAAAAGGGAGATTGGGTGGTGACAGTCATGGAAGTAATGCACCAAGGTTACAGAGGACTATTGTAGCGATTTATCTACTCTGTAGATGCATTTCTAAAAATGCCGATAATTCTTCTTTGGACATTTTTCGCTCAACTACTTGAATCACCAAGTTATAAGCTTGCTCTTGAGATATTTTGAAACTGTAACCGTTTAACTCCAAAAAAAGTAAGCATAACAGCAAAAGCAGTACGCTTGTTGCCATCCACAAAAGGATGGTTCATCGCTAAGTGAAATAGGTAAGCTGCCGCTTGTTCGTGAATTGTCGAATGTAACAGTTCACCCCCAAAAGTAGCTTGAGGTTGAGCTATTGCTGAATCTAGTAAGCCTTCCTCTCTCACACCTACAGTGCCGCCAAATTTTTTAATCTGACGTTGATGAATAGCTAACACTTGGTCAATACAAAGAAATCTAGGAGTCTGCAAGGCGACGAAAAACCTCTTCCCATTTTTGTTCTACTGCTAAATAAGCTTGCCATACTTCCTCATCTTCGGCAATCACAGGTGAGCTATTTTCCTCTGGGGTGCTAGCTTGGTTATTTTGGCTCGAGAGAGTTGCTTGTTCCTGTCCGTTAGGTTGTACAGCTTCGTGGTAGGATGCTGCAAAACCAGGAATTGTCAATAGTTCTTCTGTTACCTCTTTTGCCTCTCTTCCTTGCTGGTAAGCCAAAAAAGCAAGTGCTACTTCCAATCTTTCACTAGACAACTGACGTAAATAGTTTTCTGCTTGTTCAAGTAAGATACTATGTTTTTCTTTTAATTCCATCTTTACCCGCTAGCTAGATTTCTTGTCCTATGTCTAGTTTATCGTAGCCGATGAGGGCTTGCTATAGGCGATCACCGTTAACAATTAGGATAGTTGTTGTAAGATAATTTCAATTTGGCGCTTCAGGGAAGGCAAATTATGCTCTACAACAGACCACACTACTTCTAGGTCAATCTCAAAGTAATTGTGAGTCAAAATGTTGCGCATTCCAATCATTTGCGACCAAGGTACTTCGGGATGTTGCTCCCTGATATCAGCAGACAAGACACGAGACGCTTCACCGATAATTTGTAGATGCTGGATAAACCAAGTTTGAAACAGTTCATTTTCTTCAAAGCTTTGCTTTCCTTGAACTGCGTACTTTTCTATCCGCTCAATTGCTTCTATAATATTAACGCAGTTTCTCGCGATCGTCTCTCATAAAGGAACTGCCTCGTTTAAAACACGCTCTCGAATGCGCGATCGCAATCCCTTTTCAGTCACTACATCTACATCACAACCCAGTAACTCTTGCAATTCCATCAGCAATCCACCAAGATCAAACAAGCTACGCCCTGGCTCCATTTCTACTAAAAAATCTACATCACTGTTTGCATCTGCCTCTTTGCGTGCCACAGAGCCAAATATCCGAAGGTTGTATGCCCCGTATTTTGCTGCAGTGAGCAAGATATCTTCTCGCTTTGTTTGCAAAAGCTCGTAAATATTCATGATTTTACACCCAATGTGGTCATAGCTATTTTAGCTAGGACTGTCACGCCCAAGGGGCGAAGTCAAAAGTCAAAAGTCAAAAGTTTCCTGAATTTTCTTTAAAAAGCTGAATAAAGAAAATAGAGCAACTCAAAAAGTTTCTTTACACAAGTGTCTTTGTCCATCATTGTATATATAAATTTGTCAAGACTATTTGTAATTTAAGTTACAGACAATAGAAACATAATGTGCATAGGTATTCCCTGAGCAGAACCTATTTTTGCAAATACAGCAGTTGTTGAAACTTGTTGTGATAACAATCACATATATACATGATTAAGATCCTAGTCCTACAGCTAGGGTCAAAGCAATAATAAGCATAACTGAACTCTAGCCGAGTCATTAATAGGGAACACACTAATAAGCCGACAACCTTCAAGAGGTGCGTCGGTTTTTTGTTTGTGTGAGTATGGGGTATCAACAAAATTTCCCCACCACCTGTTGGTAACTTGACAGAGATTCTGCCTCAGCCACTACCTGGTGGAGGCAGCGCTGCAGGAGGTGAAACCAGTGCTGCAGGAGGGTTTCCCTCCGTAGGCATCTGGCGAACCCGAAGGGGTTTCCCTCCGTAGGCGACTGCCGTTGGGGAAGTTATAATCAGATTAAAACAATTATTCTGATTGAGTGCTGATGATGTGTACAACTGACTCACCAAAGAGTCGAGCCTACACTGGTTTATGACATTGATTGAATAATGTAATCAAAGTAGGGAGATGCTTCAACAGCGTCTTCCGCACTGAGTAAATCAAGAGAAGCTTTTTTCAAACAATTGATAGCTTCTACCATTCCAGGAACAGGAACGCCTAAGGAGTTGTACATTTCCCGCACACCGATTAAACCAATTTTTTCAATTGGCTCTTTGTCGCCGGCAAGTACGCCATAAGTAATTAGGCGTAAGTACCAACCAAAATCACGGATGCATAAAGCACGTTGACGTTCTCCGTAAGCATTGCCCCCAGGCGCAATAAAGTCGGGACGCTTTTGCCAAAGCTGTTTAGTGGCTTCTTGAACTATCTTTTTTTCATTTTCAGCAAGGGTAGAAGCAATTCTTACTCGTTGTGTACCTGTTTGCAAAAAGTCTTTGATATTTTTGAGTTCGCCACTGCTGGGGTAACGCAGTTCGTCGTCGGCTTGGAGAATAACTTGGCTTACTACAGTCATGATTATTCCAATTAAATGAATTATTATTAGCTAGTTTAACTAGTCTTGAGGACACAAGTGAAGACAGGGGAAGTAGTTATTAGTTAAACGATTATGGAAAATTGGCAACAAGGTGAATTAATAGAAGTTGAAATTACAGACTTAAGCGATACAGGGGATGGTGTGGGACGTTGGCAGGATCGGGTAGTATTTGTACCAGATACAGTGACGGGCGATCGCGTTCTTGTCCGTTTGGTACATGTCAAACCCAATTACGCCTACGGTAAACTGAAACAGTTGTTGCAACCGTCTAGTCACCGTATTCGACCTAGTTGTATTGTAGCTGACAAGTGTGGTGGTTGTCAGTGGCAACATATTAGTTATGAGTATCAACTCGTCGCTAAACGCAATCAAGTCATTCAAGCTTTAGAACGTATCGGTGGTTTTGCGCAACCTCCTGTAGATCCGGTGTTGGTTGGTGGTGAATCTTTAGGTTATCGCAATAAAGCTACCTATCCTCTAAGTATATCTCACACTGGACATGTTCAAGCTGGTTATTATCAAAAAGGTAGCCACCAATTAGTTAATTTGAATCAATGCCCAGTGCAAGATGCTCGCTTCAATCCTCTACTTTTAGAAGTTAAACAGGACATTGAAAAGCGAGGTTGGCTTCTTTACAATGAACAGCGTCATACTGGAGTGATACGCCATCTTGGTTTACGTATTGGTAGGCGCACTGGGGAAATATTGCTAACTTTGGTGGTGAAGGATTGGAGTTTACCGGGAATTAAAGACCAAGCGCTCGAATGGTTAAAACGCTATCCTCAGTTGGTGGGGGTGTCGTTAAACCGTAATGGTGATCGCACTAATGCCATTTTTGGTTCCGAAACCCGCTGTATTGCCGGAACTCCTTATTTACGAGAACAATTTGCCGGACTGGAATTTCATGTGCTACCTGATACTTTTTTTCAGGTGTATACAGAGACAGCAGAGGCTTTGTTACAAATTATTAAGTCAGAACTGAATCTGCAAGCATCGTCGGTGTTACTTGATGCCTATTGTGGTATAGGGACATTAACTTTACCATTGGCGAAACATGTTAATCAGGCGATCGGGTTTGAAGTGCAACCAGAGGCGGTGGAACAAGCAATTTTAAATGCTCGAATTAATAACATTAATAACGTAACTTTCATTACAGGCACGGTAGAAAAATTACTGCCATCAATGGATATAACCCCAGATGTTGTTTTACTAGATCCGCCACGTAAGGGATGCGCGAACATTGTGATGGAAACTTTATTACAAAAAAAACCGCCGCGTATAGTTTACGTTAGTTGTAAAGCAACCACTCTAGCTCGTGACTTAAAATTACTTTGTCAAGATGGAGTATACAGTATTACCCGTATACAGCCAGCTGATTTTTTTCCTCAAACTGCTCATGTGGAAGCAGTTGCCTTTATTGTGCTATCACAGTTATATGAGGGTAGTAAGTCCTCTAAAAAACTCTAATTAAAAAATAGTAGTCTAGGAAATAATAAAAATGCTAAGATGTAATAGAGATAAAAACATAGTCTCCACTTGTGTAAAAATATAGAAATTGCATGGGCTGCTCAAAAAACTAATTGGGTTGCCAAAAGTGCATTATTCACAGATTAAAGAGTATGAAAGTACTCTTTTGTCATGAAAGCATCTTATTAGTTGCTTACTATTTCGGCAAATTTGCATTTGTCGTCCCATATGTAAGCAATCCAATTTTGTTGATAGAGCCGATGCTCCCCAGCATTTTCAATACAAAGTTGTGATGACGCAAGTTTGAAGGGCAACATGACCACCTCAATTCTGCTCAGGGTGCCTGTGACGACAAACTGATGTCTAGCGAACTCTGGAAGCTATGGGGTTAATATTGTGATTACTATCTCGCTTCGTCCAGTAGGACGTAATTGGGGCACAATAAGTTTTGCCTCCACTCTGTATCTCTGTCCAATTCTAGATTTGCTATTGGCAGAAATTCCCGAAAAAATGCAAGCAGAACTGAGATTAGGACTTCAAGAAGCCCTAGTTAATGCTGCTAAACACGGTAATAATCTTGATCCTAGTAAAAGAGTTGTAGTTCGTTTTTCCTTAATAGATAATCAGTATTGGTGGATAATATCAGACCAAGGATCTGGCTTTTGTCCCTCATCCACAAGTGAGGTTGAGAACGAAAGCGATCCCGAAGAGTATTTACCACCAGATGAGGCAGAAAGCGGTCGTGGCTTATGTATTCTATACCATATTTTTGATCAAGTTCAATGGAATAGGAAAGGAACAGAGTTAAGACTTTGTAAACAACTAGAAATCCCTCGACCACGGATACCGCTGCTGCGGTGAAGAAGTAGTGTTGGGGAGTAGGGGGGTAGAGGAGATGATAAATTTAAACTCTCCCTGTCTCCCCCACTCCCTGTCTTCCCTACTCCTCATCTCCCTCTGTTTCCTTCTTCCCATGTGTAGGGCAAGGTGGTGCAGAAATTGAACGATCTAACCAACCATTTGCCTGTTGAAGTCTTTGTAACGCTTCAAGTGGTTCATCTTTAAGAAGAAATACAAGTGCAGCTGCTGCTTGTTCACTAGCACGAACTTTGCGGTTAGACTTGAGGCGATGCCAATCGTGAGGGGAAATACTCAGTCTCTCCATCACAGCTTGGGCTAGTTCCAAAGTACTAAATTCACTCAGTTGACTGGTGTTAGGTAGCTGGGTTGATTGAGTCATGGACGTAACGCCTAGACATTGGCTATTGGTACTCACGTCTAATTTTAATCTAACTAACAGTAAATGAAGCAGCGGAAAAAATCATTCGAGTCACCGGATGAAGATAATCAGGATTTTGAGCGCGAATTAATTGAAGTAGAGGGTGCGATTGTTGCATTGAGAGAACGCTACACCCAAGTTCAAGCAGACAAAGCTCAACAGGAAAAATTAAAACAAGCCAGCATTCAACTGAATAAACATAAATACCTATCCCCAGAAATGAAGGCGGAGTTAAAACAGATTCAACAGCAGTTGTCAATACTGGAAATTAACTTAGAAAGCCAATTATTTTCTTGGGGTAATTTGAAAAAACCTTTTTGGCAAGCTGTCCGCTTTGGTGGATTGGGCGTTATCATAGGCTGGATATTAAAGTCTTTTGTTGGATAGTATGGTAAGTCGAAGGATTGCAGAAGTATTGCGAAATGGTCAACCTGATGAGTCATTGAAGGTTCAAGGCTGGGTTCGCACAAAACGCGAGTTGAAAGGATTTGCTTTTATAGAAGTTAATGACGGCTCATCGCTGGCTAATTTGCAAGTGGTACTTAATCAAGATTTGCCAGACTATGATCAGTTTTTGAAACAATTGAATACAGGTTCTTCTTTAGAAGTAGTAGGAGTCTTGTTACCATCTGTTGGCAAAGGACAAAGGATTGAGTTAAAGGCACAGACAGTTAAAATTTACGGAGAAGCCGACCCAGACACTTATCCTTTGCAAAAAAAACGCCATTCCTTTGAATTTTTACGTACTATAGGTCATTTGCGATCGCGCACAAATTCCTTTGGTGCAGTTTTCCGAGTCAGAAACGCATGTGCAACAGCAATTCATGAATTTTTCCAAACCAGAGGCTTTTTGTGGGTACATACTCCGATCATCACTGCCAGTGACTGTGAAGGTGCAGGTGAACTTTTCAGTGTCACTAGTTTAAATCTCAAAGATGTTCCCCACACAGAAAATAATACAGTAGATTATAGTCAAGACTTTTTTGGCAAACCGACCTATCTAACAGTTAGTGGTCAATTAGAAGCCGAAGTCATGGCGATGGCGTTTAGTAACGTTTATACTTTTGGTCCGACATTCCGGGCAGAAAATTCCAACACCTCCCGTCACTTAGCAGAATTCTGGATGGTTGAGCCAGAAATGGCTTTTTGCGATTTAGAAGGCGACATGGATTTAGCAGAGGCGTTTCTCAAACACGTTTTCAAACATGTTTTGGAAACTTGTCCAGAAGATATGGAATTTTTCAATCAACGGATTGATCACACAGTGCTGGAAACAGCAGATAACATTATTAATAATGAATTCCAGCGCTTAACTTATACAGAAGCAATTTCGCTTTTAGAAAAAGCCGATGTGCAGTTTGAATATCCGGTGAATTGGGGCTTAGATTTACAGTCAGAGCATGAGCGTTATCTAGCGGAACAACTGTTCAAAAAGCCAGTTATCCTCACAGATTACCCAGCGCAAATCAAAGCCTTTTACATGCGCCTGAACGATGATGAAAAAACCGTCCGAGCGATGGATGTACTTGCACCGAAAATTGGCGAAATTATCGGTGGTTCCCAGCGGGAAGAACGTTTGGAAGTTTTGTCAAATCGAATCAAAGCTCAAGGGATGAAGCCCGAAGATTTGTGGTGGTATCTAGATTTGCGCCGTTATGGCACTGTTCCCCATGCTGGTTTTGGGTTGGGATTTGAAAGACTCGTGCAATTTATGACGGGGATGGGAAATATTCGGGATGTAATTCCCTTCCCACGTACACCACAAAATGCCGAATTTTAATGTAGAGACGCCCCGGCGGGGCGTCTCTACCTACGCCATTTGATTTTCAATCGCCCAACGCGCTAGTTCCGTGCGGTTGTGGAGATTAGTTTTGCCCAACATGTTAGACACATGGCTTTCCACCGTGCGTTGACTAACATTTAATTCTTCAGCAATTTCGCGGTTAGCTAAGCCTCTAGCCACAAATTGCACTACTTTAAGTTCTGTTGGGGTCAACTGCACATCGAAGGGAACTTGAATACGGGAACCGTTTTCTCCTCCTTTTGCTTGGTGTTCTTTCCAGCGAATGGTTTGCTTGAGAGAAGATTCTACTTGAGCTACCAATTCTTCTGGCTCGAAGGGCTTAACCATGTAGACATCAGCACCTTTATTTAGACCCTTAACTCGGTCTGCGCTTTGTCCCTTAGCTGAAAGGAAGAGAACGGGAATCCAGCCTGTGCGTTCGTTTTGCCGGACTTGTTCGACAAAAGTGTACCCGTCCATTTCTGGCATCATTACGTCACAGATGATCATGTCTGGAATATCCTGCTCTAAAATTTCCAGAGCTTCTCGACCATTTTCGGCAGTGATTACTTCGTATCCCCTAAATTCCAAGTAATCCTTCACCAGCAAGATGAGGTTGGGGTCATCATCAATAAGTAGAAGTCGTTTGTAATCTTTCATGCTGGGTTCTTTCATAGCAGTGGCACTTGTCGCGCTTCTGTCCATCAGGGTCTTGAATAGTTATCCTTTTTGGTGGATTATTGAGATGTTGTGCTTTTTTTCCCTCAAAACTAGCCTTTGCTTTGCCAATTTCTTTAAAGTTGCTACCACTTTTAAGATAAATTTAGAGCCCAGGCAAAAGTTTAGTAAGGATACTTAGAGCAGTAGTATCTATAATGCGTTATTATATATCGCTTTGAAAGTTGCGGGTGAAAAAACGTTCAATAAATAATATTCCTTTAGGTAAACAAACAAATTTTGGCTCCAAGATGCTCCTGATTAAAAATCTACCCGCGCTTTTCATAGCTTACTGCTTTTTCATATCCTTGGGATATTAAGCCTCTATTATTTGTTGACAACAAACCAGGGAAACAAAAGCCCATGTTCGGTTGAAAATGCGTACTAATCTACGATCCGACATGCCTATCAATCACTTCCACTGATTACATGGCAACACTAGAACCAACCAGATGAACCAATATTATCAGATATAATACTGCAACTCACAGGCGTAAGCTGTTGACGTTCAAGTTCTCAAGATACAACACGGACGGCAACAAGCGCACACAATTCCTGATTCAAGCATTCCCACGACTTGTGGACGCAACTGAATTGTGAGCAGCTTATAGCATTTTTGTGTCCGGCAAAAAACGTGTCGCTCCAGATCAGTCCCATTTGTACGCATTCACATGGAACTCGATCGGTTAATGTGGCGGTTTTTGAAATGGGTGTTTATGTGGCTTGATCACTTGATTTTTCATCTTTGTGCAGTTCCCTGATTACAGTTGTATAACACTTTCCCAGCTTTGCCAAAAATATTGACCATATAAAACTATTCGTAACTTCCCAAACAAAACCAGAAAGCTCAGGAATATTAAGTATTATTACTTATATGAGGTCAACTAAGTTCGGGAACCCGTACAAAAGAAAATGTTGCCAATATATGCCACAGTTAGCTAAATTAGCACTCAGGAGTTGAGAGTGCTAACAAGGCAAAAATATCGTATGGCAGCTTTATCTCTAAGCGTTTCTACAGTAAAACCATTAGGCGATCGCGTTTTTGTAAAAGTGAGCGCCTCTGAAGAAAAGACCGCCGGTGGTCTATATTTACCCGATACAGCAAAAGAAAAGCCCCAAGTAGGCGAAGTAGTTGCTGTTGGTGATGGCAAAATCAAAGATGACGGTGGTCGTCAAGGAATGGATGTCAAGGTAGGAGACAAAGTACTTTACTCCAAATACGCCGGCACCGACATCAAACTCGGCACCGACGAATACGTGTTGCTTTCTGAAAAAGACATTCTCGCAGTAGTTAGCTAATAATTAACCGTTAGCAATTAACAATTAACAATTACCACATAGCTTGATCCCAATCGTTGATAACTATGGCAAAGCGCATTATCTACAACGAAAACGCTCGTCGTGCTCTAGAGCGAGGCATGGACATCTTAGCTGAAGCTGTTGCTGTCACCCTTGGTCCAAAAGGTCGCAACGTAGTACTAGAGAAAAAGTTTGGCGCACCCCAAATCATTAATGATGGTGTGACTATTGCCAAAGAAATCGAGTTGGAAGACCACGTAGAAAATACAGGCGTTTCCTTGATTCGTCAAGCCGCTTCTAAGACCAACGACGCTGCTGGTGACGGCACCACAACTGCAACCGTTTTGGCTCACGCAATGGTCAAAGAAGGCTTGCGGAACGTTGCAGCTGGCGCTAACGCAATTTCTCTCAAGCGAGGTATTGACAAAGCTACCAACTTCCTGGTAGATAAAATCAAAGAACACGCTCGTCCAGTAGAAGATTCCAAAGCTATTGCTCAAGTTGGTGCAATTTCGGCTGGTAACGACGAAGAAGTCGGTCAGATGATTGCCCAAGCAATGGATAAGGTAGGCAAAGAAGGTGTGATTTCCTTGGAAGAAGGTAAATCCATGACTACCGAACTGGAAATCACCGAAGGGATGCGCTTTGACAAAGGCTACATCTCCCCCTACTTCGCTACCGATGCAGAGCGGATGGAAGCAGTTTTTGATGAACCTTTCATCCTCCTAACAGATAAGAAAATTGCTTTAGTACAAGACTTAGTACCAGTTCTTGAGCAAGTAGCTCGTGCTGGTCGTCCTTTGGTAATTATCGCTGAAGACATTGAGAAAGAAGCTTTGGCAACTTTGGTAGTTAACCGTCTACGTGGTGTACTGAATGTTGCTGCTGTTAAGGCTCCTGGATTTGGCGATCGCCGCAAAGCAATGCTAGAAGACATTGCTGTTCTTACAGGTGGTCAAGTGATCACCGAAGATGCTGGTTTGAAGCTGGAAAATACCAAGCTGGATGCACTGGGTAAAGCTCGCCGCATCACCATCACTAAGGACAACACCACCGTTGTTGCCGAAGGTAACGATGTTGCTGTTAAGGCTCGTGTTGAGCAAATCCGTCGTCAGATGGATGAAACCGAATCTTCCTACGACAAAGAAAAGCTACAAGAGCGTTTGGCTAAGCTAGCTGGTGGTGTAGCCGTTGTCAAGGTTGGCGCTGCTACCGAAACCGAAATGAAGGACAAGAAGTTGCGCTTAGAAGATGCTATCAACGCTACCAAAGCTGCTGTAGAAGAAGGTATCGTTCCTGGTGGTGGTACAACTTTTGCTCACCTAGCTCCTCATTTGGAAGAATGGGCAAACAGCAACCTCAAAGGTGAAGAGTTGATTGGTGCGATGATTGTTGCTCGTGCTTTACCTGCTCCTCTCAAGCGGATTGCTGAAAATGCCGGTCAAAATGGCGCTGTGATTGCTGAGCGCGTGAAGGAGAAGGAGTTCAATACTGGTTATAATGCTGCTACCAATGAATTCGTTGATTTGTTGGCTGCTGGTATTGTTGATCCCGCTAAGGTAACTCGTTCCGCTTTGCAAAACGCTGCATCTATCGCTGGTATGGTGTTGACTACAGAGTGTATTGTGGTTGATAAGCCTGAACCTAAGGATAATGCTCCTGCTGGCGCTGGTGCTGGTATGGGCGGTGGCGATTTCGATTACTAATATTTTCTCACCCCCTAATTGAGACGGCTGCTTCCTTCGGGAGGCGGCTGTTTTTTGTTTGATATGAACCAAACCAACCCCGATGCAACACCCTTACACACACTCAACCCGCTAAGTCGATTTTCTGATCGAGCCGGGGATTATGTGAAGTACAGACCAAGCTACCCAGCCTCAGCAATTGATATTATCCTGGAAGGCTTAGCACCGCCATCACAACTTATAGCAGCAGATATTGGTGCTGGTACGGGAATTTCCTCACGGTTGTTAGCTCTTCGTGATGTCAATGTAATTGCTATTGAACCAAACGCGGCGATGAGAGAAGTGGCTGAACCTCATCCAAGAGTAGAATTTCGGGATGGAACAGCAGAAGTTACTAACATAGCCGATGCATCTGTTGATTTAGTAACTTGTTTTCAAGCCTTTCACTGGTTCAATCCTGAACCAACTTTATTAGAATTTCGCCGTATTCTCAAACAGTCAGGACGATTGGCTTTGGTGTGGAATAACCGCGATTTAAATGACGAGTTTACGGCTGAATATAGCAGAGTGATTCGTACAGCATCAAGTAACCACCCAGCAGAGGCGCGGATGAAATCGGTGGAACCACTGTTAACAACTTCCTACTTTGTCAATATGCGTGAATATACGTTTGTTTATCGGCAAGAGTTAGATTTAACTGGACTTATTGGTCGTGCGATGAGTTCTTCTTACCTTCCCCGTAAAGGAACAGTCAATCAGCAACTTATTTCCGCTTTGCAAGAGTTGTATCAGCGCTTTTGCGATGAGAGTGGTTTTGTGTACATGGTTTATAGCACCAGCGTACACCTTGCAGATGCAATTAAAAATTAAAAATGGGAATGTAGGGTGCGATCTTCCCAGTGTAACACATCTTCAGAACAAGGTGCGTTACGAAGATTTTCTAGCAAAAAAGTTATAAAAATTTAGCCTTAATTAAAATGTCATACCAAGTGCAAGAGTGAAATGCAACTTGATATGACTATAGTCAGTTCATCTTGGAGTTAGCAAGATGCTGTTAAACGAAATTCACAAAACCGAATTGGTTAGGATCGTTGATATTTAATTGTGAAGGATCGGAAACATTCCCCACAATTGCAATCAGTTCAGGCGCTGCCTGATTCAGCGTGTAGAATATCCCCGCACCTGATGGTAAACCTTCAGGAGATGCACCTATGGAATAGCTACTTAGATCGCCAGTAAGCACTATTCTATCTTGTGTATTTGGGTCTTCTGCGAAGACAAAGTTAGTAATCAATGCGTAGTCGGTAATCCCTGCAGTGTTAGGATCACCATCATTGTAGAAGACAACAGGTCCGTTATCTGTGGGTAGTCCTAAGAGATATAGGTTTCTACCTTCTGCATTACCAGTTAAGGTATCAATTTGACCTATACCAGGAAATCCTAAGTTGACTGGCTCACTAGTGCCAGTACCAGTAGTTTCAGTACCAGTAGGATCGGTAGTTTCAGTACCAATTAACTCTTCTTCCATATCCTTCTACCTCATTCCTTTCATAAGTTATGGGACAAAACTGTAACCACTGCTGGTTTTCACCTTGTGTGTTCTAGGTGAAATGATTTAAAGCATTGCAGCACAAAATCCGCTTGATAACAAACGCTTTGCAGACTGAATTTTGTTTATGCTGCAACTTTAAACACTTGAATAGTACATTTAATTTTACACAGAAATATATTTTATTAATTTTATAAATTGATTATAGATTAATCATTTGTATTACTTTTATCTAGCAAGATATTAATTTTTGAATTTCTCGTTTTTAGATAAAAATAACTAGAAATTGTTCAAAACTTTAAATAACCTTAAATTATTTATAAGAATAAAAACTAAGAGATTAATTCTCTGATGAGAGCTAATCATGTGGCGATCGCCACGGCATAATTACTCAGTTAATATCAAGAGCATTTGAGGTGATTTCATAAGTGTTGGGCTATTTGAGTGGCGCGAGCCTGCTGTAGATACGGATGCTAGATAAGAAGCTATAATTTATACTCAAAAAACAATGCAAAATTAAATGACCGAGCAGCGCACAGACTATGATAATCCCTGGAAAGAAGTGATTGAAGGCTTTTTTCCTCGCTTTTTAGAATTCTTTTTCCCGGAAGCTTACGCTGTTGTTGATTGGGAAAAAGACTATGAATTCCTCGATCAGGAATTACAACAGCTAGAGCCAGATGCAGAAATTGGCAAGCGACTCGTCGATAAAGTGGCGAAAGTTTCGTTAGTTAATGGTGAACAAGCTTGGGTATTGCTTCATGTGGAAGTTCAAGGGCAATATGACAAGGAATTTGCCCAACGGATGTACACATACAATTACCGTTTATTTGATCGCCACAAACAGCAAGTGATTAGTTTAGCAGTTTTGGCAGACGAAGAGGTAAATTGGCGACCATCAAGTTACTCTTATGTACTTGGTGGATGTCGTGTCAGTTTAGAGTTTCCCATCGTAAAACTTTTGGACTATGAGGCGCAGTGGGAAACTCTAGAACAAAGCACCAATCCCTTTAGTGTAGTGGTGATGGCACATCTGAAAACTAAGGCGACGCACCGAAACCCGCAAAGTCGGTTACAGTGGAAATTAAGCCTAACCAGAAGATTGTTTGAACAGGGATATAGCCGAGAAGACATACTGGGTTTGTTTCGGTTTATTGACTGGGTGATGGTTTTGCCCAAAGAATTGGCAAGTGATTTTAAAGCGCAACTGAGAAATGACGAGGAGGCAACTAGAATGCGGTACGTAACCAGTATTGAACGGTTGGCAAAAGAAGAAGCAATTATTGAAACAAACCGAGCAAATGTGATTAAAATCCTACAGACGCGGTTTGGACAAGTGCCAGAGTCAGTTGTAGAAGTTATCAATGGTATTGAGGAGCAGTCAATGCTTGAAGCCCTCTTCACAAATGCAATTACCACTGGTTCTATAGAAGAATGGAAGCAGGTTCTCAATGAAAGTAAATAAGCGTGGAGAATCGTAAATAGTCTAAATCCATAGCAGGTTCGGCGCGGCTACTCTCTTTCATCGCTCACTCTTGCGGATAAATTTCCTTGTGGGCGATCGCTTGCTTTTGGTGAGAGGGCGATCGCCCACAGATTGCTGTTAATTTGGCTAAACTGTTTCTAGATAATTATGACATTGCTATGTTGACAAAATACATACAAGCTGCCATGCGACAAGCTCAGTATAAGATTTTGCCAGATGATAGTACATTTTACGGTGAAATTTCTGGTTTGCAGGGTGTTTACGCTAACAAGGATACACTTGAAGCTACCCGTGAAGAATTAGCTGAAGTTTTGGAAGACTGGATTTTGTTGCGGCGCTCAAGGAAGTTACCGTTACCTGTTGTTGACGGCATTGAATTATCCGTTAAGGAAGTCGCATAATGCCTCCGTTTGGACCAATTAAGCGCCGCGATTTGATTCGCTATTTAAAGCAACTAGGTTTTGCTGGTCCTTATTCAGGTAGCAAACACCAGTTTATGCACGAGGAAGACATCACGGTGTGGCTGCCAAACCCCCTCATAGAGGTGATATCGGCAAGGGGCTTTTAGCTGAAATATTGCGGCAAGCCGGGATTGAAAAGAATGAGTGGGAGCAGTTTTGATTTTGAAGGGGCGATCACTTATTTTGCGCTAAAGATGTGATCACTCAGTTTGGGGTGAGGATGCGATCACATTTACATCATCAAGCTTTATCTCTCCATCTATGCTACGGGCGTCTGTTGGGAATTTCACTTTTACTGTTGCTGTAAAAGCGCTGAGCTTTTTGGAGTGCAGCCCTGGTTTTATCTCCAAAAACACCATCAAGCGGACCGTTGTAAAAACCCCTATCTTTCAACCACCTTTGCAACTCAAGGACACTTAACTGACCTGATTGTTCCTGAGGATCTGCAATTGGAGCAGTATGAATTCTACCTTGTGTACTCCTAAGGCTGATGTTGATGTTGCCTGCGTCACCCAGTCCCGCTGAGTTAGCGTTATTAGCAATAAGCGGCGGCGGTACACTATTAAGATTACCAGACTGATTTGGGAAAGAAGGTGGGGGAAGAATAGAACCAGGTAATTGAGAGGCTTTATTAGGAATAAGCGGCTGTACACTGACAAATGGCTGCTGTGGCTGATAGGTCTTTGGTGGTAAGGGTGTCAAGGTTGGCGGCACACTGGGATTGGGAGGTTGTGGAGGGTTGTTATAAATACTTTGCGGCTGTGGCAGGTTGTTGTAGATCCCTACTGGTGGTAACAGGTTACTTGCTGGTGGTGGGGGGTTGTAAATATTTTGTGGTTGTGGGGGAGTATCATATACCCCTAATGGTTGTGGCGGATTGTTATAGATCGCCACTGGTGATTGTGGGGGGTTGTAAATATTTTGTGGTTGTGGCTGATGGTAGAGATCCACTGGTGGTGGTAGGTTAGTTGCTGGTTGTGGGGAGTTGTTACTATCAAAAGGTGAGTTATTATTTGAATAAGTATTACCCAAGTATTCTATTCGTGCATCTAAACCACGAGAAAGCAACAATTTATAAACTTGTTCTGCATCTAAGTGATTGCGAAATTGTCCAGCATTTACGTAAGCACCTCGTCTGGATTCAGCCCAGAATGCTTCTGGTACGTACTGGCGCACTCTACTGAGAACATCGTTACTGCGCATTGGTACTACCACGACATAGCGATTTTTGGTGCTGGGATTTTCTGCGTTTGGATTACCCTGATTACCCAAACGTAATGCTTGCCAAGTTTCAAAATTGACAAATCCGGTGGGATTGATTCCTGAGTACTGCTGAAATTGAGCTACAGCATCCCTAGTTGTTGGGTCAAAATAGCCATTAATATTACCGTTAAAAAATCCCCAATCCCGCAATCGCTGTTGTACTGTCATCACTCGTTGACTTCTTTCACCTTGACAAATATCACCTGTTGCTGTATTACATCCAGGATTTTGACCTTGCAAAGCATTAGAGATAGCGTCTAAAGTTTGTGCGTCGGCAACACCATTAGGTGTTAGTCCATAATCTTGCTGGAAACGCGCTACGGTATCTCTGGTGGTAGAACCAAAATAGCCTGTGGGATTAGTGTTAAAATAACGTAACTGCTGCAAAGCTTGCTGTAGTCGTGTCACTTCCGCACCGCGATCGCCAAAATTTATCCCTTCAACGCCACCGCCAACTCCACCACCTGGGTTGAGACTGATACGTATTGTGTCTCTAGTCGCTTCACCAACAACACCATCAGCACGTATACCATAAAATTCCTGGAATCGGATCACTGCTTGCTGAGTTTCGCGACCAAAGTTACCCGTAATCGGACCATTAAAGAAGTTTAGCTGTTGTAAATCCCGTTGCAAAGCGCTGACTGCCTCACCGCAATCGCCTATTCTAATTACACTTTTTGAATATTCGTTCGGTTCCTGTTCAACAGAAGTAATGTCAATCTCAGCACTGATGCCCTTTAATGCTAGCTCACTAACGCGCTGTGAAGCATCAAATTCATTGTCAAATCTCCCTGCCACAATTATGTATCTTCCTCTAGACTTACACCTCCATGCAAAGACTGGCTCTATCTTCTTTACTTGTTCCAGAAGGGAAGAGCTATCATTGTTAACATAAACCAGGTAACGTCTAAAATTAGGGGTTTGTGACTGTTGAAATCTCTCTGGTTGTACATCTTCAAATCTAAAATCTCCTGGTGATTCTAATGGCGAGCGCAAGCTTCCTAGTTTAGAATTGGAGTTTTGTAGCTCATAGGAGAATTTGCTTGCTAACCAAGTAAGAAAATTTATCTCTTTCAATAAAGAGACTATTTTCCACTTGTGAAGAGTTTCATTAGCTTCGGCTTGAGCTTTTAACTGCTGTTGTTCTTGCTTAGTCTTTTTGACTTTTGTCTGCACCAAGTTAATTGTTTCTTTTGCCGCTTTAATTTCCTGGTCTTTACTTGCTAGCTCATTACTTTTTTTTTCTACTTCTTCTTTGAGCTTTCTTTGTTGAGCCTTCATTGATATTGAGGAGTTTTGCACCTGTTTAACTTTTATTTTTGCCTCCGACTCTTTTATTTTTGCCTCCGACTCTTTTCTTCTTGTATCTGCTAGTTTTGCCAGTGTTAATGTCATGGAGTTTTGCGTCTTTTCTAATCTTGAATTTGCATCTTCTCCTCTTTTACTTAGATCTTGAAGTTTTTGCTGCATACCGGAATTTTCTGTTTGTAGCCTCTGCTGTTTGCGTTGTGCGTTGCTTAGATCTCGCTGTGATTTTTTAAAAGCTATACGTGACTGTTCTGCCCATACGCCTAATCCTATTGCTATGAATGATATTATGCCTAATCCAGCCAGCCCTATACGAATCGACTGCTTAGTCTTTTGTTGCGTTTGAGTTAACCTCTGATTAGCCTTTCTTTCTTCCTCCAAAGCAAGTTCTGCTCTTAGCTGCGCCTCAGCTACAATCTGCTTAGCTTGTCTTTCTTCCTCCAAAGCAAGTTCTGCTCTTCGTTGCGCCTCAGCTACAATCTGCTTAGCTTGTCTTTCGGCATCTAAAGCAAATTGAACATCTCGTTTGTCCAATTCAAGGCTTGCAGTTAAAAATTGATAATCCTGATCGCTTAGACTCTTACCAGCAGACCATTGCCGAGCATACCGTAACGCTTCTTCCCGCAGCAGTTGGGATTCATCCTGACAATTTGAAGCTAACCACAGCGCTATCCTCTCTCCATAGGGACGCAAACTAGCCAATGCCTGCTCAACCCAATTCAGGTCAAAAACAGCTTGATAAATCGGGTTATAAACTCTTAGATTTCCTTGCTTTTCTACTACCAACCCGGACAGCCGCAATTCCATTTGACTGGAACTGTCATCCGCTGCAAGTTCTCCTTGTTGCAAAATTTGCTGATAAAGCCCCAGCATCCTACCAACATGCTGCTCGTTGCTCAAAATACGATCGCGTATCGTTTTCAAGTGTGCCTGTTCATCCTGAGATTCCCAATTTTCGATGATGCGTCGTTGTACCAATTCCTCAATTGCCAACGCATCAAAACCTACTAAGATACATTTACACAGCTTCTGCGTAAGAAACGGCTGCCCACCCGTCCAAGCCAAAATTTCTTGCAGCACTGCTTGAGGATTGCTAACTTTTCCCATAAGTCCTTGAATTAAAGGCTGGACTTTATGTAATTGAAAACCATTGAGTTCAATTGCTCTACCAATATTAAACGGTGTGCGATTTTTATCTTGAATTAAATCTGAGGGAGTTGCAACGCCCAACAGCGTGAAGGTCAGACGCCTGTATTTTGGCTTGTCAGCACGTTGGTTGTAACAGTCTCGGAGCAAAGCAAAAAAATCGTCAATTGAAAAATTCAGACTGAGGATGCTATCGATTTCATCTACAAAAATAATGATGAGTTGAGAAATTTCCACAAGCAGAACTTCTTCAAGAAACTCGCTCAAACGCTGTACTGGAGAAAGATGATCGCGAGCGCGCCACCAACTGCGCAAATGAAACTTTCCTGAAAGTTCAAAACTGCTCACCAAACTACGGACTATTCCCGCATACCACTGATCTGGTGTAACGTGCTTGCTACCAATTTTTGTGAGATCAATCGCTGCACAAGCGATCCCCTCTGCTTGCAGACGTTGCATCGTTTGCACCCGCAAGCTAGATTTGCCCATCTGCCGTGAGTTCAGGACATAACAAAACTCCCCAGCTTTCAATGCTTCATATAAATCTTGGTCTGCCTGACGTACCACATAACTAGGAGCATCAATTGGCAAACTCCCCCCAACTTGATATTCATACGCTGGTTTTATTGCTGTGTTCATGGGTGACTCTCAGGCGATCGCGGAAATATTGACGATACAAATCGCAACGTGGGGTGACATCATTTCCTTGCAGATGCACCAAGCCCATGCTGAGCAGCTTAAAGGCTTGTATAGAATCTAATCTTACAGGACTATGTGTAGCAACTACCTTCTTGATAGCAGCAGCCAATTCCGGACGCTGTTCTAAATTCCACAAATGCCGTCGCAAATGGTCGCTGTAAGGTCCTGCTTCTGTGGGTGCTGTTTGCAACAACGCATTAAGCGTAATATCTTGCCTCGCAATGCGATACAACGCTACCCTTACCAGAAATGGATGCCCTCCAACCATTGCCATTAACTGCTCAACTTGAGTAGCCTTACAATTAAGTCCATGTCTTTGTGCTAATGTAAACACTTGTTCAGAGCTAAATTCAGTCAACTCTATCGGCAAACCAACATTAAATGGCGATTGATTAATGTTCAATGGTATGTAAACTTCTGTGGAATGCACCACTACTAACCGCAATTTCTTCCAAATATCCTGATTTTTTGCCCCCTCATGCCAAGCCCGTAACAGTCCAAAAAAGTCTGCGGCAATTTCAGGATATTGGAATACCAAATCAACTTCATCCAAACCCAAAGTTAGGGGTTGGTTGATTTCTGCCAAAAGATACTCCTCGAAATAAGCAGTGCAGTTATCTTTACTGCCAAAAATTTCGTCCCAGTAGTCCGCTAACTTATTAGGTATCCTTAGCCTCCTTCCCACACTGGCACAAAACCACTGAAGGAATTTATCCAAATCAGCAAAAACCTTCCCATCCGCCAGTTGAAAGCTTAAAGGTACGGTTAGACAATTTTGTTGCGAAGCTTGATGAAGAATCCGCGCCATGAGAGATGTTTTACCCATTTGCCGAGGTGCTTTGATTCGGATGAGAGATCCTGGCTTGACAATTGCCTCGTAGCAGCGTTCTTCAATGGGAGATCGCTCTACATAAAACGCAGAAGCCATATCCACTTGTCCTTCTGGCAATTCTGGTTCTGCTACTGGTAACGGAGGGGCAACGGTAGCAACTTTACTCAACACAGATGCAGTGGATATTTTGTCTACGGGACTCAAAAATAACTCATCATCTACAGCTGTTATTTCTTCGCTTGCCTTATTCGTTGCCAACAGTGCCAGAATTTCTTCTAAAATCTTGGGAGTATCAGCAGGCAAATTCCACTCTCGCTGCTGAATCTGACTCAAATAACCTCGCAAATCATAATTGAGTGACGAACTTATAGGAAAATTGACGCGAATCGGCAAAATCATCGGCTTGTTTTGAGGATGTAAATCACGCAATTCCTTCGCCCGTCGCACTTCTTCTGTCACCATTTCACTAGTTGCCGATTGTGGAGATAACAGCAGCAAGAAATAATCACACTTTTGCAATTCTCTATTAATGCGTTCAACCCAATTTTCCCCTAATCGAATAGACTCTCCCGCCATAAATGCCTGATGTCCGGCAGCTTTCAAGGCATTATAAAACTCCTGGGCAAGGCTTGCATCAGGTTCTTGAGTGCGATAGCTGATAAAAAATTTGGCACTTTGACTAGTCCCTGATGGCATCTCTTGTTTACCTAACTCAGACCATGCTTCGTACAGCACCTTTGTGGGAATCATAAAAGCAGCTTTGGCATTTTGTCGATTTATTTCCGCCGCCACCGCCATTCCTACTACACCCTCAAGCTCACAATCCCATATCGGCGCACCACTAAAACCTGGCTCTAAAGCATAACCCTGTTGTTTCACATCTTCAATTTGAACCCAACCGTTAGCTATTGGTGCACGTAACTCGCCAGAAGCCCAAACCCCATTGGATTGCTTGCTCGGAAAACCCAAAACTTGGAAATTATGCCCCCACAAGTCTTCTGATTTCACCAATTGCGCATGTGTTGCAGCTTCTGGAGGAGAACTCTCTAACTCTAATCCCGCAATATCTTCTGCAAATTCATCGGGGTTAACTGGTTGCCAGAAAATTACCTTAGCTGTGAAAAACTGTTTCGCCGCCACTAGTGGGAAGTCTAAGCTGACTGCTTGCGAGGGTTTTTCAACAATGGTGCGTGAAAGCCCCAAAGCATCTGCTACTACATGAGCACAAGTGAGGATGTATTTTTGGGAAACCAAAAAACCAGCACCAACGACTTTGCCGCTGTTTGAGTAAATTCTCACAACAGATAACTCAAGCGGTTTGGTCATTGTGTGAATCCTTTTTCCACTTCAAGGTAATTTCGTAATTTACCTCCCCACTACCAGAAGCAATCACTGCCCCAAGTCCGGCAACGATTTTGACGCCAAACTTGACTTCTACTTCATCTGCTGGCTGATGTAAACTACGTACTTTGGTGAGAATCACATTAGCTACGGGCTTAATTTTTTCCAAAGCCGACTCGAAAGTCTGATTAGCTTTTTCTACAATCTCATCCCTTAGACCGATGCGACTATCAATGTCTACTGGTTCATCTATTTCTACAAAAATGGAGTCACCATTTTCGAGAGGAAATTCAACTATGCGCTTCACACGCTCACCTCAAAGCAATATTTTTCAGATTCTTCTATTGACATGCCAAGACGAGTAGCTGTTTGTTTGCTTTTAGCAAGTGCTGGTTGAAAACTTGAATAGTAATAGTGTTCATTTTTACTTATGGATTATTATACACTCTATGAAACTCAGCATTTGAAATGATTCTACAAGCTTTGAGCTATTTGCGTGGCGATCGCCTGCAACAGCTAGAACCAGAAATTGGCAAGCGCCTCGTCGATCAATTTGATAGCGACGCACCAAAACCTACAAAGTCGGTTAGATTGGAAATTGAGCCTAGTCAGAAGGCTTACAAGAAGTAAGAAGTTACGAGGAGCTTTGACGCAGCTAGAAGTTATCAGGACGTGAATATGATGGAGTTTTTTACTTGGGATGAAAGTAAGAAGATTAAGCAAGCAATTGTCCAACAAGGTCGAGAGTTTGTGTTTGCTGTTCTAGAAACGCGGTTTGAGTACGTTTCCAGCTACGTTACCAAGGTCATCAATCGGATAAATGATTTGGCGGCGCTAAAAAGGCTTCATAAAAAAGCAGTTACTGTTGATTCACTAGGAGAATTTGAGCAGTTTGTGAGGCACAGAGAGTATGCTGTGGACGAATATACAGCCAAGATCAGAAACTTGTGGAATTTCAAAATTTCTCCTATCCCAGTTGGTTATATACTACAATTATGGGACCCTCAAAATAGACATTTCTGGCACAGGAAAACTTTTAAGTCTTACAAAAAAGCCGAAAATTTTGCCAAAACCTTGATTAGAGTCTGCCCTTATGGAATAGATATACTAGCTCAACATCGGATCAACAAAACCCTTTTGCCACGCCTAATGTATATGGTAGGAACAAACTTCATTATCTATCAAGGTTGGATGGTAGAAATTGGTAGAATTGCCAATCATGGTTACACTACAGTTGCCTATAATCTGTGAAAGTGGACAAAAAGCATTTGAACTGCGGAACTTTGACACACGGGAGGAGGCGACTATAGCTGTTAAGGAACGCATAGAAGAAATTGAATTGAATTGCCGCGTTAGTTCCATACCATATAGGGACGAAATTAGCGATCGCACTTGATCTACGTGGGTAGTATGGGTTAAGTAGGCGCTCGCCTCCGTCGCCCCATTTTTCCCCACAGATAAAGTGTAAAGAATGTTTTTTCGTGGGCGGTCAACTCTGGCAAAAGATAGAGAAAATGATACAACTGTAACTAACTTTCCCTCAAGTGTGTTTCTTCCCGCCGCTCCATGACACAATCTTCTCACTCGGACAAGATTCTCGTTGTTGATGATTCTCCAGATAACGTGTTTTTAATCAAAACCATTTTGGAGGAAGAAGGCTACACGGTTTGCACGGCAGAACATGGTGCTTCAGCACTGGCACAACTTGAAACCTGTGCTTGTGACTTAGTTTTGCTAGATTTGATGATGCCTGGAATGGATGGTTACGAAGTAACTAAGCGTATCCGGGAAAATACGGCATTGGCTTTTATCCCCATTCTACTGATTACCGCCCACGACTCACCTAATGTCGCTCACGGATTGGACTTGGGGGCTGATGATTTTATCCGCAAACCTGTAACAGTGGATGAGTTACTAGCACGGGTGCGATCGCTACTACGCCTCAAGCATAGTATAGATGAACGCGATGAAATTGCCCGTCAACGTCAAGATTTTGTCTCGCGTCTTACTCACGACTTACGCACACCCCTAGTTGCTGCTGAACGGATGCTGATACTGTTACAAGAAGGCGCTTTGGGACAGTTGTCACCACAAATGCACGAAGTAATTACGATCATGGGACGCAGTAACAGCAACCTGCTTGCTATGGTCAATACCTTACTAGAAGTTTACCGTTTTGAAGCGGGTCGCAAAACTCTGGCCTTTCAACCTGTAAATCTACGCTCTTTACTCGAAGAGGTTGCCAAAGAATTGTCTACACTCGCAGCTCAAAAGCAACTCGAAATATTTCTAGATTTGGGTGATAACTCAGCTATAACGACCGTCATGGGCGATCGCCTAGAATTACATCGACTATTTACTAATTTAATCGGTAATGCGATCAAATTCACCGATCACGGGTCAATTACTATTCGTCTGATCCCACCCATAACTGCCGATGACCGGATTACAATTGAGGTAGCGGATACAGGTTCTGGTATTCCTCCTGAAGAACAAGCAACCTTGTTTGAACGATTTCGCCAAGGAAGCCATAAGAGTTCTGGTAGTGGTTTAGGACTCTATCTTTCTCGCCGCATTGTCGAGGCACATCAAGGCACTATTCTCGTCAATTCGGAGGTGGGTAAAGGTAGTACTTTTATTGTCAGTTTACCTATAAAACAGTAGAGAAACCCGACTTCTTGAAGAAGTCGGGTTTCTGATCAGGGTTTCTAAAGAAGCAGAGGAAAAAATATGATTGTTCAATTATCAATTGCTGATATTATCTCTCAACAACGTAATTTTTTTCAAAGCGGGAAAACAAAAGATATTAATTTTCGCTCTTCTCAACTAAAAACTTTAAAACAAGCAATTATTGAAGATGAGCAAGAAATTTTTCAAGCAGTAAAAGCAGATTTACATAAACCAGAATTTGAGACTTTTGCCACAGAAATTATCTTAATTAGAAAAGAGATAGATTATGCTATTAAAAACCTCAAAAATTGGACTAAGGCAAGAAAAGCATCCGTTAACGCTCAACTATTACCTGCATCGGCAAAAATTTATCCAGAACCGCTAGGAGTGGTTTTAATTATTGGTGCTTGGAACTATCCATTCCAGTTGAATATAGTACCGTTAGTAGGTGCGATCGCCGCAGGAAATTGTGCAATTATCAAACCTTCAGAACTTGCCCCTCACACCTCTAGTATTATACGTAAAATCATCGAAAAATGTTTTCACCCAGCATACATAGCTGTCGTAGAAGGCGGGGTAGAAACCAGTCAGCAGCTACTTAGAGAAAAATTTGACTACATATTTTTTACTGGTGGTACGGCTGTGGGCAAAATAGTGATGGAGGCAGCAGCAAAACATCTCACGCCTGTAACTTTGGAATTGGGTGGTAAATCTCCTTGCATTGTTGATAATGACATCCATATTGAACATACTGCTAGACGCATTACTTGGGGTAAGTTTATTAATGCTGGACAAAGTTGTATTGCGCCTGACTATCTTTTAGTTAATAAAAATATCAAGAAAAATTTGTTAGCTACTATCAAAGGCTGTATTCAAGAATTTTATGGTGACAATCCAGCCAGCAGCCCAGATTATGGCAGGATTATCCATCAAAAACACTTTGAGCGGTTAGTTCGCTTGTTAAAAGATGGAGACATTTTGATTGGAGGAGAAACAAATCCGGACGAACTTTATATCGCTCCTACACTCATTGATCATGTTTCCTCAACTTCTGAGATTATGCAAGAAGAAATTTTTGGTCCGATTTTGCCTGTAATTGAATATACGGATATTGCTGATGCGATCGCCTTAATTAACTCTCAACCAAAACCCTTGGCTTTGTACTTATTTACTAATAATAAAAATTTGCAACAGCGAGTTTTGCGTGAAACCTCATCCGGTGGAGTGGGCATCAATAGCACAATGATGCACAGTGGTGTCTTATCTTTACCATTTGGAGGTGTTGGTGATAGCGGTATTGGTAGCTATCATGGTAAAGCTAGTTTTGACACTTTTTCTCATTACAAAAGTGTTTTTAGCAAACCTTTGTTGCTTGACATTAAATTATTGTATGCTCCTTACCAAGGTAAGCTGGCTTGGTTGAAGCGATTTTTGGGTTAGCAGTATCGAGGCTCCGCCTCGACTCTATAATTACCAGGCGCTCGCCTGGGAACTAGAAAGGCGCTCGCCTGGGAACTAGGGAAATTAATTGCTGTATCGTTCTTCTGCCCAGGGTTCGCCACGACGATGATAGCCGTTGCGTTCCCAAAAACCATGTTCCTCTCGTTCTAGAAACTCCAAACCATTAATCCACTTGGCACTTTTCCAAGCATACAAATGAGGAACGACTAATCGTAAGGGACCACCATGTTCTGCTGGTAGAGGTTCACCAAATACTTTAAAGGCAAAGAAGTTTTCTTCCCGCACAAAGTCTTCAATGGGGATATTGGTGGTGTAGCCCCCGTAGCAGTGTTCCATGACATGGACTGCTTTGGAGTCTACTTCAATTAGTTTCATGAAGTCTGTCACCTTAATGCCAGTCCACTTGACATCAAGTTTAGACCAACGGGTTACACAGTGGAAGTCTGCTGTGAATTCGTTTTGGGGTAGTGCCATAAAGTCAGCCCAGGTAAAGGTTGCAGGTTTTGCTAAACCCCAAACTTTAAATTCCCATTTGTCTGTACTGACTTGGGGAGTTGCACCATAAGTTAATACAGGGAAGCCTTTAGTTAAGTATTGACCTGGGGGAACTCTTTCTCCCTCCTGGTTAGTTGGTTTTTGAAAAAATTTTCCGAGCATAGTGACAGAAAAATATGATTTGTGAAGACACTTTACTTTTGATTAAATTTTTTAGTATCGGTCTAACGGTAAGTAATAGCTAATAGCTAATGGCTAACAGCACACTAGGTTCTCGATTAGCAATTAGCTTTTAGCGCATGGAGCGATCGTTCTACGATTCTTCCTCTTCTTCGGCAGATGGATAGACAAATGTTGAACGTCCAGTCAAAATCGACTTGCCCAGAGAGAGAGCTTTCTGAGCTTCAACTACAGCTTTGTGCCTCCAAGTTGCACGACGTTTATCTCGTTTAGACTTGGATGTTTTCTTCTTAGGAACAGCCATGTGTTAGGGTACGTAATTGTTTACAACCCTACTATTCTATGTCATGCAGTAATCGGGTAGTCAGCAGTGAATGAGAATTGGTCATTTTGCTGTAGGACTCAAGGGTGGCGGCGGTGGTACAGGCAGAACGTTATTCGGTTGTAGTGTTGGGTTGGGTGTAGAGACGTTATTCGGTTGTGGTGTTGGGTTGGGTGTAGAGACGCTCCGTTGGGGCGTCTGTACGGAAGTTAAGGAATTTTGTCCAAAAAATAGTAGTGTTTGCGCAGTTTTGAAGTAAGTTGCCCAACGTTGCGGATCGGGACGTTTGCGCCATTGTGCGCGAGTGACGCCTAATTCTATCACTGGTGCGATCGCTCCATAACTTTGTACAGAAACAATGATTGAAACATCTGTAACCAAAATATCTTGGTCAAAGCTACGTTGAGTTGCCGCTCTTGCTGCCGCTTCTGCCCGAAGCAACATGGTTTCGTAATTTTCTTCTGGTAACCTGTCAATCAACAGGTCTACCCTTGCTGTATAAGCTTGTACAATTTGAGGCGTAATTGTTTCCGTAATTAGCCACAAAGGAACACCGACACTTAACCAAAATACAGCAGAAGCGATCCGGATTTTCTTACCTATTAACGGCATA
This sequence comes from Iningainema tapete BLCC-T55, assembly GCF_014698965.1. Taxonomy (GTDB): domain Bacteria; phylum Cyanobacteriota; class Cyanobacteriia; order Cyanobacteriales; family Nostocaceae; genus Iningainema; species Iningainema tapete. The sequence continues at coordinate 108,369 of NZ_JACXAE010000072.1, forward strand.
GATTTTATGAGCGGCTCGAAATAACTCCTGACTGGAAAAGGAATTTTGCTAAATGTACTTGTACAACTCCTCATAACCTCTAGCTCCTTTTGTGATCAACGAATTTAAATTAAGTGAATCTATCAAAAAGTCATAAAAATCACATCTTATATAGAGATGTGGTAATAATCACTTAGACTCATAAACATAGATTAACTTTGTTTTTTCCGCAAAGCCAATAATCTTCACAAAGCAAACCATAACCAACAGAAAGCGCGATGGCAAACAACTGGGCGATAGCCATTGGCATAAATCAATACCATTTTTTTCAACCTCTAGGTTGCGCCCAAGCAGATGCGGAGGCGCTCAGGAATTTTTTAGTTGCAGAGGGGGGTTTTTTACCACAGCAGTGTCTGCTGATGACAGATACCTCACCGCCCCTTGGAGATCGATCAACTTATCCTACTAAAGAGAACATTCTCCTTTTGCTTGAGGATTTAGCAGCAGCTTGTTGGCAACCGCAAGACAGACTCTGGTTTTTCTTTAGCGGTTATGGTGTCAACCACAAAGGACACGATTACTTGATGCCAGTGGAAGGAAATCCAGATTATGTTGAACAGACTGGTATAGAAGTGCGACAAATTCTCCAAAGTCTGCAAGTTGCTGGTCTTGATACATTAGTATTACTAGATATTAACCGTGCTTTTGGTATCCAAGCAGACGCTCTAATTGGACAAGAAACGATTGATCTTGCCCAAGAATTACGAGTTTCGACGATTCTTTCTTGCCAACCAGAGCAATTTTCTCACGAAAGCGGTGAACTAGGTCACGGGTTTTTTACAGCAGCCTTGTTAGAAGCTTTACGTTTTGGTAATAGCAGCACATTAGTAAAGCTAGAAAGATACCTAAGCACTCATACCCCTGAGTTATGTCAACTCTACTGGCGTCCGACGCAAAACCCTGTTAGCTTTATCAAATCCACAGAGCAAATAATTTTGCCGCAATGGGAAGTAAAAATAGACAGAGTAAGCGCCCCAGTAGGGGAAAAAGAGCAGGGGAGTAGAGGAGTAGGGGTGCAGTTTCATGTTCGAGGCGCACCGGAGAATTGGAATCTATTCTCTCCCTCACTCCCTTCCTTCCCAACTCCCCCACTCCCTCACTCCCCACCTCCCCCACTCCCTCACTCTCTTCCTCCCCAACTCCCCCTCTCACCATCTTTTTCTGGTGCAAGTAACTATCACAAGAAAAAAACAGCAAACGCCTCATTTTGGCAATGGTTCCTTCTGTGGGGTGCAACTACACTGCTGGTACTGGGTTTAATAATGGCGTTTATTCGTCATAAAACAGGTTTTAAAGTTGAGCAGATTTCTACTTCAACTAAAACTACTACAACCAAAACTATCCAGGTGTTGATACCAAAAGTCACAATGCCTACACCAATACCTGTTGAACTAGAAATAGTTAAAACAATACCTACACCAATACCTGTTGAACCAGAAATTTCCGTGAGCAGACAATCTGCTTTGATTTCTCAACAAAAGCTGCGAAAAGCATCACTGGAACTGGCAAATATGTCTTTAAATCCAAATCAGGCAAGCGATATAAGTTTAGCTATTGTTGCTGCTCGCAAAATTAAACTAGGTGAACCTCTGTATGGACAAGCTCAGGATAATATTAAGATTTGGAGTAGGATGATTTTAGACTTGGCAGAAAGTCGTGCCAAGCAAAAACAGTTAACAAATGCTATGGCTGCTGCTCAATTAATTGGTAAAGAAGATCTTTTATATCCAAAAGCACAAGCAGCAATTATCAAATGGCGGCGGCAAGCAAAGCAGTCTATGACTAACGAGGCTCTTTTAGATGCGGCTAGTGCTTTAATTCAACCCAAACAGGCATCTACTTATAATCGTGCGATTGAGGTTGTCAAGAAAATATTACCTGGTGAACCTGGCTTTGATGACGCTAAAAAATCTATGGATACTTGGGGTGAGAAAATTTTGTCTCTTGCAACTCGTCGCGCTGCTAAAGGAGATTTCCAGGCGGCTGTTGAAACTGCTGTTTTAGTTCCTAAGGAAACAGCGGCTTACAACAAAGCCCAAGCAGCTATTAAAAAATGGCAGAAAAAATAGTAATTGTTAATTGTTAATGGCTAATGGTTAATAGAACAATTAACCATTAACCATTAACCATTAGCTAGTAACTCTGTGTTAGCAGTATTGCGTCACATCTTCGCCACATTCATCAGCTAGGTAGCATAGCGCTCGAAAACGTAAACCAACCAACTCCTCGTACAAGGGGTTGAGCTTACACATCGGTGGGATGTGAAACAGGGTTTTACCCAGTAACTTGACATCGCGCTCAAAAGGACATTGAGCAGGAATCAGTTTGCATAAACGATGAGCTAGTTGGCGGTCGCGAATTTGAATATTGTCTAACCACTGTCGTAGCGGTTGGATAATATTACGTATCGTGGATTGACGGGGTTGCTGGGTTACATTAGCTGCTTTAGCTTCTGTCTGGTTGATTGATACCCAGCTTGCCAAGAAAATCTTTTTTGTGGTATTATCGAATACCCTCATGGTTCACTCCTCTGTATTATTGAGGGTTTTGAACTGCCTGATGATCATCTACAACGTGGAGATAGCCTCTCCCGGAAGAATATTGTTCAGAACGAGATACAATTTGGTTCTCAAGTAGCCACTTGAATCGGAACCTGTTTAATCTTACGACAAGTTAAACCCAATTGACCCTTAATTGCCAATGTGATTATGGCATTTTATTTATAACTTGACACATATAAAATTTCAATAAAGTCATCTACCCAAAGATAGGTTATGATGTGGGTTTTACACACACCTGATGCAGTACTTCCATAACAGTATTTATTACTAAGTACAAATACGTGTGAAGCCTTTGGGAGTGATTTAGAAGTGTTGAAGAATGCTATTAACCGCAGAATAAAATGCCACCAGCCGCGTCAGACATGGTGTAATCATCTTGATGTCCTAGCGCAATGCCAAGATCCCCGACTTCGTAAAAGTTGTCGGGGATCTGGTTGATCTGGTTATTCTTCTAACGCTTTAAGACGCTACTTGTGCTGCAGTGCGAGTGCGACGCCTTCTACCGTCGGTGACAACTTTTGCAGGTTCTTCGGGAATTTGCATTAACAAACTCACAGATGGTTGACAATGTAATTCTTTTTTAAGCGATCGCGCTACTTCTCGCTCTAAAACTTCTTGCAATCCACCCCAATCTACATCTGATTGTTCACTTTCTGTGGAATGGGCAAATTCTGTAAAGCGCACGCCGAGAATTTCTTCAAGTCTTTGTTGTACCCACTTTTGCAACAATGGGCGTTCAATACTAGTTACTACACCCCGGATGTGAATTTCTGGCTTAGCTAACAGCTTGCCATTCCAATCTATTGCGGCGGCAATAATCACCAAACCTTCTTCTGCCATCCGTTGCCGTTCTTGCAATACTTTGGCACTAACCATACCAGAACTAGAAGTATCTACTAGCTCGATGCCGGCTGGGACCTTACCAGCTACATCGATAGAATCTTCAGTTAGTTCTATTACACTACCATTCTGAATAATTACCATATTCTCGGCAGGAATGCCCATATTTCGTGCGGTTTCGGCGTGCTTAACTAGCATCCGATGTTCACCGTGAACTGGTACGAAGAATTTGGGACGAGTTAAGGCGATCATTAACTTTTGGTCTTCTTGACATCCGTGACCAGAAACGTGAACCCCTTTCTCTCGACCATAAATTACATTTGCACCTTGCATCATCAATTTATCGATGATGGTGACCACAGCAATAGTATTTCCCGGAATTGGGTTAGCTGAGAATACTACTGTATCTCCTTGCCTGATTTTAATATGAGGGTGTTCTTGATTGGCGATGCGCGTCATGGCTGACATCGGCTCTCCTTGAGAACCTGTCGTCAAAATCAATACGTTCTCTTCTGGGAGATTACGCACAACGTGCAACGGTTGAAGTAGATTATCTTCGCATTTGATGTAACCAAGATTACGGGCATGAGCAATTAAGTTGAGCATGGAACGCCCTACCACTGTCACCACACGGTTGTACTTCTGCGCTAGTTGCAAGACCATGTTGATGCGATGCACGCTAGAAGCAAAGGTGGTTACGAACAGTCGCCCTTTGGTTTGAGCAAAAATCCGCTCTAGATTTGGGTAAACTGAACGTTCTGAAGGTGTGAATCCGGGTACTTCTGAGTTAGTGGAGTCGCTGAGAAGACAAAGTACGCCTTTTTCTCCGTGTTCTGCTAACCGTTGTAGGTCGAAACGCTCTCCATCAACTGGCGTATGGTCAAATTTAAAATCTCCCGTGTGGATGACTAAGCCAAGTGGTGTATGAATAGCTACAGTGAAGCTATCGGCGATGGAATGGGTATTACGGATATACTCCACAAAAAAATGTTTGCCAATCCTTACCACATCACGTGGCATGACTCTTCGTAATTCTGTGCGATCGCGCACCCCTGCTTCTTCCAACTTACCCTCTAGCATTGCCAAAGCAAGGCGAGGACCATAAATTACGGGTATGTCAAATTGCTTCAAGTGAAAAGCAATCCCGCCAATGTGGTCTTCATGACCGTGGGTAACGATCATACCCTTAATTTTGTGGCGATTTTCCCGTAGATAAGTCATGTCTGGGAGAACAATATTTACTCCGTGCATTCCATCTGTAGGAAAAGCCAACCCTGCATCTAGCAGCACAATTTCATCTTCGTACTCGAAAACACAGGTATTTTTGCCAATTTCGTGTAGTCCACCCAATGGAATGATTTTTAGGGCAGATTCGGTTTCGTTTTTAATCATTTTCTCCTTAGATTGTTCTTTGCTGTTAAAGATTTGAAAATTAGTGTCTTGTAGGATAGGCGAATAGGAACTGTCTATAAACGAGCGTTTGAAAAAACAGTATTATCTGTATTTTCAATTGTTCAATCAACAGAATTGATACTATATTTATTTTTCAGTCGTAACACAGGTCTTTTACCTGCGACATGGTAATAATTACGCACAATTTTTTTATGTATTTTTTCTACCTATTTCACTAGCTTTTCACCAGTTTTCATGAAATTAAATTTAGTTCCTTCAGAACCATTACTAACCTTGGATTGAGATCATCATCCGCTTCGCATAGGGGCAGACGAGGTGAACCCACATCCCAGCCCTGAAGCTGCAATGCTTTCTTCACTGGGATCGGATTTGTAGTTGCAAACAAAGCTTTAAATAACGGTAACAGTTGGAGATGTATTTCGGTTGCTACTTTAACTTCACCCGAGTTGTAAGCTTTAATCATCTGTTGTAGTTGGTTTCCTACCAGATGAGAAGCTACACTCACTACGCCCTTTGCCCCAATTGCTAACGATGGCAACGTTAAGGAATCTTCTCCAGAGTAAATCTGGAATTCGGGCGATGTCAACCTACGGATTTCACTTAGTTGGTCTAAATTGCCACTAGCTTCTTTAATACCGACAATATTCTCTACCTCAGCCAACTTGGCAACTGTTTCGGCATGGAGGTTTTGACCAGTACGACTCGGTACATTGTATAACAACAATGGCATCTCTGGCACAGCTTGGGCTATTGCCAGAAAATGCTGGTAAAGTCCTGCTTGTGGCGGTTTATTGTAGTAAGGAACTACTTGTAATGTAGCATGTATTCCTATTTTAGCTGATTTTTGCGTTGCTGCGATCGCTTCTTTGGTCGAATTAGAACCACATCCTGCCATCACATAAGCTTTGTCACCTACTTCCGCTAAAACCACAACAAACAGTTGATATTCTTCTTCCCAAGTTAAAGTTGGAGATTCTCCTGTTGTACCACACACTACTAATGTATCCGTACCGTTTTCTACTAAATGTGCTGCTATTTGGGCTGCTAGATCATAATTAACACTGCCATCTGCTTTAAACGGCGTAATCATCGCTGTTAAAACTTTGCCAAAATCTACCACCACACTTTTTTTCTCCTAATTACGTACTTTATTTTTTTTATCTTGGTGGTTTTTTCTTTTCATAACCTATTTGCCAATTTTTTCAAGTACAGATGCCTCACTAAATAAATGTAGAGACGCCCCATGCCATCAATTTACCGACACCCCTGCGAGGTGTCTTTACTGGCTAATGGCTATTGCTGGTTGGAGCAGATTTTTTTCTACTAACAACTCAGCTATTTGTACTGCATTCAAAGCTGCTCCTTTACGGATTTGATCGCCACACAGCCACAGTTCCAAGCCGCATTCATGAGAAATATCTGAGCGTATTCTTCCTACTAAAACTTCATCCCTACCTGTGGCTTCAATTGGCATGGGAAAATAATTTGCCTTCCAATCTTCGACCAATTTTACTCCAGGAGATCGACTTAAGATCTCTTTTGCTTCTACCGCGCTAAATGGTGATTCAAATTCTAGATTAATTGCTTCTGAATGAGCTCTTAGTACGGGAACCCGTACACATGTTGCGGTAATTTTGATCTGCTGATTGTTAAATATTTTACGGGTTTCATTGACCATTTTCATTTCTTCTTCGCAATACCCCAAATCGTTCAATGGGGAGTTATGCGGAAATAAATTAAATGCCAATGGATAAGGAAATACCGATGGTGTAGGCTGCTTACCCTCTAATATGGCGCTTGTTTGGGTTTTTACTTCTTCCATTGCTAATGCACCCGCGCCACTTGCCGATTGGTAGGTTGCTGCCACAATGCGTTTTACTGGTTGATGACAATGTAAAGGCCATACTGCTACTGCCATCAAAATTGTCGTACAGTTGGGATTGGCAATAATGCCTTTATGGTTTGCTGCGGCTTGTGGATTAACTTCTGGAATCACTAGCGGAACTTCTGGGTTCATCCTATAGGCACTGGAGTTATCTATGACTACTGCCCCAGCATTTACAGCTATAGACGCCCAAGCTTTTGACGTTGCACCACCTGCACTTGCTAGCACTAAATCTACATTATTAAAGGCGCGATCGCTCACCACCTCTACTGGCAAATCTTCTCCTTTAAACTGTAACTTCCGTCCTACGCTACGTTGTGATGCCAACAATCTTAAATCTGACAAAGGAAAATTTCGGCTTTCCAGTAATTCCAGCAACTCTTTGCCCACGGCTCCCGTTGCTCCCAATATAGCTATTCGATAGGATTTAGACAACCTGACTTCCTCCTCATAATCTGTATTATTGAATTATTGGTTATTTTTAATAAAAAGTTACAACATAATTTAATATACTAACAGTAAAAAATTTCTATACGGCAATTTAATTAGTTTTTTCAACGTATTCTTACTTTAATACATTCTTGGCTAGTTGATTATTTTATGTCACACTGCTGTTTACAACAATTAATTATTGAAGTTGCCATAAATTTAAATGTCGTATTATACTACCAAACTGCATGTACTGGTCAAAACGTTATATGTCTGCACCTAGATGAGAGTAATACTCTTCCACAGGCGTGCTAGCTTTGAAGGATTGATGTACTATGATCCAATTGGAAGCTAAACCAGTAGGAATGACATAGAACTACAAGCTCAAACGCTTGAGCTATGTCTGAAGGCAAGTGAGAGCGATCGCCCGTGCAAGTTCCATAACAGGTACGGGAGGCAATGGTACACATTACAAGCGAGTACTATTATTCGGTTCTCACGCCCAGGATATCACGGTATTAACCCTGCTATCAATTTCCATACATAATCAATAGTCAACTAGAAGTACAAAATATACACCAGAGAAGACATGAAAGTCACCCAGGAGAAACTTCCCAAGAGTCAGATTGGTTTGTCAATCGAAATTACGCCAGAAGTAACCAAGCAAAGATACGAACAGGTAGTTAAAAATTTAGCAAGTTCTGCAAATATTCCTGGGTTTCGCAAAGGCAAAGTACCAAGACAGATATTATTACAGCGTTATGGAATGAATCGCATCAAGGCGGCAGCGCTGGAAGAAATAATTCAAGATGGGATAGAAAAAGCCCTAAAGCAAGAGGAAATCCAAGCGATTGGGCAACCTCAACTACGTTCACAGTTTGAGGAATTGGTTAATAATTATGAACCAGGAAAACCCCTGACATTTTCTGCTGCCATAGATGTAGAACCAGTTACACACCTTAACCAGTACAAAGATTTCATAGTCAAAGCCGAAGAAGTTGAATATGACAAAGAGCAAGTAGACAAAGTTTTGGAAAACGAACGTCAGCAAATGGCGACTTTGATTCCAGTAGAAGGGCGTCAAGCTCAAATAGGCGATATTGCTGTGGTGGATTTTAAAGGTGTATTCGCTCCATCTCCAGGTGACGATGAAACAGCTCCACCCAGAGCGATCCCAGGTGCCCAAGCAAAAGATTTTCAAGTAGAGTTGCTTGAAGACAAATTTATTCCTGGCTTCGTTACAGGTATAGTAGGGATGAATGCTGGAGAAACCAAGGAAATATCAGCTCAGTTTCCTGATCCCTATCAAAATCCAGAATTAGCAGGAACACATGCTATTTTTACAGTCACACTCCATGAACTGAAGGAAAAAGAACTACCAGAATTGAATGACGACTTTGCGCAAGAAGTTAGTGAATACGAAACTTTAGAGGAGTTGCGTCGTTCTTTAGAAGAGCGGTTTGAGAAAGAAGCTCAGGACAAAACAAAGGCAAATAAGCATCAAGCTGTGATTGCTGAACTACTAAAGCACGTGTCCGTAGATTTGCCAGAAACAATGATCAAGCAGGAAGTTGAGACAATGTTAAGACAAACATTGTTCCGACTTTCACAACAAGGAGTTGATGTCAAAAAGTTATTTAGTCCAGAAATGATCCCTCAGTGGCAAGAACGTTCTCGTGGTGAGGCAGTTGAACGCCTGAGGCAAAGTTTGGCTTTAATGGAAGTTAGTAAACTTGAATCTATTTCTGTTACAGACGAAGAAATTCAAGCCAGAGTTCAAGAACTGATGCAACAATACTCTGAGCGAGACATTGATCCAGAAAATCTCGCCATAGCTGTAGAAAACGAAATGTTAACGGAGAGAATTCTCGATTGGCTTGTAGAACATTCATCAGTTGAACTTGTACCGGAAGGAACTTTGAGGGCAGAAGTGGCAGCAACTGAAATAGAAGCTGCATCACCTACGGAACAAATTATTGAAGAAAGTACGGATTCCCCTATAGATGTAGAAGCTACAGTTATCACCTCAGGTGAGGAAACTACGCCCACCGCAAAAGAAGCTAGCGGTGACAATCCCCCAAGCGAAGGCTAAAAGGAAAGAAACCCAACCATTATATGCATTTGTTGGGTTTCCAGAGGGGTTTGCCCAACCGACAAATCTCCTTACCGTAAAATCTCTACCTTCTGGCTACCAGAAGAATCTCGTCCATTACGGGCGTAAGAGAATTAAATAAGGCATAATGGTTAACACATAGCTAAGATAAGAATAGAATAAGCATTTTTTGGCAGCGATCGCTGCTGATAACTCTGTAAAATCATTGTCAAACGTTCTTTTATGCTTGTATCGCAGTCGGGAAATCACCAAATTAGCAGTTTGAGTTATTTATCAGTTAACTCCCAACTCAGTCCTAGCAACATCGTCCCGATGGTTGTGGAACAATCCGGTATGGGAGAACGTGCATTCGACATCTACTCCCGCTTGTTGCGAGAGCGGATCATCTTTTTAGGAACGCCAATAGATGACACTGTTTCTAATCTGATTGTTGCTCAGCTGCTGTTTTTAGATGCTGAAGATTCCGAAAAGGATATTCAGATCTACATCAACTCTCCCGGTGGCTCGGTCACAGCCGGAATGGCAATATATGATACCATTCAACAAATTCGTCCAGATGTGGTAACGATTTGTTTTGGTTTAGCCGCTAGCATGGGAGCATTCTTGTTAACAGCAGGAACGCCAGGTAAGCGTATGTCTCTACCTGATTCTCGGATTATGATTCACCAACCACTCGGTGGCGCTCAAGGACAAGCAGTTGACATTGAGATCCAAGCCAGAGAAATTCTTTATCATAAATCTAAGTTGAACCATTTATTGGCTCAGCACACAGGTCAACCATTGGAAAGAATAGAAGCTGACACTGAGCGGGACTTCTTCATGTCGGCTGATGAGGCAAAAAATTACGGGTTGATCGATCAGGTCATCTACAGGCAAAATCTTCCCGTAGCAGGGGAAAATGTCACCATTCTGAAATAAGAGGCTGGTATGTCTAAGTACGACTCCCATTTAAAATGTTCGTTTTGTGGCAAGTCTCAGGAGCAGGTGCGTAAACTAATCGCCGGACCGGGAGTCTACATCTGCGATGAATGCGTTGATTTGTGTAATGAAATCTTAGACGAGGAATTACTCGACACCAATGGGGCGACATCATCCCAAAGTGCGCCTCGATCAGAACCACCGCAAAAACGCCGCGCCCGCTCCTCCAATCTCTCGTTGAATCAAATACCAAAGCCAAGAGAGATTAAGAAATATTTAGACGAACACGTAATTGGTCAAGACGAAGCCAAAAAAGTGCTTTCGGTCGCAGTATACAATCACTATAAACGTCTGGCACTTGTGCAGTCTAAGGGTAGTGGCAAAGCGCAAGATGATTCTGTAGAACTGCAAAAGTCAAACATTCTACTCATCGGTCCCACCGGTTGTGGTAAAACACTGCTAGCCCAAACTCTGGCGAAAATATTGGATGTACCGTTCGCTGTTGCTGACGCTACTACATTAACTGAAGCCGGATATGTGGGAGAAGATGTAGAAAATATCTTGCTGCGACTGTTACAAGTGGCAGAGTTGGATGTAGAAGAAGCGCAGCGAGGAATTATCTATATTGATGAAATAGATAAAATTGCTCGCAAGAGCGAGAACCCCTCGATTACGCGGGATGTTTCTGGCGAAGGTGTACAGCAAGCTTTGCTGAAAATGTTGGAGGGGACTATCGCCAACGTACCACCCCAAGGAGGACGTAAGCACCCCTATCAAGATTGCATCCAAATAGATACGAGCAATATCCTATTTATTTGCGGCGGAGCTTTTGTAGGTTTAGAAAAAGTAGTAGAGCAGAGAATTGGTAAAAAGTCAATAGGTTTTGTCCAACCAGGAGAGGGACAGTCAAAAGATCGGCGCATAGCAGATACTTTGCGCAATCACGAACCGGATGACTTAGTGAAATTCGGCATGATTCCAGAATTTATTGGGCGGATACCAATGGTAGCAGTGGTAGAGCCTCTGGATGAAGAAGCACTAATGGCAATTTTAACCCAACCACGCAGCGCTCTGGTCAAGCAGTACCAAAAGTTGCTGAAGATGGACAATGTTCAGCTAGACTTTAAACCAGAAGCCTTGCGAGCGATCGCCCAAGAAGCCTATCGTCGGAAAACTGGTGCGAGAGCATTGCGGGGTATTGTCGAAGAACTAATGCTGGATGTGATGTACGAACTACCCTCTCGTAAAGATCTAACAAGGTGCACAGTAACGCGAGAAATGGTAGAAAAGCGCTCAACAGCCGAACTCCTAGTACATCCTTCTTCACTACCCAAGCCAGAATCAGCGTAAAGTAGAGACGCTCCGGCGGAGCGTCTGTACAAAAGTATTCCCCACCTCCCATCTACCGCGATGTCTTACATCAATGTTCGTGGCGTTGAGCATTATTATGAGTGGATAAAAAAACCATCAGATGGTGTTAAACCTGTGATGGTTTTTATTCACGGTTGGGCAGGTTCCGGGCGATACTGGAAAAGTACCGCCGATGCTTTATCAGATCGATTTGATTGTTTACTCTACGATTTACGGGGATTTGGGCGCTCCCGTGGAAAGCCCAGCATCGCCAAAGCAAGTGAAGCGGTGGTAGAGTCGCAGTCAGTGCAAGAAGAAACTGAGGCAATTCAAGAGTTAACCTATGAGTTAGAAGAATACGCTGACGATTTAGCAGCAATGCTCGATCAATTAGAAGTCAAGCGTGTGTTTCTCAATGCCCATTCAATGGGCGCATCGATTGCCACTTTATTTCTCAACCGCTACCCGCAACGAGTAGAAAAAGCGATTTTGACTTGTAGCGGTGTTTTTGAGTACGACGAAAAAGCGTTTACAGCCTTTCATAAATTCGGTGGCTACGTTGTTAAATTTCGCCCTAAGTGGTTAGAGAAAATACCGTTAGTGGATCGGATGTTTATGGCGCGATTTCTGCATCGCCCCATACCAGCACCAGAGCGTCAGGCTTTCTTGCAGGATTTTCTTTTAGCAGATTACGATGCAGCTTTGGCTACAATTTTTACTTCTGTGAGTAAGACAGCAACAGAGGTAATGCCCCAAGAGTTTGCTCAGCTAACTGTGCCTACGCTATTGGTAGCTGGGGAATACGATCGCATTATTCCTGCCTCAATGGGGCGTAGTGCGGCAACTTTAAGCGACGCGATTAAGTTTGTCATGATTCCCAATACGGCTCATTTCCCCATGTTGGAAGACGCACCAACTTATTTGCAGCAGGTACAAGAATTTTTATATTAGTTTCGTAGTAAGCGCTAAAGCGCTTTAGCGCTTACTACGTACTTAAAAAATAAATACGTATATAGGGAGAGCACAATGACGGGATTGCGAGAACTTCAGTCCTTTGGGAACCATCTGATTGTCGGTATAACTGGTACTACGTTAAATGATGATGATAAACGTATACTTAGTGAATTAAACCCCATCGGAATTGTTTTCTACCTGAATAACTTTCGTTATGACGCTCCCTATGAAGTTTGGCTGCAAAGCTTTAAAGAGTTAATAGATAATGTAAAAAAATATACTGAACGCGAATCAATGTTCATGACTATAGACCATGAAGGAGGTCGCGTTTTCCGCACACCGCCGCCATTTACGCGATTTCCTCATGCGTTGCTCTACGGTAATAGGTCGCGTGAGGTAGCAAGAGCTACGGGGGTGGAACTGAAATCACTCGGTATTAATGTATCCTGGGCACCTGTAGCTGATATTTTTTCCAATCCCAAAAACCCCATCATTGGTTATCGTGCCTTTGGATACACTCCGTCAACTACTGCTAGGGGTGCGCGTGAATACTACTTGGGACTCAAGGACTCAGGAATTATAGGATGTGCCAAGCATTTCCCCGGACATGGAGACACCAGCACTGACTCTCACTTAGAATTACCAGTGCTGAATTTGACTGTGGAAGAACTGCGCGATCGCGAACTCATACCCTTCAAAGCATTAATTGAGGAGCAGGTTCCCATGATTATGACTGCTCACATCCTTTTCCCCAAGATCGATCCTGAAGTACCATGCACCCTATCGACACCCATTTTACAAGGTATACTTCGCCAAGAGCTTGGTTTTGAAGGAGTAGTTGTATCTGATGACCTAGACATGAAGGCAGTCTCAAATATGTATACTCAGGCTGGCACTTTAGCGCGAACCTTTAATGCTGGCTGCGATCTATTTATTGTATCTCGCAATCTACCTTCCTCATCCCTAGAACAAACTTATAAAATTGCTCACGACTTTTCAGAATCGCTTGGCAAAGGTAGTCTTTCCGAGTCAGTAGTCGAAGCAGCCAGGGCGCGAATTGAAAAACTACTCGCCATAACTCCTCAGTATTCACCGTATCTTCTCGATCAAGATACCTTTACTAAACATGCTGAATTGGCGATCGCCTCTTCATTTTAAATCCTGTAGAGACGTTCCGCCGGAACGTCTCTACAATCATCCCAATCCCAATTCTCGTTTCAGCAAATTAATCGAATTTGTACCGATATAATTTTCACAGCGAACTAGTTTAGGTGGACGAATAATGTCTTCTTGAGCGGCTTGTACTGCGGCTTGTACTGCAGAATAACTGGCTTGATCGCTGATAATTAAATTTGCTCTCTTGACTATTGCTTGTAGTTTGTAACTATCTTTTGGTTGAGAAGTCATCACTAGTAGTTGATCCCCGCGAAAACCATGAAGGATAACTTCTGCTGCCCTCACAATTCCAGAACTAAGGCTGACTATGCCAACACAACTATCTTTTGGCATATTTTTTAAGAGGTTAAATTCTTTGGCGTAGTCATAAATATCTAGAGGAATTACACGTACAGCTTTGGGTGCGGCAATTACCTCTACTTCTCCAATAAAATATCGACTTGTGACAACCGTGGCAGAGGAAGTTTGATCGATGATGGCAGCTAGTTCATGCATGACTACTAACTGTACGGGGATTTTGAGTTCTTGTTCTAATTCATACACCATCAATTCTCCAGCACCAATATCTTGAGCGGGAACGGCAACCAACACTCGCGCACTACAACGCAAGCGCCAGTCAATTTCCGCTAAAAATAGCTCTCGTGCTTGACTGAGTGAGCAGCCTTGGGAAAGTAACTCGTCAAGCGCTTGTTGGACAACTTTGTATGCTTCAGGATATTGTTTGAGAATCGGTGATTGTAGTCTACTACCTCCCTCATGACCTTGGGCGCGGACATAAATTCCTGAGCCAGCTAAACTTTCTACAAATCCTTCTTCTTCTAGTTGTCGGTAAACCTTACTAATGGTATTGCGATGCAAACCAGTTTGCATTGCTAAGGCTCTGGTGCTAGGCAATTTGTATCCAGGTGGGTATTGCCGCGACGCGATCGCAAACCTAATTTGGTTAAACAACTGAGCTGAAGAGGGAATTTCACTATCTGGTTGAATTCGGAATTGGAGCATCACCAAACCTCTTACTTGTGAGTGGGCGGTATGTTACCAGTTGCATGTGCAACAATCAAATAATTTATTTATACATTGAATTTCTCAGTAAGGAAATTTGCTGTGTAATTGCTACTTATAGTTAATAATTTGATTGGAGATAACCTTGAGCTACTGGCACTGTTATATCTAATAATTACATAGCGAAGCGAAAAATCTATTATGGCAGAGCAAGGAATAGATACCACAACAGTTAATATAAATCAACCCAGTGTACAAATTTCTGCTTATTTAGCAAAACCCAAAACTTCTGGTTCGTTTCCAGGAGTTGTGGTGTTACAGGAAATTTTTGGAGTCAACACCCACATTCGCGAAGTAACAGAACGCATTGCCGCATTAGGTTATGTGGCGATCGCACCTGAACTCTTCCAACGAATAGCCCCTGGTTTTGAAACTGGCTATACTCCCCAAGACATAGAAATTGGGAGAAACTATGCGATGCAAACCAAGGCATCAGAGTTATTGGGCGATATTCAAGCAGCCATTGATTACCTAAAAAGCTTACCAAATGTTAAGCAGGATGGCTTTGGCTGCATTGGTTTTTGTTTTGGGGGACATGTAGCTTATCTTGCCGCAACTCTACCAGATATCAAAGCCGCTGCTTCCTTCTACGGTGCAGGCATTACCACCCGCACTTTTGGCGGTGGAGATCCCACTGTTACCCGTACTCCAGAAATTAAAGGTACTCTTTATGCCTTCTTTGGTATGGAAGATGCCAGTATTCCCTCATCCCAGGTTACAGAGATTGAAGCAGAGTTAGAAAAATACAAAATTCCGCATCGCGTGTTTCGCTACGATGGAGCTGAACACGGATTTTTCTGCGATCATCGTGGCAGCTATAATCCTAAAGCTGCAGCCGATGCTTGGGAGCAAGTAAAACAACTGTTTGGGCAACTAAGCAACTAAGTAGTAAAGAAACATCCGTAAGAACTGCTAATTGAAGACTGGTTAATGGCTAAAAACAATTAACAATTAACAATTAGCAGTTAGCAATTAACTATTTATCTTCAAAAGTCATGAATTCCGAAGCGAAAATTTCTCAAAAAGCCGATTCGCCTTTTACAATGGACGATTTTGCCAAGGCACTAGAAAAACACGACTATCAGTTTCAAAAGGGACAGGTAGTACACGGCAAAGTGTACCAACTAGATCCAGATGGAGCCTATGTTGATATTGGTGGCAAGTCGTCAGCTTTTATTCCCCGTGATGAGGCTTCTTTGAGAGCAATCACAGATTTATCGGAGGTGCTACCGTTAAATGAGGATTTAGAGTTTTTAATTATTCGCGATCAAGATGCAGAAGGGCAAGTAACTCTTTCTCGGCGACAACTAGAAATTAACCACATTTGGGAAAGACTAGCGCAAATGCAGGAAAATAGTCAGACAGTGCAAGTGCGAGTAGCCAATGTGAATAAAGGTGGTGTTACTGTCGAGATTCAGGGTTTACGGGGATTTATTCCGCGATCGCACTTAGTTGAACGAGATAATTTAGAATCACTCAAAGGTCAAACTCTCACTACTGGCTTTTTAGAAGTTAATCGTAGCAACAACAAACTGATACTTTCTCAGCGCATAGCGGTTCGTTCTGCCAACTTCAGTCTGTTTGAAGTCGGGCAGCTAGTTTCTGGGAAAGTTACTGGGATGAAACCCTTTGGTGTATTTGTGGATTTAGATGGTACTAGCGCTTTACTCCACATCAAACAGGTGAGTCAGAAATTTATTGACAATCTGGAAAAGGTTTTTCAAATCGGTCAGCCGTTGCGTGCAGTAATCTTAGATGTAGATCAAGGTAAAGGTCGAGTTGCCCTTTCCACCAGAATTTTAGAAAATTTCCCCGGCGAAATGTTAGAAAATATGGACGAGGTGATGGCATCAGCCGAAGCCCGCGCAGAGCGAGCTAGGAACAAACTCTCTGAATAGCGAATTTGCTAACAGCTAATTGTTAATTGTGAGTTTTCTATTAGCTGTTAGCGATGAAATCTTTAAGAAAGACTGTTCTTGTTGGGGCAATGTCTCAGTTTTTTCTGGTAACCATCCGGCAGCATAAAAGATTGTAAATATAATACTAATTAGCAATAGAACACAGAGAAATTTATCAGTATTTGCAGCTTTGCTTGAGTGTTGATGTAGTACAACAACTTGTGTTTTTGATGAATTAGCTATTGTATCTATATCTATGAGTACATCTGTTACTGATTGATATCTCAAATTACAATTATCCTGCACCATTTTGGACAAAATTCTTGCCAGTTTTGGACTAACCTCTGCTTGATCTTGCCATATAACCTCTCCATCCTGATTTGTTGGTAAGACTGTCGGTTCCAAACCTGTCAATGCTTCAATTGCAGTCATTCCTAGCGCATAAATATCACTGTTAAATCTAGGATATCCATGCATCTGCTCTTGAGGAGCATAACCCAAAGTATAAATCTGAGTACCAGGTTTTTGGATTTGAGTTTGAGTAATAACTTCTTTGACTGCACCAAAGTCAATTAAAACTAACTTACCATCTTTACGCCGAATTATATTATCAGGATTAATATCACGATGGATAATATTTTTACTGTGAATAAATTCCAGAATAGTGAGTAAATCTTTTAAAAAATGGACTACTTCAATTTCCTCTAACTTAGTTACTGCTTTAATTTCATCACTAAAAGAATGTCCGTCAATAAATTCTTGTACTAAGTAAAACTCTTGATTTTCTTCAATGTGAGCGAAGAACTTAGGAATTTGTGGATGCCCGTTTAACTTTTGTAAAGTTTCTACTTCACGCTTGAATAATTCCCTAACCTTGATCACTTGATCGGGATTGTGACTAGAGAAAGTTAAATGCTTGACAGCATACTGGCTTCCCAACTGATATAAATCCTCCGCTAGATAAGTCCTCCCAAAGCCCCCCTCCCCCAATAATTTAATAATCTGATAACGTCCACCAATAATTTGCGCTACGCCTGTATTCATGTCACACCACCGTCAAACCGTAGAGACGCCCCGCTGAGGCGTCTACATTTATCCGGAAAAATAAAAACAGTAAATCTCGAATTATTGTAGTATAAAAATTATATATTTTACGCCTAACAAGCAAATCTTGCAGGTATAAAAATATGAATCACCTTTCCATTAAAGCTTTGTCTCCTTCCTATTGGGTAGTCATAATTAGCTTTGTAGTATTCGCTCTTTATCTGATAAATCCAGCAATTATACCTTGGCTAGTTGTAATTTTTTTTGTAATTTTGACATTAAAACTAACTCTAGATGGAGTGAAATTACACAACCAATTGCCTCAAGAACTACAAAGTTATTATCAGCAATTAAGTAGTAATATTTATACTCGCTGCCAAGGGATTAAACAAGAAAATAGAGAAAAAATTAATCGACTAGCATTAATAGAGAAAACTTACAACGAACATCCAAAATTACAAGTATGGGAGAAAAAAAAGCGCTATTACCAATTACTCCCAAACTTACTCCTAGCTATGGGCTTACTAGGAACATTCGTAGGCATCACCATCAATTTAATTTTACTCAGTAGAAACACCGCCGGAGAAATTCAACTACAGAAAGCCTTAGCTGATATTATTAGCTCAATGGCAATTGCTTTTGTTAGCAGTTTGGTAGCGCTAGTTTGTAGTGTTTTTCTCACCAAATTTCATCCTGCATATGATTTAGACATAGAAAAAGATAATCTTATTAGTAGGCTAGAAGATTACATTGATAATGACTATTTACTCTCTCAAACCCCGCTTTCTGTACAGGAAAAAATCAATGAACTAAGAACTAGCATAGATATTTATGCTAGCAAATTAGATATTTTTGTCAGTAAATTTCCTCAATACGTCAAAGACTTTGAACATGCCGTTACCGATGCATCTCGCAAGCTAGTCAAAAGTGCAGATGAATTTGGCGATGTCACTAAAGAATCGTCAAAATTAATGCAAACAGGAGCTAATACCTTAAGCAATACAACTAACAACTTAGCAGGAATAACTAGAAATTTTTCAAATCTTACTTCCACTCTGAGTACATCAGCACAATCACTTGACAGCACAACAGAAGCTTTACAAAACTATACACAAGAGTTACAAAGTCTTACCAATACTTTAGTTAATAACTCATCCCGCATTCAAAACTTAATTCAGAACAATCAACAAGACCTCAATAGTATCTCGATCAGGCTTGAGCAAAATACTCATACTCTCTCATCAGCCACTCAATCTTTCAATCTCAATGCATCTCAGGTAAAAGAAGCATTAAATCAGCATACAGGACAAGTAGGTAACCATAACTATAACATACAAAATGTAGCGATAACACTTGATCAATACACTCAAATCATCAAAAATATTCAAACAAATCTCACTAATTTAGTGAATCTATTAAATCAATCCCAAAATCCTTAGATTTATTTAAATGTAGAGACTATGCCCAGAAGAACTAAGAATGCTTCTCCTCCTGAAACCTTCAGTATTTGGACATCATATACAGACTTAATGTCCAATGCTTTCATGGTTCTCTCATTACTGTTACTACTAACAATAGCTAAAGCTGCTTCCAACAACCAAAATCAAAAGCCCAGGTTTCCAGATGAAAAGGCGCAAAAAATCATCGTGCTTCCTGCCGCTCAATATAACTTTGATTCAGGTAGCGCAGTATTGCCAAATAATTTAAAAGACGCTATTAGTCAAAATGGTGCAGATGGTCCAATTTTAAAAGCAATTGTTAAGAATATAGAAGAAATAGAAAATAGTGATAAAAGAGTTGATTTAATCGAAGTTATCGGTCACACCGATGGTCAAGAAGTTGGTTCACTCAGGTGTAATACCCAAAAGGGTAGTAATTTAGACGACAAACTAGAAGAAGTAGCTACTCGCAATCAAGATGTTGGTATTCTTTGTCCAGGCTCTAATGCAGATTTGGGTTTAATGCGAGCTTTAGCGGTAGTAAAGGAATTACAGAAAATTCAAAGTCAAAAAAAACAGGGACGTTTTAAACAGCTAGGTTTTAGAGCTTATTCTGCAGCACAACTACATTTACCAAATAATGGTGGATTTGCTCAAGTAGATCGAACGAACAATGCCAAACGCCGACGCATTGAAATTCGTTTTGCACAGTTTGGGCAGGAAACTACTCCTGAGTAATGATTTAATGGTAGGACTTTGCAAGTACAAAAAATTTGCACACCTATTGAAATGTTGTACCAAAAAAGATACATTGTCATGTAGGATCGAATTTAGCTAATTTCGTGTGACAAAGCTAGAGTAACTCAAATACAAAAACTGTAGTTTTGACAATACGTCTTAAGTTAGATTTGATATAAAGTTTGAGGTTCGTACTAATTTAGCTCAAGGTATAGCCCGTGTGTTGTTCTGCATTCATGAAGGTGAGATGATTTTGCTTCATGGATTTATCAAAAAACAGAGGAAAACTCCTAAAAAAGATTTGGATTTAGCTTTAGAGCGTAAGCGGAAAATAGAATTGGAGGCGAGGGGATGAGTAACAACCCATATATAGGTTCATCTCTTGATGATCTTCTGGAAAAAGAAGGTACACTTGAAGAGATTAACTTGATTGCCATCAAGCGAGTTATTGCTTGGCAGATTAAACAGGCAATGGAAGAAAAGAATTTAACTAAAACAGAGATGGCGAAACAGATGAAGACTAGCAGAGCATCTCTTGATCGACTTCTAGATCCAAATAACACATCTGTAACCCTAGACACTATTGATCGTGCTGCCAGAGTGATTGGCAAGCGAGTGCGTTTTGAATTGGTGGATGCAATTTAATTTATTCCTTAATATAAATGAGGATGACTACGTGGAAGGCGCAGCAGAGTTAGTAGCGTCCGTTGCGGCTTTTCCCTTGTCTTCACTCCGAAATTCCTACTAGATCGAATGCTCTTTTAATCGCCTGAAGCTTTTGATCTCTAATAGGATCTCGACGGAATAGGGTTTTTGCCACCTGCATAATAGCACGGCGGCTATCACTGAAACCAGAGTGTTCGCCTAATCGAATCAAAGCTTGATAGAAAAGGACAGCGACAATTTCAGCAGTGAAGAGGTAGTTACCTTGCTCATCTTGAGAGGTAAGTAAATTGTAAGCTGCTTTATTGTGAATTCCAGAGTTGTGGTGAACGTAACCCCAATCATTATCCCACCGAGGACGCTCACCAGGGGATAATTGGCGGTAATTATCCATGTGTTTCGGTTGAGCGCAACGAGTAGGAGTACTCAGATCCCGTATTGCGTCACCGTTTTCACCAAAACCATGTCCTATTTTCCAATTCCACCTACTAATGTCAGGTTCGTGAAAATTAGCAACTAAGATACCAAAAATGTCAGCGTAGGACTCGTCAAGTGCTCCTGACTGTGCTACATATTCAAGCTTAGCAGTCCAACTGGTCAAGGCGTGGCAAAACTCATGGGCAACTATATCTTGTGCGATCGCATAACACCGGAATTCACCGTTTACTAGACACTGCCCAAAAAATGCTTGTTGGTAATCCTTTGACCACCAACAATCATAACATTCGCTGTGATTGCCATTGTCTTCAATACAGTGAATACTTGATACGTAACGCTCTATGGTTCCCTCTGTGGGGTTTTGTTCAAGTACAACTTTGAATAATTTTGCTGTATCAGAAGCATTAGCATGAGCGCTAACACTTTGCGGCAGCCAATTGGGAGGATTAACAATGTCTCTCCCAGGAAAAACATTGTCTATACGAACATTAAAGTAATATGTACGTACATTAAGTGCTGTATCAGCTAAATATCTTATTAGATGTGGGTTTTCCTCCTCTTCATAAAAAAAGGAGCGATTGTAAGCTGTTTCTTGGCGCTGCACTAACTTGCTTGTCTTCCCCCTAAACCATTATCGAGTAGTCTTCACACGGGGTAATTCGCGAACTAAATCTCCCGTATGAGCATCGATTACATAGTCTACCATTTTTGGTATGGATTCAAACTTCGGGATAGCATTGGTTTGATTGAGTTTGTTCTCAACCAAGTATACTAATCGCCAGCGATCGTCTATGGAGTCAAAGTAGTAGTAGAGATGTGGTTGTAAATCAGCGAAATGCAAGTTATGCTTTGTCTGCTGTTGAATTACGTCTTTGAGGTTGTCTGGGATTAACTTAGGGGATGCATCAACGCCTCCGGGATCGCCTATAGCTGAGTTAATGGCAAGCAAATCGTAATTTTCATCAACTTCCACTGTTACCGAAGCGCCATAAACTGGTATATTCTTATATTTTTGCCTAAATTTGATTGTGTGTGTTTTGGCTCGTCGCCAAGTTTCAATACCAACGCTTTCAAGCTGAGATTCGTGAGCGGGTGGTTTACGTGCAACAAAACTTCGTGGAGGTTCAACTTCCAATACCTCCATTAATTTTTCTCCCACTTCCTTGAACCTCTGTCCGAGATCTTTTTGATCTGACTTGGCTCTCTCCAACGCAGCAGCTAATTCATCAATACCATTACGCTTAGATAACGGAGTTTCGTCTTCGGCATGGAAAGTAAAAGTTCTCATACCATTCCTACTCATGGAACTAGGGTTTTGCTAGCTTGATATAAGGCTGAATTTACGCGCAACTTATTTTGTCTTATGCTAAGATAAAAAGTTTTTACATACTCATCTTTTATATACCGACTATCTACCTATTCTGCAAGGTGTACACAAAAGATATTTTATCTGTTCATAATGTACAATTTATAAAAACAACGTGTAAGGCTAAACAGGACTCTCAAGGTTATAGATTTACTAAAAGTGCCTAATTTGCAAAGCATTCAAGCAGTTACCACTCTCACATGCATCTACTAATAACCTTAAATAAGCAGATATTTCCGTTAAATTTTGTACAAAATGTCCAAAAACTAGCTTTAAATCATAGACAATATGTACATTTAGTTGGTACGCCTAGAATGGAGCAGCTATATGTCAAAAAATCAGCAAGGCGATACTAGTAGCTTGTCAAGAGAGGAAAATATTGGGCGACGTAGCCAAGAGGATCAACAGAGGGATAAGTCTGTCTATCAATATTTATTGACATGTCTGACTGACTTAGGGATAAATGAAGAAAACAAAAAACCCAATGAAAGCAGCATAGCAAATCAATGGGGGCAAAAAAATAACCGAATTTTTATTAGGCGTGTTCTGCGTTCTGTTCTGACAGAATACTATGATGAACAAGAAAGATACAAGGTTGTACCTGGATTGACGCTGGGCAAATTAGTAGAAATATTAGCTGGAATTCAAGATTACTGGGCTAAAAAAAGATTAAATACAAAAGAAGAACAAGTACCTCGGATTTTAACGAGAACCGAAAAGTTGAGGGCATTTCGCTATTTATCGCAACTAACTCCTGAAGAGAAGGAAAAGCTAGATTTTCCTAGATATTCGGGAGAAACCTTGCTGCAGGAATTACTGGAAACTGTCACTGATACCGTTAAAGGCTTAAAATCTGAAGATATAGTCCCTTTTTATAAAGGTGCTATAAATATTTATCACTCTTTAAAACAATTTGAATTAAAGAATCAGCAATACTCAAAGCTAGCATCACTCTCAGATATAATTAAACACCAAGTTGAACATCTAATTGAAGAGTGTTATCGAGGACTAAACAGTGCATTAAAAAGAGAAAAAACTGATGATTTAGTCAATAAAATTCATAGAGAATTCAGTAGAATGGAGTTTCAATCTGGTTTAAGACAAGTTAAATCTCTTTTACCAGAACATCTTATAAAAGACGAAATAAAACCAGATGCAAACTTGTTTTATCCCTCTTTTATTGAACATTTAACTCGCTCTTTAGTTGAGAACGAAATACTAACGGACGAGTTTCCAGTCCATCTTAAACATATAGAAATTGAAAAAACAAGTCCTTTACCTTTGTATGTAAATAAAAAAGCTCAAAGCATTGGTTTGCTAAATCCGCTGATTTTAGAACAACATGAAGATCAAGAAGATATCAATGGACTTCAAAAACAGTTTGCTTACAAAATTAAAGTGCATTTTTATGTAAAAATACCGGAAAATTACCAGTTACTCCTTCAAGGAAAAGATTATCAAATTAGCTACTTTAATTCTCGTGAAAATAAATTAGAATTTTTTGAAGAAGTTAGCGGTATTGGTAGCCCTGTATATCATATTATTGCAGCTATTAATAGAGTTTTATTCTGGGATATTCCCGAACTAAATGATTATTTACCAGTTGCTCGTAATATTTTAAACGATCATCATTTTTTTGGTAGTCCTAGCTTAGTGTATTCTTACAATTTGGTTAATTTATGTAAGAAAAGTGACATTGAGCAAGCAATTAGAGATAATAAAAACTATGACCAAGTTGTTAATAGTTATGAACCAGCTTATGGTGAGTACTGTGGTTTTGATTTAGTGGAGGTGCTTGCTAAAGCAGCACTTCATGCAAGATTAAGGGCAATTAAACAGACTGGAATAGATTCCGTAAAGTACCTGACTCAACTTTGTAATCGCGTAGAAGAGATCAATGCACTCAGAAAAGCTGAAAGCTATTTGAGCTTTTATCCGTTTTCTTTAAAAGCAATGGAAGGATATCTGAATCAGACGATTTTTAAAGATAGATATCGTGTTACTAATAACGAGTTTAATTTTACAGAAATTAACTCCGGACAGCCTTGGAGCGCAGTAGCTTATGATGCTCATATTACCATCACTGAAGCTTACCTTAAAGAAGGTCTTTACCGCATAGCCAAAAAATATCTTGATATTCTTAAACATCATGTAGAAAATGCTAAAAAAAATAACAATAACTTTTTGAGCGACATAATACTTGCTCAATATGAGTTGTGCCTATTTCGATATCACTACCTTACAGATTTGGAGGATTCAGAAAGTCGTCAATTACACTCGGATCGTTCTAGTGCTATTCGGGCAGCTATAGATAGCTTAAATTCTGCTGAAGAGTATTTAAAAAAATTATTAAAAAAATATTACACTATTAGCAATTCTGCTCAAAGTAATTTTCATCCTTTCTTCTATCTTTTATCCAGAGTGTATGCACACCGAGCAAAACTTTACATATTTACATCTTCTTATACCGATCGCCCTAGCGGTAGATTCTCTGGTTTAATAGAGCCAATTCGTTTATTAGAGAAAGCACGAATATATGCAGCTAGAGATGGAAATCCAGCGCATTACGCTTATTGGTCTGCTTACCAAAGTTGGTGCTATCTCATGGTAGCCTATTTAGGAGATTATGAACCATTACATCAAGAATTATCTAGAGAAGAATGCCTAGATTGGGCAAGGCGATTGGTAGAACATGCATTAATTTGTTATTATCACACTGGAAAATTGTGCTACCAACAAATTAAAGATAATGGTGGAAAGATTACTAAGAATAGTAGAAATGGAAAATATTATGAAAGTTATGGCGATATACAAATTCAAGTCATTCCACTAATTCAAGAATTAAAGGAAGATAGTAATGAGTGTGAGCAGATTTATGCTAGTGATAAAAATGTAATAAATTTAGATTTTTCTATATTGAAGCAGATTCATAATGAGGAAAATAAATCAATTTACTTGTTTGGTACTCATTCAAGTATTTTACTTTTTACTATGGGAATGCTTGAACTGTGTACAGAGGAAAATCAAAAAGATGAACTGCAATTAAGGATTAAGAAAGCGCTCAGAATGTTTACTTATTGTTCTGCAATTGCTCTTGATGGAACTGAAATAAAAGAAAATTATGATGAAGGTAAATTATATTTAGAAAGAATATTGAAGCAGGGAGATTATTTAGTCAGAGGTTTATATCCTCACCGTTTGACGCAGTTTGCTGATTTAGGAAAAATTTGGGCAGCTACCTGTAAATTAATTCTACTTATATATAATTCAAGTTACACTTGGCAAGACATTAATAATTTACTGAAGAGTTTGCTTCAGAGCTTAGACAAATCAATTATAGATACTGATTGCGGACAAGAGCGTTATAATGGACATTTAGAAAGTCATTATGAGAAAGTTGTTAAGTATTTTGAACAAGTTCAAGAAAAAAAAATAAATTTTCCTAATCTAGAAGAAATTCGCAACAAGGTTGTCAGAGATATTTTTAAAATTATGCGTGGTGAGAGTGATGTTAGACCGTAGTAAAAGCTACCATATGAATTTAAATCTGGTTTCTAAAATTCACTGATCTACATGGCAAACCTATCTCCTAATTCTAGTTTTAGTTTGACACTTCGCGTAGAAATTCCTAACCGCGTTGGGATGTTGGCGGAAGTAACCAAAGCCATCGCCACTAGTGGCGGTAATTTTGGTCAAATAGATTTAATCAACCAAACAAGGGCTGTTTCCACTCGCGATATCACTGTTGATGCAGCCAGTAGCGATCATGCTGAGACGATTGTGCAAGCTGTAAAAGCCTTGCCAGATATTAAAGTAATCAACGTCTACGATCGCACCTTTAACTTGCATCGCGGTGGTAAAATCAGCATTGCCAGCCGAATTCCCCTCAAAAGTGTATCAGATTTAGCAATGGCTTACACGCCAGGAGTAGGTAGAATCTGTAATGCGATCGCGCAAAATCCCGAAGAAGTTTATAACTTAACCATCAAAAAAAATACTGTCGCAATTGTAACAGATGGAAGCGCTGTCTTAGGATTAGGAAACTTAGGTCCAGCCGCAGCCCTACCAGTAATGGAAGGCAAAGCCATGCTGTTCAAAGAATTTGCTGGCATTGACGCCTTTCCCATTTGTCTTGATACCCAAGATACTGATAAAATAGTCGAAGCTGTCAAAAACATTGCTCCAGTATTCGGGGGTGTGAATTTAGAGGATATTGCCGCTCCCCGCTGTTTTGAAATAGAAGCGAAACTGCGGCAAGAATTAGATATTCCCGTATTTCACGATGACCAACATGGTACAGCTATAGTGACTTTAGCAGCCTTATTCAACTCCCTCAAATTAGTAAATAAGTCAATGGGGGATATCCGTATTATCATTAACGGTGCAGGGGCTGCCGGAATTGCGATCGCGCGGTTACTGCAAAAAGCCGGAGCAGATAAAATATGGTTGTGCGACTCAAAAGGAATCGTTTCCACCAGTCGCACCGACTTAACTGAAGAAAAGCGCGAATTTGCCGTGAAAGCGCAAGGTACTTTAGCAGGTGCAGTACAAGGGGCAGATGTATTTATTGGCGTCAGCGCACCAGGAGTACTAACACCAGAAATGGTGCATTCAATGGCAAAAGATCCAATTGTGTTTGCGATGGCAAATCCAATTCCAGAAATTCAACCCGAAATCATCAGTAACGATGTTGCTGTCATCGCCACCGGTAGAAGTGACTACCCCAATCAAATTAATAATGTTCTCGCTTTCCCTGGGGTGTTTCGTGGTGCGCTAGATTGTCGCGCCCAAACTATTACTACCACAATGTATTTAGAAGCCGCAAGTGCGATCGCGTCTTTAGTCAACCCTTCAGATATTGACAAAGAACACATCATTCCTTCTGTATTTGATGAGCGTGTCGTTACTGCTGTGGCAAGTGCGGTACAACGTGCTGCGCGTGAAGAAGGGATTGCTCGGAGTTAATTAAACCTAGTGTAAAAGTCAAATTTATAACAAATAAACCACAGATTAACACAGATGCACACAGATAAATTATCTGTGTTAATCTGTGTGTATCTGTGGTTCTAATTTACTCCGCGTTCAAGAATTCTAGATATCCGTTGCTGAGTTCTTTCACGGCTAAGTCTAAAAATTGCTTACCGTGTTCTGGTGTCGCTAAAGCAGGGTTTGAACCCATCCTACCATCTGAGTAGTAGGCGCGAAAGTCAGTTGCACTGTAAATTCTATGTCCAGAGCGCACTTCGCTGGCAAGAGGTGCTTGTTTAATTGCTTCTGGGTAAACGTACTGTGTTACAGCTACTTCGCTTGGTGTAGCATGAGAACCTTCTTGATTGCCGTATAATTCTTTGGCTAATTGGTACACTGAACTGCACATGAACCAGTTAGCTACTTGACATTGTACCTGTTGTGCGTTATTCAGACGTAAGTCTTCTAGGTAGGCGTAAGTTTCTGAGAAAGCTGCTTTGAGGGTGGCGATGTTACCGCCGTGTCCGTTGATGAAGTAGAATTTGGTGAAACCTGCTTTGGCTAAACAGGTGATGTAGTCTCGCACCATTTGAATCATGGTGCTAGGACGTAGGCTGATTGTACCGGGAAAGGCGGTGTGATGTAGTGCCATGCCAACGTTGATGGTTGGTGCTACTATTGCTTGGGTTGCTTCACCTACACCACGAGCGATCGCTTCTGCTGTAATTGCATCTGTACCAATTAATCCTGTTGGTCCATGTTGTTCCGTGGAACCTATGGGGATAATTATACCTTGAGACTGCTGTAGATAAGCTTCAACTTCGTGCCAAGTACTTAGATGTAGTATCATTTTTACTAACGTCCTCTTTGAAAATGGGGTGAAAGAACTCCTTTTTCCAATTTTGCCACTTGCTCTTAGAGGCTCGTTGTCAACTTCTGACAGCAAATAAAGATTTATGCTGACTCTGAAAAAAGTTAATTAACTGAAAATTACCTATGTACATCAAACTCGGCAAAAAAATTCAACTTGCTCTAGTAATTATTGTTTTCTTATGCATTCTAAGTACGGGGGAAGTTGTCTCTTCTCAACAAAGCAAGCTGGTAAGCTTGTTTCTTCCGGCAAAAGTGGTGGTGAACTCTAGCTTTATCAGCCCATTAGCACAATTATTTGGTGATGTATCAGTAGGTAGAAAAATATTTGTTGCTAGCAATACAATCATACGGGCTGATCCCAATACTCGCATTTGTATTAGTAGTGAAACTAACCTTCAAGACAACATAGTATTATTGGCAATGCGTAATCAAACAGCTCCTAAAGCAAACTGCGGAAAACTTTCTAGTAGTCTAGGACAGAGAACGAGCATTGCCCACCAAGCAAAAATTAAAAACTCACGTATTGGTAACTTTACCTTTGTCGGTTTCCGTGCGGATCTCAACAATGTTGTGTTGGAAGACGGAGCTTTTGTGTTACACGGTGCAACTCTATCCAATGTACGCATCGGCAAAGATCGTATAGTTCCGATTGGGGCAGTTATTACCACCCAAGCACAAGCAGATACTCTACCCTTAAAGACTAAAGAAAATTCTGCATTCCAAAAAGAGGTGTTGGAAGTTAATGAGGAGTTTGCTGAACATTATAGCGAACTTTACGAACAGAAGGGATTTGATGCTGTGGTTAGTAGCAGCGCTGCGCCAAAAACTTCCTGGAACCCTAAACCAGTCAGCCCTACTCTTGGTAAAAATGTGCGTCTTGAAGAATTTGCTCGTATAGTTGGCGATGTTCGTCTCGGCAGCAACAGTACTGTTGGGCAGCGTACTTCTATTCGTGCTGATGAAGGTGCGCCAATTATTATTGGCGAAAATGCTGAAATTGAAGATCGCGTTACTTTTCATGCTCTCAAGGGTACGAGCATTCGCATTGGCAATAAATTGGACACTGATGATAACATTGTGTTTCACGGTCCTTTGGAGGTAGGAGATAACCTGACGATTGGAGATGATGCAGTGTTATTCCGTTCTAAGGTAGGCAACAATGTGACTATTGGTACAAAAGCTATAGTGGTTGGCGTTACCTTGCGTGACGGTGTGCAAGTACCAGAAAAAGCTTTAATTACAACTCAAGAACAAGCAGATGCGTTGTGATATATTGACTATTTAGTAGTTACAACTGCTAAGTGCGCTTTACTAAAATATAGGTTTTACTATGTTGCCGTTTAAACCCTTAGCAGTAAGATTGAATATCTTCACCACACACATCAGCTAAGTAACATAAAGCGCGAAACCGTAAAAACACTAATTGATCGTAAAGTGGATTGAGCTTGCACATAGGGGGAATGTGAGCTATTTTGCGTCCAAACAATACTATATCTCTTTCAAATGGGCATTGAGCCGGGATCAGTTTAGCAATAAATTTTGCTAATTTACGATTTTGAATCTCCAAAGAATCTAGCCATTGACGCAAGGGTTGCAATAAATCAACTTGAGCCTGATTTCGGTTTTGATTTATTGATTGACTGCTAGCTAAATTGGGGTTAACAAAAGCAGAGAAAATAATCCGACGATTAGTCTTAAGCATAGTAGTAACTAGTTGAGCCTCAAATTATCAAGTAGTAGTTGCTGTTACTAAGCGATTATGTTCAGTAATAGCATTATCACAACACAATTACCTCAGGTTCATCAAAGATTTACTTTTAAGCAAAGCTTGTGAATGATAGCTATTTAAACTCAGCACACAGGGGAAATCTGTCCCACTAAATACAAAATAACAAAGAAATTCTAAAGATGGTATTTATTCACTTATTAATTGCTTATATTTTGCATTGCGCTCACATATCTCGAATTTAAATCCCGTATCCCACAATCAACAGTATCTTAAGGTGTACTTTTGCACCTAGCAATAACCCTTCAACTCCTACTGTAGCTAGATTTTGCCACAATTATCCCATACAGTAAGGGTTTTATGCTAGCAGTTACTTCAGTATATTACTTATACTAATGTATTTTTTATTTAAAGTCTCTTACGTAAATATAGATACTTATTTAATAACTATAAGCAGATCAAGTTACTATATTAATTAATAAAAATGAGACTGAGTAACTTATCATAGCTTTTACAATGATCCCCATAATTAATCTCTATGTTTGTACTTTACACAACAATATTTCTGCGCATGAAATCAATGCAAATTTTACATTTTTGCCCAAGATTAGCAGCCATAGCACTATATTGGAGTCCAATACCTCTGCTCCAACCAGTATGAACAAAAATTTGTCTCTACTGTAGAGTATTGGGATCGATGCCTGAAGAGCGCAGTTTCTCCCTTAACTTTTGTACTTCAAAAACCCAGTAAACTATTGATGATTCACCAGTAGGGAAGCAGGAACTAAAGGTAGTTTTACTGTAAAGGTTGCACCATTACCTTCTCCCGGACTTTCTACTGCCACTGTTCCGCCATGTAATTCTACTAAATTACGTGCGATCGCCAATCCCAACCCCAGTCCACCAAATTTTCTGGTTGTGCTACTATCGGCTTGTCGAAAGTATTCAAAGATATACGGTATAAAATCAGGGCTAATACCAATACCCGTATCACTGACGCTAATTTGGACACAACAGCTATCCTGCTTTAAACAAACTTTTACCTCTCCACCAGAGGGTGTAAACTTGATCGCATTAGAGAGCAAATTGCCCACAACTTGCTGGAGGCGATTAAAGTCACCGGAAATTGGACTCACATTTGGATCAAGTTGGATCTGAATTTGGATAGCTTTAGCCGATGCTGCCCAGTCCATTGTTTCTACTGCTGCTGCAATTACGGCTGCTAAGTCTACATCACTTATTTCTAGAGTCAGTTTGTGGTGGATAATCCGGGAGACATCAAGTAAGTCATCAATTAGTTGAATCTGCAACTTGGCATTACGTTCAATAATAGTGAGAGCTTTAGTAGTAGTGGCGCTATCAAAGGAGCGAGTTTTCAGCAGATTCACCCAACCCAAGATGGGGTTGAGGGGTGTTCGGAGTTCGTGGGAGAGAATAGCAAGAAATTGGTCTTTGACGCGGTTGGCAGCTTCAGCTTGTTGACGGGCAGATTGTTCGCGAGCTAGGAGCGCTTCCCGTTGTTGCTCCAACCGCTTGCGTTCAGTAATTTCTTGCACTAGTGATATTTCTGTGCGTCGGTGTTCTTCAATTTCCTGCTGTAATTGTACGTTAGTCTGGATAAGTTCATGACTACGCAGTGTTACCAACTCTTCGAGATTATCTTGGTATTTTCTTAGCTCCTGCTCCACCCGCAGTCGTTCGGCAATTTGGGTTTGCAATTGTTGATTGGCGAACTCTAATTGCGCTGGGCTAGGAAGTGCTAAGGCTTGCGGCACGAGTGGGACTAGCTGTAAGGCTGTGAATACAGATATCGTTGCCGTAAAGACTTTGATTGCTCCTGACAACCAATAGGTAGGATGCCACAGCGTCCAAATCTCCATTAAATGCGTAGTCCCACAAGCGATGATGAAGCCAGCAAACAACAGAAATACCCAGTCAAACGGCAAATCTCGTCGCTGCCGGACAAAGTAGAACAGTGTAATGGGGATGGAATAATAGGCTACGGCGGTCAGCGCGTCGGACAATATGTGTAGCCAGACTAAACCTGGTTTCCATAGATAGCAGTGTCCGTGAGGGATAAAATCTGAAGATGTAAAAAGATAATTAAACAATTTTAACATATGCCGCGTGTGATCGCAACCCAACACACTGTACTTTAACCTCTAGTATACACCGTAATAGTTATTGTAATTTATGTAAAATAAATTACATATTATTTTACAAATTATCGAAGTTCTTTCGATGGCGTAATAAACTAAACTATAGTATATATTTAAAGGTTAGTTAGTCTGTTGGTAGACCCGAACGTAGTCAATATAATACTTTTGTGGAAAAATGCGATCGTCGATCCCCTTCTTACCGCCCCATCCACCACCAATTGCAGCATTTAGGATCAGGTAATGTTCACCATCAAAGGGCCACTCATCAATACCATTCCCAGTATTCTTAAACGTGAAGTACTTTCGGTCATCCACAAAGAAGTCTATGCGGTCTTTGAACCACTCCATCGCATAAATGTGAAACTCAGTATGCGGTAGTGGTATTACAATACTTGATCCTTTTACGTTGCGCGTCATGTAGTTGAACGCTTGCGTGTATACGTGGGCATGGATAACGTTTGGATCATAACCAACATTTTCCATGATATCGATCTCGCCACACAGGGGCCACTCAACCTCTGGGTAATTGGTTCCCAACATCCAGATGGCGGGCCACATACCTTGCCCAGTAGGAAGCTTAGCTTTCACCTCAATGCGTCCATATCGCCAACTTGCCCTTTTATTGGTGGTTACGCTTGCTGAAGTATACTTTGCATTTTGATATTTTTCTTTCCTAGCTTCGATCACAAGCATACCGTTTTCTACCCAAACGTTTTGCCTGCGAGCGCGAGTGTAGTACTGTGCTTCATTGTTACGAACAAATCCTTCCTCGTAAGTCCACTTTAATGGGTTAGGCAAACCTCGGTAATTAAACTCGTCGAACCAAACCAGTTGCCATTGATTAGACGGATTAGCCATACCACGCTCAAACGAAGCTGCTGGCTCGTAGCTATTCAGTACAGTGATGAGGAAGGTCAATAAGAACGATGACAATATTACAACTTTTCTTGCCATTTATGATTGTAATTTATACGTAGTTAAGCAAAACTAAGTATACATGTTTGTAGAGACGTTACATGTAACGTCTCTACATGAAATTAGATGTCGTTTTTACAGAGGCAACCATCCTACTCGCTTGAGCCGTCGTATGTTTAAATTTTAAACAACAGCCGCCTCCAACACTGCGCCCTGCATCTTCCCCATAGCATCAATTAAAGTGTGCAATTGTTGATCGGCTTTGAGAACTGCCAAACCGCGCACTGTTACTTTCCCTGGTGAATAAACAAAGCGCGACTTGAGAGTTTCTGACAAATTTTCTGCCAACAAATTCCAAGCAGGTTCTTCCATTGGTGTTTCCAAAACAACATGCTGTTTGTTTTCTGGTTTAATGCGGCTAAATCCGAGCTTTTTCCCTAACTGTTTCAATTCCATCACCCGCAATAATTGATTTGCTGGTGTAGGAATTGCGCCGTAACGGTCATTCCACTCCGCTGCTATCTGCAATAATTCTTCTTTAGATTTAGCAGCAGCAACTGCACGGTAAGCACTCATCTTTTGATCCATGTCGGTGATGTAATCTGCGGGAATGAATGCCGTGAGGTTTAGATCAATTTGAGTATCCTCAACTTGAGGAATTTCTTGCCCTCGGATTTCACGAATCGCTTCTTCAAGCATTTCCATGTATAAATCAAAACCTATAGCCTCCATTTGACCAGACTGTTCTGCACCCAGCAAGTTACCTACTCCGCGTATTTCCATATCGCGCATTGCTAATTGATACCCAGAACCTAGCTGCGTAAATTCTTGGATGGCACGTAAGCGCTGTCGTGCAGCATCGGATAACGATCGCTGCTTGGGATAAAATAACCAAGCATGAGCTTGAATACCAGCCCGACCGACACGACCACGCAACTGGTATAGTTGGGATAAACCAAAGCGGTGGGCATCTTCGATCAAGATCGTGTTGACGCGGGGAATGTCCAAACCAGATTCAATAATTGTGGTACAAACTAGGATATCCGCTTCAGCATTGCTAAAGGAGAGCATGGTAGATTCTAAGTCGCTTTCTTCCATCTGCCCGTGAGCGATCGCAATTCTTGCCCCCGGTAACATCTCGCGCAGTTGCCCAGCAATTTCCTCAATCCCCTCTATTCGTGGAACTACGTAAAATACTTGTCCACCTCTGTCAATTTCAGAACGGATAGCACTACGTACACTGTCTGGGTTCAGTGGTGCAAGATGGGTTTGAATTGGACGCCTGGATGGAGGCGGTGTAGTAATCACACTCATTTCCCGAATCCCTGACAAAGCCATGTATAATGTACGGGGAATAGGAGTAGCGGAGAGAGTTAGCACATCAACCTGGGTTTTGAGAGTTTTGATTTTCTCTTTTTGATTCACCCCAAACCGCTGTTCTTCATCGACTACTAAAAGTCCCAAATCTCGGAAAGATACTCCTTTACCCAAAAGTTGGTGTGTACCAACAACTACATCTAATTCTCCAGTTGTCATACGTTTAAGAATTTCTCGCCGTTCTTCAGCACTGCGGAAGCGGTTGAGTAACCCTACTTTAATTGGGTAGGGGGCAAAGCGCTCTTTGAGAGTGTGGTAGTGCTGCTGAGTAAGAATAGTAGTAGGCGCAAGCAATGCAACTTGTTTACCGCTAGTGACAGCTTTGAAAATGGCACGAATAGCTACTTCTGTTTTCCCAAAACCCACATCTCCACAAACTAATCGATCCATCGGGCGCGAGCTTTCCATATCTCGTTTCACATCTTGCGTCGCTTTAAGTTGATCGGTTGTAGGTTGGTATGGAAACGAGTCTTCTAGCTCCTGTTGCCACGGCATATCTGGTGGGAAGGCAATGCCTTGTTGTTGCGATCGCGCCGCATACAGCTTAAGTAAATCCACCGCCAATTTCTTAATTGCCTTGCGGACTTTATTCTTGGTATTTTCCCAAGCTTTACCAGTCATCTTGTTGAGTTCTGGTGGCTTGTCGCCTGTGGCACGAAAGCGTGACAAAGCACCTACTTGGTCAGCTGCTACTCGCAGTAGCCCATCAGCATATTGTACTACCAAATATTCACGAGTCTCGTCGTTCAAAGTGAGACTTTCTAACTTAATAAATTTACCTACACCGTGGTTTCGGTGTACCACATAATCCCCTTGACGCAGCTTATTGGGATCGACTTGCTTGGAGGTGGCTTTTCTCCGCTTGCGGATGTAGCCAGCTGTAGCAAGAGAGTGCTGCCCATAAAATTCTCGGTCAGTTACTACTACTAATCTAAATGTAGGTAGGATGAAACCTTCTAGTTCGGCAAGACCAGAGTATTTGAGGGCAACTGGTGTATGATTGACTTGTAACTTGTCAATCGCTTGGTAGTCACGGGGATTAGGGATAAACTGAGCCGGACAATCGTGTTCTTGCAACAGAGAAACAGAACGCGACGGCTGAGCAGATACCAGCCAGACGGAGAAGTTGCGATCGCGTTCTTGTCTTAATGTTTCGGCTATTTTGGCAAATTGATGCGGTGTTACTGGTACTGGACGAGAAGCAAGATTTATTGCTGATTCTGTGCTGAGCGTTTCTACAAGTTCCGATAGATATATTTTGTTAAAGTCTACAGTGGCAGTTAGACACTCATCAAACGAGCGATGGATTTTGGGTAATTGCTGAGATATTTCATGATTCGCCGCCCATTGATCCTCGGCATTTTCCACCCAGCGCGCGCTGTGGGCATGACACTGTTCTGGCTCATCAATGGCAATCAGAGTGTTTTCTGGTAAATAATCAATGAGGGATGCCACTTTGTCAAAGGCTAAACCTAAAAAGCGACGACTACCTTCAAGGAGTTCTGAGTTTTGAGTGGTAATTTCTGAGTCATCATTTAAATCAGCACTCAAGGCTTTAAACTCAGCATTATCCTGAAGTGCTGCCATCACAATTGGAGCGAAACTAGTTGGAGTAAGAATCAGCTGGTTAATTTTGTCCAAAGCTGAACGTTGAGTTGCTGGATCGAATTCCCGTATTTGCTCAATCTCATCGCCAAACCATTCCAAGCGCACAGGTAACTCAGAAGAAACTGGAAACACATCCACAATATCGCCACGCCGACTCCACTGTCCTTCTGTTTCCACCAAAGGTACTCGCTCATATCCCAAACGAGTTATTTGTTCACTAAAGGTATCAAGCTCCAATTCCATGCCACGCTTTAACGTCAGGCAGAAGGGTTTAAAAGCTTCTACTGGTGGTAAGTGGGGTTGCAGTGCCGCGACGGTGGCGACGATTGCGATTGAAGATGAAATACCTAGTTGCACCAAGTCCGCCAGTACTTGCATTTGTCCCCAAGTCATTTCAGTTTCGGGATCAAAGGGTTCGTAAGGAGAGGCTTCAGAAGTGGGGTAAAAATGTACTGTTTGCCAACCCATTGCTTCGAGCTGAGAAGTCCAACGCCCCGCTTCCTCCAGAGTGGCACATACCACAAACAAATTATGTTCCTCAGTTTTTGCCAATGCCGAAGTTACCAAACCTTTCGGCAAGCGAGGAATACCATTTAAATGTAACTGTTGTTGCCGTTTCAGCTTAGATAGGAGTTCAGTGGTGAGCGAAGTTCGCCCGATCGCACGCACAATGGAAGAAAATGCCATAAGTTACCAAACAAGTGGAAGTCGTTCTTATCGGCGGTACTTGATGTAGCGCCTACCTCAACTATTTTAAAAGTGTCAACAGAAGAAGAAGTCTGACTATAGGGTCATTAATTTTTAGTACAATGACCACTGGCTAATATACGGAAAATCAATGTGCTTCTACTTATTTATGACTAAGGAGTTATTTTTCTATACATCAAGCCTTTTATTCTGGAAACACGCTAGATACTAGATACTAAGACTTTAGAGTTAAGTAGGGTTTGCCGATGACATCGGCAATTTTAGAAATGTCTCCAACAATCGAAATTCTAATTATTCTTCTTCTCATCCTCACCAATGGTGTATTTGTCATGTCAGAATTGGCAATTGTTTCAGCGCGTAAGGTGCGGCTGCAACAGCTTGCTAATCAAGGTGATGCCAAAGCTCGCGTTGCTCTGGAGTTGGCGTCTTCCCCGAATCAATTCTTCGCGATCGTTCAGGTGGTGATTACACTTCTTGGTATTCTCATTGGTGCTTATGGTGAAGAACCTACCAAAAATAGATTAGAGCCGATCTTGAATCTGATTCCTTGGCTAGCACCTTACAAGGAAAGTATTGCTCAGGCATTAGCGATTGTAATAATCACATATTTTTCACTAATTATTGGCGAACTCGTACCCAAGCGAGTGGCATTAAATAACCCGGAACTTATTGCTTCTTTCCTCGCCATCCCCATGCAAATGCTTGTATCAATAGGTTCTCCTATAGTTTACGTATTAAGTATTTCCACGGACACAGTACTCAGAGTTTTGGGCATTAGACCTTCCACAGAGCCACAAGTCACAGAGGAAGAAATTAGAGTTTTAATTGAGCAAGGTACTGAGGAAGGAACCTTTGAAGAAGCAGAACAAGATATGGTGGAGCGAGTGTTTCGCTTAGGCGATCGCCCCGTTAGTTCCATCATGACACCCCGACCGGATATTATTTGGTTAGACTTGGAGGATACCGCCGAAGAAAACCGCCGTAAAATTATAGATAACGGCTATTCCCGATATCCAGTTTGCCAAGGAGGACTTGACAATGTACTTGGTATTATACCAGTCACCGACTTATTAGCCCGGAGTTTTTGCGGTGAAGCTTTGGACTTAACTGTAGGATTGCGACAACCCGTGTTTGTACCAGAAAGTACCCGTGGTTTGAAAGTTCTAGAGTTATTCAAACAAACAATTACTCATATGGCGCTAGTAGTTGATGAATACGGTGTGATTCAGGGATTAGTCACGCTCAACGATGTAATGATTGAAATCGTTGGTGAAGTGCCTTCTGATGATGAACAGGAAGATCCACAAGTTGTGCAAAGAGAGG
The DNA here is from genome assembly GCF_014698965.1 of Iningainema tapete BLCC-T55. GTDB lineage: Bacteria > Cyanobacteriota > Cyanobacteriia > Cyanobacteriales > Nostocaceae > Iningainema > Iningainema tapete. The sequence goes on from NZ_JACXAE010000072.1 coordinate 146,352, forward strand.
ATGGTTCCTGGTTATTGGATGGAATGTTGTCGGTAGATGAGTTTTTTGAGCTTTTCAATGTCCAACCATTAGCCGAAGAACATCGCGGTAGCTATCAAACTTTAGGTGGTTTTGTCATGGCTCATCTCGGACGCATCCCCACTGCGGCAGATTTTTTTGAGTGGCAGGGTATGCGTTTAGAAGTAATGGATATGGATGGTAATCGTGTTGATAAAGTGCTAGTCATGCCACAAAGTCAATTCGAGGACAGCAAAAACTCTGAGTAAAATTGAGAGGGACGCGGTATGCCAATTGTCAGGTTATGCAATGCGTCCCTTCAAATTATTTCTTTCATCAGTTTTATCTAGTTAGTACCATTATTTCATCGGTAGTCATTTTTACTGTTACTTTACCTCGCATCATTTTTATTAGGCTTTCACCAGCAGTAGGGTTTACTTTGGCTTTTTTTACGTAAACCTCATCTGAGTCATTCACAAGCTGAGTTTTAAAGTATTGTTTCAGATCTTGATGAGTGATAATCATATTGCCTTCATACGCATCTTTCCACGGTTCCTCGTCATGAGTCATATTTCGCAATTTCCATGCGGAAAACTGCCCATAGACACGGTAAACCTCATCTAATAGCTCACGAGTCCGCTCATCATCTGCTTGAAAAATCAATATCGTCAGGGATAGGAATCGAACTAGAACCATAGTGTTTATATGCATGATACGCTTCAGGAACTACAGGACCATGTGTCCAAGCCTCCACAGATTCAGCAAACAAAGGTTCGTCATACAGTGCCAAGTGAAACCCTTGAGCATAGTACAGCAACTTTTGAAGCTTGAGATTAGAAATTAAATCCCCAGCCTCTTCATCGGTTTGAGCAAGAAAATACTTTGCAACATCATAACAACTAACCATACTATTCCCTTCCATCTTTAAATCCTTACCACTATTCATGCCTGTAAACAGCATCCGTGATTTATGTTTCTGGCTTTTATGAAGTTTTCGACATGTTTTTACTTATCTATACAATACAATTGTACTACAAAAAAACGGATTGAAGTAACCGTCGAGTCAAGTAGTTATGAGCGATCGCCTACACGCATACGACGCTAAGTTGCTACAATCGACTTGAGTATAAATCTCGCCAACTCAAAAAATCCTTCCCCCTCAGCAGCTGTGGTAATGTAAGCAGGTTGATGCTGCAACTGGTTGGCATAATCTCGCACGTTTGCCACACCCACAGATATAGGAAAACAACGCCGATCAAATAAACTTTCATCATTAGGACTATCACCAACTGTCACAACTTGTTCTGTTGTGTACTGGGGAAAATATTCCCGCAACACCTGCAACAACCCAGTAGCTTTATCTTGTCCCTTGGGTTTGATGTGACACTGCACATTGCTGTAGGTGAACCCCCATCCCATTTGTTGGCAAAGATGAGCTAGGGTTTGTAGTTCATTTGTACTTAAAGAATATACATCAAATGTCCAGTCAGTTAGCCGAAAGCGATTATCAGTAGATTCCTGGATTTGGGGAAATTGGGTTTGTAATTGCCCAAAAGCTGCCGCCAACTGTTGACGATGAATTATTAAGTCGGGAATGGAAGTTAACGCTACTGGTGAATCACTTCCCGATGGATAAAACAAACCGCCATTTTCTGCCATTGCGCCCACCACGGGCAAGTAACTCACTATTCCACTTACCCATCCAGCAGAACGTCCAGTAACAATTAGCACTTTGATGCCAGCGACTGCTAAATCTTCCAAAGCTTGTAGCAAGGTAGAAGTAAATTTTCCTTTTGTAGTCAAAGTGCCATCCATATCCGTGGCAACCAAACAAATATTGCTAAAGCAATTAGTAGATGAAACAGAAGACAGGGGTTGATATCCGTACATATGCGGTTTGAAAATAGTTATAAAAAATATTGATTATACAGCAATATGACACTCCAGATTTGGGCATCCTAAGCATTAGGAGTAAAATTTTTTATTTGCTTACTATGTCAAATCAACATCATTTATCTTTACAACACACCCCCCTGCTTGCCCCCCTTGAAAAGGGGGGTTGGGGGGTGCAAACATCGTTAATTGCCCAATCGCCAAAGTCAAAGAGTATCAAGGTATCACAGCAAATACCAGCAAGCGAACCTCAAATACCTCCTTTGTTGATGGTGACTTCTTTCGGATTGGCTTTAACGGTGGTTGCTTTAATTGCGTTTGGTAAATACCAGATAAGAAAGTTGGAGAAAAAAATCAAGTTTGAGCAATTTCGGACAAAAGAATTAGATAAAAAGTTTAAATTGGCTTTGGAAACAATTCGCAAAATGGAAACTAACCCAGATTTGATTAACTCACGGGAGTTTAATCTGGATTATCTACGTATGCGTATGTCAGAAGAGGTGTTCCATTTTGCCATCATTAATCAATTAAAAATTCAAGTAAAAGATAAAATTTCTCAAGCACTGCGTCCAAATCAAGCTCAACATGGTGCTGTAGGCATTGCTAGTAATACTGGCAGGCAGGTAGATGAAATGTTTGATGTCGAATATGAAACTGGTACTCCGCCAAATATTAGCAAGCGAGTGTTATTTCGGATTCAAATTCGATTAATGAAGTTACCAACACAAGCGACTTCTGTAACTATTAGCCAAATTATTGACTGTATTGAAACTTACCTTAGCCCTGTCGAAGGTGACGATACTTGGCAACCAACAATTCAAGGTAGAGTTGCATACATGCATTGGGATCAAAAGGCTAAGCCTACTCCTCTGCTTGTATTAGAACAATCGAATGAAGGTGTGAATGTGACTTTCCGCACTAGTCGTCAACCAAATGGTGGTACACATAAGCAACTTGAAGAGAAAAATTTACGTTCAACTAAAAAATAATTATGAATCAGGAATCGTAGAGACGCGATTAATCGCGTCTGTACAGGAGTCAGGGTCATCTATCATAATATCTACTTAATGATTAATTATTTTTTACTCATGATTCATAACTGCTGTTTGAGAGTCACGGGCTAAAATACCATCTTCCATGTCCACAATGCGATCGGCTATGTCTAAAATGCGGTTATCATGAGTCACCAACAATATAGAAGTTCCTTGTTCTTTGGCAAGGCGCTGCATTAATTCTACAACATCACGTCCTGATTGTTTGTCCAAAGCTGCTGTAGGTTCGTCTGCTAGTACTAGTGACGGCTGATTTACCAAGGCTCTTGCGATCGCTATCCTTTGTTTTTGTCCACCAGAAAGATTCTCTGGATAGTAATTAATTCTATCACCTAAATTAACTGCCCTCAGCATAGCTTCCGCTCTTGCGATCGCCTGTTGTGGAGAAATATGATCTTTCAGCTCCACTGCCATTTGTACATTTTGTCTAGCAGTTAAAAACTCCAACAAATTGTGAGCTTGGAAAATATAACCAATCTTACGTCTGATGTTTACCAATTTTGTTTGGCTAGCTCTATATAATTCTTTACCTGCAAACTTTAAACTTCCCTCTTGTACAGATCTTAAACCACCTATCAAACTAAGTAAAGTTGTTTTACCTGAACCTGATGGTCCAGTCATAATTACAATTTCCCCTGGATAAATATCCAAATTAATATCAAATAGTATTTGTCTTTTCAATGAGCCTTTACCGTAATAGTGATTGAGATGTTTAATAGAAATTATAGGTTCGTTCATCATAATTGTATTCATGGTAATGGGGTAGAGACGCCCCGCCGGGGCGTCTGTACTATATCGGTGGGGCGTCCGCCCAATAGGATTTATAATTAGTAATTCAAAATATATCTGCTGGATCGGCAGACTGTAACTTCCGCACAGCTATTACACCAGAGATAAAACACATTATAATCGTCAATATTAGTACTAGTACAGTACGGTCAAAACTCATCATTATTGGTAAAAGAGTAGCTTCTCTTGCCTTTTGATACAAAAACATAGTCACAGCTATTCCTGGGAGATATCCTAAAAATGCTAAAATTAAAGCTTCTTGTAAAACAACTACTAATAAATAGTTATGGGTATATCCTATTGCTTTTAAAGTTGCATATTCAGCTAAATGGTCGGCTACTTCAGTATAAAGTATTTGATAAACAATCACTGTTCCGACAATAAAACCCATGATTGTTCCCAAGGTGAAAATAAAACCGATCGCTGTACTACTAGCCCAAAAATTTCTTTCAAACTCAATAAATTCTTCTTTAGTAAATACTCGAACATCCTGAGATAAATATTTGCGTAAGTTTTGTGCAGCAATATTAGCATCTGCTCCTGGTTTTAAGCGAATTAGTCCAATATCAATTAATCCTAGTTGGCGGAGAGGAAAGATACGTACAAAGTTGATATCACTTGTAATCAAATTACCATCTGCCCCAAAGGATGTACCTAATGTAAATAGTCCTCCCACCTTAATTCGTCTTTGTCTTACTTCTGTTGTTACAGGTTTTCCTTGCTCAAACAAAGTAACAATTGGACCATACTCTTTTCGCGAAGAACGGTCATATAAAATAACATCAGGTAGTTTAATTTTATCTAAGTTCTCTTGAAGTCCTGGTAAGTTTAATGGATTATATTCTGGATTTATGCCAATTACTAAAATATTACGAGGGCGTCCTGTTAAAGGGTTTTTCCATATAGTATAATCTACATATAAATAATTTACTGATTGCACAGCAGGTAAATCTAAAGCTCTATATAACCGTCGTTGCGAAAAGCTTTTCATTGTTAATAAAGCATTAGATTGATGGTTAATTAGAACAATATCCGCATTTAAACTACTATGCAATCTAACGTTACTAAAATACAGAGAATCCTGGAAACCAAGCTGCATAAACATGAGAATATCAGCAAAGGCAATTCCAGCCAATGCTACAGCTAGGCGAGTTCTTTCTCGCTTCAATTGTAGCCACGCTAGAGGTATTTTGCCCATCATGTTTAATGTCTCCAAGTAAATAAAAGTGTTGATTGTTAATGGATAATAGTAACAATCAACAATTAACAATTAAATTTAAATATTAATTTCTACAGCAACCTTAGCGTAAGTTAAGCCAGAAACTTTTTGGCTATCTTGTGCAGGAAGTGCTATTTTTACTTCAACTACTCTGGCATCAATATCTGCTGCTGGATCGGTATTCAATACATCTTTTTTACCAATTTTTCTGCCAATCTCAAAGACAGTTCCTTGTATTGTGCCGCTAAAAGCTCCATTATCACTAGTGATTGTAGCTTGTTGTCCAAGACGTACTTGACTTATACTATCTTCTGGAACTTCAGCGATAACAACCATTTGATCGGTTCGTCCAATTTCCGCAATCCCATTTGGACTAATACTTTCTCCTGATTTGGTATAAACTTTTAAAATTTCGCCTGCAATAGGTGCTTTAACATAGCTCAATTTTAGTTGAGCTTGAGCTTTTCTCATTAGTGCGATCGCATTACTAACTTGAGCAGAGGCAATTTGCAAATCGCTCGGACGTACTTCTTGAAGTCTTCTCAGTTTAGCTCTTTCTTCATCAATTTGTTTTTGTAAAGTTGTAATAACTTTAAGCTGATTAGCTTTAGCTTCAACAATTTGTTGTTGCACAGTGGTAATAGTTTTTACCTGATTAGCTCTAGCTTCAGCCAGTTGTTGTTGTACACTTGCAATCGCCTGGGTTCGATTCGCTCTCGCTTCCAACAATTGTTGAGTACTAGTTTCCGCACTTAGCTGTCTTCTGTCGCGCTCCTGCTGGGAAATAGCACCATTCGCATATAAGTCTTGATAGCGTCGAGCATCGACTCGGGCATTGTTCGCTTCTGCTCTTACTCGTGCGATTGCAGCTCTTAAAGTATTTTGCTGCCCACTGAGTTCCGCTTGCAAGCGATTAACCGTTGCTTTTTGGGCAAGTGTTTCCCCTTGTAACTGTGCCTGCAAACGCGCAATTGTCGCCAAAGTTGCATCCCTCTCTGCACGCAACTGCGCCTCTAGCCTTGCAATCACTGCTTGTTGAGCCTGAATATTTCTTGGTGAGCCAACTTTGACATTTGCCAAATTACCACGAGACTCTTCCAGTTTAGCTTTTGCTTCGTCAACTACAGCTTGATTACTAGTAAAATTATCTAAAATTGCTATTATTTGACCTTTTTGTACTCTCTCTCCCTCCTTGACAACAATTTCTTCAACTCGTGATGACATTTGCAACCCAGAAGTTGGCGCTGATAGTTTAATTACTTCTCCTCGCGGCTCCAAACGCCCCACAGCATTTATAGTGTTTGCCATTGGCGCACTACTTACAGGTGCTGGTACTTGTTGAATCTGCTCAATTTTGGCACGAGCTAGTATCCCAGCAGTAATTACTAATGGTAAAATAGGCACTACCCACCATATATTGGGTTTCTCAAGTGCTTGCTCTGTTGACCTTACCTGTTCGCTCACCCTTGACATATTAATTTGCCTATTTGTCTAAATTTATTGTCTTATACCCACAAAGACAAATCAGCTTTTTTGCCTACTGCGGTTGTGTGACTCAATTTTATTTTTGCTAAATGAATTCTAGCTTTATAAGTTTTAGGAAAACGTAACAGAGCCTACAGTTGAAGAGATGAAACAGGGAAAGAGCAAAAGTAAAAACACCAAAATTTCTTTTACCTTTTCCCTGCTCAGTGTAGATTAATTAAGAAATTATTAATTAGGCAAATCGAACAAAACTGTAGTCATATAATTTTCTGCCCAATCAGAACCAAAGGCTTTTTCGAGAACGCGACGAGTTTTATCGTTTTGTTGCTGGTTGATACAATAGTTTTGTTGTCCGGCAAGAATTTGTTTAGCTGTCTCCGGTGATACTGGTTGAGAGTTGACTGCTATACTACAATGAATTTCTAAAAAATCTCTTACTCGTTCCAGAAATAACATTTCTTCTTCTTGATGAGCCGGACGAATGAATATGCAAAATTCCGAAAATATATTTCCCCATTCTGGTAATTCACGCGGTTGAGAAAAATTGAGTTTTTCTAATTTTAACAGTTGCAAAGTATACGTTTCTGGTAAACTATGATTAGCTCTAACGGTCGAAAGATCAGCGATCGCCGCACTAATTTGTCCTCTTCCCCCAACTAAATCACAACCAAACATTGGTAAATCATACTCTGGACGGGGAAACATAACGCAGTGTAAAATATCGAGCATTTGACCGACTTTTGCCAGTTCTAGATGCATTTTGCGGAACTGGGGTGTTTGATAGCAACGGTTCTCAATCGTTAGTTTCTCACCTTCTAATCTACCTTCCACATACCCCAGTTCCGCAGGCAAGTGGTAGGGCGATAAGTCTAAATGCTTATGCCAAACTGCTTCAATACAATCAGCTAGTTGACGAATTAGGGAATGTTGCTGTTGTCGTAGTGAAGAGGTAGAAGTTAGTGACATATCTAGAAGTGGGGAAGATTTACTAGTTTTTAGTTTACAACTGCCCACCATGCCACGCATCAAAATATTGTAGAGACGCCCCGGTGGGGCGTCTCCACATTGGTATTCAATGACATCGGATCTACTGATGTTAGTTCACCCCTGTTGATAGTCCAGCAAAAATCAGCGATCGCTAGTAAATCTCCAGCATCGTGAGTGACAACCAACAGTGTCCAATCTTGTTTCAATTTTGCCAGTAAATTTACCAGTTGTTGACGCATTGACCAATCCAATCCGGCTGTTGGTTCATCTAACAACAGTACATTGGGCTGACGAATTAATTGTACTGCCAAAGCTAAGCGTCGCTGCTGACCCCCGCTTAAAGCATGAGGAGGAGTACTGAACGATAGATGTTCTAATCCCACTTCACCCAAAGCTTTTTTAACTTGCTCTGTGCCTAACTCTGGATGTCCCAAGCGCAATTCTTCTAAAACAGTACTACCACAAAAATGGCGTTCCGGAAACTGAAACACCAACCCTGCTAATTGTTGCAACTGTTCGGCGATGAGTGGTTGTTCGCGCCAATACACAGAACCAGATGTGGGTTCTGCTAATCCAGACAATATTTCTAGTAACGTACTCTTACCTGAACCACTTGGTCCGATAATTAGACCTAGCTTTTGTGGTGTTAATTCCAGGTTAATTGATTTGAGAATCGCGGTTGGGCAAGCCGTAGGGTGATACGTTAGATTTCTAAGATAGAGCATTTGTTAATTTTACTGTGAAAGTCAGCCACTTACCTATAAATACACTGCCATTAATAGCAAAGTTCCGAATCATTAATGATTTGCCTACGTTCATTGCTCCAAAAATCCACAATTGTGGCATTATCATGGAAGCGATCGCCACACAGGGTGTGGGAACTTGGAAAAAATACGGTCGTCGATCTGTGTAAATTTTAATTTTACGCTTATGCGATTTTTGCAGCAATACATATATTTTACGTACTAAATTAAACATATACAACCGTAATTATTCTGAAGGAAAAATGGTAAATCAGTTTGCACTGCCACCAATAGTCTCTGCAATTGCTAACCTCTCTAAGGTAGCATTGACAGCAGCAATTGCATTTAATGTGTGGGTGAGTCCTTCTCTAGGGGCAGATCCTTTCCGTACCAACGAAGCGCGTAAAATTGGCGACCAAACAGAAGCAGCATTCAAAGCTATTTTCTCTCAGGGTGACTATCAAACGGCAGACCGCTATTTGCAACAAGCACTATCGACGGAACCAAATGAACCTTTAGCCAATGCCATGAAGGCTTCTATGGCTTATACAAATAAGGATTGGAGTACACTAGAAACCTACAGTAAGAAAACCTTAGAAACAGCAGAAAAGCTAATTCCCAAAGATCCATTGCGTGGTAATTTGTATACTGCTGTAGGTCATTTTTTAGCAGGAGCATTAATCCTTCAGCGCGAGGGTACACTTAGCGGTGCGCCCCAAGCTCTAAATCGGTTGAATCTAGTATACCAACATTTAGATCGAGCCGAAGCTGTTTCCGCAAAAGACCCAGAACTGAACTTAATCAAAGGTTATATGGATTTGATGATTGCCGTTAACCTGCCTTTTGCTAATGCCGATCAAGCAATTGAACGGTTGGACAAAAATGCTGCACCTAGATATCTAGTAGATAGAGGTCTAGCTCTGGCGTACCGAGATTTAAAACAGTACGCTCAGGCATTGGAGTATGCTAATCGTGCCATAAAGATAACTAGCAATAATCCAGAATTGTATTATCTTAAAGCCCAGATCCTCAAAGAACAAGCAAAAAAAGAGAAAAATCAGCAGCTCATGCAGGAAGCGCTGAGTAACTTTGATACAGCATTAGCGAAGAAATCTCAACTACCAGCAGATTTGGTCAAACAAATTGAGCGAGAAAGGCGCAATGCAGTTAATAATTAAAAAGTGTAATTTTAATGATTGACCCGAATGCAGGTACAATTCCGTGAGTTTAATGCTTTTGATGTGTGGATTTGGCTGAAGTTCAGCACAATTCCTTCAGAGCGCGAAAAGCAGTATGTGGAAGAAGTTTTCAATTCCTGGTTTTATCTGGGTAAGTTGGGTGCATTTAATGCGGAAAACCTCCAGGTACAAGAAACGGGATTGGATCTGAGTTACATGAATTACGATTCAGAAGGTTATGATAAGAGCCTATTGGCGCTGATGCACAATATGGGGGCGTTTGAGTATGAGAGAACATGGGGGCGATGCTGGTTTGACTTGGGAACTTCTGATGCGATCGCTCTAGATATTTTAATTAACGCCCTCAAACAACTTAGTCAAGAATATGTGACTATTGAGCAATTGTACATCGGCGGCGAAAATGAAGATTGGCCCGTAGAGGATAGTGAGAGCCGTCCTTCGTTTATATACGACGATAACTAGAGCAACCACCATGCACAAACCAGGGGAAATTCGTGTTCTTGTCTTGGGATTGATTCAAGATGGCGAACGTATCTTCATCTCAGAAGGCTACGATCCAGTTAAGCAGCAAACTTTTTACCGTGCTATGGGCGGTGGTGTAGACTTTGGTGAAACAAGTGTTACCGCTCTCAAACGAGAATTCCAAGAAGAAATTCAAGCAGAATTAACAAATATTCACTATTTGGGCTGTATAGAAAATATTTTCACTTTCAACGGTCAACCAGGTCACGAAATTATCCAATTATACAAGTGCGACTTTGCCGAGCCAAAGTTTTATCAACTAGAAAAAATTGTGTTTAACGAAGGTGAGAGACAAAAAACAGCACTGTGGGTAGAAGTTAACCGCTTTAAATCAGGAGAATTGCGCCTAGTACCAGAGCAGTTTTTTGATTATTTGTCATAGCACACCCCACCATCGCACGCCCCACCATCGCCCACCCCACCATCGCACGCACGCCCTATCACGAGTACAGGCAGTGAGTTTGGGATTATGTCAAAAAGTCTTAAAATAATCTTAACTTCTGCCAAATTACTCGACCTTCAATACACACGTACCACCCAGGAAACATTATGGCTATAGGCTACGTTGCGCTTGTACTTCATGCACATTTGCCCTTTGTACGTCACCCGGAAAGTGACTATGTGTTAGAAGAAGAATGGCTCTATGAAGCCATTACAGAAACTTATATTCCTTTACTGCGAGTATTTGAAGGTTTAAAGCGAGATGGTGTTGACTTTAAACTCACTATGAGCATGACGCCACCTTTGGTAACGATGCTCCGCGATCCTTTGTTACAAGAACGCTATGACGAACACTTAGCTAAGTTAGAAGAACTTGTAGAACTGGAGGCTGAGCATAATGCCCATAATGGTCATATCCGCTATTTAGCTGAGTTTTATATCAGCGAGTTCAAGGCGATCCGAGAAGTTTGGGAAAGATATAACGGTGACTTAGTAACGGCTTTTAAGCAGTTCCAAGATACGAATAATCTAGAAATTATAACATGCGGTGCTACTCACGGCTACTTGCCTTTAATGAAAATGTATCCCCAAGCAGTGTGGGCGCAAATTAAAGTAGCTTGTGAACACTATGAAGAAGTATTTGGAATACCACCTAGAGGTATTTGGCTACCGGAATGCGCTTACTATGAAGGTGTGGAGCGAATGTTAGCCGATTCAGGTTTACGTTACTTTCTTACCGATGGACATGGTATTCTTTATGCCCGTCCCCGTCCCCGTTTTGGTACTTATGCTCCTATTTTTACAGAAACTGGTGTCGCGGCTTTTGGTCGCGATCATGAATCTTCTCAACAAGTTTGGTCTTCTGAGGTAGGATATCCTGGTGCACCAGAATACCGCGAGTTTTACAAAGACTTGGGTTGGGAAGCAGAATATGAATATATCAAGCCCTTCATTATGCCGAATGGGCAACGTAAAAATACGGGGATTAAGTATCATAAAATTACAGGACGCGGTTTAGGACTGGGAGATAAGGCACTCTATGACCCCTACTGGGCAAGGGAAAAAGCAGCCGAACACGCTGCCAATTTCATGTATAATCGAGAGCAACAAGCAGGGCATCTGTATGGTATAATGCACAGACCACCAATTATTGTTTCTCCTTATGATGCTGAGTTGTTTGGACATTGGTGGTATGAAGGTCCGTGGTTCATCGATTATTTGTTCCGCAAGTCATGGTATGATCAAAAAACTTATCAAATGACTCACTTGGCTGATTATCTACGTGCAGAACCAACTCAGCAAGTATGTCGTCCTTCTCAATCTAGTTGGGGTTACAAAGGATTTCACGAGTACTGGTTAAATGAAACAAATGCGTGGATTTACCCACATTTGCATAAAGCAGCAGAACGGATGATTGAATTAGCAAGCACAGAAGCAGCAGATGAGTTGGAATGGAAAGCGCTTAACCAAGCAGCGCGGGAATTGCTTCTAGCACAATCTTCTGACTGGGCGTTTATTATGCGCACAGGTACAATGGTACCTTATGCGGTAAGAAGGACGCGATCGCACCTCATGCGTTTTAACAAGCTCTACGAAGATGTTAAAATCGGCAAAGTTGATAGTGGTTGGTTAGAGAAAGTTGAGTCAATGGATAATATCTTCCCGAATATCAACTATCGCGTGTATCGCTCTTTGTAGTTAGCTAAAGTAAAGATGTCTGAGCGCCGTTTATCAGCGCTCAGAAATATGCGTTACTAAAATTGCGCCAAACATGATTTCAAGCGTTCTGCTACGACTTGTAGATGAGGTTCCAAGATGAATGTGTAATGATTACCCGGAACATCAATAATTTTGATATCTTCTGCATCCAGAATAGAGAAAAATTCCACCCAGACGAGAGTTGGATCATTCGCCATGATGTGCTTTTCTCTAGCTCTAAATACGGTGACTTTTCCTGGATATGGCTGTCTCACATAAGAATAAGTTGCTTTGATGGTTCCAACTAACACATCCAGAATGCGTCGGTTTTGTTGGCTTTGATTTGATGGTGGCAATATCTTGACTTCTTCTGCCTTGTCAAGGATGTAGTTGATTTGTTCGTTAGCACTCAAGTGTTTCATTTCATCATAAGTTACCAAATTATCTTGACCTAACATTCCGCCAAAATATCGAGAAAGAGCGCCAACCAAATAAGGAGCGTCAATTTTCTTGTTTTTATCCAAGAGAATTGGCACATAGGAATCTAGTATTGCTAACAAAGATACTTCATATCCTTGTTTGCGTAACTGCTGTGCCATTTCATACGCCACAACTCCTCCAAATGACCAACCACCAATTTGATAAGGACCATTCGGCTGAAACTTCTGAATTGCTTGGATATACAGGCTAGCCATATCCTCGACTCGCGTTAAAGGTTCTTCTTCATAAAATCCTTGCGCTTGTAAGCCATAAAACGGTTGGTCGCCACCTAGATATTGTGCTAATTTGAAGTAGCACATGACATTACCGCCTGCAGGATGTACGCAGAAAATCGGAGGTTTGTTACCTTTTGGTTGAATTGGAATCAAGGGAGAGTGATCAAAAGTATCTGTAGCGTCAATTAGGAAAGCAAACTCTTCGATTGTGGGATTGGTGAGGACTGCTGATAAGGGTAATTCTTTACCAAATTGCTGCCGAATTGCAGCTATTAAGTAGATTGCAGAAAGAGAATTACCACCGATAACAAAGAAGTTATCTTTAACACCTATTGGCTGAATGTTTAAAATCTCTGACCAGATTTTTGCCAGTTTTCGTTCAGTATCATTGCGTGGTGGGACAAATTCATTTTGTTGGCTGAAACTGTCAACTGTTGGCTTTGGCAAAGCGCGACGGTTGACTTTTCCATTGTCTGTTAATGGTAATGCATCTAATCTCACAAAAGCTACTGGTATCATATATTCTGGTAGCTTCTGCTTGAGAAAATCACGCAGAATTTCTGGGGTTGGTTGTTCCTGATTAGTAGTGATATAGGCTACTATTTGTTTTTCTTCTGACTGTTCGGCACTGGTAATGACAACTGCTTCTCTTACTTGTGGATGCGCAGATAGAGTGTTTTCTATTTCCCCTAATTCGATCCGAAAACCTCGGATTTTTACTTGATTGTCTATTCGACTAATATATTCAATGTTACCATCATCCAAGTAACGAGCTAAGTCTCCAGTTTTATAAAAACGGGCATTACGTAAGAAAGGATTAGTGATAAACTTTTGGGCAGTTAGTTCGGAGCGGTTGAGGTAACCGCGTGCTACTCCCACACCTCCTATGTACAATTCGCCCTTGACTCCTACAGGAACTGGTTGTTGATGCTCATCTAATATGTAAATTTGTGTGTTGGCTATGGGACGACCAATAGGGGCTAAAGCATGAGATAATTTCTCTGCTTCTACTTTATACACAGTTGACCAAATTGTAGTTTCAGTTGGTCCATATAAATTCCATAACTCTGCTCCTTTTGCTAATAAATGCTTTGCCAACTCATTGGTTAAGCCTTCGCCGCCGCAGAGAATTTTTAGTTGAGAAGAACCACTCCATCCAGCCGCCAGCAACATCCGCCAACTAGCTGGCGTGGCTTGCATCACCGTAGCACCTGATGTGTTAATTAGCTCTTTGAGCAATCTACCATCACTAGCTACTTCTCGCTGTGCTAACACCACCGATGCACCCGTGATTAAGGGAAGATATAGCTCTAGGGCAGCAATATCAAATGATACTGTTGTTACTGCCAGAAGTACATCTGACTCTGTGATTCCGGGTTTGTACTGCATGGATTGTAAGAAATTTACTACCGCCCTGTGGGTAATTTCTACTCCTTTCGGTTTACCAGTTGAGCCGGAGGTATAAATAACATAAGCCAGATTTTCGGCGGTTGCACATGGTGCAGGATTGGATTGACTATGGGTAGCAATGTTTTCTTGGTGTGTGCGCAAACATACTACTTTCCTGTGTTCATGATGAGCAAATAATTTTTGGCGATCGCTCAGTAATACTGGTACTTGAGAATCAGATAAGATTAACTCTAGGCGTTCAAGTGGATAACCAGGATCTAAGGGTAAGTAAGCTGCACCAGCTTTGAGGATACCCAAAAGTCCTACTAGCATTTCTACAGAACGCTCAATGCAGATGCCAACTAATACCTCTGGTTTAACTCCTAGTGTTTGTAAGTAGTGCGCGAGTTGATTTGCACGCTGATTCAGTTCCCGGTAGGTAAGCTGTTCTCCGGCATATGAGACTGCGAGTGCATCTGGTGTTCGTTCTACTTGTGCTTCAATTAATTGGTGGAGACAGGTAGTTGAATCAAAATCTGTCCCAGTAGCATTCCACTCAACTAGTATTTTTTCTCGTTCGCTTTCACTTAACAATGGTAACTGAGCTACTGACTGTTCTGGATTTGATACAATACTTTCCAGTAAATTTTGGTAGTGTGCGCTGAACTGAGCGATCGTTGCTGCATTTAACAGATTGCTATTGTATTTAAAGTCACACAGGAATGAATCAGCAGCCTCAATGACTTTCAAGCTTAAATCAAATTCTACTTTTTCCTGGGGTATTCCCCCATCAAATAGAATTGGCTGACTACAATTCGGCGGTTGTTTCTGAGTTGCTGTCTTGGATCGATTTACATGGACGAATGCAAATGAAGCTTGACAAATAGGTGAATAACTTGAATTAGACTTTGACTGTAATTTATTTACCAATAAAGCAAACGGATAATCTTGATATTCTCTAATTTCTAAAATAGTATGACTAACTTGATGCAAAAAGTTTTTAAATGAAGTATTTTCTGAAATCAAATCTCGGGAAACAACGACGTTATCTTTTTTTTTCAATTCAGTTTTATCTTGCTCATTGAGTAGTAAAGCAACAAGAATATCTTTTTCATTTGTGTACCGGTAAAGTAGAACTTTAAATGCTGCCAAAAAAAGGGGGTAAATACCGACATTTTCACTATTTGCCAGTTGTTTTATTAACGCAGTTAATCTATTATTAATTACGAAAGTATAAGCGGAGCAATTATAAGTTTTAATAGCAGATCGAGGTGAACTAGTAGGTAATTCGAGTACAGGTAATTCTCCCGATAAGTATTTTTCCCAATATTTTTGCAGTTCTGAGCTAGAAAATGATACTTTCATGTTTAATCATCTATTCCTACGTAATGTTTCTGACTGTCCTGTAGTTGTGAGAAAACTAAAAACTATGTAATATGGACATACTTGTTTATTATACAGCGTCTACTCAAAGGTATTAACTATACCATGAATGGTAGCTTAATTTAATCCGGTAACTAATGTCCAACACTAGTAAGGAAGATTCGATGACAATAAAGCAACTGATTGGCATCATGATCCTGTTTTACTTAATTCAAACTTACGGTTGTAATCCAGGACTTTTTGGTCTTCCGCTGACTATTTATCTCAAAGAGAGCCTTAAACTTTCACCAGCACAGTTAGCATCATTCAGCAGCTTAATTTTCATTCCTTGGTTAGTTAGACCACTTTATGGAATCATTGGAGATGCTGTTGCAATATTTGGCTATCAGTTCAAAAGCTACTTTTTTATCTGTTATGGGCTGACACTTGCTGTTTTATTAGGAATAGGTGGATTTCAAGTTAACACAATTTCCTTATTGGCAATCAGTCTAATTTTAGTCAATTTATTCATAGCTTTTAGCGATGTGCTAACAGATAAAATCATGCTCGTTCAAGGCAGGGTTTTTAACAATACAGCTCGCTTACAAGCAATTCAATGGACATCTCTAAGTTTTGGTCAAGCTTTACTATATTTCATCGGCGGCTGGATTGCTCAAAACTCTAATCTATCAACAGCATTTCTGCTCACTGCAATTGTACCATTAATTGGTTTAGTTACAACCTTCCTATTACTTGCTAATGAAAAAAAGCAGCCAAAAAATGTTTCAGTTAAAAGTAATCTAAAATCTATTTGGTTAGCAGTCAAGTCGCGGCAGTTTCTTGCTGTAATGGGCTTTATTGCTTGCCTTCAGTTCACCCTCGTACCACCTCTGGTAAATTACCTTGTCTATTACTACAAGGATAGTTTGAAGTTTGACTCTCAATTTATAGGTATTTTAGGTACATGGGAAGCTTTAGCTAATGGTTTAGGCGCACTTATTTTTGGCATATTTGCCTTTAGGTTTTCCCGACGTTTGCTGCTAAATTTAGCCATTGGGTTCACTGCTGTCTCTACAATTGGTTTATTATTTATACAGAATGCACAGAGCGCTATCTTAGTTAGTATATTTTTTGGATTTTTTGCTATGCTAGCCATGTTGGGCGTCTTAGAAATTGCCGCAAGATCTTGTCCTGTTGGTGTAGAAGGTGCAACATACGCAGTACTAATGTCAGTGTATCAGATAGTGAGACAACCAGGTCCCATTTTAGGAGGTTACTTATATAGTTGGGGAACTCCAGTTTACATTCTTGTCATTATCAGTGCCGTGTTTACAATGTTTTGCTGGCTTCTAATTCCTCTACTTCAATTAGAGCAAGAGAATTGACTTTAAAACTCTTGTAGAGAAGACGCGAAATTTCGCGTCTCTACATTTGCTGGTTTCATATTGCGAATATTACACATATTTCCAAAAGCAGTCAGTATTTTTCGCTCAAGTTTAATATTAAGTCTACTATGAGCGACTTGTAAGTTATCGATGAGGAGAATATCGCCAAGGTTCCATTTAAATATAACTGCATTTTTCCATTCAGCTTCTCCCAATTCTTTCGCTTCAGCAGCCGTCATCGTAGTATATTTACCGTCCCCGTTTAAAAAATATGAATTCAGGGTACTGGTTCGTTTTTGCGAACCATCGACAACAGTTGCTGCAGTTGTCAATCTTTGCTGAAACTCTTTGTACAATTTTGCTGGTAGCCAATTGTAATATAATTTTTGCCAAAATGAATAGCGTTGGCTAATGTTTCGATACCATTCTCTACTTACTAAACAATCAACAATGCTTAGGCAAAAGCAAAGCCGAGTCGTTCTTGGGTGACTGAATAAGGTAAGATAGGAACATTCAAAATTTAGAGAGCCATCCTCTTCCCAGTTAAAATCAAATCCCTGTTTTGTCAGAAGTTGAGTAATTTCGTCTTGCGCAAGTCCCTCGAAGACTAACTTTAATAGATGGTTGGGAACATACCGCACAAATCGCTGCGGAAAGTTGGCAATTTTGTGCTGTAAGTTGGGAGATAAATCATAAAATAGTTTTTCTGTATTTATGATGGGAGTTTCACCATATAAGTCCGGCTGTACTTGACAGAAAAAAGCAAGTATGCGAGGACGAATCGGTACCATATTAAGTTCATTGTGAGGAGCAATAATCTTATCTGGTGGAGCTTCTGAAGAAGTGAAGACTTTATCGGTTATTCGTACACGATGAGCGCTGCCAAAGTGATAAACTGACTCTAGTTGAATATTCAATAGCTCTAGAACTTTTTGAAATTGCGCTGCACTTTCAACTGCAAAATTCCGTAACAAAATGGCTCCATAGGTATCTAACTGTTGATTGAACCAGTCGCCTCTTTGACTAAGCAACAGCTTCAAAGCTGCGAAAGATTTTTCCTTAACTGGTTCAATCACTAGAGGTAGTTCTTTTTCATGAGTCTGAAAGGTTTTCTCGTCATCTTGCAAAAACCTTAATCTTATGTCTGAGGAAAGAGAAATTGGCAAATTTCGCATTAGATTCTATAAAGTAAAAAATGCACCCATTATTAATAAAATATTAACCTTAATAGTTGCCAATTTCCCATTTCTCTATTGAATTGATTCAACTTCTCCCTTGACAGCAGATTTACTAGTTGAAGTTACATATACTCCAAAAAGAATCACGGCAAAACTGACAAAGGTAGCCCAGTTAGGCTGTTCTGAAAAGAGTACCCAAGCTTCTTGGGTGCTAAGAACGGGAACAAACAAATCGCATAAGGAGACAAATCCTGAAGATAACCTGTTGAGGGAATAGGCGTAAAGTCCTAGTCCTAGTATTTGGCAGATTAAGGCTAGGGAAATTACGTAAAACCACTCAGTTAAAGAACGAGGGAAAAGCTGATCTTCAGTAAGTATCACCACTGGCAAAAGCAAGATAGTGCCGATCGCCGAACACCAAGTCATAATAGTTACCGGACTCAATTGAGTTCGTAGTTGTTCGACAATGAGTGGGTATAAACCAAGAAACACGGCTGATAGTATTGCCGCTAAATCTCCTTGGAGTATGTCACCAGGGGATGATAGATCACAGTATGCTAACAGACAAGCTCCAGCGAGCGCTATGAACATACCGAAAAGAAATTTACTGTCAAAGCGCTTACCCCATATCAGCCACCCTGCTAAGACGGTGAACAGTGGAGCCAAATTGTGCATTAATGTAGAATTAGCAACACTGGTATGCGCTAAAGACCAAGCCCACAGAGCAAGAGTAGCAAACATCACAAACCCAACTCCTACTAAAAGTAAGATTTGCTGGATTGTGTAGAGTTGTGGTTTTTCGAGTTGGCTATTAGAGACTCGCCTCCGCGCTGCGGTAAATCCATTCCACAGCACAAAGGCGACAGTAGAGATCCAAAAGCGATTAAAGATCGTGGCATTTGGGCCTAGTTCGCCTTCACTTAAACGGATCAAAATTGGCGAAAAAGACAGAGCCACTAAGCTGACTACCAATGAAGTAAGTGCTACCGTATTCGGTGTTGCCAATAACTGTTCGTGTGAGAATTTAAGTTTAACCTTGAGCATCAATTTTTCATAATGTTACTGAGTGTACATGTCTTTTTAGCTAATTTTCCATAATTTTTAGCAAAAAAAATCACACAAAGCTTAAACTATGCGCGGATATGTCCTATAGTAGAGCAAAAGACATATCCGTAGTTCTCGCTTTAGAGGTAAAGTTTGGTTTCTTTTTGCACTCTGCTTAAGTCAGGGTAATAAATTCCATCAATGTCAAGCTACTTCCCGTATAAATGACTTTTTCCAGTTTAAAGCCACCAGCATCAAACAACTCCTTATACTCTTGTTCAGTGCGCCAGTAACCTCCTGGATTTGTCACCATCATTTGAACTGCAGCAACAGCTGGGATAGTTCCATCTGGGTATTCTACTGGTGCACCACGAGGTGGAACTAGTGTTTGTAAAAGTATCACCTTACCTTCTCTCGGAAGAGCTTCTCTGCATCGGCTAATTACCTTGAGCGCGTCTTCCACACTAAATACAGAAAGGAAATACTTCATCACAATCGCATCTGCACCCTTAGGTATATCCTCTAAAACATTACCACCAATGATTTGCACGGCATCTTCATCTAATTCTTGTTTTGCCAGGAAAGCACGAGCTGTCTCCACCTCGTGGGGAAGATCGAACAACATGCCTTTACAGCCAAATTTTTTGACAATATGAGCAATTAGTGCACCTTGATTACCACCAACGTCCATAATTGTATCAAATTGACCAAAGTCATAGACCTCAAACACTGAATCAATTGCTTGATTCGTTAAAAAGCTCATGGCATTGTTGAACATATTTCTACTATCAGGATTTTCATTCAGAAAAAAGTTGTAGAAATTCTTGCCATGTGCTCGCTCAAAAGCTACTTCCCCTGTTTTCAAGGAATTACCTAGTTCCTTCCAAGCATCCCACATACAAGGTTCTGTAATATGCATTAGGAAATGTCCTAGTGTTGGCTCTGTATTCGTCGTAATTAGGTGTTCTGAGAGTTCTGTCGCTGCAAATACACGCCCTGGCTTTTCCAGAAAAACACCTAAATGAGCTAGAGCACGGAGAAGAACGTAGAGAGGTTCTACTTTTGTAGAGGTTTCTTTTGCTATGGTTTCTACAGTCATTGGTCCTGACTGTAAGAGGTTAGGTATACCTAAGTTTGTTGCTACATAAAGGCATTGACTTTGCCAATACCCATAGATGATCTGAGCTAGCTTCTTAGATGCCGAAGTAGTTCCTAACAAATTCTATTTCTCCGCGTCAAAATTTTACACTACTTACTTTTTATTAGTCTATATCTCTTTGTAAACCGAGAATAGACAATGGGTAATCGGTAATGGGAAAACAATATTACCAACTACGTTTTTCTCAATGCTCTAATTTTAGGCGCATACTCTGAAAAATCCTCTTAAAGTATTAAAATAATCTTAACTTCTGTTAAACCTCTCGAACCATCATTTATAATATTATTTTTGGAAATCTTACGTCTATAAGCTACGTTGTGCTTGTACTACAAGCACATTTGCCTTTTCTCAAGGTGTAGATATAGATATAACTATCACATGAGTCAAATCATTTGGATTGCAAGACACGCTAATCGCCTCGACTTCGTAAACCCCGATTGGTTTCTAACTGCACAAAGACGCTACGATCCACCACTGTCTGAAGACGGATTTGTACAGGCAAAACAACTGGCGAATCGCTTGAAGAGAGAAAATATTACTGAGATTTTTGCTTCGCCTTTTTTACGTACAGTACAAACAGCAAATGCAGTGGCGGATGTGCTTAATTTGTCAATTAAATTGGAAACAGGTTTGAGTGAATGGCTCAATCCAGCTTGGATGACAGAAGAACCACAAAAACTCTCCACTAGTGCTTTGGCAAAATTATTCCCCAGAATTGACACTAGTTATACTTCGCGCATTGCCGCTAACTATCCTGAAACTTACCAAAAAATGCAGGAACGTTCGGGGCAAACGGCTAGATGTCTTGCTGTTGAATGCTCTCCAAATAATATCCTCATGGTGGCACATGGTGCATCTGTACTGGGAGCAGCAATCGGGTTAGTAGGCGAAACTGCTAGAGGCGAGGTAAAGGCTTCTCTGTGTTCTTTGGTAAAGGTTGTGCGTCAACACCCAGAATGGTTGCTAGAACTAAAAGGAGATACTTCTCATCTAACCGATATAGAGGAAGTGATTCGATTTAATTAAATTTGGTCATGGGGAATGGGGATCAGTTAATGGTTAACTATTAACAGGTAAAATTTCCCGATCCAAAATTCAAAATCTAAAATCACTATGACATTACTACTGGCAGGGGACATCGGCGGTACAAAAACCATTTTGCGATTGGTTGAGACATCAGGAAATTCCTCTTTACACACTATTTATGAGGAACGATTTCGGAGTGGGGATTTTCTTGATTTAGTGCCGATGGTACAGCAGTTTTTAGCCAAAGTTGATTCACAGATACCACAAAAAGCTTGCTTTGCGATCGCAGGTCCTGTGGCTAATAATACCGCTAAGTTGACTAATTTAGTTTGGTTCCTTGATGGTGAGCGTCTACAAGAACAACTCGGCATTACTCACGTTTCTCTAATCAATGACTTTGCTGCTGTTGGCTATGGTATTCTGGGTTTAGAACCACAAGATTTGCACACTCTGCAAGCTGGTAAACACAATCCAGAAGCTCCCATCGCGATTATTGGTGCAGGAACTGGTTTAGGGCAAGGATTTTTAATCAAGCAGGGACAAGATTATCAAGTATTTCCTTCCGAAGGCGGACACGCTGATTTTGCCCCGCGTACTGAGTTAGAATTTTTACTATTAAAATATTTGTTAGATAAACACGATATTCAAAGAGTGTCTGTAGAAAGAGTAGTTTCTGGTTTGGGCATTGTCGCAATTTACCAGTTTTTACGCGATCGTCAAATAGCCACTGAATCACCAGAAATAGCTGCAGTAGTCAGATGCTGGGAACAAGAGGCAGGAAAACAAGACAAAAGTGTCGATCCTGGTGCGGCAATTGGTAAAGCAGCAGTGGAAAAAAGCGATCGCCTTTCGGAACAAACAATGCAACTTTTTGTCGAAGCATACGCGGCAGAAGCAGGAAATCTTGCTCTTAAACTTCTACCCTACGGTGGTTTATACATTGCTGGTGGCATTGCACCGAAAATATTACCTTTAATTGAGGATCAGACTTTCCTATTAACTTTTTCTCAAAAAGGCAGAATGCGCAGCATCTTACAAGATATACCTGTACACATTATTCTCAATCAACAGGTGGGAATTATCGGTGCTGCTGTTTGTGCTGCTAGGTTATAACAGCTAACAAGCAGTACAAGTAAAATTAGTAACTATGACAATCAGAAGGTTTCTGCCTTTGATGGCAGCTACTTTGGTATTGAGTGGATTTGTCAGTGTTGAGGCGCGTCAACCTAAGCGCCTAGCTCACTCTAAAAAACCTCCTACCATAGTTCAGCCTCCTTGGAAGGTATTCACAGCCCCAGATGGACGTTTTTCTGTTTTAATGCCAGGAATGCCGAAATTGATTACTCAAACTCAAAAAACCTATATGGGAGAAATTGATTTACAAATGTTTGTCGCTCAACCTCCCCAGCAGGAAGTAGCCTATGTAGTTACTTTTAATGATTTTCCGGATAGTTATGGTCAAATGGCAAATCCACGTACAATTCTCAATGATGCCCAAAATATGGCGCTCAAAACTACACGGAGTAATTTAGTTACTCAGCGTGACATACGTAGCTCTAATGGGCATCCAGGTAGAGAAGTTGTGTACGTAAATTCTATAGGCAAAATTACTAAAAACCGGATGTACTTTGCGGAAGGGCGCTTGTATCAAGTAATGGCTATTACTACTCGAACTCAGCAAAAGACTCTTTCTCGCACCATTACAGGTTATTTAAATTCCTTTAATGTGGTATACAAACCATGATTGTCGGCCTTGGATTAAAATCCAAGGCTAATAGCTTAAGTCCGTTGAAACGGACTAATATAAAGCTTTTGAAGGTTTCTATATTCGTTAGTTAGATTATGGCAGGACATAGTAAATGGGCAAATATTAAGCGTCAGAAGGCGGTGGTGGATGCAAAAAAGGGTAAAACATTCACCCAACTGTCTCGGGCGATTATTGTAGCAGCAAGAAATGGTGTACCAGATCCTGCAGGCAATTTTCAACTACGTACCGCAATTGATAAAGCCAAGGCAGCGGGTATTCCCAATGATAATATTGAACGGGCGATCGCCAAAGGATCTGGTACATTCTCCGGAGATGCTACTGTAGAAGAGATTCGTTACGAAGGTTATGGTCCTGGTGGTGTAGCAATTCTCATTGAAGCTCTTACAGATAATCGTAACCGTACTGCTGCTGATTTGCGTGCTGCCTTTAGTAAAAACGGTGGAAATCTCGGTGAAACAGGTTGCGTTAGCTGGATGTTTGAGCAAAAGGGTGTTTGCACAGTGCAGAGTGTGGTAGATGAAGAAAAGCTTTTAGAAGCATCGCTTGAAGGTAATGCCGAGTCTTATGAAATGACTGACGATGAGACAGCAGATGTATATACCTCCATCACAAATTTAGAAAACCTGAGTAAAACTCTTAAAGAAAAAGGTTTTCAAGTGACTGACGCAGAGTTACGCTGGATTCCTAGTAACTCGATAGAAGTTACCGAGCCTGATATGGCGCGAATGCTACTCAAATTGATCGATACTTTAGAAGGCTTGGATGACGTGCAAAACGTCACCGCCAACTTTGACATGAATGAACAACTAATGACTATGAGTATGGCTTAGCTAAAGCTTAGTTTCCAGCACTTCTAACCCACTCTTTAACATTAAATAACATGAAGTCGCTCCTGGATCTTGATGTCCTATGCTACGATCGCCCAAGTAGCTAGCCCGCCCTTTTTTGGCAACCATAGGGATAGTATCCTTCATCCCTAGTTCAGCTGCTACTACAGTAAGTTGCATCGCTTCGAGCATACCTTTACTTTCTACAACTGCTTGTTGGAAAGCTTTGACAGCAGGCGATAGGACATCAATCATAGTCTTATCGCCCAGTTGTGCTTTCCCACGCTGAATTACACCATCCAAACCTGCTTGAAGCATCGCTAGCATATCTTCTTCAGTCAATTCCTGTTTACCAGCTACATCTGTACTAGCGCGGAGAAAAAAAGTACCATAAAGAGGACCACTAGCACCCCCAACTGAGGAAATTAGTGTCATGCTGACGGTTTTCAAAATAGTACTGATGTCTTTGTCAGCAACAGTTGGTAATTGAGCGATCGCCTTTTTAAACCCTCTTTCCATATTAATACCGTGATCGGCATCACCAATCGCGGCGTCTAAATGCGTTAAGTAATCTTTGTTCTGTTCTATTTGAACTGCAAAAGCTTGTAACCATTGTAAAATTTGTTCTTTTGTCATAGAGAATCTAAATTCCCCAACGTAAACATGGTGTCTTCACAGGTGCATCCCATAATTGGAGCATTTCTTCATCTAGCTTGAGTAAAGTAATTGAGCAGCCTTGCATATCCAAAGAAGTAATATAAGGACCAATGAGGTTACGCACAATCTGTAATCCGTGCTTTTCACATACTTCTGCAAGTTGACGATACACGATATAAAGTTCGCTCAGGGGAGTTCCACCCATGCTATTTACAAAAGCTAAAACTTTGTCACCCTGGGAAAAACTTGGATCGGTCAATTCTACATCTGCCCATTCACCTTTGTGTTCATCCCATTCTCTGACTGTACGATGGTAGGGCGCATCCTCTACAATAGCATTTACTAGCATTTCTGTAATTTCATCAGCAGATATAATGGTGATACGTTCCCGCCCTGGTTCACCATGAATACCAATTCCCATTTCTACTTCGCTTACGCCTAATTCAAAAGTAGGTGTCATAATTGCTGGTACTGTACAAGAAGTCAGTGCCATCCCCATACTCCGCCCATTTTGATTTACCCGCCGACACAAATCAGCTACTCGTTGCAAATCATACCCTTGCTCTGCGGCTGCACCACAAATTTTTTCCGCTAACACTGTCGTTCCTACACCCCTGCGTCCTTGAGTATAAAGACTGTCTTTCACCGCTACATCGTCATCAATTAATATATTTAGCACCCGGATGCCTTCACTACGAGCCAACTCCGTTGCCATTTCAAAGTTCATCACATCACCGCTATAATTCTTAACGATATAAAGGATACCAACTCCACCGTCTACCTGCTTAGCCGCTGCCAACATTTGATCGGGAGTAGGAGATGTAAAAACTTCACCAGGACAAGCTGCATCAAGCATTCCAATGCCGACAAATCCAGCGTGCATTGGTTCATGCCCACTACCACCCCCTGAAATAATTGCTACCTTTCCTTGTAGTGGTGCATAAGTTCGGTGAACAAAAGTAGGGTGATAATTAACTGCGATCAGATCAGGATAAGCTGCCGCCATACCTTGTAAACTTTCATAAATAAAGTCTTCAGGCTTGTTGATCAGCTTTTTCATATCAAGACTCCTGGGTAATAAGTTTTTGGTACTCCTGTTCAGTAATGATATCTAAAGTACTTTCCAACCGATCTAGAAAAACGATACCATCAAGATGATCGTGTTCGTGTTGAAAGATGCGAGCGACAAAATCGGTAAATGCGTGCTTTTGAGATTTGCCATGACGATCTGTATATTCTACTTCAATTGCCGCAAATCTAGGCACAAAACCTCTAATCCCTGGAATACTTAAACAACCTTCCCAACCTTTAACTATTTCGGTAGAATGAGCAATGATACGAGGATTAATCATCACCGTTGGTTCCATTTTTGGGGCGTGAGGATACCTGGGATTAGGACGTGAGGCAACAATAAATAAACGATCTTTCTCTCCTACTTGAGGCGCTGCGATCCCAACACCATTTGACTGAACTACCGTTGTCATTAAATTGTCAATTAGTATTTGAATACGCTCATCTTTGATATCCTCAATCATCAAAGCTTTTTGACGCAGTATAGGATTACCCAATTGAATAATTGGCAATAATTCAGGCATAATACACACTCCAGCACTTAATTGGTATTGTAACAAATAGCAATCAGCAATCAGCAATTCCCAAATCTAGCTTTCACGTTGCACTGGCAACGGTGCTGGTCTAATAAATACTTGCGATTTTTGCCCATTTCGTTGTATTTGTATTTGTAAAGGGAAACCTATTTTACTGTTTTCTACTAATTTTTGCACGTCTACTATACTAGAAACGGGCTGATTACTGATGCTTTCTATGACATCACCTGCTTTCAACCCAGCAGATGCGGCGGGAGAACTAGGGACAACATTTATCAATAACACTCCCTTATCTGCTGCTAAATTAACCCCAGTTCGAGAATTTACTTTTTCCTTAACCTCATTTGTCAGTGTTACCATCTGAATACCTAAATAAGGATGATCAACCTTTCCTTTGGTAATTAATTCCTGAGCTATTCGTTGCGCAGTTTTGATCGGAATCGCAAATCCTATGCCTTGCGCCCCACGGATTATAGCAGTATTCATGCCAATTACTTCACCACGAGCATTGAGCAGTGGTCCACCAGAGTTACCAGGATTAATTGCCGCATCGGTTTGAAGGTAATCAACACGCTTATCGTTAGCACCAATATCACTGCTAGAACGACCTGTAGCGCTGATAATACCAGAAGTAACGGTATTATCTAAACCTAAAGGATTACCAATGGCAATCACTGCTTCACCAGGTTGTAAAATTTCTGAATTCCCTAAAGCCACAATTGGCAAGTTATTTGCATCAATTTTGATCACAGCAACGTCCGTAACTGGATCTTCACCTTGTACCTTGCCATCAAACGTGCGACCATCTTTTAATTTTACAGTTACAATGTCAGCACCATTTACCACATGAGCATTAGTCAAAATTTGACCGTTAGCATTGATAATAAATCCAGAACCACTTCCCCGCTCTAGCCGCTGTCTAGGCTGTGAAGAGCCGCGTCCAAAAAATCTCCGTAATGGTTCATCTAGTTCTTCTGGCGTCTGGGAGATGACAGTTTTAGCATCAATACGCACTACCGCAGAGCCTACCTTTTGTACTACTCCAACTACAAAATTAGGATCTCCCTTGCCAGCAGCAATAATCGGTGGTGGTGCCAGTTGGGGATTTGTTTGTACTACAGTCTGGGGTTGTAGAGGATCGGTAGTATCAAATTTTTTTGCTTCCAGAGTATTGGCAAGCATAGAGCAACCCCCAAGATAGGTTACTACTAAACCTTGAAATAGAACGAAACTAATTTTAGTGGTAAATGTACGTAGTGATGAGGTAATGGGATGATGGTTAGTGAGCTTCATGTATTTTTATTTCTACGTGTGAATTGTGGTGGTAGGATATTGGCTACTAGGAGAGTCTCGGAATAATTAACTCAAAAGATAGTTTCACACTTTGTGAACTAGTTTGTTAAATTGGTGCAAGCTTATCTCCTTTATTGTGACGATTATGGGCAAAGGTGGTAAATTATGGAAATTACCATAGATAATCTGTGGACTCAGGTACTAGAGCGCTTACAAGTAGAGCTATCTCGTCCCACCTTTGAAACTTGGATTAAAACCGCTAGTGCGGAAAGACTGGAAAACAACTGTTTAGTAATTCGTACCCCTAATCCCTTTGCACGCAATTGGTTACAAAAGTATTACATTAAGACTATTGCGAATGTAGTGCAAGACATTATTGGTTATCCTGTAGAAATTTACTTAACAGTTGCTTCATTTGAAGAAGATTTTCAATTAAATGAACAAGAAGCTAATTGGGGAACACCTACTCCAAACAAGAATGTTGATCTACCCAAAAATCGACCAATAAGTTCTAATTTAAACATAAAATATGTATTTTCTCGCTTTGTGGTAGGTGCAAACAATCGGATGGCTCATGCTGCTGCTTTGGCAGTTGCCGAATCTCCAGGCAGAGAATTTAATCCGTTGTTTTTGTGTGGTGGTGTTGGTTTAGGTAAAACTCACCTCATGCAGGCGATCGGACATTATCGCTTAGAAATTTGTCCTAATTCAAAAATATTTTATGTCTCTACCGAGCAGTTTACGAATGATTTAATTACTGCCATTCGTAAAGATAGTATGCAAAGTTTTCGCGAACATTACCGTGCTGCTGATGTAATTTTAGTGGATGATATTCAATTTATTGAGGGTAAAGAATACACCCAAGAAGAGTTTTTTCATACTTTTAATACATTACATGAAGCAGGTAAGCAGGTTGTCATAGCATCAGATCGTCCTCCTAATCAAATACCGAGATTACAAGCAAGATTATCTTCACGGTTTTCTATGGGTTTAATTGCTGATATTCAACCTCCTGATTTAGAAACTAGAATGGCAATTTTACAGAAGAAAGCTGAGTACGAAAATATTCGTCTACCTAGAGACGTAATTGAGTATATTGCCTCTAATTATACATCAAATATCCGTGAGTTGGAAGGAGCTTTAATTCGCGCTCTTGCCTATATTTCTATTTGGGGTTTACCAATGACGGTAGAAAACATTACGCCAGTACTAGAACCGCCAAGAGAGAAGGTAGAGGCAACCCCAGAAGTAATTTTAACGATTATCGCTGATGCTTTTGGTGTTTCAATTGAAGACCTTAAAAGTAATTCACGTCGTCGAGAAATTAGTTGGGCGCGTCAAATCGGTATGTATTTAATGCGGCATCACACGGATTTGAGTTTGCCGAGAATAGGAGAGGAATTTGGTGGTAAAGATCACACAACTGTAATCTACAGCTGTGAAAAAATAACTCAACTGCGAGAAACTGATTCTGGCTTAACAGAAACTTTGCGTTCCTTGAGCGATCGCATCTCCATGACTAGTAATCCGAAAAGACCTTAAAATATTAAGTAAACTATAAATTTTTTTTAAGATAAAGTTAGATTGTGGAAAAAGCTTAATTTTTTGTGGAAAACTACTAAAACTGCTGTGGAAAACTATAGGTTTTTAGTGGAAAACTCTACTAAGTACAAATACTCTGTGGATAAGTAACCAAGTTTTTCCACACTTTTTCCACAGAAATTAACACGTAAAACCCAATAAATAAGAGAAACGTCCAACATTTTCCACAATTTCCACAGAGACTACTACTATAAATAAAATAATTAATTATTTAATAGTAGTCGCAGGACAAAAAAACGCAAAACCAGAATACTGCGACGAAGACCAAAAACCTGCTAACATAGCGAACGCACAAGCTGAATCGCCAATATGAAATTAGTTTGCACCCAAAGTGAACTCAGTACCAACTTATCTCTTACTAGCCGCGCTGTACCTTCACGCCCAACCCACCCAATACTAGCTAACGTGTTGTTACACGCAGATGCAGAGACTAACCTGGTTAGCTTAACGGCATTTGATCTCAGCTTGGGTATTCGTACTAGCTTTAGCGCTGAAGTTTTAAACTCAGGGACAGTTGCTATTCCTGCCAAGTTGCTTAATGACATTACGTCTCGTCTTCCTGAAGGAGAAATCACTTTAGAGGATGAATCAGGAAACCAGGATAATTCAGTGGGTGCAGAAGGTTTAATTGTCACACTTACACCAAAAAGCGGGCGTTATCAAGTAAGAGCGATGGGAGCCGAAGATTTTCCCGAATTACCTGTCATCGAAGATGCTCAAGTAGTTTATCTTCCTGGGGGGGCGCTCATAGAAGGATTGCGGGGTTCATTGTTTGCTACCAGTGCAGATGAAACTAAGCAAGTACTTACTGGAGTACATTTAACAGTAAAACAAGATACATTAGAATTTGCAGCTACTGATGGGCATCGCTTGGCAGTAGTAGAAACTACGAACGAAAGTTCAGACGCAGAAGAAGCAGGAGCAGAAATTGCGCCTATAGAGGTAACAGTACCAGCCAGAGCATTGAGAGAATTAGAGCGGATGTTAGCTCATAGCTCAGATTCAGATCAACTAGTAGCTTTACAATTCGATCAAGGTCAAGTTGTTTTTGAATGGCAGAATCAAAGGTTGACTAGTCGTACTTTAGAAGGGCAATATCCTGCTTATCATCAACTTATACCTCGTCAGTTTCAAAGAGAATTGATTTTAGATCGCAAACAGTTAGTGAGTGCTTTAGAACGAATTGCTGTATTAG
Source organism: Iningainema tapete BLCC-T55 (assembly GCF_014698965.1). Lineage (GTDB taxonomy): Bacteria > Cyanobacteriota > Cyanobacteriia > Cyanobacteriales > Nostocaceae > Iningainema > Iningainema tapete. Next base: position 176,585 of record NZ_JACXAE010000072.1, read on the forward strand.
CAGATCAGAAAAATAATCTTGTTAAGATGAGTATAGAGAGCGAGGCTCAAGAAGTTACTTTATCTTGTGAATCTCAAGATGTGGGTAGTGGTAGAGAAACAATTTCAGCCCAAATATTAGGAGAAGATATAGAAATCGCTTTCAATATTAAATATTTGATGGAAGGTTTAAAAACTTTACCTTCTACGGAAATTCAAATGCAGTTGAATACAAATTTAACTCCTGTGATTTTCACTCCCTTGGGCGGTGTGAAGATGACTTATTTAGCTATGCCTGTTCAATTGAGAAATTAGATTGTATATTAGTCCAGAAAAGAATTTCTGGGCTAATAAATGAAACAGAGACGCCCCACCGGGGCGTCTCTACACCCTTGTACCTTCAGCAAAACGGATTTTGAGATAGTCTTCTTCCATTTTTGCCCCTACAGGTTGGAGTGCTGCTAAAGCTTGTGGTAAAACTAAATTACGTCGATGGTTACCAATCGTAACATTTAATTCATCACCTGTTTTACTCAGTTGAATCTGGTTTTTGGGAATACCAGGTAAATAAAGCTCTAAGCTATATTGATCTTTATCTTGAACAACTTTAATAGTGGTTTCTTTGTAATAAACCTGAGTGGGATCTTCGTCTTTGTACAGTGTTTCCTTTAGTCTTTCTAGGGCAGCTAAACCGCACATTTCCTCTGAGAATAGGGGAACCTCTTTCACAGTTAATGGGTGGAAGTTTTCATGAATTTCCTGTCGATATTGCTGCTGATTCTCTTTCCAACGCTGGAAAAATGGATCTTGAACTTCGTTGGGAATAATACGATTGGCTACTACTAAATCTGTTGCAACATTATACAAACTTAGATATGCATGGGCGCGAAGAGACTCTTTAATCACCATCTTTTCTGGATTGGTGACAAGACGCACAGAAGTTTGAGTGTTGTCAGTTAAGACTTTTTCCAAAGCTTCAATTTGTTGATAAAATTCATAAGGAGCATCCATTACTTCTTTGTCTGGTAGAGAGAAACCAGCAATGGGTTTAAAAAAAGGTTCTACTAAAGGTCTAAGTGCAACTGAGATGTTTTGAAATGGTTTATAAAAACGGCGCATGTACCAGCCGCTTACTTCTGGTAGACTCAACAGACGCAATGCTGTTCCAGTGGGTGCTGAGTCGATAATCAGTACATCAAAATCGCCTTCGTCATAATGGCGTTTCATTCTTACCAAGCCAAAAATCTCATCCATGCCCGGTAGAATCGCCAGTTCCTCTGCCTGTACCCCGTCTAAACCCCGCGCTTGTAAAACTTGAGTGATGTAACGCTTTACAGCACCCCAGTTTCCCTCTAGTTCTTGCAGGGCATCTAGTTCTGCACCCCACAAATTTGGGCGAATTTGTTTCGGATTGTGTCCTAATTCTAAGTCAAAACTGTCAGCTAGAGAGTGGGCGGGATCTGTACTCAATACTAGAGTACGATAACCCAGTTCTGCACAACGGAGTCCAGTGGCTGCGGCTACAGAGGTTTTTCCTACACCACCTTTACCTGTCATTAAAATTACACGCATGGATGCTTTTGTCCTGTGTGAGAAGTTTTTACATTTATTTACATTATCGAATGTTTAAGCAAAGAAATGTTGTTTCAGCACGTCCAAGCGTGAACAATTCCAATAATCTATATGAGAAACAATCAATCCAACTGAGTCGAGGCGTAATTCGCTCCAGCCAGGAATGGAAATACGCGGTTTCCAAGGAAGGGGAGTATTCCAACTCAGTGTCCACTTGGTTTTAATTGTGTCTCCTTGTCGTTGAATGTCGTGCAAGTCCATTTTCGGATCTAGAAAAAAAGTCTCAATGAATTTAATCATTTGCTTGTAGCGCTCGACACCACGGAACTTGTTGAGCGGATCTTGAAAATAAACCTCTTGAGCGTAGATGCTGTAAGTCTGATTAACGGGGAATCTCTGATAGTCATCTTTCAGAGTTTGAATGATGTCCATGTCTTTATTACCAATTATTAAGTTTCATCCCAAAGGCGTTCTAGTTGACGTCGCCAAGCTGCTAAAACTTCTTCTTGCGCTTCAGGGGTTTGATCTGAATCACCCATCAATCCTTCTGCATAGAAGCGATCAAGGTTTTGCATTGTAGCTTGTAATGATTGACCTTGCTGTTTTGCTGCTATAATTATTTGCCGCACACGGCTTTCTACTAACCGATTAAAGACTTTATCTAACCCGGCTTCGTAGAAAGAAATCAGTCGAGCGATCGCCGAGCGAAAATCTTCCACCACCAAACTATTGCTGTTATGCTGAAATACACCCCACACTACACCTTGATGCAAAGCGTAACGTACCTCTTGAGTTTCATCAAAATTAGCTTCCATGAACTGTTCTAAGAATGGCAGAGCTTCTTGTTCAGGTACTATTGGTATTAAAATTCGCAGCCAAGTGTCATCTTCCGAAAGCATGACTAATAGACGGAAAGCAGGAGCTTCTACTTGCCAAGAACCTGGTGCGATCCGATTGACTGATGCTGCATCAAATAAATCTGTGAGTGCATCTGCTATTTCTTGTGGTTTCATAGTCTTTTTTTATGCTTATTGCCTCTAGCGTAACGCTTAGAGGTAGCATTGATCTCAGCTAATTTCTCGCCACTCCCGCGCATTTACAAACTGGGATAAATGACCTACATTAGTTGTGGCAACTACCACTGCGTCACCCTCCGTTTCTACCAGTGTAGCTTGCGCCGCTAAAATCACATCTCCGTCTAGCGCCTTAGGATCTGCTGTAGGGATTCCCCTTTGTCGTGCTTGCGCCCAGAATTCAGCTGCTTGCAGCATCATAGCTGTATTCAAAGGCAAATATTCCAGCGTTACTTTGAATTCATTCAGCCGCTTGATACCCGCTAGTTTATTTACTCGTATTAACTCTCGCCGCACCTCGTAGTCTATTATTTCTGGTAAAATTATCCTATAGCCCTTGGACTGTAAAGATAACACCCAGCACCGACATTCCGTGTTGAGAGGTGAAGCCTTGGGATTGGTTAATATTCCCAACGGACCAGAATCTAATAAAACTATCATTTTTGTGGAAACAGTGGTCGATTTGAGAGACGATCTTCATCTAATGCTTTTTGCAAATATTCAAAAGTTTCTCGCTGCTCCTCTTCATCGTATTCTTCATCCCACCTACGGAACATTTCATCTAAATCTTTCAATCTCTGTTGTTTCTCAGCTTCAGTTAATTTGGTTCGTACATGTGAACCACTTTGCCCAGTCGTAGTAGGCGCTTCTCTCTTGGCATTGTTCTCAATCAAATCAGCAATTTCCTGCAAAAGGCTGGTTTTCATTGCACTCAATCGCGCATCAACCACTGTGGCAATTAAATCCTTTAGTTCTTCTACTGTTATAGATGCTACTTGTTTATCTGTCATTTTCACTCACCCTTTCTAGGAATTATTACATTATCTTAGCGAATAAGCAAAATATGAGATTATGCCGCGCATCTTTGACAACATCAACTTGCAACTACTACCGATTCTGCGATCAACTCTCAAAGTCTCTTATCGCGCTGATTTTTGCGTCGGCTACTTCAATCTCAGGGGTTGGCGGAAACTTGACGACTTGATTGAGCAGTATGTGGGTAGTGAAGGTGCTTGTTGTCGTTTGCTGATAGGGATGCAAAATCACGAGAGTGATGAAGTTCAAGCAGCATGTTTAACAATTTATTTGACTTTCAAAAAGCAGCAGTTCAACTGGCAGCGCGTCATGTCACCAGACGTGGGGGTGTACTAATTGGGGATGTGGTTGGTTTAGGCAAAACTTTGGTAGGAACTGCCCTTGCTAAAATTTTACAAGAAGACTGTCTACTAGAAACGCTAATTATTTGCCCGAAAAACTTAGTAAAAATGTGGCAGGAGTATGTAGATAACTATCGGTTGTATGCTAAAGTACTGTCTATCTCTCAAGTGCATCAGTTACCAGAATTACGCCGCTATCGAGTTGTTTTAATTGATGAAAGTCATAATCTCAGGAATCGGGAAGGAAAGAGATATAGAGCGATCGCTGAATATCTAGCTACCAATCAAAGTAAATGTATTTTGCTCTCTGCAACTCCTTACAATAAAACCTATCTTGACTTGTCTGCCCAACTGCGGTTATTTGTTCCAGAAGATGAAGATTTGGGATTTCGTCCAGAAGCCTTACTTAATCAACTAGGCGGCGGTACGGTGAGAGAATTAGACTTGATCAGAAAGCATCAATGTTCTGTACGCTCTTTAGCTCTATGCCGAAGCTTTTTCCAGCTCGTAAGGCTGAATCAAAACGGACGCCGGAATCCCTAATTGACTGTGCAAACGTCGAATCATCTCCAAAGTTAACGCCCGTTTGCGATTTAACACCTCCGCCACTTGCGCCCGACTGCCAATTGCAGGCTCCAAATCGCGCCGGGATAACCCACGACTTTCCAGATAATACATAATCGCCTCAATCGGATCTGGTGCTTCAATTGGGTAGTTACGTTTTTCGTATGCTTCCACCAGCGTCGTGAGAATTTCTAGGCGATCGCACTCTGGTGTATTCGCTTGGGCGTCGAAAAGTCTTTCAATTTCATCCAACGCAGCACGATAGTCAGCTTCTGTTTTGATAGGACGAAGTTCAAGCATGATGTATCACCTCAAATCGTTTCTGCATCTACGTTGTCATATTCTTTGTGCGTACCAATAAAACGAATAAACACAATACTAATGTCATAGCGAATGTGAACTATCAAGCGATAATCATTACCTTTGATATTAAATACAACACGGTTATTTGATTTTTCGATTCTAGTCTAGACTACGGACAATAACAATCAAAGTTGGTGAAAGATGACTACCCAAAAGTTGATGTTGGAAATCCCAGAATCGCTCTTTGAGCAACTACATCATTTTGCTGAGTTGACAGGACAATCTGTCGAATTTCTGGCACTACAAAGTATCACGAGTAACTTACCCCGCTGCACAGAAAAAGTACATGACCTTGATGAACTACTGTCACGAGTAACAGCCGATAATCTACATAATGAAAAGTCACACTAAGATAAATAGGGTCAAAGCCAGCAGTCGGATTTGAACCGACGACCTTCCGATTACAAGTCGGATGCACTACCACTGTGCTATGCTGGCGTACTACTAGTCTAACAACGTCGCACTAATTTGAGATTATAGCATAAACGAGCTGACTGTCAACAAATAATTAGATTTGTCTTGAAGAGCTTGGAAGAGACATGTGTTTTGCCATACAGTTATCTAAAGCAGAGGAAACACATAATCGTTCTCGATCAATCAGACTTTAAAAAGTACTAGCATGGCAGCATTGAGCGGACGAGATTTATTAAGCTTAGCAGACCTTAGTTCCAGTGAAGTTCTTGAACTCCTGCACATGGCAACCCAGCTAAAATTAAAAAGGCTGAATTTGCAGTGTAACAAAGTTTTGGGACTACTATTTTCTAAAGCTTCGACTCGAACCAGGGTAAGCTTTACTGTAGCGATGTACCAACTTGGTGGACAAGTAATTGATCTTAATCCTAACGTCACTCAAGTAAGTCGCGGAGAACCTGTGCAGGATACAGCACGAGTTTTGGATCGATATTTAGATATTCTAGCAATTCGCACCTTTGCCCAGCAAGAATTAGAAACTTTTGCCCACTATGCCAAAATTCCAGTAATTAATGCTCTGACAGATTTAGAGCACCCGTGTCAGGTATTGGCTGATTTGATGACAGTTCAAGAATGCTTTGGCACATGCACTGGGTTAACCTTAACTTACGTGGGTGACGGGAATAATGTGGCTAATTCTTTGATGCTAGGTTGTGCTTTAGCGGGGATGAATGTTCGAGTAGCCACACCAAGTGGATATGAGCCTAATGCAGCGATTGTTGAAAAAGCACGCTCAATTGCAGGCGATAAAACGCAAATAATTATAACTCATGATGCTGAAGCTGCAACAAAAGGTGCTCATGTACTTTACACAGATGTTTGGGCAAGTATGGGGCAAGAAGCCGAAGCAACTAACCGAATGCCAGTTTTCCAACCTTATCAAATTAATGAGCAGCTCTTAAGTCTTGCCGATTCAGAGGCAATTGTTTTACACTGCTTACCCGCTCACCGGGGAGAAGAACTTACTGATGAAGTCATCGAAGGTTCTCAATCAAGAGTTTGGGAGCAAGCGGAAAATCGTTTGCACGCGCAAAAAGCTTTACTTGCCAGCATTTTAGGTGCAGAATAACGTACAGACGCCCCGCCGGGGCGTCTGTACAACGTGCAATTTTTCTTTTTAAAATCTAGTATTAGCAAAAAATACATTTTGAGTATTTTTACTCATAATTGAAGAATTCACACTCCTAATTTTTTCTTTTATCTTGAATCTTTTGAATTTCCCCTTTCCATAAAGGGGTTTTTTGTAGTACTAATGTTCTAAGAAGTGTATTTACTTCCCTACAAAATTATGGAAAGTTTGACAGAAGCTCAAAGAGAACTTTACGAATGGCTGGTGGAATACATCCGCACGCACCAACATTCGCCTTCAATTCGACAGATGATGCTGGCGATGAATCTTAAGTCTCCAGCACCAATTCAAAGTCGGTTGGAACATTTACGAGTCAAGGGATATATTGAATGGCATGAAGGCAAGGCGCGGACAATTCGGATTATACATCCACAGAAGCAAGGTGTGCCAATTTTAGGCTCTATTGCCGCAGGTGGTTTAATAGAACCTTTCAACGATGCAGTAGAACATTTAGACTTAACTACTTTGTCGTTACCCCCACAAACCTATGCTCTGCGAGTCACAGGCGACAGCATGATAGAAGATTCCATCGCTGATGGAGATTTGGTATTTCTACGCCCAGTACAAGAACCATCTCATCTCAAAAATGGTACTATCGTTGCTGCCAGAGTAGAGGGACATGGTACAACATTAAAGCGATTTTATCGTATGGGCGATCGCGTCACCCTCAAACCAGCCAATTCTAAATACAACCCCATTGATGTTAACGCCTTCCAAGTACAGGTACAAGGTTCCCTTGTTGCTGTTTGGCGCAGTTACAACTAAATAAATGGGTAATGGCTAATCGCTAAAGGCTAATCGCTAAAAAAACTAGCAATTAGCCATTAGCAATTAACAATCTTAGTTATTGCAAATTTATGTATTTAGTACAAAATCAAGTAAATTTCAAACTTAAACTACCATTTGCAGGCGAGAAAAAAGGCACTTATCAAACTCAGCCACCATTACCAGGATGCCCAATGATGCCGCATCTGGTGCAACTGCGCTCATATCAGCAACAAGCAATCAATAACTGGTTTGCCAACAATGGCAGAGGTACGCTGAAAATGGCGACAGGTAGTGGTAAAACCATTACTGCGCTGGCTATTGCCTGTGAATTATACAAACAAATTAACTTACAAGTTTTACTAGTCGTGTGTCCCTACCGACATCTCGTCACCCAATGGGCGCGAGAATGTGAAAAATTCAATTTAAAACCCATCCTAGCCTTCGAGAATTTACGCAGTTGGCAAAATGAACTTTCTAACCAACTATACAATGTACGTTCTGGTTCTCAAGCGTTTCTTACAGTAATTACCACTAACTCTACTTTAATTGGAGATGGATTACAATCTCAACTTAAGTACTTTCCCGAAAAAACCCTAATTATTGGCGATGAGGCACATAACTTAGGCGCACCCAGGTTAGAAGAAAGTTTACCCCGCACAATTGGCTTGCGACTGGCTTTGTCTGCAACACCAGAAAGGTATTTTGATGAAAGTGGCACCCAATCTATATTTAATTACTTTGGTTCAGTACTCCAGCCAGAATTTACATTAAAAGATGCCATTAATCAAGGCGCTTTAGTACATTATCTTTACTATCCCATTTTAGTAGAACTAACAGATACAGAAAGCCGCACTTACGCTAAATTGACACAAAAAATTGGTAGAGCGTTGCTATATCGGGAACGAGATGTTGAATTGGGTAATTTTGAAGACAATGAAGACTTGAAGCCTTTGTTAATGCAGCGGGCAAGATTAATCGGTGCTGCTGAAAATAAGCTAAACGCTTTGCGTGAATTAATGAAAACTCGCAGAGAAACTAGTCATACACTATTTTATTGCAGCGATGGTTCACAAGAAATAGGACAGCGTTCTAGCTTGCACCAATTGAAAGCCGTTGCTAAAATTTTGGGGGTAGAACTAGGTTATAGAGTAAGCACCTACACCGCCCAAACATCTTTACAAGAAAGAGAAGTTTTACGCCAACAATTTGAAAGCGGCGAATTACAAGGTTTAGTCGCCATTCGCTGTTTAGATGAAGGAGTGGATATTCCGGCTATTAAAACTGCTGTTATTTTAGCAAGTTCAGCTAATCCTCGTCAGTTTATTCAGCGACGTGGGCGAGTTTTACGTCCTGCACCAGGTAAAACTCGTGCCACAATATTTGACATGATTGTATTGCCACCAGATTTAGATCGGGATACTTTAGAAGTTGAACGTAATTTGCTACGGAAAGAATTACTGAGATTCGTAGAATTTGCTGATTTGGCTGACAATGCAGGTGAAGCGAGAATGAAGTTACTGAATTTACAAAAGAGATACGGATTATTAGATATATAATTGTAGAGACGTTCCGGCGGAACGTCTCTACAAGATTATTGATGACGAGATAATAAAGTGCTAAGATATACAAAAAACCAAATTTAAGCACCCACATGAATCGAGAAACTAATATAGATGATGTACAAGAGCCAATTAGCAGTGCTACCCCGGAAGTGCGGCAGATTATTGAGCAGGTATGGCAGTTAGAAAAGAGTAGATTAGATAAGAAAAGTAATAGCCATATTAATGATGATATTTTGACAATTGTGAAGGAAGCCGTTCGATGAAGCTGACTTCAATTAAACTTTGTAATTTTCGCTCTTTTTATGGTAAGACACCAGAGATTATTGTAGCCGGAGGTGACGATCGCAACACCACGATTATTCACGGTAATAATGGCTCTGGAAAAACAAGTCTGCTGAATGCGTTTACTTGGGTGCTGTATGAAAAGTTTAGTGCAGCTTTCGCATCGTCTGAGCAGTTAGTGAATAAGCGTGCGATCGCAGAAGCTAAACAAGGACAAGCGGTAGAATGTTGGGTAGAAGTTTTTTGGGAACATGAAGGTAAACGCTACCGAGTAAAACGCCAGTGTCGCGTTTATAAGAATAAAACTGACTTTGACATTGGTAAAACAGAGTTGTTTATGCAGGTAGCTGGGGATGATGGAAAGTGGTATTTCCCCCCACAGCAACCAGAAGAAGTCATTGGGCAAATTTTACCTGCTAGTCTACATCAATATTTCTTCTTTGACGGCGAACGCATTGAAGAGATAGTTCGTTCTGATAAAAAAGCGGAAATTGCTGAAGCCACAAAAATTTTCTTAGGTGTGGAGGTAATTAACCGTTCGATTAGACACTTGGGAGAAGCGAAAAAAACTTTGGAGCAGGAGTTAAAAGCAATTGGTGATGCGGGAATTAAACAGATTTTGCGCGAAGCAGAAAACATAGAACAAGAAATTGAGCGCATCTCCAAAAGACAAACGGAAATTGAACAAGAGTTAGAGTACCAACAAACTTTTAAAAAAGAAACAAATAACCGTTTAAGAGAGCTTAGTGCAGCTAAGGAATTAGCAGAAAGACGGCAAGAATTAGAAAAACAAAAAGCAGCGAATCAAGATAACTTGAGACAAACTAGGGAAGCTATCCAAAAAGCAATTTCGGCACGCGGTTATACAGTATTACTATCAGAACATACAAACATATATCAGGAAATAATTGAAGATTTTAAGCAACGAGGTGAGTTAAAGGCAGGAATTTCGCGTGAATTTATCAATAATTTACTCAACTCTCGGCGCTGTATTTGTGGCACAGAATTAAAAGTAGGAAAACCTGTACACGAGCATGTGAAAAGTTGGTTAGATAAAGCTGGTTCCTCAGCAGTCGAAGAAACATCTATCCGCATCAGCGCACAAGTGGATGAAATTGATAAGCAAGTAGCAGCTTTTTGGGAAGAAATTGACAAAGAACAAGCAAGACAAAATCAATTAAGACAAGTTGTGTCAACAATAGAGAGTGAGTTAGATAATATTCAAGAACGATTGCGTAAAGATGCTAACGAAGAAATTAGCAGTTTACAAAAGCGATTGGATGAAATTGAAGAAAGAATCAGAGATTTAACGCTAGAGCAAGGTGCGAATCAGCAACAAATTGCTAACTGTAAAGCTGAATTGGAAGGTTTGGGTAAACAAATTGCTAAGCAGAAACTGAATGAGGAACGACAGGCACTAACTCAGCGACGCATCAGCGCAACTCAAGATGCAATTGAAAGATTAACGGAAATGAGAGTTCGTCAAGAGAAACAGTTTCGCGCTTCATTAGAAAAGCGGGTACAAGAAATATTTAGTGAAATTTCATTTACGCCTTATATTCCTAAAATCAGTGATAAATATGAACTGACGCTGGTGGAAAATACCACAGGCGTAGAAGCATCTGTTGCAGCTTCTACCGGAGAAAATCAAATCTTGAGTTTATCGTTTATTAGCAGCATTATCGACATGGTGCGGGAATGGAGTGGGAAAAGACAAATGTTGATGGCTCCAGATAGTAGCACCTTCCCGATTATCATGGATTCACCCTTTGGCAGTTTGGATGAACATTATCGACGGCGGATTGCCAAAACAATACCCAAATTAGCAAATCAGTTGATGGTTTTAGTGACTAAAACTCAGTGGCGCGGAGAAGTAGAAGAAGAAATCACCGACAAAATAGGTAAAGAATATGTACTGACTTACTACTCTTCCAAACCCGATTGCGAACAAGATTACATTGAATTGGGTGATGAATACTATCCCTTAGTCAGACAAAGTCCAAATGAATTCGAGTACACAGAAATCATTGAAGTCAACCGCGAAATTTAACTGTAGAGACGCCCCGGTGGGGCGTCTGCACCGTGAAAATTTCTAGATATTTTGATTTTTGCCTTTCAAAAAGCGAGTTAATCATGTATATTAGCGATCGCACACAGATGTAGAGACGCCCCGACGGGGCGTCTCTACAGACATTTGCATTTCTATGTATATCAACCCTGATGTTAGGCAAACAACCGTTTACCTCTAAATATGCCTTTTCTGACATTAAGTCATTAGGCATTTATATTTCGTAACTAAGATCGCACCCCGAAATCTGGTAAGCTGCTAGCTATTTGGTAGCTTTCGTCCTAATTCTATCACGCGAATAATTTCATGGGGGGAGGGTATTAACCCCCCAATAGACAATGCAATGTTTAAGACTTTGAGTTAAGATGATGACAAATTAGATACGAGTATATGGCGGAAGCAGGTAGAATTAGAGTTGCTAAAGATAAGGCTGATTTAGTCAAAGCTTTAACATCAGCAAATGGTACAACAGGTCCTTTTCAAACTTATGCTGATGTAATTGTATTTGCAGCTACTTTGGGAGCTAAGTATAAAAAGCGTGTTCCTTTCTCTGAGATATCCAAAAGAGAACCATCTCCCATTAGATTAGAAACTTTTAATGCAATGGGACATGATTGGGTAATCAAGTTGCTGGGAATTACTGAAACAAAAGATATTAAGATACTAGCAGTTAATGAACACGAAGCTGAAGAGCAGCGAAACCTAATTTTTGAAGAGTATGCTAATGGTGGGCTGGAAGTTTTGCAGAATGAGTTACGAGGATCAGTAGACTATACATACCAAGTTTCATTATTTCTCAGTAAGTTTAAAGTTAATCAAGAGCAACAAGACGAGGAATTTGATTTAACCAAATTCATGAATTGATTTAAGCAAAAGTAGGGTGTCGTAGCGCCGAGAGTACGGCAATAAACAACAGATTAATGGTGCGTTACGTTTCACGCTTCGCACCCTACTTATATCTGCTTCGTTTTACCTTTTTTAAGGTAGTACAAAGCGCATATTTGGATAATCTTACTTACAAACCTTGTTCCTCCTCCTCCTCAGATAGTGGCTGCGAGGAAGGCTGACTATATGAATCAGGCAAACCTACCGCAAGTACTGCAGAAAACCTGTCACGAACCAAGTCTTCTTTTCGCTGATTACTCATTTTTTCATGGTCCCTACCATAGAAGGCAGTTGTGTCAAAACCCTTGTATAATGCTTTGTATGCATCACTACAATCATTCCACTGATCTTTATTTGTATCTGCGCTAAAGAAATGGAGTAGCTTTCGCCTCGACAACATTGGATAACCATTGGCTGCATCAATTTCAATTTTGCGAGAGCCGAAATACCACAAGCACAATAAGAAAAATATTCTATCTTCTACAGCTCTTGCAACCTTAATTTTGTCATTTCCCGGGTTTATAGCTACAAATGTCCATAGACGAAAAGGGTAATTTAGCAAGTTGGCATCTACTCTAAGAACGCCTTTGTCATAGAGCCGATCCAAAAATTGCAACACATCATCTATGTTGCCTAAGTTTGAGTCTTTGCCTTTGTAGTCAAATTCCACCATTCTTCCCAAACGAACCATAGCCTTCTGGAAAATGGTTTTGAAAGCCCATTGATTATCTTTCATGCTAGCGATCGCAATTTGATGCGCTAGTATTTCTCGGTTATGCCAATCACTATCCCTAGCATTCTCCTGCTCTCTAATAATTCCTTTGTGTTTACTGGTTTGAGCTTGAAACCTGCCAAAAGTACCCTCAATCAAATGATGCTCGCGAGCATACTTGAGCAAGTTACGGTATGGGTTAAATTCTAGTAAAAGCTTCACTAGCCAGGGACGAAAGTTTACTTTAAATCCTTTGATTGCTGAATCAAGGTAATTCTCTGGTATTCGCGCAAATGGTGTAACAGGTTCTTCATCTTCGTCACAGTAGTCTTCTAAGTAATATTGCAAGAGCGCTCGCCCCTCATACTGGACTTTTTGATCGTTGATACCCAGTGTAGAATCAATGCTATCAATAAATTCTAAAACTTGCTTTTTTTCCATTGGATCGCGTGGTGGTTTTAGATCCAGAGTTGCCGAAACCAACAGATCAAGATGAACTAGTGAATTCAGGTAGTAGGAGGTATCAAATCGGTTTAAGTCGTCTTGCCAGCGCACTAAAGAAAGGGGAAGTCGATCTTGGGCATCTTCACCTGTTTTTTCAGTTAGCAATGTTCTAACACACTGGGCATTGATACTCTTATCATCAAGGATCAGTTCTCTAGCCTTATCTACAGTCTTGGCATTCTTATTCAAATCAGTAAATAATTCACGAGCAATTCCCCTAATAGAGTAATCAGCTTCACTTTGAACATTTTGGAACCCAGCACTAGAATGAAGCAAAACAAACAAGACTGGAATTTTAGTTTGTTGCTCAATGGTGCGAAGAGTACCACCCCGAAACTTCTGATCTTCACGGAAGGTACGCAGTGCCCTACATGCGATGTTGTCCATCTACAGCTACTGCCAGTACACGATCTTCATCCCAACGAAGTCGGGCGGAGAGTCCGATAGACATGAACTGAACACCGCCGAAGTTAGAAACTTGAGCTTGTGGATGGTTCCATTGAGAATCATCCGGATCGGTACCATCCCAAGGTATAGGGGGAGGATCGATGGTTGTAGAGTTATCGAAGGTATCCTGAATCTTACCATCGGCTCCCTTTGGCATCAATAGAATGGTAATCGCATTGAAAAATTTGAGTTTTTTGGGATCGAGAAGGTAGCCTTTAACGATATCATCCTCTACCCTTTTGTCATCAATTTCTCGCTGAAAAAGTTCTTTGAGCGACCATTTTGTGTCTAACGAAGCCGGAATTTGTTCAGCTATCTTAAGCTCATCAATGGCTCTATTAATTTCAATAAGTGAAAGGAAGTAGGGAAGTGCTATACCTTCTGATAACGTGTAAGTCCCTGTTAAACCATAAAGAGGTTTGTTGAATCTTGCTTTTCCTTCATTATTTGGTAGTATGAGCATCCTGAATTAACCGTATTTGAGAGTAAATGAGCGAAGAAATAGCCCGGTGGATTTCCGTGTAGCTATGTCATAAACATGACTCCCTTTATACAGCAATTTACTTTGATAGCACAACAGCAAAGTTACGGTATTTCAGTAGGCAGATAAAAAGAATACAGCTAAAGATTTGTAAAGACTAGTAATTATAAAATTGATGGAAGTCCTACCGCTTTGGGTTCGACAAACTTGCCCTCAAAACCAATTGTTTTATTTTCTACAGTTCTGGCTTTAGCTAAATTCTGACGCAGTTCGGCACGTTCTATGTGATCTTGAATACCACCAAGAATATAGATTAGTAATTTTGCTGCTAAATCCCGCCCAGCAATTTGCACTCGTTTTCGATTTGCGTCATATAAAACTCCATACCAGAGTGATTGCGGATACTCCATGCTGCTAAAACCGCCTTGTTGATCGTATTTTCGCAGCTTCTTAAATATGTCTTCTAAGGATAAACCTTTCCTAAATACCAAGATACCTAAAGCTTGAGCTAATGCTACTTGACCAACAGGACGGAAAAGCATATTTCCTTCGCCTCCATCCTTTTCAAAGCTAAATCTTCGCAGTTGAGGGGTATCTTCGTATTCTAAAATTTTATAACTTGGTAAAGTTGCGAGATAATCAAGCAGCTCCTGAAAATCTCTAATTCCCTCGGATAGTTCTCGATCTTCTGGGCGTAGGGGAATTAAACCTTTAGATAAAGGTTTCCAATGCTGGAATTTTTGCCCCAAATAGCGCTCTGACATATCCTGTAGAGCTTGTAGCGTTGTCAAAACTGTTGACTTAGCCGCTACAGTTGCACTATTCCAATTGACGCGAGGTTTCCTACCTTCACGTTGTTCCAAAAGTGGATGAGTGACAGCAATCTTTCTGGCAACAATAGAAAAACCATCATCCTCATTCAACTGTGCTAGTTGACCTTTACTTAAAGGTACAGCCATAAGGTTGACGTGAACAAAAGTTGATCTTACCCTTCGTCTTGCTTCTTCGTGGGTTTCACCTACCGCAACTGCACTGAGAAACTCAATCCCAATTTTTTCTTTGGGTAAGCTTTTTAGGTAAGCAGGCGAGGCGTGGTATTTTTCGATCAAATCATCTAGTGTAATTACTGTGTCGTAAGGAGTTTTATCCTTTTTGTATCGCTGGAGTTTACCAGTTCTGAGTAACTCCATCAAACCCTGCACTCCCATTAACCGATGTTGACCATCTAAAGCATAAATAGTTACATTTTCATCAGAAACGTTAAGTAAACCAAATCTACCATCTCGATCCAGTGGTGTAAATTCTGTGGTAGATTTTATAGCCCGTGCCTGACTATCCCACTGAGATGCTTGAGGATTATCCACCCACGGCTGGTTAATCACTACCAAAACTGGTGGAAATTTGTGATTGCGAACTGCCAAATACTGTACTAACGGTGCTTGACGAGACCAATCAAGGGGACGCTGTTGAATTTCATCAATACTATCCGCGTCTATCTCAATATTACCAGTTACGGGATTGTACTTTTGCTTGAGTAAGGGTAAGCCAGATGCAAAGTTAACCCGATGCGCAAACCATTCCAGTGTAACGGAACCTACATACGCCTGGTTCCCTCCCATCTCGGTTTTCTGAACCAGAATTTGGTTGTTGCTATCAAGATAGTTATCTAGCAATGAACCGAATTGCTTGAGATCGTTCTGCCCCTGTTCAATGTTCTGGTTTTTGAGAAGATCGATTGGGTAATCTGGAATGTTGCTCATTTGAATAAATTTGAATTTTTAGCCCAGAATCAATATATAAGAAATTGAAAGTTAAAAAATTAAGTTTTTAAAAACCGTAATTAGTACAAATTTATGTAATACTAAATTTGCCCTTGTCAAAATAGGGGGTTGAACAGGGATAGGCACATGACTTCAGTACAACAGCAAGAAAAAAAAGTTCAGCCGCGTACAGTGGCAGAGTTAGTGGAAACTATCCAGACTCTCACCACGGAAATTCAAGAATTATATTGTTTGGACGAAATACCCTGGATTATCGGTGTATCTTGGGGTAAAGATTCAAGTACTGTACTACAGTTGGTGTGGAATGCGATCGCCGCTCTACCCAAAGAAAAACGCACGAAAACAATCCACGTCATTACAACTGACACGTTGGTAGAAAATCCGATAGTTGCTGGTTGGGTACGTAAATCTTTACAGCAACTCAAAGAAGCTGCCAAAGAAATGAATATGCCAATTGAACCCCATCTGCTGCAACCAATAGTTCAAGAAACATTTTGGGTAAATCTGATTGGCAAAGGCTACCCAGCACCGCGCCACCAGTTTCGCTGGTGTACCCAACGCTTGAAAATTAATCCAGCCAACCAATTCATTCGGGAAATGGTGAGAGCAAACGGCGAAACAATTCTGGTTTTGGGTACTCGCAAAGCCGAAAGCACCAAACGTGCGGCGACAATGCAAAAGCATCAAATTGGTAGAGTGCGCGATCGCCTTAGCCCCAACGCCAGCTTACCTAACTCACTAATTTACAGCCCCATCGAAGATTGGAGTAATAATGATGTCTGGATCTATCTAAATCAGTGTGAAAATCCCTGGGGAAAAAGCAACAAAGAGTTATTCAACATGTACCGGGGTGCAACAGCAGATAACGAATGCCCCCTCGTAGTTGATACCTCTACTCCTAGTTGTGGCGATTCCCGATTTGGGTGTTGGGTTTGTACAATGGTAAATAAAGATAGATCGATGGAGGCAATGATTCAAAACGATGAAGAAAAAGAATGGATGCAACCTTTATTAGATATTCGTAATGAATTAGATATTAAAGATGATCGCGACAAAAGAGACTTCCGCCGAATCTGGGGCGAAGTTCAACTATTTGAACGCAACGTAGAAGGCGAAACTTCTATTGAAACCATTCATGGTCCTTATACAAAATACTGGCGAGAATACTGGCTGAGAAAAGTTTTAGAAGCACAAACAAAAAGTCGTCAGTCAGCACCAGAAAATATGCGTGATATTACTCTCATGACTAAAGAAGAACTCAGCGAAATTAGACGCATTTGGCTAGAAGAAAAACACGAATTTGATGATAGTTTACCCCGTATATATCAGGAAGTCACAGGTGAACCTTTCATAGATCCGCGCCCTGGTGCAGAACACAGCTTACTAGGTAGTGATGAATGGGCAGTGCTAGAGGAAATTTGTGATGGTGATGCCATGCACTTAGAACTAATGGCGAAACTATTAAACACAGAACGCCAGTATCGTAAAATGGCTAGTCGTAGAGGAATATATGACGCCTTAGAAAAATGTTTCAACACCAGCTCACGTTCCCAAGAAGATGCAATTGAAAATGCCAAATTCATCCGGAATTTAAAAACAGCAGCAAGTGAAGGCGACGTTGACAAAGTAAAACAGTTAACTTTAGGAGATGTTGAGGTAACAGAAGTTTCAACCACTGAACCAGATACTTGGGCAAGTAGAAAATTCCGCAACAAGGAAACAACCAATGATAAATAATTTCGTTGAATAGACACAAAATTTCGCGTCTCTAAATAATAATATTTGCGCCTTTGCGTGAGACTTAAAAATGAGATTTATTGAACTCGTACTAGAAAATTTTGGTCCTTATAGAGGGCGTCAAGTCATCAACCTCGATTCACAAGAACATGGCAATTCTCGCCCCATCATCCTGTTAGGAGGGATGAATGGAGGGGGAAAAACTACCCTAATGGATGCTATTCGTCTCGCACTTTACGGACAACGCGCCCAATGTTCTACCCGTGGCAATTTAAGTTATAGTGATTTTCTCACACAATGCGTCAATAGCCACACTCCACCAAATAAAGACACTCGGATTGAATTAGTTTTTGAACACATCGAAAACGATAAACCAGTACATTACCGGGTAGTGCGATATTGGACAAAAAACCCAAAAGATGGTAAGGATAACTTAGGCATTTTGGATGCTCAAGAATGGCTGGATAGCTCATTAGTTAATATTTGGGACGAGTATATTGAAAATTTGCTGCCTCTGGGAATTTCTAACTTATTTCTATTTGATGGTGAACAGGTTAAAGAACTTGCAGAGCAAGAAGTACCTCCACCAATTGTAGCTAATGCTATTCGCGGACTTTTAGGGCTAGAGTTGGCAGAACGTTTAGCAGATGATATAGATATTTTAGTAAATCGCAAACGTAAGGAAATTGCTGAGATACAAAATTTAGCAAATTTGGAGGATATTGAACAAAAGCTGAAACAACAAAATGCTGAATATCAATCAACAAATAATCAGTTAGATGTATTTAAAGATAAATTAGAACTTGCCGAAAAAAAACAGAAAGAAGCTTTGGATAGATTCATTGCAGAAGGTGGGAAAATAGCAGGCGATCGCAGTCAGCTAGAGCAACAGGAGAAGCAAAAAATTGCTGAAGCTGAGGAAACGCGCTCCCGCTTGTGTACCTGTGCAGAAGATATTTTACCCTTGGCATTGATTCAACCGCTACTTACACAGGTACAAGTACAAGGAGAAAAAGAAAAAGCGACAACACAAGCACAAATAGCGCAAGAGATATTATTAGAGCGAGATAAACGGCTAGTTGATAGAATAACTCAGTTAGGAATCACAGCAGAACAATTAGATAAAATTAAATCGTTAATTAACGAAGAGAATCAAGAAATTATTGGTGAAAAAAAAGAATTATGGTTATTAGCTGCTCCAGAAAATATGCAGCAACTAGCTAATATTATAAACAACGACTTAGAAAAAGTTAAAATATCTGCCCAACAGCAACTAGCAGTTCTCAAAACTAAAGAAGAAGAACTCATTACTTTAGAAAGACAATTACAAACGGCTGCATCTCCAGAAGCATATCAACAGCTATTAGATGCAGTGGAACACACGCAAACTAAAGTTGCTGAAGCTAAAGTAGTATACGAAACAGCACGTCGTCGTTTAGTTGAATTAGAAGCGGCGATTGAAAAGTCAAAAAAAGACTTAAAACAATATACTGATCAAAATATTAAACGTCACAACAAAGAACATGTAATTGCTGCATCTACTAAAGTTCAAGAGACACTCAAACTTTTCCGCGAACGACTGGCGTTAAGAAAACTCAACAAATTAGAACTAGAAATAACCGAGTGTTTCCGCTACCTTCTTTCCAAATCAGATTTAGTGCATCGCATCGCTATTGACACTCACACCTTTAGTCTCTCCCTGTATGATTTACAAGGGAAACCCGTTCCCAAACATCGCCTTAGTGCTGGGGAGAAACAACTATTAGCGATCGCCTTCCTCTGGGCATTAGCTCGTGTTTCCGGACACCGCTTACCAGTCGCAATTGATACACCTTTGGGCAGACTAGATTCTTCTCACCGTAGTAACTTAGTAGAGCGTTACTTCCCTAGTGCCAGTCATCAAGTAATTCTACTTTCCACCGATACTGAAATTGGCGAAAAAGAAGTGCAAAAGTTAAGAGAGAATGATGCTATCGCCCGTGAGTACCTGCTCAAATACGACTCATCCACGCGCCAAACAAATATCGAACCAGGCTATTTTTGGTAAAACTCCCATTTCTTGTAAGCTGTGAAAGGCAAATGACACGCACTATTCCAACACAGGAATCCCTCACTGTCGAGTTCAAAAGCGATCGCTCGCGTCTACCTGATAAGGAATTGATTGAAACAGTGGTTTGCCTTGCCAATACTGATGGCGGCGAAATTTACCTTGGTGTTGAAGATGATGGTCAAATAACTGGTGTGCATCCCCAACATCAAAACTTATCTACCTTAGCCGCTATGATTGCCAACCGTAGCAATCCCCCTGTTAGTGTGCGCGTCACTGCACTTCAGGAAGAAGGTCAAACCATTGCCCGGATTGAAGTACCCAAATCTTACCGCTTGGTAGCTACTTCCGATGGACTGCTACAGCGTCGCCGTCTGCAAGCTGATGGAACTCCCCAATGCACCCCCTTCTATCCCCACGAATTTGCCAGTCGTCAATCAGATTTAGGTGTAATGGATTACTCCTCATTACCAGTAGTGGGGGCATCTGTAGCCGACTTTGATCCCTTAGAACGGGAACGCTTGCGCCAGTTGATAGAACGCTATGGAGGAGATCGCACTCTGTTATCCTTAAGAGATGAAGAACTAGACGGTGCTTTGGGATTTGTGCGTTCTCGTGATGGCGATCGCGTCCCCACAGTTACGGGATTGCTGATTTTGGGTCGAGAAGCAGCTCTGCGCGAACACATACCGACTCACGAAGTTGCTTTTCAAGTTCTGGAAGGAACGCAAGTGCGAGTAAATGATTTTTACCGCACCCCCATGTTGAAACTGTTTGAGCGAGTGATGGAACAGTTTGAGGTGCGTGTAGAAGAAGATGAAATGCAAATCGGTCTATTTCGCGTGCCGATTCCCAACTACGACCGCAGGTCATTTCGTGAGGCTTTTGTCAATGCCCTAATTCATCGGGATTACACTAGACTGGGAGCAGTTCATGTCCGTTGGGAAGATTACGGAATTGTCATCAGCAACCCAGGAGGTTTTGTCGAAGGCGTAACTTTAGATAACCTGCTCGTTGTAGAACCCAGACCCAGAAATCCTTTTCTTGCTGATGCTATCAAACGTATCGGACTAGCTGAACGCACTGGACGTGGTGTAGATTTAATATACCAGGGTTTACTGCGCTACGGACGATCTGCCCCCGATTATCGACGTAGCGATGCGTATTCTGTAGTTGTTAGACTTCCTGGTGGTGAAGCCGACTTGCCACTGTTGCGGGTTGTGATTGAAGAAGAAAATCGTCGGCAAAGCCAACTTCCAGTTGAATCTCTAATTGCTTTGGCTCAATTGCGGCAAGAAAGACGCTTGGACACAAATACCCTAGCCCAAGCCATTCAACGAGACGAGGCGATCGCACGCAGTGTATTAGAAAGATTAGTAGAGGCAGGCTTAGTTGAAGCCCACGGTGTCAAAAAAGGACGCACTTATACCTTAAGTCCACGGGTTTATCGAGAATTGGGACAGTCAGCCGATTATGTCAGACAAGCAGGCTTTGATTCCATTCAGCAAGAGCAAATGGTGTTAAGTTACGTCAATACTCACGGCAAAATCACAAGACTTGAAGCAATGGAACTATGCCGCATTAGCGAAGACCAGGCAAGTCGGCTACTGCGTAGACTAGCTGATGCCAAGCGATTAAAATTAGTTGGGCAACGCCGAGGTGCACATTATGTGCTTTTTTAGCGCGGAAATACGCGCCGCGCATTTTAAAATACGCGCCGCGCATTTTTAAGCGCATTTTCGGCAATAAAACCGCCAACTCCAAACCATCGCAGCTACTTCCCCAAATTAAAGGTTGTCAAAAACCCCAATATGTGAAACCGGGCTATTTTTGGTAAAAATTGCTTACTGCCCTCGTGCAACTTTTCTGACTTCTTCTACATCTAATTCCAAACGTTCAGCAATTTTTTGAATACTTAATCCTGTTTCCAGCAAAATAGGTACAACTTCCAGCTTAGTTTTTTTCAATATGCTTTGATAAAGCCGACTGGTTTTAAATTCACTTAAGACCAGCATGGTTTCAATTAAAAGACGATAGCAGGGAAACCTATTTAACTTTTAACCAACTAAATATATCAGCTACTCGTACTTGCCAATCAACCAAGACATCAAGAACAGGTAATATATCTATATCATATTTCACTTCAGGCAACTGATTGGGTTGAAATACCATCACCGATTTATCACTAGGATCAATGAACCAACCTAGTTTTGTCCCCTGGTTGAGGCAAAAAACAATTTTATTAATGACACGGTTAGGGGATTGATCTGGAGAGAGAATTTCAATCGTCCAATCTGGGTAGCTGTCAAATCTGTTAGCAATCTCCCCTTCCTCATCAGTTGGGATGCGTAACCACTCAAATACTGCAATATCAGGAACCAGCGATCGCCCACCAAAAGTGCAGCGTAACTCAGTTAATGCTAAAGCTTTTTGCTGCGGTTCACCCACTTCATTAATAGTGGTTGATAAACGAGTTTGAATTCTGCTATGTTTCCCTTGTGGCATCGGTTTTTGGTATATTTGACAGTTAATGTACTCACTTGCTGGTTCTGTTTCGGGTTCTTTTAAGAACTCTTCTAGAGAAAGGGTTGAGGATAACTGAGATGATAAAGTCATAAGTAGTTACTCAAGAAAAAAACAGAGTGAGTAAAAATCTTCAAGGGATTCCTAACGTTATATTTTACTATCCACATCCTGGCTTACAAGGTCGCTTAACGTCTTCAGGCGAACAGGTGGCTTATTGGGAAGCTCAACCAAAATAGTTAAATTACCCCCTATAGCATCAATATAGTTCCTTAAAGTAGACAGCAACATATCAGACTCTCTTTCCAGGCGTGACACATTAGATTGTGGCATTTGCAAACTTCGTGAAACTTCCGCCTGTGTTAAACCCACAGCTTTTCGCAACTCCTGCAAAGTGAGATATTCAGCTTCTAATTCTTCCGTCAATGCCTGTATTCGTTGCTTGCGCTCCTCTGGCAAATTATCCCATATACTTTGTAAGATTTTCCCTTTGGTCATTTGTTCTCCTCCTCTTCCTGCTTCTTTAACTGGGTCAAATGGTCGTCGAAGCGTTCATCGGCTTTTTTAATAAATACCCAAATTTTTCTTGTGGAGTCTTTTGGGTCTAATCTGGGCAGCGCTAGGGATCGCATTCAGTTAATTTTTAATATAAATTAATATACAATAGCACCATTAGCACCCTACCACTACTCTTCTTCTCTGTGTTCTCAGCTTCCCTCAGGTTTAAACCTGGGGCTATGCGGTTTGAAAAAATATGGAACCACCAATCGACAGAATCAAACTTTCCCAAACAGCTAAAGATCAACTCCTAAAACTCAGACGCTCCACCAAAATCGACCAATGGAATATACTATGTCGGTGGGCGTTTTGTCGTTCCCTCGCCGAACCAACTTCCCCGTCACCAGTACCAATAATTACTGACAGCAACGTCGAGATGACATGGCGCGTGTTTGGCGGTGATATTTCTGATATTTTGTTACTCGCCCTCAAGCAACGCTGCTACAACGACGGCTTCGGTACTGACAAGGAAACCTTAGCTACACAATTTCGCCTCCACCTGCATCGTGGTATTGGTTACTTGGCTGGAGATCTAAATATCAAGAAGATTGAAGATTTAATTGAATTAGCGGCAAAGAGTTGAAGGATATGATTGGGGAGGCGGAGCCTCCCGGAAGGCATTCCCAGCCGGAGGCTGGGAACGAGAGGAAATGCAAAACTTTCAATTACTATGTTTGAAGCTGTAGAAATTGAACGTCACAAAGCGGCGATTTTTCGCACTGATTTATCTCGCCCGGTACGATTGGCAATAGAATCGTCAATCCTTAATCAAGACACCACGTTTTTTGATTATGGATGTGGTCATGGTGGCGATGTACAGCGAGTGGCAAACTTGGGTTATACTAGCGCAGGCTGGGACCCTTACTACCGTCCCGATGCTCCACGCATCCTGGCTGATGTGGTTAATTTGGGATACGTACTAAATGTAATTGAAGATACTGAGGAACGCCAACAAAGTCTTATCCATGCTTGGGAACTCACCCGCAAAGTCTTGATTGTCGCTGCACAAGTACTAATTAATGCGCCAAGCAAAGCTCAACTAGCTTACGGTGATGGTATCGTTACTCGCCGCAATACTTTTCAGAAATATTACGAGCAAGAAGAACTTAAAAGTTACATTGATAAGGTGTTGAATGTCGATGCAGTACCAGTGGCGCTGGGTGTTTATTTCGTTTTTAGAGATGAAGCTGAAAAAGAGGCTTATAAAGCTATACGCTTTTTCTCTAAGACTTACACGCCTAGAGTACGCATTCCTAGCAAACGGTTTGAGGACTACCAAGAGACGCTGGAACCACTGATGGCTTTTTTTACTCAGCGGGGTAGACTTCCAGTTAAGGGTGAATTAGAAAATGAACAGGAATTGCTGAGTGAATTTGGTAACTTCCGCCGTGCTTTTAGTGTAGTTTTGCAAGCTACTGACGAAGCAGAATGGGATGCTATAGCCTACCGTCGTTCTCTTGATATTCAAGTTTACCTTGCTCTGTCCCATTTTACCGGACGCCCCAGTTGGCAAAAACTAGCATCACAAATGCGCCACGACATCAAAGCCTTTTTTGGTAGCTACGAAGAAGCTTGTGCAGTTGCCGACGAAAAGCTTTTCAGCTTAGGAAAGCCAGGGGTAATTGAGAAAGCTTGTCAAAAAAGTAAGATTGGTAAACTTACCCGTGGCGCTCTTTACTTCCATATTTCTGTACTTTGTGAACTCGATCCCTTGCTACGAATTTATGAAGGCTGTGCTAGTCGTACCTTTGGGCGTGTCGATGAAGCAACGTTGATCAAGTTTTCTACTGATAAACCACAAATATCATATCTATCGTACCCAGATTTTGACACCGACCCCCATCCTGCCCTGAAAACAAGTATCAGTATTGATTTAAAATCTTTACAAGTAACACACCGAGACTACGAAACCAGGGCAAATCCACCAATTTTACACCGGAAAGAAACATTTGTTACTAATTCCTACCCACTCTACGAACAGTTTGCTCAACTTACCCAGCAAGAAGAGGAACTAGGATTGCTTGAGCATAAAAGCGATATCGGTACTCGTGAAGGTTGGGAAAAATGCCTTGCTGAATACGGGGTAGAGATTAAAGGACACCAAGTATATCAAAATTAACTCAAATTGGCGTCTTGGCATGAAATTGTGTAGCAGTTATGGCAATATATTTCAATCCCTATTCGGGATTGATAGATTATTTCTTCCTGGAAAAATCATCGAGGTGATGAATAAATCAAAACTGCCATGACTCAAATTTACTCAATACAGGAGTAATATAAAACCGTGAAAGAAATTGAATCACTGCGACTAGTATTGAAGAGTCGCAAGATGGGATCTTTGCTGTTATTAGGTTTTGCATCGGGGTTGCCGTTGTTCTTAACTAGTAAAACCTTGCAACTGTGGATGCAAGACGCCAAGGTTGATTTAGGGGCTATTACCTTGTTTGGTTTGGTGAGTTTACCCTATTCCCTCAAGTTCTTGTGGGCACCGTTATTAGATCGATTTGCACCGCCAATTCTGGGACAAAGACGGGGTTGGCTAATTTTGACACAGGTGGGGTTAGTTTTGGCGATCGCTGTTATGGCATTGCAACAACCAGCCCAAAATGTAGAAGTGTTAAGATTGCTGGCAATTAACACTCTCGTCATTGCTTTTTTAAGTGCCACCCAGGATATTGCTGGTGATGCCTACCGTACAGATGTTTTGACACCATTGGAATTAGAAACCGGAGCATCTGTTTGGGTACTGGGCTACCGCGTTTCTTTGTTCATCACTAGTTCTTTAGCTCTAGTTTTAGCGGATGTTATCCCTTGGAATGTAGTTTATTTCCTCATGGCTGCTTTGATGGCATTAGGAATCCTTGCTACTATTTGGGCACCAGAAGCGCCACGTAGCTACGAACAAGCAAATATCACCACAACGCTATCTGGTAAAGATGGTATTTTTCTTTTGTTGATCGGTGGTTTGGTTGCCGGGTTGCTCGGCGGGGTAATTACAGGTGTCATACCAATGCCAGTATTTTCTTGGCTATTAGCAGCTTTGCTTGTAGGCTGGATAGCTATATCTTTTTTAGCACCTAAACGTGATTTAAATCAATCACAAAATGCTCCGCAAACTTTACAAGATGCCGTTTTGCTACCATTTCAAGATTTTTTTCAAAGATTTGGAATTACTAAAGGCAGTATAATTTTAGTCTTTATTCTTCTGTACAAACTAGGTGATTCCTTAGTTGGAATTACCGGAAATTTATTCTTAAGAGAAATAAATTTTAGTAAAACTGAGATTGGGGCAATTCAAGGGGGAATGGGCTTTATTGCCACAACTGTTGGTGTACTGGTAGGCGGTGTAATTCTAACTAAAATTGGTATCAATCGCGCTCTTTGGGTATTTGGCATACTACAATTAGTTAGCAATTTAGGGTATTATGCTCTAGCAAGCGCGGGAAAAAATTATTCTGTTTTAGTTTTAGCTATTAATATAGAAAATTGCTGTGCTGGATTAGTCACGGTTGCCACTGTGGCTTATTTGATGAGCCTTTGTAATCACAGCTTTACTACTACTCAGTTTGCTTTATTCTCTAGCTTAATGGCTATTAGTAGAGATATTCTCTCGGCTCCGGCTGGACAAATAGCAAAAGCAACAGGCTGGAGTTCATTCTTTTTGCTGACTCTAGTAACAGCTTTACCAGGATTACTGCTTTTGCCTATTGTTGCGCCTTGGAACCCGCAGAAAGTAGCAATATCTAGACCTGGATTAGACAATGAGGAACAAGATTTATGGGGCAGAAAGTAATTATTTATATCGCCACAACCATTCTGATTATCACTGGTACTCTGCTGGGCTACGTTCTTTCCCAATTAGTTCTAGGATTTCTGACACTGAATCTACTGACCTTTTTGGGAACATTCAGCTTAATTGCAATTTTTGGTACTTTATATTACGTTTTGTTTTGGGAGTTTAGAAAACAGCAGTCGCAATCAGTTCCTGAAGGAGCAGTAATCCAGATGGAAAGAGCGCCAGATCAGCGTCTGCAAAGTAAGCTGATATCTATGTTGTCTGGTGATAGCGCCGCTGCTGAACGGATGATTGCTAAAGCAAAGCAAGAATTTCCCGGAATGCCGGAAAATTGGTATTGGGAAAGAGTGATTGCTGAGGTAGAGCGCGATTTGTGATCGATACAGCTAAAATAAGTAAGGTTTACAAATCTTGAACAAATTTTTTATTTAACTCCCTCATGGCTATTTTTCGTCAGTACATTGCACCGTTGATTGTAGTGCTAATTTTTTTAATTGCTCTTGTGGCAGTTAGCGCTCGGATATTTTTACCCTCAGATATGGCTTCCCCCGCACCAATTGAGCAGGATGCCGGAACTGCGACGCGGAGAATGGAAGATGTGCAGAGTATGTCTTTTAGTCAAGTCCACAAAACAGTTGATATTAACTAAACTTTGGCTGAACAACTGTTACCAGGTTACTACATTTGCCGTGGCTCCACTTTAGATCGAACACGGCTAGTCAACTTTATGCAGCAAACTTACCAAGAAATTTTTCCTCATCAGGACTTTTCTCATTTGACAAAAACAGTTGAGCAATACTTATCTAACGAAAGTCCTTTATGGTGGGTGTATGAAGAAGTCCCCCACTCACCAACTCCCGTAGCTTGTCTCTGGGCAGGAAATGCTATAGATCAAGTGCATGGCGATCGCTATACCCACGTCTTTTTACTTTACGTTGTGCCAGAACATCGACGCCAAGGCATTGGCACAGCCTTGATGCGATATGTAGAAAATTGGGCTTTACACAGAGGCGATCGCCAAATTAGCTTGCAAGTGTTTGATTCCAACACGCCTGCATTAAATCTTTACAATCAAATCGGTTATCAAACTCAGTCCTTGTGGATGGTAAAATCACTGCATACTGAGAAGTAAATTAATAAAGAGATTCTCACTATGAAGGCGGAATTTTGTTCGCTTAGCGTCTCCTTCTGCCTTTAGCATAGCTGTATAGCTGTATAGCTGACTTCCCAAGCCATTATGTATGACGAAGACGAACTAAGCCTACTTGATATCGAAACTGAACTAGATAGCCCACTAGATCATCTAGGAACACTGACGGCTGAATCAGAGACGCCTAAACCTAATCCAGAGGCGATGCTAGCCCTGTTAGAAAACACCCAGCCGCAGCAAAGGATGTTAGCGGCGCGGGCTTTCTGCGACATTGAAGATCCAAGAGCGACGCCGTATTTAATTCGTCTTCTCACAGATACTTGTCCTCTAGTACGAGTAAGTGCAGCTTATGGGATCGGACGCAATCCCAGTCCAGATGCTGTTGAACCTTTAATTGCTCAATTGAATCGGGAATGGAATGGCTATGTGCGTAAAGGAGTAATTTGGGCATTGGGGAACTGTCGCGATCGCCGCTGTCTAGCACCGTTAGCTGACGCTTTAAAAACAGATATTTCCGCAGTGCGATTGTGGGCAGCTTCAGCTTTGGCGCAAATGACAGAAATAGGTTACGAGGCAGTAGTGGGAGCAATTCCACCTTTGATTGAAGCATTAGTCAAAGATCCTGTTGCCCCAGTACGTAGTAATTGCGCTTGGACAATTGGACAGTTATGCCGCGAACTACCTTCTAACGTAGTATACGCTACAGCTATTGATGCTTTAATTCAAGCTTTTGCCGAAGACCAAGATTTAGGAGTGCGCGAAGACGCCAAAGCCGCACTCTTGGGTGTTGGCGATCCCCGTGGACTCCAGTTAATTGAAACCTTGGAACAGGAAGGGTGGTTTTGATATGAATTCAGGATTTTTTCTCCTGACGGCTGTAGAGACGTTCCTCTGTTCCAGCTGTACAGACGTTCCGCTGTTCCAGCTGTACAGACGTTCCGCCGGAACGTCTCTACTGAATATACTGAATCCGATAAATCCGGTTATTCGCTTCTTCTGTAACCAAAAGACTACCGTCAGGTAAAACCAGTAACCCCACAGGACGACCCCAAGTAGTTGGTACATCAGGGTTAAGTACAAACCCGGTCAGAAAATCTTCGTAGTAGCCTTGCGGACGTCCTTGAGAATTATAAGGAACAAATACAATCTTATAGCCAGTAGCGCGATCGCGATTCCAAGAACCACGGAAGGCAACAAACGCACCATTTCGATACTTTTCTGGGAAAGCCTTACCATCATAAAACTGCAATCCCAACGCTGCTGAGTGTGCCTGAAATAGCACATCGGGGGTGCGAGTACGAGTTACCAAATCGGGGCGTTTACTTTTACCATTCCTTGTTTGACGTGGATCGAGATTGTTTGAGTTAAAGTAAGCATAAGGCCAGCCGTAGAATTCTCCGCTTCGTATACGTGTGAGATAGTCTGGGACTAAATCATCCCCAATACCATCCCTTTCATTCACAGTGGTGTAAAGTTCCTTAGTTACTGGATGAAAATCTAAACCCACTGGGTTACGCAAGCCGTAAGCAAAAGTTTGCTGCTGAGAACCATCCAAATTCATTACCTGTACCGAAGCTCGTGGTAATGGTTCTTCATCTACGTTGGTTCCCGAACCAACAGAAACATATAACTTTTTATTATCAGGTGATACAACCACGTTCCTTGTCCAGTGGTTATTGTAGCCCCTTGCAGGTAAGTCAGCAATTTTTTTACCAGCACCCTTAAGTTGCTGTTGACCTTTTGTATAAGGAAACTGTAAAACTGCATCAGTATTACCTAAAAAGAAGGAATTACCAGCAAAAGCCATACCAAAAGGTCTATTTAATCCATTTGTTCTACTAGCAAATGTCTGACTTACATCAGCTGCTCCATCGCCGTTAGTATCGCGTAGTAAACGAATACGGTTTTGTTGCGTTTCTGTTACCAACACATCACCACTCGGTGTTAAAGATAGCCATCGTGGGGCGTCTAAATTTTCAGCAAAAACATTAACGACAAAACCAGGAGGTACGCGCAGTGTGGGGTTAGTAGGAATCGGCACTACATTGGGCGACTTGGAGGCACTTTGTGTGGCAAAGGGTTTTGGTAAATTGTTGAGACTGATGCGGATGGGTGTGGGTGAAAGTGTTTCTGTACGAATAATATTTTTGGGTTGTGTAGATTTCTGTGCCACCAGTTGACGTTGAGATTCTTCTTCATAGGCGCGAGTCTGAGTACAAGCAGCTACTGTTAGTAAAGAAAAAAATATTAACAACCGCGCAAAGAGTTTCATCGCCCTAGTTTTAAGTGATTATGCATAGTCCCATTATATACCTTAAACCCACTCCAGATCCCCGACAACTTTTACGAAGTCGGGGATCTAGTCAGTTTGATATTTTCACTACGGAAAAAAATATAAATTGTAGTTTATTTTTAGATGAGCGCTATCAATTATTAATAGAAACACAGGGTATTCAAAAAGATAAATGTTTTGCTCCGTGTAGAAACTTGAAAATACACTTCTCCGCTCAGAGCGCATCTATTAATACATAGGTCATGAAAAGATTACATTATAAGATAGGATTTTTTATCATCCTATCAATATTTGGATATACTACATCCTTAGTATTATCCTCACTTGCTAACGTATCTGCCTCGCCTCATCCTACATCAGTTCCGTGGATTAATAACAAATCATTATGCGAACATACTGGTAGAACATGGCGTAATGACGATTGTTGGGATGCTGAACATAATCCATTGTTTTAATGTATATAGCAGTCCTAAATAATTCACGAACACCGAGAAACCCGGTAACTTTTACGAAACCGGGTTTCTGATAGCAAGATATAAATTAAGCAGTTTTTAATACCACTTGTACAATTGTTTTTTCTTGTGGTTGACTTTGGATTTTTAACTCGCCTCCATGTAATTCAGTTAAGCGCTTAGCGATGATTAAACCTAAACCTAAGCCTTGTTGTTCATAAACTTTACGCTCAAATTGCTTATATGCTCCTAACTCAGCTATTTGATGGGCGGTAATACCACGTCCATAGTTGATAAAAGATAGAATAAATTTATCTTTAATAGCTGTACTCTCTACTTGAATAGATGTTCCCAATGGAGAAAATTTCAAAGTGTTATCAATTAATTCTTCAATAATTTTATAAAGTCTTGTTTCACACATTTGGACAAGACAAGGTGTATCTATATTTATTTGTAAATCTGTTTCTCTTCCGGCTTTTTTAGCTTTATCAATAATTAAATTTTTCAAAACTCCTGTAGGAAATATAGTTTGATAACTTTGCCACTCTTTAATTCGCTGTGTATCAGTTGCTACGATTTCAATTTCTGCATATAGTAGAAAGTTTTGAATTAATCTATATAAACGTTGTCCAGATTTATTAATACCTTCTGCCATCTCCCGAATTTCTTGTGTGGTTAGCACATCTACGTCTTTACTTAAAAGTTCTGAAAAACCTAAAATTCCATTGAGCGGTGTTCGCATTTCGTGCGGAAGAGAGAAGGCAATAGTGCTACGTAAATCGTCAAGTTTTTTTTGCGATCGCTGATGAATACTAACTTGTTTTTTCAGTTGAGAAGTAATAGCTGCTAATAATTCTGCTCTTGTAAAAGGTTTTGTTAAATAATCATCTGCACCTAATTCCATCCCTTGACGAAAGCCATTTTTATCAGATCTAGCAGTCAAAAAAATAAAAGGAATTATTGCTGTTGCTGATTGTTGACGTAATGTCTTTAAAACAGTATGACCATCTAATTCTGGCATCATTACGTCACAAATAATTAAATCGGGAATTTCAGTTTGAGCCAACTGAACACCAAGCTCACCATTTGCTGCTATAATTACGTGAAAATTCTCAAATGTCAACAATTCCATGAGGTTTTGCCTGACATTTTTATCATCTTCAATTACTAAAATTTTCTTCATTATTAACCCATCATATTTTACATAAAAATGACTTATTAAACAATAAAATTTTTGTTATATAAAAACTTCTCAAAAGCTCCTAAAGGTAAAGGACGACTAAAAATAAAACCTTGCATAGCATCACAGTTATGCTGCCTTAAAAAATTCATTTCTTTTTCTGTCTCTACACCTTCAGCTACTACCTGAAAATTGAGATTATGTGCCATTTGAATTAATGCTTTTGTGATTGCTGCTTTTTGTGTATCATCAGCAACATTGTGAATAAAATAACGATCAATTTTTAAAGTGTTGATTGGTAATTTCTTTAAATAAATTAATGAAGTATATCCTGTTCCAAAATCATCAATAGCAATTTGTACACCTATAGATCTTAATTCTTGTATAACAGAAATTGCATTATTCACATCTTGCATAATCATGCTTTCTGTGAGTTCTAACTCTAAATTTTGTGGGGAAAGATTATGAGTTGATATAAAATCAAAAATTTTTTGTGTAAAATTTGGTTGAGTTAATTGATGTGCTGATAGATTGATTGCAATACGTAACGAATCAAATCCTACATTGTGCCACATTTTTATTTGTTTACAAACACTCTCTAATATCCAATCACCAAGAGGAATAATTAAACCTGTAGACTCTGCTAAGGGGATTAATTCAGAAGGAGAAACCATACCTAATTCAGGACTATGCCAACGAATTAGACTTTCTGCTGCAATAATTTCACCTGTAACAATATTAACTTGTGGTTGATAATAAATCTGAAATTCTCCAAAAGTACATTCTTCTATAGTATGGCGTAAACTCTTTTCTATCACCTGTATCTCTGAAGATACTTTTTCAGTTTTTTGGCTATTAAGATATTTAGTCAAAGTAGCTTGCTTTGCTAAACGGCTAGAAATAGCACTTAATAACTCAGCCCGAGTGAAGGGTTTAGTAATATAGTCATCTGCGCCTAAATCCATGCCAAGACGAAAGTCAGTTCTCGCCGATCTTGCTGTAAGAAAAATAAACGGAATTGTAGCTGTAATAGGCTCTTCTCGTAATGCCGTAAGTACACCATATCCATCTATTTCTGGTAGCATCAAATCACATAAAATTAAATCTGGAACTTCAGACGTTGCCAAATTTAAACCTACTCTACCATTACCAGCCTCAATAGTTTCAAAATCTTCGGCTTCTAATAAATCTAAAATATTTTCTCTTACTGAGTCTTCGTCTTCAATTACTAAAATTTTCGTCATATACGTTTGTTAATTGTTGATTGTTAACTGCTAATTGTTAATTTTTCTGATTAGCTATTAGTCATTCCTCATGGGTAGAATGACACTAAACTTAGTCCCTACTCCAACTTTACTGGTAACAGTAATTTTACCATTGTGGATATCTACACAATTTTTGACGATCGCTAATCCCAATCCAGTGCCGGGAATATTACCTACATTGGTGGCACGATAGAAAGATTCAAACAGAAGGGGTATGTCTTCCTCTGGAATACCGATCCCTTGATCTTGAATTTCAAATACCGCTTGCTCTTGCTCTAAGTTGAGAGTAAATTTAACTGTGCTACCAGTAGGAGAATATTTGATTGCGTTGGAAAGTAAATTACTGAGTATATGTCCCAGTAATTTTTCATCCATTAACCCAGGCAAGGATTGATACTCACTATTAAATAGTATGCTGACATCAGACTGCATGTTTAAGTGTGGATTATGAACATTTAGTTGTATTTCTTCGACTAAATTACGACAGTATTCGACCAAATCCAATGGTACTGGTCTAAAATCTAGTCTTCCTGCTTCAACTTTGCCAATAACTAACACATCATTTAACATTCCCGTCAAGTGTTTGACAGCGTGTTGAATACGACGCAGGTGAATAATTTGTTTTTCCTCCTTCCATTTGTGGCGATAATGTTCTAACAACTCTGCCGAAGAAAGGATTGTACTTAAAGGTGTGCGAAATTCATGGGAAGTCATCGCAATAAAACGCGATTTCAGTTCATTCAGTTCTTTTTCTTTCTCTAGAGCATTTTTTAGTTCTTCTTCTAATTCTTTACGTTGCGTGATTTCTACCCAATAACCGACAATTTCCAAAGGGTTCCCCTCATCATCTCGCACTAATTTTGCTTGATCGTATACCCAACGATAAGTGCCATCTTGATGTAAAAAACGGTACTCTTGGTTATTATGTCCTTGCTCATACAACTTTGACAACTCACAAATCATGTTCGTTAAGTCTTCTGGATGAATGTGGTTTTGCCAAAAGCGAGAATCTTGTAAAAATTCCTCTACCTCGTAGCCTGTCATGGTAATAACGTTTTCGCTCACAAAGGTAATACCGTAATCTCCAAAAGGTTTACAAGTATAAATTACACCAGGAATTGAGGAATGTAAGTATTGTAGCCGTTCCTGAGATACTAGTAGCGCCACTTCTGATTGCTTACGCTCAGTGATATCTGTGAGAATACCAATGTAGTGGGTTTTGCCGTTGTTATCATAAACAGGAGATATGCTTAACTCATTCCAAAACAAAGAACCATCTTTGCGGTAATTACGGAGAATAACAGTGCAGTCTTTTGCTTCTTTGAGTGCGGCGCGTAATGTTTCTAATTCTGGTTGATTTGTATCAGTACCTTGAAGAAAACGACAGTTTTTCCCCATTACTTCTGCTGAATTGTAGCCAGTAATCCTTTCAAAGGCAGGATTAGCGTAGATAATTGGCCAATCAGGTACTGTGGCATCACAAATTACTATACCATTGCTACTAGCGGCAATTGCGCGATCGCGTAGTCTAACACTTTCTTCTGCCTGCTTACGTTCTGTGATATCTGTAGAAATGCCACAAACAGCGTAAGGTACTCCGTTAGTATTTTGTAAAGGAAACTTCATGGACATATAGGTGTGTAACCCATCCTCGTGAGGAGCAACTTCCTCAGCTTCTACGCTTGTGCCAGTTGCTAGTACCTTACGGTTATTCTCCGCAAACCTATCAGCGAATTCGCGCGGAAAATAATCGTATATGCTTTTACCTTTAATTTCATCTCTGGGTATTTTAAACATTTTTTCATACTGAAGATTAATAAATAAATATTTATTCTCTGTATCTACTAAGTAAATAATTGCTGGTGAGTTATCCAAAATTGCCTGTAATTGCTGTTGAATCTCTCGCAGTACTACTTCTTGTTCCCTCCGCTTAGTAATATCGTCAAAGCTACCCAACACCCCCACCACATTACCTTCGGCATCATGAAATGGAACTTTATTCGTCTCTAGCCAAATTTGTTTGCCATCCTTGCGCAAATGAGGTGTAACTACATGATGTTGAGGTTTATCTGCCTCCATCACCAGAGCGTCAAATTCGTGGTAGAAGTCTGCTTGCTCTTTACTCACCAAATCATAATCACTCTTGCCCACGATATCTTCTGGGCTTTTCAAACCTGCTATTCTGGCAAAGTTACGATTACAGCCTAAGTAAACAGAACTTGTATCTTTCCAGAAAATACTTTGCGGAATGTTGTCCATAATTAGCTGCAACATTTCCTGCGATTGTCTTAGTTGTTCTTCAGCTAATTGGCGATCGGCAATTTCATGTACTAGTTGCCGATTCATTTCTTTTAAAGCTTTTGTACGTTCTCTAACTCGTATTTCTAGCTGTTCATTTGCCTCTTTAAGAGCTATTTGTGTCTGTGCTAGTTCTTCCTTTATAAGCTGATATTCTGTTTGAAGTTCTAATACATTAACTATATTATCTTGAGTAATTACAATAGCATCACTTGTATTGTCAATTGCTGATTCTCGTAATTTCAACCGTTCTTCTGTTGGCTCGCTTCTATCTGGAATTACTAGTTCTCTTAATAAAGCTTTACAAATGCTTTCTGATGTAATGCAACCAAATAGTTTACCTTGTTCATCAAGAACTGGTAGTAAAGGTAATTGATTTTGATGTAACATGAACAATACTGAAGACAAACTGTTACTTTCTATATAATTCAGCATTATTGATGAAGTCACCATCACTTCAGAAATTATGGTTGTTTTGCAATCAACCCCCAAGTAGAGAAGCCGCACTATATCTTGTTCTGTCAACCACCCTAATACGTCATAATTATCCACAACTAAAACGTAAGTTGCTTGTGGCTGATTTTGACACATCAACGTAATTACGTCCGCTAAGCTTGTATTTGGTGTGACAGTGATTGGCTCTAAATCAATTGCTGAATTTAACAGTGAGAATGAGTTTAACTGAGCTAAGGCGTGCATAAGTAATTGCAATAGCCATGATGTAAAATTTTAGGTTAATTACAGATTTTACTATTTTCTAATATTTTTGCCTTGTACTGGCACAATATCTTGGGTATATATACTGAAAATTTTTAAAAGAAATACGAATTCAGTCGTACAGACGCTCCGCCGGAGCGTCTGTACAGGAGTGATGATTTTCTCTTGCTCCCCCACTCCTACTATTTCCGGCGATCGCCATAACGCAAAAGTCGTTCTATAATAGTAAGACGATTTTCCCAAACTTTAACTTGGTAAGGATTGGATGTTGAGTGTTGCCGCATCCATGTTCTAAAAAGAGCTTGGAAGCGCACTAGCGTTGCTTTTGCTCCCTGCAACCTAGTAGGGGTTGGTGACTCGGCAAGCTGATTCAAAGCAGTTTGCAAAACATCTACCTGGGTGTTAAAATCAGCTAATGTTGCCGTAGACATTTGTAATTGGTTATTTTGCAAAACAAACTTCCATTCCTTTTTGAGTGCAGCATAACGGACAGCAGCACTTTGAAAAGGTTGACGTAGAGGAACAGGTTCTTTTTGTGCAGGTGACAAGCTACCTTGAGTACTGTTAAAAACTTTGTATAAGTCATTACTCAAATTTGCTGTAGCAAACAGAGCATAACCACTGACAGGTAAATCTCTAATTAACTGGATTTGATCGAACGCTCCAACCGTTGGTAATGACAGGAGCCGAATTCCCGGTACTAACAAACTAGAGCCTAACTGTCTAGAAGAAATCCACGGTTGTGCCAATCTGTCGAAGCGAATGGTATCTAGAGCATAAGTCATGGGAACAATTAAATCCACATCACCACGCCTCGCCCAAATTTCCCAATGCTGTTGAATTTTTTGAATACGTTCTTGTTCAGGAAGAGGGAATACAGCAACAGATAAAATGAGATTAGGTTGCTTTTGCCGCAACTGTGACACAGCAGCCACAAAGCTATCAACTTGCTGAGTGCGAAACTCTGTCCATTTTCGCCACAAATCTGATTGACTAGGAGAAATATTGATCGGATCTACACCATGTAGCTGCTGAAACTGCGCTCTTGCGGCTTTACCGTAACCGTAAGTGCGACCTTGGCTAGAATCTTGAAAGGGATAGCGAATGTAATCTAATTGTAGACCATCTACGTTATAGCGAGTGACAATTTCCTCGTACAAACTCAGTAAATACTGGCGTACTTGGGGATTAGCCGGGTCAAAGAATGGCTTAGTTTGACCAGGTGGTATCATTTGACCACGATTATCATATCCTGCCCAATCAGGATTTGCTGCAAGTACAGGTCCTGGGTATTTAGAATCGATATTGAGGATTTCATTATGACGTTGATTACCAGCCGCAAATACCCAAACCCAAGCGTGTAATTCCATACCACGCTCGTGAGCTAACTTAACAGCGGCTGCCAGTGGATCCCACCCACGAGTTAAAGGGTTTTGTGCTGGAGCAATTTGGCTGGGGTAAATAGTATAACTGGCATTGACTGTTTCAAAAAATACTGTATTAATTCCGGCTTGCGCCATGCGATCGAAAATTACAGCTAATCCCTGCTCATTCTTAGCACGAACAATTGTTCCTCGATCAAGCCACATTGCCCGAATTTCTGGTTGAGCTAATTTCTGATCTATGGGAAACTGGTTCCACAGAGAATTCTTCGCCATCAACCACTGTTGACGCGCTTGGACATAGTTTTTATTAGCAATCATTTGCGGCAAGTTTTTCGCCACTTCCCTAGCTTTGGCTAAAACTTCTTGTTTGGTGGGAACTTGTACCTGGGATGTTGTTAACGCAAATGCTGACTCTACTTTCGCTGCTGTTGAGTGATTACCATTGACTGTGGCTGCTAAATTAGCACTTTCAACTCTACCAATCAAATTTTCTAGCTCTTGTTGAAGGGCTAGAGCTTCACGCTGACTAATTGGTGTTTGGGAGTTGGGTATAACATCCAGACGTACCCTTTGTTCCAGTTGATCGATCGCCTCTTCTGACTTGGGCGGTGTAATATTAGGAATCGGTATAGGTTGAGGAGCAGTAGCAGTCTTTTGTTGCACGGAAGATGGAGAGGGGAGTTTTTGAGTTTGTGAGTTAGACACAGGAGGAGATATTTTCTCCCCGACTCCCCGACTCAAGAGCTCCCCTGCTCCCCTCTTAGTTGGTGCAGTTGCCACTGTTGTTGCGCAGTTTTGCGCTGCTCCTTGTACCTTAGCTGTATTTTCCCTAGTCGAGGACGTTTTTAAATAACGATTAAGCACTGCTTGTAACCAAGCTTTATCCACGTCTGCACTTGCTACTGCATCTACTCCCCAGCGCCAACCAAAAAAAGTAGAACGTTCAGTAGCCATCACAGCTACCGGATTATCTTTAGCATCCCAAACAGCAGCAGTTTGAGTCGCGATATTATTCGGAATCACAACACCACCACGCACTTGTCCAAACAATTCGTTTTGAGTTGCCCATTGCTGTAACTTAGTGTTTGACGGTTGCAGCTTTTGCACGTTGCTCAGACTAAATCCCCAGTAACCACCCAGAAGCGCTCGTAACAACTGGCGCACCCCTGGTGGTGATAAACTTCCTACAGGACCACTGGCAATTAAGCGTCCACCTTTACTCATCCATGCTTCTATGGCAATTGCTTGTGTTGGCGTTAATGTCTCCACATTAGGCAAAAATAATACCTTACGCTCCCCTAAATCTGTCGCACTCTTCACGTTAGCTAGGGGAATGACGCAGTACTTAACTCCTACCGACTGTAACCGATTTGTGATTCCTGTCCATTGATTTGCGTTTTCTTGACTGTGTACTACGCTTAATATTGGTTCTGAGGTTGTCGCTTTTGCTGGTATATTTGTAAATAAATAAAATAGTAAAACTTGAAAATTTAAAATAAATAATCCTGTTTTTCTTAGGTTTAATTTTTCCTTTCTACTTATTTTTTTTTGATTCCTCACCATCTACTCCTCATACCATTTCGTCTTTTATGTAGAGACGTACCATGATACGTCTCTACAATGCTGGGACAAATAATTTAGTCAATTGGTGCGATACAGGTCTTGATTAATTCTTCAACTCCTGCTATGGGAAAAATTTTTGTTCCCAACCGACAAGCGACTTCCTCAACACTTATATCATCTAAAAATAGAGATTCACCATGTTTGAGCATTACATTTGGCAGTAAAATTCCATTGCCTAAATCTTGCCCTTGTAAATTAAAAAGCAAATCATGACCAGTTAGCAAGCCTGTGACAGTGATATTTTGTCCCCAATAATCACTCTTCAAAGCACGCAGCCTTATATCTAACCCTTCAACTGAGTTTAAACGTTGGAGGATAGGTTGAAATGCTTTTTCTACTGCATTACCCACAACCCAAGTCAATCTGCGTGTTTGTACTTTGGGTGGTAACAGTTTTTCGGCGGCTGTGGCAAAATCTTTGAGAAATAACCGAATCGAACCAACACCGTTATCAATTTGAGGATAATCTTCATATTCAGATTCACCAGGCAATTCCTCACCCGCAATCAAAAACCACTCATCAGCTAACCACACACAGGTTGAACCAAGTTTTTGGCGAAATTCTTGCTGTAGCGATCGCACTTGAGCAATCACTTCAATGGCTGTAAACTTATCTACGGGTATAAGTTCGTCTTGAGTAGGACGAAACCTAGTTAAACCTACTGGCACGATTGCTATAGAAGCAACCGTAGGTACTTCACCAGTATGAAAAGAGGCTAAATCTCTAATAGTTCTTTCTAAGTGTATACCATCATTGATCCCAGGACAAACCACTACTTGAGCATGAATTTGCAATCGCCTTTGTTGAAACCACTTAATTTGTGTTAAGATTTGCCCCGCACGGGGATTTTTCAATAATCTAATTCTTAAAGACGGTTCAGTAGCATGAACAGAAACATACAAAGGAGATAGCCTCATCTGTTCTATGCGCTGCCATTCTTTCTGTGATAAATTAGTTAAGGTCAGGTAAGAACCATACAAAAAGCTCAGCCGATAGTCGTCGTCTTTGAGGTACAAGCTGGAGCGCTTGCCTGGTGGTTGTTGGTCAATAAAGCAAAAAGGGCAATGGTTATTACACTGAATTAAACCATCAAACAGTGCCGTTTCAAATTCTAGCCCCAAATCTTCATCAAAGTCTTTTTCTATTTCCAAATGATGGTTTTTTCCAGCAGCGTCTAAAACTTCAAGTTCTAGCACTTCATCAGCACACAAAAACTGATAATCAATTAAATCACGTGGATTTGAGCCGTTGATGCTGACAATTGCATCTCCCGGCTCAAATCCCACCTCTGCTGCTATGGAATCAGGTATAACCCGAATAATACGGGCTGGATGAATTGTAGTCATTTAACTATTTTTTAACATTCCTGTAAAGACAGCACCTAGTATTGCAGCGCCAAATGCTAAGCGATACCAGACAAAAATCCAGTTGTCTCTGGTGCGCAGGTAGCGTAGTAACCAAGCAATGGATAAGTAAGAAAAGATAAAAGCGGAAAGGATGCCAAAACTCACCACCACCAAATCGATTTTGCCCAACGCTTCTTTGATAAATTGATATAAAGTAGCGATCGCCAAAGCAGGAATTCCCAACAAAAAGGAAAATTTTGCTGCTGTATCTCTCTGTAGCCCTAGAAACAGAGCAGTTGTTAAAGTCGCACCAGAACGAGATACACCAGGTGCTAAAGCCAGCATTTGCCCTAATCCTATCAGCAATCCATCACGAATTTTCAAAGTACTAAAGTCTCGCTTGCGGCTGCCAAATTTTTCTGCCGCCCCTAATAAAATTGCTAGCACAATGGAATTGATGGCAATGGTAGTCATGCTATTAACTGCCGAGTTTTCGTCATTAAGTATTTTCTTCACGAGAAAACCTACCACTAAAATTGGCAATGTGCCTATTGCTATACCTACTAGCAGTTGCCATTCGTCTCGCTGCCAGTCTTTTTGTTGCACTGCTTGCCAACCGCCTCTCAAGATGAGAGAGATGTCTTTCCAAAAATACATAAGTACGGCAATTACGCTACCGAATTGGATTGTCGCCACAAAAGCCTTTTGCCCCAAGAGTTCCCAACCGAAGGCTTTAGTAAACACCTCCAAATGGGCAGTACTACTAATGGGTAGGAATTCTGTTATACCTTGGATAAACCCTAAAACAAATGCCTCAAGCAGTTGCTGAATCAGACTATTACTCGCTGCCACAGCTTTTTGGGATTCTCCTACCTGTAGTAATAGTCCCCACATAGGCTCAAGCAACCCGTACCACTCCATCTTAGCCACTTCTATTAACATCAACCCAACGAGTGAAAATTACTCGGTAATTTTAACTTAAGATTCCTGAAGATCCCAGATCCCCGACTTATTAAAGAAGTCGGGGATCTCTGTCACTGTTAAAATAAAATAAATATCCCCCCCAGGGGCATTTATATGATAATATTTTAAGTAAAATAAAGTTAAGTTAAGTTACAAATATTAAAAAACTTTGGTTAACAACACTTTGTCATCTTACGTTGTTTCTACGGAGTCGCTGGAGTCAGTCGAGTCAAAAAATGCTGACGTAGATTTATTGTGGAAAGTAGCCACTCAAGGAGTTTGGGTGGTATTTGCGGCAGCGGTATTTCTCGTGTGTGTACCAGTATTTATTGAAGCACCACTGGTGCGATCGCTTCCGTGGTTAAGTCTAGCCATGAGTGGATTTTGGCTATGGCTGAGTTTTCGCTTAATGTCTCGTCCCTCTACCCATTTGTGGGGTGATTTGCTGTTCGGATTTAGTTGGAGTTGGTTAGCTGGATCAATTTATTGGGGTTGGTTACGTTGGGAACCGTTGTACCATTTACCAGTAGAATCTATTGGTTTACCATTTGCTTTGTGGTGCTTGTATCGAAATTGGGCTAAGGTAGGTAACTGGTTTTATTTAGGTTCTTTATTCGGTACAGTGTTAACAGATGTGTATTTTTATTTAGTGGACTTAATACCCCATTGGCGACAAATTATGCTAGTCGAACCAATAGAAGTGCCACAAATCTTACATAACGCCGTAGCGCAAGTGCAAACGTCTTGGGGACAAACTTGGGCGCTAATTATTGCTACAGTACTATTAATAGTAGGAATTTTACCTTTAAAAAACAAGCAGCGGCACTGGTACGCCTTTAGTGGAGCGGTTTTGAGTACTATTTTAGTAGACTGCCTCTTTTTCCTAGCAGCCTTGAGCGCGTGAGTCGAGAAGAAGAATAGTCAAACCTAGTAATAGCAGGTATTGTAGATATTCATTCACGACGCTGTATATTAGTTTTTGATGACTGCTGTGTGTTGATTAAGCGCGTCAGTTGTCACTTGGTGTTCATTCAAGAGTACTGAGTGCTGACAAACCGTAGCTTAAAGTTTTTATTTCAGTTTGACGGAAAGAGGTAGAAAAATCGTGAAAAGTTTAGTACGTTTATTAACAGTGTTTAGTCTATTGCTGGGATGCTGGGGTTGGTTAGGAACTGCTCATGTAGCCCAAGCAGCTAGTTTCAACCGCATATCAGCTCCGGTTTTAGCAGTTGAAGAAACTCAAGTGCTACGCAACCGTGCAGATGACAGGTTGGCAGATGTTTACGGTAAAAAAATTGATTTGAATAATACTAACGTGCGGGCTTTTCAGAAGTATCCAGGGCTTTATCCCACTTTGGCACGTAAAATCCTCTCCAACGCTCCCTACGAAAAAGTAGACGATGTGTTAAATATTCAAGGATTGAGCGATCGCCAAAAACAACTTCTACAAGCCAACTTAGACCATTTTACCGTAACAGAAATGGAACCCGCGTTCACAGAGGGATATGACCGTTTTAACAACGGTATCTACAGATAAATAACCCCCGTAGAGACGTTCCGCCGGAACGTCTCTACAGTCGCACCCCATCACCCATCACCCATCACCTTGTCCCAAATAAATTTTTTTTCTCAATTTGATGTATTAGTAGTAGGAGCAGGAGCTGCTGGACTATATACAGCACTATGTCTGCCCAAACATTTAAAAATAGGTTTAATTACTAAAGAAACAGTTTCTCTGTCTGCTAGTGACTGGGCGCAAGGTGGTATTGCTGCTGCTGTAGCGGCAGATGATTCGCCGCAGTTGCATGTAGAAGACACATTACGGGCAGGTGCAGGATTATGCGAGCGAACGGCGGTAGAATTTCTCGCTCAACATGCACCCAGCTGCATTCAATCATTGGTAAATTTGGGTGTAGCCTTTGATCGTCATGGCAAAGATTTAGCTTTAACTTTAGAAGCAGCTCATTCCAAACA
The DNA here is from genome assembly GCF_014698965.1 of Iningainema tapete BLCC-T55. GTDB lineage: Bacteria > Cyanobacteriota > Cyanobacteriia > Cyanobacteriales > Nostocaceae > Iningainema > Iningainema tapete. The sequence continues at coordinate 219,689 of NZ_JACXAE010000072.1, forward strand.
CCGTGTTCTCCATGCGGCAGACACCACAGGTAGAGAAGTAATTACTACTCTTACCGCCCAAGTATTAAAACAACATAATATTCAAGTTATTCAACAGGCATTAGCGTTAAGCTTATGGCTAGAACCAAAAACAAAGCACTGTCAGGGAATTAGTCTCCTTTATCAAGGAGAAGTGAAATGGATCAAAGCAGGTGCTGTAGTTTTAGCAACAGGTGGTGGTGGACAAGTATTTGCCCAAACTACTAACCCGAATGTAAGTACTGGTGATGGAGTAGCGATCGCATGGCGAGCTGGAGCAATTCTGCGGGACTTAGAATTTGTCCAATTTCATCCTACTGCTTTGACAAAAGATGGCGCAGATCGTTTTCTAATTAGTGAAGCTGTGCGCGGTGAAGGTGCATATCTAGTAGATAGTCAAGGACGACGTTTTGCTTTTGACTATCACCCAGCAGGTGAACTTGCACCCAGAGATGTGGTTAGTCGGGCAATTTATAGTCACATCCAACGCACTTCAGTAGATCCCGCTACAGCACATGTATGGTTAGATATGCGTCCTATTGGCGTCGAGAAGATTCGCCATCGCTTTCCCAACATTATAAATGTCTGTAAACACTGGGGTATTGATGTATTCTCACAACTAATTCCCGTAGCGCCAGCTGCTCATTACTGGATGGGTGGTATTGTTACAGATTTAATGAACCGCACGAGTATTCCCGGTTTATATGCAGTGGGAGAAACCGCTAGTACTGGTGTACATGGTGCAAATCGTCTTGCCAGCAATTCTCTACTTGAATGTATTGTGTTTGGCGCACAAATGGCACATGTAGAGACGCTCCATGTAGAGACGCGAAATTTCGCGTCTCTACAACCTGTACGGAAATTTAGTATAGATATAATTGAGTGGAATACTCAACAAGCGCAAATAGAAGTCATGCGGCAAAAAATACCGCGTCTAGTATGGCAAAGTGCTGGTATTTGTCGCTCACAGTCTACGCTCTTAACTGCAATTGCTACGATTAAATCTTGGCAGAAAGACTTTGCTGTTTTGCCTGTAAGTCAATTCTTAATGTCTTTGCATCCAGAAGAACCAGCTAGTTTCGATTTACCCCATGTTGAGAGTCATTTGCGACTGTGGGCAGAAACACAAAATCTACTTGATGTTGCTTACTTAATTCTTCAAAGTGCTGCCTTTAGAACCGAGAGCCGAGGTGGACATTATCGCTTAGATTATCCTCAATCAGATTCTCAATGGCAAGTTCATACTCTTGTACAAAAACACAATTGGTGGAAAGCACCTGTATTGAACTAGTCAGTATTTACCTCGTACCACTGCCGTATAAGCTATCAGGACTACCGTAATTGTACAGTTGATAGGCGCTATTTGATTGAGCGCTGAAACTTACTTCTTTCCAAACTTGAGCATCAACCTGAATGGTAGTTAAGGGATGACTAACTGTCATTGGGTTTAAAGCTTTTGAAACATCAGCAATTTTAGGAATTACCAGATGCACTCCAATCAAAAACACAACAATGCTCGTGATTTTTAATCTAGTGTCCATGTGTATCAGTAAATTTACTTATAAAACTCTGTTTAAATTCAAGTGGTTACTTGGCTTTATTTTACTTGATTATAAAAATTTTATAAAATTTTCGCTGTTTTTAGTAAAAGTACACAGGTTAAAAGATTAACCAACTACTCAACAGTAACAACACTGATGAGCGCGACTACTACAAAAATTTAACCTGGCATTTAAGTTGTATTCTCTAGATTCCTTCATTTCTATCTGTTCTAAGTTACGTTTTTTTCCTCTGACCAGAGTGTTATCCGTTTATTTGATAACACAACTACATAAATATCTTTGGCTTTTTTTTATATTATCTTAATATTTAAGCGAGTAAACACTTATTACTTAAATAACATTGTGCAAAATTCATTTATCCCTACTAGATACTTGAATACATACTTTTATCAGTGAATATAGCTATATTCACAACAGCATACTTGCCACTTTGGCAAATTTTCCCAAAATAATTCTTTACAAAAGTTAATATATTCGGCAAATGCGGGAGCATGTCAGTTTTGCAATACGCCCGCCCGCACCCTAGAAGGGAGTTGGCTAAAAACGAAGATGTTCCGGATCAATGTAGGTTGGGTTGAGGAACGAAACCCAACATATACAAGCATTTATTGCGTTTCCTAAGGGTTTGCCCAACCTACAAATTCTATATACGTGAGTTATGACCGTGTTCAGTGATAATTTCCATATTTAAGCAAACTCGTAGCGATTTTTACCAAGCTGCTTAGCACGGTACATGGAAATATCTGCTTGTTTCATTAAAATTTCAATGTTATTACCGTTGATAGGATAAATACTGATACCAATACTTGCAGAAACTTTAGTAATATTTCCATCCAAAACAATTGGTTCGGTAATAGTGGCGAGAATTTTTTCAGAGACTTTAGCCGCTACATTCGTGTTGGGAATAGCCCGTAAAATTACGGTAAACTCATCACCACCTAAACGAGAAACAGTATCACTGCCACGTAGACAGTTACTGAGACGTTGGGCAACAGTTACCAGTAAGAGATCGCCCATTTTATGTCCTAAAGTATCATTAACTTGCTTAAAGCCATCTAAGTCAATGAACAGCAATCCTAATAACAAGTTATTACTATAAGCCCACTGTATAGAATCCTCAAGTTGTTCGTCGAAGAACTTGCGATTAGGTAAGCCAGTGAGGTTGTCGTGGTAAGCAAGATAACGTAAATGATCTTCCTTCTTTTTTAATTCATAATTAGAGCGATGCAACTCATCCGCTGCACGCTCAAGTTCTTGTTCCCTCAGCTTGTGCTTGGTAATATCTCGGATTACGCCAACTAAAAAGGAATTGCCAGCCGCGTCTTTGTGTAGCGAGCGCTTAGTAGCAATCAGATGAGTATTTCCTTTGGCATCAGTAAATGCTTCTTCATTTTCCAGAGGTTGCTGAGTTTGGAAAACTAGTTTATCGTACACTCGAAAAATATCTGCTTCGTGTTGAGGGAAAAAGTCATAATCTGACTTTTCCATTAATTTGCCAATAGGATAACCAATAAATTGACAAAATGCTTTATTCAAAACAATCCACTGATATTGCTCATTCTTCACAAAAACAGGATCGGAAATCGTGTTAAGTACTTGATGTAAAAACTCTTTAGAGCGTTTCCACTCTTCTTGCCGATAAGCAATCTGACTTGTAATCAAAATAGCTGAGCCAAAGAAAGTTAGCAACGCAGGTACAATTGGTATCCACCAACCAAGTAAGAAAGCAAAGTAGGCGCTACTACTCAATATAAAACATGAGATTATAATACATACCACACTGATGCTAGGTTTTCTAATTTGCCCTATAATTAAAGACCCTAAATATGACCAGGCAAAAATCCATAAATATTCTTGAAAGTCAGACCAAAATTTCAGTAAAGGTCGTCCATTAATTGCCGCTTCTATTAATTCACTGATAAAATACGCTTGTAGTTCAATCCCCGCCACACGATGGACTGTACCAATTAAGCGACTGGAGTAGGGAGTTAACACAAAATCTTGGAGACTGGTAGCAGTAGAACCAATTAGTACAATGCGATCTCTAAACCAGTTATCAGGTACACGGTTAGCGAGAACTTCGCTCATGGAAACTTTACGAAAGCCACAGCCTTCAACTGGCGATTTCGTAATACAAACTTTAGGAAAGTTGGATAAAATTTGGTAGCCAGTGTTATCTAATTTTACATAAGCGCCATCATGAGGTTGAAGGCGTTTAAATACAGCTTTACCTAACTGTAAATAATTAGGATTACTGGTTGATTGCTTTAAAGTGATACCTTGTGTTTTTAAATACAACAAAGCTAACTTGAGCGAGAAACTGATATGTACTTGATGATCAAAATGTGAATATAATAAGTTGCGACGAATTTTGCCATCTGCGTCAAATAGCACATTATTAAAACCCACTCGCTCAAGTTTACCTAAAATCGGTGGGGGCAAGACACTGACGTTTTTATTACTAGACATTAGTTCAATTCCCACCAAGTTGGGCATAGACTCAAAGGTATGAACTAAATCCGGATGTCCAACTTTGACTGACATATCTCGGTAAATATCTAAACCAACCGCACGTGGTTGCTTGTATGCTATTTGTTGTAATAACTTAGCAATCACACTATCAGGAATTGGCCAAGAACCAACTTTGCGTAAAGACGGTTCATCAATTGCTACAATAGTTATATAGTCAAGCGTTGTTTCGTTTGAGCGTAGTTGAAAAAGTTGATCCAAAGCTACCCACTCTAAGGATTGTAATAATCCAAAAGAGCGTAATAATAAAACACAGATTCCCAGGACTGAGGCAGTGATTAACTCCCTTTGTACTTTACTCAGTCTTTGTTTGATTGCCAATAGTAAAATTTTAAGCCCATTACCTAGCTGCTTACTCATTCCCATCACCTGATTGGGACAAATATTTTCATTGCCTTCAATTATCAATTAACCATTACTAACAATAAAAATGCCAACCGGAAATGCTTGAGTAAGCTGATGTACTTTCGGTGAATGTATGGGCAGAAGCCGACGGAGCCAGAATGGCGATCAAAGCCTCCTGTCTCCTGTCTCCTGCCTACTAACTCCTCTTCTGAAAAGCGTCAGGAAAATTCTTGAAATTACGTGAACCTTTGTAGCCAGAAATTTGAGCTAGTTTTTCTAGTGGTTGTACGTTCGGATAAAGTTTACCGCCAATCTCCCAGGTAGGATAGCCTTGAACACCAGCTGCTTTACATAAATCTGGACGGGGATTGTCTTTGCCCTGAGGATCGCACTCAATGTGTTTAATTTCTTTGTACGCTTCTTTACCAAATAGTTCTTTCTGTTCGTGGCAATGAGGACACCACCAAGCGATATATTCCTTCGCACCAATTTGGGTGAGATGACGTGCTAACTCAATTTCTGCAGGACCAGAAGTAGAGCGGATTTCCCAACCAACTCCGATTGTCGGATCTCCAGTGGGTGATGGGCTAGCAACTTTTGCTGTATTAGCTGGTTGACTAAATACAGCTAAAGTGGTAATCAATGTTACCATGCCTACAACAATGGCAGTGAAAAAGATTTGCCCAATATCATCCCAAGCGCGACCAATGATGGTTAGTACTAAAAGGCTGACAGAGAATATAGCTGAGGCAATACAGTAGATACATAATGTCTTAATTTGGAAAAACAGTAGGTACATTAAGTAACCACTGAAGACTGACATAGCGATCGCCCCTGCCAACAGCAGTAACCAAGTCCAATTTTCTAACTTTGTGCGGGTATTTTTATTTTGCGCACTGTCAACTGCTAAAGGAGCCAAAGCAAAGCCAGCCATACCCGTGTAAGCTAAACACCCAAACAAGGCAAGGGGTAGTCCGGCAACTGTGGCGTATGGACTGGAAAGTACAATATCACAGCTTTGAGTGGGACAAGCTGCAGTGCCTTGGGTAAACTTAACTACTGTAAGATAAGCCGTTGTTAGGGCACCACATGCGGCGATCGCTGCTATGATCAAGCGCGACCAACGATGAATCCAAGGAATAGAACGACGGCGACTCATAAAATTGTCAATTGCTAATTGTGAATTGCTAATAGCCACTAGCCGTTAGCCATTAGCTATTAGCTATGCTATTTAAGAACGTAAATCTACTTCGGAAATTGATGGTTTCTCACTTTTAGAGTTCCAACTTTGGCGTGCGGCTTCCACAAATTGACTCACCCGATGGGGGTCAATTGGTTGTTCGCGGCGTCCTCGCCGCTTGAGAGAACTAGAAACAATTACACCATCCGCTGCCTGCATTAGTGTAGCAATATTTTCAACCGTAGCTCCACTACCTATTAACACTGGAGTACCGTTGGCTGCATCCATCGCTAGTTCCAAATCTTCTAAGTTGGGCGGATCACCTGTAGCCCAGCCTGACAAAATTACTGCATCTGCCAATCCACGTTGAATTGTGTCACAGACAGCATTTGTCAGATTTACAGAACTTAAAGGACGGGCATGTTTGACCAATACATCAGCGAGAATTTTGACATCACTGCCCAACTCGCGTCGATATCGTAGTAATTGATGAGCAACTCCTTCAATTAATCCTTGATCGGTTGCCATTACGCCTGTTAGTACATTGACACGAATGAATTGTGCCTTGACTATTGTGGCGATCGCCATTGCACTCAAAGCGTCGTTCCGCAGAACATTTATTCCAATTGGTAGTGTCACTAAGTTTTGGATTCGTTGCACTATCAACGTCATCGCACTGACAACTGCTGGATCGACAGAATTTTTGGTGAACGGTACGTCGAAAAAATTTTCCACCATAATTCCGTCCACCCCTCCGCTGGCGAGGGCTGTTGCTTCTTGTTCGGCACGGTCAATCACTGTTTTGAGGCTACCAGACCAATGGGGTGAGGTAGGCAATGGTAGTAGGTGAACTACACCAATAATTGGAACTCTGGTTTTAAATATCTGATATAAGTCCACGTCTTTAACCCGCTGCGCGGAGTCTGGTGTCATTTTTTGAGTGTAATGACTGACGATTTATTTTATCTTGTTCGGTTTCCTGCCTCTTTCCAAAGAAATAAAGTAGCCGAATACCTCCCATAAGATATGTTAAGATAAATATGGCGACAAGAGGAGTTTGCCACTCTCCAAAACGCAAGGCAATCATTTATGATTTGAGGCGGCTAGTAGAGTTTAAGCGTCATCGCCAACTCTAAAATGCCTTCCCCTTTATTAGTAAGCGGTATTCAGAGCGAAAGGGTAGCATCTTCGCTATCATTATGAAGGCGTAGTCAAGCAAGACTAAACTTAGGGGTAGCAACTTCTCACAACAAGCCATTGACGCTCATAGGTGACGTTATCGTACTCTCTATGCTAGTGTCATTCAGAGGGCAGCTTCCCCTGGTTTTGGATTGAGTAGATTGATACGCCAATACGCTCTAGTAATGTAAAATACCTTAAGGCAATTTTTAAAACAAAGATTACTAGTGTTAAATTTACCCAAAGACTGTTGATTGTACCCGGAAAAAAAATATGAATAGAGATATCATATCATGACCGCAATAGCGCGTGGAATGAGTCATGAATCTGATTGGCGCGAACACACGCTCTGAAAAATGTTGAGATCACAGGCAGACGACCGAATCGGAATTTAGGTAATTAACTTTTGAACTAACTGCACTAATTGTGAAAATATTGTCAGATTATGGGTGATAAACCAACAATTGCAATTTCTCACCTGGGCTGCGAGAAAAATAGAATAGACACAGAACATATGTTGGGGCTTCTGGTAGAAGCAGGCTATGGCGTAGATACCGATGAAGAATTAGCAAAATATGTTATAGTAAATACATGTAGTTTTATTGCAGCAGCAAGAGAAGAATCGGTTAAAACTTTAGTAGAACTGGCACAAGCCAATAAAAAAATCGTCATAACAGGTTGTATGGCGCAGCACTTCCAAGAACAGTTGCTGGAAGAGTTGCCAGAAGCAGTAGCAGTGGTAGGAGCAGGCGACTACCACAAAATAGTCAACGTAATTGAGCGCGTAGAAAAAGGAGAGCGCGTCAAGCAAATCAGTCCAGAACCAACCTATATTGCCGATGAAACCACACCACGCTACCGAACCACAACTGTTGGTGTAGCCTACCTAAGAGTGGCAGAAGGATGTGATTATCGCTGTTCATTTTGTATTATTCCTCATTTACGTGGAAACCAGCGCTCGCGCACCATCGAATCCATTGTCGCTGAAGCAGAGCAGTTAGCTCTTCAAGGCGTACAGGAAATTATTTTAATTTCCCAGATTACTACTAACTATGGTATAGACATTTATGGTAAGCCAAAGTTAGCTGAATTACTGCAGTCCTTGGGAAAAGTAGATGTACCTTGGATTCGGATGCACTATGCTTATCCTACGGGACTAACCCCATCCGTGATAGCGGCAATTCAAGAAACCCCCAATGTAATACCCTATCTAGATTTGCCCCTGCAACATTCTCATCCTGAGATTCTTCGTGCGATGAACCGTCCTTGGCAAGGACAAGTGAATGATGCGATTATCGAGCGCATCAAGTTGGCACTGCCTGAAGCAGTAATGCGGACAACTTTCATTGTTGGCTTCCCCGGAGAAACAGAGGAGCATTTCGAGCATCTACAACAGTTCGTCGAGCGTCATGAATTTGACCATGTTGGAGTTTTCACCTTTTCACCAGAAGAAGGAACACCCGCTTATAATTTGCCTAATCAACTACCACAATCTGTGATGGAAGAGCGGCGAGATGCAATTATGGCACTCCAACAACCAATCTCTTTGCAAAAAAATCAACAGGAAGTTGGCAAAGTAGTTAACGTCCTCATTGAACAAGAAAACCCAGAAACAGGAGAATTAATCGGACGCTCGATTCGATTCGCTCCAGAAGTAGATGGGCTGGTATATGTAAAAGGTCAAGCAAGTTTAGGAACTATTGTTCCAGTAGCGATTGAAGTAGCTAATGAATATGACCTTTTTGGTCAAGTTGTTAACTAAATGTACAGACGCAATTAATTGCGTCTCCAATCTAAAATCAAGCAGAAAAATAGAGGAGATTTAATGAACCTTTCTTTCCAAGACTTAGGCATCTCACAAGAGCGCGTTGAGCAACTAGAAAAAATAGGCTTTACCGCACCAACTAATATTCAGGCACAAGCGATTCCTCAACTACTAGGTGGTCGTGATGTAGTCGGTCAATCCCAAACAGGTACAGGTAAAACAGCAGCGTTTTCTCTGCCCATTCTCGAACGGTTAGATGTTAGTCAAAAGGCAGTACAAGCTTTAATTCTGACGCCAACTCGTGAGTTAGCAATTCAAGTCCACGATGCAATTAGTGAATTTATTGGTAACTCAGGATTGCGAGCTTTAGCAATTTATGGAGGTCAATCAATTGACCGTCAAATTTTACAACTAAAGCGTGGCGTTCACGTTGTTGTGGGTACACCAGGGCGAGTAATAGACTTGCTAGAGCGGGGTTGTCTCAAACTAGACAAAGTGAAGTGGATGGTATTAGATGAAGCCGATGAAATGTTGAGCATGGGCTTTATCGATGATGTAGAAAAAATTCTCTCCCAAGCACCAAACGAACGCCAAACAGCTTTATTCTCGGCAACAATGCCGCCATCAATTCGCTCTTTGGTATCCAAGTTTTTGCACTCGCCCATTACAGTTACTGTTGAGCAGCCAAAAGCAGCACCAACCAAAATTAATCAGGTAGCTTACCTCATACCACGTCACTGGACAAAAGCCAAAGCTTTACAGCCGATTCTCGAAATGGAAGATCCAGAAACGGCTTTAATCTTTGTCCGCACAAGACGTACAGCCGCAGAACTCACCAATCAACTACAATCAGCAGGTCATAGTGTAGATGAATATCATGGTGACTTGTCTCAGCAAGCGCGGGAACGGTTATTAACACGGTTCCGCAATCGTCAAGTGCGTTGGGTAGTAGCTACAGATATTGCCGCACGCGGTTTGGATGTAGATCAACTTTCTCACGTAATTAACTTCGACTTACCTGATAGTGTAGAAACTTACGTCCATAGAATTGGTCGTACTGGTAGAGCTGGGAAAGAAGGTACAGCGATTTCTCTAGTACAACCCTTTGAGCGCCGCAAGCAGCAAATATTTGAGCGCCATGTGCGTCAAAATTGGCAAGTACTTTCAATTCCTACACGCGCACAAATCGAAGCACGGCACATTGAAAAATTGGAAGCTCAGGTTCGTGAAGCTTTAGCAGGAGAGCGTCTGGCTTCATTTTTACCAATTGTCAGCGAGTTAACAGAGAAATACGATGCCCAAGCAATAGCCGCAGCGGCGTTGCAAATTGCTTACGATCAAACTCGTCCGGCTTGGTTAAAAACAGAGATGATGCCAGAAGAGGAAATGGTTCCTCCTACTCCCAAACCAAAGCTACGGACATCTTCTCGACGAGATTATAATGGCGATCGCCCCCGCTCTTCTGCTTGGGTATCATCAGATACCAGCGAAGGCGAAAAGCGTGAACGCGGTGGCACTCCCAAGCCCAAATTACGGACTTCCCGTCGCGAACCTTCTGTAACACCAAGTAAAAAGCTAGGTTCTAGTACAGCAAGAGAATCAGCTTCTTGACTAAAACGTAGTAGTCTGGATGATCTGGAACTTCTCGGTTAACCAGACTTCTTCACGAGTAGTGGCATCGAAAAAAGCCACAACAATAGCTGCTGCTATATAAGTGGGATTTCTCAAGTCTACAAGTCCTTCAATTAGGAATATTACTCCTACTATTCCCAAAGCAGCGGCTAAATTTTATATTGCATATAATAAAAACCCTAATTTGTCAATATATATGATTAACAAGATCCCCGACTTCTTTAAGAAGTCGTTCTTCTTAATGTGCAAAAATTCTCATCACCGTGCTGTAGTCAAGAATAGAAGTTGACAAAAGCAATTACACGTTCCCACCAACAACAGTTTCAAAATGGGATCGAGAGTCTGGGATTAGCTTGGCAAATTATTACTCTCCCAGAAGGACAGGAAATATACTGCCATAACGGCGGTACAGGTGGATACAAGAGTTTTATTGGGTTCGATAAAAAACATCAAACAGGAGTTGTGATTCTCTCCAACTACGGAGATGCAATGGCGAACGATTTTTCTGTAGATGCTATGGCTGTACAAATCCTCAAACATGCAGCAAAGATTCCCTTAAATTAAGGGGTTCATCAAATCAAGTCGTCCACAAGCGTGCAATTACAGGTCAATGATATCACTACTTGCTATTTTTTAATCAGCCATGAATTTTCTTGAATGTTGAAAAATTAATAATCACTGTAACTATGATGATTTACAAAGGATATACAGCCAGTATTGAAGTAGATGTAGAAGCAGGAATTCTTTTTGGGCGGGTACTAGATATTAATGATGTAGTAACATTTAAAGGAAAAACAGTTGATGAGGCTCGTGAAGAATTCCACAAATCAGTAGATGACTATTTAGCTTTTTGCTCAGAATTAGGAGAGGAGCCTGATAAACCTTTCTCTGGTAAGCTTCCTTTGCGCACTACTCCAGAAAACCACCGGAAGATTTTTATTGCCGCTAAAAAATCCGGTAAAAGTATTAATGCTTGGATAGACGAAGTTTTAACTATTGCAGCAAATTAAGTTATTAATACCTAAAGTTAAGAGATTTGTTTTTGAGTGGGGGCGTAGCCCTTTGGAGAACCCGTAGGGTACAGCCGTTCGCCCCAAAAGATATATTGCTAAGGACGAGTAATTCTTTCTAGCTGCGCAACTTCATCTTCACTCAATCGCCAACCTAAAGCACCAGCATTCTGTTTTACTTGTTCGGCTGTTTTCGCCCCAGCAATAGGAATTACATTACCCTGTGCTATCAACCAGTTGAGCGCTACTTGGGCAGGGTTACGTCCGTGTTTATCTCCTATCTGGCGTAGCAAAGATATCACAGGCTCAATTTTCTGTAAGCCTTGTTTACTAAATCTTGGATCTATCCTTCTACCATCTTTGAAGTTAAAATCTTTATCTGGGGTATACTTACCTGTCAGCAGCCCTTGAGCTAAGGGACTGTATGCCAAAATTGTTACGCCTAACTCACGCGCTGTGTTGAAAATACCGTTAGTTTCTATTTGACGAGTTAGCAAAGAGTAGTTAACTTGGTTGACAGCCAAAGGTACACCACGACGGCTTAATATCTCGTGCGCTTCCCGCATCTGCTGAGCAGAGTAATTACTGACACCAACTGTAACAATTCTGCCCCGCTTCACTTCGTCTGCCAAAGCATTCATTAAAGTTTCTTGGCTCATGAAGAAGGTAAAAGGCCAATGCACTTGATACAGAGCAACTTGCTCCAATTGTAAGCGTTTAAGACTGTTTGTCAATGCTTCAGCAACAGAATCACCTGTGAATCGCCAAGGCACAGGACCGAATTTGGTAGCAATTTGCACCTGTTGATTTGTTTGGCGCATGAATTGCCCCAAAAATTCCTCACTCTTGCCAAACCCGTAGATTTCAGCGGTATCAAAAAAGGTGACACCAGCTTCTAACGCTGCTGTAAACGCTGCTTGTAACTCCTGTTCACCGTAATTATTACCATAATTCCAAAAAAGCTTATCACCCCAAGCCCAAGTACCAATACAAAGGGGTGTAACTGCAGGACCATTTTTTCCTAAAGTAATAGTTTCCACTTTTGCTACCGTTATTTACATTTCTTCATATTCTCCTAGTTTATCGCTTGTTAAAATCTGGCGATCGCTCGTAAAGTCTATGCTAGAAGACATATTCATTAATTTTTCAAAGAATATGGCAAGGGAAAATTTATCAGATGGTGAGAAAAATTCATTCATAGTACCCAAGGTTAATTTACTCACAATGTTCCGATTGGGTTTATTTCAGATGGGATTGGGCATCATGTCCCTTCTCACCTTGGGAGTGCTGAATCGCATTATGATTAAAGAGTTAGCGATTCCGGCTACACTGGTAGCAGGGACGATCGCAATGCATCAGTTTGTCGCACCAGCAAGACTGTGGTTTGGGCAATTATCTGACGCTAAACCATTCTTTGGATATCATCGCACAGGTTATGTATGGGTAGGTGCAGCAATGCTGGCGCTCACAGCATTTTTAGCCGTACAAGTTACCTGGCAGTTGGGTGCTAGTTTTTACTCATCCGGTTGGACAACTTCTACTTACGGTTGGATTGCCTTACTAGCAGGAATTTTTGCCTTCTATGGACTAACATTAAGTTCAAGCTCCACACCCTTTGCCGCATTACTGGTAGACATTTCCGATGAAGATAACCGTTCTAAACTCATTGGTATTGTTTGGTCAATGCTGATGGTAGGTATTGTCATTGGCGCAATTATCAGTTCAAAATTATTACCAGGAGCAACGTCCTGTCAAGAAGCTTCCCAAGGAACAATATCCTTATTCAAACAACCGCAACAATTAGCAGCACTACAAAACTCAATTAACCGTTTGTTCTTGCTTCTTCCTGCCGTAGTTTTTGGCTTATCCGTAATATCTACATTCGGCGTTGAAAAAAAATACTCACGTTATCATTTACGCTCCACAGTAGCACAAAGGGAAGATCAAATTACTTTAAGCAAAGCTCTCAAAGTCTTAACTGCCAGTCGTCAAACAGGTTTATTTTTCACCTTTTTACTTGTGATGACAATCAGCTTGTTTATGCAAGAAGCAGTACTCGAACCCTACGGAGGCGAAGTCTTTGGTATGTGTGTATCAGATACTACCAGGCTAAATGCTTTTTGGGGAACAGGAACTCTAATTGGGATCAGTTCGACCGGGTTTTTGATCGTACCACGCATAGGCAAACAAAAAACAGCCCAATTAGGATGCTTCCTGGTTGCCATAACTATGGTAATAATCATATTCTCAGGATTCACCGCCAATCAAAAGCTGCTACAAGGAGCATTAATATTGTTCGGTTTAGCCTCTGGTGTCACCACCACTGGAGCACTCAGTTTAATGCTAGATCTTACCGCAGCAGAAACCGCAGGCACATTTATTGGTGCTTGGGGTTTAGCACAAGCGATCGCAAGAGCGTTAGCCACAGTCAGCGGTGGTGCAGTATTAGATATCGGCAAACAACTTTTTGGGCAGCAAGTACTAGCTTATAGCTTAGTGTTTGGATTACAAGCAGTGGGAATGCTGGTGGCAATTTGGTTCCTCAAGCGCGTGAATGTGAGAGAATTTCAAAGCAATGCCAAGCAGGCAATCTCATCTATTTTAGAAAGTGATCTTGATTGATAATGTTGTTAATGGTGTTAATTGCTAATTGCTAATTGTTAATTGCACCATTCGCCATTATCCATTAGCTATTAGCTATTGATCGTATGACTGAATTTTGGACAACAATTCTCGAATTTGCCCAAACCACCACAAACCGCGTGGGTAAGCAGTTAATGCAAGATTTTGGGCAGGTGCAGGCTTTGCAAAAAGCTGATGGTAGTTTAGTGACGCAAGCAGATAAATGGGCGGATCAAGAAATTCGCGATGCGATCGCATCCACATTTTCTGGTTACGGTATCCTGAGTGAAGAGGGTGAGAAAACTTTTCCTGGGACTGAATGGTGTTGGGTGATTGACCCTTTAGATGGTACAACTAACTTTACACGCGGCATTCCTATTTGGTCAATTTCTCTTGGGTTACTGTATCAAGGGACACCGATATTTGGTTACATTAACGTGCCACCATTAAATCAAACTTTTCATGGTTTTTGGGCAGGTTCTTTTGAGTTAGCAGTACCAAGTGGAGCATTTCGCAATCACCATCCCATCCATACCAGTGGTGATGTACCAAGCAAAAATCATTTTTTCAATCTCTGTTCTCGTAGCACTGCTGTGATTCAACAAAACTTTCCCTGCAAAATTCGGATGCTGGGTGTGGCTAGTTATAATTTTCTCACAGTCGCTAATGGAGCAACACTGGGTGGGATTGAGGCTACACCCAAAGTTTGGGATATTGCGGCGGCTTGGGTAATTGTTCAGGCTGCTGGGGGTAGATGGTTATCGCTGAAGTCAGAGCCGTTTCCTTTGTTAGCTGGGGAAGATTATAGCGATCGCTCTTTCCCTACTTTAGTTGTGAGTCGCCCTGAGTTAATTCCGGTTTTTGGTCCTTTTGTGGAGAGGTTGAAGATTTGAACCGCAAAGGCGCCAAGAACGCTAAGGAAGAAGATTTTAGCGAGTTTTCGCGTCTTGTTGATCGTACCAAATGAAGTCGGCGATGCGCTGATTTTTTGGTGGTGAGGTATCTACGGGGGGACTAAGTAAGACGGAACGCTGAATTAGTTTACCTTTGTGGTGTCGGGCAACGCGGCTGGGAATACCGTAGCCGTAAATTATATGTCCTTGTCCTGCTAATACTACTACTTGATAATCTGGTTTTGCTTTGATAAATTTGGCAATACTTTCTGCCATTGTTTCATCCCAGAGAACTTGTGCTAACAAGAAGCGCTCGGCATCAACACTACTACCATGTCCTGCGGCTTGGTGCTGTTTAAAAGCTGCTAGTAACTGTTGACGATATTCTTCGTTATCTGTACGAATTTCTTCTAAAGGGGGAATTTGTTGTCGTTCTGATTGTGTTAAAGATTCTAAGCCTGAGCGAGCTACTTTGCGGGTGATTTCTGAAGGGGTATTTAAAGCGATAACGGGTAGTTGTTTTTCTTTAGCGAACCTGAGGATAGGGGCGTAATTCTCCCAGGGAAAACCCCAGCGTTGCTCGTACTCACTTTTCTTTAGCAGTTCTTTTTCTGTGATTTTCCCTGCTAGGTACTGATTAATAATACTTTGATAGGGGCGCTGAAACATTTCCATCGCGATCGCGATTTTGGGGTTACGCTGGTAAAGTTCTTGAATAATTTTTAACTGGTTTTGGTGATCTTTGGCACTGTCGTGAGTTTCCCCCAGATACACAACATTCGCATTAGATAATGCCAGCATTATCTCTGACAAACGGTTAACGCATTTGCTAGCAGCAAATTTCTGAGTACAGGTTTCTACTTGTTTAGCATAAGATGGTGAGGCGCAAAGTAAAAATATTCCCAACCATAGAGCAAACGCTTGAGACAGAGGAAGGAGGGACTGCTTTTGAATCAACTGTTTCATCGAAAGATGTGTAAAATATAATGTGACTGTCCTGTACAGCTATTGATCATGAAAGGACTCTGGCTCGAAAACAACCAACTACAACTACGTACTGACATCCCTACTCCCGAACTGGCGGAGGGAGAAGCCTTGGTAAGGGTATTGTGTGCTGGGATCTGTAACACTGATTTAGAACTCATTAGAGGCTACTATCCCTACACTGGAATTATAGGACACGAGTTTGTTGGTGTTGTCGAACAAGGACCAAAACACCTAGTAAACCTGCGTGTAGTGGGAGAAATCAACGCTGTTTGTGGACATTGTAGATTCTGCCGTAGTGGACAACCAACTCATTGCGAAAACCGCACAGTACTTGGTATTGTTAACCGTAATGGAGCTTTTGCCGACTATCTTTGTTTGCCAATCGAAAATTTACATCCTGTTCCCGATCATATTCCTACAGAAGTAGCAACATTTACTGAACCTTTAGCAGCAGCCTTAGAAATTCAGCAGCAAGTAGCTGTGCATCCAAAAGACAGAGTACTAGTGGTTGGAGATGGTAAGCTAGGGCAATTAGTAGCCCAGACATTAGCCTTAACTGGCTGCAACCTCTTAGTAGTAGGGCGTCATCAAGACAAACTAGCTAATTTAAAAGCAAGGGGTATCAAAACTGGTTTAGCCGACGCAGTAACCGACAGAACATTTGATATTTCCGTAGAATGTACAGGCAATGCGGAGGGATTTGCGATCGCACATCGCGCCCTACGCCCACGAGGAACACTAATACTCAAAAGCACATACGCTGGCAATTTAAGCTTAAATGCTTCCGCTTTAGTCGTAGACGAAATTACTCTAATTGGTTCACGTTGTGGTTCCTTTTCACCTGCACTTGATTTATTAGCATCCGGAAAAGTAGACGTAAAACCACTGATTCATGCCCACTACCCTCTGTCACAAGGGCTTACTGCCTTTGAACATGCTCAAACTAAAGGAGTTTTAAAAGTTTTAGTAGAAATGGCTAATAGCTAATTGTTACTTGTGCAAAACAATCAGCAATTAACAATTCTTTTATTCCCTAATACAACATAGCATTTGTTTTTGGTTGATAATCCAGACAATTTATAGCTTCTTCCGTATTAGCTACGCATGGACGAACCGTACATTTGAGACGGTAATCATTAGTAAAAAATTGGCAATTAGTACAAGGAATTTGATGCATTTCCTGAGCTTTTTTAACAGTATCTCTTGTCGTTGTCCATAAACTCCTAGCAACAATAATAGTTAAAGTCCAAGCAGTAAAAAAGCAGATTGGAACTAAAAAAGGTTGAATAGTCTTAATTACAAAATAAAGTAATTCAAACACGGCAAATCCTAAACATAAATCTCAACTATGAAACTATATTATACAGTAAATAACAAGTAAAAAATCTCTATTTCTTTTCTCTGCGATCTGGTGCGCCATAACTCTGTTCATTTAATCCTCTCTAAACTAAGAATTATAAATCATGAATAACAAACTTTATCATTCATGATTCATAATTGTTAATTCAGACACCAGCATGACCCAGCGCTAACCCCACCACAAGCATTCCTAACACCAAGAAAGGTTGCGCACTAGCCTGATATTTTACATCATTTTTCAGAGGATCGCGCAAAAAATACATATCTTGAAAAGTGATTTGCGGAATCACTAACAATAGCAAAATTGCCGCATACAAATTCTCATGAATGAAAACTAGGTAGCCTGCAATTACTGCTTGAAATAGATCGATCATCACCACACAAATCCATGCGGCAGTAGTAACACCAAACATCACAGGTAGAGACTTTAACCCAAACTGGCGATCGCCTTCCACACTTTTAAAATCATTAACAATGGCAATGCCCAAACCAGCGAAGCTGTAAATAACAGTGAGAATCACAATCTTCCAATTAAGTTCACCAAACAAAGCATGACCGGTACACCAAGGTAAAGCAATATAGCTAGAACCAAGAGCGTAAGTGCCTAACCAACCGTTTTGTTTGAGCTTTAGAGGTGGTGCGGAATAGATGTATGCTATGAAAGAACCAAACAAAGCCAGGATGGTGAGTGAGGGGAATTCATGACCTGACCAAACATCTAGAGTAAATGCTAGAGCAATACCAGCAATAAGTAAAACCAGAATTTGCGTAACTACCTGCGGTAAAGGAATTGCGCCAGAGGGAATTGGGCGATAAGGTTCGTTGATAGCATCAATGTCGCGATCGTAGTATTCATTCATGGTTTGGGTGTACCCAGCTAGCAACGGTCCAGCTAGTAACATACACGCAGCTGCCTTTAAAACATTTTCCAGTGTCCAAGTGTATTCACCAGAAGAAGCCGCACCACAGACTACACCCCAAATTAGGGGAATCCAGGTAATAGGTTTCATCAATTGCAGCCGAAGTTTCCAAACAGCAGTTTCCCCAGGGGAAGCACCTTTCATGCCTAAAAGTTGCCTGGTTTTAGCACTGCGCTCAGCTGCTTTTGCTTGTTCGGTTGGTGTTGGTGGAGTAATGGGAGTTAATTCAGACATAGGGCGTACTTGCTAATTGTTAATAGAAGAATGGCTAATTGCTAATTGCACTATTAGCGATTAGCGATTAGCCATTCCTAAAATGAGATGATCAAATAACTATTTTGAAACTTTGCTCCAGTAACAGATCTACCACTTAGAGAGGGAGGGAGAAACAGGTTGCGTCGCTGATCTCCTGCTTCTACAGTGACTTCTGGCCCATATTGAGTAAGTTTAACCTGTTTTTTGTCAAATCCTGGTAAGAATAAACGTACTTGACGCGCATTTATATCAATTTCCATAGGCTTTGGAGCTTGTAACGCTTGTGCCTCAAAATTGGGTAGGGCATCCATAAGTGGTTGCCAATCAACCGAAGATGTGTTAAGAATGACGCTTACTGGTAGAGGGATAAATTCTTCTGACAAGTTGACTGTTGTTTGTTCTGACATGAGCAGAACTCCACCAACAGTTAAACCAACTTGTTGAGCGCTACCCCACAAATAACGGGCAGTGGCAACTTCTATAGGGTCACTAGTAGTTACTAAGAAGGCAGCGATGTGTTTAGGATCTGCAAGGGCTGCTTTTCCTTTGTCTAATAAATTATTGACTTGGTTGGTTGGTTGGGAGAAATTGTCTGTTGTCCAGTTGACGTTAAAAAAGGTGCTAATTAGCGGTTGAATTAAAGGCGATTCGGAAATTGTCTTGCCCAAGTCGGAGTTGATCCAAATTTGTCGCAATCGCCTTACATACCAACTCAGAGATTCTGGCATTCCTAACATTCGTAAGGTGGATGTGTCGCCTGTACCATCGTAGACAATTGCGTCATATTTGCCGCTTTCGTCGTATTCGCGGATCGCGTTTAGGGCGAGGGCGCTGTCCATTCCTGGTATGATTGCTAGTTCTTGACCATAAATCTCTTTAAGAATAGGTGTGCGCAGGTATTTCGCTTCTAATTTTTTGACTTCCTCCCAACTACGTTCAAGTAGTATAGATGTTTGAAATTGTACTACTTGCAAGTTAGCAGCAATTTCTTGAGGCTCAGGAGTCATCGGTATACCCAACAAGATTGGTAATGATGGTTCTGCTCCTCCTGCTAGGAGTACCCGTTTTCCCAAGCTAGCCAACTGTTTGGCAGCGGCGATCGCTATTTTTGTACGATTGCTACCGCTTTTGCCCAAAAATGTCAAGATCTTGGTCATGACTTGATTCCTCTTCCCACCTTACTTTTTCCAACTCCAACTTAGCACCCTCGTTGTTTTGGTAACTTCCTCCTGGTTTATGAAGTTAAGAATAAATTGCTAAAAGAGCGAAATTTGTCCTGACTACATCACTTTGAGTTCATCTTCAAAAAACCAAGTGGAAAAATTATCCTCAAACTTTACGACTACGCCAACACCACTACTATCAGTCATTCTGAATCCTTCGATGCTGCCGATTTGTCCTAGTTTTTTGGCGACAGGAGCAGATACGCGATCGCGCAAACGAACGACTTTAACTTTTTGTCCGATTTCCATGCCAGCTAAGAATGCAGTAAACAAAACTCAGTGTAGCTGAATCTGGGACTCTCATTAAATGCCTGAACGACTAAAATTAAATCAACGAGTAATGAGGTAGATGCAGATGCTTGTAACAGCACAACAGCTAGAACAACAGATGCCCGATGCAACTCAGTTGTATAGTGATGAGCCGGAGATGGAATCTTCATTGCATTATCTGCAGCTACTGCTGCTAGTAACTAGTTTAGAGTGGCTGTGGCGCGAACGGGAGGATTTCTTTGTTGGTGCAAATCTGACGATTTATTTTAGTCGCCAGCAGTTACGCAATAGAGAATTCCGGGGACCTGATTTTTTTGTAGTCAAGGAAACGGAAAAAAAACCTCGTAGTTCTTGGGTAGTTTGGGAGGAAGATGGTCGTTATCCAGACTTAATTATTGAATTACTGTCAGAGAGTACAGCTAATGTTGACCGCAAAGTCAAGAAAAATCTCTATCAAAATCGCTTTCGCACCCCAGAATATTTTTGGTTTTCGCCAGCAGATTTGGAGTTTGTGGGTTTTAAATTGGTAGGCAATACATATCAAGAAATTGTCCCAAATGCACAGGGATGGCTTTGGAGTCAAGTACTTGAGCTTTATTTGGGAGTGTTGTCAGGTAAACTGCGATACTTTACCAGCAATGGTGATTTAGTCCCAACTCCGGAAGAAGCAGCTGTTGCATTGCAGCAACAAGCGCAAGCCGCACAGCAACAAGCGCAAGCCGCACAGCAACAAGCGCAAGCCGCACAACAACAAGCGCAAGCTGCACAACAACAAGCGCAAGCCGCACAACAACAAGCGCAAACAGCAAAAGCTGAGGCATCTGAGGCACAATTGCGTTTGCAACAGGAGCAGCAGAGAGTGGCACAATTGACTGAGCAGTTGCGATCGCTAGGAATAGATCCAAGTAATTTGACGTAAGTAGATCAAAGTGTAGGTAGTGAGGAAACGGAAATATCAATGCGAGGAGTTGTTCGTAGAGCAGGTGTACTCAGGCGTATCCTGCCAGTTAATCAAAAGTTCTGGGCGAAGTTTGATTTGTTGAGAACTTTAGTGCGGCGTGATTTAGAGGCGCGGTATAAGGGTTCTATTTTGGGTAATATGTGGCCTCTATTGAATCAGCTATCACAGTTACTAATTTATACTTATGTATTTTCTATAGTATTGAAAGTTAAACTGAGTCTGAAAGGCTTGCCTGGAAATGAAAGTTTGACGTTTGGGCTGTGGCTGTTTGCGGGATTGCTTCCTTGGATTGCCTTTACTGGTGGACTATCACAGTCTGCTAGTTCTGTGGTAGGACAGCCAAATTTAGTGAAGAAAGTTGTATTTCCGCTAGGGTTATTACCACTGATCCCAATTTTATCAGCATTTATTGAAAGTTCTTTTGGTTTAATGGCGCTGATTGTGTTTGTAGCAATAACTTCTCATACTTTACATCCAACTTTAGCGTTGTTACCGTTGGTTTGGCTGCCGCAGTTGTTATTCACAGCAGGTTTAGGTTATTTAGCTGCGGGTTTTACAGTATTTTTACGAGATATACCGCAAACAATAGGTGTAATAATTAACATATGGTTTTATTTGACGCCACTTGTCTATCCGGCTGAGGTGATTCCCCAAGAATGGCGAGGGTGGGTGTTTTGGTTGAATCCAATGGCGGCGATCGCACAAGTTTACCGTGATTTAATTTTAGCCGGAGAAGTCAAGCACTGGGGTGAGTGGGGAGTGGCTTCAATCATGGCATTGGCAGTTTTTTACGGTGGACTGTGGTGTTACCGTCGGCTGAGACCAGCATTTGCGGATGTATTATAACTGTGGGTAATTAGATTAGGATAGACAAAGTTCCTAGTGGGATGAAGCCATGTACCAAACTGACCCTCCCCGACCACCGCAAGAAACCCTACCCACTATGTATGATTTACCTAGCGAATTAGTGGGAGAATCCGGATTGCCAGACGAATTTCATATTTTCCAACCTAGACTACTTGGCGATACCTGCCAAACTCCCTGCTATTCTACAGAGGACTTTTTAGTTGCCAGTGACTTAAACCTGTATTATGATGTGCGTCATCCTCTGTGGTACAAAAGACCTGATTGGTATATTGTCTTAGGAGTACCTCGGACTAACGAACAAAAAGACCTGCGTTTGAGTTATGTGATTTGGCAGGAAGGAGTAGCACCGTTTCTGGTCATAGAATTACTTTCCCCTAGTACGGAACAAGAAGACTTAGGAAAAACCCTTAGAGATGTTGACAAGCCGCCTACTAAATGGCAAGTTTATGAACAAATTTTACGAGTTCCTTACTATGTAGTGTATGACCGTTACACAAATAAACTACGAGTATTTCGTTTAGAGGGCGCACGTTATCAGGAGTTATTAATACCCAAGCAAAGACTTTGGTTAGAAGAAATAGAGCTAGGCTTGGGAATTTGGCACGGAACCTATGAAGGCGTTATGGGTATGTGGTTACGTTGGTATGGTGCAGATGGACAATGGATACCAATACCAAAAGAGCAACTTAACCTTGAACGTCAACGTGCTGAGAGAGAAAGCCAACGCGCCGAGCAAGAACGTCAACGTGCTGAGCGACTAGCAGAGTATTTGCGCTCTCAAGGAATTGATCCTGATAACTTGCCTTGAAACAAACAACAAAGGAACTTTGGCGTTAGTTGTCGCTTCTTGTAAGTGTATAGATATATTAGGTTGATTGTGCTTAGATAATTGTGGTGTGATTTTCAAAATTAATAGCAGATGCATGGGAGACGAAATAGCCATTTCTTTAAAGAATGTTTCTAAATGCTTTAAGCGGTATGCTCATCCTGTAGATCGACTTAAAGAAATTTTATTACCAGGGAAGAGTATATCTGATGAATTCTGGGCGCTACAAGAAATAAATCTAGAAATTCCTCAGGGAAAGACAGTCGGAATTATTGGGCGTAACGGCTCTGGGAAAAGTACCTTATTACAAATTATAGCGGGAACACTAACACCAACAACAGGAGAAGTGCAAGTTAAGGGTAGGGTTTCTGCTTTGCTAGAGCTTGGTAGCGGATTTAACCCTGAGTTTACGGGACGGCAAAATGTGTTTTTTAATGGGCAGTTGTTGGGGTTAACTCAAAGAGAAATTGAAGAAAAATTTGATGAAATAGCTGGGTTTGCGGATATTGGAGATTTCCTAGATGAACCTGTAAAAACTTATTCGAGCGGCATGTTTGTCCGCTTGGCTTTTGCTGTAGCTATTAATGTTGATCCGGAAATTTTGATTGTGGATGAGGCTTTGTCTGTGGGCGATGGTGTATTTGTACATCGCTGTATGGCAAAAATTAAAGAATTTCAGGATACTAATGGAACTATTTTGTTTGTATCTCATGACATAGGCGCTGTCAATCGTCTTTGCTCTCATTGTATTTGGATTAATGACGGTAGAGTTGTCGAGGAGGGTGCGCCAATAGAGGTTAGTAAGTCATATCAAGCATGGATGTATGAAAAAATTAATGAAAGAATAAAAAGTCAGTCGGAAAGTTCAAGTGATTTAAATACTAATGATATCAAAAAAGAAAGTTTAGAAGAGAAGCAACAAGAGAAATTAAGTCAAAATTCATTTACGGGAAAGCCTTTCCTAGCATTTCAAAATTTAAGAAGGTTTGGTACAGGACGTTGTGAAATTATTAGTTTAGAAATTTTGGATTCCCAAGGGCAAGAAACGGCTTTTGTTATGCCTGATGAAACTTTAATTTTAAAAGGAAAAATCCTTAGTCACACTCATGTGAAGAATCCTTTATTTGGGATTACAATGTATGACCGCTTGAGAGTTACTATCGCAGGTTGGAATACAACACAATATGAATATGAACTACCTCCTTTAGAAAAAGATAAACTTATTTGTGTGACTTTTAAGCTCAAGTGGCCTCATATTAAAAGTGACAGTTATTCACTTGAACCTGCTATTGCCGATGGTAGTCAAGAAAACCATGAAATGATGGATTGGATACAAGCTCCTGTTACTTTGCAGTCAGGAGTTACCGACTTGACTTTTGGTTTTATCCGGTTTACTGATGTAGTGGTTTCACACTCAGGTGAATTTATTAATTATCAATTATTAAGTGAGTCTTTATTAAAATGATTTGTTATTGTTGTGGCTCCAGCAATTTAAAATCTCAGGATGTTCTTTGGCAAGAATTAATTGATGAATGGCGGATAGCACGTTATGAAGTTGAATATATTAATAGGCAGCAGGGACTACATTGTCTAGAATGCTACTCAAACTTACGTTCAATGGCATTAGCTGTATCAATTATGAGATGTTTTGGGTACAAAGGTTTATTTAAGGATTTTGTTAAGCAGCCAAAAATCCAAGATTTACAAATTCTAGAAATTAATGAAGCTGGTAGTTTAACACAGTTTTTGTCCGGAATACCCGGTCATACTTTGAAAGTATATCCAGATATAGATATGATGAACATAAATCTGGCAGATACGTCTTTTGACTTGGTTGTACACTCAGATGTTTTAGAACATATCCAGCATCCAATTAGAGGTTTATCAGAGTGCTACCGGGTATTAAAACCAGGAGGATTCTGTGCTTTTACCATACCGATGATTGTGGATAGGCTAACTGTTTATCGAGCAGGTTTACCACCTAGTTATCATGGTTCCAAGGAAAATAAGTCTGATTTTCTGGTGCATACAGAGTATGGGTGTGATGCTTGGAAGCACGTCATTCAAGCTGGATTTCAAGAATGTAGAATTTTCTCTCTCGAGTATCCCTCTGCTCAGGCATTTGTGGCAGTTAAGTAATTATAAAGATAAGAACTAGTTATGGAATTTACAGGTGAGAGATACGTTCCTTCTTTAGATGGTCAAATTAAGTATGAGCATCTACATCGTTATGCACTATGTCTTGATTTTACAACTGGTAAGTCTGTATTAGATATTGCTTCGGGTGAAGGTTATGGTTCTGCGTTATTGGCAAAAGTCGCTGAATCAGTTGTGGGAGTTGATATCAGTGCTGAAGCTGTAGAGTATGCACAGCAACAGTATAACAGCTTTGAAAATCTCAAGTTTATGGTGGGTTCATGCGATGCAGTACCATTACCAGATAATTCGGTTAATGTGGTAACATCTTTTGAAACAATTGAGCATCACGCTCAGCATGAAGAAATGATGTTGGAGATTAAGAGAGTTTTGACATCAGATGGGGTGTTAATTCTTTCCTCTCCTAATCGCTTGACTTATTCAGACGAACCACAATATTCTAATCCATTTCATGTTAAAGAGCTTTATTATGATGAGTTAGTTGATTTGTTAAGTAGGCATTTTAAATATTTTCAAATTTATGGTCAAAGATTGGCTATAGGTTCTTTTATTTCTTTCTTAGAAAATGCTCAGGAAAGTATTTTCAAGACATACACTGGTGGAGTTAATGATGTAAAAGCAACAGTTCCTAGTTTGGAGTCGCCTCTTTATTTTGTAGCTATATGTTCAGATGAAAAGTCGAGCTTAAAAAAAAGTATTGACTCGGTGTACATTGATAGATACGATGATTTATTTAAAACCTTTGAGGCTGGACTAAAACATTCGTACTCCCAACTGCAACATACTCAGGCTGAATTAGAGCAGTCGCAATCTCAACTGCAACATACTCAGGTAGAATTGGAGCAGTCGCAATCCCAACTGCAACATACTCAGGTAGAATTGGAGCGATCGCAATCTCAACTACAGCAGGCTCAGGAGGAGTTGGAGCGATCGCAAGCGCAACTGCAACAAACTCAGGTAGAATTAGAGCGATCGCACTCCCAACTACAACAAACTCAAGTAGAGTTAGTGCGATCGCAATCCCAACTGCAACAAACTCAGGTAGAATTGGAGCGATCGCAACCTCATCTGCAACAAACTCAAGCAGAATTAGAACAATTGCGATCACAATTGCAACTCTTTCATGACGAACTGGGGCGTTCTCAAGATAGAGTTAGAGCTATGGAAACTAGCAAGTTTTGGAAACTGAGGACAACTTGGTTTAAATTCAAGCAGTCGCTGGGCTTAAAAGCCGATGAGTAAGATTAACTTGATATTTACAATTTTTATTTGTTCATATAATCACAGAACACCATTATAGTTAATAATTTTACAGAGAAGATAATACGCTTGGTAAGAAAAAATTATATGTTAATTAATGCATCGAAATACCAAAGCTGTTTTGGTGGTTTATGGACTGATATGGCTAATGCTCATGAAGAAGTTAAAGCCAGATTAAAAGCAGGAATGATTAGTAAGCAGGAGTCGGATCTATTAGACTTTTGGATTGACAATGGATATGTAATTATTCCTAGTGCTGTTCCTCATGATGTTATCGGTAAAATAATTGAGGATATTGAAAGAGCGTGGACGACATTAGATAGTCGAGTTAAGGTTGCAGATGGAAGCTACGGAACATCTGAACTATATCCATCAAAACGACATGAACCGGGATACCGAATGCTTGACTTTTTTGCTCTTTCTCCAGCTTGCCTAGAAGCCATGTTTGCTCATAAAATTCAGAGGTTTTTGGAAATTATTTTTGCTCAAGATATCTTAGCATTTCAAAGTCTTTCTTTTGAAAGGGGTACATAACAAGGAATGCACCAAGATCCTGCTTATGTTGTACTGTCATCACCTACGAAAATGGCAGCTTCATGGATAGCATTGGAAGATATTGAAGCAGGTAGCGGTGAATTAATATATTACGAAGGTAGCCATAGAATAGAAGAATTTTTATTTAAAGGGATTTATAAACATTGGGATGGTGAGGATATTGAAATGCACCATGAATATTTAAAAACTTTGCATACCAAATGCCAGCAAATGAATTTAGCCTTAAAGAAATTTCAACCTAAAAAAGGAGATGTACTAATCTGGGCTGTAGATCTTGTGCATGGAGGTTCAGAAATTACTCATCCTAATCCTAATGTAACTAGAAGGAGTCTTGTAACTCACTACTGCCCTTATGATGTCAATCCAAACTACTTCAGGTTCATTTCTGACAATCGAGTTAAAGTAAAGTTTAAAGAAGGTTGTTACTACAGTAGTTATCACTATAAAATGTCAAATAGTATACCAGTAAATAACATCAAGATGTTGTTTCAATTGATCAAGAGAATTGCAGGTAATGCAACCCAAAGTAAGAAGTATAGCGATTAGTAAGTTTTAGAAGTTGAGAAAAGCATGATTTAGGTTGAAAAGTACCTTAGGATTAAAAGAACATAACTAAAGTGTAGATTTTTATGTTCTAATGTTTGAAAAGGTTTCGTTAGATGTAACTATTATTTCCAGTCTGAGACACTACAACTGCAAGTAACGTTAGTATAAAGGTAAACATGAACAGTGATGCTTTAGAACAAGCTAGGATAACCTGGAATGAAATAGATATCAGCCAAGTCAGACAGGTTGGATGGTATTCTATTTCCTATTTTGGTAAAAAATTAGCGATGCGTTTTTCTGGTACAGAAACCTGTGTACCTTTCATTCATAACTTACTTGCGCAAAGATTACCAGGAGCGAGATTAAATAACCTTCAAGGTGCTGCTATTGTTTGTGGTGATATGCAAGCTGAAAAAGATTTTTTTGAGGAACACCAATTTGTTAAATTTACAAAGGTAGATGGATACGATCTGAGTGAAGTATCGTTAAATAGGTATACGCCAGACAAAAATATAAATTTTACCGCTCATGTGATAGATTGTAACGATTTGATTTTAGAACCAGAATCTTATGATTTGATCGTAGGCTGTCATGGAATTCATCATGTTTACAATCTGGGAAACGCATTTTATCAAGCTCACAAAGCACTTAATCAAGGTGGTTTAATTTATCTTGACGAATGGATTGGATTAGAGTATTTGCAGATACCCTTAATCAATCACATCTTTGCTGCGATATTACTATTCTTACTATTTCCATCGCACAAAACTAGAACTACTCATATGGGAAAAACAAAGGGATGGTGGATTCAATACACCGCCAAGGAATTTGATCCATCAGAGGCATGTAATTCTCAGGAACTATTAACACAGTTTCTTAAATATTTTAAACCAATTAGGATTGTTATGTATGGAGGTTTATCATATCCTGTATTTGAAGGTATCGCTCAAAACATAGACCAAACAAAATTATTGAATAAAATAAAAATTAGAATAGTCTACTTTTCTGAGAGAATTTTAACCAAGCTAGGAATTATCAAGCCTTGTTTCATGCTTGTACTAGCTGAAAAGAGGCAGATAGAAGGTATACGTTAATATTTTTTGATAAAGATCTGAATAGCTATGAAGGTTACAGTTACTATCGTCGTACCAATATACAATGCTTATAAAGATACAGAACAGTGTCTTGAATCTTTATTAAAATATACAGATTATAGGCATAAAATTTTATTAGTAGACGATGCCAGTCCAGATCAAAGGATTTCAGAGCTTACGGAGAAAGTTTCATTACAGTTCCCTAACGTGATGTTACTGAAAAATCATGAAAACATGGGTTTCGTGAAAACCTGTAATAGAGCATTTAGAGAGTCAGAGCAAAAAGATGACGTTGTCATACTAAATAGTGATACTATTGTTACCCCAAATTGGCTTGAAAAGTTGATTTTGGCAGCATATTCAAGTAGTCATATAGCTACAGTTACGCCACTAACAAATAATGGCACAGTATGTTCAGTTCCTAATTGGCTAGAGTCAAACGAAATTCCCGAAGGTCAAACTATTTTAAGCTTTGCCAATTTAATCGAAAAAATATCTTTACGTAAATACCCTACAATACCCACAGCAGTGGGGTTTTGTACATATATTAAACGTGAAATTTTGCAGAAAATTGGTTACTTTGATGATGTAAATTTTATCAGAGGCTATGGTGAGGAAAATGATTTTTGTTGTAGAGCATCTAAATCAGGATATTTTCATATAATTGATGATTCTACATTTGTTTACCACGCCGGCTCAAAATCATTTAAAGCAGATAAGCAGAAACTGATAGAAGAAAATAGTAAAATATTAGCTAAGTTGCATCCCAGGTATTTTCCTGAGGTACATTCTTTTATAGAGGCTAATCCACTTAAAGACATTCTGGATAATATTAAACTCCATTTAACTATAGAACAAATAAAGAAATTAGAACCAATTTGCTTTATTTTACATAACAGTATAGATAAGCCAATCAACCATCCTGTAGGAGGTACAGAAGTCCACTGTGCAGCATTAATCTCCAATTTATCTAAAACTAAACCAGTATATAGTTTATTCTACAATAAAATTAAAGGTTCGGTTGAATTTGAGATATTCTTTAAAAATCAAAAACTTAATTTCAGCTTTGGTTGTGAATTACAGCGTCCCTACAGTAATAACTACTTCCATCATGAAGCAAAATTATTACGTTTGCTTGTAGGTATATTTCAATATTTTCAACCTAGCTTAATTCATATTCATCATTTGATTGGAATACCAATAGCAGATATCATTTCGGCAATTAAACAAGTCAATATTCCTTACGTAATCTCATTACATGATTACTACTTAATCTGCCCTAGCTATAATCTTATAGACTATAAAGAAAAGTTCTGTTTTGAGCATAAAAATCCTGAATATTGCCAAACTTGTATTCAAGCTTTATTTGATGAAGGCGAAGAATTAAGGCAACAATGGCTAAGTTTATGTCAGCAGATTTTAGAAAGCGCTACTACTATAATAGCTCCATCTCAAACGGCATTATCTTACTTTGAAAGAGACTATCCCCAACTAAAGCTAAAGGAGAAATCTTTAGTAATTAGACATGGTATTTTTGACCAATTTGATTTAAAAGAGAAAGAAAAAAAATTAGAAACGTCTAGAAAAAATAATTTTACTCATCCATTGAAGGTAGCTTTAGTTGGTTCTATTAGTACTGCTAAGGGTGCTAAAGTTTTTATGACTTTATTAGAAAAGCTAAGTAAATATCCGCAGTTAAATGAAAGTTTTGTTTTTGAAATTATTGGTCGCTTTAATTTAGTTATACCTAATTATATACAAAATGTAAAATTTAGGAATGAATACTCTCGTCAGGATTTAGGTGTTTTGTTGACAGATGTTGATGTAGCAATTTTCCCTAATATTTGGGCAGAAACTTACTGTTTAACTGTAGATGAAGTTATAGCTTATGGAGTTCCTGCCATTACAACGCCTTTAAATGCAGCATCAGAAAGAGTGAAAAAATTTGAAGTAGGTTGGGTAAGCAATTCTGCTTCTGCTGATGATTTACTGGAAACTTTACTTTATATTAAGAATAATTATGAGGAGTATATTAAAGTTAAAGATAATATCAAAAGATATCCTTTAGTTTCTTATGAAGAAATGACTGAAAAATATGAGGAAGAATATTCAAAAATTAACCACACTATTATCAATACTAGTTCTCAATTGGTAATTACTCCAAAAGAAATAAGTGAAGCATATTTTCGCAGTTCTTTTAGTAATTCATTACCTATATCACAAGACGCTCAGGTGGAATTACAACGTTTACGTTTAATGATTAAAGCAATGGAAACTAGTAAATGGTGGAAGTTAAGAGTAGCCTGGTTACGTCTAAAAAAAGCATTAGGCATCACAATAGATGATTGGTGGATGAAAGAAAGAGGTGATAACTACAAATAAGAACAGACGAAACCTAGTCTAAATTAATGTTAACTCAGATGTAATATTAATAGTTTACTAAGTAATGGGTTTAATTCAGATAACGAACAAAGCATTTCAATTACTTAAGAAAAGAGGACTGCGTGCTTTAAAACAAGCTGTTGCAAATAAGCTTTACCATGTAAGTTTATGGGATAAGTATAGCGAAGAAGCGTTAACTCTGGTATCTTGGCTAGATTTTTCAGCATCTGAAGTAGAAGATAGCAGAAAAGTTCACCTATCTTTTTCAGGTGAATTGAAGATTAACAGCATTACTTGGTTTATTCCTGATTTTACCCATCCTTATTATGGTGGTATTTATACTATATTACGGTTTGCTCAATATTTTAAGGAAATCAAAGGTGTTAGCAACCAGTTTGTAATTGTCGGCAGCATATCAAAGAATTACGCTAGTCGGGCTGCTGAAATGATTGCTCAAGCATTTCCATCTCTTGCTGATGCGAGCGTGCAACAAATAACTTCTTACAAAGAACTTATTCAAATTAAACCAACCGATGCAGCTATTGCAAGTTTATGGACTACTGCTTACTTTCTGCTCAGATTTAATCAAACTAAACGTAAATTCTGTTTTTTACAAGATTACGAACCTCTATTCTATCCAGCAGGTGCTACATATTCTCAAGTCGAGGCAACATATCGCTTTGGTTTTTATGGGATAGCTAATACACCCACAATTAAAGAAATTTATGAACAGCAGTATGGTGGAAAAGCCAATTTTTTCTTTCCATGTGTTGATATAGAAGTGTTTAGTCCCATCGAGCCGACAAAGTCTAATTCTTCTCCATATACTGTATTCTTTTATGGTCGTCCTGGCAATCCACGCAATGGTTTTGAATTAGGTGCAATAGCATTAAGAAAACTCAAAATTCGTCTTGGTAATCAAGTGCGTATTTTATCAGCAGGCGCAGCTTGGAATCCAAAAGACTTTGAGTTAGAAGGAGTTGTAGAAAATTTAGGATTACTCAATTATAAGCAAACAGCAGATATATATAGTAGTTGTGATGTTGGCTTAGTCATGATGTTCACACGTCACCCTTCTTATTTGCCGTTTGAACTGATGGCTAGTGGTTGTCTTGTAGTTTCCAACTATAATCCAGCAACAACATGGTTTTTAAAAGAGGGACAAAATTGTTTACTATCTGAGTCTAGTGCGACTTGCTTAGCTGAAGTACTGGAAAAAGCTTTACTCGCTCATGAGGAAAGAGATAAAATTGTCGCTAACGCTCTTAAGGAAGTACAGATGTTTTACACTGATTGGCACAAGCAAATAGAGAAAATATATACATACATGTGTAACCCATTAGTATCAGAGGTGTAATTGGATATAAAAAAAGTTGTAGCATATATAACTGCGTATAAAGATTTTGCAGCTCTTGATAAGTGTATTCAAGCAATTTACAAACAGTCTTATCCAGTTAGTGCTGTATTTGTAGTAGATAATTCTCCGATTTCATATTTGTCGGCAAATAATAATTTATTAATAGTAAACCATTATCCCGAAAATGTTGGAGTAGGTCAAGGGTTGGCGATCGCCTTAAAGTGGGCGTTTGCGCAGGAATACAACTTTTTGTGGGCATTTGATCAAGACAGTATACCTACTCAAAATTGTCTGAAAATTTTAATAGAAACCTATGAACGCTTACGTCAAGATAATTACAAAATTGGTATTGTAGCTCCCACAGCTATTGACTCTAGAACTTGTCAAATTGTGGAATGTGCAATTTATAAAAAAGATCAGTTTATTGGGTGTAAACATAATTCTCAACTACAATACTATGAATGCGATGCACCTATAACGTCTGGTTCACTAATTTCACTTGCCGCTGCTCAAAAAGTTTCTCCTCCTCGTGGCGACTTATTTATTGATGGTGTCGATCTTGACTATGGACTGCGTTTAAAGCAAAATGGGTTTCACAATCTGATTGTTCCTCAAGCCATTTTAGAACACCAATTTGGGAGTCCGATTCAAGTCAAGTTGTTAAACAAGGAGTATTTTCTACAGAAGTACTCTGCTCTACGCCATTACTATATATGCCGAAATCATACCTATTTAGATACTCGCTATGCACAAGGCTGGTATCGCTTAACTAGCTTTCTGCGCCGTCTAAAGTATATGATGCGTACTATTATTTTAACTTTAATATATGACCCTGAAGATAAAGTGATAAAAACTTGGGCTTGCTTATTAGGAACTTATCATGGTTTAAAAGGTAAGTTGGGTAAAACTTGGTATTAGCTTGTTAAAGAATTGTTAAATATGTATCGGCAGTTTGATCGGGTAAGACTTTTAAAGTTTGATTACGTAAGTCTGGCTCTAAACCCAATGCTTCTAAAGGAATAACTCCAATTAATGCGTCAGATTCTCCTGATAATTCCAAACATTCAAAAGTTCCACTGCGATCGCATATAGTAATTTTTGCATCCTGAAATATTTTGGCTTTCGCAATACCTGTGGCAGTTGCTACATTAACTTCTCTTAGGAGTTCTAACCCCAGTTTTGCAATGACATCACTAGGTAAACAGAGGGTAGTAGCACCAGTGTCTACTAAAACATTTTTTAATGTGACAGATCTCACTTGGTCTTGAGAAATTACTTCCCGTGCTGCTAAAATCTCATCAGCTCGATTGGTGATTTTTACTGTTATTAAAACTTTACCCATTTTCGAGTTATTTTTGGTGAACATAACGTTTTTGTGTGTAGGAGTGAGACAGCTATTTGGTTATTTTTGATTTTATCATTCTCAACAAACTGAGATAGCACTCTGAGAAATCAGAAGCCCGGTTTCTCCAAGAAACCGGGCTTCTTAGAATGTGCATATAATTTTTAATTAAACTTGATTTCCTATTGCTAATCGTACTCCCCATAATAAGATTAAAAATGCGATCGCCACCCAGTCACGTCCTGTTAAACGTAAGTTATGCCACTGTACTCTATGTTCATTAGGACTAGTAAAACCTCGTACCATCATCGCATTAGCCATTTGTTCTGCTCGCAGCAGCAAATTTTTTAAAAGTCTTTCTGCTACTATTAACCAAATTTTAGCTGCTCCTTTAATTCCTAGCTTTTTCCAATTAATAGCTCTTGTCATTACAGAGCGAATTAAGTTTTGGACTTCTTCTAAAACTAAGGGAATAAATCGCAAAGACAAAGTTAAAGTTAGAGTAATTTCGGTAACAGGAACCTTCCACCTGCGTAGAGGTTGCATCAAACTTTCAATGCCAGCCGTTATTTCTTCTGGTGCAGTTGTGAGCAGATACAAATTAGTACTATAAATAAGAGTAAATAACATGGCGCTCAAACTGATTGCCAAATCTAGAGAGCGGCGAGTTACTCTAACTGGTCCTCCGGCAAATACTATATAACTATAATCTTGAGAAGTTTGAGTTTTGACGGGACGTTCCGCCGGAACGTCTGTACTTGGGGGTTGAGTTGGGGTACTTGATGGTTTTGAATTAGATACTAACTCAGAATCTGAATTAGGCAGACGCGGCTGGTAACTTATACCTAATCCATCAGGACTAATAGCCGCAATCAACAATACAAAAAAGCACAGCATCAATAGCCAACCCATTTGCTGTTGCCAAACTCGTCGGGGAATCCGCGCTGTTAAAGTGGCAACAATTAGCACTATCACCAGTAGCACTCGCCACAAGTTGTTAGCATAAATGTAGGTAGTGAGAAAACTCATTAACCAGATAAACTTGACTCGCGGATCGAGTTTGTGTAGCCAAGTTTGCGGTTGTTCTAAGTAAAGACCGAGTGGTAGCGATCGCAATAAATCCATACTTTAATTAAACGCGGGTAGCTCTATTGGCACTAACTCCTTCCATTTCACGCACTTTCTTACTCCGCCAGACTAAACGAATTGGGGTGCCTTTAAACCCTAGTTGTTGGCGGAATTGGCGTTCAATGTAGCGGCGGTAGTTGTCGCTGAAGCGTTTGGCATCGTTGACGAACAATGCTATTGTAGGCGGTTGAGTACTGACTTGAGTACCATAATAAATTTTACCTTGACGCCCACTGCGAGAAACTGGTGATGAATGCCAGCCAACGGCTTCTTCCAAAACTTCGTTAATTACAGATGTACTAACGCGGCGTTTGTGTGCTTCAGCTGCTGTATTTACTAGTTCTAGAATCTTTTCCACCCGTTGTCCAGTTAAGGCGCTCACAAAAATCGTTTCTGCCCATTCAGTAAAATGCATCCTTTGCTCTAGATGTTTTTGGTAATCGTAAATTGTGTAAGAGTCTTTTTCTACAGCATCCCATTTATTCACAACTAGGATGCAAGCTCTACCCTCTTCGATAATTCTCCCTGCTAACTTTTGATCTTGCTCCGTAATACCATCAACTGCGTCTATTACCATTAAAACTACATCGGCACGACGAATCGCTTTAAAAGCACGGTTGATACTAAAGAATTCTGGACCATATTCTACGTTTTTCTTTTTTCTAATTCCCGCAGTGTCAATCAAACGATAGCTTTGCCCATCTCGTTCAATCACGGTATCAATTGCATCACGTGTAGT
The DNA here is from genome assembly GCF_014698965.1 of Iningainema tapete BLCC-T55. Lineage (GTDB taxonomy): Bacteria > Cyanobacteriota > Cyanobacteriia > Cyanobacteriales > Nostocaceae > Iningainema > Iningainema tapete. Next base: position 254,652 of record NZ_JACXAE010000072.1, read on the forward strand.
ACCGGAAATCGGGCTAACAATTGCTCTCTGTTCTCCCACCAAAGTATTCAATAAGCTTGATTTTCCTACATTTGGGCGTCCCACAATAGCAACTTTAATTTCATTGCTTTCGGTAATTTCTTCTACAGCGGGGAGGTGGTTAATTAGTTCATCAAGTAACTCTCCTGTGCCGTTACCATGAATAGCAGAGAGGGCAAAAGGTTCGCCTAATCCTAATTCCCAAAATTGAGCAGCTTGAATTAAACCTTGTTCTGGTGATTCACATTTATTTACGGCTAGTAAGACGGGGACTTTTTGTTGACGCAACCACTGGGCGATTTCTTCATCGGCGGGCATAGGTCCTGTTTGCCCATCTACTGCGAAAATAGCAGCACTGGCTTCTGCTAGCGCTGTCATTGCTTGTTGGCGAATTAGTGGTAAAAATTCTGTGTCGTCATTGAATACTAAACCACCAGTATCGACTACCAGAAACTCGCGATCGCGCCAGTATGCTCGTAAGTATGTGCGATCGCGTGTTACTCCCGGTTCATCATGAACAATAGCAGACTGTTCCCCAGCCAGACGATTGACTAGGGTCGATTTGCCCACATTTGGGCGACCAATAATAGCAACGATAGGAAGATTCATAATAAGGATGTTGTATAATACTGCAAAACTTTATTGTAGCGAGTTTAGACCGCAGTTCGCGAGGAATGAAAATGGTGTTTTGCGACCACTCAAGTCTTTTGATGGTTAATAACTACAAAAAATCCCCCACCATAAGGCGGGGGATTTAAATTAGTTAACTACAAAACCAGTATTCGGATTAACCGAACTTACCAGCAGTAGCAGCAATCAAGAACGCGGCGTAGGTTAGGACGTAGCCAACAGTGAAGTGAGCTAAACCTACTACACGACCTTGAACGATGGACAGAGCAACGGGCTTGTCTTTCCAGCGAACTAAGTTAGCCAAAGGAGTACGCTCGTGCGCCCAAACGAGAGTTTCAATCAACTCTTGCCAATAACCTCTCCAGGAGATCAAGAACATAAAGCCGGTAGCCCAAACTAGGTGTCCGAAGAGGAACATCCAAGCCCAGACAGACAGGTTATTCACGCCGTATGGGTTGTAACCATTGATCAACTGAGCGGAGTTAGCCCAGAGGTAATCGCGCAGCCAACCCATCAAGTAGGTGGAAGATTCATTGAACTGCGCTACGTTACCTTGCCAAATACCGAGATGCTTCCAGTGCCAGTAGAAGGTTACCCAACCTACTGTATTCAGCGCCCAGAATGTAGCGAGGTAGAAAGAGTCCCAAGCGGAGATGTCGCAAGTACCGCCACGACCGGGACCGTCGCAAGGGAAGGCGTAGCCGAAGTCCTTTTTATCGGGCATCAGCTTAGAACCACGGGCATCCAAAGCACCTTTGACCAAAATCAGGACGGTGGTGTGGATAGCCAAAGCGAAGGCGTGGTGTACTAAGAAGTCACCAGGTCCGATGGTTAAGAACAAGGAGTTAGTGCCATTGTTAATAGCATCTACCCAACCAGGTAACCAAGGAGCGCCTGCAGTGGAAGCAACACTATCTGGATTAGATAGCAGGGTCTGGAAGCCGTAAAGTACCTTACCGTGAGAAGCTTGAATGAACTGAGCGAATACAGGTTCAATCAAGATTTGCTTTTCAGGAGTACCGAAAGCTACTACTACGTCGTTGTGGACGTACAAACCTAAGGTGTGGAAACCTAAGAAAAGGGATACCCAGCTGAGGTGGGAAATAATCGCTTCTTTGTGCTTGAGTACGCGATCTAGTACGTTGCCCTTGTTTTGTTCGGGGTCGTAGTCGCGTACCCAGAAGATTCCTGCGTGAGCGAAAGCACCAAGCATCAGGAATACAGCGATGTACTGGTGATGTGTGTACAGTGCTGCTTGAGTAGTGTAGTCCTTAGCTATAAAGGCGTAAGGAGGCAGGGCGTACATGTGCTGCGCTACTAGGGACAATGCAGTACCTAGTGCTGCCAAGTGAATGGAAAGCTGGAAGTGCAGCGAGTTGTTGTAGGTGTCGTACAACCCTTGGTGAGGCAAGTTGAACTGACCTTCGGTTTCAACGCCAAAGAAGTTCTTGGCATTGAGCATTTCTTTGATGCTGTGACCAATTCCGAAGTTTGTGCGGTATTGGTGACCGGCAATAATGAAGATGACTGCGATCGCCAAGTGGTGGTGAGCCATATCGGTCAGCCACAGTGACTCAGTCTGGGGATGGAATCCACCCAAGAATGTGAGAATCGCAGTTCCTGCACCTGTTGATGTGCCGAATACGTGACCTGCGGTATCAGGGTCAACAGCGTATGCGCCCCAGTTACCACTGAAGAATGGTGCCAAACCTTGTGGGTGAGGCAGGGTGGTGAGGAAGTTATCCCAACCTACGTGCTGTCCGCGAGATTCGGGGATAGCTACGTGTACCAAGTGACCTGTCCAAGCCAGAGAACTAACACCGAATAAACCTGCTAAGTGGTGGTTCAGACGGGGTTCAGCACTCTTGAACCAAGCTAGGCTGGGGCGGAACTTGGGCTGCAAGTGCAACCAACCTGCGAACAAGAACACTGCTGCTAGTAATAGCAAGAACACTGCACCTTGGTAGAGGTCGCCGTTGGTGCGCATTCCGATGGTGTACCACCAGTGGTAAACACCGGAGTAAGCGATGTTTACTGGGTTGCTTGCACCTGCTTGGGTGTATGCTTCTACTGCTGCTTTACCGAAGTGTGGGTCCCAAATCGCATGGGCGATGGGGCGGATGTGAATAGGATCTTTAATCCACTGTTCAAAGTTACCTTGCCAAGCTACGTGGAACAGGAGACTTGATGCCCACAAGAAGATGATTGCCACATGACCGAAGTGTGTTGCGAAAATCTTTTGGTAAAGATTTTCCTCTGTCATGCCATCATGGCTTTCAAAGTCATTTCCTGTAGCCATCGCGTACCATATCCGACGAGTAGTCGGATCCTGTGCGAGATCCTGGCTAAATTTTGGAAATTTTGTTGCCATAGGTTTTGATAAATCCTGCGACCTTTAGCCCTGTAGAGAGATTTTGGATTTTAAATTTTGGATTGAATCTAAAATCTAAAATCCAAAATGCTCTACTGCTGATTGCTAGCCTAATGTGAGAATTCGTGCGTGGAAGAACGCCCAGGTGGTGACAATACCTCCCAAGAGGTAGTGAGCCACTCCAACAGCTCGTCCTTGAATGATGCTTAAAGCGCGAGGTTGAATTGATGGTGCTACTTTTAGTTTATTATGCGCCCAAACAATTGACTCAATTAATTCTTGCCAGTAGCCGCGACCACTGAACAGGAACATTAAGCTGAATGCCCAAACGAAGTGAGCGCCTAAGAATAGTAGACCATAAGCTGACAGTGCGCTGCCGTAGGAGTTAATTACCTGTACAGCTTGTGCCCACAAGAAGTCACGCAACCAGCCGTTGATCGTGATGGCACTTTGGGCAAAGTTACCACCCGTAATGTGTGTTACCACACCATCTGAGTCTACAGTTCCCCAGACATCGGATTGCATTTTCCAGCTGAAGTGGAAAATCGCGATGGAAATGGTGTTGTACATCCAGAACAAACCGAGGAACACATGGTCCCAACCGGACACTTGACATGTGCCGCCACGACCTGGACCGTCGCAGGGGAACCGGAAGCCCAAGTTCATCTTATCTGGGATCAGACGAGAGGAGCGAGCAAACAGGAATCCCTTCAACAGAATTAGCACTGTGACGTGAATTTGGAAGGCGTGAATGTGGTGGATCATGAAGTCCGCCGTACCCAACGCGATCGGCATCATTGCCACTTTGCCACCTACAGCGAGGATTCCACCGCCGAAGGCATAGCTAACTGGTTCAAGTGCATTAGGTGCTGTTGCTCCTGGCGCTACAGTGTGCAGGTTTTGTACCCATTGGGCAAACACTGGCTGCAACTGAATTGCGGTATCGGAGAACATATCTTGAGGACGACCCAAAGCACGCATTGTGTCGTTGTGGATGTAAAGTCCGAAGCTATGGAAGCCCAAGAAAATACATACCCAGTTTAGGTGGGAGATGATAGCATCTCTGTGCCGAAGTACGCGATCCAATACGTTGTTTTGGTTCACAACGGGGTCGTAATCCCGCACCATGAAGATTGTTGCGTGTGCCGCACCGCCTACGATACAGAATGCGCCAATCCACATGTGGTGAGTGAAAATACACAGTTGGGTTGCGTAATCTGTTGCCAAGTAGGGGTAGGGAGGCATTGCGTACATGTGGTGCGCCACAATGATGGTCAACGAACCCAGCATTGCTAGGTTGGTGCCCAATTGAGCGTGCCACGAGGTAGTCATGTTTTCGTAGAGTCCTTTATGACCATCGCCTGTGAAGGGACCTTTGTGGTTTTCGAGGATCTCTTTGAGGCTGTGACCGATACCCCAGTTGGTACGGTATTGGTGTCCGGCGACAATGAACAGTACTGCGATCGCCAAATGGTGATGGGCAATATCCGTCATCCACAAGCCACCCGTAACCGGGTTAAGACCGCCTTTGAAGGTGAGGAAGTCAGCGTACTGACCCCAATTCAATGTCCAGAATGGTGTTAAACCATTGGCAAAGCTGGGGAACAGTTCGATGATCAAGTCCTTGTTCAAAATGAATTCGTGGGGTAATGGCACATCTTGAACGGCAACTCCCGCATCCAACAGCTTATTGATTGGTGAGGATACGTGAATTATGTGACCTGTCCATCCCAACGAACCCAAGCCCAATAGTCCAGCCAAGTGGTGATTCAGCATTGACTCGACGTTTTGGAACCATTCCAACTTAGGCGCACGCTTGTGGTAGTGGAACCAGCCTGCAAATAGTAACAAAGCTGCCAATACCAAACCGCCGATCGCAGTCACGTAGAGTTGGAATGTGTTGGTGATACCCCAACCACGCCAAATTTGGAAAAAGCCGGAGGTGATTTGAATACCGTGGAAACCACCACCAACGTCCGCATTGAGAATGTCTTGACCTACAACAGGCCAAACGACTTGAGCACTAGGCTTGATGTTTAGGGGATCAGATAGCCAAGCTTCGTAGTTGGAAAAACGAGCGCCATGGAATATCATTCCGCTCAGCCACAGCATCACTACGGCTAAGTGACCGAAGTGTGCTGCGAAGATCTTGCGCGATATGTCTTCTAAATCGCTTGTATGTGTATCAAAATCGTGGGCGAGCGCATGAAGATTCCAAATCCAGGTAGTGGTTTTTGGACCTTTAGCTAGAGTTCTGTCGAAGTGTCCTGGCTTTCCCCACCGTTCAAACGAGGTTGGAACCGGGTCGTTATCGACTATTACTCTTGCTTTTTTTTCCTCTCGCTCTGGAGGACTAATTGTCATTCGACCTCCTCTCTTGATAAGGATTGAGGAATATAATTACCACAATTTACCGACCTCAGCGAATGGGAACCTGAAGAAGATCAGATGTGGAGAGTTGTTTCTCGTTGAATTATAAAGGCTGATCTCCTACCTTGTGAGACACATGTTAACAATAATTCAAGATCCCCGAATTTATTGTGTCATCTACTTTTTGCTTTCAAAGCTCTGGTCAAAAAGTCAATAGTTTCTTCATTTATTTTACAAAGAGAAACAATTTGCAACATTTATGGTTTTTCTACTTATTGTTTGAGTGATGTATCGATGTTTTCTCTACATCTCACCCTCTACCCCCATACCCAAGGAATGCGCCACAATAAACTGTCAGTTGTTTATGGGTAACACTATCCGTGGAATGCATGTCGTGGCGAATCACAACTTTAGGGAAGCTTCAATCATGCAGCCTCCCTATGCTCAGAGCGCTAATAGCATTGGTACTAGTATTAACTTTGACTAGTTGTGGCGGTGATCAAGCCGTAAGTCAAGAACCTTTTTTCAGTCACAAAGAAAATACTCAAATTTCTGCAAAGCAAATTACGGAGGTTTCCCCGCCTGTAGTCATTCAAGCACTACAACCTACCTTGGAAGTCTATCAGCCTCAAGTAACAATAGTTACTCCTCATACTGAGGAAGTCCTCCAAGACAACACAGTTACAGTTCGCTTACTCGTGAAGGACTTACCTATATTTAAAGATCCAGAACTAGGTATAGGTCCTCATTTACAGGTAATTCTTGATAATGAACCATATATAACTGTATATGACTTAAATCAACCATTGATTTTGCCAGACTTATCCCCAGGTACTCATACTCTAAGAGTATTTGCAACACGTCCTTGGAATGAAAGCTTTAAAAACGAAGGTGCATACGCCCAAACAACATTTCACATCTTCACCAAAACAGATGACAATAACCCCGACGCGGCAGTACCTTTAATTACATACAATAGTCCACAAGGAAGCTATGGAGCAGAACCAATTCTGCTAGATTTTTACTTAACAAATGCGCCACTACACCTTGTAGCCCAAGAAAATGCTCAAGACCAAATAGCTGATTGGCGTATTCGTTGTACAATTAACGGCGAAAGTTTCGTTTTAGACAGATGGCAGTCAGTATATCTCAAAGGCTTTAAACCCGGTAAAAACTGGGTAAAACTGGAATTTCTTGATGAACAAGGCAATCCTGTAAAAAACGTCTTTAACAGCACAGTCAAACTAATTACCTACGAACCCAAAGGTAAAGACACTCTTTCCAGAATTGTCAGAGGCGAAATTTCTCTAAACCAAGCAAAGGCGATCGCATATCCTAACTATACAACGCCGACCGTAGAACCGACACCCGCCACCCCAAACGTAGCGCCTACACCTGAAACACAGCCCATTGAACCCACCCCTACTCCAACGCCAACAGTTGAGCCAACACCTGAAACTGAAATTCAAACACCACAACCAGAGGTAAAAATACCGGAAACAGCACCACAGCCAGAAGTAACAAAAGAACCTGAATCAAAACCAATACCTGAAGTTAAGGGAGAAAAACGGAGATGGAGAGGATTCTTTAACCGTAGGGTGGGCAAGATGCAGAGCAAACAACCAACAGTAGAACCTACTCCCATTGAAACACCAACACAATCAACAGTGGAACCTACTCCCATCGAAACACCAACACAATCAACAGTGGAACCTACTCCCATCGAAACACCAACACAACCAACAGTGGAACCTACTCCCATCGAAACACCAACACAACCAACAGTGGAACCTACTCCCAATTTACCTCCCACGTTGCCGGAGATTATTGAGTCTCCACCGTCAGAGGCAATCCCAGAACCTTAATTAATAACCGAGCATTTGAATGTATGGCATCTTAGCTCTTGCAAACCTTGAACTTTAGTTCAAGGCTGATAGCGTGCATTCCGTTAAAACGGAATGAAATCTCTAAAAATAAATATTTAGTAAGCTAAAGCTTACTTGAGCTATAAGCCAATAAATTTATTTCTTGGTGGGCAAAAAATGAGTGCAATATATTCAGAAACCCGGTTTTTTAAAGAAACCGGGTTTCTTCATTCACAAAGTTTAATGACGGGGTAATTTTGGGAACTATAGAAATATAGCAATTTGCACTTTTGAGATGAAAAGAAGAAAATTTATTATTCTAACTAGCTTAAGCTCTGTTTTATCTATTGAATTAAATAGCTGTAGTACTCAAAAGGTACAACCAGTAGTTTTAACGGTATCAGCAGCTGGTGTGTACAGAAATTGTCTAGCAGAAATTGATTTGCGTTATAAAAAAGAAAAACCGAATGTCATAATTACTTATAACATTGCAGGCTCTGGTTTTCTACGCCAGCAAATTGAACAAGGTGCGTCAGTAGATATATATATTCCTGGAATTGCCAAAGAAATGGATATTTTAGAGACTCAAGGTTTGATAGTTCCCAATACTCGTCAAAACTTGACTATAAATAGTATTGTTATAATTACGCATAAAGATTCTAAATTACCAATTTCTAGCTTTAAGAACTTAATTGATAAAGATGTGAAGCGGGTGGCAGTTGGGGCAGGAACAGTATCAGCAGGGATATATACTAAAGAAGGTTTAAATTTTTTTGGTATTTATGAGCAAGTTAGGCAAAAAAGTGTAGTAGCTGAAGAAGATATTCGTCAAGTTTTAAAGCAAGTAGAAAGTCATAGTGTAGATGTAGGCATTACCTATGAAACAGAATCCAAAATATCAAATTTGGTGAAAACTGTAGCCGTAGCTCCACAAAACTCTCACCAACCTGTTATTTCTCCGCTGGCTATTCTCAAATCCTGTCAAAACATTAGTGCAGCAAAAGACTTTATCAAGTTTCTAATTAGTACTCAAGTAAAACCGTTGTTTGAAAAGTATGGATTTACAAACATCTAAATATTAATTCACTCAATCTGTAGCTGATAAACCAAGAATATTTCTAGAGGTTTCCAGAACGTTTTTAGGGCGAAAAGGCTTAGTCATATACAAGTCAGCACCAACATCAGTACCTTTTTGCTTATCAAACTCTTGTCCTTTCGCCGTTAACATAATAATGTAAACATCTGGAAATTTCAACTCATGTTTAACAATATTACAAACTTCTAATCCGTTCATTTTTGGCATCATGACATCCATAAAAACGAGATTAGGCTTTTCTGTCTTAATGATTTCCAAAGCCTCTTCTCCATTTTTAGCTGTGAGCAATTCTACTTCCTCATCCTCTAGACTCTCAAGTGCCTGTTCCATCAAAATGAGAATATTAGGTTCATCATCTACAATTAATACTTTTTTATTCATACAATCTCCTGTTGGCTATCTTGAAGTAAAACAAAGACTACTTCCATTTCCTTCTCTAAGGGTTTTGAAGAGTCTTGATTCAGTATTTTGCTAATATTTTTTAGCAGTTCTTCTTTGTGAATTGGCTTAGTTAAGTAATGATTAACACCTAACTGATAACCTCTTTTATTTTCTTCGATAATTGATAAAATAATAATTGGAATTCCCATTGTTTCTGGGTTATTCTTGAGTACAGCAACTACATCAAAACCACTAATTTGAGGCATCATAACATCTAACACAATTAAATCTGGTTTAGTAGCTTTAACTTGAGTAATTGCCTCCATACCCTATGGAGGCTTCTCGAACTTTGTAACCAGAGGCTTCTAACTCTTGTCTCAGCAATTCCCGAATGTGGGCATCATCATCAACTACCAGAATCGTTTTGTAATCTAGCTTTTCCATGGGGGCTGTAGTTACAATACGTTCTTGAAATTGCTGGACAAGAGTGTTAATACTCAGCTTTTCTTTTTCAAGATTGCTATCTATAAGTGGTAATGTAAAGGAAAAAGTGCAACCCAGTCCTAACTCACTTTCTACCCAAATTCGACCACCATGATATTCTACTATTTGTTTGCAGATAGGTAATCCCAACCCAGTGCCTTTAGGTTTATCGGTGAGAGTATCTCCTACTTGCTTGAACTTCTCAAATACTTTGGCAAAATCGCCATCAGCAATGCCAATGCCAGTATCTATGACGCTAACAAGCATTTCACCATTGTGAATTGCTTGACAAGTGACATAACCTTGAGGCGTAAATTTCACAGCATTAGAAATTAGATTAATCATAACCTGAATGAGGCGATCGCTATCCACCATCACCAAGGGTAAATCTGGCTCAACTAAAGAACGTAACTCCACTTCCTTCGCTGTCAACAAAGAAGACGTAGCCGCAATCGCTCTATTAATAATTTCCCCAAAAGCAGTTGGCTGCATATGCCACTCTAGTTTACCAGCTTCCATCTTCGCAACATCCAACACATCATTAATTAAAGAAGTGAGCCGCTCTGCCTCCGATATAATAATATTGATATTAGTTTGAACTTGTTTAAAAGTACGCTGAGCTTTACGATGTTCTAGTGGAATTAACTTCAACCAACCTTCTTCCAGCTTCTCTTGAATAATTGACGCAAATCCTAATACCGATGTCAATGGTGTACGTAACTCATGGGAAACAGTGGAGATAAAATCAGTCTTCATCTGATCGACTTGTTTTTCTGCGGTAACATCTCGAATCAAAATTACAGAACCTAGATAATTTTGCTGTTGTGCTACCGCTCCATCTTTAACAATTGCCCTCGCTACAGCTTTACCAATACGTCCATTTGCGAGTTCTAATTCGGCTGTAAATACTTGTCCAAATCCTTGCTGCGTCTGTGCTACTAATTCAATTACCTTCGGACTTGCTAATACTTGACAGTTTTGACTGAGTAAATCTACATCTTTCAACCCAAACATAGCTAGTAATACAGGATTATATCGTGTGATCTGACATTGTGTATCTGTAACCAAAAGAGCATCTGCTAAATTATCAACAATAGTACTTAAATAAGTAAGCGCGTCTTCTAACTCCTGACTACGTGTTTTCAATCCTTGTAACAAACTTTCAATTTGCTCAACCATTGTATTAAGTGTATAAGCAAGCACTCCTATTTCATCAAAAGTAGTTACTTTTGCTCTGACATTTAGTTTACCCTGAGCCATTTGCTCTGCAGTTTCTGTTACTTGACTCAGACCGCTAATAATATGAAATACTATAAAGAATGCTATCATGCTTGACAAAAAGTTGAGCATTAATGTAAATAGCAATAAATCCTGACTCTGTTTTGCAGTATTAGTAGTTTGTCCCTCCACAATTTTGATGGCAACATCCATTAAGTTAGTTAAAAAACTAGTCAGATTATTGATTTCATCGAGATACTCGTTTTCTTTTTGAGAAGTAGTTAAGTACTTTTCTAGTTTCTGCCGATAAATTCGCCAAGTATTTTCAATTTTGTGCAATTGAGCTAGTGTTGTTGGCTCTGTAACTGGAGCAAGTCTTATTTCTGTTGAACCTTGATACATTGCTGTTAGTAACTTCTCAAATTGCCGAATATCTTCTTTAATGCTGACATTGATAGCGATTCTATCTAGATTAGACTTGCGATCGCGAACATTCGCCAAGTAAGCTAGCCTGTAAGTCAACATCCGCTTTGAACCAAAAGTGTTGAGCAGTGGACTATTATTTCGTACTCGATTTAACCCTAATCCGCCAATACTTGCAGTAACTAAGTTAATTATTACAAACCTAAAAAATAATAAATTTAGGCGTTGACGAATACTCAATTGCAAATGTTTCCTTAATTTAGAGGAAGTTGACTTTGGGTTAGTTACTTCAATACTTATAGTCATAATATTTTTTAGTGATGAGTATAATTAAAAGAATAAGAAATTAATCGAGAATTTAAAGGTCTGAATTATGAGTTCTAAGTTCTTTCTTGATTACACATTTGAACGGTAGTAGATTCTGTTTGAATAATTTGCTTAATTGGAATTTGTATCCAGAAAGTAGTTCCTTGTCCAGGTTGAGATATACATTGTAATAATCCTCCATGCTTTTGAATAATCTGGTGGCTAATTGATAGTCCTAATCCTGTACCTTTGCCTATAGATTTGGTAGTGAAAAATGGTTCAAATAGGTGATCGCGAACGGTTTCATCCATGCCTATTCCATTATCACTAATCAACACAACAACGCCGGGAAAATTTTTAAATTTCAGGTTTGATTGAAGATTAATATTGCTGAGTTCTAATTGTCTGAGAGAAAGATATGGATGATTAAATTCTTCTTGCTCAAGAGCTAACATTGTGCGAATGTGAATTGTCGGGGCTGGAGATTGGTCATTTTTTTTATTTCCTTCTTCTAAAGCATCAATCGCATTAGCAATTATATTCATAAATACTTGGTTAAGCTGATTGGCATAACCTTCAACTAGAGGAATATCGCCATACTCTTTAACCACTTGAATACCTGAATGTCTTTCATTAGGTTTGAGTTTACTTTGTAAAATTAGTAGCGTGCTATCAATACCCTCATGAAGATTAACAGGTTTCATGTCTACTTGATCTAAACGAGAGAAGTTCCGTAATGACAATGTAAGTTGACGGATACGCCCAATTCCCAAATGCATTGAGGAAAGTAGATTCGTGAAATCATTGACAAGAAACTCTATATCTACAGCTTCAAGCAAATCTTGAATTTCCGGAACTGGTTGAGGATAATGCTTTTGGTAAAGTTGTAACACTTCCAATATTTCTTGAGAGTATTGTTGTGCATGGGTAAGATTACCATTAACAAAGTTAATTGGGTTATTAATTTCATGAGCAACATCGGCAATCAACTGCCCTAAATTAGACATTTTTTCACTTTGAATCAGCTTGGTTTGTGTCTGTTGAAGCTCAAACAAAGTTTGCTGTAGTTGATGTGCTTGTTCTTGGGCAACATGAAGAGCATTATAATTTTGCTCGTAAAGTAAAGCTTTCTCAATCGCCGTTGCTGTTTGTAATGCTAATATAGTGAGTAATTTTAAGTCTTCTGTAGAGTAATTTGTAGGAATATCACTGCTAAGAATAATTGCACCAAGTATTTGTTTCTTAGTGATCAAAGGTACGCAAATGAGAGAACAAATTGCTTTACTATCAAGAAATCGAGAGTCTGAAGTGACATTGTTAACAATTTCACCCTGACGTGCTTGGACAATGATATCAATAATTCCTTCTCCTAGCAGCAAGGGCTGTGCCAAAGAGCCAACACCATCTTCCCAGAGAATTTCTAGTCTACCTGTGTTTTCATCTAGTAGCAGAATTAAACCGTTAGTAGACTGAATTAATTTCCTTGCTTCTTGTACTACTAGTCGAGCCACTTCTTTGGGTGCTAGACTAGCAGTAACTTGTGTAGAAATGTCATGAAATAAGTCGATTTCTTGATATTTCTCTAATAATTCATGAGCAAGTAATTTTTTTTCATACTGTTGTTGTGCTAGGTAAGACAGTAAAGAGGCTATGGTAGCTGTTTTCTGGTTACCGATTACCCAACCAATTACTTCTGTCAGTAAATTTACTGGGTATCTATTACCGGAAATACTACAATCTGTGCCTATGAGCGATTTGTGATTTGCATCTTCAATGCAGAAAGAAGTACCTATCTCACTAGCAAGGTTAGTGAGTATATTTACTACTTCTTTTTGGGTCACTAACTTCCTAAAGTTGATTGGAGTCATCTAAATGCAATATGGAGAACACTGCTTCAAGCTTTGCGTTGCTTTCTTTTCTATAGTTCCCATAAAAAATAGATATGTAGCATTTGAAGGTGAACGCCTTTACAGGTTGATTCCATCCCAAAAAATTCACGTCTCGTACCTTGTCGATAAAATTTTATGAATGCCCGTGTACGCTCGCCTGAACTTCCGCAAAATTACCCGTGGTTGAATACTGACAAGCCTTTGTCACTTAAGCAACTTAAAGGCAGAGTTGTGATTTTGGATTTTTGGACTTACTGTTGTATCAACTGTCTTCACGTTTTGCCTACTCTGAAATATCTGGAACAGAAATATCAAGATTGTCTCACCGTTATCGGTGTACATAGTGCTAAATTTGACAATGAGAAGGAAGCCGAAAATATCCGTCAAGCTATTTTGCGCTATGATATCGAACATCCAGTTTTAGTGGATAGTGGTTTTCACGTTTGGCAACAGTATGCTGTGCGTGCTTGGCCAACTATGGTAGTAATTGACCCTGAGGGTTACGTAGTTAGCAAAGTATCAGGGGAAAGCGATCGCGAAGTCTTGGACGAACTAATTCAAAAGTTAATTGACCAACATCAAAATAAAGGTACTGTTAATTTCCAACCATTACATCTCACCCTAGAAAAACAGCGCCAACCATTAATTACACCCCTGGCTTTTCCTGGTAAAGTTTTAGCTAATTCATCTGGGTTGTTTATCGCTGATTCGGGACATCATCGTCTAGTAATGGCTAGCACAGATGGAGAAATTTTGCAAGTAATTGGTACAGGAAAATCTGGGTTAAGGGATGGTTCCTTCAACTCGGCTCAGTTTTTTGCACCGCAGGGAATGGCTTGTGATCAAATCAATCAAATTTTATACGTTGCTGATACAGAAAATCATGCTTTGCGACGAGTTGACTTGAAGCGTCAAGTAGTGGAAACTATCGCGGGAACTGGGAAACAAACTCATAACATCCGTCCTCATCGTGGTGATAGTTTAAAAACAGCTTTGAATTCTCCCTGGGATTTACAACTTTGTGGAAATAGCTTGTTTATTGCTATGGCTGGTTCTCACCAAATTTGGGAGATGAATTTGGCAACGAGCATAATTGGGACTTATGCTGGTACTGGCGCAGAAGGTTGTTTTGATAGCACACTTACCGATTCTGCCTTTGCTCAACCCAGTGGTATCACGACAGATGGACAAGAATTATACATTGCCGACAGCGAAGTTAGCTCAATTCGTGGTGTGGGGTTGATTGAATCGGCACCAGTCAGAACAGTTTGCGGTAGTGGAGATTTATTCGGTTTTGGTGATGTGGATGGGCAGGGTGAGAATGTCAGACTACAGCATTGTTTGGGAGTTGAGTTTGCTCAAGATTATATTTGGGTAGCAGATAGTTATAATCATAAAATTAAATTAGTCAACCCCCATACAGGTGATTGTCAAACAGTATTGGGAAGTTCAGTTGGTTGGCTTGATGGGCGCGGGGCGAATACCAAATTTTCTGAACCTTCTGGATTGAGTTTCTGTGGAACTTATTTGTACATTGCTGACACGAACAATCATGCCATCCGCCGTGTTGATGTGGAGACGTTTACTGTAACAACAGTTGAATTTCCTAATTTATGCGCCCCAGATGTGTGTATTCCAAAACACATATTGTAATTTACCTCTCTTGTGGGATGGGCATCCTGCCCGTCCCTAGATCATTTGGGCGGGCTAGAGCAGCCCATTCCCACAAGAAACACTTGCTTAGTGCAAAACTGACATGGGCAACAAGACAATCAATGACTAATCTTCGAGATCTTCTGTCATGCTGGGGTTAATTAATGTGATATCGTATTCGCTCGAATCTGTTTGTCCTGGGCGCGTGGCATCTCGTAATAAGTAATAAATAGCACGTACTTGCGGACCAAAAACTATCTCGTCTTCATTCTTTAAGTCATGAGCTGGTATTTTCCGCCCATTGATCATCAAACCATTGGAACTTGGTTTTCCTTTGGCATCTCCATCCACAATTCGATAATAATAGCTATGGTTTTTTTCGTCTCGTGGTAGCCTGACTAGGGTGGCATGACGACGAGAGACAAATTGCGAAACCAATCTTATATCACAGGTTTTGTCTCTACCGATGGAATATACAGAGCGATCAAGGACAAATTCTTTACGTCCTTGATCATCTTCTAGTATTAGTAGATGGTTTTGGTTTTCATTGGTTTGTACTGACATTGATCAATCGTTGCTACAATAAGATTGAATTTTTGGTTAGTTAAGAAGTGTTTAGTATCTGTTGCTACTCTTAAAGCAGCAGTATTTCCACTTTTAGTCTAAAATTGACTAAAGGTATATAGTTTGACAAAGAGTAGAACGAGGTTGTTCTACTCTTCCATCTACTGTAGCTTTATACAAACAGAAGACAAAGCTTTACGGACGCGGTGTAAATCGTCTGAGCAAAAGAGAGTTGGTGACAACACTAACAGAGCTAAATGCCATTAATGCCGCAGCACCAGATGGGCTGAGGAGAAAACCAAAACTGGGTAACAAAACACCAGCAGCAAGGGGAATTCCCATGGCATTATAAGCAAAAGCCCAGAATAAATTCTGCTGGATTTTGTTAAAGGTTGCACGGCTGAGCTCAATGGATTGGACAACATCACTTAAGCGATCGCGCATTAAGACAATATCCGCTGTTTCTATGGCAACATCAGTTCCTGAGTGTAAGGCTATTCCCACATCTGCTTGAGATAAAGCTGGAGCATCATTAATGCCATCTCCTACCATTGCGACAATGGATTTGAGTTGCTGTAGAGATTGAATTACAGCTGCTTTCTTTGCTGGGGGAACACTAGCCATTACATCTGTGCTGTCTAAACCTAGTTTTTCAGCGACAAAGCTAGCAGCCTCTATACTATCACCACTAAGTAATATCACTCGTAAACCTATCTGGTGCAATTTGTTTACTACAGATACAGCATCAGAGCGGAGTGGATCTTGTACAGCAATTAGCCCAGCTAGTTTCTCACCAATAGCTACATAAACCACGGTTTTACCTTCTGCTGCCAACTTCTGCGCCTGAGGAAGAGCATCACCAGTGGTAATTCCATGCCAACGCAACCAATCCCAGTTTCCTAACAATACTAATGTGTCATTGACAACAGCAGATACACCAAACCCTGGTTCTGTATGAAAGTCAACAGCCACAGGAATAGATAACTGTTGCTTCTCGGCTTCAGTTTGAATCGCTTTTGCCAGGGGATGACTTGTGCCACTTTCTACCGCTGCCGCTAATTGAAGAAGAGCAGATTGCTCCCCTACTTCTAGCAGGAGACAATCTGTAACTACCGGATTACCTGTGGTGAGAGTACCTGTTTTATCAAAAACTATAGTGTTTAACTTGTGTACTCTTTCTAAAACATCGCCGCCTTTAATTAACAAACCTTGTTCTGCACTCTTGGCGGTTCCGACTAAAATAGCAGTTGGCGTGGCAAGTCCTAAAGCACAGGGACAAGCAACTACCATCACGGCGATCGCCAGCTTTAAACTTAATAATAGGGGTTGATTGTTGATTGTTGATTCATGCATTGCCATCATGGATGAACCATGAGACATGAACGATGAACTATGAGTAATCAGATTGGGAAAGATGTGAGTGCCGATAAAGTACCAAAATCCGAAAGTTAACACTGCAGATGCAAACACACCATAAGTAAAATATCCTGCTACCGTATCAGCTAATCTTTGTACAGGAGCTTTACGAGTTTGAGCAGCTTCAACTAGAGCAAGAATTTGCGCCAGAGTTGTCTCACTGCCGATACGAGTTGCAACAATGGCGATTACTCCAGATTGATTTAGTGTTCCTGCTGCCACTGTATCTCCCGTTTGCTTGATGACTGGCATTGCTTCGCCTGTCAACATTGATTCATCTACAGTTGTACGCCCATCTACTACTTCACCATCTACAGGAATCTTGTCTCCTGGTAAAACTTGTAACCATTCTCCCACACGCACCAATTCCGCCGGAATCTCTACAACTGAGGAAGAATTAACTTCCCCTACTCTCCCAGGTGGTTTAGCGATCAATCTTGCTACAGTAGGTTGCAGAGCAAGTAACTGTTTAAATGCTGCTGTAGCACGATTCCTAGCTTGTTGTTCTAATGTCCTTCCCACCAGGATAAAGCCCAACATCATCACTGGTTCATCAAAAAAGCACTCCCAACCCATTTGGGGAAATAGCAACGCGACTAAACTAGCAGTGTAAGCTGTCAGCGTTCCCAATCCCACTAACGTGTTCATATTGGGTGCATTACGTAGCCAGCCACGCCAACCATCGATTAAAATCGGACGTCCAGGAATTAATAGTGCTACTGTTGCTAATCCACAATGAAACCAAATATTATGCAAAACTGGTAACACATAGCCAGTAGCACTACCAAAATGCCCGATGCCTGATAGTATTAGTAGCAATATGGCAACAATCAACTGTCTTGTTACCGATTGTGAAGGTGATCGCACTTGTTGTGCTGGATGTGCAATTGCTTGTGTCCGCTCTATTACTTTCCCACTCTTTCGGGGTTGAGTTGGAAACCCGGCTGCTGTCAATTGCGCCGATAGTGCTTCTGGTGCTACTGCACCAATTTCCGATTCTACGACTGCTACCTCTGTCGCTAAGTTTACACAAGCGCTTTTGACTCCTGGGTGTTGGGTTAGCTGCCGCTCTACCGCTTTCACGCAGCCAGCACACTTCATCCCGCCAACATCTAAGGTAATTTTCTCTGTGGTTGGGGTTGATTCTGGGGAAAGGTTAGTTTTCGAGACAATTTGCATTTTCACTTGCTACGATTTAACGCCTGACAAAGTACGGCAGTGCCGTACCCCTACTTCGAGGGTAGGCGAAATCTGGAACAGTTGAAGCAAAAAATCGGAACTTTTTTCTAATTGTCTGCTTCAATTGAGGGATAATGACGGTGAGAGCGTTGGTAATTGAGGTAAATTATCGTTACTAGCTGTATTGGGATCAGCGCTATCTCACTTTTAAAAAAATCGTTAACTTCTAAGGATGATATTGCACTAAAATATCCTAAGCCCAGTAAAGCTAGCATTAAATAGGTGAGGTTTTTGCGTTTTAGTGTGAGCATTGTTTGTTAGAATAAGATGTTGACCGTATGTAGAGATATTTATCCTCATGGAGTTTGTTTTGTAATACAGACGCCCCAGTGGGGCATCTATACGTTGCAAATATGGGTTTTAAAGTACTTATACTCAAATAGAAATTAGTTTAAAACCAGCCCTGTTTGTTGATAAAGTACGTACTTACAAATTCTTCATGGGATTTGTTGAGGTAAATTAAACCTTCGATCAAACCCACCAGTTGCATAATTAATAACGTGAAGCCGTAAGTGAAATAACCACCTGCTAGGGAAATAAATAACATAATTAATCCTTCTGCTGGGTAGCCGAGAATGAATTTGTGGATGCCAAAACCTCCAAAAATAATGCCGCAATACCCAGACATAAGCTGTTTTGTGGCGTGACTTGGGGTGAGATTTGCCATAAATAGAACTCCTTTATGAGTAAGTATAAAATTGCTATTCTATATATTTTTTTTTGAAAATAATTATTTTTTCAGTATTTTCACTAAAAAAATATCTTTTCTATGTATTCAAAAGTAATAAGTATAATTTATTACGTTCTTTAGTACGGGAGTTACTTCCGGTACAATTTACTAATAAATTTCCCTCAGTTCTGCTTTACTTGACTTAAAGCGCCTCTAGGGGAAGTTTAGGCACTAGAATACTGTCTGGCGAAGAATTAACTAGGTTTCCTCTCAGTACAGATTTGTGATATTTTTTGTGTTTTACTACTAGCTCTTCAGGATTTTCTCTGATTACTTTATAATATAGAGTAATTTTTGATTACTGTACTGTATTTTGTTTTTAGTCTAGAGAAATAGGTGTTTAAGACTTACTGTTCCCTTGATTAATAAAGACTTAAGGCTGATGTCCTAGTAAATCTAAGAATTTGCCCATAGCTAGTATTTAGTTTTAGTCAAAAATGACATAATAGAGAATCTGCAAGCTACATATAGTAAGCACAGATAAAATCAAAGTTATTTGCACCCAGATAATTTGGATACCAAACAAAATTGGTTGTGTCAATATATTGCTTTAAATCAGTTTTGCGAAAATAGCAAAACTGATTTAAAGACTTTTGCGACGAGCAAAGCCAATAGGATAGCAGTCATATGCTAATTATAATCGTTAAATTTTTGTTACATCAAATTTGTAAATATTTTTAATTTTTGCTCATTTATACTGAGTAACATTAATTACTACCGAGAATAAACAGACTGAGTAAAGTGCCACTGTTCCACAAGCTATGGAGAAGCATGGGTGCAAGAAGGTTGCGCGAGCGCGTGTAGACTATTCCCAAAACCATTCCTAAAGCGGTGAGGGGTAAAATTTCCGATAAACTCAGGTGAGCAACGGCAAACAGTAAACTACTAACAAGAATCGATCCCCACACTGATAAGTAGCGAGTGAGGGAAGGCAACAAAAAGCCGCGAAACAAAAACTCCTCAAAAAGTGGAGCGGCGATCGCAGCGGTAAAGAAAAATATACTAAGAGCTACAACATCTTGCCCTTCCAGTGCCAGTTGCAGTAAGGGATTACTACCACCTTGTCCTTGCCATAGTTGTTGATTAATCAACGATACCACCACCACTATTGGCAAAGCCACACAGTAACCGCCAAATCCCCATAAAAACCAATTATCTCGTAAATTGAATCGAAACCAGTTTTCTGGTAGGGGGAAAAAGCGTTTGAGCGAAATATACAGCACTAATAGCGCACTAGATGCCACCAGCAGATAACTGATTAAAACGTAAAATGCTTGAATGCGCACATTAGCAGCAGGGCGAGGGATGGGAAGAACACTAATGACTAAGGGGATCAACAGTTGCCCCATTAAAAAAAAGCCGACAACAAAAACTTGTAAAACAGTCTCACCACCCCAAGGCGTTGACCAACGCATATCTCCATTTTGCGCCAATAAGGCAGCTTTTCCCTTCCACACACGTTGAGCAACCAAAAAAATTAGCAATCCCACACCGATAAAAACTCCTAGCGCAGGAACAGTGCTAATAACCGCTAACTTTAACAAAGCTTTTTCCGCAACTTCTTGTTGAGTTGCTTTGAGATTGGAAAGTACAGCTTGACGTTGTTGAAGTTGGTATAGTTGAGAAAGAGCTGTGTAGCGAAACCAACCTTCTAAGTGTTCTTGAATCGTCGGCTCAGCGTTGGGTAAAATTTGCTGTGGAGAACTCCACAATCCAATCAACACATCAGCAGTTGTAACTAATTCTGGATCGATTTGTGATTGCTGTAATTGTGACCATGTTTTAATGGCTGTATCTGTCTTTTGTTGCTTGGCTTGTAAGATTCCCAGTTGCAAATCTAATTCAGCCAAAGATTTTTCCAATTTATCTTGTTGCTGCTGCAACTGTTGCTGCTGTAATAAGCGAGAGGCGTTGGTAGCAGGAGGAATTTCTGGTTGGGGTTGAGGGGTTGTGGGAGTGGTAATTGGTGCAGAATTTAGTTTCGCCAATTGGTTTTTGGCTTTATCCAAATTAGTTTGCACTGAATTACGTGCTTGTTGATACTGCTGGGTAGCATTTTCTAAGGGTTTGTCCCCAAGTATCGCTTCTCGCGCTGCTTTAAAATTTTCGTTGTTATCAGGTGGTTCCCATAAAGCCGCTTGCAAGATAATGTTTGTTTGGTACAGTTCCAAGCGATTTTGAAACTGAGGTTGTTGCCAACTTTCCCATAAAGCTGAGCCAGAAAGCAAGATTGCTACTAGTGTCAGCACAGCTAAAACTAACCGCTTAAATTTCATCTATCCTTCCTTTAATCTTGTCAAGCGCGATCGCAATAATGGGAATTATCGCTCATAACGCCACAACCGGGTAGATTTCACAATACAGCAATAGTCGATATCATCGATGTAAGTGTTTAACATCAACGATTATGTTAAAGTATAATCTCTTACACTGCTTACCCTCCGCAGAGGATTTGCCCGACTCTGACGATACGCCTGTGGATAATCAACTACAACATTTGATTCCTGGTTTACTAGAAGCCATCCTAGCTTGGATTTGGGCAAACCGTTGGGATTGGTTTTTTAGCGTAGATATGGGGATTTACTACGAACAAGGAACCGATCAAGGAATTTCACGAGATTGGTTGTACTGGTATGATCAGCAAGGAGAAAGAATTCCCACCCCTGAAGAAAGAGCTACCACTGCTGAAGCACGCGCCCAAATACTAGCAGAAGAATTGCGTAGGTTAGGTGTAAATCCAGATACTTTAATTTGAAATATGGCGATCGCAAGACTAAATGCCAAAAAACAGAGCAGGCTAGAAGCCTACCCCATAAAACATCTACTTTTCTTGTGGGATGGGCATCCTGCCCGTCCCTTAAAATCAAAAATATTTGATGTTTGTTTACGTCCACTTACATATTTTCTCTCATTTACCAAACATCCCACCAAAGAAATCTAAAGTTTCCTTCAAAGCCTTAATAAACACATCAATTTCTGCACGAGTATTGTAAAAAGACAAACTCGCCCGTGCAGTTGCGGAAATTACTAAATGTCTGTGTAATGGTTGTGTACAGTGATGTCCGGAACGAATGGCGATGCCTTCTTGATCTAGTAATGTAGATAAATCGTTAGCGTGGACATTTTCAGCAGTAAATGCAGCTAAAGCGGCTCTACCCAAACCTGCTACCATCGGTTTAGGACCATAGAGACGAAGGTGGGGAATTTGTTCCAGTTGTTCAAATAAATACCCAGTCAATTCTGATTCATAAGCATAAATTTTGTCCATGCCGATATTAGTAAGGTAATCCACCGCTGCACCTAAAGCGATCGCCTCACAAATCGATGGTGTCCCCGCTTCAAACTTATGTGGTAAATCTGCGTAGGTTGAATGGTCTAAAAACACATCAGCAATCATTTCTCCACCACCTAAAAAAGGAGGCATGGATTGCAGTAGTTCCAACTTACCATACAAAAAGCCTATACCAGTGGGACCGCACATTTTATGACTAGAAGCCACCAACCAGTCACAGTCAATTTGCTGCACGTTGATGGGCATGTGGGGTACACTTTGGCAAGCATCAATTAATACCTTAGCACCATATTTGTGAGCGATCGCGCAAATCTCCTTCACTGGGTTAATACAACCCAAAGTGTTAGAAACATGTACCGTAGAAACCAGCTTAGTCTTGTCAGAAATCAGCTTTTTAAAATGTTCTAAATCAAAAGTTTCTTCTGGTGTCAATTCGACAAACTTGAGTACCGCACCAGTTTTTTGGGCGACAAAGTGCCAAGGAACGAGGTTACTATGGTGTTCCATTACTGAGAGGATAATTTCATCCCCTCGTTGCAAATTGTTCATTCCCCAACAGTAAGCAACCAAGTTGATTGCCTCAGTGGCATTGCGGGTAAAAACAATTTCTTGACGAGATGCTGCATTGATAAAAGCAGCCACTTTGTCGCGGGAAGCTTCGTATGCTTCGGTAGCTTTGGCGCTGAGGGCATGTACGCCGCGATGTACATTGGAATTGTACTGCTCGTAGTAATCACGGATGGTGTTGAGTACGAGCAGAGGTTTTTGGGATGTGGCGGCGTTGTCGAAGTAAACTAAGGGTTTGCCGTTGACTTGTTGGTGTAGGATGGGGAAGTCGGCACGGACAATATCGGCGAGTGTTTTTTCTTGTGTTAGTGTCATGGTTGGAAGATAAGAGTTATGGAACCGCCAAAACGCCTTGGACGCCAAGAGGTGTTATAAGTTGACTATGGTGGTGAGGGTTTGTTGGAGGGAGGGGAGGGGTATTTGGTTGATGATTTCGGCGGCGAAGGCTTTGATTAGTAGGTGGCGGGCATCGTTTTCATCGATTCCTCGGCTTTGTAGGTAGAAGATTTCGTCGTCTTCTAGTTGGCTGACGGTGGCACCGTGAGCGCATTTAACGTTGTCGGCGGTAATTTCTAGTTGGGGTTTGGTATCAACTCTGGCTTTAGATGATAGCAGTAAATTGCGATTCAACTGTTCTGCATTTGTTAATTGGGCGGGTTTAGGAACAAAAATTTTACCGTTGAATACACCATGAGCGCGATCGCCTACAATACACTTATGTAACTGACGACTTGTAGCGTGGGGATAATTAAGAGCGATCGCACTGTGAGTATCAGCCAACTGATTCCCACCAATCATCGTCAACCCATTGAGAACAGTTTCCGTTTGCTCACCAGTTTGCAAAATCTCCAAATTGTGACGCGACAACCTTCCACCCAGAGTCACCGCATTACAGGTATAGCGACTGTAACGCCCCTGAGACACCGCAGTCTTACCAACATGTATTGCCTCCGTACCCTCCCGCTCAACCCTAGTATGACTTACCTGAGCATTCTCCCCTACCCAAACCTCCGTAACCGCATTGGTGAAATAAACCTCTTCCTTCGCGCTCTTCGCGCCTTCGCGGTTCAAAAACTCTTCCACCAAACTCACACTGCTACCAGTCTCCGCCACCACCAAACAACGCGGCGAATAAATCATCGGCGTCTCACCACCAGCAGCAACAAACACCAAATGAATCGGTGTTTCCACCACCACATTCTGCGCCACCCAAACCACCGCAACATCAGACATCAGAGCAGTATTCAGGGCAGTAAAAACCTCATGCGCCCCCTCAGCTTGTGCCAAATACTCCTGCACACGGGATTGTAGAGACGCGATAACCCTTGTCTCTACAGGCAACCCAGCCAAACTACTTACCACCACACCCTCTGGCAAACCTGTTACCGAGGATAAATCAGGCGCATAAACCCCGTTTATAAACACCAAACGACTATCAGTAGCCTCTGGTAACGATACATCCATTTGTAGAGACGTTGCAGGCAACGTCTCTACATGATTAAATTCGATTTGACGCAAAAAAGACAAATCAGTAAAGCGCCATTCTTCATCGCGGGTGGTAGGGAGAGAGGATTGACGAACCCACAGAGCAGCACGCTCACGCAATTCCTGTAGAGACGTTGCCTGCAAAGTCTCTACACCAACGCGATTCAACAAACCAGTCAAAAAAGCATCTCTATCTAACCCAGCAGCAGACAAATCAACGCTCATTGAGTTAGGAACCGGACTAGGAGAAACTAGAATACTCATTACACACCCACCCCAGCTTCATCTAAAATCCAGTCATAACCACGGGATTCCAACTCCAGCGCCAGTTCCTTACCACCACTAGTAATAATCCGACCTTGAGCCATCACATGCACATAGTCCGGCACAATATAATTAAGCAACCGCTGATAATGAGTAATCATAATCGTGGCATTCTCCGGGCTAGTCAACTGATTCACCCCCTGAGCCACAATTTTGAGCGCATCAATATCCAAACCAGAATCCGTCTCATCCAAAATTGCCAACTTAGGTTCCAAAAGCGCCATTTGTAGAATTTCATTGCGCTTCTTCTCACCACCAGAAAAACCCTCATTCACACTGCGACTCAAAAAAGCCGGATTCATCTTCACCACTTCGAGCTTTTGTTCTACCAAATCATCAAAATCAAAAGCATCCAACTCCTCCAAACCCTGCGCCTTACGACGAGAATTATAAGCCACCCGCAAAAAATCCAAATTACTCACACCTGGAATTTCCAGCGGATACTGAAAAGCCAAAAACACACCACTTCTAGCACGTTCCTCCGGTTCCATTTCCAAAAGATTTTGTCCCTGGAAAATCACCTCACCACCAGTCACCTCATACGCAGGATGCCCAGCCAAAACCTTAGAAAACGTACTCTTACCAGAACCATTCGGTCCCATAATCGCATGAACCTCACCCAAACGCACCTCAAGATTCAAACCCTTGAGAATCGGCGTACCATCAACATCAGCCGTCAAATCTCGTACCGACAGCACCAAATCACTATTCTCAACAATCATATCCTCTCTCTCTTTTCTTTCTTCCTTCGTGTTCTTTGCGTCTTCGCGGTTCAAAAAATATTTAACCGCGAAGACACGAAGGGCGCGAAGAATTACCAACATTACCCAACACTACCTTCCAACTTCAAACTCAACAACTTATCAGCCTCCACCGCAAACTCCATCGGTAGCTGATTAAACACATCCTTACAGAAACCGCTAATCATCATCGAAATAGCATCTTCCGTCGAAATACCACGCTGCGCAAAGTAAAATAATTGGTCTTCCCCAATCTTAGAAGTAGAAGCCTCATGCTCCACCTTAGCAGTATGATTCTGCACCTGAATATAAGGGAAAGTATTCGCATGAGCATTATCCCCAATCAACATAGAGTCGCACTGAGAATAGTTACGCGCCCCGTCTGCTTTAGGATTAACTTTCACCAAACCTCGGTAACTGTTGCTAGACGAACCTGCAGAAATTCCCTTAGAAATAATTGTGCTGCGAGTGTTCTTACCAACGTGAATCATCTTAGTACCGGTGTCGGCTTGCTGCATATGATTTGTCAGCGCCACCGAGTAAAACTCACCTACAGAGTTATCGCCTACCAATACACAGCTTGGATACTTCCAAGTAATAGCAGAACCAGTTTCTACCTGTGTCCAAGAAATTTTGGAATTCACACCCTGACACAAACCACGCTTGGTGACAAAGTTGTAAATACCACCTTTACCGTTAGCATCACCAGCGTACCAGTTTTGGACTGTGGAGTATTTAATTTCAGCGTTGTCAAGAGCAACGAGTTCGACAACAGCGGCGTGCAATTGGTTGCTGTCGTACATTGGTGCTGTACAACCTTCCAAGTAGGAAACGTAGCTGTCTTCTTCTGCGATAATTAAAGTCCGCTCGAATTGTCCTGTTTCGCCGTTGTTGATGCGGAAGTATGTAGATAGTTCCATTGGGCATTTTACACCTTTAGGAATGTAAACGAAGGAACCATCACTAAATACAGCAGCGTTTAAGGCGGCAAAGTAGTTATCTGCTGGGGGTACAACACTACCCAGATACTTCTTCACCAATTCTGGATGGGTGTGCAATGCTTCGGAAATTGAGCTGAAAATTACACCATCTTTAGCTAGTTTTTCTTTGAAGGTGGTGGCGATGGAAACGCTATCGAAAATCGCATCCACGGCAACGTTTGCCAGTCGCTTTTGCTCAGATAGGGAAATACCCAACTTTTCAAAGGTTTCCAACAGGGTTGGGTCAACTTCATCTAAGCTGTTAAGCTTCTTTTCGCTTTGCTTTGGTGCTGAGTAGTAGATGATATCTTGGTAGTTAATGGTGGGATACTTGACGCTGGGCCAAGTTGGTTCTACCATCTTCTGCCACTGACGGAAAGCTCTGAGGCGAAATTCCAGCATGAACTCCGGCTCTTTCTTCTTTGCCGATATCACGCGCACAATGTCCTCGTTTAATCCACGCGGAATTGTGTCGGCTTCAATTTCAGTGATAAAGCCGTATTTGTAAGGCTGGTTGACTAGGGTTTTGACAGTGGCACTCATTGCTGGTTACTTAATTGTGTTGACTCTCTTTAAGGATGGGAGACGGGCTATTTTTTGCCAATTCCCATATTTGTTCGCGCCTGTGGTACAGGGCTGCTACAATAAGGATAATACTAAAACAACTTGTATGTTGTTTAATCCATCTTCATTTTAGGCTAGATTAACAACAATAATGTTGTCAAAGTAGAATTTTCTCATAAATTTTTGGGACGATGATGGCAATTACCCACCAGTCCTCGACTAAGCAAGACATTCTAGAATATCTCCTGAAAAACTCCCAAGCAACGGCTTTTGAGTTAGCTGCGGCTCTAGATATTAGTCCCCAAGCGATTCGTCGTCATCTCAAGGATCTGGAGGCGCAAAAGCTAATTTCCTACTCCTTGGCAGAACAATCGGAAATGGGGCGTCCCCAGCACATTTATCAACTGAGTCCCCAAGGACGCGATCGCTTACAGCCCCAAATGACTGATAGGTATGGTCATTTTGCCGTTTCTTTACTGGATACTTTAGCAGAAACGGTGGGACATGACCAAGTAAGTTCGATTTTACGAAAACAGTGGGAGCGTAAAGCACAAGAATATCGAGAACGTTTGGGTAACGGTTCGTTATCACAGAGAGTGGCAATTTTGGTAGAACTAAGAAAGGCAGAAGGCTATATGGCTGAGTATCACTCTGTAGAATTGAGTGAGTCATCAGTAGGCGATCGCTTTATCTTAACTGAGCATAACTGCGCAATTTCTAACGTTGCCTCTTCTTTTCCCAGTATTTGCGGTCATGAATTAGAAATGTTTGCCGCTGTTCTACCAGATTGTACAGTAGAACGTACACACTGGATTATTAACGGCGAACACCGTTGTGGCTATTTAGTCCAAGCACGAAAACAAAATTAACAACACTAAATATTTTTTCATATAAAGTTTAGTTTATTTATAATTAGTAATCAGTCATCAGTTTTACAATCAGTAAATTAGTAAACAGTAAACAGCGAACAGATATTGAATAGATATAATTTATGGACTCAGCACAGCAGTTTTTAACCGAAGAAGAATCAGTAAAAGTTGATGCTGCCTTGCTATCTTCTCCCGAAAAGTTTTTAACTAGATTAACTATTTCATCGCTACGAATTTTAAAGCATATTGCTCACGAGTACGGTGTTGCGGTGGAAGACTTAACAGCACAGCAAATTATTGCTTGGTTTGAGAAAGATGGCAAGATTCGACGAGAGCAGGGAGTAGAAGCTGCATATTTGAAATGGTAATACCAATTTTGGAGGCATAATTTTAGATTTTGGATTGGATCTAAAATAAAAAAGCACCTATTTCAAGGTGCGATTAGTAGAGACGCCCCGGTGGGGCGTCTCTCTGTACAACCAATAATATTTATACGTAATTATTTGTCCGGGGACTGCGAGTACCAGCGACTGCTCCAATCATTGAAGCAAGTAAACCTAACAAGGAACCGAATACAAACCACCACAATCCTTCACGTAGATTTCCAGCAACATTGCGAGCTTGTTGGGCAGATACATTAGGTACATTCTGCGGTAGATTAGCTCCTTGCACCTGGTTAACAACTTCTCCAGCATTAGAAGCCGCAACACCAAAAGCACCTGATACACCACTGGCTAATAACCAAGAGCCTAATGTTAAAGTTGTCGCCCACAGAATCGCACCATTAAGAAGCGCTGTATTACGGTTCATGGGACCACAAGCACGCGCTGTAACCCAGCCACCAGTGAAGAGAGAAATTAACAACGCAATTGTTGACCAAATTCCCACATTACCTGCAACATCAGGTGCAATTGTTCTAGGTCTACCTGAACCTTCAACTGCACCTGCTCCAATTGCAGTAAATAAAGCACTCAAAATTAACTGAGTAGCTAAGGCAATTAATAACCCAGAAATAATAGGACCCCAACGAACACGGTCGTGATAATCACCAACTCTAGTTACTACTGCTGGCTCATTTATAACATCATCACCAACTCGATTTGTATATGACATAGGTATTTCTCCCCTCACTTTTTCAGTAGAGTTTTTTACTTGTTATATTCATGCTTCTATCTATTAATTTAATTACCTATCTTTATTCTAAGTATCTATCAGTAGAAAGAGTTATTAGCTCTTTCTTTAGTCAGAAAAAATTATTGTTCCTCATCTATCAAAATTATCTTAATAAGAGTTAATAATTAACTAGATGGAGGTTTAAAAAAGTTAACAATTAACAATTATTAACTGTTAACTATTAACAAACTAGCGTAGCTTCACAGCAGTACCGGTAGCGGTAATCAGTAGAAGAACACCTGAAGAGTCAACATTGATTGTGCCAGTGTCAACTTCAATGCCGATGACAGCATCTGCTCCTAAACGTTTTGCCCGCTGCTCTAATTCTGCGAATGCCTTACGATGTCCTTCCTCAAATAGCCGCTCGTAGCTACCAGTACGTCCACCGATGATGTCGCGAATACTAGCAAAGAAATCTCGCAGGAAATTGCTACCATACACCACTTCTGCAGTAACAATACCTAAATATGACTCAACAATGGCACCTTGAAGCACATCGGTTGTAGTTAAAATCATAAAATTACCTCAAAAACTTCATGATGGGCTAATACTAATTGTGAATTAGAAAAATGGATGATAGTTTATTGGGAAAAACCACAGGTATGGCTATTTCTTCATAAATTTTTTGTAAAAGTGAACAAAGATGAGTTTACACTTAGCAAATATTTTTGTTTTAATAGACAAGCAATCACGGAACTGAACGAATTTACAAAAACTTTCAGGTTATTTACTGTGTACAATCGCACATCACTCGTAATAAGTGTTCTCTTAGTTGGAACTATTGCGGCAACAATGCCTTCAATCGCTCAATCTCAGGTATTGATAGCCCAACAACAAAGCAGTACGGAGGTAAAACAACTACTCGAAGAAGGGCGCAGACTAGTAGATTCAGGAGACTATGGCGGCGCGGTCGCTGTTTATCAACAAGCAGCAAATCTAGAACCAAAAAACGCCACAATTCACTCCGGAATTGGGTATTTATACGCTCAGCAAGGAAACTTTAACGCAGCCTTAGCAGCTTACCGTCGTGCTGTTGATCTTAATCCTAACAATAGCGATTATCAATATGCTTTGGGCTACGTTAAAGGCAATTTAGGAGACTCCAAGGGAGCAAAAGAATCTTATCGTAAGGCAATTCAACTGAACCGGAATAACGTAAATGCCTATTTGGGATTAGCTGCAGTCTTGTTACGTCTAGGAGAGTACGATAATGTAGGGTGGGCATACGAGCAAGCAGTGAACATTGACCCCAAAAATCCACAAGCTTACGAAATTAGAGGAAACCTGTTAGTGAAGCGAGGTAAATCAAAAGATGCGATCGCAGTGTTTAAAAAAGCGCGTGACTTGTATCAACAGCAAGGCAAACCAGATAGCGTGGCTAGAGTAGACGCCCTACTGCGCACCTTAGGAGTATAAACTTAATCTCAGCGTCAGATCTGTTCTACAAAAATATCTTCCAACTTAGACGGGCATACCATCATCCCCGTCTTATTCTACGGTCGTGAATGCTCAAACTCATGATTCTGTTTGCAGCCAATCTTCCAAAGTAAGATCAGCAACCCTTACCATATCAGAATCATGAGAAACAAGAATTAAACCACGAGTAATTGCCGCTGCAGCTATTAAAATATCTGCTTGGTTGATTTTTAAAGAATTGCTGTCACTATATTTGTATAAAGCAGATAAGCCATTCTTAAATTATCTTGCAGCAACAGCAGCATCAAATATTTCTATTTGTTCTGATGTTAAATCATTTAATGTTTCAGAAACTAGCTCTATTACTAGCGTCGTAATATTTCGGAAATTTATAAATAAATTCTCTCGCCTATAAGGGCTAAGAGACTAGTTTCTGGTTCCTAATCACTTTGATATATGAGAAAGAAACCGCTGAGAACGCAGAGGGCGCAGAGTAAGAGAAAGCACGATACCAATTGATGAGTGGGTTGCTATAGTAGTTCTAAAGGATGTTGTAAAATCCTCTCTTTCTTTTCTCTGTGTTCTCTGCGTTCTCAGCGGTTATTTTAAAATTATTTACACAGGAAACTAAAATGAAAAAACTTAGACTTTTGCAGTTTAATAAGATAGCTAAAGCAGTCTTAATAGGTTTCTCAGTATTACTCCTACTCTGGTTAACCTCGCCCCTACCTAAAACACTAGCAAAACCCCAAACTGTAGTATTTGAACAAGTATGGCAAACCGTAAACGACAACTTTTTTGATCCAAAATTTAATGGAGTTGACTGGAAAGCGATGCGAGAAAAGTATAAATCTCAAGTAGCAAAAACTAGGTCAAATCAAGAAGCTGCTGTTGTCATTAATCAGATGCTGTCTGAATTGCAAACTTCTCACACTCGTTATTATACCAAAGATGAGCCTGCTTATTATCAACTCATAGGAATTTTTCAAGCAGGAAACATAGAGTTACAAAAACAATTAAAGAAGTTTTTTCCCCAAGGTAAGATTGAATATAGCGGTATTGGCGCATTTACTAAAGATATTAACGGTAAAACATTTGTTAGTGCCATTTTAGATCAGAGTCCAGCATCTCAATCTGGGTTAAAAGTGGGCGATCAAATAATTAGTGTAGATGGTAGTTCATACCAGCCAATTGAATCATTTGCTAATAAAGCGGGAAAGAAAGTTAAGCTATTGATTCAGTATTCTTCTGACCCCAAAAATCAGAAAGAAATCATAGTTACGCCTAAAATGTTCGATGCTACTACCATGTTTAAAGAGGCTCAATATGCTAGTACTAAGGTGATCGAAAAAGCAGGTAAGAAAATAGGCTATGTTCATATTTGGTCAAATGCAGCCGATCCAGAGCAGCAGCAACTTCAAGAAGACTTGATTTATGGACGTCTGAAAAATGCAGACGGGTTAGTATTGGATTTGAGAGATGGTTGGGGAGGGGGAAGTGTCAATTATCTCAATATATTTACTGCTAAGGAAGGCCCAAGCGTTACCAGTGTTCCTCGTAATGGTAAGAAATACACTTATATCTCACAATGGAAAAAACCTGTGGTGATGTTGGTGAATCAAGGAAGCAGAAGTAGTAAGGAAATTCTGGCATATGGCTTCCAGCAACATAAAATTGGACCTGTGGTGGGTGTAAAAACGACGGGAGCAGTAGTTGCTGGTAGTTCTTTTTTGATGCAAGATGGTAGCCTTGTTTATGTGGCAGTTGCCAATGTGTTTGTTAACGGAAATCAAAGGTTGGAGGGCAAAGGCGTTACACCAGATGTTGTTGTTCCCTTCAATTTAGAGTATGCTCAGGGTGCAGATCCACAAAAAGAGCGGGCTATGGAATTGTTGATGAATAATTCATAATTGGAGGATAAATTTGACGGAACTTGAACGTTACTTGTTTGATTTGCAAGGGTTTTTGGTGTTGGAAGATGCCCTACCATATCTTTTTGATCATTTATTCCCCTGCTGTGCCAATTCCTTTTGTACAGTTTCAATTGCTTTCTTCAGTTCATCAACAAATTTCAGATCAGTTGTTTTGACTAAAACTCTCTTCATTGCAGCCAGGTGAGCAGTTTTGAATGCTTGTTCGGCTGAAACTTTTACATCAGGTTGAATTCCTTTTCCTTCCCAATTAGTGTTAGTAATTGGATTGACTGCACGACCTGTGGGAATGAACATACCGAAGTGTTTGTTGAAGGGTTGAAACAGACCGGGATTAGCACCTCCTTTAGTGATTTCACCAATGATTGTGGCTCGTTTGAGTTGTTGTAAATTGTTGGCAAATTCTTCTGCTGCAGAGAAGGTGTCTTTGCTGGTTAAGATATAAACATCTTTATTTAGATAACGCTCACCGGGAACGTAAGGAAGCGTCCAATGCTGTTCGATGCGATCGCGATATTTCCCCGAAGCATCTTTTTCTCGCCAGTGCAAATCGTTGAGATGAACAAGTTTATCGTCGAAAAGGTACGTCGAAATTAAAGCCACCATGTCTGGAGAACCACCACCGTTTTGTCGTAAGTCAATAATCAACGCACGGGTGTTGCTTAAAAAATTAATTGCCGCAATTGCAGTCTCTCCTGCTTGTTTTTGTGGCATAAAAGCGCGAATGTCAAGATAGCCGATGTTGCCCGCTAACCGCTCAACTTTGTGAAAACCAAAATTCTCCCAAGCAAGGCTTTGTTGGAATTTTTCCCGTTCTTTTATGTCTCCTTGCTCATTGGTAGGGGGGAATGGCTGATGGCTGTAAAACACTCTCAGATGCTTATCTTTACTAATTGCTTGGATATTATCAGTCAAGGTTTGCGCGAATTTTATTGCACTAGTAATGCTGTTATACTCTCCATTTTGCCAACGGGTTCTGATGTTGGTTTGAACTTCCTTGGCAACAATAGGAAAAACGTAGTCATCCAGTGTTTTAGTTATTGCTTCAATGACTTCTCTTCGAGTCGCCGCATTAATCGTAATGTCAGGTTGTTCAGGGTTAAATTTCGGCATGGCTGGGGTTGAGTGGAAAAAAACGAGCGCAATTGCGATCACCTGCTTTATAACTGCTCACTTACAATTAGCATCTTCAGATGTACAAGAGACTTTTGCAGTACACTGGGTTTTACACTCAACCAAACTTGGAGCATGGTACTCAACCAAGCCGTGTATTAGCTCTCCTAATCGATACTTGGACTTTACTTGACTCCAGAAATCATTACTCATAATTATTGGGGCTTTAAAACTCTAGGAAATTTGTTCAAAATAGAGAAGAGGCTGTGAGGTATCGGTAGTTCAATTTGTGTTCCGCGTTGATACGGTTTCGACCGTGGCAAAGCTGGAATTGCCCAAACCCTTAGCTTAGCAAGAAGAAATTACGCTATTTTCTATTGCAATAAGAGGGTGTAGTCGTTACTGAGAAACAAGCCGATCCGAAAGACACGCTTTATAGTTTATTCTAAAATCAGGTTGTGTAATTTGGTCTTTACATCGTGATGAATCAATTTATCGCTCCCATTAACCTACAAATATCACCCGTTTCCCTTAGCCAAGGCGAACAAGCAATCCGTCAGGAAATCGCCCAACAGCTATACGCCCAGAATATTTTTACCTTTGCTCAAGCTCGTCGTTTAGCTAACTTGTCAGTATGGGAATTTCAGCAACTTTGTCGGTAATGGTAAAGCTAAGGCTGCGTAACTTAGCTAGTGGTAAGATGACAAAGGCTCAAGCACTGCGACAATAGTCGTAGTCACAAGTAAATTTAAATGCACGTTATCACCCGCACAGCCAAGCCTCAACAATGGGCTGCTAAATGTAAAAAATATGACTTAAGCTATACTAAAACTAGTAACCTTTGAAGAGAATGTGAAGCAAAGTACAAAAACCGCCCTAAATCGCGCCTATGTTTCATTACAACGAATAGTTGAGGAATTGTACCGCGAAGTTGATATGGCAATAGACAATGGTAATTATGCCGACGCCAGCTTGCTTGAAGCAAGAGCCGAAAGAATATTTGAACAGGCGGAGGCTATTACTGTTATAATAGTGGAGCAAGAAAATGGACATTGAACAAATAAAAGCGCTGTCGCTAGCCGCTAAAACTCTGAGCGGGCAAGCTATCGAACTTATTGAAAAAGGTCACTACGTGGAAGGTCATAATCTGATGCGCCAAGCTGTTGAAGCAGGGAGAAAATGCCGACAGTTAATCCAGCAGCCCAAAATCGAACAAGCTTTGACCCAATTTGAACAAGCTTAATTGACAAAAATAATTCTAGTAACAGCAAAAGTGTTCTCTGATTGCCCGGAGAACACTTTTGTTTCATCGTCAAAGTGATGTCCTACGCTGTAGTTACTAATGCAGATTCGTTGATTGCGTTAGCCAAAATTAGTCATTTTTATTTTAGGCATCTTTAGGTTAGTATTTTCACTGAAGATTGTATAAATCCAACTAAATTTTCTTGACCAGCATGGTAGAAAATATTGCATAAGCTCTGTGAACTCAGAAATATGGAGGGTTAGAGCAATGTACGATGCTGGAGATTTATTATGCTATACCGCTTGAAATGCCTTACCCTTGCCACCTTAGTAATTTCCCTGAGTTGTTGCGTAGTATCGGCAAAGGGTTTTGTAGTTCAGCACACATTGGCGCAAACTGCAACGCCAAACAAGGCTCTAGCGGATAAATTATACCAGCAGGGATTGCAGCAGTCTCGTCAAGGGTACTTTCCCAGAGCACTGAAAACCTACCTTGAGGCACTAACAATTTACCGCCAACTGGGGAATCAGGCGGGAATTGGGCAAACCTTGAATGATATTGGCGTGGTTTACATTAACTTGGCAAAATCTGACCAAGCGCTATTCGTTTTGCAGCAAGCGCTAGCAATTCGCCAGCAATTAAAAGACCGCAAGGGCGAAGGGGAAACCTTGGATAATATCGGTTCAGTTTACGGTGGACTGTCCAAGTATGACAAACAGCAAGAAATTTTGCACTCTGCGTTAGCTATTCGTAGAGAAGTCAAAGACAGGGCTGGGGAAGGTAAAACTCTGCGCAAAATTGGCGGGAATTATCAGGACTTAAAGCAATATCCCCTCGCCTTGAAAACTTTGCAGCAAGCACTGGCGATTAATCGGGAGGTTAAAGACCGCTATCAAGAAGGAATTACGCTATTTTATATTGCGTCTTTGTACTTATTTGATAAAGAAGAATACACAACTGCTCAGGAGTGGGTACAAAAAGCCTTGGCTGTAAATCGAGAGATAGGCAACGGTGATGGCGAGAGTAAAAACCTATTAAATATTGCTTATATTTATATCTTTCAGGGTAAATATGACCTCGCTTTGGAATACTACCAGCAAGGGCTGAAAATTGTTCACAAACTAGAAAATCGCCAACAAGAAGCACGTTTTCTGCAACAAATAGGATCGACTTACTCTCTGCGAAGCGACAAAGCTAGGGCATTGGAGTTTTATCAACAAGCGCTGGCAATTAATCAAGAACTAAATAACCGCCCCGGACAACTTGATACTCTTACATTCATCACAGACACGCATGGTATGAATGCAGCAGCAGCCGCTGAAAAAGGGGATTCTGTAATACAAAAGTCAGAAGCTGCTCGCATTATCTCTTTTGCACAACAAGCGTTACCTCTTGCTATTGAACTCAAAGACAAAGCAAAGGAAGCCGACGTATTAAATAAATTAGCTAAAGCCTATTTTTGGTTGGGAAATGACTCCAAATCTATTGAATTTGCCCAAGCTGCCATAGCCGTTGCCCGACAAATTCCTGATTTAGAAACAGAGTATAGTGTCTTAACTATTTTGACCGCTGTTTATACTAAACAGGGCAATAATATCAAACAGATTGAAGTTGATCAGCGAAGGTTGCAAATCGCCCAGCAACTTAAAGATACCAAGCGTGAAGCGCTAGTCTTACAATCTCTTGGCGTTACATACAATAGTTTAGGAGAGTATGAAAAAGCGATTGTATTTTTCCAGCAGGCGTTAACCAAATATGGAGAAATTCAATTAGATAAACTAAATGCTATTTTGCGACCAAGGGTTACAGGGGAAAAGCTGTTTACCTTGGGTACTTTAAGTTTTAGTTACTATCAACTTGGGCAAGTAGATAAAGCAATTGAAGTTGCCCAACAACGTTTAACTCTAGCGCGACAATTGCAAAGTCCTGAAGAAGAGGCAGACGCGCTGATTCAATTGGCTAATTTATATGCCTTTGTGCAAGAATTTACCAAAGCCCTCGAACTCATACAGCAAAGCTTAGTAATTGCTAAAAAAATCGATAATCCCAGTTTAGAAGCACAGGCTTTAGAGAAACTGAGCGAAGCATACACTGAGCAGGGCAATCATCAAAAAGCAATTGAATTCGCACAACAAGTTTTGATAATTGCTCATAAAACACAAAATCCAAGCATAGAAATAGATGCGTTAGATGCACTCTCAGATATTTACAAAGCTCAAGGAAATTATCAAAAAGCACTTTCTTACGCACAGCAACGTCTGACGGTTGTCAGGCAGGCTAAATTACAAAACTATGAAGCACTTGCTTTAACTCAGATGAGTTCCATCTACCTTGATTTGGGAGATTCCCACAAAGCAATTGAATTGGCAAATCAAGCTTTAAAATTAGCACAACAGTTACAAGATCCTCACAGCGAATCCCTAGCTTTGAATAGACTCAGTAGTGCATACAATATTCGAGGAGAATGGGAACAAGCAATTAATACCGCACAAACCAGTTTAGCACTCGCCCGTAAGTCTAAAAATTTCATAAGAGAGGCGACGGCTGCATCACGCTTAAGCGAAGCTTACGCCGCACTAGGGGAAACAAATAAGGTAATTGAACTTGCTGAGCCTGCTTTAGTTTTTGCCCGCAAAAGGAAAGAACGCATCGATGAAGCGAATTTACTAATGGAGTTGGGCGATGCTTACCGCGAAATTGGCAAACATAGCAAAGGGCTGGAGTTTACCCAACAAGCTTTGACTATTGCACGCTCACTGAAACACCGTCCTTTAGAAGCCAAAGCGCTGGCATATCTCGGCAATGCTTACAAAAATCTCAACGACTATCAAAAATCCACTCAACTGTTACAGCAAAGTTTGCAAATCGCCCAAGAAATCAAAAATCCGTATCTGTTGTATTTGGTACAGTACAACTTAGGCAAAGTCTACCAGAACTTGGGAGATTACAATCAAAGCAATGAATTCTACCAGCAAGCACTCCAAATTACACGCCAACTGAAGAATCGTCCTAATGAAGGTTTTGTTTTAGTCGATCTCGCTAGTAACTACTTTAGCCTGAGAGAACCGCAAAAAACCGTAGATTTTGCCCAACAGGGGTTAGCAATTTTAAAAGAAAGCAAAAAACCTGCCTGGTTCGTGTCTCCACTTTTGGTAATGAGTCGAGGTTACGGTGAGTTAGGAAATGATTCTCAGGCAATGGAAGCGGTACAATCTTCTTTAGCTTTTGCCAGAAAAGTTCAAAATCCTGCTTTGGAAAAAACAGCACTCAATCTTATAGGGAGTTTACATCGGAAATTTGGACGCAAACAAGATGCACTCGCCGCCTATCAAGCTGCATTAGCAATTAAAACAGATACTCAAGTTTTAGGCGGTGACTCTGGTATTTACGCTGGTTTGGCGATGGTTTACCGTGACTTAAATCAACCTAATGTGGCGGTTGCATATTATAAAGATGCCATCAATGGTATTCAACAAGTTCGCCGCAACATTGAAGGACTACCTCCACAGTTACAGAATTCCTTTCTGCAAGCTACCTATGATTTTGGTGGTGTGAAAGTCTCTGACATTTACCGCCAGTTAGCAGATTTGTTGAGACAACTTGGACTAAATACAGAAGCATTACAAGTTGTAGAGTTGTTGAAAATACAAGAGTTAAGGGAGTTTACTAGAAGCATTGACAAAAAAACCGATATTCCTCTATCTCGTGGTGAAGAACAAATCAAACTTGCAGAAAGTAGTTTAATTGCTTTTGGACAGCGCGTCTACGAGTGCGAACAACAAAAATGTCCTCAATTACAGTCACTGATTACTCAACGAGATAATTTAAACAGAGAATTTATCAAAAAAGTTAGCGTTCTGGAAAAGTCAATTAATTTTAAAGACCCTAATCTAATTTATCCTGGTGGTAATTTACTCAATGATGCTAAAAAAATTGTCGAAGCTCAACCAGATACAATCATGGTTTACCCGGTGGTTTTATCTGATAAAATTGTTATTTTTATAGCATCTAAAGGGGTCGTTGTCAAGAGTATAGAAGTCAAAGGTATCGGACAGCAGCAGCTTGCTACAACTGTTCAGAAATATCGAGAATTACTCAAAAGTCCAACTGAAGTAGCATCAGTCAAGGCAACCAGCAAGCAACTTTACGATTGGTTGATTAAACCAATTGAATCTGAACTTAAAAATAATAAAATTCAAAATCTAGTCTTTGCACTCGACAGTTCTACCCGCTACATTCCCATGAGTACCTTGTTTGATGGGTCAAAATATCTGGTAGAGAATTATCAAATTTCCACGGTAATTTCCGCAAGTTTAACAAATTTAGGCTCACCCTTACCACCAGGAACCGAAAATACACCAGTATTAGCAGTCGGTTTATCAGATAGAGTTACTGGTTACGATCCTTTACCCAATGTACCAAAAGAATTAGAGGCGATCGTTCACGAAAATACCTCTTCAACAGGTATTTATCCTGGGTTAAAATTACTGAATCAAGCTTTTGATTTCCCGGCACTACGAAGTAATTTAGACGGGAAAAAGATTTTACACATCGCCACTCACGGCGCATTTGTCCCCAACGACCCCACCGCTTCTTACATCTTATCCGGTAAAGGTGAAAAAATTCCCATCACCGATATTCAACTATTACAAAATCTGGGGAATATTCATTTAGTTGTGCTGTCAGCTTGCGAAACTGCCCTTGGTGGTGCCAATCAAAATGGCGTCGAAATTTCCGGTATTAGTTCTTTCTTTATCGGTAATGGTAAAGCTAAAGCGGCGATCGCTTCTCTGTGGCAAGTCAATGATGCCAGCACTACCCTACTGATGCAGCAATTTTATCATAACTTAGCCAGTGGTAAGATGACAAAGGCTCAAGCACTGCGACAAGCTCAACTTAGTTTGTTGTATGGGAAAGACTCAAGAGAGAAAAATCAAGATGTACGAGGTATTCTGGTTACACCAATACCAGGCAAACCAGCAACCAGCGATAAAAGTGGATTTTCACACCCTTACTACTGGGCACCATTTATTTTGATTGGTAATGGTTTATGAAAAAGAGTTGATCCTGAAATCAGGTTGTGTAATTTGGTCTTTATATCGTCATGAGTCATAATCGTACTCCAATGATGCCGTTATCTTTATTTAAATAAACAGGGAAAAAAGTTCTGTTGATAGTATACTCACCCCTATTACAACAGCCAATCTTCAATCTTGAGTCTTGGAACTTGACTACAATCCTTCTGATTTCGAGTGACTACAATTCCATCGTTTGAAAGTGCGATTGCAGCAATTCTCAAATCTCGGCTTCCAATCCGCAACTTTTGCTCTTTTAGAGATCGGTAGTGTGTTCCTGCTGAAGGCGAAAATTCCAATACTTGAAACCGTTGAAAAAACACGATCGCTTCCTGCAAACGCTGATAAGCATTTACCAGTTGTTCAATCGTTTCTGCTCGACGTACCAAATTAAATCGTCCCCGAACCTGCTCTTCCAAGGTTACAATTGTCGTTGTAACTTGATCTTGGGGTAGCCTTGCGACCCGCTCAATCAATTGACGTTGACCATGCTGAAATAGGGTTAAACAATCTGTATCAAATATCCACAGACTCACACAATGCCCTCAAAACGATCATCTAATTCCCGTTGAGCCTGTATCTCAGCCACAAACTCATCAAACTGCGGATCAGAAGCCCACATGCCTGCAAATTCCATCCAAGGATGCAACTCTTGCTGCCCAGAGTCCACCCTCAAAGCAATTAACTCCCCTCGCGACTGTTTACTCATTAAATACTGTTGCAACATTTGGATTGCCTCATGCCGTGTTGTTCCAACCCCCTTGGCATCAGCCCAACCGACTACGCTTGCGATCCAATGATTTTCCCGATCCACTTCAATCAACACTGGATAACTAGGTGGCAGCGAATGATCCCACGACAAAGCCGACATAATGTTATTCTTATCTACATACTTTGGTTCATTGTAACGTTTATTTATAGCGGCTG
The DNA here is from genome assembly GCF_014698965.1 of Iningainema tapete BLCC-T55. GTDB lineage: Bacteria > Cyanobacteriota > Cyanobacteriia > Cyanobacteriales > Nostocaceae > Iningainema > Iningainema tapete. Next base: position 295,003 of record NZ_JACXAE010000072.1, read on the forward strand.
CTCACTGACAACTGGCATCTTCAGATGTACAAGAGACTTTATATTGTATAAATCCAACTAAATTTTCTTGACCAGCATGGTAGAAAATATTGCATAAGCTCTGTGAACTCAGAAATATGGAGGGTTAGAGCAATGTACGATGCTGGAGATTTATTATGCTATACCGCTTGAAATGCCTTACCCTTGCCACCTTAGTAATTTCCCTGAGTTGTTGCGTAGTATCGGCAAAGGGTTTTGTAGTTCAGCACACATTGGCGCAAACTGCAACGCCAAACAATAAAGTAGCGGCGGATAAATTATACCAGCAGGGATTGCAGCAGTATCGCCAAGGGTACTTTCCCAAAGCACTGAAAACCTACCTTGAGGCACTAACAATTTACCGCCAACTGGGGAATCAGGCGGGAATTGGGCAAACCTTGAATGATATTGGCGTGGTTTACATTAGCTTGGAAAAATATGACCAAGCGCTATTCGTTTTGCAGCAAGCGCTAGCAATTCGCCAGCAATTAAAAGACCGTAGGGGCGAAGGGGAAACCTTGGATAATATCGGTTCAGTTTACGGTAGACTGAAAAAGTATGACAAAGAGCAAGAAATTTTGCACTCTGCGCTAAGGATTCGTAGAGAAGTCAAAGACCGGGCTGGGGAAGGTAAAACTCTGCGCAAAATTGGCGGGAATTATCAGGACTTAAAGCAATATCCCCAAGCCTTGGAAACTTTGCAGCAAGCACTGGCGATTAATCGAGAGGTTAAAGACCGCTACCAAGAAGGAATTACCCTATTTTTTGTTGCACGGGTGTATCTATATGGTAAGCAAGAACATACCACTGCCTTGGATTGGGTAGAAAAAGCCTTGGTTGTAAGTCGAGAGGTAGGCGACGGTAACATCGAGAGTGGAAGCCTGTTAGTAATTGGTTCTATTTATAACTTTCAGGGTAAATATGACCTAGCTTTGGAATACTACCAGCAAGCACTGAAAATTTTTCGCCAACTAGAAAATCGCCAACAAGAAGCACGTATTCTGAAACTAATAGGATGGACTTACTCTCTGCGAGGCGACAAAGCTAGGGCATTGGAGTTTTTTCAACAAGTGCTGGCAATTAATAAAGAACTAAATGACCGCCCTGGACAACTTAATACTCTCACATTCATCATAAACATGCATTTTACAAATGCAGCAACAGCCGCTGTTAACGGGAACACTGTAATACAAAAGTCAGAAGCTACTCGCATTATCTCTGTAGCACAATCAGCGTTACTTATTGCCAGAGAACTCAAAGATAAAGCACAGGAAGCCGAGGTATTAGATGGATTGGCTATGGCCTATTTTTGGTTGGGAGATGACTCCAAAGCAATTGAATATGCACAGGCTGCCATAGCCATTGCCCGACAAATTACCGATTTAGAAAAAGAGGATAGTGTCTTAACTACTTTGATCAATGTTTATAATAAACAGGGCAACAATATCAAAAATATTGAAGTTAAACTGCGACAGTTGCAAATCGCCCAGCAACTTAAAAATACCTGGAATGAAGTGCAAGTCTTACTATCTCTTGGCAGTGACTACAATGTCTTAGGAGAGTATGAAAAAGCGATTGAATATTTCCAGCTGGCGTTAACCAAGTATGGAGAAATTCAATTAGATAAACTAGATGCTCGTTTGCGACCTGGCGTTACAAATCAAAAGCTTAGTACCTTGAAGGGTTTAAGTTTGAGTTACTATAGTCTTGGGCAAGTAGACAAAGCAATTGAAGTTGCCCAACAACGTTTAACTCTAGCGCGACAATTGCAAAGCCCTGAAAAAGAGGCAGACGCGCTGATTCAATTGGCTGGTTTATATGCCAATGTGCAAGAATTTGCCAAAGCCATTGAACTCACACAGCAAGGCTTAGCAATTGCCAAGAAAATTAATAATCCTAGTTTAGAAGCAAAGGCTTTGGAGAAACTGAGCCAAGCATACATCAAGCAGGGCAATCATCAAAAAGCAATTGAATTTGCTAATCAAGCTTTGATAATTGCCCAGAAAAAACAAAATACCGAAATAGAAAAAGATGCGTTAGGTGCACTAGCAGATATTTACAAAGCTCAAGGAAATTATCAAAAAGCACTTTCTCTAGCACAGCAAATTCTAACGGTTGTCAGGCAGGCTAAATTACAAAACGATGAAGTACTTGCTTTAACTGAGTTAGCTTTAATATACATTTATTTAGGAGATTCCCAAAAAGCAATTGAATTTGCAAATCAAGCTTTAAAATTAGCACGACAGTTGCAAAATCCTCAGAACGAATCCCTAGCTTTGAATATTCTCAGTCATGCATACAATGTCCGGGGAGAATGGGCACAAGCAATTAATGCAGCACAAACCAGTTTAGCGATCGCCCGCAAGTCCAAAGATTTTATAGGAGAGGCTGTTGCTGCATCGCCATTAAGCGAAGCCTATGCCGCACTAGGGGAAACAAACAAGGTTATTCAACTTGCCGAACCTGCTTTAGTTTATGCCCGTAAAAGGAAAGAACGCATTCTAGAAGCGAATTTACTAATGAAGTTGGGCGATGCTTACAACCTTATCGGTAACTATAGCAAAGGGCTGGAGTTTATTCAACAAGCTTTGACTATTGCACAGTCACTGAAAAACCGTCCTTTAGAAGCCGAAGCGCTGGCATCTCTCGGCAATGCTTACAAAAATCTCAACGACTATCAAAAATCCACCCAACTATTAGAGCAAAGCTTACAAATTGCCCAAGAAATCAAAAGTCCGTATCTGTTGTACTTGGCACAGTACAACTTAGGCAAAGTCTACCAGAGCTTGGGAGATTACAATCAAAGCAACCAATTCTACCAGCAAGCACTCCTTCGCACACGCCAACTGAAGAATCGTCCTGGCGAAGGTTTTATTTTAGTTGTCCTGGCTAATAACTATTTTAGCCTAAGAGAACCGCAGAAAACTGTAGATTTTGCCCAACAGGGGTTAGCAATTTTACGAGAAAGCAAAAAACCAGCTTGGGAAGTTTATCCACTTTTGGTGCTGAGTCTAGGTTACGGTGAGTTAGGAAATGATTCTAAGGCAATGGAAGCGGTACAAAGTTCTTTAGCTTTTGCCAGAAAAGTGCAAAACCCTGCTTTAGAAAAAACAGCACTCAATCTTATCGGGAGTTTACATCGCAAATTTGGACGCAAACAAGATGCACTCGCCGCCTATCAAGCTGCATTGGCAATTAAAACAGATACTCAAGTTTTAGGCGGTGACTCTGGTATTTACGCTGGGTTGGCAATGGTTTACCGTGACTTAAATCAAGCCAACGTGGCGATCGCATATTATAAAGATGCCATCAACGGTATTCAGCTTGTCCGCCGTAATATTGAAGGGCTACCCCCACAGTTACAGAATTCCTTTCTGCAAGCCACCTATGATTTTGACGGGGTAAAAGTTTCTGATATTTACCGCCAATTAGCAGTATTGCTCGAACAGCAAGGACGAAAGACAGAAGCATTACAAGTGTTGGAATTATCTAAAATACAAGAAATAAGAGAGTTTGCCAGAAGCGACGACAAAAAAGTAAATATTCCCCTATCTCGTGGTGAAGAACAAATCAAACAAGCAGAAAGTAGTTTAATTGCTTTTGGACAGCGCGTCTACGAATGCGAACAACAAAAATGTCCCCAATTACAGTCACTGATTACTCAACGGGATAATTTAAATAAAGAATTTATTAAAAAAGTTAGCGATATTGAAAAGTCTATTGATTTTAAAGATCCTAACCTAATTTATCCTGGTAACTTCCTCAGTTCAGCTACAAGCATTGTCGATGCTCAACCGGGTACAATCATGGTTTATCCTTTAGTTTTAGATGATAAAATTGTGATATTCTGGGCATCTAAAGGGGTAGTTGTCAAGAGTATAGAAGTCAAAGGTATCGGACAGCAGCAGCTAGGTAAAACAGTTGAGAGATATCGAAAATTACTACAAAATCCTTCTGATATTGCCTCTGTGAAAGCAACAGGTAAGCAACTTTACGACTGGTTAATTAAACCGATAGAAGCAGAAATTAAAAACAATAAAATTCAAAACTTAGTCTTTGCACTCGACCGTTCTACCCGCTACATTCCCATGAGTGCTTTGTTTGATGGCGAAAAATATCTGGTAGAGAATTATCAGGTTTCAACTATCATTGCTGCTAGTTTAACAAATTTGGGAGAACCTTTACCACCGGGAACAGAAAATACTCCAGTATTAGCAGTAGGTTTATCAGATCGAGTTGCTGGTTTTAATGCCTTACCCAATGTACCAAAAGAATTAGAGGCAATAGTCAGAGAAAATACTAAGTCTTCTACAGGTATTTATCCTGGGTTAAAATTACTTAACCTCGCCTTTGATTTTCCGGCACTACAAAGTAATTTAGAAGGCAAAAAGATTTTACATATTGCCACTCACGGTAAATTTGTTCCTAACGATCCCTCCGCATCTTACTTATTATCAGGTAAAGGTGCAAAAATTCCCATCACCGATATTCAACTATTACAAAATCTGGGTAAGATTCATTTAGTCGTGCTTTCGGCTTGTGAAACTGCCCTTGGTGGTTCTAATCAAAATGGGGTAGAAATTTCTGGTATTAGTTCTTTCTTTGTTGGTCTTGGTAAAGCTAAGGCTGCGATCGCATCTCTATGGCAAGTCAATGATGCCAGTACTAGTCTACTGATGCAGCAATTCTATCATAACTTAGCTAGTGGAAAGATGACGAAGGCGGAAGCTTTGCGACAAGCACAACTTAGTCTGTTGCATGGAAAGGATTCAGGGGGAAATGTTGATCAACGTGGCATTACTGTTACACACATACCAGGAAAACCTGCAACCAGCGATGCCAGTGGATTTTCACACCCTTATTACTGGGCATCATTCATTTTGATTGGGAATGGATTGTAAAGGTACGTAGTTGCGCTTTAGCGCTTTAGCGTCTACGTACCTAATATAAATTTTCAACCTACTAATGAAGCTTGGCGGCGCAAACTTTGAATAGTGGCGATCGCATGTGCTGCAACTCGATCGATTTCCTCTACACTATTAAAGCGTCCGATGCCAAATCGGATTGACGCATAAGCTAACTGTTCTGGGTGTCCTAATGCAGTAAGAACGTGAGAGGGTGCAGTACTAGTGGAGGAGCAAGCTGAGCCAGAAGACACTGCCATCACTGGTTGCAATCCTAACGACAGTGCCGAGCCATCCACTTGCTCAACACTGATGTTTAGATTTCCTGGTAGTCTTAAGGTAGGATGTCCGTTGAGATGAATTCCCTCTAACCCAGAAAGCTGTTCCCATAATCTTTGTCTTAATTGGGTGAGACGCTCAGTTTCCGTTGTTTGTTCTTGTAACGCTATCTCCACCGCCTTACCTAATCCTACGATTTGCGGTGTATATAATGTGCCAGAACGCATCCCTCGTTCGTGTCCACCACCATGTTGTTGAGGAGCAAGTTGTACTCTGGGATTGCGGCGACGGACGTACAACGCACCAATACCTTTAGGACCGTATACTTTATGTGCTGTTAGCGACATTAAGTCAATTTTCATCGCCTGCACGTCTAGGGGTATTTTACCAATGGCTTGGGCGGCGTCAGTGTGGAAAAGAACATTGCGGGAGTGACACATTGCACCAATTTCTGCCAATGGCTGCAACACACCTATTTCATTATTAGCAGCCATCACCGTCACTAAAATTGTATCGGGACGAAAAGCGCGATCCAACTCAGATAAATCTATCAATCCATCTTTTTGAACGGGAAGGATTGTGATTTCAAAACCAAGAGTTTTAAGATACTTACAAGGATCGAGTACCGCGCTGTGTTCGGTGGCAACAGTAATTATATGCTGCCCTTTTTGAAAATAGGCTTCTGCAACACCTTTAATAGCTAAATTATTCGCTTCTGTCGCACCACTAGTAAAGACAATTTCTTCCGGCGTGGCGTTGATTGCGTCTGCTAAAATTTCCCGTGTTTGTTTAACAGCAGCTTCTGCTTCCCAGCCGTAAACATGACTGATGCTCGATGGGTTGCCAAAGTGTTGTGTGAAGTAGGGAATCATTGCTGCCAGTACCCGTTCATCGACGGGTGTAGTAGCATGACAATCTAAATAAATAGGGCGTTGAGACATGATTATTTAGTAAAGAATTGAATCTAATTTTTTTATAATACTCTAGAAGGCACAGATCCCCGACTTCTTTAAGAAGTCGGGGATCTTGTTGTATACGAATGATTTAGGATTGCTATATATAACTCCTAGTCTCTATTACTATGAAAAGTCCGACAGCAACGCTATTAATTTCCTGTCCCGATCAGCAGGGACTGGTGGCGAAAATTGCCAACTTCATCTATGCTAATAATGGTAATATCATCCATGCCGATCAGCATACAGACTTTGCATCTAGGTTATTTCTCACGCGCATTGAATGGCAACTCGATGGGTTTAATTTGCCTCGTGAGTTGATTGCGCCGGCATTTAATGCGATCGCCAAACCTCTGGAAGCTAACTGGCAGCTACACTTTTCCGACACGGTGCCGCGAATCGCCATTTGGGTAAGCAAGCAAGACCATTGTCTATTAGACTTGATTTGGCGGCAGCGTGCTAAAGAATTCTCGGCTGAAATCCCCTTAATTATTAGCAACCATCCTGATTTAAAGGAGGTAGCTGAGCAATTTGACATTGATTATCACTACATTCCGATTATCGAGGGTAATAAACCAGAACAGGAAGCAAAACAATTAGAATTGCTGCGGCTGTACAACATTGATTTAGTTGTGTTAGCGAAATATATGCAAATTATCAGTGCAGAATTTATTGCTCAATTTCCGCAATTAATCAATATTCATCACTCATTTTTACCAGCTTTTGTTGGTGCAAATCCTTATCATAAAGCTTTTGAACGAGGCGTAAAAATTATCGGTGCAACATCTCATTATGTCACTACTGATTTGGATGCAGGACCGATTATTGAGCAAGATGTAGTGCGGGTAAGTCACCGGAATGAAGTTGAGGATTTGATTCGCAAGGGCAAGGATTTAGAGCGAGTTGTATTAGCCAGAGCAGTACGTTTCCACTTGCAAAATCGCGTCTTGGTGTATGGAAACCGGACAGTAGTTTTTGAGTAGGATCAATTGAGCAAACTTAAGCTGTTTGACACAACTTCAATAATTCCTGTGTAGAGTAAACTTTTTGGTTTGAGTCGTAAATCACGCAATTCCATTTTGTGGCAAAGTTACAGGCAAATTCAAGGGCTATTTTTTCACTCCCAGGTTTTTTGCTAACATCAAGTAGGATATGAGTTTTTGGACTACCACCAAGCCGCTGTGTAATCAACTCAATTTCTTCAACATCAAAGTTTGTTAGCTCACTATTATCTAAAGCTATCCAAACATTGATATTGCCCTTAGATAAACGTCCATCATACAAATTATCCGGATGCAACACTGCTCCTACTTGCTGTAAAAAATTTTCAAATTCCTCTGGTTTAACATCAGCGCTAGAAATTAGAGAAATAGGTTCTGGCATTGATTATGCTCCAAGTATAGATAGTAAATGCAATAATTCTTCTTGAGTACGAACTATATAACCCCCCGTATTGGTGATATCTTGAGCCGGAGTAAATTTGTAATTAGGTGCATAGAGAATTACTGCTTTGTTGAGTGGATTTAAGTCAAGGTTTGATATCAATTTTTGAATTTGCTTCAATTTACGGGAAGTCTGAGTTGTTACTTCAATGATAGCGTTAACAGTTTCTACATCAATTTCACCTATTGACCCATTCAACCCTACTTCTTTATTAAAGCTGATTAACTCAAATCCTGCTTGAATGATGGCATTAGCCACTATGCCTTCTAAAACCTTTTTAGGGTCGTCTGAGTGGAGTGCTTCGTTAATAGCGTCATTAAACGGGATAACCACATTCTATACACAGTTAATGCTATATGTGTTGCTTAAGAAGATTGTAGAGCGAACAGCTTTGGTTTTATCTCTTACCGATAGCATGTTACTGTGGCAGTTAGCCTTTGAGTTGTGCAAGATTTATTTCGGGCATATATGATGCCTGCGAAAGCTTCAGTGAACAGTCAATTACAGATATCAAATCGCTTAATGGTATAGGAACTTGAGGTGAGAAAGTACTATTAGCTATGTCGTTTAGGACTTCTGGTGTGGCAATATTTCCAGGGTTAATCACCGTGAAGCTAATCCCAGTGTTCTTTAGCTCAATCTGCAAAGCCTGTGCAGCACCGCGTAACCCAAATTTAGAAGCTGTATTTGCTACTTCTCTTGTTGCTTGATTATCTAAACCAGATAGCGAACCTATAAAAATTACTTTTGGAACCTGAGATTTTTTTAAAGATGAAATTAATCCTTTTACTAATTTAATTGGAGCTATTAGGTTGACAGCTATTACGCGATCAATTTCCTCATAACTACTATTGATAAAATTATAGTCAGTGGTAAATGCACCTTTTTCCCAGGTTCCTCCGAGAAAAAGAAGCGCATCTAGAGGGCGAGAATCAAAGGCTGCACAAACTTTATCAATACCTTGCTGTTCTGAGACATCTGCCTCAATCCACTTTCCAAATTTTGATGGATTTCGCGAAACACATACTAGGTTCTCTACTTTGTCATGGTAATACTCTGCAACTGCCAGACCTATTCCACGACTACCGCCAATAATAAGCATGTTTTTTATCATATAATAAATTTTCTCTTTATTTTCTTAATTTTAAATTGCTAATCATCAAGTGTGTTTTTTGACGGTGCAACTACGGTAACGCCATGTATTATATTTTTCCACTAGTTTAACCTTTCTCCTGTGCTAGCAGCAAAGTTCTGCCATCAGGTTGAGGGCGATCGCGCTTATTTATACGTAATAATAGTTAATTAACTTGCGTAGGTAGAACCAAAATTCAAAAACGATATGACTAACAATATGCAACGCGACTTTGCCAACCGTGATGACTTGGTAGCCTACCTCCGCGAACAATTTCCCCACGCTGCAAAACGCGATCAACATGTCAGCGAAACTGTGGGAGGACGTAAAGCTGCGGAAAACGTACTGCAAAAAGTAGACCCATATCGCTACGGGAAATCACGTAACTTTTTCACTGGTGCAGTAACGCGACTTTCTCCTTACATTCGCTATGGCGTTCTGAGCTTGCGTGAAATTCGCGATTATGTGCTTGAGCGCGTCAACAATCAAAACGATGCCACTAAACTAATCAACGAGTTAGGCTGGCGCGACTACTGGCAGCGGTTGTATGTCAAGCTAGGTAATGGTATCTGGCAAGATCAAGAGGAATACAAAACAGGTTATACTGTCAAAGACTATACACCTGATTTACCTGATGACATTACTGAAGGTACTACCGGACGAGTTTGCATTGACAGCTTCAGCCGTGACTTAAGGGATATTGGCTACCTGCACAACCACGCCCGCATGTGGTTAGCAGCATACATGATTCATTGGCGGCGCATTCGTTGGCAAACCGGGGCAAAGTGGTTTCTCGAACACCTCTTAGATGGCGATCCTGCTAGTAATAATATGTCATGGCAATGGGTAGCCAGCACTTTTAGTCACAAACCGTATTTCTTCAACCGTGAGAATTTAGAACGCTACACTGAAGGCGTTTACTGTCGTCAATGTCCTTTATATGGTAAGTGCGATTTTGAAGGTAGCTATGAAGAAATAGAAGCGCGGCTTTTTCCTAAAGGCGAATTTAGCAAACAATCTAACAGTCAAAGTTTCCAGCGTGGTAAAAAACGTTAATCCTATGAGTCAACCAATCATCTGGGTACACGGTGACTGTCTAAGTCCCCAAAATCCCGCACTCCAAGAGTATCCCAACGCTCCTGCAATCTGGGTTTGGGACGATGCTTTGATCGAAGAATGGCAATTGAGTCTCAAACGCCTTACTTTTATATATGAATGCTTGCTTGAATTACCCGTCATCATTCGCCGTGGCAATGTAGCGCAAGAAGTTTTGGCTTTTGCTCAAGAGCATAATGCCAACAAAGTTATCACAGCAGAGAGTCCCAGTCCTCGTTTTGATGCTATCTGTGACGAAATTGAGCGTTCTGTTGAGTTAGAAGCTTTGGAGGTAGAGCCGTTTTTTGATTATGACGGCTATATCGATCTCAAGCGCTTCTCTCGCTACTGGAAGGTAGCGGAAAAATACGTGTTTGAGTAAAGGGATGGGCGTAAGTTGGTAAATTTACGCCCATTTTTGATGAAAACCATCACATTAATTAGTCTAAAACTGAATCAATCGATGGTAGTGATTTTTGCACCGCTGGTTAAGCTGTAAACTGTATTATTAGCAAGCATAACTAAAAAAAGTCCTTTATGTTGCCAGTTTGGCAAGATTTTACACGTATAAGTAATAATCCTAATTTGGTATTTTACTTATAGGTAATCAAAAATAATCTAACTAAGTAATATCCCCCCTTAGGAGGATATAATGAATGTCAAACTAATGCTTTAAGCAACGCTTGAAGTTTAAGTTGAATTTCTGCCAGTTCTTTGTCAGGATCGGAACCAGCGACGATACCAGCACCAGCATAAAGTCGGGCGCAAGCGCCATCTATTAATGCGGAACGAATGCCCACAATAAACTCGCAGTTACCATCCGAGTCTACCCAACCCAATGGGGCAGCATATAAACCCCGCTCAAAATGCTCAAAACGACGAATTTCCGCACAAGCAATATCTCTGCCTGCACCTGCAACTGCTGGTGTAGGATGCAGTTGCGCCACAATCCTTAAGGGATGAACGTTAGGAGGTACTACTGCGCTAATGGGTGTCCATAAATGCTGAATGTTAGATAATTGTCGCAAGCGCGGTGCTGACACTTGAGGTAATAAACCCAGATTTGATAAGCTTTGACTAATAAAATCAATCACCAATGAATGTTCGTGCCTTTCTTTTTCACTATTTAGTAAACGATTGGCTTCTTCAGCATCTTCAGTAGGTGTTTTGCCTCGTGGTGCGCTTCCTGCCAAAGCATCAGTAATTAATTGTTGATTTTGTATACTAATTAACCGTTCTGGACTTGCACCAATAAAGTTTTGCCCCTTGCCGTTACTTGTGGAAAATACGTAACAATTTGGGTGTAACTGTCGCAGATTGTTTAAAGATTTGAATAAGTTAAATTGCGTGTTTGCGCTGACATCAAGTGTATCTGCTAAAACAATTTTACTTAAATGATTTGACTGAATTTTTTCTAACGCTGATACTACTGAACTTTTAAATCTTTCCGGATTCGCAACAGATTTTTGTCCAAATTTAGACCCAGAACAATTAAGATGTGGTGAGTAATATCCTACAGTTTGGATAGTTTCAACTGTTGTATGGAAAAACTGTAGTAATCTTTTAATATCTACGCCTGCATGAATCATTGTATTGGCAACTAAGATGCAGTGCTGATCTAAAAGAGTTACTTGCCAACGCGGCAGAAAAATGCTAGCAGATGGAAATGGATAATCTGTTTGAAATTGATCGAAGAAACTGAAACCACAAAAAAAGAGCGGTTTAGAAAAAGGCAGATTTGTCTGGGAAAAATAAGTTATATTATCCCGGCACTGTTTAATAAATTTTTCTGATTTAACGAAACGGTTTTTGCCCGCTACTTCTAATTTTACTACAGCATCAATGGCAGCGATCGCCACATTTTTACTTTTGTTTTCCCAGTAAAAATTAAGTTGATTTGGTTGTGCCAGTTTATTAAATACTACAAGCGGGTCAACTCTGTCAATCTCTAAAGCAATACTCACAATTTGCGTGCGATTACTTTTTAAGTAATTCTGTTGTGTGGAAAGAAATTGACATATTTCTTGATTATAGATAAAAAAGTCGGTGAGACACGGGGAAACTGTCATGGATCTAGAAATAGTAAATTTTTTTGAAGTTATCTTCCTAAAGTGTGATGAATCGTGGTCGTATTTCTACAGGTAACACAAAGAGCTGCCTTTGATCCAGCGTGGGAGCACAAGCATGATTGAGAGTGAGCAAAACCCAGTTTGGTGTCTAGTTTCTGGCTGTAATTTACGGGTATTCGTCAAGCCCGCGCCAGATTAACAAGTCGGATTGTACCCAACTAAAAGTTTTACTGGGAAAACGGTGGTACCCTGTGTTACCTACCTGGATGCACTCGTGCTAGCAATATAATTAATCTCGACTGATGACTACAAAGCTAATTTCATATCATCATCCCAACAGTAAATTATGGAAAGCGGCAATCAAGTTGCCCATGTACAGCGTTGCGATTATGCCCATCTGGGTAGGAACGGCTGTAGCTTTTGCGGAAACAAAAATTCTTCATGTCGCCGTATTCTCCACTTTTTTAGCGGCGGCAATTTTAATTTTGGCTTGGGAGAATCTTAGTAATGATGTCTTTGATTCAGAAACGGGAATAGATCAAAATAAACACCATTCTCTGGTGAATTTGACAGGCAGTAAGCTATTAGTATTTTGGTTAGGGAATTTGTTTTTAGTTTCGGGGTTGCTGGGAATTCTAGTAATCTGCTGGTGGCAAAAAGACTTAACCGTGATGGGGCTAATTTTGTTGTGCTGTGCCTTGGGCTATGTTTATCAAGGACCTCCCTTCCGTTTAGGATACCAGGGTTTAGGGGAGATAATTTGCTTTTTTGCTTTTGGTCCGGTGGCAGTGTCAGCGGCATATTATAGTCAAACCAATAGCTGGTCGATGACCAGTTTAACAGCTGGTGTGATTGTGGGGATTGCCACGAGTTTAATTTTATTTTGCTCTCACTTCCACCAAGTTAAAGATGACTTAGCCGCAGGAAAGCGATCGCCTATTGTTCGCTTAGGCACACAAAACGCCGCACAACTCCTACATTGGTTCACAGGTAGTATTTATGCCCTCAACGTGGTGTTTGTGCTGTGGGGAATTCCCTTGTGGACTTTACTTAGTTGGCTAAGTATACCCTTTGCTAAAAATTTATGCCACCACGTTGGTGAGTATCATAACCAACCTGATAAAGTCAGTAACTGTAAATTCATCGCTGTGGTGGTACATTTTTGGAGTTGCTTGCTGTTCGGTGTGGGATTTATGCTTGCAGGGGTTAATGCGTTATCTGTTTGAGTTTCGTCCTTATCGACGGAGATTTGTGCGGGCGTTAAGTACCAGCTACGGTAGTTGGGAATTTCGTGATGGAATTATTGTGCGTCTTGTTGATGAGGCTCAAAGAGTGGGTTGGGGCGAAATCGCCCCTATTAGCTGGTTTGGTTCGGAAAGTTTAGAAGAGGCTTTGGATTTTTGTTGTGGGTTGGGAGGGGTGGTTACGGAGGAGGCTATTTTTTCGATTCCTGATGAGTTGTCTGCTTGTCAGTTTGGGTTTGAGGTTGCTTGGGAAGATATGAACCGCGAAGACGCCAAGAGCGCCAAGGAAGAGGGTTTTACTCTAAGCTACTGTGGTTTGTTGCCTGCTGGGGAAGCTGTGTTACGGGTTTGGAAGGAGTTGTGGCGCTCGGGGTGTCGTACTTTTAAGTGGAAGATTGGTGTTTATGGGGTGCAGGAGGAGTTGGCAATTTTTGAGTTACTTGTTCAGGCAATGCCTGATGGAGCAAAATTGCGGTTGGATGCTAATGGTGGGCTTTGTTTTGAGGAGGCTAATTTATGGTTATGGAGTTGTGATAGTTTGAGGGCTAGTTTGGAGATTGAGTTTTTGGAGCAACCGTTGTCTGTGGAGTATTTTGATGAGATGTTGGAGTTGAGTTGTTGTTATGCAACTGCGATCGCTTTAGATGAATCTGTGTCTACACTTAAACAATTAGTGGCTTGTTATGAGCGCGGCTGGCGAGGTGTTTTTGTGATTAAGCCTGGGATTGTCGGTTCTCCTTCTCGTTTGCGTCGGTTTTGTCAACATTATCAGATTGATGCGGTGTTTTCATCTGTTTTTGAGACGGCGATTGGTAGACAAGCTGCTTTGGGGCTAGCTGTGGAGTTATCGCAGCATAACCGAGCAGTGGGTTTTGGTGTGAATTACTTTTTTGATCGAGAGGAAGAAACTTGGCTTGAGAATTTATGGAAAGATGTTTAGCTCAGTTCAAAGTACATCTCTAGCCTTTCTTCTCTGGTGCGCTCTCTACGCCTGTGCGGTTCAAATCCAACCATACCCTCATTTCCTCAGACAACTCTGTTTTACTTCTACTACTTGCATCAATACAAACATGCCGAGTAATTGCTTTAGCAACAATTACCTCATCAATCATAACTTCATAAACAACCTCAAAGCGATCGCCACTTAGTTCTTGAGGCATTAACCTAATCACCAAATCATCCCCACAGTACATAGGGCGAAAAAAGTCAACACCAGCATGAACAATCGGAAAAGCCACAGGTGGATGAGTAAAAAATTCTTTAAGATTAATGCCCGATGCTTCTAAAGATTCTTCATAAGCTTCATGACAAATAGCCAAAACATTGGCAAAATAAACTACCCCAGCAGCATCAGTGTCTTGAAACCGAACGGTACGATTATATTTAAATGGCATGGGGAAAATATAAAATTCTTTATTAGATAATTGTAGCCCAGAAACCCGGTAACTTTTACGAAACCGGGTTTCTATATGGGGAAATAAATATCCTCAGAATAGGGGTTCAGGTAGGGACGCTGCAAGTCAATACCAAATTTAGCAAAATGTTGGTGAATTGCAATCATTCGCTCATCAGGTGAATTTTTACCTTTTTGCCAAGCTGACAACAACGCCGACGCGACAATTTGGCAACGATTCAAACCAAAATTGCTATTTGGATTTTGTGGCTCTTCTGCTAAACCCAGCCCTGGTGCTAAAAACTTAGTAAATAAGGGGACTTCTGTGTGAAAATAATCTTGATTTTCTGCATAAATTATCTGCAGAATTTCTCGCACTACAGGATAGTCTTTGCGTTCAAAGTAGAGTATTCCTGAGTCATAGCGATTGTACACACAACGATTGTATGGAACCTGAAAACTAAACCCAATTGCAGCAGCGTTAAGTTGTAGTGTAAGGCTATTCATGAGCGCGATCGCACCCTCTGGAGTTAAGTTGAAGAAAATTCGCCCTACTCCCAAATCAGCATCTGGGTAGCTTTTTTCTTGTCCAAAGTTGCTCAGTGCAATGTAGAAACCATTTTTCAGTCGATTTTTCGGCATCCAAATAGCGACAAACTCGCCAATGGCACATTGGTTTATCGGTTCGAGATGGCGATTGGCGACATGCTGTGCGTCTACTTGTTCAACATATAATATCAAACCACCTTTAGTCACTGCAATACTACCATCCGGTTCTTTGCGTAACACCTGCCAGTCAGGATCGAAATAACCTATGCCATGATTGTTGGCGTCTAATAGTTCGTAAAATTGCCAATCGATTTCTAGCAGTGAGTTATTTTCTAAATTTTGGTTTACAGCGCTACTCTTGTCTGTATTTATTGCCAATATTGTTTGTAGTGAGCCATTGTAATAAATACCGTGGAGAAAATTTCGTAGTAACAGATTGAGATACTTAAGCTGTAATTCGATTGAAGTCTGCTTGAATCGCTCTGCTACTTGAGTTGGCAGTGCAAACTCTTGATAATGAGGATGGTAAATGCAAAATGGTTCTATTTGAATTAACTTGGCAATATCGAAGAGAGAATCTAGTAATTGATTCATACTTCATTTTTTCCTTAACAGCCACGTAAGCGAGTTTTGTCGTAATAAATACGCAATAAATTTTGTTTTACTTCAGTCTCAGACAAGCTAGAAAAATTTGTAAATGGTTTGATGATTTCTGATTCTGACATGCCAAATACTGTCAGCATAGATTCCTGGGGAAGTGTAAGTAAATTTTTCGCTACCTGAACTGTATAAACACTGGCGTTATCAAAGTATTTGCGATTCTGAATCATTTCTTGCACTTGATTAATTAAGATTAATCCGGCAAACTGAATAACGCGCACCATAAAGTCATGACGCTCGGCTAAAATCAGGGGAAAAGCATTGAGATATGCTCTAACTAAGCTAAGTATTGAAGGTTGAAGCAAATCTAATGGTGTCGCCGCTAATTCTAACGATTCTTCTAATGATATCGATGAATCTACTACTAAGCTACGCAACCAATTTTCTAAGTAGCTGGCAACTATTGTTCCTAAATCAAAAGCTGGATCTCCCCAACTACAAGCTTCCCAGTCAATCAACCGTATAAGGCAATTGTCTAGCTGCTTCCATCGAGAATGCACCAAAATATTGTTAAATTTTAGATCGTTGTGAGTTAGGCAGCAAGGAGCAAATTCTCCAGCCAATTCTGCTATTGCCGCTTCTAAACTTTCATAACGTTGATAAAGAACATAGAATTTTAATGCATCAATAGGAACTGTACCAAAAATTTCTGGTCCTATTGATTCTATCCCTTGTGCTGGGTTGTAATACTGATAGCGAAACTGTCCTTCTGGCGGTGTTGCCATGAAGTTACGATACTCTTGGCGGTTAAATGTGGCACGATGCAATACTCCTAAAGTTGTGCCAATAGCGATTGCAATTGCTTCTGGATACTGGTTGTTCTGATAAAAACTTGCTAGCTCAATATATTCATTGAGGTAGTTACGTACAATGATGGAATTTTCTGGATCGTAATGTACTACCAATGGTGCGATCGCTGACATATTTCCCAGTACAGGAAACCGTTGTAATAATTGATGAAACAGCCACTCATTAAAAAATTCTTGTGGTATTCCGGCATTATCAATTGTTAGTTCCTGTTTAACCAAAAGTTGACGATTTCCTCTGGAAGTAATCAGTAAATTAAAATTTTTCCGATCACTTCGGCACAATACGGATGTAGTTACGCTATCTTCTGAACTAATCAGATCGGCATCCTGTAGATACTTGATAACGTTATGTTCAGATAGTGAAAGTACCATATAATATTTCCTATGTTGTCAAGCTAAAAAGATATCGTTATCTGAGTATTTGGTAGATAGCAACTCTTACACGCAGAACAATTGGATTGATACTATATACTAATATCTGATTTTGCTTAGGAAGATCTGCCAAAATGCCAATTATACCTTGACTATTACTTTCAAGTTTTTGAGTACATTTTGTGATAAAAACAGCCCGTAAATCTATTTACGGGCTGTAGGCATAAGTCCTATCAACAAGACTGGAAATGGACTTATTTGCTCAGGTATTAATAACAAATTACAAGATTGATTAGTATTCTCCGGATAAATAGAATGATTTGATTCATCTGTAGAGACGCTCCAAGGGAGCGTCTCTACGATTAATTTGTGGGTGAGGGCGTCTGTACAATATTTTTTGTCACAAACGCCCTCCTTACAGTAATACTAGTGTACTATTATAATTATCTCCGCAAGAAAGTTGAAATTTATGTGATAAAAACTACAACTTGTTTTACCATGACTGCTAGTGCTACTATACCGAGAATAGTCATCAATCCCGCTGGCATAAACTTACGTGTTTTAACTAATCTCAAGGTAAAGAAAATTAACAAAATGGTGGTGACAATGGTAGCCAGAATGGAACCCCAATTGTGTCCTTGAAATTGGACAATAGCAGCAAACACAAGTAATAAACCACTGACACTACCACTAATCAGGGAAACGATGCTGTTGGCTTTAAAGTAACCAATTATACCACCAACAATTACCAAGATGCCGTAGGCAAGAGCGACAAGAATACCTAAAGTCATTGTTAAACCTATTAGATTGTGATTTAGCTGCATGTGTCGGCAGACAATTTAACAAGCGCTGTTTAGCAAAATAACCTGAATAATTAATGGATAATCAAGCGATTGCAAAGGTTCAATTTCTCCAGCGTCAAGCAGCGTCCTTATTACTCTACCAATCTGTCCTCCAAGCGGAAGTGGGTAAGGCATTTCTTGACTTGTTGCAAGCTATACGCTACACTGACGCCGATGCACGGGGTTGTCTCGAAGCCTACGGCATTTACTTCAAATCCTTAGCTGCTTTAAATCAAAACTGGGAGGAATTTCTCATCGCGCAAATTCTCAAAGATGACAATCCCTTTACTCGGCAAGCTCAACAGCAAGAATTTCAGAATTTGCCTGCTTGTTTGGTAGCAGCAGCAGCTCATGATTTACAAGCACTGCAAAGTCTTTATGAATGTAGCAGCGCTTCTTTGAGTGAATGGGTGCAAGTCGTGGCAAGAATGCCTGTTTCACCAGTAGTATGGTATCAAGAAATAGAGACGCAATTGAACACAACTGTAGAGACGCGATATATCGCGTCTCTACAAGAGATAGAAAATTGGGCTGATGCTGTAGAAGATTTGGCGGCACATTACCGTCAATGTGGTACAGGTTTATTTGCGGAATACAAGGCTGCACGCTGGTTGGATGGGAAGTTTGTTGGTATCCGACACGCCGATCCAGTAAAGTTAAATGAATTAGTGGGTTATGAGTATCAGCGCGAGGCTTTGCTGAAAAATACAGAATTTTTATTATCTGGACTTAGGGCGCTTTCTGTATTACTTTATGGTAGTCGTGGCTCGGGAAAGTCTTCTTTGGTGAAAGCGTTGTTAAATGAGTATAGCGATCGCAATCTACGTTTAGTGGAGGTTGCTAAATCGGAATTAAAAGATTTACCAGAAATTGTCGAATATTTACGTTTAGCACCACAAAAATTTATTATCTTTGTTGATGACCTTTCCTTTGAGGAAGATGATGACGCTTTCAAAGCTCTTAAAGTAGTTTTAGAAGGAAATGTAACTGCACGACCGCAAAACGTTATAGTATATGCAACTTCTAACCGCCGTCATTTAGTTCGAGAGTTTTTTGCTGACCGACCTGCGCCCAGAGATCATGATGAAGTTCATGCATGGGATACTATGCAAGAGAAGCTTTCTTTTAGCGATCGCTTTGGTTTAACTTTGACTTTTGAACCTGCAGACCAAAACACTTATTTACAAATTGTCCGGCATCTTGCCACAATTGCAGAAATTAATATCAGTCAGGAAGATTTAGAACACCAAGCTAAAGAGTGGGCGATTCGTCATAATGGTAGATCGGGAAGAACAGCACGTCAATTTGTAGATTTCTTAAAGGCAGATTTAACATTATTTAATGCACAAAATCAGAAATGCTAATTCATAGTACAGACGCTCCGCAGGAGCTTCTCTACAACCTTTATAATTTATTCCAATTACTGAACTATGCTAAAAACTAGCCATATGCAACCTGCAACCAGTAGCAATCGAATCATGATCGGTATCATTGCTTTTAGTGTGAGTTTTGGACTAAGTTTGGTCTTAAACTGGAACTTTAATCAAGCCCTTTTTACAGGTGCGATCGCTGTACCTGCCACCTATCTAGCCGCATTATTCGTTGATAAGCGACGTAGAAATTCTGAAATGCTGCTTTTAGATTCTCTTTCTCGTCGAATCAGAGAACTTGAGGGGCTGAAGAATCGTGTTGTAGAAGAAGTCAATCGACTAGAAGCTCATCGCTCTTTATTATATAAAGAATCAACCCAACTGCAAAATCAAATCACAGATCGTCGTTGTCAAAGAGATAGTCTCAATCGAGAGTTAAGCAGTTTTATTGGCGAGAAAAAACAGTTAGAAGTAAAAGTAAACTACTTACAAACTGAAATTCATAATTTGGAGAAAAATAAAGTAGAACTGAATAACACCTTCACTTCTCTTGCCGCTGAAAAACGCCGGCTCGATTTAAATTATAACCTATCCCGTTCAGAAATAACTCAGGTACAAAAGCAAATTGGTGAATTAGAACAACAAAAACAAGAACTGGAAAATAGTGTAACTTTACTTAATCGACTTAAACCGCAATTAGAAGAAAAACTACATGAATTGCGAGAGCAAATTCAAAAACTAGAAACTCAGGTAAATAAGCAAAATAAATTACTATCAAGTCAAAGGCAAGAAAAAGAAAATATAGAAAATAAGCTGAAGTCTCTCCAAACTCAAATAGGAGAGGAACAAACTCAACTAGAAAATCTGCAAGGGCAAGTTGGAGTATTGCAAGCAGAACGAGATCAATTGCAAAGCCAAGTTTGGGAATTACTACAACAAGTAAATACCCTAGAGCAGGAGCCATTATATAATGATAGTGATGTAAGTAATAATGTAGATTTATTTCCTTTTGCTGATTTAATTGAGTCTTTAGAACCCGTAGCGACGATAGGCGGAAAAACAGAGTTACCCTTGGAGTGGACTAACCTGATCAAACATCTCAGAGAACATGAAATTCAGGTATTAAAAGCAATCATCGAGCAAGAAAATCCTTATGCTACCATAAAAAAAATAGCAGAGGAAAACATCACCATGCCAAATATATTAATTGATGCCATTAATGAACATGCTAATGATACGATAGGGGAACTAATTATTAACCCTAGTTCTGAACCCATAGTAATATATCAAGAGCATATGACAATGGTGAAACGTGCGATCGCCATGCACCAAAACATCATGGCACGGCAAACCTCATAAAATTAAAACACATAGGCTTGAATGCAATGCTTACCCTCAGGGTAAAATAAAATGAGGTCAGGTGATGTACATGGCAAAGTTGAAAATCTCAAAAAAAGTATCTACGGCTCTAATCAACTCTCTTAGTGCAGGAGTAGTACCAAGAGTAGGACTAGAATATATAGCAGTAGGTAGGGAACAAGAACTAAAAAGCCTGTTACAAAATCTTGACGATATAGCAGAAGGGGTAGCAGCATTTCGTTTTATCATTGGCAACTATGGTTCAGGCAAAAGCTTTCTGCTGCAACTGATTCGCAATGGGGCAATGGAACAAGGTTTTGTCGTCGCTGATGTAGATTTATCCTCAGAACGCAGATTGGCAGGAACAAACAATGAAGGTTTGGCAACCTACCGAGAATTAATGAGTCGTCTCGCTACAAAAACACGTCCTGATGGTGGTGCGCTAGTTTCAATTTTGGAAGGATGGATTAATAAAATTCAACAAGAAGTTGCGAAAGATACGGGAATGCGTCCTAACGAAGACGGTTTTGACGATAAAGTAGAAGAGAAAATCAGGGAAGTAGTTCAATATATTGAAGACTTGGTGCACGGATTTGATTTTGGTAGCGTTATTGTTGCTTATTGGCGTGGCTACCGATTAGATGATGATGAATTAAAGGGTGCAGCTTTACGTTGGTTACGAGGAGAATTTGCCACCAAAATAGAAGCAAAAGCTGCTTTAGGAGTGCGAGTTATCATTGACGATGAGAGTTGGTATGACTACGTTAAGCTCATAGCTAAGTTTGTCGCTGAGATTGGCTATAAAGGACTTTTAATTTTACTTGATGAAGCTGTAAATTTATATCAAATATCCCCTACAGTTAGTAGAGAAAAAAATTACAACAGACTGCTAGGAATGTTCAACGATACTATGCAGTGCAAAGCAGAACATTTAGGTATTATCATCGGTGGAACAACAAAATTTTTAGAAGATCCAAATCGGGGACTTTTTGCCGATCAAGCATGGCGAAGACGCACAAAAGAAAGCCGTTTTACCACTCAAGCAGGTGTCCAAGAATTTTTAGGTCCAGTAATAAGACTTAACCCATTAACATCAGAAGAAATTCTCAAACTTTTACTGAATTTGACAGAAATTCACGCTCTCAACTTCGGCTATAACCAAACTTTAAAAACTAGCGATTTGAAAGAGTTTGTAAAAGAAATTGTCAATCGCTTAGGGGCAGAAGCATTGCTTACACCCGGCGAAATCGTGCGGGACTTTATTAGTGTACTAAATATTCTTTACCAAAATCCAGAAATCTCGTTTAGTAAAGTAATTCATGGCTCTGATTTTAAACCCACTGCTTACGGTAGCACAGATAGCAACGACGACATAGCAGAATTTAGTTTATAGTCAATTTACTCGAACCGATTGGTTTTGAGGTAACGAGCGCAAGTAAACGGTTAAGAGGGATTAGACAAAGCTTGTATTCAACCTGACTTGATTATCAATTAGCTATCAAATTGTGACACAAAAACATGGTGGATCATTGGATTGTATTTCGCAGCTTGGTGTTGGTACTGAGTTTGTGATTAATATTCCTATTAGATAAGAGCCACTGGCAGAATATGATTCAAGAAAATAAACCGCCGAGACGCAGAGGGCGCAGAGGAAAGAAGTGGGTTAGGTTTGATTAATTGGTAAGTTACGGAGGAAGTAAAAGCGATCGCTCTTCAAATCACCTACATTCCCCCGCCCCAAGTAGCCAGTCAAAGGAGAGGAAAGCTCTATCAATAAATCGTGAACTGCCTCGCTAGTTTGCTTGGGATTGTGAGTGGCATTGTAATGAGCGCGAATTTCTGTAACTGTGAAACCCTGATTAATGGCTCCTGGATTTTCGTTATCTTGCTCGGAGAGTTCTTTGACTGCTTGAATAATCTGCGATCGCAAACTCATTTCTCGATAAACTTGATTAATGTATTTTT
This sequence comes from Iningainema tapete BLCC-T55, assembly GCF_014698965.1. Classification (GTDB taxonomy): domain Bacteria; phylum Cyanobacteriota; class Cyanobacteriia; order Cyanobacteriales; family Nostocaceae; genus Iningainema; species Iningainema tapete. The sequence continues at coordinate 317,459 of NZ_JACXAE010000072.1, forward strand.
CAACTTCCTCATCGGACTGACCTACTTTTAGATATTCTTTTAGTTTAAACAAGTCTATTGAGTTACGATAAGTACTTTGTAGTTTCACCAGTTTCTGAAGTGTTTCTGGATTAATAATAGTCATACCATGTACCTTTGCAGAATCTTGTAGTTGGATTGTAGGTTCACCAGGACCGATAATTAATTTAGTAGATCGCTGAAATATTTCTTGACTTTTTAGGCGTAATGTTCCTAAGTTTAGTAGTTGTACTGCCGTATCATTGGGAATTTTTTTACCAGCTTTACATTCCCCTACTAGTGGATATGGCTGTGAACAGAATACATCTACACCACCAGCACCGCCTTTATGGAATTCATCAACTGTAAATCCTAAAAACTCTATGCTCTGACGAACTATATTTTCAAAGTCTGTCCCTGCTTGATAATTACTTTTGCCTTCATCTTGTTCTTTGCTGCGCTTCCCCAAAGCTACAATGTCATTAATCCAAGCTAAATTTTGCTGAGGTAGCGTTGGTAGCTGCTCAGTAGTCCAACCTAAAAATAGTTGGATATCCTGGTGTAATTGTTTCGCGGCTGAGTTGGTGATAGCAAGGAAAGCTAAAGCGCCTTGCAATTCTTCTAATTCAGGATTTTGTGATGGTTGGCGTATTTCTAATTGGTTTTTACGTTGGGTGAATAGGCGATCGCTTACTACTGGTTGTGCTTCAGAACCTCTCAAAGAATTAGGTAAAGGCACAAACTGACGACTTTGGAGTTGTACAGGAATTTCACAGTGATTGAGTAGTTGGTAAACGCGCAAGTAAGCCAGAAAAATATGAGATCGTTCCCCAAGTGCTTGCTTTAATGCTTCTTTTGTCCAAACGGTTAACTGTGACAAAGACTCAAATGTTTCAGGAAGATGCATTTTGCAGCTTTCGCATTTAGCCCAAGCTTTAATCACAACTGTTTGAGAACCTAAGTTTACAAAAACCTTTTGGGCAATGGGTAAAAAACCTGAGCGGTAGTACCGCTCAAGAGGTAAAATCGAGACGTTAGCTGGATAGAGCGCAAATTGCTGCCCAGGGTTAATGAAATTCTGGGGCATTGCAACAATAATTCGCCCTTGGATTAAAGCTTCAACATCGGCAGCAGGCAAACATAGGGCTGTTTGAAGCAAGACTGATTGAGTCATACTTGGCTAAATAACTCACTTAGGTCTTCTGATTCGTCTGCGTTTTCCTGAATCGAAGGGTTAAGGAAGTCGTTTAATAATTCTTCTCCCTGTATAGTATCTTCATCAATCTGACCCGAAGGAGCGCTCAAAATTTCTAGTAGCAAAGGATTATCACGAGTTAGCCGATAGGAAAACTTCAGAGTTTGCTCATCGTTGAGCTGATAACGTTCGCGCTTTTGATAAACAAAATAGAGGTCAATTAGTGGTCTAATTTCCGCTGATTTTAGATCTACATGTTCTCCTCCCAATTCTTCCACAAGCTTCTTGAGATATTCGTATGAGTCCCAATTCTTACGAATCTTTTTTTCTTCTGTTTTGGAACGAACTAAACAACCTCGCGTTATATCGAAAGTTTTATATTCGATTAACCTCCACATTCCAGCTCCTACTGGTTTTCCATGAGAGTATTGGAGAACAGCAACGCCAATTTTGAACATTTTACCTTTTTCTTTGCCAATAACTTTGAAGTTTATCCATCCTAAATTCTTTGATTTTGGTTCAATTTCAGCAACATCTTCGATTGTTACTTGTTCTAATTTCTCACCTGTAGAAGTTTCACCATCTAATGTTTGTCCTTTGAGACTTTGAAAACCAAAACGCAAAGCATCAGCAATCAGGGAATTATCATCTAGATAATTTCCCCGATTTACCTCACTCTCCCTCTTCAAAGCAAGCTCAAATCGTTCACCTGGATCTAGTGGTAGTATCTCGTCATCAACTTTAAAGTTCTCTGCACACCATTTCAAAGCTTCCCTGACTGTTAGTCCATTTTTACCATATTTTCTCAGTTCACTTTCTTCAAATGGGTAAAGGGGATGAGGAGGGATTAAATTTTTTGCCTCGTAAAACTCTTTCAGCCAAAGGGTGACTAACTCTACCATAGAATCGCCACTAAGAGATTTTAAATCTATCGGTCGGCGCTGGGTATATTTTGAAACTCTATCTGGTGTGCCACCATACATCTGATCTACCTTTAGAGTCCATGTATCAGGCAACATAACTGTGAGAATAACAACTCCTCGACCAAGTTCTGAGTGTTCAAGAGTATCATGTAAACGCTTAACTAAATCAGCAATTACCTGTGGAGTTGTTAATCCATCAGTATTACAGTTGTTTTCTACATCTATTTCGTCAAAACAAATAACCATGGGGTTATAGTAGCTCACCAAATTCAGTATTTGTTGAATAGTTTTGAAAGCTTCAGCTTCTTTATCTTTGTTAGTTGTATTTGAATTTGGTAATCCTAGAGCTTCAGCATGAGAGTTGGCTATCTCATTGCCAGACAACCATTTGATGGCAAAAGATGCCTGAGTTTCTGAAAGCATCCACAAAATTGCCCGGACAATATAGGGGTCAGCATTTGGTTTTATTTTCAGAACTTCTTTGGTCAGCCTATCCATTAAGTTTCTGTTTTTAGCTGACCAACTTGCACATACTTTGTCAAATCTTTCAACTAGTACTTGGGGTGAAAGGCTCGGAAAATTGGCGTCGATAGCTTTGAAACCTTCGTTTGCCATCTCGGCTGCTACCTGCTGCCACTGCGTCACTCCTTGACTACCGATGTTACTAAGACTATCTGCCAAAGTTTGCTGGAATTGGTATTTAATCAGATTTAAGTCGGTGTAGTTATTTACTCCTGCATATACGAACAACGCACTTCCATTGGCTTTAAGTTGATGGCGAATGCGACTGAGGATATGAGTTTTACCAACTCCGTATGCAGCAGTTATGGCTATTGATGTCACTTTCTCCTGGCAAGATTTAGTGGTATGCACTAGTTCAATAGCCTGAAAAACTGCATTAGAAGCGTGGGCATTTAGGGTAGGCACATCCAGGAATCCCTTTCCCCAGACATCTTGTTCTTTGACAATGCCAGCGTTGATAAATGGGTTGTAAGTTTGGATGACGGTGTTAACGGCTTCTATGGGCGAAACAGTCGAACTGTTCATAATGCTTGAGTGTTAGGTGAGGGACTACATAAGGATTTAGAAAAATTTAGGAATTTAAAAGCTTGACGTAATAGCGCAATCCACCTCCTGGGATGATGATTGAGTCCTCTCGTTTATCTGGGGTAATGTCTCGCATTTCTCCCGCCATTAGCTGAACAATGTCTTTCTCTTGCATTTCTAGCAGCCACTCATTGAAGTATTCGCGACTGATGCTTTCGCCTACTTCCCTTCTGATTCGATAAATTGGCACTAAGTCATTGAGGTTATAATCGCGGTTAAGCTGGTCGTATACTTTTAAAGCTTCCTGTTCAAACTCGTCGTAAGATTTAATCGCACTCTTTATCGCTTTCGCTGATGCATAAGGTACCGCACCATTCTTCTGATGCATCCACTTTAGCAGTGCATTAGCTGTCCAAGTTCCAACAATACTCCCTTCAAATCTAAAATCATCGCTTTTTAAACCTTCACCTAGTACATCTATACCCCTGGGAGATACCAAAGATAATCCTTTTTTGGAGATGGCGATCGCTCCTTGTTTTTCTAAAATATCAAAGATACTTTTAAAATCGGATACCTTCTTGCCCTTTGTGACAATTCGCTTAGTTAGTTCACCTTTTTTTACTTCTTCCTTAGCTCCTCCTAAATCCCACAAAGCCAGAAGGAGGCGAGTTTTAGCTTGAGCTTCTCTACCTTGTACACTAGTATTTTCTGCTGACATTTTCAGTGTTATTTTAAACATTATCAGTATATTTTAATTAAAAATTTTTTCTCTAATATTGATAAATATACTGTTATTTATAATAAAATAAAAATGAAATATTTTAAGTGTATTTACTGAAATAAATCATCGCGTCCTATAGGGGCGAGTTGTTCATCCCTACGATATTTCCAAAGAATGAACGTAAATTCTCTCAAAGGCAGGATGAAAGACTGGAAATATTCCATCATCATTGCAATAACAAGGTGTACTTGTGCGGTTGTAAACGAGTGGTAAACGTTTACTAAGCTGTTTTTGTCACAGCACTGCCCATTTACAACCGCAGGGTGATGAGGAAATACTATGAACACAACTTCCCCAAAGCGTAAAAAAGCACCGCTTCCAGTGGCAGTGTTTCTTTCAATTTTGCTAACAGTTCCAGTGCTTAGTAGCTGCGGTGGCGGCGGTTCCCAAACTGCAGCGCCACCGCCTCCTGTTGATAGTACCGTGAGTAGAAATGTAAATAATCCTGCTCCTACGCCAACCGAAACTAAGAGGGGATTAAATACGGGGCAGAAAGTTGCAATTACATTGGCGGGAGCAGCTGCTCTGTATTATCTCTACAATCGGTATAAGAATTCTCAAGGCGCAGGAGCCAAGGGCAAGTACTATCTTTCTAAGAACGGGCGTGTTTACTACCGCGACGAGCAAAATCGCCCAGTCTGGGTAACACCACCACCAGAAGGAATCAGAGTTCCGGAATCTGAAGCGCAACAGTACCGGGATTTTCAAGGATACAACGGGCGTGAAACAGGTCGCACGCTAAGAGACGTAGCTCCAGCAAACGCTCCAATATAAACCAGCAATCAAATTCATAACCGGGTTTGTGGTTTGGAAGGTAATGGAGCAATAACTTAACAAGGAGAAAAATCATGGTAGATGACTTTCTGCGTAGAGCAAAGGATTTTATCGTTGGCGAAAATAACGATCAAGATGCTGAGTATGGCGATCGCCCTGTCCGTCCAGCTAGTGAAGATCCATACGGCGATCCTGCTGACCAAGATTACTACGCCAACGCCATCCCCGCAAGCCAAGATCCATACGGCGATCCTGCTGATGTCTACGGGCAGTATGGTAATGTGATCCCAGCAAGCCAAGATCCCTACGGCGATCCTGCTGACGTTGAGTCCTACAACCCTCTACCAGCAAGCCAAGATCCATACGGCGATCCTGCTGACCAAGATTACTACGCCAACGCCATCCCCGCAAGTCAAGATCCCTATGGCGATCCTGCCGATCAAGAATATTATGGCAATGCTATCCCCGCAAGCCAAGATCCCTACGGCGATCCTGCCGATCAAGAATATTACGGCGACGAACGTCGGTCAAGGTAATGAAAGTGTTCTGCCCCCCCCTTCATAAGGGGGGGTTGGGGGGGATATCTACCCACAAAGCGCAAAAATTTGCTGCGCCTGGTTAATACTTTGACGCACAGCAGCAGCGGAAGCATGTAACGCTGCTATTTCCTCATCGGTAAGGCTTAATTCCAAGACACTTTCAATACCACTACTACCCAAGCGACAGGGAACTCCGGTAACAACATCCTTCAAATCGTATTCGCCTTGAAGGTATGTTGCTATGGGCAACAAACGAGACTGATTGAGCAAAATCGATTCCACCATCACACAAATGGAAGAGGCAGGGGCGTAAAAAGCACTGCCATTTTGCATCAGTTCGACAATCTCTGCACCACCATTGCGGGTACGTTCAACTAAGCGCTCAATTGTTGCTGCATCTAGCAATTCTGTAATAGGAATGCCGTTCACAGTAGAATATCGCGGTAAAGGCACCATTAAATTGCCGTGGCTACCTAGTACCATAGCGTTGATATCACTGGGACAAGCTTCCAACTCCATCGCGATAAAGGTTTGAAAGCGGGCAGAGTCTAATACACCAGCCATACCCATGATGAGATCGCGCCCTAAACCTGTTGCTTCTTTTGCTAAATAAGTCATCACATCCAAAGGATTGGTGACAACTATATATATAGCATTAGGAGAATGAGCGATCGCTCTCTTCGCTGCTTCCACCACAATCTTGGCATTCATCAAAAGTAAATCATCTCGACTCATACCAGGCTTGCGGGGAAAACCTGCCGTAATCACCACAATATCAGAACCAGATGTATCAGCGTAGTTATTAGAGCCAGTAATCTTACGGTTATGAAGTTCAATTCCCCTTGCCTCCATCAAATCAAGCGCTAGTCCTTGAGGCATACCGTTAACGATATCTAATAACACCACATCTGCCAGGTTTTTTTCGACAATACGTTGGGCTAGAGTGCTGCCTACTTTACCTGCACCAACGACAGTTACACGAGGAGAATGACACCGAGTAGAGGAGGAAAGGGAATAGTTCATAATTACGTTAAATATTACTTAAACTCTTCTAGTTGATCCAAACGCAACCAAATGTTAGGCGTTGGCACTTTCCCAAACTTCACTAGTGCGTAATCGCCTTTGATATCCACAATTTCCCCCTTACTTTCAAACAAATAAGAAGGAAAGCGAGTATCACTTGCTTGTGCTTCTAGGCTATTTTCCAGCTTTTCGCGAACAGCACGAACTATATCCCCTCTCTTGACAGCCATAAATAAAGCTCCGGAGTGTTGTAAATTGTTTTATTCAGGATTTTAGCTCGTGAATCGGATGCTTTGAGCTAGAAATTATTTTCGTACTAGCACTGTTAGGGAACACCTTTTACATCCGTTATGCGTCAAATGCGGAATTCTTCAATTGCTTACCGATGGTAAACAATTGTTAAATCCCAAAACCGCAATTATAGTAACATGACCTGTATTTATTTTTATACATTTATTTTCGGAAAAATATACTTATATTTAGAATTGTTTAGTGCTGACATTGGATACAAAAATGGCTGGAACGCCCAGCTAATCTAGTCCGCCCAATTGGGGTTCCACAAACTCTGCATGGTTTTCCGGCACGGTTATAAACCCACGCCATACCGCCGTAGTTACCGTTTGTTCCCTTAACGTTGAGGAAATTACTAAAAGTTGTACCACCCGCCTCTATACTGGTTTGCAAAACTTGGATAATGCTGGAGTGCAAAAGCTCAATTTGCTCTAGCTGCAATTTCTGACTTGGGGTGTCTGGTAATATCCCACTCTTAAACAACGCTTCATCAGCGTAAATATTACCTAAACCTGCTACCACAGACTGATCTAGTAAAGCTGCTTTTATGGAACGACGGCTATAACGTAATTTTTCTGCTAAATACTCGACAGTGAATTCGCTCATCATCGGATCTAGCGCTAGTTTTGCCAATCCAGTAATAATCTTTTCTACAGCAACTTGGGGAGGAACCCACCACATTTGCCCAAAGGTGCGCTGATCGACAAAGCGCAATTCCTCCGAGCCAAAAAATAATCTTACCCGCGTATGCTTATGTAAAGGTTCATCACGATTTAACCACAATAATTGACCGGTCATCCGTAGATGAACCCCCAGCAAACCCCTAGAGGCGTTCCGGCGGAACATTTCATCCATAGACACCAATTCAGCAACAAGATATTTCCCACGCCGATGCCAAGTGGCGATCGCACTCCCCTTGATTCCTGTCAAAAACTCGGTTACAGAAGATGGGTATGCTATCGTCCGCTCCAGCAAAACATCTCCACCCGTAATTTCTTTATTGAGGGTCAATTGATTTAGACCCCGCCGGACTGTTTCAACTTCAGGCAGTTCAGGCATTAATTGTTATACAACCACTTTTCTTAGGGTAGCAGTTATCGGGAGAGAGGGAGTTTGTGAGTGGGGGATATCTCCCCTACTCCCCTACCCCCCTACGCTCATCCAGTTACTTTTTTGGCTTAGCCTTTGGTGGCTCTACCTCAAGCAATTCATCTTGGGCAAAGTTGTTGGTGTTGATACCAGAGTAATTTACCTTCTCAAACCGGACGATTACTGGGTATTTGATGCCACCTGGGTCAATAGACGCTACAGTTCCTAAATCTTGATACCAGTACGATTCAGGGCGGAGAATCCGTACTTTAGAACCACGTTGAACCATGAGTTTTTTCCCTTTTATTTATCAATCGCCAAAGTATACGGCTATTTGTTTTCACTGTACAGTTTTCAGGTCGTTTGCAAACGATTTGTTAAGTTATTTATCGTAGGGCATCATGCCCACCCCCTTCTTGACAAAGGTCCAATTATCGCGTACCCTTTTGTTTCGCCAACACTCATGGAGAACCATCTATGGTTTAGTCAAGACAAAGACGCTTCCTTCGTTACCTCTACCAACACGCAAATTGCTATCTAAATAAGTAATATCCAACCAACCTTGTTGTTCTTCTCGGTTAAGAGAAAAATCAATAGCAGTAAATTTTTTACCAGCTTCTATTTGGTAGATAAAGTTTTCTGGGTTATCGTACCCTATCAAGCTTTTCAAGCCAACAATAGAGCGTTCAAATTTTACGTTGACACGCCGATTGGAAACTGGTTCAAACTTAGCAGCAACGCTGACTATGCCGTCAAGATAGGGTAAACCATAAATTTCTGCTATGTTGTAAACGCTAAAAGTTTTTACGCGAATACACTGATATATTTGACCTAGCTTAGAAAAAGGAAAGCGATCAAGGTTTAATAGTGGTTTACTTGTAGTGTATAGTAGTCGCCAGTTGCCATCAAGTAACTCGGCAGCTTCAACAGGATTTGGTGTAGGGTTAAGATCTTCTAAAGATGCGATCGCCGCCAGAATTGCTTGTTTATCTTGCTCCGAAGCAAGAATTCCGCGATTTTTACCAGCTATTGCTTCTAAAAGAGTCGCTTTTCCTAGCATCGTATTTACCTCAACACTATTCAGTATTAATCACAGAAGGAGAAATTCAATGTTTAATGTATAGCGCCATACTAAGAATTTGTTGAGTTTGGCGGTTTACTAATGATAAGAGTGAAAATAAATTTTTTGTCTGATTGTTAGTAAAAGAGTTGAATCTATTGATAGACTCAAAGGTGTCTACTTTCTTTAACCTTGTCGCATCTAGATTGATATGTTAAATTCTCCATTGCGTGAAGTACCTCGCAACCAGCGTGCGGCTGTAATTCCATTAAAGCAGGAATCTTCCCTCATCGACTGGTTACAATCCAACGGTCGTCTTATTCCTCGTGATGTTCATGAAAACGATTTTCTAGATGACGAAGAAGAAATAGAATCCCTGATGGGTGTTGAAGATGGAATTGCGGATTATGATTTTGATGACGACGATGACATTGCACCAGACGAAGATTAGTTTTGCGAGCGGATGTACGTTGTTGGTATAGATAGTCCCTATTAAATTGTTCAGTTTTAACAAGTGTGGAGTGAAGGGAAATTTCTGTGGACGCTAAATTATCTCCTGACCAAAGTACAACCATATCCGGCATTGGTCTAGCTTATTCATTGGGTGCAGGACTTGGTGTAGCAGCGCTGATTCTCGATTGGATGGCAAACAGAACGCCGTGGCAAGGTACATCACTAACCCTGCCCCTATTGTTCTGTGCAGTAGCAAGTGCAACAGTAGGTTACTGGGTAGTACCTATGCTACAAGCTCTGAAAACAGGGCAAATAATTCGCGAGGATGGGCCTCAAGCACATCTGAAAAAAGCAGGTACGCCAACAATGGGTGGCGTATTCTTTGTACCTGTGGCACTTATAGCTGCCTGTGTATGGTCTCAATTTTCAGCAGAAGTGATCGCAGTTTCTGCATTAACACTATCCTATGGGTTGATAGGTTGGATAGACGATTGGCAAATTCTGCGCCGGAAGTCCAATAAAGGCATATCGCCTCGGATGAAACTGGCGATGCAAATCAGTTTCGCATTAGTTTTTTGTTTATGGCTGTTTCTCACTCAACCACATAACATTACTAATATTCGTCTACCCTTGGGATTGTTTTTACCCCTGGGTTTACTGTTTTGGCCTTTAGCAGGCTTTGTATTAGTAGCGGAAAGTAACGCTACTAATCTCACAGATGGGGTTGATGGCTTAGCCGCAGGAACAGTGGCGATCGCATTACTGGCTTTGGGGGCAACTATTGCACCCACACACCCAGGGTTAATGATTTTCTGTGCTAGCCTGAGTGGCAGTTGCTTAGGTTTCTTAGCTCACAATCGTAACCCAGCCCGCGTGTTCATGGGAGACACTGGCTCCCTAGCACTGGGAGGAGCTTTAGCAGCTGTGGGTTTGATGACAAATAGTTTAGTAGTATTGTTTATTCTCAGCGGCATCTTTTTTGTCGAAACCCTCTCTGTAATGGCGCAGGTTAGCTATTACAAAGCTACCAAAGGTCCCGATGGTAAAGGCAAACGCCTATTCAAAATGGCACCACTGCACCATCATTTAGAACTTTCTGGTTGGTCGGAGCTACAAGTAGTAGCCACTTTTTATATCATAGGTGCAATTTTGGCTGTCATCAGTTTCCTCATTGGTCGGTTGTAATGTTTTTGGGCAAAACCTAAAAAATCTACCAACCCCCTCAAGTACAGGGGGTCATTTTTTGTGTATTTGATTGACAAGGTGAGAAAGTTCTGGTAGAATCAGTTTTTTCATCGCTAATTGCACAGCATTGCTAGAGCCAGGAACAGAGAAAATTAATTTCTGGCGAAAAACACCCGCTACAGCGCGAGATGCGATCGCTCGTGAACCAATTTCCTGATAACTTAAATAGCGAAACAACTCACCAAACCCAGGCAAAGTTTTTTCCAGCAACTTTTCTAAGGCATCGTAGGTGGTATCTCTGGGCGCAATCCCCGTACCACCATTGAAAATTATCGCATCACAATCAGTATTACTAACTAGTTCCATCTGCTCCTGAATTTGTACTGGTTCATCTGGAATAATTGTGTAGAATCCTACTGTGTGGTGAGCATCTAGGAGTAATTGCTGTATTATTTGACCACTTTTGTCTGTTTCTTGTGTGCGTGTATCACTGACGGTAACAACAGCACAAGTTACCTTCATACCTGAATCTGGATGGGGAAAATGCGGCATAAATAAACTATTAATGATTTGTCATTAGTCATTTGTCCTTTGTTATTTTTCTCATACTAATGACTAATGACCAATGACTAATTAGGATTTATTGAATCCTAAACCATGTTCTTCTGCATAGCGTTCCATAAAGCGCATAAAACGATCCCAGTCTTGTGAGGACTTGATCAAGACAACTGCTTCTAATGCTTCTGGCTTGCCGTTGACAAATTTACCTTTGACTTCACGGGTAATTATTTCGCCTTCTTCGTCAATCATATACATCCCAGTAATTTCTTCGGTGTTGCCACTGTCCAAAGCCTTGGGATTGGTAAAAATAAACGTCGCCGTGCCACTGTCGCCAGTGCGCGATCGCGTCAGACGCACATCTGGAACTACTTCTTCGTTTATACCTCTGGAAAACTGTATTTGAGCCATGATGAGTGAATCTAAACTTTTTTAATGCTTAAACTAACATTCTCTCATCATTTAGAACCAAGCTGTCTAAATCATCCTCAGATTCTTTTCTACGTACAAACCCTTATGTCGCCTCTGACTCCAGTAACATAGTAACAGGACCATCATTTTCTATCGAAACTTGCATCATTGCCCCAAATTGTCCTGTTTCCACCCGCAAACCAGACAAGCGCAACTTAGCAACAAAGTTATTGTACAACTCTTGTGCCACTTTTGGTGCGGCTGAACGGTCAAATGAGGGGCGGCGTCCTTTGCGACAATCGCCATAGAGTGTGAACTGACTCACCACCAGCAACTCGCCGCCAATTTCTTGCACAGATTTTTGCCAACGTCCATCACCTTCCTCTTCTGGAAACAAGCGTAATTCTAAACACTTACGCACCATCCAGTCAATTTCGGCATCAGTATCATTATCGGCAATCCCGACAAGCAAGTTTAGTCCCCGCCCAATTTTACCAACAATTTCACCATTAACAGTAACTTGTGAAGATTTAACTCGCTGAATAACTACACGCATATGTGATATATTACTCCACTCTCACCTAATAGAATACCTTCATGTTCGATAATGTCTGTAAATTCCTAGCGGAAACTTTTTCCACTGACTTTGCCAGTTGGTTATTAGGAGAAGCGATCGCTCTGACAGAGTTAAGTCCACAAGAACTATCTTTGGAACCTATTCGTGCCGATGCTTTGATACTATTACAATCAGATGAAGTTGTTCTACATATAGAATTCCAAACTGAACCCAAACCCGATGTACCATGAGCGAATGACAGATTATAGGTTGCGCGGATATCGTCGCTTTCCGCGAAAAAGGATGATACAAGTAGTTATTTATCTGCAACAAACTAATTCTCCAAGGGTGCGACAGAATACATTTACCCTGGAAAGAACTAGTCATGAGTTTGATGTAGTTCGGCTTTGGGAACAACCTCCAAATGTATTCCTAAAATCACCAGGATTATTACCATTTGCAGTATTGAGTAATACTAATAACCGTACTTCTACACTAGAACAAGCAGCAGAAGAGATTCTCAATATAGCAGATCAAAGCGTTCAGAGTAACGTAGCTGCTGCAACATCAATTCTAGCTGGACTAGTATTGGAGAAAGGGGTAATTCAAAGAGTTTTAAGGAAAGAAATTATGCAAGAGTCTGTAATATATCAAGAACTACGAGCAGAAGCGCTTGCCGAAGGCAACGCTGAAGCAGTTCAGCGTGTCGCTATGAATTTACTACTTGAAGGAATGTCCGTAGAACTAATCGCCCGAGTTACTGGATTGACAGTGGAACAGGTACAGCAGTTGCAAGTGACAAATGTAGAAAACCAACAAGAGTGAAGGGGCGAGCACGTCTAGAGTGGCAAGCACTCATCTAATCTTGAGAAGGAGTGGCAGAGCCACTCTCGTATGCGTTCCCAGGTGGAACCTGGGAACGAGTCTAGCGGCAAAAGCTATTTGCCAAAGCCTTTACCGCGAGTTGAAGGTAGGCAGACGCAGTTTTCTAACTGTTGGAGTAAAGTCTCTTGGTCGAGATTTTGACCAATCAGCACGATTTGGTTTTTCTGCTCACCTTTCCACTCATCATCATCTAGAGTGAAACGCTTGCCGCAAAGGTGGAAAATATGACGATTTGGACTTTCATCAAACCACATAATTCCTTTAGCACGGAAGACTGTTTCTGGTAATTGATTATCTAAGAAATATTGAAATTTCCTAATAGAAAAAGGTTGAGCGCTTTGGAAAGAAATTGAGGTGAACCCATCATTTTCTAAATGGTCTGAGTGATGATGGTGATGTTCGTGGTCGTGATCGTGACCGCATTCTGAGTGGTCATGTTCATGGTCATGATGGTGATGATGTTCATGGTCATGATCGTGGTGGTGATGATCATGATCGTGTTCATCAACAGTGTCGAAATACTTGTCAGATTCAAATAAACCGACGCTGAGAATTAAGGGTAGTGGTACTTGCGATCGCTTAGTGCGGATAATTCTTGCCCCGTCTTTAACTTGGCGAATTTTTGCTTCTAAATTCTCCAATTGCTCGTCACTAACTAAATCTGTCTTGTTGAGCAGAATTACATCTCCATATAATATCTGATTGTGAGCTGCTTGAGAATTAAACAAATCCAGGCTGTAGTTGGCTGCATCTACTACAGTAATAATCGAATCTAAACGAGTTAAATCTCGCAATTCTGTACCCAGAAATGTGAGAGCAACTGGTAGTGGATCTGCGAGTCCTGTGGTTTCTACCACAAGATAATCTATATTTTCTTGGCGTTCTAAAACTTTGTAAACGGCTTCTACCAAATCATTATTAATAGTGCAGCAGATACAACCGTTGCTCAATTCCACCATATTATCGTCATCACTGGTGGAAATAATTAATTCGTTATCGATGCCAATTTCGCCAAATTCATTGACTAATACAGCGGTTTTCAAGCCCTGCTGATTGGTCAGGATATGATTGAGTAATGTCGTCTTACCACTACCGAGGAATCCAGTAATAATTGTTACTGGCAATCCTTTCTTCGGCGCGTCCATTGCTTGATTTGGGGAAGTAACTGCTGATTGCATATGTCAGTCTATTTAAATAAGTCTAAGACCACAAACCAGATTTTTCCCAAAAACCAGGTTTGTAAATCGCTATTTTCAGTTTAATTCGCTTTTTTGACTTAAGACGGCTGTCAAAAACTCCAGACGAGAAATGTAGCACAAACAGGCAAGAAAACACTAGGATAGGGATGCTGGTATTTTATCCCAGTTGCTTTGTTGTATTATTATGTATTTCTAATACAGTATTACTTGTTTATGACCCTAAGCGTTTATAATACTCTCTCTCGTCGCCAGGAACCATTTACAACTGTTGAACCAGGAATTGTTAAGATGTATTGCTGCGGCGTGACAGTGTACGACTACTGCCATTTGGGTCATGCACGTTCCTACATTGTGTGGGATACAATACGTCGCTATCTTCAATGGCGCGGCTATCAGGTGTTGTACATCCAGAATTTTACTGATATAGATGATAAAATTCTTAACCGCGCTAAGGAACAAGGTTCGACGATGGAAGCCGTGGCAAATCGTTTTATCGATGCTTATTTTGAAGATATCCGTCGCTTAAATGTGACGGATGCTGATGCGTATCCACGGGCAACAGAACATATTCCCGCCATTTTGGAACTGATTAAAGCCTTAGAAGCAAAAGACTACGCTTACGCTGTTGATGGTGATGTTTATTACAGAGTAGAGCGTTTCCCTACATATGGCAAGCTGTTTGGACAAGAATTGGAACAAAAGCTTGCAGGTGCTAGCGGTAGAGTAGACCTAGAAGATACCGAAGGTAGAAAAAAACAACATCCCTTTGACTTTGCCTTATGGAAAGCAGCGAAACCAGGAGAACCAGCTTGGGAATCGCCTTGGGGTAAAGGTCGTCCGGGATGGCATATTGAATGTAGTGCGATGATTCACCAAAGACTGGGTGAAACGATAGATATTCATGGTGGAGGCAGAGATTTAATATTTCCTCACCACGAGAATGAAATCGCTCAGTCAGAAGCAGCGAGCAACAAACCGCTGGCACGTTACTGGATGCACAACGGTATGGTGATGGTGAATGGTCAAAAAATGTCCAAGTCTTTGGGCAATTTTACCACTATTCGAGATTTGCTCGACAAACCAGTTGACCCTATGGCGGTAAGGTTATTTGTCCTGCAAGCTCATTATCGCAAACCGCTAGATTTTACTGATGAAGCGATCGCCACTGCCACTCATAGTTGGAAAACTCTCAAAGAAGGTTTACTTTTTGGCGAGCAGTACGGTACAAAACTTGGTTTTACCCCCCCTTTCATCCCCCCCGTTTACGGGGGGGACATAGGGGGGGTTCTTGACAAAGAAATCATCGAAAAGTTTGAAGTGTCAGGAGATGATGACTTTAACTTCACAGGTAGTTTAGCAGTGCTAGCTGAATTAGCGAAAAAGTTACAGAAGGAAGGAAATGTCTTAGTGCATGAAGGGAAAACAGAGACGTCACCTACTGAGTTACAGCGACAATGGAACACATTAGTTACCTTGGCTCAAGTGCTTGGTTTATTTGCAAAAATGGAAGTACAAACACCCAGTAATGGTAGTTTAAGTGAAGTAGAAGTTGAGGAAAAAATTCAGCTTAGACAACTTGCACGCAAACAGAGAAATTTTGCTGAAGCTGATCGCATTCGTGACGAACTGCAGCAGGCAGGTATTACTCTGATTGATAGCCGTGAAGGCACTCGATGGCACCGTAACTAAATTAATTATGTGGTTTCAACTCCAAAAGGCGATCGCCAATATCAACATCCCAGCAGATTGGATTGGGATTAGAGTAGTTAAAGAAACATCCGCAAGCCGTTATGTTCGTGATGGCTTACCACAAAATAACGGTAAGTCTTCCACTTGTGGAGCTATGTTGGAAGTTATGGTAAATGGCACTTTTGGCTATGCAGCTACCAATTCCCTGGAACTTCAAGAACTACAAGCAGCAGCAGAAAGTGCGTATAAACAAGCACTGGCAGCAAGTGAATGGTGGATACATCCATTCCAAGCCGCTACCTCTCGTCCGAAAGTCGTTGGGCAATACATTTCCCCAGATGCCGACAAAGATGATGAGCTCACTCCTGGTGAAGTCAACAATTTTCTAGTCCGCATCTGTCATACTCTCAAAGTCTGTGATCAAATTGTCCAAACTATAGCCAGCGCCACAACTATCGATAGAGAGACTTGGTTTGTCAGTAGTAATGGGTCAGAAGTATATCAAAAGTTTAGGTTTTTGCGTTCGCACTACGGAGCTACGGCTCAAGATGGAGCGATCGTTCAGCAACGCACCAACAATGGGTGGGAAGCAAACTGCTACCAAGGCAGAATGGAATTTCAACAACCAGATTTATGGCATCGGGTACAGCAAATTGGCTCTCAAGCAGTAGAACTGTTGACAGCAGATGAATGCCCAACTATGCGCACCAACTTAGTATTAGCGCCAGATCAAATGATGCTGCAAATTCATGAAAGCGTTGGGCATCCTCTAGAAATAGACAGAATTTTGGGAGATGAACGTAACTACGCAGGTGGTAGTTTTGTTAACAACAGTGACTTTGGCAACTTGGTGTATGGTTCACCGTTAATGGACATCACCTTTGATCCCACCTACGAAGGTGAATTTGCCAGCTACGGTTTTGATGATACTGGGGCTGTGGCAACACGGGAGTATTTAATTAAAGAAGGAGTACTTGTGCGGGGTTTGGGCAGTAAGGATAGCCAAGCAAGATCTGGTGTACCAGGTGTTGCCTGCGCTCGTGCTTGCTCTTGGAATCGACCGGCAATTGATCGGATGGCGAACTTGAATTTAGAACCAGGTGAAACCAGCTTTGATGAAATCATTGCTGACATAGAACACGGTGTTTACATGGAATCTAACCGCTCTTGGTCAATTGACGATCAACGCTATAAATTTCAATTTGGTTGCGAGTACGCTAAATTGATTGAACACGGTAAGCTGACTAAAACTCTGCGTAATCCTAACTATCGAGCCACTACTCCGGAGTTTTGGAGCAACTTAATCAAAGTCGGAAACTCCTCTACTTGGCAGATGTATGGTACTCCTTACTGCGGTAAGGGTGAACCAAACCAGGCAATTTGGGTAGGACATGGTTCACCCGTCTGCGCCTACGCCAATATAGAAGTTTTTGGCGGCGGCAATTAAACTTTCTCACTCTCCTGCATGGCTCATGAAAAACGCAAAATTATCTGCCCTCGAAGTCAGCTTCAACCAATTGATTGAAACCCTACTAGAGAAAAAAGCAGAAAGTGAACAATTTACTGTGAAACTTAGTAGTGAAAGAAGTCAATTTACTCGTTTCAATCATGCTAAGGTGCGACAAACAGGTTGCGTAACTGATGGTTGGATTGAACTGAGTTTGATGGAAAATCAACGCAGTAGTTTTCGCACCTTTCCTTTTACTGGTAATTGGGAAGCAGATTGGATTTTGGCTTATCAAGCATTGCAGGAACTACGTGAAGAACTTCCTCAGTTACCTGTCGATCCCTATCTAGTTTTGCCATCAGGTAAAAATACCAGTAGAGAAATACATTCGGGGAATCTGTTAGCTGAAGAATCAGTAGTAAAAACTCTGCTAGAACCAGTGGCAGAATTAGATTTTACTGGAATATATGCGGCGGGAGTAGTAATTAAAGCTTACGGTGATTCTAGTGGGCAAAAGCATTGGTTTGCTACAGATTCTTTTACGTTAGATTATTCTTTATTTACTTCAAGTGGACGAGCTGTTAAAGGGGTTTTTGCTGGGAGTGATTGGAATAATCAAGCTTATGCAGAGCAAATTAAAGATGGGAAAAAACAACTAGAATTACTTGAACGTCCTGCTAAAGAATTACCAAGAGGTCAGTATAAAACTTATTTTGCACCAGCAGCAGTTGCAGATTTATTGAGTATGCTTTCTTGGGGCGGTGTGAGTGAAGCTGATTTACAACAAGGGGGTAGTGCTTTAGCTTTTATGTGGCGCAAAGAAAAGCAGTTGAATAGTGCATTTAGTCTGAAAGAAAATTTTCAACTAGGGTTAGTGCCACGATTTAATGAATGGGGAGAAATGGCAGCACCGGAGTTACCTTTAATTGAAAAAGGAGTTTTGCTCAATACTTTGGTGAATTCTCGCACAGCTAAGGAGTATCAAAAAACTGCTAATGGTGCTAATAGTTATGAGTCTTTGCGTGCGCCAGAAGTACTCCCAGGAAATTTAGCATTTGCGCAGATTATTCCTAGTTTGGATACGGGATTATATGTATCAAATTTACATTACTTGAATTGGAGCGATCGCCCCACAGGTCGAATTACAGGCATGACTCGTTATGCTTGTTTTTGGGTAGAAAGTGGCGAAATCGTTGCACCCATTGAAAATTTACGGTTTGATGAAAGTCTTTATCGCTTTTGGGGCGAAAACCTTGTTGATTTGACTAATTTTCAAGAATTTATTCCCGAAGTCGGCACCTATGATGGACGCCAATTGGGAGGCAGTATGGTTCCTGGTATGTTGGTAGAAAATTTTACATATACTTTATAGTATATGCCCGGTTTTTTAAACTCGATTTTAGCCATTTTCACCAATGAGGCAGAGCCTCAAGCAAGGCATTCCCATGCAGAGCATGGGAACGAGAGAACGATCTTACGATCTTACGATCTTAGTGCTGGTGTTGGCTTCTACTTAAGTTAACACCAATGGTTTAGTGCCCCCCGATATTCGGGGGGTTGGGGGGATCTTGTAGAGTTCCGAACGTATTGGCGCTCTAGCTTTGCATGACTAAACAACGATATTAATGTGCATAAGTTAAGATGGAATACAACTATTAAAACTCAAACACCTTTTATTTAACTAACTGAAATTCTCTAGGTATTTTGTTACATTGCTTAACAATTGTGCCATAGTTGCGTCATGCGGCATAAGACGAAGGCTACTTTGGGAATCTTTACATTAAACGATGAACAATGAAGGAGAAAAAATTATGGTATCTCATTCGCAATTACGCGACATTAAAGAGTTTGATATTAACCCTCTAGAATCATCTGAGCCTTCATCACCTAATCTAAAAGGCTACTATGTAAATAGTACTGCTTCAATAAATATTGAAGATCAACCTGTTTTTCCTCAAGATTCAGTTAAGGCGAAAATTAGGGAAATAGCTCTGCATTTGCTAGAGGATGATGAACCACAGGTAATTATATCAATTCAGGGTTACTCTAGTAAGGTTTCTTATGTAAAAGAGCGAGCCAAGCAAGTTTATCAATATGCTAGTAGAATTTGTCAATCAGGACACAACGTATTCATAGGCTATCGCTGGCCAGCTGAAAATCCTATTAAAGACGATCCGGAACGCGATGGCGAGCAGCCTATCACCTTTCAAGATAAGTTGCTGTACGCACTTCAATCTCTACCAGCTATGCTAGTGGGAAATCTCATTGCTGGGGTGATACTTAGCATAGTAACAATTTTAATGCTGATTGCGAATACTTACACATTTACAACAGTTTTTATTTTGCCAATAATTGTTGTGTTCCCGTTTTTAGCAAGCAAAATTGTACTGAAAATAACCTGTGCTAGCAGAATATTACCTCAATTACCTGTTTGGATGTTCTTTGGTGGATTGGGAGTAGCAGCTATTGCAACTTTGTTAAATATTCTCAATCTTAACATAGTACTTGTGTTGCTTCTAGTTCTTTTTGTCGCTATCTCCGCTATCTTAGTAACACTAATCATATTGAGATTATCTACTTATTTGCGTGATGGCTATCGAGCTAGCAATTATGGCGTTTTGGATTTGGTGAGATTAATTCAATACCTCGACAAATATATATTTGAAGCCAAGTTGCTGGATTACCTCGATCAGAACGATTCTAATTTAACAGATGACCTGCTGAAGGAAATGAATCTTAAAACAAGAGCAGAATGGTCATCAAAAAGCTTAGCAGAAAAAATGGAATTATGGGACAAAATAGAAAAAAATATTCAGCAAAAGAGCAACATAGAACAAGAAAAGGAACAAGAGATTAGTAATCTCATTAACAATAAAGTTAAATTATCATTCATTGGTCACAGTATGGGTTGCTTTGTTGTGACAAATGTGATTCGTACTTTGTCTGATGTATTTGATCCAAGCGCACTCAATCAAACCACTTCAGAGATTGGACATTCTTTCTGTCTGTGTAGATTAGTTCTAGTTGCTCCTGATATTCCTGTAGAATCCATTATGCCAGGAAGAGCAAATTTCTTGAGTCACTCGCTCCGTCGCTGTCAAGAAGCTTACGTTTTTAGTAACGAGGGTGATTTGGCTTTACGGCTTGCTTCGACAGCAGCAAATTACTTTGTTTTTCCGGCTAAAACCCGCTTTAGTGGGTACAAGCTAGGTAATTTGACATCTTTACGATTTCAAAATAAATACGACGAAAGCAATAAATTAATACCAGAGCAAGAATATGGAATTGTTAACCTTAAGGAAGGTAATATTGACTCTCCTTATAAATATCTTGAAGTTCGTGCCTCAAATCTAGAACATAGAAACCTTTGTGAACTTGAATACACAAAACTTTGTGAAACTATACCAGGTTCAATTGACAAAGATGACATTCAAGTTTCCGACTTATTTACTTACTTTGACTGCACTGACTATACAGACGTTAAAGATTACGTAGCTACAGGTTTACAAAACGTACAATCTCAAGGAATTGTTAGCTATGCTCTCAAGAAATCTTCTCTAAACTTTCCTGACTATTTTCGGCTTGGTCTTGCTTATTTTGTTTATAAAGGAGCTAAAAACATAGATACTCATGGAGGTTACTTTGATGGTAAATTTAGCCAGAAAGCTATTTATGAGATTGCCTTTTTGGGCTTTAAAGGTTTTCTACTTTCCTATTTAAGTAATTCACAATTAAAATCAAGGGGTAGTCAACAATTCGATGGACTTCCACTCAATGAAAGGGAAAAACTACTTAAGGATTTCTCTGATGATTGTAAGTCAAAAGGTATTCAAGTAGTCCTTTCTCCAAAGCGTTATAAAGAAATAAAGTGAAATCAGATTAAGATCCCCGACTTCTTGAAGAAGTCGGGGATCTGAGGAGATCTGATTTTCCGAAAAGCAGTACAAGATTTGTGAAGTTTAAATGAAGAGCCATTCCTAGAAATTATTGTGGAGGAACAGTATGACTTTGACTAACAAACAATTGACCGATGAAAGCAAGGAAGAGAATTCAAAGCATGAAAAGTACGTGCCATCTCAGTCACTGCTAACCCGTTTAATTGAAGGCGTTTTTGCCATTGTGAATCGATTCGTTCGATGGGATAAACTACCGCCGTGGCTTGGCATTCTTAGCTTGTCAGAGATCCGCACAAAGTTACGCAAGCATAATTTATACGACACCCAAACCGCTGCTTCCAGAGCTTCTTCACCGCTCCCGCTCCGCTGTCCAGTACATTTTCTCACCAACCGATCGCCTGATGGCTCTTATAATGACCTCAACGATCCAACTATGGGACAGGCAGATAGGCGATTTGGTCGTAACATGCCGTTGGATAGTGTTCAGCGACCAAGCGATCGCACAATCCTAACACCAAATCCTCGTCTTGTCGCTCGCGAACTCATGACTAGAGAGCGTTTCCAACCAGCAAAAACGCTAAATGTACTTGCAGCTGCATGGATTCAGTTTATGATTCATGATTGGTTTGCTCATATCACTACAAAGGACGAACCGTACTTTGAGATTGAGATCGATCAAAATGATCATGACTGGCCACAAGAGCATCGACCGATGAAAGTTCGCCGCACAGCAGTAGATCCCACGGCTGTAGGAGATTCGGATCAACATCCAACGCCCTACATAAACAAAGAAACTCCTTGGTGGGATGGATCGCAGATTTACGGTCGAAATGAAGAGCTTCAACATAAAGTTCGCTCTCACGTTGACGGTAAACTTACCATTGATGAGCAAACAGGTCTTCTACCTAAGGTTGAGGTAAATAGTGAAGATGGTACTGATGGAGTTGAGGTAGTTCCTGTTAACGAAAACTGGTGGCTTGGTCTAAGTCTACTACATACGTTGTTTACCTTGGAACACAATGCCATCTGCGATCGCCTCAAGCAAGAGTACCCTAACTGGAGTGACGAGCAACTCTTCAACAAAGCCCGTTTAATCAATACTGCTCTAATCGCGAAGATTCATACAGTGGAGTGGACTCCTGCTATTCTGGGCAACCCTACACTTGAAATCGCTATGAATGCAAACTGGTGGGGACTTGCCGGAGAGCATTTTAAAAAGGCTTTTGGTAGAATCAGTGATAGCGAGGCTATTAGCGGTATTCCTGGATCTGATACCAATCACTTTGGTGTTCCTTATTCGCTCACTGAGGAGTTTGTTTCTGTATACAGAATGCATCCATTACTACCTGATGATTTCTTCTTCCGTTCTGTTGAAACCGATCAACTGGTGGGCGAAACGAAACTTGATGGAGTTGTGGGTGCTAAAGCCCGTGCGCTCATGGAGCAAATTGAAACGAGTGACCTGTTTTACTCTTTTGGTATTGCTAATCCAGGTGCAGTGACGTTGAAAAACTATCCAAATTTTTTACGTAAAAACCTCAGGCGTGATGGTCGTTTAATTGACTTGGCAGCCGTGGAAATTTTACGCGATCGCGAACGGGGCGTTCCGCGTTACAACGAATTCCGCAAATTACTCCGCCTTGAGCCGATTAAGACTTTCCGCGAACTAACTGCCGATCCTAAACTCGCTCAAAAAATCGAGTCAGTTTATCAAGGTAAGATTGATGATGTGGATCTGATGGTGGGAATGTTTGGAGAAACACCACCCCCAGGCTTTGGCTTCAGCGATACGGCATTCCGCATATTTGTTTTGATGGCGTCTCGACGGCTTAACAGCGATCGCTTCTTTACTACCCACTACACGCCACAAGTGTACACCCAAACCGGACTTGACTGGGTTGCTAATAACACCATGATTAGCGTCCTTCTGCGGCACTATCCCAAACTAGAACCCGCACTCAGACTAAGCAAGAACGCATTTGCACCTTGGTTGCCTGTAAGCACCTCAAATCCAACCACTTCCAGCAAAAAACCATCAGTGTTTGATCGCATTAAATCGCTCTTTAATCCCCTACGCATCAACATCCCGTTTTTGCTAGATATCATCATAGTCTCCGATCCAGAACAAATTAGGAAAATAGAGACGTCAGGAGATGTAGACCGTTTCCATGCATATGATACTGCATCCTTACCGTGGTGGGTGAAATTTTATTTCCGAGCTACGAAATTCCATGATGATGAGCGCGACTTGTGGTTTTGCCCATTTGAACCAACTTCCAATCCTAGCTATCAACCAAGACGGGCATATCTTGAGGAAAAAGTAGCAACAGGTTATACCCAAGAAGATGTCCAAAGCATTGCCGAACTATTAAGGACAAATGCCTCCGATGAAGTTTTGGCACATGAAATGGTTCAAGTAGTTAATCATAGATTCTTTGGTAAAGAAATTCCTTTGGCTATTACCAAAGCTGCAAAATGCCCATTACAAAGTTTAGGGGAAGCGCTCTTGCCGTGGAAATATATACGTGGCGTTCAAGCGCGACGGGAAATCATGAATTATTGTGAACAAAACCTTTCTAAGGATGTTCATATTCTAGATGTGGGACATAATATAGGCGAAGTTGTTCAGGCGTCAGTAGGTGCGTTAAGAAGGTTAAAAGATAATCTCGACAAGCCAGTGGAAGAAATTTTTACAACACATGCTCCTACTCCCCAAGTACCTCGAATCGCTGTAAAGTCATCGAATTTGGATGGTTTATTGTTTGTTCCTACTACCCCAGGAAAGACAGTTGTAATATTCAAGGTTGGCGAAGCCGCTGCTGAAACTCATGACATATCTTTTACTTTCGGCACCGGCAGTCCAGAGCGAGCCTGTGTTTTCCAAGACTTTTTTCTTGCATTTATGAATGATTTGCAGAAAGAGTTAAAGCAGGTATAATTTGTCCAAATTCTATAGCAATCCTCGCTTCTATTTGTGAACCGACGCATCCCAAGAAACCCGATTTCTTGAGATGCGCTATTTTTACAAACAAAATACGATTGCCATATCTCAATTAGCTTTGTGCAGGGGCGATCTTTTGAGTAGGTGGGGCTGTGATCACAACCGATGCAGGTAAGGTAACAGGAGCTTGTAGCGTGAGAACATACATGCTTCCTGAGGTAATCTCTACTTGTCTAGTGGTTTTAGGAGAACTTAATCCAGTTAAGATGCCAATTCCAGTACCCACAGTGTTGCCAAAATTAGTGAGGTTAGTAATTATATCGTTACTTGCTCTATTTGCAGAACCAAAGACACCAAAGACAGAACCAACAAGGTTACGGTAGAAATATTGATTTTCTTGAGCTAGTTGAGCGCCGCTTGCTATTGTAACAGTTTTGCCAGGAATTAATGGACTTGATGCGGTTATGGGAATAACTCGCCCACCGATAACTACGGACTGAGCAACAATTTTCGCGCCACCATCAAAGGGTTGCAGTTCAATGCTAACTGGAGAAGAAGGAGGTGCAACTACATTGCCGTTGCTATCTAAAATTGGATGAGCAAGCAAGGCGGCAGTAGGTAAACTTTTTTTCTGACCAGCGTTAAAGGTTACTGGTGTGGGAAAAGAGATGGTAATCGCCGAAGATTTAGGAATGGTGACTTCCTGATTTTGTTGTGGAGTTGACTCTTGTGCTACCGAGGGGATGGTAGGAAAAGCAGAGAAGGTTGGAATGGATAGAACAAAAATAGCCTTCGATAAAAAACGCTTGTTCATAGTGATTTTCCTCTAGATATTTTGAATGAGCAGAACAGATAACCAGCCCACAATGGACTGTAGGCTGGAAGAACAGAATAAACTCAATTGTTACTCGTACCCCAAATAATATCTTGGTACGTAGTTGAGGACAGTTCGCAGGAGGGTTTCCCTCCGAAAGAATCTGTCCGTGCGCTTTAGCGCTAAAGCGCAACTACGTGCCAAATACTACGGATTAATAAAAATCTGCACTTACCAATATATCAAACGCGATATGAATGATACTTGCTCCGTCTCGCGGATCTCCGTGAAATCCCTTTAACTACTGCATTGCCTTAGAGTTAGGGGCATTACCGTTGCTGTGGGTTAGCGGTAGGCGATGATGAAGAGCCGACGAAAAGGAAACAATACGCGATCATCCTTTTGTCGAGGGTATGCACCGCGAACACCAGCAAGTAGCATTTCTTGAAATTGATGCTTTTGCTCGGACGATTCCAAGGCTTCGAGAAACAGACGCAGACTAGTACCGCTGATCCATTGCAAAATTGACTCGTGACTGTCCATGACGTGGTGATATTCCGTTTCCCAAATATCGATTCGTGAGGCTTTAGGTTGCAGCACGTCATAGTAGAAAGACGGCTTTTCATTGACCAACGTGTTTTTTGCCTTGTGCATCAAGTTTTGCCACGCTGGATCGTCCGCAATTTCATACATGAGTTGATGAACAGGTGAGTGAAAATGCGTGGGCATCTGCACTGCTAAAACTCCATTAGGAGTCACCTGTTCCAAAAGATGCGCAAATAACGTAGCGTGATTTGGCACCCAGTGTAAGGTAGCATTAGAAAAAACAATGTCAAAGGTCGCGTCAGCCGTCCATGTGGCGACATCTGCCAAAACCCATTTTGCTTCTGGATAAGCTTTCGATGCAGCAGCAATCATTTCTGGTGAGCTATCAAGTCCGGTAATGTCGGCTTTTGACCATCGTTGGCGAAGCATCTCGGTGCTGTTGCCCGGTCCGCATCCCAAATCGATAATTCGTTGAGGATTGGAAATGGCTATGCGTGCAATTAAATCTAACGACGGCCGCGTGCGTTCGTTGGCAAATTGTAAGTAAAGGTTAGGGTTCCAAGTTGGCATAAAATCGAGTTTACTGTTGCAGTAGCGGGCGCGATCGGCTTTGCCGCTGCGCTTTGCGCGATCGCGAGTCTTAGGCTTCGATTCAACCAGAGGCTCGCGTAAATAAGTGTTTACAGTATCTTCTAGTAAACTATCCAAAGTATCAAGTGAACCACGAGGCTCTGTGAACTGGATACTATTCATCCATCCATGTGCGATCGCTCGAGCGCCGTTCATGGTTGGGAATTTTACTATGCTCGTCTCCAGGAAAGAGAATATCATCAAGAGCAGCTTTCTGTACGCGATCGGCAAAATCTTTCAAAAAGTCAATATCTTCCATCCCAAAAAGGCGAACTCTTTCCCAGTTTGTTAGGAAGCGGCT
This sequence comes from Iningainema tapete BLCC-T55, assembly GCF_014698965.1. Taxonomy (GTDB): domain Bacteria; phylum Cyanobacteriota; class Cyanobacteriia; order Cyanobacteriales; family Nostocaceae; genus Iningainema; species Iningainema tapete. Next base: position 343,689 of record NZ_JACXAE010000072.1, read on the forward strand.
TTTGACAGCATCTTCATTAAAAACAACTACACCGATATTAATCCGCTCATCTGCTATCGGATCTGGAACATATTGAATGATGCTGTACCTACTTACCATAGCCAATCACCGTCAACGCCGTTAATGTGTTGGCAAATTCCATTGACCCCCATAGCACCCCTAGAACGCTTCAGATTTCTGGCTCTTTCAAGTGCCATTCTTGCTCTGCTAATTTTTTGTTCTCTAAGAAATTTCAAGTCGGCTCTGGACATAAAAATCTTATCAATTAAGATTAACAACAAAATAACACTTATAGCAATATTTTACCGTCAAAGTCTTTAGGCTTGATTGCGTCTTTGCTCTAAGTATTGTTGATGCAATTCTGGAAAGTTTTCTAAGTCCTCTATCGTCTGAGGTGCTGGAAATACCTTGCTATTTGCCGATTGAAATCTATCGATGTAGATTTGCAGTGCCTCTTCATCTTCCCTGTATTCAAGAATATATTGACGCAATTGGGCACGGGTCATTGACATAAAGTTGGGTTTACTCATAAATATCTCCATTTCCCGTTTGGGTAAATTACGATTTCTGTTTCTTCGCCACCTAAAATCACAACATTTTTTGTACGCCAGTCTATAGTTACCAAATACATGGGTAAATACATTTTAGTATTTCTGTTGTACAAGCACGTCTATTTACTTAGCCCACCAGTTCCAAGGTGCGATCGCGGCGTCCATGCTTACGCCTGTGTCCGACTTCCAGATTGGGAAATGTGCGAAACCACACATTATTCCGTTGAGAAAATTTCAGTTAGTCCGCTAACCGACAACTGGTCGAAACAAAGCAGGAGAGTAATAATATCTCCTGCTTTGGGTTAGTTTAAATAGTGAGTAAATCCTGCTTAAGCTTCATCATTTAGCTCTGCTAAAATCTTGTCTAGTCTGTTGTTTGCGTCCTTTGCCATCTGAATAAAACGCACACTGGCTGTTAGTCCACTTGCTGCGGTAACGACACCTTCTGATCTTTGGTTTGAAAGCAAAAGTCCGGCACCTGTGAGAGTAATGACGGCAGATACTGCTGTTGCAATTAGAGAAAGATTAAAGCTGTGACCTGCTTGGCGCAAGCGTTCTTGAGCAATGCTCAATTTTACTGCTAAGTAAGGGTCATGATTAAAGTTGGAGGGAGAAGGTAAGGCAGTGTTTGTCATAGGATTTAGGGTCTAGGTTAACTGTGTCGGAAGTCGTTACAATTATCATCAGACACCGAATTTCTCGAATTTTGGTTTGATTAAGAAGTCAAACTTATGTAAAACTTATGTAAAAGTTGCAGTGAACTTATAATGGAGAGGTCATACCGAGTATCAAAAGAAGGACTTGAAAAAGCTAAGAAAGCCTTTAAACTTACTGGCTGGACGCAGGATTATCTGGCAGGGCGTGTTGACTGTACTCGCCAGACCGTAATTAAATTTTTCGCCAGACGCTGTGTTGAAAAAAACATTTTTCAACACATTTGTACTGAAATAAACCTAGAGTGGGGAGAAGTTGCGGAACTGGAGCCAGAGGAAGCTCAATACAGCAGACCTTTTAGTATCGGCAATTTGGCGCAGACGGCACAAGAAAAAACTTGTGAAATTAGCCAGGAGTCGTGTAGCAATACACAGGTGTTGACTACTCCAGCAGATGTGACTACAGGACAAAAGGCAACTGATGAAAAACGTTATGCATATGCCATCGCAGGCAGTGTTGATGAAGTTGATATTTTAAAATTAAAAGCAATTGCTGCCCTTTTGAAGGAGTTAGCTAAGGATACTTCTATAAAAATTGTTGACATTGAGCAAGGTAGCATCAAACTGATCTTAGAAGGTTCTCAAAAAGGTCTTGAGCGTCTTGAGGCTTTATTCAAAGCAGGAAAATTAACAGAGGTATCGGGCATCCCTGTCGGGGATGTTGAGTTTGTAGCTACCAGAACTTCAGATAATGATAGAGATACAATAACTGATAAAAAACTATTAGCGTTTACCATTGCTAGCAATGTTTCTAAAGCTGATATAGCAAAATTAAAAATTGCACTTACGGAAACTTCAAACGATGAGAATAAGACAGAATCTGATAACAAATCTAGTCTAGTTCAGGAAAACTCTACTGATGAGGGAGCTATAAGTCGAAGCCGGAGCAGTGGCAACTTGAGTGAGGCAGAGCTTGGCAGCAGAAGCTCCCTCCCGACAATTAACACTCTTAGAGTTCTAGTAGTTGATGAGCACGAACTAACTCGTTTAACCCTAAAATTAGCTTTTTCTTGTCAGGAAAATATCCAAGTAGTTGGTTTAGCTAGTAATGGTCAAGAAGCCATAGAAATGGTTAAACGCTACCAACCAGACGTAATTGTTCTAGATTTACAGATGCCAGTTATGGATGGTTGGAGTGCGTCAGAACATATTAAACTTATTGCTCCAAATACTCAGATCATTGCTTACGGCTTAGTGGAAGACACTAATGTTCAGGAACTTAGGAAAATGGGTAGTATGGATGCTTTTTGTGGAAAAGATGTACCAACAGATGAACTAATTGCTTTGACCAGACAGTTAGGACAGCGTGCGCTTACTAATAATATTTTTTAGGTAGCTCTAGTTTTTAATGTAGTGTATTTGAGGCTAATTATCCTCTGCCTTGAAACACCAACCATGCAATTGGATAACTTTTATAATCTCAGCTTCCAATGCTTGAAAAGCTGGTAAAGCTATCAGTGGTGAAAAGTCATCAATGAGTTCTGCTACTCGATGAACACGTTCATTAACTGAGAATTGCTTTAACCTTCTACCTGTTAACCCACTGGCTTCCCGCAGAAGTCTATGAAGAATTTCCTTCGGATCGGGTAGTTGTTCAAGTTTCGTGATATCTGGTAGTTGTAACGGCAGGCGTCCATGAGGATTTCCTGCCGCTTTCCGCAGTGCTGCTTCGTCAAATAGTAGCCATGCTTCCAGCATACGCACTGTAATAACACAAACAGCAGGTGGTACTGCCACTGATTTTTTAACTGCTTCTTCTACCGCTTTTTGGATTTCAACCACACGTTTTTCCCGTGGTTCATCTTCTGCATCACGATGGACAAACAACAAATCGCAAGGATAGAGTTCTAGGCTGCTAATGATGCGTGGTAATAAAGTTTTCGGTGGTTTGGGTAAGCGTCGCAGATCCGCCCAATTAGATTGAATAGCGCATTCAACTTGATGCTTCCGTAATAACCAGGTAAGAATAGGCATGAGTGCTTTATCTGAACTGCCGTCAGACAGCAACGTATAACAAAGTTCTTTCATGCCAATTCATGAGGGAATCCGGGAATGAGTGGTTGAAGGTCAATTCTATCTGCAACTCGGCGTTTCTTGGGTTGTGTTGCTTTTGATTGTTGGGAATTTCCTGTCCCATTGCTATCAGGTTCTGATTCACTAAGTATTACCGGATTCAAGTAGGCAAGTAATTTGTTTTTCTGAACAACATTGACGGATTCAGGGGCTTTCTGTCGCCAAGTCTCCGGTAAACAACCAAAAGAAACTCGCTGAAATCTCTGCCCTGAACTTACCTTTTCCTTTAATTCGGCAACCAATAAACTGTCATCTGGTACTTGCATAACTACAGAAGGTGAATGGGTGTTGACGATTACTTGCCGGAGTGGGTTATCTATGCCGATGGGTTCATCAACATCAGTGGCAATGTCTTGAAGCAATTGGAGTATTTTTGGAATACGTTCTGGATGAATGCCGTTTTCTGGTTCTTCCAAACATAAAAGCCCTTGTGCTTGAGGATCTAATTCCAAAACAGCTAATGCCAAAAAGCGTAGGGTTCCATCTGATAATGCCCTTGCTGGATGGGATGTGCCGTCTTTACCAGTAACTATTAATGTGAGCAGTTCACGCCGTTCATCCCGATCAATGCCTACTTCACCTACATCATCAATTAGTTCTGCCAAACGATTGGCAATTTGGCTGTAAACCTGTGCTTCCGCCTCCGAGTCTGACATTTCATTTGTGGGATGATTTTTGTTAAACCGTGCCAAGTAATAAAGTGTAGCGGCTAAGTGGGAACCATCCATGTCTAATTTTGTCGGAGATGTAAATTCGTCTGGTTGCCTTAGTGCTGAAGGTTCTAATTGAAGTAGCCGCCAAGATTGCATTTCTCTGCGTGCCAGTAGCGCTGTTGGACTTTCGGTAGCATTAGTCACAGAAAGTACGGTTCGGGGAAGATTCATGGCAAGTCGAGATAGAGTGTTTCCTTTTCTCCCGTCTTGATGTAGCTTAATTACTGTTTTTCCTTTGTCGTCCTCGGTGGAAATAAATGGTGAAGTTCGTCGCCCTTTGACTGCTGATTTACGCCAATCAACACTGTGTGGAAACAATAAGTTTTTCTTGGCATCACCAAGGTTGATGTGAACTAACTCCTCTTTAATTATTTCCAGAGAACCTAAAGACCGCAAGCCATCATCCGATCTGTAAGCGAGGGTGATGGAGTAGCGAAGAAAGGTAATACTAGCTTCTGCCTTTTGACCGAGGTCGTCCACCCCTTCTTCTGGTATAATCATTTCGGCATCAAAGAACATTTGATTCGTATAAATATCTCCAACACGATGGAACAGACTTCGCACATCGGCTGTCCTACCCTCTTCATCTCGAACAGCTAATGCAGCTTCTATCAAGGGACGATCTGCGATCGCACTCAAAAACCTGATGGCATCAAATAAGTTAGACTTGCCAACACCATTACCACCAGCTACACAGGTAAACGATCCGAAGCGGACATCAACATCGACTAAATTCTTAAAACCAGATACTTTCAACCTTGTCAGCATAATTTTCCTCTGTTGGCAGAGAATATTGTAAATGTGCCAAGCAGACGTGGCTGTTTGAAACTTAACACTTATTACTAACTTCCAGCAGGAATACTGTAACCCAACTTTTTCACAGCGTTGCGAAACTTGGTTTCTGATTCAATTGGGACAACCAAATGTTTTTCCCCAGCCAAAAAACACAGTTTCTTTGTTCTGGTATCATTAGCAATTAACATAGCTATTGCTGCATCAGCACACTCAATCAACCGTGCTTGTCCGCGATCGCACAAACTCTGTCCTCTTTCCTCCACATCAGCCAAAAATTGATTCACTGTTTCTGGCAATTCATTACCACTGCTTGCTGCCAGAAACTCTCGCAACTGGGCAACATTGTGATTTTCTTCAATTGCACTCAACAACTTAGCTTGATCCAACCGCCACACTACATCAGAAGTTTTCTCAGCATAAGTATCCAGCATTAAAGTATAAGCAGGAGTTAGCGCACCGGCTAAGGAGTATCAAAAAACTGCTAATGGTGCTAATAGTTATGAGTCTTTGCGTGCCAATTAGGGGGCAGCATGGTTCCTGGTATGTTGGTAGAAGATTTTACATATACCTTATAATACAAGCCTGGTTTCTTGAAGAAACCGGGTTTTTATGTTATTTAGTATACAAATAATTTCTCAAAGCTTCTCTTCAAACTTATTTGCTTAAACAGTATAGCTGCTCAAACTTGAGTAATATATTTTACGTTAACCACTTATAAAAATGTAAAGAGCAAAAGAATTTTTAAATTGAGCAAAAGATTGTTCATTAACACCAAAGTCTGAAGACTGTAATGTATAAATGAATACTAATTTTGTTTTTAACAAAATTAGTCCATCACACTATCTATTCACCAGGTAATACCATTTCACAATAATTATGAGACAAAACAGACGGTATAGAGACGCGCCATGATGCGTCTCTACAGGATTGCTCTGTATTGTGATCAACGTGAAATTGTATAAGTCAAATTAACTGTGAAACGTGTTGCTTGAGAAACAAAATTTCTTCAAGAAACCCGGTTTCTGATGCTCAATCTATCTGTGCATACTTACTTAGTACTCCGTCAAATTTATTTTAAGGGGTTTGTAGTCAGTGCTTTAGCGCTCTCTGCGCTGACTACAAACTATGCGCCATTGAAGTGTAAGCTTAGCAAGTCCCTTGCTTTTAAAGTCGTAAAAAATAATACCAAAAATTATTTAAAAGACTTTATATAAAACTTACAATTGAGCAGAAAAATCTACACAATCTTTACATTTGTGTATCCAGAATACCGTTAAAGTTCTGGTGCATAGGTTAATTTGATACCTAATTTTCGTCTTCAAATTCAGCACAATTCCTTATTGCTTTGAGCAGCACCGTCTTCGCCTGTCACGAATGTACGTAAGGTTGAACCATGCAAGAAAATATTCATAGAACTAAGTCATCTAATGTCCAAGAATCATCTCTAGAGCTTTCCATTCTTATGCCTTGCTTAAATGAGGCAGAAACTTTAGAAACCTGCATTAGGAAAGCACAGTGGTATTTAAATCAGCATAATATTGATGGTGAAGTTATCATCGCCGACAATGGTAGTAAAGATGGTTCTCAAGATATTGCCGAACAGTTAGGCGCTCGTGTAGTTCACGTTCAAAGTCGAGGATATGGTAGCGCCCTTAAAGGTGGTATTGCTGCTGCTCGTGGTGAATACATCATTATGGGTGACGCTGATGATAGTTATGACTTCACTGGGTTAACTCCATTTATCCAAAAAATGCGAGCAGGTTACGATTTGGTGATGGGAAACCGTTTTCAAGGTGGGATCAAACCAGGAGCAATGCCACCTTTGCACAAATATCTCGGCAATCCTGTTCTTACCTGGATTGGGCGGTTATTTTTTGGCAGCCCTTGCACTGATTTTCATTGCGGATTACGTGGTTTCAGAAAAGCGGCGATCGAAAAACTTGATCTACGCACAACGGGAATGGAATTCGCTAGTGAAATGGTGGTAAAAGCCACTTTACACAAAATGCGAATTACTGAAGTCCCCACCACCTTATCCCCTGATGGGCGCAGTCGTCCACCTCACTTGCGTAGTTGGCGAGATGGTTGGCGGCACTTACGATTCCTACTTCTATATAGTCCTCGGTGGCTTTTCCTGTATCCTGGTATTTTGTTAATGGTTGTGGGTTTAATCACTATTTTGTGGCTTTTACCTGGACCAAGAGGTATTTTTGATATACACACATTACTATATGCAGCCACAGCAATTATTATCGGTTTCCAAGCCGTCTCTTTTGCTGTATTTACCAAAATATTTGCAATTAGTGAAGGACTACTTCCTCAAGACAGGCGGTTAAACAAGTTATTTCGCTATATAGATTTAGAGAGAGGATTAATCTTTGGCGTTACACTTTTGTTCCTTGGCATAGCTGGTTCTATCTACGCTTTTATTCTTTGGCAGACAAAATCATTTGGTTCATTGAATGCTTCTCAAATGATGCGTATAGTCATTCCATCAGTCACCAGCCTTGCTCTTGGTTGTCAGATTGTTCTATCTAGTTTCTTTTTAAGTGTATTAGGATTAAAACGCCTGTAGGATATTAATATAGGTGTTCTCGGATATGCTATCTATATTCTCCCGAAAAAGGCTAATGTAATGGCTATTGGTAATTGGCGTAATTATGCTCGTGGAGTAATTGGTCTTTTAATTGGAACTATTTTTTTATGGCTAGCTCTACGCCAAACAAGTTTAGAACAAGTCCAAGCAATTCTTTCCAAATCTAATCCTGGATGGCTGATTTTTGCACTTGGTTTATATGCTGCCGATCTTTCGTTTAGAGTATCGCGTTGGCGTTTGTTACTCCACAATGTCAAAACTCTCTCCTTCAAATCTGTAGGTATAGCCCTGATCATAGGGTATGCAGCAAATAATATTTTCCCTGCTCGCTTGGGTGAATTATTTCGTGCAGATTTTGCTGGGCGACGCTATCGTCTCTCTCGCTCTGCAGTCATGGGTTCAATTGTAGTGGAAAGAGTATTAGATGGACTGATTGTGGTACTATGCCTAGTGATTGGCAAATTATTTGTCTCTGAACAAGCAGTTTTGAATAGTCTCACAGCAGTCAGTGCCATAGTTTTTACCGGTATTTTTTGTGCAATTTGGCTTTTAAGCAGAAAATCCGGACAAGTTTGGGAGAGACGTTTGCCCCCTACAATCGCCAGAAAAATACAAGATTTTAGCCAAGGCGTGAGTGCCGTGCAAGGTGATATGGGTAGGGTGGTAAATCTTTGTGTGATTATTTGGTTTTTGGAAGGAATGATGATTTGGTCAGTGTTAAAGGCTGTTGGCATATCTTTAGGATGGCAGCAAATGCTGTTGTTGTTAGGTGTAGTCAGCTTAAGTTCTCTAATTCCTTCTGCTCCCGGTTTTGTGGGAACTTATCAGTTTGCTTTTGCATGGACTGTCAGCTTATTTAGTTATGAACCAGCACGAGGAGTTGCCGCAGCAACAGCCGTGCAAATTTTTTTGTTGGGGAGTGTGACGTTAATTGGTTTAGGACTTTATTTGTATCTTTATTTTGCCAAATCTAGCAATCAGGATAAGGATTTTTATCAAAATAGCTAGAGTAAATGTACAAATGGAAGTACATAAATGTTTAAGAAACTGATAGCAATTTCTAATTTGCGATTAATTATTGACCTTAATATATAGCAATCCTAATTGAGTTATGAACCGCCAAGACGCCAAGAACGCCTTCTCGCAGCGTCTCCGACAGGAGAAGAAAATAAAGATTTGTGTTTACAAATTATTTAGGATTGCTATATGTTTATTTATGTTATTATTTCCTGCTATAATTAATGGCTATCCACTTACTTTTGATGACACTGCTACTTATATTGGCAGTGGTTTTGATTCCTATGTGCCACAAGATAGACCAATATTTTATGGTTTCTTCATTCGACAAACTAGCTTAGGAATATCATTGTGGCTAACTGTCGTTGCTCAATCACTTTTGCTGTTGTTTTGCTTGAGGATTTTAAATAAGTACTTTTTTAGAAAGAACAGCAGTATTTGGCTGATCTTTGCCCTAAGCTTTCTTAGTGGTGTATCTTGGGTTACTTCATGTGTAATGCCTGACATATTTATACCAATTGGGATATTATCTGTGTTAGAGATACTATTTTTTAAATCACTTTTAAATAAGTATGAAAAAGTTATTCTGTTTTGTATTTTTTGTCTGTCAATTATGGTACACCTAAGTAGTATTCCAATTTTATTATTATTCTTAATAACCATACTAGCGATCGCACAAATAGCAAATATAAATATTTTGCGGATTAAAAGAGATATACTTTACCTACTAACAACTATAATTCTATTATCTTTTATCATCATACCCGGAATTAATAAGACCCAAAACGCAGGGTTTAGTTTATCAAAGGGAGGACCTGTATTTTTTGCGGCAAGGCTTTCAGAAGCTAGAGTCTTAAAACCTTTAATGGAGTTTGAATGCCCTAAGTTAAGGACAAAAGCTTGTGATTATATTAACGATTATTCAAGTAATCTTAATAAGTTTCTTTGGGATAGTAGCAGCCCATTTAATAAGTTTTGGAATAGTGATTTTGAAAAGGCAGCAAAAGATTTTAGTCCAATTAATAAAAAATTTTTTTCTCACCCTAAACTTGTTTTTCAGTTCGCTATGAGCTCGCTCAACAATACATTTAAACAACTGATAACTTTTGACATATATGATTTTCTCAAACCTCCTGATAAGTATGTAAAAAACCAAATATCAATTCATCTACCAAATGATAAATCGCTGCTGAAGGATACATTTGACAACTTTAAGACTAAGTTACCAATATGGACAGGTGATGATCAGCCAGTAAATGTTCCAATCTTCGTATACTACCTAAATAATTTTTATGCTTTTGTTTTCTATATATCATTTCTTTTCATAGTAATATTTACTACTATTGATCTAATCAAAAAAACACCATTACTTTATGCACATTACTTAATTCTTTTGCTCATACTGTCTGTGATAATTAATGCATTGGTAGTTGGTACTTTATCTTCTTATTTCCATAGATATCAAGCTAGAGTAATTTGGCTAGTGCCATTATGCTTAATTATTTATTTACATCAGAACAAAGTACTCTCTCAGCTTACTGGTAGAAAAGGTGAATGACGCTGTTAGGTAAATTAAACTGTATAAGTTCAGATGGAGTACACCTATAACAACTCAAACTCATGATTAACGTGAGTATTTTTCTAAAGATTGTAAGTTAAAAAGTATTCAAGTGAAAAAAGATCCCCGACTTTTTTAAAAGTTGGGGATCTTTTTTCCGAAAAGCAGTACTTGCTAAGCTGGTGCGCATCTAAATTGAACATTTTTTCGTGAAGACAGTCATTAGTCATTTGTAACAAAGGACACTGGACACTGGATTTGAAAATCCTCGTATTCGCTACATTTTCATCCGAATTTCGATCTTGGGATAGTAGAGTTTATATCAATCTTACAGTAGATTGGAAAATACGAATTTATAGGCGAAATTAAAAACAATCATAGTGTTTAAATATTTAGTGGGTTGAGAGAATCTTTAACAAAAGAGGTGTGGAGTGAACGCGGAACAATTTTACGAGCAACTTCAAAGCATAAATGATCGCGCTATTGCACTGTATAACTGTAGTGCAGAGTTTAGCAACAAATCACATCTGGCTATGGACTCACTTGAAGAACTCCGCGTCGCCCTAACAGAATTACGTGTAGCAGAAGATCAATTATATCAGCAAAATCAAGAATTAGTAAAAACTCGCGCTGCCGTGGAAGTAGAACGTCAGCGCTACCAAGAACTATTTGAAGAAGCTCCTGATGGCTATCTAGTCACAAATACAGAAGGCATAATTCAACAAGCTAACTGTGCTGCGGCAAAACTGCTCAACATCTCGCTACAATTTTTGGTAGGTAAACCATTGCTCTCCTTCGTTGCATCGTCAGAACGTACAGCTTTTCAGAACAAACTTGATCAAATGCACCACATGGAACGAATACAAGAATGGGAAGTGTTACTTTGTCCTCGTCAGGGTGAGCCAATTGATGCAGCCTTGAGTGTAACCAACGTGCGCTCCCGCTCCGGGAACTCAATCGCCCTGCGTTGGCTATTACGCGACATTACAGAACGCAAGCAGGCAGAATCAGCGAACCGAAAAGCACAGCTACTAGAAGCGACAAACCAAGCATTGGAAACAGAAATCAAAGAGCGTCAGCAGTTGGAGGCGGCACTGCGGCAGAGCGAAGAACGATACCGAGTTATTTCTGAACTTATCTCTGACTATACTTATGTCTATCGAGTCGAAGCAGATGGCGTCCTGATCCCGGAATTGCTTAATGAAGCTTTTACCCGCACATGTGGCTATACCGTCAAGGAAATGGCAGAAAATGGCTGGCAAAGCCTAATTCATCCTGAGGATACGGTGATAGTTATCCAACACGCACGGCTACTCTTTTCTGGGCAAAGTGATGTATTTGAACACCGTATTCTTACTAAGAACGGAGAGGTACGTTGGGTACGTAATTATGCACGTCCAGTCACAGACGCCATCCAAGACGGTGTTCTACGCATTTATGGTGCAGCCCAAGACATCACTGAGCGCAAACGGGCAGAGTCTGAACGGGAGGAACTACTTGCTCGCGAACAGGCAGCACGTAAAGAGGCAGAAACAGCTAACCAAATGAAGGATGAATTTTTAGCTATAGTCTCTCATGAACTGCGCTCACCTCTAAATGCTATTCTTGGCTGGGCTAAACTACTTCGGACTCGGCAATTTGACCAAAAGACTACAGCTAAAGCACTCGATACAATCGAGCGCAATGCTCAGCTGCAAACTAATTTGATTGAAGATCTCTTAGACATCTCACGCATTATTAGGGGCAAACTAGATCTTCAGATTTGCTCAATTAATTTGGTGTCAGTGATTGAAGCTGCTATTAATACTGTGCAGTTAGCGGCTGATGCCAAAGGAATTCGTCTTGAGTCTCTAGTTGATTCTACAGTTGGTTCAATTTCTGGTGATACAGATCGTTTACAGCAAGTGGTCTGGAATTTGCTCTCCAATGCCATCAAGTTTACCCCACAAGGGGGAAGAGTTGAAGTCAGACTTGCTCGCATAGACTCCTGTGTGGAAATTACAGTTACAGACACAGGTATTGGTATCAAGCCAGAAATTCTACCATATATCTTTGAGCGCTTCCGTCAAGCTGATAGTTCCAGTACTCGATCGCACGGTGGACTCGGATTAGGGTTGGCGATAGTCCGTCACTTAGTAGAACTGCATGGTGGAACTGTCCATGCACAAAGTCCGGGCGAAGGGCAGGGGGCAACTTTCACCATCAAACTTCCCCTTCCTACAGTCAAAAGTCAGTAGGAAAAAATTTCTCCTGCCTTTGAGAAGACTCAAATGAGAACCGCTATAGTTTTTAACCATCTAAGATACATTTGAAAGGATTGATCGCTTTTAATGGAGCATGACAATAACGCTACTAAACAATCGCTATCGAGTAATCCAGGTATTGGGTGTTGGTGGGTTTGGCGAAACCTTTCTGGCTGAAGATACCCATATGCCTTCTCGTCGTCGCTGTGTGATTAAGCAACTCAAGCCAATTGCAAACGATCCCAAAACTTACCAACTCATTCAACAGCGCTTTGAACGGGAAGCCGCAACCTTGGAGTTTTTGGGCGAAAATAGCGAACAAATTCCTCAACTCTATGCCTACTTTTCGGAGAATGGACTATTTTACCTTGTTCAGGAATGGATTCAAGGTCAAACACTTACAGAGATTGTCAAAGCTAAAGGACAACTCAAAGAATCTGTTGTGAGAGAAATTTTACTCAGCTTGCTTTCGGTTTTGGATTATGTCCATAGTAAAGGCATTATTCACCGAGATATTAAGCCTGATAACATTATTCTACGCACCCCCTCTTTGCCAGAGGCGGTGGGAGGTAAACCTGTTTTGATTGATTTTGGCGCAGTTAAAGAAACGATCCGTTCAGTAGTGAATTTACCAGGCAACCCCACGCAATCGCTCATAATTGGCACACCGGGATATATGCCGAGTGAGCAAGCTGTGGGACGCCCAGTTTATGCTACTGATATATATAGTTTGGGTTTGACAGCTATTTATCTGCTCACTGCTCAAAATCCCCAAGAACTACAAACTAATCCACAAACCGGAGAAATTCTTTGGCAACAACATGCCTATGGCGTTTCATTGGATTTAGCAAAGATTATTAATCAAGCAATTAAGCCTCAAGCAAGCGATCGCTACAGTACTGCTAGCAAAATGCTTTATGCCTTAAAATCTGCTACTGCTACTCCTACTGCTACACCAACGGTGGCAAAACCTACACAAGCTTTGTCTAGTGGTAATACACAAAATTTCCCAGCTACTAACTGGCAAAAACCTGCTTGGATTATTGGTGGTGTGGTTGTAGGTAGCTTAATGGGTGCTGTGGCGATCGCTCATTTAAATAGTTCCACTGAATCTGAAGTACCCATTGCTACTTCAAGCGAATCCACACTACCACAATCCCCAATTACCAATCTCACACCAACACCTGAACCTACTGTTGAAATTACTGAGACACCTGTAGTTAAGCAACCATCTATAACCCCGATTAGACCAAATACTCCAAAAGTACAACAACCAGAAACACCTGAGATTATACCACAACCAGAGGCGATCGCACCGCAGCAAGAGAATGAGCCGCCTGTAATTTTAGAGACTCCTACAAATCCCACTGCATCAGAAGTACCTAGTCCAGAAATTGTGACGCCAACACCAGAAGAAACTCCTACACCGCAGAAAACTACTCCGCCTCGCAATATTTCTGTTGGCAATCCCATTAGACAGAATGTTCCCGCATTTCCTATAGGCACACCAAGAAGCAATGTAGAAGCAACCTTAGGCAAACCAGCTAAAGATTCAAGAGGTGTTTGGCGCAATACTCGCGCTATCAGCTACAACTTAGTCCCAAACCAAATTGACCTTGGTTATTTATTTGACCGAGATTCTGGGCAACTTCGCCAAACAGAAGCAGCTTTTGCCCAAACAGTAGATATACAAGTAATACAAAATACTTTAAATGGAATGTTAGGCAGTGAGGCTACTGAAGAAATTAAGCAAGGACTACAACAGCTACAACAGCGTCAAATAGATAATTTCACTTTTACCAAAGGCACTGTGAAGGGTCAAATTGTGCGCCAAGATTGTGATTTTATATACATTAGTATTTGGGATGCTGACTTACATGATTTTGTTAGTCCAGCACAAGCGAGAAGGTGTTGAGGTTTTGTTAGAAACCCGACTTCTCAAAGAAGTCGGGTTTCTAATCATGACTACTTCACAGATACCTTACCACCAGCGCCTTCGATTTGCTTCTTAGCATCTTCGGCGGCTTCCTTAGCAATACCTTCTTTAACTGGCTTGGGAACAGATTCCACCAAATCTTTGGCTTCTTTCAAACCTAAACCAGTCAATTCGCGTACTACCTTGAGGATGGCAATCTTCTTGTCAGCTGGTACTTCTTCAAGAACCACGTCAAACTCAGTTTTCTCTTCAACTGGTTCAGCAGCAGCAGCGGCACCGCCACCACCACCAGGAATCATACCGGGCATCATCATCATGCCACCACCAGCAGGAGCAGAAGCATCTACTCCAAAAGCCTCTTCAATTTGCTTAACCAATTCAGAAGCTTCTAACAGAGTTAGAGATTTTAATTGTTCTAGAATTTCGTCAGTTTTTACAGACATGGATAACTCCTATGAATTGTGAATGATGTTTGTTAAGTGTTTGCTTATGCAGCTTGAGAATCTTGTTCTTTCTCGGAGACTGCTTTGATAGCGCGTACCAAGGAACCAGGTACTTCTTTGATGCCCACAGCCAGTTTGGTTGGTACAGCATTGAGTCCCACTGCCAACTTGGTAGGAATAGCTTTGATTCCACCAGCCAAGCGTGCCATGAGTTCTTCTTTGGTAGGCAATTCAGTCAGTGCTTTAACATCAGCTAAAGTCAAAGCCTGCCCGTCAAACACGCCGCCACGAAGTTCTGTTTTCTTAGTAGCTTTTTGGAATTCCTCATATGTTTTAATTGCTCCCTTCATATCCTCCTGAACCAGCAGGAAGACAGAAGAACCTTTGAGAAATTCTGTCATTGGCTGCCATTTGCTATCACCATCAACAGCAATACGCATTAGCGTGTTCTTGGTTTTTTTGCAGACTGTACCTGTTGAGCGCATCCGTCGCCGTAAATCGGTAATTTCGGCTACAGATAAACCTTGATAGTCGATGACTAGCGCTAGTTGAGACTGACTCAATAGTTCTTTGAGTTCAGCCACTATCTCACGTTTTTCTTCTATCGTTCTACTCATTTTTTCTCACCTCCTTTGCATGTTAATTGCCAATTGCTATTAACTATTAGCAGCCAAAACAATAAACCCCGGCTTTTGGTTGCCGGGGTTTAGCAGTACAGACGCGCTATGTAGTTGGGCGTCTATACATAATCCTTATGCAGTGGTACTTACACTAATAAATGTGTTGTACTTTGAGCAATTGGGGCTAAAACCTCGGCAGGATATTAAGCGGCAAAGCACCTGCTGTCTTTGGCTGATAAATTTTGTTAATTGCTAATAGTTAATTGCAATCAAACATTAACTATTAACCATTATGCAGCTTCTGTCTGTTTCAAATCCCGTAGGGCGTTGATATCGACTTTAATTGATGGTCCCATTGTGGCAGATACATACATAGTCCGCCAGTAACGACCTTTAGCTCCTGAAGGGCGGTTACGGTCGATTGTTTCTTGTAACGCCTTCAAGTTTACCAATAAATCTTCGGGGGAGAACGATGCCTTACCAAACATAACATGAACTATGCCAGTTTTGTCAGCACGAAACTCTAATTTACCGGCTTTGAATTCGCCGATCGCACCTGCCAAATCAAATGTTACCGTTCCACCTTTAGGCGATGGCATCAAACCACGGGGACCTAGTAATTTACCAAGTTTCGCTACTTGTGGCATCACATCTGGCGTAGCGATTAACTTGTCAAAGTCCATCATTCCTTTTTGAATTTCGTCGATTAGCTCTTCTGAGCCTACGATATCAGCACCAGCG
Source organism: Iningainema tapete BLCC-T55 (assembly GCF_014698965.1). GTDB lineage: Bacteria > Cyanobacteriota > Cyanobacteriia > Cyanobacteriales > Nostocaceae > Iningainema > Iningainema tapete. The sequence continues at coordinate 359,688 of NZ_JACXAE010000072.1, forward strand.
TTTGTTGCTTCGGTTACCTTTTCACCTCTGGCAATTACTGCCACCCGAACTATTTGTCCTGTGCCTTTGGGCAGTGCTACCGTTGTCCGCAACTGTTGATCTGTATATTTTGGATCAATTCCCAACCGAATATGGGCTTCTGCTGCTTCAGAAAACTTTGCTGTTGCTGTTTCTTTAAGAAGGGCTAACGCATCTAAAGGCTGATAATCCCTATCTTCTACTTTTTCTTGCAGCGCCTGCAATCGGCGCGATATTTTTTTCGTCATTTTTTTCTCCTGGGGTGCTTAGCGAGGTTGATTCTCTCCCCCGATAGTATTTGTTAATTGTTAATTGCTAATTGCTCTTAACTATTAGCCATTAGCAATTAGCTAATCCTTGACAGTTACACCCATGTTTTTGGCTGTGCCTTCAATGATCTTCATTGCCGCCTCAATGTCGTTGGCGTTGAGATCGGGCATTTTTGTTTGGGCGATTTCCTGCAACTGTGTTCTAGTTATTGAACCTACCTTTTTTTTGTTAGGTTCATTCGAGCCTCTTTCTACTTTAGCGGCTTTAGTAATTAGCACTGATGCTGGTGGAGTTTTGAGAACAAATGTAAAACTCCTGTCTTCATAGACTGATATTTCTACAGGAATTACCATTCCAGCTTGGTCTGCTGTTTTGGCATTATATTCCTTGCAGAACATCATAATATTAACGCCGTGTTGACCCAGTGCCGGTCCCACTGGCGGTGCTGGGTTGGCTTTCCCAGCATTTAGTGCCAGTTTAATAACCGCTACAACCTTCTTCGCCATTTTGTATTAGCTCTGTTTTTGAACTTGATTAAATTCCAATTCTACTGGTGTATCTCTTCCAAAGATTGAAAGCAAGGCTTTCAGTTTACTCCGTTCTGGACTAACTTCAATCACTTCGCCTTCAAAATCTTTAAATGGACCAGAAAGCACCATGATCTTATCACCTGTTGCCATGTCAATTTTAACGACTGGCTCTTGTTCGCTAGTCTGTTTGAAGATTCTTTCTACTTCTGTATGACTCAGCGGTAAGGGTTTGACGTGTCCCCGTCCTTTGCCTGTGCCACGTTTTTGCTCTGATCCCACGAAATTAATTACGTGGGATGTGTTGCGCACTACCTGCCAGGTATCATCATCCATCATCATCCGTACTAGCACATAGCCTGGGAAGACTTTTTCTTCTGTATGTTGGCGACTGCCATCTTTACGGATTTTTACTGCTGGCGTGTGTGGAATTTCTACTTGGAGTATTTTTTCTCCAACATCAAATGTTTGGATGCGCTGTTCCAAATTTGTTTTTACCCGCTTTTCACATCCAGATGCTACTTGTACTGCATACCAGCGAGCTTCATTAGAAGCCTCTATACCAGATTCAGCTAGTTCATCTGAGTGCAATACGCCGGAGCGTTCTTCGTTTGTTGCATAAGTCATCAGAACACCTGTTGGGCTGCCCAACTAAAGAACCTATCAACAAAAAATATTAAAGATGCTGAGAGAGTCACCATTAATAAAACAGCTGCTGATTCGCTCACCAACTGCTTCCGACTGGGCCAAACTACTTTGTCGAACTCTTCTCTGAGTCCTTGAGAAAAGTTGCCGATGCTGAACCCGTTACTGTTTTGTTCGATTTCTGCCTCGTTTTTCTTGGTCACAGTCGTTTGTCTCTCCCAGTTTCTTAAATATATGTATTGTCTGTTAATTTTTATGTATGGTGACAGCTTCGGCTCAAAAGCTTGCTTACAGCAACAGCTTCTAAACAAAAAACTACACCCGAAATTTGTTGTGCTACTTACTATATTAGCAGATACAGCACTTTCGGGTTATATTTTTTTGCTTATAGCGCGCCCTGGAGGACTTGAACCCCCGACATCAGGTTTTGGAGACCTGCGTTCTACCAACTGAACTAAGAGCGCATAAGCTGCCTTTGATTCAGTTATCGCGTTCAGCTTTTTCTAGTATAACGCAATAAAGATCTTATTTCACTATATTTTTGCTTTTTGCGCTCAGAGCGGCTGGCTGCCGCTAATTACTTGAGCATTGCCATACTATTAAATTACAAAGCCCGGTCAAAGCGTTGCTTAATCCGGGTTGCCTTACCGACGCGATCGCGTAGATAGTACAGTTTAGCACGTCTTACTTTACCACGTCGTAACACTTTGATGTTGTCAATCCGTGGAGAATGAAGAAGAAATACACGCTCTACACCTACGCCTTGAAATACACGACGCACTGTAATAGTTTCGTTGATCCCACCATTACGCTTAGCTATCACCACTCCTTCGTAGGGTTGTACGCGGTATTTGTCGCCTTCTTTAATTTTCACTCCGACTTTAACTGTGTCGCCCACATAAATCTCGGGCAGATTCGATTTCAATTGTTCCGCTTCTATAGAGCGGATGATTTCTTGAGCTTTCATACGTTTACAAAAGAACCATTATTTCATCACCGTGCGCCCCACGGTTAGATCTAGCTGCTGTTTGAAGTGACAAACGTTGTTCTATATTTAGTTTCGCGCTGTTACTCTGGATACTTTTCCAGCAAAGTATCCACTACCCATGCACAATTCAGAACACGGGTAAGCTTACAGTTTCCTTCAATTCGTGGCGTTTAACGCCTTTGGGCGCTGGTATTTTACACAGTACCATTCTACATTGAGAATTGCAAATTTCAGGAGACATGAGTGATTTGATAAGAATAAATTATAGTGACAAGAACGTTTCAGTCAAGAAGCATAGTATATTAATGTGCTAAAAGTGTTAAGTTAATGAAATTTAGCGTCGTCATCACAACTTATAACCGCTTAACGTTATTGCAACGGGCAATTGACTCAGCTCTCAACCAGACAATTCCTTGTGAGGTGATTGTTGCTGATGACTGTTCATCTGACAATACCCAAGATTATGTAAATAAGCTTAAATCAAAGCTGGGTGAACTTGGATCGCGCCTAGTCTATCATTGTAATGAAGTAAACAAAGGTCACGCAGCAACGGTAAATGCAGGAGTAAATAAAGCAAGTGGAGATTGGATTAAATTTTTGGATGATGACGACTACTTGAGTCTAAATTGTTTAGAAGAAATGGTAAGAGCGATCGCACTGAGAAAAGAAGCCGTCATCTGCTCTTGTATTGCCGCACAAGTAAACGAACAAGAAGTTGAACTCAGCCGCACACCTCAACTTGGTTCTGGGTTAGCTTTTTATATCCCGCAATCAGACATTCACTATGGTATGCTGTTAGAGTTGCTCCCATTAGGCACACCTGTTCAAGTCGCATGTCGCCGCGACGCTTTCTTAAAAAGTGGTGGTTGGGATTCCAAACTTGATGCTAACTGTGATGATATTGACTCTTGGATTCGTATTACCCAATATGGTGATGCCCTGATTCTTAATCAGTGTCTTGCCTACCGTACTATTTGGACTGGTGCTTATAATCAAAAGTTTTCTCTTCTACAGCGTTTAGATACAAACATGTTAATGAAGGAAAAGATTTACGCTTTAGTTGACAAACAACACCAGAAAAATATACCAGCCCTTCAAGATATTAAAAATTACTTAAAACTGCATTGGGCGATAGTAGCGCTCAAGCAAAGAAAAATAAACAGCTTTTTAAATATGGTAGATGCAAAAGTACTATCTCTAAAAGCTTGGCAGCTATTGTTGAGTGCTGCATTTGCACGCCGATTTAATCTCAGTGATTCTCATATTCGTAAATTCGTGTTAATTGAGTAATTACCAAGATCCCTATAATAGAAGGGACAGGCAAGATGCCTATCCCACAAGAAATACACCATGAGTCCTACAAATATACAACGCCAATTTGCTTTTATTTCTTAGTTGAGTAGTAATTTTCTTCTGCGTAAGCCAATCAAGGTAAGTACATCCAGCCCAAATAAAACTCTTGGTTCAGGAACAGAAGCGGATACTGAGTTGGGAATCAAAACAGATGCTGACAGAGGAACGATAGCATTTTTAGAACTAGGAATGCCCGTAACTGTCGTAGATCGAGGGTAGGGAACTCCCGATGAGTTGGGTTGAATGTTGATGCCAACAGTCAATGAATCAACTACATTTGCTAAGTTGTAGTTAATGCCAAACTCAGTGGGGATGGGTTTGGTAAGCAATTCATTAACTAAATTTTTGTTGAGGATTTCCCAGAAGTCAGTTTCATTGGGATAATTCACTAAGAAGTTATCGATGTATTTGTAAATCTGAGTGAATTCGGGATATTCTAAGGGATCGTTTTTGCCGATCCCATCAATGTAGTCGTAGCTAACATCTATATCGAGGGTAGCGTTTCCCTGATGTTCAATTGGATAGTTTCTGAAGCCAAAAGACCAAGATTAATTGAGATCGACTTGCTCGCCAGGAATACCAGTAACTTTACTGGCACGAGGATAGGGAACATTTGAAGAACCAGGTTGAACAGCGAGGTCAACAGTTAAAGAATCTACTACATTTGCCAAGTTATAATTGAATCCAAACTCGGTAGGGATGGGTTTGGTGAGTAGTTCAGTTACTAAGTTTTTGTTGAGGACTTCCCAGAAATCGGTTTCATTGGGATAGTTGACTAAGAAGTTATCGATGTATTTGTAAATTTGAGTGAATTCAGGATACTCCAAGGGATCGTTTTTACCAATCCCATCAATGTATTTATAACTAACCTTGATATCGAGGGTAGCGTTTCCCTGATGCTCAATGGGGTAGTTTTGGAAGCCAAAAGACCAAGACTCATTCAAGTCAGTTTTCGGTGCGATCGCACCAGCCGGAATAGAATCAACAACAGCCATTAGGCTCAAGATAGTGCCAGCCACTGAAAATACAACCTGGGGAAAAATCTTGCCGATCATTTTTGTCACTATGTAATTTTACGGTCATATTTACCATACAATGCAAACTACATCAACTTATGCAATTTTCCTTACTAACCACCAAAACATCTACTGTATTTGTTGACCAACCAACACCACTACCAGAAAGTCTTGGATTTGTTAGCTTCCTTGGGTTAACACTAAGCCCATCTGGGAACCTTTTTGTCAGTGACTTTGCAAACGAAATTAGAAGTTACGATTTAGAAACGGGTCAGTTACTGGATGATTTATCGACTAATTACACTGGTACGGTTCCTTCTAACAATTTCATTGGTAATTTAACCTTCACTCCAGACGAGAAGCTCTACACAGTTGGGTTTGATTTTACAAACAATAATTTTGGTGTAATACTGCGTTATGACGGAGCGACTGGAAATCCTTTACCCGCAGTTGGTCAGTCTGGTGCCATTTTCGTACCCACTGACAGTCGATTGTTGCGCCCTGTTGGGATTGTTTATGCCCCTATAAACATACCTGAAGGATCTTCAACAGTAGGTTTACTATCTTTAGGCGCTTTATCTACAATTTTGCACAGGAAACGCAAATAGACTTCGTTTTAGGGGGCGAGCGCACTTTAACTTACCTAATTACACGATGATTTGATGCGATCGCACGCTTAAATCCACTACTCCAGACAACTTCCATCATCATCTCCTAGTAAATCAGCGATCAAATCATCAACGCTTCCCCTATAAGCTGTCCCATCCTGAAAAGCCTGCATCACTTCCTGGGCATTAGCCAAAATTTCAACCCGCTGATCCTCAATTCGTTGCTGACGAAGAAACTCAAATAAATACTCTCGATCTTCTGTGGGCATTTCAATAGAATTAATAATTTCTTATAAAGTAATCAGAGAACCTCCTAATCAAGTAAATCCTACTGCTAACTCTATTTTAATAAGAGCGCATCCAAAGCTTAAAGCTCATGTAGTTGCAGGGATAACTAACTGAGAATCAGGATGAGAAAGGATAGCCAAGGCATTCGCACTTAACCATTTGCTTAATAAAAATATTGATATGACTTGAGCGGGATGTCTTTTCCTCAATACGCTATATGCGATCGCTCTTATATTCATTTCACCAGATGGTTTGAATATTTGTTAATGCTTGGATTTGCGAATCACGGGTAACTAAGGGAAGACCCAAAGAGAAAGCAGTAGCTGCTATAATTCTATCTGGCATATCAGGAACAGTTGCGCGGTCAATTTGACGAATTGCTCCCGAAATCTTACGATCTAAAGGTGCTAATATGATACCCACATTAGGGTCATCTAAAGCATTTAGAGTTCGTGTCAATACTTCTTCTGCAAAGCGTCCCCTTTCAACCAAATAAGTAATTTCGACTACTGAAATAGATGAGACATAAATAGGATTACCACTACTAACTGCTTGCTGTAAAGTTGTTAAAGCAGTTTCTGATAGTCTCTTCAAATCAAAAATATACCAAATTAAAGCATGTGTATCTGCAACTACTGATATCATCAGACGATATCCCTGGGAAAATTCCCCCACATTTCTTGACGAGCTTGGGTAATGTCTTCTTCAGTAATATCTACTGCTAAATCAGCACATAACCCTCTAACACTACGTAAGGGAGTTTTTGAAGTATTTTTTTGAGACAAAAATTCGGCAAAATTTAGTAACTCTTGCTGCTTATCTACAGGTAGCTGGCGTAATTTTTCCAAGACTGCTTGCTCAATATTCATAAATTCATTACCTTTTTTAATTCATATTACTTTGACTACTTGCTAAGACCAGTATAAGCTATCTTCTGTATCATCTTGAAACTCTGCAGTTTAAAAATCTTCTTCCAAAAAAGATCTTGCTGGATTATTCATCATTTAAGGAGAAGTTTCAGCATTTAAAGCTTCTAACATAATATTGGCAGCTTCGACAGCATCGTAGGGAGACCAAACTGGGTAGGACGCACCTGATTGTATCAGCTTATTTTCTTCGTTTGCTAGTTCAGTAGCTAAAAGTTGAATCACCTGAAGTTTGCATGCACGATTGAGTTTGCGATCTGGTTCAATTAACTCAGTAGATACCATTTTTCAACAAAAACTTTACTGATTTTAGTTTAGCTCACCAGGTTACACCCTTCAATTCAGAGGGAAATAACTTACGCTCATATAACCTATCTTCGTCCAAGGCATGAATTAAAAATTCACCTGTTTCTTGTTGCTCTTGGGCATCATCTTCATCAAACCAAGACTGGAGTAGATTAACCAGGTTTGTTTGTCTCTCTTCTAATAAAATGTGTTCTGTTAAAAGTTGTAGAGTGTAAGTCTCAACAGTTGTACCTTGTTGTTCGGCTCTTTGTGTCAAATACAGTTCTAACTCTGGTGTCAAGCTAAGGTTGAGTGTCATATAGGATTACTATTTGATTTTTGAAATACACGTAGGTAGGGCGCAAGCGCACAAAGCCTAGATATGGTGGGCAGTGCCCTACACATACGTAGATTTGTTCAAAAATCAAACCGGATTCCTATAGATGTTTTTTGAACCATACTATATATTTTATTGTTACTCTTTGTAGCGTAGCAATAAAACTTAAGATTTTATTGTTTCTGTTCAAATGCGATCGCCGACTCCAATACACTAGGATTTTTAGCGCTCGTACTATTTAAAAATTTTCCTCCATCTACTGATGCTATATAATATGGGTTTCGCCCATTTCAAATCAAGTAGATCGTGCAGTAAAGTGTAAAAACAGGGGATAATAAATAGAGTAAGCATTGTAGCGATCGCCATCCCAAAGAAAACCACAATCCCCAAGGGCTGCAAAAACTCCGAACCTTCACCAATACCTAAAGCTAGTGGAAACAGTCCCAAAATAGTAGTGATTGTTGTCATCATAATGGGACGCAAACGCTGAGGTGCAGCTTTGATAATAGCTACTTGACGAGGACAATGTTCTTCTTCACGAATTTGGTTCGCCAATTCCACCATCAAAATTCCCGCGTTAACTACGATACCTACCAGTAGTACTGCACCAACAATTACAGTTGCGCCAATCGCAGTTTTCGTAATGTAAAGTCCGAAAATTCCCCCAGCTAACGCCAACGGTACAGTAAACATAATGACCAGTGGGTCAATTAGCGAGTTGTACTGTACAGCCATGACAACGAAGATCAAGAATACCGCTAAGGCTCCCAAAGTTTTCAAAGAGTTTTGCAATTGCTGATTAGTTTCTTGAGCAGAACTTGGGATCACAGAAACTCCTTCAGGTAACTTAACACTCTTAAGTACCTCTTGAACTTCTTTGAGGGCTTCACCAAGACTTGCACCCTCGCTCAAGTTACCTGCAATTATGAAAACTTGACGCTGGTTAATTCGCTGAACTTCTCCTGGTGCCTGCCCTTCTTCAATATTCGCGACATCCAAAAGGCGAATTTGTTGGTTATTACTGGTAAATAAAGGTAATCGCTCTAGTTGAGAGGGACGCTCAATTGCTTCTTGATTCAACTCCACACGCACATCAACTAAGCGGTTTCCACGTTGAATTTGTGTCGGAACAGAACCCTCAATAGCGGTTTGGATTGTAGCACCAATTTCTTGCGCTGTCAACCCTACACCTGCAACTCTTTCCCAGTCAGGACGAATTTGCACTTCTGGTTGACGAGGATCGGCATCAGGGCGAAATCTTGCTGATGTTGCCCTTTCCTCCAAAGCTTGCAGTACTTCTCTGCCAGCCTGCTGTAACTTTTGTTCATCCTCACCTTGCAGAATTACGTCAACTTCTGAACCTTGAGCCGGAGTATTACTTAAAATTAAACCACGTACCTGACCGGGACTGAGGCGTAGTAGAATTCCTGCTAAGTTAAGTTTGTTCAATTCGCGATTCACTTTTTGAACGAACTTCTCCACATCTTTGCCCTCTTTCAAAGTGATGGTAGCGCTAGCGCGTAAAGGATTTTCCGAAGTATTGGTGCCAAATAGAAAACCACCCACAGTTGAGAAAACAAAATCTGTTTCTGGCTGCTTCATTAAGATGTCATCTACAGCCTTCATCACTTTCGCAGAAGTTTCTAGAGGTGTACCGGGAGGAAACTGCGCACGCAAGTTTGCTTGTCCAGTACTAATTCGCGGTAGAATTTCTTGAGGAATTTGTCCAGCCATGAACAAGGTACTACCACCCAAAATTAGCAAAGCTGCAGCAATCGCCACTACCCGATAGCGTAAAACCCTACCTAACAATCTACTATATAAAATAGTGGCATCTTCAAAGCGGCGATTAAACTGGCGCAGCAACCAAAACTTACTTATCCCACTCGACCAGCGAATTGCCAGTAGTCGAGAACAAAGCATTGGTACAATAGTCACGGCAACTAGAAGCGATGCCGCAACCGCAAAGCTAATACTGAGAATTAGTTCATTAAATAGTAGTGAGATAAAACCGCCAATCAACAAGAATGGCACAACAGAAACCAAGTTTGCAGCAGTAGCAGCAACCAAAGCCGATTCTACCTCACCAGAAGATGCGATCGCCGTCTCAATAAAGAAATTTGCATTTTCCTCCACCTCGTAGGGATTGGGTTCTCTCCCCTGCCCCCTCTCTCCCAACCTCTCCTCTTCTTTCTGATTGGGAGTCATCCCTGCTTTTTCAGAGACGTTTTCCAAAATCACTACCGATGTATCAATTGCTTGACCAATTCCCAAAGTCAAACCTGCTAGACTGAATACATTCAAACTCAAGCCGAACAACTTCATTAAAGCGATCGCCGCCAGAGTACATAATGGAATTGCCAAAGTGATAATAAAAGTTTGTCGTAGCGATCCCAAAAATAACAGTACTGCTGCCGCTGCTAACAAAGCACCAGAAACAGCCGAAACCACCACATCATTCAAAGAATTGCGAATGAAGCGAGATTCATCTGTAGTGGGCGTCAAAATCATATCTGCACGAATCAAGCCAGACTGTCGCAATTGTTCAATTCGCTGCTTCACGCCATCAACAACCGTAATAGTATTAGCATCAGGCTGCTTTTGCACAGACACTTTCACAGCTTGTTGACGATTTAAATAAACAAATATACGTTGTTCTTCCGTATCATCTTGTACAGTGGCAAAATCTCTCAGATAGACGCGGCGGGGAAGCAACTGGTTGGTAGCAGAAGTACTATTCGCATTTCCTACTTGAAAAGAGAGGTTTTCGATTTCCTTTGCATCTCGAAAACGTCCGAAAGTACGGGTTAAAGGTTCAGAATTGCGACCTAAAATTCTCCCACCAGATATATCCTGGTTACGTGCTGTTAATTCATTAAGTACACTGTTTAATCCTACACCCAATGCTTGAAGACGATTTAAATCAACCAGCACCCGCACCTCTTCCTCCGCTGCACCGGATACATCAACAGCAGCCACACCAGGTACAACACTGAGTTCGCGAGATAACTCTTCATCGGCAAACACCCGTAAATCTTTACCTTGTAGCGAAGAAGATGTCAGCGCCAATTCGTAAATAGGCTGCTGGGATGGATCAAATTTAAATATACGCGGCTCTTCAATCGTATCTGGCAATTGTCCTCTGCCTCGGTTAAAAGCCGCAGTAGCATCGTTGAGAGCTTGATCGATATCGCCCCCTGGTTGGAAAAACAAATCGATACTAACTTGTCCTTCACGAGTACGGGAAAATACTTGCACTACATTCTCAGTAGCTGATAGAGCTTCTTCTAGGGGTCTAGTAATTTCATCTACCGCCACCTCAGGGGATATACCAGGCGCATCTAGTCGAACACCAATACGCGGATAGGTAATCGACGGTAACAAATCTACTTGGATAGTTGTCAGAAAAAATACACCTAGCACAACTACTGACAAGGTGAGCATGAGTGTGCCGATGTGCTGGCGAATGGAAATAGCGCTGATACTAAATTTGCTACTTTTATTAACCTGCTGCATCACCGTTACTGTCCAATTATATTTAATACGTATTTACTTATTTCTGTAACAAAGCATAAATAAAAGTTTGTAGTAAGCGCTTAAGCGCTTAAAACCCTTGCTTTGAGCGCTTAAGCGCTCACTACGAACATAAGCGATTTCACTTACTTACTAATTACTACTGCCCTCTACCCCCTTGCGATCGCGGTTTTTCCGAAAGAATTGAAAGACGCACAGCAGTACCATCCTTCAACGGCTTGCCACTACGTGCAACAAATTGCTCTCCTGGTTGCAAGCCTGATAAAATTTCTACCTTCCCATCAGCTCTGTTCCCAAGTGTGACATTTCTTGCTTGAACTGTTGCTCCCTGTTGCCCTTCTGTAACAACAAACACAGTTCCCTGACTATTTTGGATTTTGCTTGCTCCCCGACTACCCTGCTCCCCTGCTCCCCGACTCCCCTGCTCCCCGACTCCCCCAAGAGCCGTCTCCGGTACTACTACCCGCGCTTGTGTGGGAATTTCAAAGTTGACTCGTGCTAACAAACCACTGCCAATCTTGCCATCAACGTTAGGAATTTCTACTTCTACTGGGATTAAACGAGCTACTGCATCTGCTGCTGGGGAAATGCGTGCAACTTGCCCAGTGTATGCTTGATTGGGGATGGCGTCTAAACGCACTTGCACAGATTGCCCAGGGCGAATTTTTGCTAATTCTTTTTCTGAAACTTGAAGCAGCACTTTTGCACGGCTGAAATCACCAATGCGCAAAATTTCATCACCAGGTCGTAATAGGTTACCCGGTTCTGTTACCTTTGCTGTAACTACACCGTTGATGGGGGATACTATGCGGCTGTAAGATCTGCGTTCTTGGGCTTGTGCAACTGCTGCTTGTTGGGCGACAACTCTACCTTGGGCGGCGGCTACTGCTTGCTGTTCGGTATCGACTCTTTCTTGGGCGGCGCGGAGTGCTTGAGCGGCGGTTCTCGCTTCGGTAAGAGCTTGTTCGGCTACTTGTTGTGCTATTGCCCCTTCTTTGACTAGTTTCTGTTGCCGTTGTGAGTCTGCTTGTGCTTGCACTACCACTAGGCGCAGTCTTTCTGCTTCAGCACGGGCATTACTTACTTGGTTCTTTGCCCTTGCTACTTCTGACTTAAGGCTGGCTAGTTCTGCTTCAGCTTGATTTAATGCTGTTCTCAGCAAGGCATCATCTAACTGTGCGATTACTTGCCCTTGTTTTGTGGCATCACCCACGTCTACATTCAAAGCTAATAGTCGCCCTTCTGCTTGCGATCGCAGTGACACGCTCCGAAATGGTACAGTCGTGCCTGTATATTCTGGTTGTTGTCGCAGCACACCTGTTTTGGCAACAGCTACATCTACAGGGATTTTACTATCTCGCCTTTGATTACTACCTTGAGATTGAGCTTCTGCTGATTTCTCAGATGAACCGCAACCCACTGTTAATAACCCCAAGCTAATGAAACAAGCGATCAAAATCTTTTTGTTTAGTTGCTGCCACAAACTGATAATTTGCTTTTGCATATAACGGTTTGCTTTTTCTGGGCTGATTGCTTTACGAACTTGGTTGTGTTTCACTTTCGGTTGCCAATTCTCCTCCAAAATCATTTTTCCCACTCCTATCAAAGTAGTTTCCGGATTTATTGTTAATTTTGTTCTCTAACTTAATAACCCATATAAAAAATTATCGCTGTTACAAAAGCGATAAGAACAAAATTCCCCTCCTTTGACCACTGATGAGACAAAGTTATTTTTTACACTTTTAATTTATCACACTCAGATTATAACTTTTCTTTAAATTTCCTTGGCTCTATCGGTGGTGAGGAGTTGTAACCCTTTCACCATGACTAAAGTCACGAGATCTGAAATTGTTGTAGCCAAAGTACCAGTATTTTTGAAAATGTTTAGTTAATATTAAAATTTATAAACACATCTGGTATTGGGTACAGATATATTGTATATACCTGTATCCAACCAACAAAAGGAGAACCACCAGTGACATCACAGCTAAAAGTTGCACAAACATCTGACGAACTTCTGATCGCAGAATTTTTTCAGGAATCAGTGGGAAAGTGGCGTTCAGAAAGGCGTTACTACACCCTTCCGTCTGGCGAAACAAAAGAAATGGTAAGTATAATTACCATTAGGTTTTTAGAGGCGGGATGCGATGAATTGTCTAAACTAGCTCAGATGCACGGTTTGCCTGAATCAGTAAGTTTAACTTGTGGCGCTGAAGTAACCTGGGATACTAAGTCAGATACAGGCAAGAAAGAGTCGTCGGGTTTAACGTTGTTTGGTGCTTTGGGGAATGTATTGTATCGCGATCGCGGTTTCGCCACACCCAAACCAGTGACAGCCGAATATCACTTCCCCAACCCCAAAACTTTGTGTTTGCGCACTGAATACAACGGTTCAGTATTTGAAGAAGAGTTAAAGTTAATTGGTAGCAAATACCGCACCCGCCAGTCGATTATTTCTCGTGCCGGGGAACAATTGATGATTGGGCAGTATTTAGAGAAGCGGATCGAAAGCGAAGAGTAAGAAATCCTACTACACCCATCATCAACCCTGTCATAGCACTTGGCTCAGGAATCTCCTTAAGATTGCTATGCTGCCCTTGCGTGCGCAAGGTTTCCAGCATGGGAGATAGGATATCTTTTTCAGACGGACTGTTTTGCAAACTCACAAAAGTGATACCCAAGTCGGGGAAGTACCACCATTGGGAGCCATGTCCAACAAAATCGCCACGGTGTCCCCACGCCCTACCGATGTCTTGAAATTCACGACTAGTTAAGCCTAGTCCGTACTCAAAGCTATCATCCCCACTACCTTGAAAGTCAAGCATTTGCTGAAGGCTGTCAGAAGAAAGCAACTCACCCCCAAACAGCGCTTGAGCAAATCGTGTTAAGTCTTGAGTGTTAGAAACTATACCGCCAGCCGTCGATGCAGAGGACAGGTTAACTGCAGTGACATCATCAAGAGTACCATTATCGTCGTAATCGAGATAGCCGTTAACATATCCACCAGGAATCTGCTCTTGTGGGGCAAAAAAGGTATTAGAAAGCCCTAGAGGATCGAGAATCCGACTGCGAAGAACTTCAGCATAGGTTGAGCCTGTGGCTTTTTCAATAATCATTCCAGCTAAAATCATGCCAGTATTAGGGTAACAATACGTTGGCGTACAAGAGATTCCCTGTAGTTCAGTTGCAAATCTTGGTTTGCCGTAAGCATAAGCAACAAGTTCTTCTTTTGCCCACTGCTTAGTAGGATTGCTACGAATGTCTTGCTGAAGCGGGGATTCTTTACCTTCAAAACTCCAGGCAATGTCGTAGATGCCACTAGTACCGTTGAGAAGTTGGCGAATCGTGATATTTCTACCGTCGGTAATGTTATCCACAATTGAAGACGGCAGCCATTTGTCTAAAGTATCCTCTAAACTCAGCTTTCCTTCTTCCGCCAGCTTCAGCACCACTGCTGCTGTAAACGGTTTGGTGGTGCTAGCGATGGGAAATCTATCTTCTTTTCTCATGGCTGTTCCAGTTTCCAGATTAGAAACACCGCTTGCACCAAACCACGTTGTTTGCGGTGTAGTTATTGCTACAGCAGCACCAGTAATGCCATTATCTTTTACAGTCTTGTCTAGAGTTGCCTGTAGTTTACTCGCCAAGTCATCTGAGACAGTATTTGTTGATGAAACTGCATTATATATAGATGAAGTGGGAGTTAATGATGCTGCCTCCGCGCTTCCTGCCATGCCAATAAAAACAGTTGCAGCAATAGTTAATGATGCAGTCGTTTGATATAAAAAGCGCATATTCGCCATCCTTTTTGATGTTAGTTTCAGTTTGGCGAAAACAGTGAGTGAATTCAATATCACATTCCTATCAAAAAACTATCAATTTTATTTCATTGTGGTGCTTTTGACAATACACTTACTTATCCTCACGCGCCTAAATACTCCCGTATCAAAGGTGTTAGCGGTGTTATCGATAACCGGGATGTCGGATATCCGGTGAAAGACGAGCCACAAGCAAAGGCTTGGGGTTAATGAGTTCGGCGACAAAGATTGATGAGAGCAAATCAGGCATTTGGCGGGAAAGACGGGAGTGGATGTATCGTTCGGAGATTCGAGACAGCACAGAGATGTCATAATCTAATTGTCAGGCACTTTAAGAATCGCCGCAAGTCCGAACGATATCGTATATATAAACTCTTAGAAAAAGCGGAGCAAGTAAAAATGCTTAGTGAACTACAAGATCGCGATGTCATAGTAACGGACGAAGATACTGCAGAAGAAGAGAAAGGTGATAATGGTGGTTTGTATCCTTATGACCCAACGAAAGCCGATATTGACATTAGAGAAGACCCACAAACGGTCTTCGAGTTAATGAGAAAATACGACAATGGAAAACTTATTATAGACCCAGATTTTCAACGTAATCTAGTTTGGTCATTAGAACAAAAAAGTAAATTTATTGAATCTGTTATTCTCAACTTTCCCTTACCTCCTTGGTATGTTAATCAAACTGTGGAAGGTAAGTATATTATTGTTGACGGTTTACAGCGAACATCTACGTTACATGAATTTGTTAATGATAAATTTGAATTAAAAGGCTTAGAGGCTTTAACTAAGTTAATTGGTTATAATTTTTCCGAATTGAAACTATTACCAGGAGACTATCAAACAAAAATAGAAGACAAAAAACTTAATATATATATTATCAAACCTTCTGTACCAATCAAAGTAGTTTATGATATTTTCAGTAGAATAAATACGGGAGGAACGAAGCTTGAACGTCAAGAAGTTAGAAACTGTATATTTTCAGGAAAATCTACTGAGCTACTGAAAGAATTGTCAGAAAAAGAATTTTTTAAAAAAGCTATTGATAATGGAATTTCACCAAAACGGATGAAAGACCGAGAAGTAATTTTACGATATTTAGCATTTAAAATTTTTGATTATGAGAATAATTACCAGGGTGACTTGAGTGATTTTGTAGAAAATGCAATGAAAAAAATTAATCTGATGCCCAAGGAAAAAATTGAGGTTATCAAGAAAGATTTTGAGCGGGTAATGAACTTAACATTTGAGTTCTTTGGTAATAAAAATTTTCGGTTGCCATCAGGTGAGAGTAGGGGAAGAATCAATATTGCTATATTTGAATCTGTATCTTACTTTTTTTCCTTAAAAAGTGATAATTTCTTGAAAGAGAATAAGAAAGCTATTCAAGAAAATTTTGTTAAATTACTTGATAACAAAGAATATATTGATGCAATTAAGTATTCTACAAGTAGTAAAGCTAAGGTTATTACTAGATTCAAACTAGCACAAGAAATTTTAGGTAATGTGTAATGCTAAAACAAATAAATTTAAAAAACTTTAAATGTTTTAAGGAAGAAGTCGAGTTTCCTTTAAATAAGCTAAATTTATTAACAGGTATAAATGGACGAGGTAAATCCACTCTTTTACAATCTTTGCTTTTGATGCGTCAGTCTATTGAGCATAACGAGATGATATCTCAAATTATATTAAATAGTAGTTGTGTTAAATTAGGTAATTTTAGCGATGTTAGGAATAGTAACATTTCAAGAGAAGAATCTATTGTTATCAAATACTATTATGATGAAAATTTTGGTGAAGGTAAAGATACTGAAGGTTTTATTGAATATTTTTTAACAGAAAATATCAGCGATGATATGATAGCTGAAATTAGTAGTATTCGGGTTTGTAATGAATTGAATTTTGAAAATGAATATTTTAAAGTAGATAGATTTTATGAAAAAACATCATTTGGAAGTAGTTTAGAAGTATATGAATATAAAAATGATAATGATAAATCAAAGCTTTTGTATTATTCTGACATATTTAAATTAATACCTAAAGATTCTATTAGAGTTGGTAGTGAATCTATACATTTAAATGAAATCAGCGCATCATTAAGTTTTAGTCATATTCATTACATCTCAGCAGATAGAATGGGACCGCAAGAATTTTACTTTAAATCTACGCTTACAAATTTTCCAAATGTTGGAGCTAGAGGTGAGTTCACTGTTAATTTGCTTTATAAGAAAGCCGATGATTTAGTTAATGAAAAACTGTGTATAGGGGAAAACGCAAAAATATTATCTACTCAAACTGAAGAATGGCTGAATGAAATTTTTGATGGAGCAAAAGTTGAAATACCTAAATCAAGAAGTAATATTCTGGAACCTTTGTTTAATACCAGTGCCTCTAAAGACCGTTACAAACCAGCTAACGTCGGGTTTGGATACCATTGTATTTTGCCAATTGTTGTTTCAGGATTGATTGCCAAAGAAGGTGAGATATTAATTGTAGAAAATCCTGAAGCTCATTTGCATCCAAGAGCGCAATCAAGATTGGCACGATTTTTAGCAAAAGTGAGCAGTTGTGGAGTACAAGTTTTTATTGAAACACATAGCGATCATATTTTGAATGCCTTGCGAATAGCTGTTCTTGATAAGATTATCACGAATGAAGAGTTAAGTATATTATATTTTCAGCAAAATCCAGAACAGCCAGTTGTGCAAATTCCCGTTCAACCTGATGGAGGAATTGAAGAATGGTCCGAAGGATTTTTTGACCAAATGGATAAAGATTTTGCACGACTTTTTGGACTCTAGAAGAATGGAAATATTTATCAACGAAGTATCCTTGGAGGGTCAATATCCTACAGAAACTGAATTTCGTAATGCTATAAAAGTATTTATCTCTATTTTTGACTTAATTAATCAAAAAGTTAAAGATAAAAATCTTTATAAAGAAGATAGTAATATATACGCCAACTATGAAGCAATCAAAGGTTCTCATTTTAATGCAAGTCTTAATAAAATTAGAGACAAATCTTTAAAAACAGCTTTTATCAATATTGTTTTTAACAAGTCAAATCCTAAAGAATGGCGAAAGGAACAGATACATGTACCAACAGATTTTTTTGATTACTTGACGAATGATAATGATTGCAAGAATGTAAGTAATACCACTTTAGCTGAAGTTGCTGAAAGAAAATTGCAAAATAGTGATAATGATTATTTGTTGATTAATTTCATTAATTCTAGTTTTAAAAAATCTCACACACAGATTAACAGTTGTTGCTTAATTACTATTATCAAAAATAATGATGAAGTAAATCATATATGTTTAGATAGTATTGATACTAAATTGGCATTGGAACATTGGTTAGAATATAAATTACGTTTGAGTCAAGTAGAATATGCGACATATGCTACTGAACCACCAAGGGATGAACAGACGATTTTACGAGATACTACAAGATTTGAAAAAACATCATTTAGGGTTCAGGGAAGAATTATATACTGTGAATTAGCTACTGGAAGATATTGGTATGTAGACAATTTACATTTTGGCGAAGCAGCTCATTTAGAAGTTTTCGACAAAACGGGTAATAATCATCTTGGAGAAGCTGATTTAGATGGCACTATTGATAATTTAAAACGCGATGCAAATAAGACTATCACTCTATCTTGATTGACATCCACAAATTAATCAATTATATATAAATTACTGCATAGTACATTATGTATGTGAGAGCGCATCTGGGCGTAAATCATCCTGCAAAGCTTGTCGTATAGCAGAGGTAAACTCAGATTGGTTGATAACTACCGATGATTCTGTTATTATTGTGTTTTGTCTGCTACACTTTAAGTAGGGATTCATCATCACCAAACCAGCCCTCGATCATATAGTCCCCGATAGTCCTGTTTCATTGATTCGGAAAAGAAAAAAAGGAGCGTTCGGGTGCTTTTGACGCGACAGATTCATCGCTACTATTTCATCTTTATCGATAAAATATTCTCCACTCTCTGGCTCAACAGCCATGTACCAGTTGTAGTGCGTTTTAATTAATTCAGGCTTAAGGCGGTCAAAAATGGGTTTGCTGCGCTGGTAAAATGCCTCGCGTTCAGCTTGCCACTGCGCTTTCTGTTCTTCTGTCCACTGAATCTCAGGGAATATCCTTCCTCTACGTACCGTGCGAGTACGCTTTGCTTCGGTCATTGTTGTTTTTCCCTGTTAAATTAAAGCATTTATGATTTTATTGTTACGTATTTTATTGTCTTTTTACACGCTAGAAGATATTATTCGCGATCGCATTATGTTCCGCACTCCCACAACTAAAACCAAAAAGTCTAGAGAAGTGAAAATATCCCAGAAGCTAGCTGAATTGATGATTGAGGTGGGCTTACCAAAAATTGGCTACTTGTTTGCGGGAAGAAATGGTTTAGGTTATCGCAATAGGCAATCAGCAGACCTAGCTCTACTCAAAGCTTGTGACTATATAGGTTTGAAGCGAGTCTCCACCCATAGCTTTAAGTTGGTTGATCTGCTGCTCCAGGAGAACAGGGACGCGCATTAATTTAGTTTGATAAGGTGCTTTCTGTCCTCTACCACCTTTAGGTTTTGGCATAATAAATACCTGTTAACAGGTTACATTTTAGTATAGCGCAACTTATTAACAGGTATATTTATTGATGTCAACCGTATAGCTAGGGATGCTACTGAAGTTTACTAAAAAACTGTATTAAGTAATTTTTCTCTGTAAACTTTTTAACTGGACTTTGGACTAAAGAGCTAGAGAAAAGCAGTCAGCAATGACACTGACTGCGGTAAAGTCAATGAAAGTAATCGATAAATCATTGACGTGATGATCCTGACACAACTAGAAAAATTCCGCGCCCGCTGTCTACGATTGTTTGGGGAAGGCCAAAGATGCAGTATTTGAATTGATGGATGCAGTATTGACAAGTCCAAGTATCCCATCATTTGTAAGCTTGTCACAAAGCCCAGTATTTCGACGGCAATGGTCGAGTATTTATGCAGCACTGCATGATAGTCGTCCACCGAAAAGGAAGAGTCGTGAAGCTACTGGTACAGCAGGTAATGACAGATGAACAGCCATTTCTAGCAGGAGATCATAGCTTTTGGGCACGACCAGAAGCGAAGACACTCAAAGAAAGAACTTTTCATGGGGACAGAAGGGAGAGCATAAACATCGGACAAAGTTACAGTACGCTCACGCCTGGATACCAGAGGCGGATGGGAGTTGGGCATTGCCGTTGAAACATGAACGGATCACCAGCTTTGAAACGCCAACAAGTAAAGCAGCATTCCAACTCAAACAAGTAACCCGTGAGTTACGAACTAGACCCCTTGCCGCTTATGACAGAGGCTACGGCAACGCCAAATTTGTCCAAGCAACGGAGGAGATTGAGGCAGACCTGTTGTTGCGTTTAGCTTCTAACCGATGCGTATGGGGTACACCCGGTGCTTATAAAGGACGAGGCGCACCATGTAAGCATGGTCATAAGTTTAAGCTCAATGACCCCCAAACTTGGCTCCTAGGCAACTGAAACTCTAGAAGTTGAAGACCCGAAAGTTGGTCTAGTTAAAGTAATGCGTTGGAGTGGGTTTCATTTCCTTCAATCCCCAAACCGGGCAATGGAAATCATTCGCGTCGAGGTGATCCAACCAGTTGGACGCAATCGTAAGTTCCAACCCTTTGCCTCGTGCTTGGTTGGGCCAGACGATGCCTACATTAGAGAACCTCTGGCACAAATACCTACGCCGCTTTGCCCTAGAGCATTGGTATCGATTTGCCAAGCAGCGGTTACATTGGACACAACCTCAGCTTGGTTCTACTCAGGCAACAGAGCGATGGAGTGACCTAATGCCATTGTTAACTTGGCAACTATGGCTAGCAAGACTCGCCGTGTCACTAGATGACGAAATATTGGTATATACCGGAATAATTCGGAACAAATTAGAATGCATAATTGTACCCATCTAGTGAATGTAGTTTTGTAAACTTATTTAATGTCCCAGATATTCTTTGCTTTCCAATACGAATTTCTAGCCGAGTTGCCGATTGAACCACTACCCGTCCAATCCTTCCATCAGAGAACCTAGCTATATCACCAGTCCTCCACCCGTGCTGATAACATTGTTTAGCTTTAGCACAAGGGAAGCCAAACTTATTTACTCGTGTCATCTGGCGTCCAGAGCCTACACCGTTCGCTTTGATTCTGATTGGTTGTCTAGTTTTTAAGTTGACCGACATACCAGTTTCTCCAACACAAGAAGCATCGATCCAATGGTCTTTTTCAAAGCCATTCTTAATTCGATTATGCTTAGTGCGTCCACCTGTTCCTGTGGTTATTTTGAGTTCAGGAATGTTGTTGAGAGTATAGTAAAGCTTCCATCTCGTTGAATTGACGGCTGCTGCATCGATCATCGGAGTTTTGGCAACTGCTTTAATTTTTTTCAGTAAATCTGGTTTTTTATGAAGAAATTCCTCAATCTTTTTGTTGCCTTTCTTTTGATTACAACAACGGCAAGATAAGGTGAGGTTACTTACTCTATCACTACCACCTGTTGATTTTGGTTGAATATGTTCAACCTCAAGTTGTATATTTTCTTTGCCACAGTAAACACAACTCCTGCCCCATTTGGCTAACAAATATTCTTTGACTTCGTATCCAAAAAGTTCACCCTGTTGATAAGCTGTGCCGTTCGTTTCTGGTGATTGTAAAGCTTGAGTGTCAAACTTTACTAATTCCATTGCAATCACTGTAACTGGAACATATCTGCAAATTCGCTTTACCCAGGTTTCTATCGTTAAAACACGATGCATGAGACTTGGTGGGAACCAATCTTTAGAACGTTTTCTGTTGGAAAATCTTGGTTCTCTATAGCGTGTTTTCCTGTTTCTTCTTGATCTTCTTGTCGCAGCACGAGATTGTAAATCTGATTTAATCTCACTACCTCTATGTTCCAGATTTGCTCCCCAGATTACTTCACCATCTTGAACTAAAGCTAACCCAGTAACTTTACTACCAGGGTCAATTTTTAATTCAACAGGTCTTAAAGCTGGATTTTCTACAGCAGTTTTCAAGATTATGGTAAAAGGATACATTCTCAAAACTGCTGCTTTTCCACTATTAAGTAAATTCCTAGCACGCTTGGGGCGGATAGGATTTAATGGCTTTTTGTTTGTGTCAACGATAAAAACGTAGTTTTGCATTTTTATTCCGGTTAGGAACGCAATTAATTGGTAATGTTTGCCTCGACCCGTTATCTCTCGGTACTTTCTCAGTAGCACTGGCTTAACCATTAACAAATTCACCTGTTTAACCACTGAGTTATAGAGCTTGGAACTGGCGTGAGTCTAAGCTAACTCGACATCCCAAGGTACGAACTTTAACGCTTAGAGATAACGGCTACTCTTGCTTAAGGAGTGGTCTGGGGTAGTCCGTATTACTACGGTTTGTTACGGTCTATGCCGTTTTGGTAACTACCCTGTATTGATTCCCCCTTGCCTTGGCAATCGACTCAGGATAAACTGTCTCCAGGACGTGTGGCACAAGCCTTTCCCCTAATTTTAGCCGAAGAAGGCACTCCTGCTCAACCCCCGAAAACTCGCGGTAAATCACCTGGGCGTACCCAAGGGCATCAGCCACCTCCGCGTAAGCGTTATCCAACTGTCAAAAAACATGCGTCTAAACGGTCTAAAACCGAAGAATCACTTAAGAACGCTGACCTAACTGCTGCTTAGTTTCTGCTTCTTTTTTCACGATTCAACTTAACTCAGCCTCCAGAAGAAGCTGGGTGACTTTTTCAAGCCATTCTATTGATGGTTGCTGAATACCAATTAGTCCAAACTCAAGTTTTAAAGGAAAAGCTAGTATAAGAAATCAAAATATATAGTGAAAATGTTATGCATTCTAAAGTTTATAATTTTTGAACAATGGTTTTAATGTCTTCAGATATCAAAATCAAAAACGCATAATTAATGCTTAATAAATTTGAGCAAGCTGGAATTTGGATGCAGGGTAAGCGCATCTTAACAATTATTGATAAAAAGATTAATTTATGGGTTATTTGCACTGTAAGCCTTTGCCGCTAATTGTTATATTAAATTCACATTCTCCTGTCTTGTAATATCCTTAAATGTCGGAAATGCATAATCTACATAAATTGTTAGTCATGTCACGAGAATTTGAGATACGCTTGCCCTGTTCACACTACAATATTTAAAAGTTAAACTGATTTTTAAAATGCAATCATAATCTTGTATGAATATTTCACTTCAAATAGTAGATGATTGGTCATTTGAAATTATTTCGGCTTTTGATTTAATTTCTAAACAGCAATATTATTATGCTAAGTTTAACCCTTTTTTTGATTTAGAGACTAGCGAAAATATCATTAATAGTTTATTAGATTGGGAATCATCTAAAGAAATTAACTGTTTTAGAGTTGAGGAAAATGAAGAAGGCTCAACAATAAAAGTATTTAGTACTTTTACTGTTTGTTGGAAACTTTTTAAAGAATTTTTAGCTTGCATAGAAGCTACTTATTATCAGCCAATGCGTGATTTAAAAGAGCAAAATGAATGTGAAAATTCTATACCCGACTATGTTGAATGTCAGGAAGATTATGAGAGTCATCTTACTTTTGCAGAGTGCCTTATTTCAGATGATTTTAATCAAATAGGATATGAAATTATAAGTTATGATAATTATATCTCAAAATATGAATGATATAAAAAACTGAAATTTAACGTAACAGGAATCGATGATTGCCAGCGGCGATCACTATTCCTAAGGAGCCGACATCAGTTAGACTTTGCGATCGCTGATAAGTCATCAAGTTTGCCTAAGACAAAGGCACGGTTGTATTACTTGTGTTGTTCACGTTTTGCTATAATAAAAGGCGAGTCTATATCTAGAAGCCAATTCTCATCAACAAATTCCATATTTTCATTGTAAATGAGAATCAATTCGCCAATTTTTTGAGAGTTAATATTACTCGATTTATCTTCATTGGTATTTCTTTCAGTAGTTTGAAGTATAAATTTAAGTTGAATCCAGCGTTTTCTGTATGTAACACCAATGGAACTGCTAACTAACTCAGCAGAAAGTGAACGAGGCAAGATAATTTCTTCATAAAATTCATTATTTTCATTCCAGTAACCGCTTACCTTATAATCACATAATTCCAAATGTTCTGTTACCAGTTGATTGGGTAGAGGTTCCATTTAATTTGCTGCTGCTGGGAGTGACAAGCATTATGTTAAACCAGATACTCCTTTAGTTATCATTTCACATCTCTTTTTGTTCAAGTCCCACTAATTCTTGTTCCTGACACCATAAAATCTCAGTTACTCGTGTAATTCCTGCTTTTAGGTGGCGATGAAAAGAAGCAATGGAAACATCTAATATTTCTGCGGCTTTTTCCTGGGATGGTGCGGGGTGCAGGTAGGTGTGATACAATGCACGGTAAAATTTGGCTTCGCGAGGTGATTTTTGTAGAGATTTGATCGCCTCAAGCAATACAAGTTGTAATGTAGCAACACGCTCAGATTTACTAGAATTACTGCCGATTCTGTTAATCACAAGGCTTGAATCTAATAGTAAATTATCATAGAGCGCATCTGGGCGTAAATAATCTCGCAAAGCTTGCCGCACAGCAGAAGTAAACTCAGATTGATTGATAACTACCGATGATTCTGTTGGTATTGTGTTTTGTCTGCTCAACTTCAAGTCGGGATTCATTGCTAACACCCATTCTGGTAGTTGTATCATCGAGTCTGTAGCTGACTCACCTCGATAATGGCGTCCACACACACCATAATGGCGCGTACCTACTGTAAAATAAGCCTCTCTCAACAATGGTATCTGGGCTGCTGTACAAAAGTACTCCCAAAAATCAGGTTCAGCAAGAGTTGTAAACAAGAAAGCTAAATTAGCAGTGGTGATAGTGTGGCAAAATAGTTTGACAAGGATGCGGGTTTGAATGGGAGAAACCGCTTGATAGCTATCAGCAGCCATCCAAAAGCGACAGAAAGTTGCTTTTTCTCCTGGCTGCAAAGGCTGCTGTTGAATATAATTCCACACAGCACCAGTTGCGGGATCTAACTGTAAATCCTCCACCCTTGCCTCATGCAATGCCAGCATGATCATAAAACCTAGCGGTATTCCAGAAGAAGAGCGAAAGATTGATACTGCTTGTGGCTGTTTCTCTATCCAATATGCAGCAAGGTTTGCCGAAGCTTCCCCTTCGTGCTGTGCTACCATTGCCACTATTGTGTTTTTATCATTTTCCCGCAAGCTGTCACAAACTAAATTACTGCTGTCTTCCCAAACAAGAAACTGTCGTGCATGTTGACTTTTATACAAATAATCAAATAAAGCTTGTTCTAGTTCCTCTCCAGTAGTATGTAGGATGCGCTTGACGTAATAAGTACGCGCACAGCTAAATAGTTCAGCATAACGTTGGGGATTTCGCCAGCGCAAATCAGCAGCAATAGCGTCCCGTGCCATATCATGAGGAAAAATTCCCTGTAAACTTGATTCCATGAATGATAGCCCACGCAGCCAGTTGAACAATTCGTAGGCGTCTTCTGTTCCCAATGTCTGGGCTAGCAGTGTTTCTGTGGTGAGGCGTACTATGGCACAAATTTCCAAGGCGGTACGATGGGTGGGGCTTGGTACTTCTTGCACAAATTGTTCTAGCAAAGTTTTTACCACATCGGTGGCGGCGATCGCATCCAAGTCAATATCACCCTGTTGAGTAAACACATCTGCCACTAAAGACAGTGCCAAAGGATGACCGTGAGTAAACTTTAAAATACTATCTTGTTTAAAATGGGGAATTTGACGTATATTCAGATAGCTACGACTTTCAATTTCAGTTAAATTACGTAACTCTATAGTATGATTTAAAGCTTGCCAACCAGGGTCAGACCGCCAAGCTTGGGAGGGCGCTACCCTACCCGCAAGTACAATCAGAGCGTTTTCTGGTAACTGAGGCAAAAACATCTGTAACAGCCAATCTTCCAGTTTGCTCAGTGCTTCGTAAGTATCAATTAAAAATACATAGTGACTGTTGTGGTTAGCAATTACATCCAGTAGATTGCCTTGTGGGAAACCGACGGCATTGGCGATCGCACTTAAGAATGATTCTGGAGTGTGTTCAATGTTACGACCATCAATGTAAACTGTTGGCGTATTCGCCTCAAAGCAAATCTTAGCAAACTCTCGCAGCAAAGTAGTTTTACCGACACCACCAGCGCCAAAGATATATAGAACCTGAAAAGGCAGTAATTCTTGAGCCAACACCGACTGAAACAGCGAAGTTTCATGCTTGCGCCCAACAAAACGCTGACGCCGCAACTCGCTTAAACGATGCCATACACGCCTTTGTGACATGAGTTATGCTCAAAATATAAGCGCGATTACCTATTCATTAGTTTCTCGTAATTCGACGAAATCGTGCAATGCTCTTGCTCGGCATCTACTCATATTTTGGTGATTAACTATTGTCCTAATGCTTGCGAAACTGAAGAGCAGCCTCTTGTACCAGCTGGCGGGCTTGCTCTGGTCCAAAGCGACCTGCGGCTCGAATTTTTTGCCCTTGGCGGTGTTGTAATACCATTTCACGTTAATCGTGATACATTTAAACCCTGTAGAGACGCGAAATTTCGCGTCTCTACACCGTCTGTATTTGTATCAAATTTTTTGTAAAATGGTATAAGACACGAAGAAGTGTTCGATTTCGTGGAGATGGTTCTGGTTCAGGTCGTCGAGCGTCTGCACGTCGCCATAATTGCGGGAGTTAGCGGCGACAACGAGTAGACGGTTGCCATAGCTGTTTATGCGTATCCGTACAATTACTATTCTATCGCTGCGTCTTAGTGGCAATCTCTGGTCAAGGACTCTCGAGCGGCTTTTCCCTAACGGATAGAAGAGGGCAAGCACTTTATGTCATCCGGTATATGTGAGCGAGCCGCAGTAGCGATTAACTTAAGGATAATGCGCTCGCTCTTTCTGGGTGTACGACCTCGGGCATCCATGAAAGCCCGAAGACTTACTTTTTGATGGCGTCTAAACGTGGAAATCAACCTGTATTAGGAAGTGGGCAATGCACATTGGATTTCTCAACCCTCAGGGCAACTTTGATTCAGGCAATAGTCATATAACGGAACATCCCGATTTTGGGGGTCAGCTGATCTACGTCAAGCAAGTCGCCATAGCAATAGCTCAAAAGGGTCACAAAGTTGATATTCTCACCCGCCAAATCATTGACCCGGTGTGGCCGGAGTTTGCTGAAGGGTTTGACACTTATCCAGGCATCGATAACGTCCGCATCATCAGATTACCAGCAGGACCAAAAGAATTTTTGCCTAAAGAGTTTTTATGGCCCCATCTGGTTACTGATTGGATACCGAACATCCTAAAATTTTATCAACAGCAGGGTGGGTTTCCCGATGCTATGACTGCCCACTATGGCGATGGTGGACTGTGCGGCGTTCTGATTGAGGAGGAGACAGGCATACCTTTCACCTTTACTGCTCATTCTCTGGGTGCGCAAAAGATGGACAAACTGGAGGTCACTCCAGAGAATCTGACCCAAATAGACGAGCAATTCCATTTTAGATACCGCATCTTAGCCGAACGCCTGAGCATGAATCGCTCGGCTATCAATATTACCAGTACACGACAGGAACGCTTTGAACAGTACTCTCATCAAGTGTATCATGGTGCAGTGGACGTAGAAAACGATAACCGCTATGCGGTGATTCCACCAGGAGCAGATTTCTCCATCTTCGGTACCCAGGCACGCTCCCAAAACGAGGAAGCTACCATACTTCTCATTCAGGAGCGATTGGCACGGGACATTGCCCAGCCACGTCGGGATTTGCCCGCCATCCTGGCATCCAGTCGATTAGAACCTAAAAAAAACGTATTAGGGCTGGTGCAAGCCTATGCAATGAGTCCGGAGCTTCAGGAACGAGCCAACTTGGTGCTACTTACAGGGGGGCTGGACGATCCGCTGCGAGAGTCGGCAAGCGACGACCAGACAGAACTTGAGGTATTAGCCCCTATTCGGGAGGTGGTCGAAGAAAACAACTTGTGGGGTAAGATCAGTGCCTTTGGCTTGTCAGAGCAATCGCAAGAGTCACTGGCAGCGACCTATCGGTTTATGGCTAAACGAGGGTCTGTGTTTGCGCTGACCGCGCTCTATGAACCCTTTGGCTTGGCTCCCTTAGAAGCGGCGGCGGCGGGGTTGCCAGTGGTAGCAACTCAGAACGGTGGCCCCAGCGAGAGCCTGCGAGAGGGAGATCGGGAATATGGCGTACTTGTTGACCCAGAAGACCCTGCTGATATTGCGCGGGGCTTGGAGCGGTTGCTAAGCAATGCTCATGAGTGGGAGCATTTTGCCAAAGCTCTTCAGCAACGAGTGCTGAAGACGTACACCTGGGAAAGTACCGCCCAAAACTACCTGACCCTGATCGAGCAGATTCTGTTCTCCCCAAAGGCACGCCCAAGGGCGGACCTCCTCCCAATTCATCCCTACTTCCGTAATCCACAACAAAAGACCGATGTTTCCTTGGCAGAATTGAGCCACCTCTACTTTGGATCTAACCTTGAAGCTGATAGGACTACCACTTTGAACCGGAATTATTGACTGCGATCGCCCTAGTTCTAACGATTTTGGGTGATTTCAGCTGATTGCAATCACAAAAAGACCGGGGAGCGAACGCTTGCGCTAATTGATTTTGACAGCGCATGAGTGAGGGTAGTTTTACCAAGCAATAGCCAACCCATCAGCACGAGACTCACTGGCAGCGATCAGCACTTGATTTTGCCTACAAATAATCTGACCCCGACCAAAAAATCCCTCTGGACTTAGCCGAACATCGTGACCGCGCTTAGCTAACGCCTGTATAATATCAGAAGCTACAGTTGACTCTAAAAGAACTGTAGAACCTGACACAAATCGCCATCTAGGAGCGTCCAAAGCAGCTTGGGGATTCATAGCATAATCAACCAAATTAACTACCACTTGCAAATGTCCTTGAGGCTGCATTGCTCCACCCATAACACCAAATGGTCCAATCGGTTGATTGTCTTGAGTCAAAAAACCAGGAATAATTGTATGCAACGGACGCTTTCCTGGTGCTAGCTGATTGGAATGTCCTGATTCTAAAGTAAACCCGTATCCTCGATTTTGCAGCGCAATCCCAGTACCTGCAGGAAGAATGCCACTACCAAAACCCATATAGTTAGATTGGATCAAAGATACCATCAATTCGCCATCCGCCGCTGCCAGATAAACAGTTCCGCCTTTTGGTAATCCTGGGGAAGCTGTTAGGAGCGCGTTTTCTCCAATTAAAGAGCGACGAGAAGCTGCATAATCTAAGGAATTAAGCAGCGCCAAAGGTACTTGCAGAAAACGCTCGTCAGCAATGTACCTATGCAAATCAGCAAAGGCAAGCTTCATCGCCTCAATTTGCACATGATAACTTTGAAGTGATTCGCGCCCCATTTGGGACAAATCGAAGCCAGAGAGGATATTCAAGGCTATTAAAGTAGCAATGCCTTGGGTGTTAGGTGGTAGCTCCCAAACTGTAATTCCTCGGTAGTTAGTTGAGATTGGTGTCACCCAGTCGGTTTGATGTGCTGCTAAGTCACTTGCGCTCAAGTATCCGCCAGTATCTACAGCGAAGTTGGCTATGCGTTCGGCAAGTTTACCTCGGTAGAAGCTTTCACCACCAGTGGTAGCAATTTCTCGCAGTGTTTCGGCATGAGCCTGGGAATGCCAAATTTCTCCTGCTGCTGGTGCTCTGTTGTTAGGAAAAAATACTTCTTGGAACGGTGTAAATTCAGGACTCCTCAAAGGTAGAAAAATGCTTTCTCCACGCTTCCACAGAAGTGATGTTACTGGCGAAACGGGGAAACCTTGCTCAGCATATCGAATTGCTGGTGCAAATAACTGCTCAAACGGCAGGCGTCCCCAACGCGACCACAAAGTCCGCCATGCTGAAACTGCTCCTGGTACGGTAACGGCACGCCAGCCAATTTCCGGCACGGCATTCAGTCCAGAAAACTCTTCTAAGGTCAGATTTTGAGGACTTTTACCAGAACCATTTAAGCCATGCAGTTGCCCATCCCAAACTATAGCAAAAGCGTCTGAACCAATACCGTTGGCGGTGGGTTCTACTACGGTAAGGGCTACAGCCATTGCTAAAGCAGCATCCACTGCATTCCCTCCAGAACATAACATCTCCATTCCAGCCATAGCAGCCAGTGGCTGACTTGTCGCTACAGCACCCCTCGTACCCATAATGACTCGTCGGGTACTAGGGTAGGGGTAGTCGGTAAGCTTTCCTGATAACAAAGGTGATATGCGCTCTTGGTTGGTTACGCTAGTTAATTGACTATTGCTTAATACTAGTTTATGCGAATTCTCAGTAACTGCTCTGTTTTAGGCGCTGTTTTTTTGAGTTCCTTAAAGCGAGGGAAAGCAATGCCTTAGGCAGGAGCAGCTCTATGAGCGTCTACGCACTCCCAGCTATCCCCTAGAACTGCTACCACTAAGTGCGATTGCACCTGGGGTAAGTGAGAACTACGAACAATAGAAGTTATGCGCGAATTGGTAATTAATTTTTCAAGACATTATCGAAGAAGGAAGAAAACTAGAGGCTACAATAATAGTCTTGCGTGTGGCAACTCACCGATTTGGTACATTTGACTCTAATTTAGAATTACGTATTCGCGAGCTTACCACCGCACAGTTGGAAGATTTCAATGAGGCGTTGTTTGTGGATTTTTCTTACACAGCTGATTTGGCGGCTTGGTTAGAGGAACATGGCAACTAGGGTTGAGCGCGATCGCGCTCACCAAACAACGTTCCCAGCTTCTAACTGGGAATGCCTCTTAAGTGCCTCCGCCACCAGATCCTAAAATGCAATTTGACAATCTGTGTAAGTACCTAGCTCTATCGGGTAGCGCAAGAGATTAGTAATATAGAAGAATTAGAACAGCGTCGGGACATTGCAGCCTGTACTCAGGTGTTTACTGGGTTGAGATTTAGCAAAAGTTTAATTCGTAATATTTTTCGGGAAGGAATTATGCGCGAGTCAGTAATTTTCCAAGACATTTTAGAAGAAGGTAGACAACTAGAGGCGCAAACATAGATTATAAGCCAATTGACGTGCCTGTTCGGCACACTTGACATTGATTTGCAAACACGTGTCCGCCAGTTTACCACCCCACAGTTGAGAGATTTAAGAGAGGCTTTGTTGGATTTTTCCTCCTGTGCTGATTTGGTGGCTTGGTTACAGAAACACGGTAATCAAGGCAAGTGCAATTACTTTTTCGCCTATAGCCGATGTCAATGGATAGGCTCCTTTTAGCTTCCAGTTAAATAACCTGAATTACTGGAACCATGCTTGGCAATCAAGTATGTGCTAAGTTATACTTAAAAACAGGATAAAGCTAATGTACGCCATTCTAGGTTGAAATGGCGTGTAAAGGGTGCGTAGCCGCAAAGCGGCTTGTCGTCAGACATCGCTACTTTAGGTTTTGTATGTGACGCTCAAAAGTAGTAAGAGGCAAGCTCATGAAGGCTTATGAGGTTCTGAAGCAATACGCAAATGGGAGAAGAGATTTTAGAGGTGAAAATCTCCAAGGTCAATCTTTTAGGAATAAGGATCTTTCCGGTGCAGATTTTAGTGGCGCGGATATCAGAGGAGCAAATTTTACTAACGCTAACCTCAAAGGCGTTAACTTTACAGATGCTAAAGCTGGAATACAATCTAGATCGGCAATTACTCTAACATTTGCTTTATGCTTACTGCTTGCATTACCAGCGTTTTTAGTAAGTTATCCTAGTACTTCAATAAGAGCATTTTTAACCAGCAGTAACCTTGCTGACATTTTTGCTGGTGTGGTAGCAATTGTAGTATTGGAATACCTTTTACTTGTCACTTGCCATGAAGGCTTTCGTGATTCAACTTTTGGAGAATTATGTACAATTTTGGTCTGTATTCTTGTTTGTATTTTTGTAGTTATTTTACTTTTTTATCCTCCTCTAGAAGAATTATTTATTGCTTTATTTGGCGCTTTTTATTTTGTTGTCATATTTACTGTTACTGGATTAATTGGAATAATTATATTTCTTATTATTAACATTATTAATAGTTATTTATATCTAATTTTATATTGTAGTTTGTTAATTGTATCTTGTTTGATCGGCGGTATTTACTCGTTAAATATATTTGTTATAATTTCTACTATATGTGTATATAGCTTTAAAGCTGATAAATTACCAATTCCCTATTTTGATGGCTTACTATCATTAGTATTAATAGTATTAACATTTTTTATTTTATTAATTTTTATTGAAAAAATAAATGAGCTTTTAATCACATCAGTGCTTTTTATAGTATGTACAAGTTTCGATGGTTATTTTCTTGGGCACTTACCAAGATATATTGCGTTATTTCTATTTAGTATATCAATTACTAACAGTATTTATGAATACCAACAAGATAATAGTATTATTTTAAAGGTTGCTATTAATTTTGCTACAAAAATAGGTACAAATTTTGGTGGCGCTGATTTGACTAATGCTGACTTCACTCAAGCAACTCTCGACAATACAAACTTTATAAGTAAGCGTTTCGGCACAGCTATTCTTACTCAAACTTGTTTTCATCACGTCAAAGGTCTTGACTATGCTAGGGTAACTGATACTGTACTTGCTAAAAGTTCTATTAGAAGATTACTTGTTAATGGTAAAGGTGAACACAAAGATTACTCAGGGGATAATCTCAAAGGAGCTAACCTTAAAGATACAAAGTTGAGTGAAGCTAATTTGAGTAAAGCTGATATTAGTAAAGCTACACTTAAAGGAGCAAATTTGGAGGGAGCAAACCTCTCTCAAGTAAATGCCATTGGTACAGATCTTACGAATGCCAAGCTAACGGGAGCTTGTTTAGAGGAATGGAAAATTGATGAAACTACAAAGCTGAACCAAGTTGATTGTCAATATGTTTATCTTAAATCAAATCAATGTGAACGCCGTCCTACTGATGGAGAATTTGCACCTGGAGAATTGATTAAGCTGTTTCAAGACAATATCAACATTGTTGATATTGCTTGGGAAGATGTTGTTAATTGGAAAGCATTTACCTACGCATTCAACAATATAAAAATTGCCAATGAAGATGCTCAACTAGTTATTCAAAGTATTGACAATCAGGAAGATAGCTTAGTTAATGTCAAAATTAGGATTTCTCATAACACAGATAAAGCCAAAATAAAGGGTGACTTATTACAGTGGTATAAAGCTGGATGCAAGAAGTTGGCTCTACAATATCAAGAAAGGGATGGTGTTCAAAGTAGCCAAATTAATCTTTTATTTGATTTATTCAGTCAGTCTCTTGAAAAACAATCTGGAGGTTCAGAGAAAATGTCCGAAGGTTCTAACTATAATTTTCATGGTCCTGTTGGTAATGTAGGTGACAAGGTTTTAGGAAATCAACAAAATAATCAAAATATCACATATGTTTCTGAGCAAAAGCAAACTCTTGACCAAGCCGCAAAGGAGATTCAGAAATTGCTAGATCAATTAGAAAGTAACAATCCTAGAGCAACTGATGAAGAAAAGAAGGCTTACCTTTCTGCCTCAATTTCTAAACCGAAAAGAGAACGGATTGTGAGTGCTTTACAAGCTGCTGGAAGGGAAGCACTAAAAGAGTCTTTGGATAATCCTTATTTCAATGTTGCACTTGCAGCTATTGAAGATTGGAAGGCAACAAAATAGTAGCTTTAGCTTTACCAAGTTTGCCAGAGATTTAAATCGCACAGAAACCTCTGTAGAGACGCGAAATTTCGCGTCTCTACATGTCGGAAATTGTCACAAACAACGCTTAACCGAACCGCATTGACTTGCGTCGCCGTAACCAAAGAAGTAATAGCCAAAGAATTGGGAGTGAGATAAGGTAAATCCCCGTTGCCCATAACCATTGATTTCTAAGCTTCTGATTAAAGAGACGAGAATCTCTTGTAGCTTTTAGAATTTCGAGGGATAGACGTATATTCAATACTGATAGGCCCCGCTTGGCAGGTAGCAGATAATAGTCGTTATCACTAAACTTACTCCCGATGTAATCGTCTTCTGAGATATCTAAAGCTGACCATGCTGCCTCTAAATTCGATATAACCTTTTCCAAGTCTGATGTAGGTAGTGTTTGTGCTTTTTTCTTAAGGCTGAGAGCTATTTCCTCCAGAATTTGCACAGTACGCCAATATACACCCTCCTGCCCTGTGGAAGCAGCGCTAAGCTCAGGAATAGCGTCTTTGGCTTCCGCACCCATTTCACCTAAAGCATAGGCAGCACTGATTCGCACGTTTATATCTGGGTCACTAAGAGCAACGCGAAGGTCAGGAATAGCATCTCTAGCTTCCATACCAATTTTGCCCAAAGCCTTGGCTGCAGTAATACACACTTCTTTCTCCGAGTCTTTAAAAGCAGCGCGAAGATTTGGAACAGCATCTTTGGCTTTCGCACCAATTTCACCCAAAGCCTCGGCTGCACTAATACGTACTTCCTTCTCTGAGTCTTTGAGAGCAGCGCTAAGTATTGGAACAGCATTGCTACGTATTGGGAAAGTATCTTTAGCTTTCTTACCAATTTGCCCTAACGCCTTAGCAGCATTAATACGCACATCCTTATCTAAGTCTTCGAGAGCCTTACTAAGTGCTGGGACAGTATTATTAGCGGCTTTGGCACCGATGCTATCTTGAGGATATCGAGCAATGCTACGACCAATCTCTTCCAGAGCATTGGCTGCACTTATACGCACTTCCTTTTCTAGATCTTTAAGAGCCGCGCTTAAGTCGGAAACAACGTCTTCGTTCTTTGCACCGAATCTAAGTAATTCATAGGGGTCACGGTAAAGACTTGCGCTACTAATTTCTCCCAAAGCTTGAGCAGAAATTTTACGCACTTCCTTTTCTAAGTCTTTCAAACCAGCCCGTAGCTGTAGAATAACTTCTTTGGTTTTTAAACCAAAGTTTAACTGTTCATAAAAGTTACTTAAAGAATCATTATAAATGCCCCTAATAATCTCACCCAAAGCCTGAGCAGCACTTATACGCACCTCATTCTCTGGGTCTTTGAAAGCAGCGCTGAGGTCTATAACAGCAGCTTTAGCTTTGATTCCCACTGTCAAACTGCTTAAAGCTTTGGCGGCATTAATACGCACGTACTTTTCTGGATCTTTTAAAGCAGTGCGAAGGTTAGAGACAATGGCTTTAACTTCCTCTTCTGTAAGATCCTTGGAATTGTTTCTAACAATTCCGCCTAAAGCTTGGGCAGCACTGATACGTATATACTTATCTGAGTCTCTCAGCGCTGTGAGGAAGTCAGGGATAGCGTCTTTAGCGTGAATATAGCCCAAGGTTTCAATAGCACTGATACGCACGTACTTTTCTGGATCTTTGAGTGCAGTCCGCAGATCGTGGATAAGAATAGGTCTTATGGTTCCCACAGGAAAATGATGCCCCAAAGCTTTGATCGTACTAATACGCACGTACTTATCTGAATCTTTAAGTGTAGCCTGCAGGTCGGAGATCACGTCAGCTTCTAACGCTGGATCGGTTTGACTTAGCGCATAAGCAGCACGTCGGCGAACTTGCACATTCGGATCTTTTAATGCTTCGATTAAGGCGGGAGTAGCTGGAGAACCTATTTGATTCAACATCTTAATCGTGTTTTCCCGTTCCCATTCATTGTCAGTTTTTAACTTCTCGATTAATGGAGCAATATTAGCGTCAGTAAATGGTTGCGCCCATGCTGTACTAGGTAGAAGCAATGTGCATGAAATGCATAAAAATGCAACCGCAATTACTACAAAAATTTTGTGTCTGGTATTCTGAACCAAAATGCTACCTCAAAAAGCATCTTCATCACGATGCACCCAGACTAAGCTTGTTAAACTTATTACTAAGACTGTAGCACAATTTTTCCTGCTCTCGTTCTCAACTTCTAGCTGGGAACGCCTCTTAAGTGCCTCCACCAGTTGATCGACCGGAGGCAGAGCCTCCGCCAATTGCATTCCCAGGCTCATGCCTGGGAACGAGAAATATACTTAATAGCCGATCTTGGTTTCACTAATAACACGCTCACAATCGACTTCTTACACTACTTCACTACTCTAGAACCTTGAACAATTCACCCAATACCAGTTAACCCGCAACTACCAATCACAATTAAGCCAGCATTGTAAATATTGTGCTACTAGCTCACGGTAAAGTGAAAATACGAGGCTCTCTAGAGGAGTTACACTTACTTAGCGACAAACATTTAGATTTTTTAAATCCTTGATTGAGAATGCAATTTGATAATTTGTGTAAGTACCTAGCAGAAAAATATCCCGTTCAATTTGCTAGCTGGTTATTAGACGAACCTACAACTAGGGTAGAAGTACTAAAAACTGAGTTGAGCTTAGAGCCAATTCGTGCCGATTCAGTGACATTTTTACGCACCGAATCAAGAATTTTACATTTAGAATTTCAGGTACGTGTGCCAACTACTGGTAAACCGATACCGTTGCGGATGTTAAATTATTGGGTGCGCTTACATTGGCAATACAGTTTACCAGTGACACAAATACTGATATGGCTAAAACCAACCACTAATCCAGCAGTGTTTGAAAACCTGTTCCAACTTGAATCAACCAGACATAGTTATCAAGTAATCCGCATGTGGGAGCAAACCCCAATACCATTGCTAAAGGAACCAGCATTGCTGCCATTAGCACCGCTATGTGCTGCACAGGATTCTACACAATTGCTCTATCGGGTAGCCCAAGAGATTAGTAACATAGAAGAAACAGAACAACGCCAGGATATTGCAGCTTGTACTCAGGTATTTGCTGGGTTGAGGTTTAGCAAAAGTTTAATTCGTAATCTTTTTCGGGAAGAAGTTATGCGCGAGTCGGTAATTTTCCAAGATATTTTAGAAGAGGGAAGGCAGGAAGAGGCGGTAAAAATGGTTATGCGTGTGGTAACGCGCTGCTTCGGTACACTCAACCCTGATTTACAAGCGCGGATTCAAAAGCTTACCACTGCACAGTTGGAAGATTTAAATGAAGCGTTGTGGGATTTTTCTTACACAGCTGATTTGGAGGCTTGGTTGGAGGAACATGGCAACTAGGGTTGAGCGCGATCGCGCTCACCAAACAAGCGTGCACCGCGTCTACGAATGCCTGACAAACCTATTGAAGTAGGCTTTGAGATCGTCCAAAGAGAAGTCCGTGGAGATAAATCCAATGTAGTTATCGGGTCTAAGCAGCACTTTGAAAGGCTGGTTGGTGCCGAAGATTTCTACGACGTGGGGGTAAAGGGGAATGACGTTGAAATCGATCAAGTCGCCGTATTCGCTTTCGATTAAGCGCTGCAAACCTTCATAGCTGTGTTCCCCGTCGGAGAAAACTTGCAGGTGGAATTTGGGAGCGCGAAGTTTGTCGTACACGTTTGCGCCGTCTACCAGAAAATACGGCATCCTGTCTCCGGCTTTGATATGAAACGAGCGATCGCCCTGATGCCAACTTAAAGAACTGTCGCGGTAGTTGAGTCCGATTTGAGAAACCATCGGAAAGAGGAACTCTTTTGCCGCATCAAAGCGCGTCACAAAACTGGCAAGGCTCGGCAGAATGTTGTCGCGGAAAAATCGCAAATACCACTGATCGCCTGCCGCGACATCAAAAAACTGGTCTGTGGTCTGCAACAGCCGTTTCGCATTCGCCAGACGTTCCTCATTGTAACTTTCGAGCAGCGCATCCCCGGCATAACCTTTCAAAACAAACGCAATCTTCCAAGCCAGATTATAAGCGTCCTGAATACCCGTATTCATTCCCTGACCACCTGCAGGGGTGTGGATATGCGCGGCATCACCGGTAAGAAAGCATCTGCCGATGGAGAACTTATCGGCGCGACGAGTATGCACTTTGTAAGTCGAAAACCAGCGCACAGTAGTAATCTCCAGTGGCCACTGTACCAATTGCTTGACCTTGTTTTCGACTTCATCGAAGGTCACTTCTCGATCAACTTGGTCGTTGTATTCAGGCAGGTTACCGATCAGCCTCCAATGCTTCTCGCCTTGCATGGGAACGATCAGCACAAACGAGTTGTGCCCCAAGGCAGCATTGAACGTTGCCTCTTCCGCTTGGAACTCCATCTCCACATCCGCGACGTAAAACAGGCGCGGGTAAGTCGAACCTTCAAAATGGAGATTGAGGAGATGCCGCGTCGGACTGCTCGCGCCGTCACAGCCCACTAAATATCGGGCTTCAATGGTTTGTGTTTCACCGTTTGCGGCTTTGAGAACCGCTTTCACGCCGTCTGCATCTTGCGTCAAACTTTCTATTTCGGTCTGCCACTGAACGTCTTTCCCGTTGTGCCGGAGATACTCGTAAAGAAGACGTTCGTTTTTGCTTTGTTCAAAAACGAGGAAAAAAGGAAAAGGGCTGAGCCGTCCGCCGAAGTCCGAAAAATCAAGGTGGGCGCTAATTTTGCCGTCGTGCATCAGGTCACCTTTTTGCACGATCTCGCCGCCAACGACTGCTTTTTGCGCCAGATCAACCTGGTCGTAAATCTCTAGTGTGCGTGCGTGAACGACCAGAGCCTTTGATAAATCAGTGACACCTTCTTTTTTGTCAAAGATCACAAAGTCGATGCCGTAACGAATCAGTTGCACAGCAAGCGTTAGCCCGGTTGGGCCTGCACCGACGATGATGACGTCCGTTTTGATCGTTGTCTCCATAGTTTTAACCTCTTCCTAAGTCAGCCTTGGTCAGGGTGAGTACTGATACCGTGCAGCAATTGAGCAACCAGTTCTGCCCACGGCCGAGTTGGCAGACGCGCCAAGTGCGTGGTAAACACAGTTCCAAGCAGCATTCTGGCTGTCAGGGTCGTATCGTGGGGACGCAACTCCCCGACCTGAACTCGCGTTTCCAGATAAGCCCCCAACGCTCCGATGCCTTCTTCCACGACGGCGTGCAGAGAGGCTGCGACTTCGGGGTCACTCTGGCTTTCGCGCACCATAAGGCGAAAAAACGCCTCCTTGCGATCGATCAGGGCTGAAAAGCTTTCTGCCACGTCTTGCAGAACAAGCATCGTCGTCTCGCCATGCTCCACCAAAAGCAGCTTGCGTAGTTCCGGCAAAAAGCTGTGCCGCTCACAGACCGCCCTAAGAACCGCGCTCTTGCTCGGAAAGTAGTGATACAGCAAACCAACTGCCACCTCTGCCGCCACCGCAATTTGCTTGATGCTCGTCGCATCATAACCCTGCTCGGAAAACAGTGCTAACGCCGTATCTACTAGATGGTCACGCCGCAGGACCGCTTGCTGCTGTCGCGAATTCTTCGCTTGCATATTTACTGATTGAGCGTTCATTCAACAAAATGCTAGCACAACAAGATTGGGACTAGCTGCTGTTAGTCAATCATTTTTGTTTATCAAAATTATAGAAATAAACATTTGCTTTTATTACTAGAAGTTCCTAGAGTAAAATCAACTAGCTAGTCAGAGATTACGTACTAATGGAACTTTCAAACAAATTTGAATACGCCATGCTAGCCATGTTAGAACTAGCCAAGCACTACAGCGACGGCGAATCTTTGCACATCAAAGAAATAGCGGCGCTACAAAATATACCAAATCGTTATTTGGAGCAGATTCTAGCAACTTTAAGGATTAGAGGTTTAATTAAGAGTGTGCGTGGAGCTAAAGGCGGGTATGTTTTAGCACAACAGCCCCAAAAAATTACGGTTTTAGATGTTTTTAACTGCATGGAAGGGGCAGATGCCGTGAAGAAGGAATCCACTCCTAAAACAGTAGACATTGAAGTGATTGAGGAAGTTTGGCAACAAGCTCATCAAGCAGCATCCTTAGTTTTACAAGAATGTACGCTCCAAGATCTTTGTGAGCAACTAGCAATTAGACAAAAAATAGATATTATGTACTATATTTGAATAATTTTATTTATGTTTTACTACTAATACTGAACAAGGGGCTTGTTCTACCACTTCACCACTAACAGAACCCTGGACAATTCTATTCATACCAGTTAAGCCACGACTGCCAATGACAATTAAATCAGCTTTATAAATATTGGCAAGGCGAATAATTTCTTCGGCTGGATCGCCTGTTACCATTTCTAGTTCGCTTTTGACGCTTAACTGCGCTTGGTAAGATTGTAGCTGTTTTTCTACTTGTAAGTAAGATAATGCTGGAGTAGCTGATAGAGGGCGATCAGCGGGAATTTCTATTTGTGATTCTAATGTAGGAAATACATGAGAGAGAATAACTTTAGTGTCTTCTGACACCATCAATTGTTGCAAAGTCTCAATTACTTTATCTTTTATATCGGAATCGTCCAGAGCCACCAAAATAGTTTTCAGCACCGCTGTGTCTCCTCAAGAGTAGACTTCTGACATTAGTACCAGGATAAAAGTTATTAATGGCTACACTAACTATGACTGGTAGGCAGCGTAGTTTGTATAGCCTTAAACTTTTAAGCTTAAGCTATAAACTGACTTTTGTCAAAGTCGAAAGGTCATCACTCTTGCTTTTGCACTCGACGACGTACCGAATCGGCGTGAGAGGGTAAACCTTCAGCGGTTGCTAACACATCAATTGCACCTGCTACTTTCTCCAATGCTGTTTGGGAGTATTGGATAATACTGGAGTGTTTTAAGAAAGTTTCCACTCCTAATGCTGAAGCATAACGGGCAGCGCCAGAGGTGGGCAGAGTGTGATTTGGTCCGGCTAAGTAGTCCCCTACAGCTTCTGGGGTAGAATAACCTAAGAAAATAGCACCAGCATGGCGAATGAGTGGTAATATTGCCCAAGGGTCTTCTACTTCCAACTCCAAATGTTCGGGGGCAAACTCGTTGGAGATTTCTGCTGCAGCTTCTAAGGATTCTACAACCACAATTAAGCCATAGTGAGCGATCGCCTTCTCGGTGAGTGTACGCCTGGGGTGATCTATTAATTGTCTTTCTACCGCCACTTGCACGTTTTTCGCCAAAGCTGTATCTGTAGTTAATAAAATAGCTGCTGCCATTGGATCGTGTTCGGCTTGGGCTAACAAGTCAGCGGCAACATGGACTGGATTTGCTGTTTCATCGGCGATAATGAGCACCTCGCTGGGCCCGGCTAGGGAATCAATGCCTACAGTACCATAGACAAGTTTTTTCGCTAGAGTAACGTAGATGTTTCCCGGACCAGTGATAACATTAACTTTGGGAATTGTTTCTGTACCGTAAGCTAAGGCGGCGATCGCCTGTGCTCCTCCAATGCGGTAAATTTCTTGCAATCCGGCTTCTTGGGCTGCCACCAACACTGCTGGGTTGATTGCGGCTCCTGCGCCTGGTGGTGTTACCATCACCACACGCGGTACACCTGCCACTTTTGCCGGAATTGCATTCATTAACACCGTACTCGGATATGCCGCACGACCACCCGGTACATATAATCCTGCCCTGTCTACAGGAGTATACCGCTTGCCCAGAACTATATCGTCATCGCCAAATTGTACCCAGCTTTTTGGCACTCGTTGGCGGTGAAACTCTTCTATTTGATGGCAAGCTAGCCGAATTGCTTCGAGCAATTCTTGCGACACTTGTTGGTATGCGGAATCAAGTTCTGAGCCTGTAACACGTAGTTCTTCTGGTTTGAGAGTTTGATGGTCGAATTCGGCTGTATAGTGTAATACAGCTTTATCGCCTTGGCGCTTCACCGCCTGCAACACTTCCCGCACTGTTGCCTCTTTGTGAAGTACCTGTTCGTCATGAGTGCGATCGCAGATCCGTTGCACTTCTGCTTTTACGTCTGCCTGCTGAGTAATAATTCGCAGCATGGAGTAAGGACATTGCCAAATGAACGAAGTTCCTGTTTGAGAATGAGTCTTGCTATGAACCCACAGGGTTCAAACAAGAAAACCACTCTCTTCTCTAGCTTAACCTGGATTTTTTTGATACTCCCACATGGTGGGAAACGTGGTTTAATTATAGAAGCGACTAAATTACTATTTTCTTCTTGATTGCTCACGACTTTTCAGAAAAAACCTAAAAAGCTGTAGCATATAGTGGATAGACTCATTAGCACTTTTTGCCGTTTCACTCCCCTAACCTTTGTTTAGGTGATGTTTGAGTATGATTTTGGTTTATTGCTGCTTATATTATACATACAAAACCGCAATATTGCTCATTTCTCTTTTTGAGTAAGTGTGAAAATCAACAATCAGTTTAGTTTTACTGGAGTACCTAATTTTAACGCATTTTTGACGGAGAACAGAAAAATCCTTGGTCAGGATGAAGAAAAAAATAGGGAATAGAGAATAAATCATTCTCCATTCCCTATTTGTGATTACTTGTCAGTTTATTCTTCTTCTTCCTCCTCGAAATCGTCGTCATCCTCAAAGTCTTCTTCATCAATGAGGTCATCTACCTCATCAGTGATCAACTCATCATCATCCAAATCTAAAACCGAATCTGTACGCCGAGCGCCGAATCCATCAGCTAAAGTTGGAGAATCAAGATTGTAGGTGCGGGCGGTGCGATCGTCCAACACCATATCAAGTGCATCATCAACTTCATCCAAGACACTACTAGTCATATCATTCGCATAGTCTTCAATGGCACCTGGCTCTTCATAAGCGTTGAATCCAGTACCAGCCGGAATCAATCTTCCGATAATCACGTTTTCCTTCAAACCACGCAACCAGTCAGATTTTCCTTCAATGGCGGCTTCGGTGAGTACCCGTGTTGTTTCTTGGAAGGATGCAGCAGAAATAAAGCTATCGGTGTTTAAAGATGCTTTGGTAATACCCAACAGTACTGGAGTATACTGCGCTCGCGCACCGCCAGTAATTGCCATCGCTTCGTTGACTTGTTCGATTTGGCGCAACTCCACCAATTCACCAGGAAGCATAGTGGTGTCACCGCCGTCATCTACCCGCACTTTATTTGTCATCTGCCGGACAATAACTTCGATGTGCTTATCGGCGATGTCAATACCTTGGGATTGATACACCAATTGCACTTCATTCACGAGGAAGGTTTGTACCTTCTGCAAAGCGTGGCTCGCACAAGCGTAAATACCATCTTCGGAACCAAGGTTAAAGAAGATTTCCAGAATTTCGTGAGGGTTAGAAGGACCATCGGTCAAAACATCTCCCGCTTGTACAACTGCTCCATCAGGAACGATCAAGTTTTGTCCTGGTCCCAGGGGATAATCTGTCACCACGCCGTTGCTTTCCACAATCTTCAGCGCGATCGCTTCATCACCATCGCCA
Source organism: Iningainema tapete BLCC-T55 (assembly GCF_014698965.1). GTDB lineage: Bacteria > Cyanobacteriota > Cyanobacteriia > Cyanobacteriales > Nostocaceae > Iningainema > Iningainema tapete. The sequence continues at coordinate 402,654 of NZ_JACXAE010000072.1, forward strand.
TAAACTACCTTGACTTCTCCGCCTCTACGTGCTAAAACACAAGCCTCTTTTGGTTTACGAGCTTCGAGAAGTTCCTCAATTCTCGGCAAACCTTGAATAATGTCGCCAGTTTTCGCACGTTCAAAGACCAGCAACACCAAGTTATCACCACGCTGTACCAAATCGCCATCTTCGATTTGCAACACAGCACCCGGACTAACCCGATAAGGACGTCCAGTCCGAATCACCACAGAGTAAGCTGACACAGCAGCAAGAGCAGAAGTTTCTTCTCCTACTCCCAGGGCATCCGTTGCTCCCTGAACTCTCTTCACCGCTACCACTTGCCCAGATTCAGAAGCAAATACGGACGGAGCAATTTGCGTACCTTCAACCAACAAGTCACCAGCTTTGACGCTCGGAGCGGTGTTGGTAGTCATCACTACTTTGTCAGCTTCGCGAAGTACTAAACAGCGACGGACTGCCTCTGTACCTTTTTGTACACCCCGTACCAAACCGCCTTCTTTACAGAGAATTTGAGTACGTGCCACCACTGCCCCTGGTGCAATGGTGTCGCCATCATTCACCTCTAGGCTTGTAGTAGTGCTACCTTGGGTAGCGTCAGCAGTGATGTCGCGACGAACGACTAAGGATTCCAAAATCACTAATTGCAAGCGCTGGATCTCTAAGTCATCTGGATCTGGCACTAACTCAATGTCTGCTGCTAGAGGAGAAGCGTTGTGATCAAGTTCGCCAACTTGTTCAATTTCCAACACTAGTTGAGTGCGTAGCAGTTCTACACCTTCTACTGTTTTGACACGCTCAGAATCTTTATATGGCAACCGCTGTACTGCGCGTAATTGAATTGAACGTCCGGTTTGTTGACTTACTGATGTAGTTGATGGTACATCAGGATTCTTTGGTACAGCAAACTCTACTACAGAACGGCTTAATAAAGCAGGACCTTCAGGAGATTCAACGTACTCAATATACCGTAGTTCAGTAGCAACTTGCCCCATAAATTCTTCACCTGGTTGGACAAATGTACCATCTTTGCCCATCACTGCTTCTGGATCGTCTACCATCAGCAGTTCCCCTGGCTTAATCACTACTTCGCGGAGAATGTCGTTTTTCTGGGTAACTTCTACTACACCGCTGTTTTGGCAGAAGATATCTTTAACTACTTCTGTACCTGCTTCGACAAATTGTCCGTCTTCGACTAATAGTAGGGAGATATCTTTGTTTACCTCGTGGGTTTCTTCGGGAATCCACAGTAGGGTTCCGCCCTCTACTACTTCGTATCCCTGCTTTGCCTTACCTTTTTTCTGTACTTCCACACCAGCGTATTTGAGCAATCCACCTGTGGTTGTGCGATAGCGATCATCAATTAACTCTGCTACCACTTGACCATTTTGTACTTTTGTGCCAGGTGTGGCTCTGAGGTTAAATACTTGATTATTACCAGTAGTTACAGTGTAGTTGTTGCGACCTTGGGAACTTTGCGCCGTGACGGTTGCTTGATCTAAAACTACCGAAGCAGTAATAATCTCAATTTCTCTTGTACCTTTACCTGGGGTTGGTTCCGGTAAACGCACACCACCACCGTGTATAGTTGTTAACTTAGTTTCCGCTAATACTCCATTGGTGGCGATCGCATCACCATTTTTGACGACCAATTCGGCTCCTGGTGGTAAGTTATAAACTTCACCAGAGAGAATCCAAATCAAACCACCGCGTGCGGCGGTCGTGGTAGTATTGCCTTGACGGTCAGTTTTTTGTTCTGGAACTACTTCCGCAAATTTAACTTCCCCTGCCAAGTCAGAAACTACTTCTTTGACCGCTTTTTCTGTATTTACACGGGTAGTCCTACCACCAATTGCTACTTCAGCTATCAACTGACCTTTTTGTACCTGCTGTCCATCGACAACATAGATTGTCGAACCTTGAGTGACCGAAATTTCATTGCTAGTTGGTTTGTCGGAGTTTTCTGTGATTGACTCCAACTGAATAAAGCCATTAGCTTCTGCATACAAAGCGTCTTCCCCGTGGCGGGTGCGGTAGCCTCTGGTACGCATTTTCCGGGAGATGCGGATCGTACCATCACTTTCCGCACGGACTTGTTTTGCCACTTCCCCAGTAAACACACCACCTGTGTGGAATGTACGCATGGTGAGCTGAGTACCTGGTTCACCGATACTTTGTGCTGCAATAATACCTACAGCTTCACCCAAGTCTACCATTTTCCCGTGGGCCAGACTCCAACCGTAGCAGTGTTGGCAAACCGAACGTGCGGCTTCACAAGTCAGGGGTGAGCGCAAGAAAACGGACGTCACGCCTGCTTTATCAATTTTGTTAGCCATTTCATCGGAAATCGCTATATTGCGTGCTACCAGCACTTCACCCGTTTTTGGGTGAACGATATCCGCTGCTGCTACTCGTCCTAATAGTCTTGAACCTAGAGGAATCAAGACTTTCGCACCTTCTGTCATTGAGCGTAGGGGAATACCTCTTGTCGTGCCGCAATCGATTTCCCGAATAATCACATCTTGGGATACATCTACCAAACGTCGGGTAAGATAACCAGAGTCTGCTGTGCGCAAAGCAGTATCTACCAAGCCTTTTCTTGCACCATAGGAAGAAATAATGTATTCTGTTACAGTTAGACCTTCACGGAAGTTAGTTTTGATCGGTTGGTCAATAATTTGACCTTGGGGATCTGCCATTAGTCCCCGCATTCCCACCAATTGCCGCACCTGAGAGATATTACCCCTTGCCCCGGAAAACGCCATCATATATACCGAGTTCAAGGGATTTGTCTTTCTAAAATGGCTGACAACTTCATCTTTGAGCGCTTCACTAGTTCCGTTCCAAGTGTCAATTACCTTTTGGAAGCGCTCAACTTCGGTGATTTCTCCTCTTTGGTAGCGTTCTTCTGTAGCGCGAATTTCTACTTCTGCTGCTTCTAGGAGCGATCGCTTAGTTGGTGGCACCATCAAATCATCAACACTGATCGACACCCCTGCTTTAGTGGCGTAGCGAAAGCCCAAATCTTTCAACTTATCCGCCATTACTGCTGTTCGCGCCGTACCATAATTGGTAAATGCCCAGTAAATTAACTTTCTCAGTTGACCTTTGTCAACAACACGATTGCGAAAGACCATGTTTTCGTTTGTCATTTTTAGTCCTCAGTCATTTGTTAGTTGTTAATTGTTAATTGTTAATTGCAATTAACAATTAACAATTAGCTATTAACTTGCTAGTGCTTCTTGAATCGCCTTATTGTAAATAACGCGACCCGGTGTTGTCCGTACATACTGAGATATGAGATTTCCTTGAGAGTCTTCTCTAACACGGCGGAACTTGTAAAGCACTGTCCGGCTACCGTCATCGTTTTGTTTCACTTCTACTGGCTCTGTATCTGCTTCTGGTGACTCTACTTCGCCATCAAAACGAACGAATATGTAGGAGTGGAGATCAATTTGCTTCTGTTCGTAAGCAATAATCACGTCATCTAGAGAAGCAAAATAGCGCCCTGCGCCCTTTGTGGCATGAGGATTTTCTGCGGTTAAGTAGTAAGACCCCAACACCATGTCTTGGCTAGGTGTAATAATTGGTCTACCAGTAGCTGGTGACAGAATGTTGTTAGAAGCTAGCATCAACAACCGTGCTTCCGATTGTGACTCTAGAGATAAAGGTACGTGTACCGCCATTTGATCCCCGTCAAAGTCGGCGTTAAACGCTGGACACACCAAGGGATGTAGTTGAATAGCTCTTCCTTCTACCAAAATTGGTTCAAAAGCCTGAATACCCAAACGGTGTAGCGTTGGGGCGCGGTTGAGCATCACTGGGTGTCCTTCAATTACTTCTTCCAGAACATCCCAAACACTTGGATCTGAACGAGAAATTAACTTTTTCGCGGCTTTAATGTTGTTTACCATTCCGCTTTTAATCAAGCGATTGATCACAAACGGTTGAAATAGTTCGATCGCCATTTCTCGTGGTAAACCGCATTGGTGGATCTTCAACTTTGGTCCCACCACAATCACACTTCGTCCGGAGTAATCTACCCGTTTACCCAACAAGTTTTGTCGGAAGCGTCCTTGCTTACCTTCAATAATGTCTGACAAAGATTTTAGTGGTCGGTTATTTGCTCCCACCACTGTTCGTCCTCGACGACCATTATCAATCAAAGCATCCACTGCTTCTTGCAGCATCCGCTTTTCGTTGCGCACAATAATTTCCGGAGCTAAAATTTCCTGTAGGCGTGCTAGACGATTATTCCGGTTAATTACCCGTCGATACAAATCATTCAAATCGCTAGTTGCAAATCGTCCACCGTCTAACTGCACCATTGGACGCAAATCAGGCGGAATCACAGGTATCACAGTCATTACCATCCATTCTGGTTTAGAGCCGGTGGCAATAAAGTTGTCAATTACCCGCAATCGCTTAATTAACTTTGCCCGCTTTTGTCCTTTGGCATTAGCGATTTCTTCTCGTAGTTTTTCTGCTTCCTCTTCCAGTTTGATATCAGCCAATAACCGCAGCAATGCTTCGGCACCAATTCCTACCTCTACTCCTTGTAAGGTAGAATCTTCGCTATATATCTGGTCTTCAATTTCCAGCCACTGGTCTTCACTTAATAGCTGTTTATACGTTAGCGTCTCGGCATTACCAGGACTGAGAACAACATAAGAATTGAAATAAACAATCTGTTCTACATCCCGCAACGGCATATCTAGCAGGATAGAAATATAACTGGGAATCCCTTTGAGATACCAAACGTGAGCAACTGGTGCTGCTAGCTTGATGTAACCCATGCGGTGACGACGCACTCGCGATTCGGTCACTTCTACACCACAGCGTTCGCACACAATTCCTCTGTGCCGTACTCTTTTATACTTACCACAGTGGCATTCCCAATCTTTAGCCGGACCAAAGATGCGCTCACAAAATAAGCCATCCATCTCTGGCTTTAAAGTTCTATAGTTGATAGTTTCCGGCTTAGTAACTTCACCTACTACCTGACCATTAGGCAAAGTTCTTTCTCCCCATACACGTATACGTTCAGGGGAAGCCAAGCCAATTTTTACGTAGTCAAACTGATTAGTTTGGGCGCTTCTCATATGCAATATTTCAATCGTTAGTTATGAGTTCACGGACTAAGATTCCGTGTTTGAGGGATATTTAATTGTTAGGGGGCGGGGCATGGGGCAATGGGCATGGGTAATTGATTTTTCCAATGCCCATTGCCCAATTCCCAATGCCCATTGCCCTATTTACTCTTCCTCTTCCATCGAATCACGGGAGAGAGATTCGTAGGTGGGACGAGGAGGGGTACGACGGGTAGCTTGATCTGCCATCAAATCGACTTCCACATCCAAAGAGCTGCCATCTGTTTGTGTTTCAACCTTATGTACAGCAATATCTAAGCCCAGTGATTGCAGTTCTCGCATCAATACTTTAAAAGATTCTGGTGTACCTGGGCGAGGAATTGCTTTACCTTTGACGATCGCATTAAGTGCTTCATTCCGCCCTTGCATATCATCCGACTTCACAGTGAGCAACTCCTGCAAGGTATAAGCTGCACCAAAGGCTTCCAACGCCCACACTTCCATTTCACCGAACCGCTGACCACCTTGTTGTGCTTTACCACCCAAAGGCTGCTGAGTAACCAGTGAGTATGGACCTGTAGAGCGAGCGTGAATTTTATCATCCACCAAGTGGACTAATTTGAGCATGTAAGCCACACCTACTGTTACTGGTCGGTCAAAAGGCTCCCCAGTTCTACCATCATAAACTGTAATTTTACCAGGGTTATCTGGGTCAAATAACCAGTCTTTGCCTGTTTCCTCCCGTGCTTCGGTCAATTTGCCATGTACAATTGTCCGGGAAGATTCTTCGCCGTACATTTCGTCGAAAGGTGTGAGCTTAAACCTGACTCCCAAATTATGACCAGCCCAGCCCAACAAACATTCAAACACTTGTCCAACGTTCATCCGGCTTGGCACACCCAAGGGGTTGAGGACGATATCCACCGGAGAACCATCGGGCAAATAGGGCATATCTTCTAGTGGGAGAATGCGGGAAATAATCCCTTTATTTCCATGTCGTCCTGCCATTTTGTCGCCGACTTGGATTTTGCGTTTTTGTGCCACGTACACCCGTACCACCATATTTGCTCCGGGTGGCAGTTCATCGCCTTGTTCGCGAGTAAACAAGCGTACGTCAACTACACGTCCTTTTTCACCGTTAGGTACACGTAGAGAGTTATCGCGCACATCCCGTGCTTTTTCCCCGAAGATTGCTCGCAACAGCTTTTCTTCTGGTGGTTGGTCAGATTCACCTTTTGGTGTCACTTTTCCTACCAAGATATCGCCGGCTTCTACCCATGCTCCAATTCGGATAATTCCTTGTTCATCCAACTGACGCAAGGCATCTTCCCCAACGTTGGGAATTTCTCTGGTAATTTCTTCTGGTCCTAGTTTGGTTTGTCTTGCTTCAATTTCATATTTTTCAATGTGAATTGAGGTGTACACATCTTCCTGCACCAGCTTTTCGGAAATCAAAATTGCGTCTTCGTAGTTGTAGCCTTCCCAAGGCATGTAGGCGACGACGATATTTTGTCCTAGCGCCAACTCACCACCTTCTGTGGAAGATCCATCTGCCAATACTTGTCCCGCAACAACACGTTCACCAATCCTTACTAGTGGTTTTTGGTTGAGACAAGTATCTTGGTTGGAGCGCTGGTATTTAGAAATTGTGTACTTAATTTCTCCTGATGGTCCTGTTCTCACTCCAGAATCGGGTTTAGGACGCACACGAATTTCTGTTGCATCTACGTAAGTGACATCACCATCAGTGCGTGATATAATTACCATCCCGGAGTCTCTTGCTCCCTGAGCTTCTAATCCTGTTCCCACCAAAGGACGCTCTGGCTTAAGCAAAGGTACTGCTTGGCGTTGCATGTTCGATCCCATCAAGGCGCGGTTGGCGTCGTCATGCTCCAAGAAAGGAATCATACTAGTAGCAACAGAGACAATTTGTACCGGAGAAACTGCCACGTAATCTACTTGTTCGGGTGTAGTGGTGGTGAATTCCTGCCGATAACGTACTGGTACTTGAGGTCCAATGATCTGGTCATTTTGATCGATTGGTATATCACCAGGAGCAACGCGAACGTCGTCTTCTTCATCTGCTGTCATGTACACTGGTGGCAGGTCAAACCTGACTCGCCCGTTTTCGACAACTCTAGATGGGGTTTCTAAGAAGCCATACTGGTTCACTCTGGCATGAGTAGCCAAAGAACCAATCAACCCAGCGTTAGGACCTTCTGGTGTTTCAATTGGGCAAATACGTCCGTAGTGCGAGGGGTGAATATCTCGGACAGCGAAGCCTGCTCGTTCTCTCGTTAAACCACCAGGCCCTAGTGCAGAAAGACGACGTTTGTGTGTCAGTTCTGCCAGTGGGTTGGTTTGATCCATGAACTGCGACAACTGGCTGGAGCCGAAGAATTCTTTAATTGCTGCTACCAAAGGTTTGGGGTTTACCAAAGAAGCAGGGGTAAGTACTTCGGCATCGGATACAGTCATCCGTTCCCGAATAATCCTTTCCAATCGGTTTAACCCTACTCGAACTTGGTTTTGCAGCAACTCGCCCACACTTCTCACCCGGCGATTACCTAAGTGGTCAATGTCATCTGTGTTACCAATGTCAAATTCAAGGTTGATTAAGTAATCTACTGCTGCTAAAATGTCAGGAGAAGTTAGTACCCGCAATGTGTCTGGTACTTGCAGGCGTAGTTTCTTGTTTAGTTTATAACGTCCAACTCGTCCTAAGTCGTAGCGTTTAGCATCAAAGAAACGCGAGTCTAAGAGTTGTTGTCCTCCCAAAACGGTAGGTGGTTCACCTGGACGCAGTTTACGATACAACTCCATCAGGGCTTCTTCTTCAGAAAATTGCCCTTCTTTCTCAATGGTTTTTTGGAAATACTCTGGGTGACGTAGTGCGTCAAAGATTTCGTTATCTGACAAACCTAAAGCTTTAAGTAGCACTTGTGCTGATAGTTTACGGGTTTTGTCGATCCTTACCCACACCAAGTCATTACGGTCTGTCTCAAATTTCAGCCATGCTCCCCGGTTAGGTATTAAGCTAGCTGAGTAGGTACGTCTCCCGTTTTTATCAATTTCCGATTTGTAGTAAACTCCAGGACTGCGCACGATTTGGTTGACGATGACCCGCTCTGCACCGTTAATAATGAATGTGCCGCGATCAGTCATCAAAGGCAAATCCCCGATGAATACTTCTTGCTCTTTTATTTCTCCGGTTTCTTTATTAATTAGGCGTGTGGGTACGTACATTTGTACTGCGTAAGTACTATCACGCCGCTTAGCTTCTTCTACACTATACTTTGGCTCTTTGAGTCTGTAGTTATTTCCTAAAAAGTGTAGTTCTAGTTTGCCTGTGTAATCTGTGATAGGACTAAAGGAGTTCAGTTCTTCTATCAGCCCTTCTTCTAAAAACCAGCGAAAACTAGCACGCTGGATTTCAATTAAGTCGGGCAACAAGAAGGCGGATTCCATAATTGATTCGTTAGTCATGCCTCTACCTTTATCATCCTGGTTCAACTGTTCGGTATACGGATTCTCCTTACACTACACACAAGAGTGCAGATGTGGGCAGGAGCTATTAAATCTCTAAAAGGGAATGAACTTGTTGTTTCATAGCCAATCGCCTTGAGAGCTGGTTAACCCGACAACAAAGTTCTGGCTAGCCTACGCAGTTCTACACTACCGTTATCTGAATGTTAATCTGGTTTTGTGTAATTTTACCCAATATCATGGTATACAATATTATCTAAGAAAATATTTCTTCTCTTTGCCTGGTTTTCATTTGCATTAGTTGGTTTTTGCACAAGCGTGAGCGCGGAAATGATTAAGTGTAAGTACTTTCTATATGTAACAATTGAAGCAGATTTTTTGAGTTAAACTGAGCATGATGAGATGAGTAACTATGGGTTAGGAGCTTCCGTTGCGTGGAGTGATAATGATGGTTTTGCCACTAGGAAAAATAGTTGGCGATCGCAACATAACTATTATGACGCAAGCAAACCTTTTTTGAGGTAACTATATTACCACATTTTTGCCGAAAAGCAATTTTTTCACAACTGCCCATGCAAATGTGGACTGCCTCATAAAACTAAGCCGAACAATTCACAAGCATTTTGGGTGGTTTGAGAGGCGATCGCTTCGACAGTTTCGCCGCGCAAACGAGCTATTTGTTCTGCTACGTAAAGTACATTAGCAGGCTCGTTCCGTTTTTGCCCCCGTTTAGGAACCGGAGCTAAAAATGGGCAGTCTGTTTCTATTAATAAGCGATCGCTTCTTACCATCGCTGCTGATGCTTGGATCTGTTGGGCATTTTTAAAGGTAACAGTTCCACTAAAGCTGATGTAAAATCCTAAATCCACAAACCAGTTTGTTTCCTCAGGATTTCCTCCCCAGCAGTGCATCACACCTTTCAATTCTCCTCCTTTGTTGTGCCATTTGTGCAACACTTGCTTTACTTCTTCCGCTGCATCGCGGCAGTGGATAATAATTGGTAAGTTGAGAGATGTGGCAATTGCCAGTTGTGACTCAAATACCATGATCTGTTGCTCAATGTTATCCGCCTTGTAAAAATCCAACCCTGTTTCACCTATTGCCACTACTTTTTCCGCTACAGCCAAAGATGTGATTAATTCTGCTGTCTCATCGCTCCATTTTTCCGCATCTAACGGGTGTAATCCTACTGCAAAACTTACTTCCGGGAAACGAGTGGCGATCGCTTGAATAGACGAAAATTCTGACGGCAAGACACATGAGTGGACTAAACGTACTACCCCTGCTTGTTGCCATCGCGATCTCACTGCTTCTAAATCTGGTTGGAAAACATCAAAATTGATATGAACGTGGGTATCTATCAGCTGCATTTTTAGGAAGGGGAGACAGGCGACAGGCTACAGAATAAACTTTGCTATTTTTCTCACTGCCGATTCAATTTGTACAGACGTTCCGGCGGAACGTCTCTACTGTATTCCTTTTCATTGGTACAGACGTTCTGGCGGAACGTCTCTACTGGGATTTATGGAAAATTAAGGATTACTCAGCAGTTGCTACTGCTGGTTGTGTATGAGGTTTGAGCCTTTTAGCTAATCTCGATTTTTTTCTTGCTCCGTTATTTGGATGCAGTACTCCCCGCTTTACGGCTTTATCGATTTTGCTGTAAGCTGCTGACATGTGAGCAAGTACTTCTTGCTTTAATTCAGGACTAGGGTTAGCTGCGTAGGTTTCTACGGCAGTAAAGTACTTCTTCATCAGCGTTTTCACTGCTGATTTGTAAGATTTGTTACGCAGTCGGTTACGTTCTGCGATTTGGGCGCGTTTCTGAGCAGATTTTATATTCGCCACAGCAATTCCAAAAAGACTATATATATGTACACACACTACTAGACTTACTAATATAGCACCCTTATTGCCAATGTGAGGGTCAAAAAGAAAAATTTCCCTAAAAATTTTTCTGCCATGAGCTTTTTCGCTCATGGGCAGATCAACATAGTAAAGTTTACTTGACAAATGCTCCTACTCATAGTCACGCTACAGGAAGTCGGCTCGAAGTAGATAGGAGCGATTTTTTACTGCCCGCTTCGTTATAGATAAGTACATCTATATTATATTATAGCTCTGAATCCCATAAGTGAGAATCCGATTGCGAGTTTTTTGAAGGTTCCGATTTGAAGAGTGCTATGAAAAAAGTTCAAATTGAGTATCTTTAATTTGGAAACTTGTTTTTTTGCTCAACCGCACTCCTACGCAGAGGAAAGAGAATAAGAGAATTTCACGACTTAATTTTGCTTGTTATCAGTATGTATGATGTTTTTAAATTCAAACTTGTTTAGTTATAACTCTGGATTTTTAACTCAGATAGTTTGCCTACTGGGAAAACGATTTAAGTTTAATTACTGAGAAGATACAGTCGAAAACTTTAAGAAAATTTTATATATAAAAATCAGTAGGGTTAAGCAGGTAGAGTGTTATTGTTAAATTTACAAAAAATTTAATTGATTTTACGGAAAACATTATGGCGTTTGGGAGATATAAAGAATAAATTAGAACAAGAATGTAGTCAACATATTAAATTACCGTTTTTAGCTGTAAAAGCTATATTTAATAGACGGTAGTTCAGAATCTGTTGCGATTGAATGATTGTTTTTCGTTATAACTAATTCAACATTTAAATATGTCCCTATCTGCTCTCGCCAAATTTTTGCTACCACCAGTGATGGCTTCTGCTGCTGTTTTTTCAGTAATGAGCGCACCTTTATTTGTACTGGGTGCTGAGCAAATAAACATCAAATTCAAGGAAGAACCTTTTTTCTCTGGGAAACTTAGAGATGTTGCTACTCCTTACGTAGTTTTGGCTACGGCAATTAGTATGGGAGCAGGTTTATCGGCGATCGCTATGTGTGGTTGGCGGAATTCTGCGCAAAAATCGACAGAGTTTGAGCAGCAGTTATCTGTCTTAGAGAAAAACCTACAAGAAAAGGAAGAATTGATCAAAGAACTCAAACTATCAGAGACTCGCTTACAAGCTTCTGGATTGAGTAGCTTCTTGAATGATGAAATGTTACAAGTGAATTCAAAAGTGCATAAACCAGCAGTAAGTCATGAAACTACACCTGTTACGGCTGCATCGACATTTTCTTCTGCACAAAATTACCTGGGTTTTGCGCAAGCAAGTACAAATGGTACAAAAGAAGTTGCTACGACAAATGTAGAGCAAACAACAGTTACAATGTCTGAGTTTGAGCATTTACAAACACAACTTAGAGATATGATGTTGCAGATGCAAATCATGCATAACAATTTACTACAAAAAACTCCCGCAACAAATACTGAGGTAGAAGCACCAGAAAGATTGAGAGTATTTTATGAATCTTACAAAACTAATGAAGTCCATATGATTTAAATCAAAAAAATTTGTAGAGACGCCCCGCCGAGGCGTCTCTACATTTTTCAACGCATAAATTCTGAAGCCTTGAGAGAAGCGTTTGTCTGCCTGAATTTAGTAGCTAGTAAAGACGCTCGGGTATTTACCCCTATTGTTGGTTGCGGCGGGATTTGGTTACGAATTCCCCAACCGTCATTCATGTCTTCTAGTTGGAAACGAGGGGCAATTGTTTTTCCTGTGGGTAGAGGAATTGCTAAAGTTTGACTCGCTTGTACATAGATTTCGCCTTCATTTGTAAAGCGAATCAACTTACCTTCGAGGTTTTGATAGTCTTGATCGGGTTTTTTCAAGCTTTGCTGTGATTGCTGCTGACTTGCGGCGTCAAAAGTGGCGATAAACGTGACGCCGTTTTCTGGTGTTAGTCTCGTTAGCACTTGAGATGCTTGCCAGTTTTCCTGAAAAGTACCATTGGCTGCCACTTGCCAGAGATTGAGATCCGCAAGCCATTCTCCCTGTTTGACTTCGACGATTTGACGAGCCAAAATAGAGCGATTTGTACTATCAGGAGAATTTAATAGTTGTTGTCCTTCTTGTGGTCGTAAATTACGCACAGCTGTTACGGTAATTTGGCTAGAGTCAGGCAGATTTGTACTGCCTGATATATTGTATAAACCATTACTCTGAACTGACTGAACGTTTTTTATTTCTAGTTGTACTTCTTCTTGTGCTTTTTGAACACAGCCAGAGCTAACAACAAGCAGTAATAGAGAAATAGCGGCTAGGGAGAGAGAAGAAGGCAACTGGCTAAATTTTTGCCTAAAAAGCTGAAAATAGAGACTAGGCATATAAAAAAAGTATTTGATACTGGTAAGAAGTAAAAAATCGATTTTTCCCGATTTTACAAATAATAGCCTATAAAAGAGAAAATCCATTTGACTCTAAACTAAGTTAACTGAAACTGAAAAATTTACCAACTATCCTCGAAGTTACTTAGATTTTTTGTTAAAGTGGCGACAACCGATAACTGAATGATTGACTTAACCATGAGTTAACCTAATGAGGAACACAAGATTAAATAGTTACCAAAATGCTTCTACCCACAAGCAACACAAATATTGGGTGTTTTACATTGTGTCAGTCTTGTGCTGGATACTGGTTACGGGTAACGCTTGTTTAGCACAAACAAAGTCCAATAACCACAACAACGACTTTCAACTGGGCATGGGGGGACTGTTACCAGTACCACGCACGCCATTACCCGGACAAAAGAAGCGACAATCGACAGTACCACCCCCACCTGGCTCTCCTGGTGTAGCAGTAGCACCGCTCAACCTACCATTACCCAAACCAGTACAGCGTACACCGACACAAGAGATTAAATCTCTAGAGAACTCGTTTATTCAGCAGCAGCTAACGGGTGTTGCACCAAAAACACCTTCTTTAAACAAGCTTAATCCTCAAAAAAGACGATTACCAAAGCTAGCTGCTGATACCAACAAAGCCTCGTTTCTCAATTTGGAGCTGCCATCCAATCAAAAGAACGAGTCACAAAAAAGCCCGGTGGCACAGAATGTGGGGCAAGAATTCACCGCACCTGGTACACCAGCTTTCAACCAAATCACATCTCAACCCCTAGCTCCTTTACCACCACTCCCTGGGATGGCAAGGCAAGACTCTGTAACTGGAGCAACACCAACTTTCAATCAACTAATTAATGCTCAGAATAGAGATCCTAATTTACTACCCCCATTAATCAATAACCCTGCTGTACCACCTAGACAACAACCACCCAATCAACCTCTCCCACTGGTAACTAATCCAGCTTTAAGAGAACCATTTTTAAGGTTCCAAGGAGTTTACGTCACCCAAGGAGGCGATACTTCAGCAAGAGCGCGATTGGAAGGAGTTTACCCACTCTCACCTCAAGCTTTGGTGGGAGCAACTTTGGATTTGACTAGCCAAGGTAGCACTTTTGATGATTCTCGTAATGAAGGTTTAAATATCAACGAGCTTTATCTAGCGACTTCGGTGGCAGGGATACCCAATCTACGGTTTGTCATAGGGCAATTAGATTTAACGTCTTATTTTGACCGAAACAGCTTTGCTAAAGATGGAGCCAGCCAATTCTTTAATCCTGTGTTTCAAACAAATCCGGCGTTAGCTGCTACGGGAATTGCTTCTCGCACAGGCTTATTAGTGAATTGGAGTGCTACTGACAATATCGAAGCCAAAGCCGCTGTTTTCTCTTCTTCAGACAAAATCAGTGACTTTTCTTTAGATGGATTTGCTGGAGAAATTGGTATTCGTTACGGTAACGCGATTATTCGCGGTACTTATGCAACCGATCGCGACTCTGGTATCCGCGATTCTTTCGCAGAAAGTTTTGGCATTGCCAGAAATTCCGAAGCAACTTTATTTGGTCCACTTAAAGATGATCGCGAAGAAGCCTATGGTTTAAATGCGGAAGTTTTTATTCCCAATCTCAAACTAGGTCTTTTTGGACGCTATGGTCGTTACGAAAACAGCGATTTAGGTAAGGGTGGTAATACATACGTAGTGGGAGGTAGTTTACTAGATTTATTTACCGCCAATGATCGTCTGGGATTAGCCTATGGACGCGCTCTGTCCAATGACAGTTTACGTCGGAACAACCTAGATGTTTTGGAGCTTTATTACGATTTTCAAGTTCTTCCCTATTTGCGGCTGGGTTTTACAGTCCAAGGAAGAGATGGTTTTGACGAAACTGTAGTCGGCGTGAGAGTGAGATCAGATTTTGATATCACTCCCAGAGGGAGGAACCGATGAGTCAATTTGAAGGCAGAGGGCAGAGGGCTGTTTTTCTTTTTACTTTTTACTTTTTACTTTTTACTTCTTTTGTACCGCCAATAAATATTGCCCCAGCCCAAGCACAGAAGACTGCCTCACTACAACAAGGTTTTAACTTGTTAAAAAAGGGGTGGGTGAATGATGCAATTAGTACTTTCCAACAAGTTGTCAAGCAGCAACCACAATCTTTACAAGGTTATATTGGGTTGGCGATCGCTTATAATCGCGCTGGCAAGATTCAAGAAGCTTGGAGTGCTTATCAAAAGGTACTAGGATTAGATCCCAATAACCAAATGGCTTTAAAGACAGTTGGGATCATGGGGACTTATCGCCCCGAATGGAATCTACGAGGAATTGAAGCTCTCAGCACTTTATTAAAGTTAAATGCCAACGATGCCCAAGCTCGTGGTTATCGCGCTCTGCTATATTCCTACCAAGGACGGATGAGTGAATCGTTAGCCGATTACCAAATTGCTCTAGCTAACAACCCGACGCCGGAAGTAGTTATTGGTGCTGCTCAAACATACACTTATAGTGGTAATTACCAAAAAGCTTTAGAGCTTTTTAATCGCTACCAAGCAACTGGAAAACCGATTACAGGGTATGCAGCAGTAGCTTACGCCAGCACTTTAAGAGAAACTGGCAATCAAAAAGCAGCGATACAGCTTTTAGAAGCACAACTACAGCGTTCTAGTACACTCGACAAAATCGCCATAGAAACTCGTGCCGAACTTGCCAAAGCGTATATCGCAAACCTTGAACAAGCAAAAGCTGTGGCTGTGTTAGAGCCAATCCAAGGTAGACAAGATGCAATTTTACCTTTGGCGCGAAGTCTCAACGATATTCGCAAGAAAACCAACGATCCCGCCCTCACACAGCAAGTCGCAACTCTCTACCGTCAAGCACTCGCCAATACCACCAATCCCTCACCCACATTACTTAAAGAAGTAGCTGACGTTTTCACTGGCTTGCCTGGTGAAGGACAAACAGCGCTACAACTTTATCGACAGGTGGCGAGATTGTTGCCAAACGATCAAAGTTTAGTTATTAGGCAGTTAGCCTTGGAAAATAAACTAGGATTGCTGAGCAAAAACGATCTTAAACAGCGTTTGGTAGCAGCAGTGCAAACCCTACCCACAGAAGTAGGACAACTGCAACAGTTAGGTGTTGCCCTAGCGGATATAGATGCTCCCGATCCGGAACTTCTTCCTGTCTACCAAAGTATTCTACCAAAAGTTAACGTACCGTTTCTCAATTTTCGCCTCGCCCAAATTCATGTAGAGCAAAACGACATGAATCAAGCTAGGCTTGCTTTAGCAGCTTATACAGCAACGGATCAAGGTAGTAAAGATTTAGCAACTCAATTACTAGCAGCAGAAATTGAGCGGCGTGAAGGTAATTTAGAAGCCAGCGCTCAGCGCTACCAAGCTGTACTTACCACTAAACCAGAGCGCGACATAGTTAGTGGTGCTTTACGCGGGTTGGTAGGTGTGCGAGTACAACAAAAGCGTTTTGACGACGCCTTAACAGTTTATGAGCAGTTGATAGCTTATGAACCGCAAAATTTGACCTCTCAGTTAGGGCGTGCTAGTATCGCTTATCAAGCAAAGCGTATTTCCCAACAAGACGCAGAAGCAGTTCTCAACAATTGGTTAGCAACACAGCCTGCAACCAACACACCGCCAGAATTATTTAGTTTGGTGGGTGTGCTGCCGGCAACAGAACAACGTGAACCACTGTATAGTTACCTGATTCAAGTAGATCCCAGTTACATACCCATGCAATTACGTTTTGTACAGGCAATGGCAAAACGGAACCCGACACAAGCTCAAGCGCGTGTCAAGCAGTTGATTGCCCGTTTACCCAACAACCCTAACTCATTCCAATTACAGGCAGAGTTAGCTAAATCGGTGGGCGATTTCAATTTGGCTGAAGCTGCTTATAAAAATATTTTGGCGCAGCAACCAGATAACCTAGATGCCCTTGCGGGTTTAGGCGGAATTCGCTTTCAACAACGGCGTTATGATTCGGCTCAACAGATTTACTCACAGGTGATAGCACAAAAGCCGGAAGACAAAGACGCACGTCGCGCCCTCGCTGGGTTGAATGCTATTTCCGATCAACCTTTAGCAGCAATGGCACAACTAGAACAGCTACAAATACAGCAAATGTCTCAGGGTTCTACTGATGCTGATGCCTTACGCCAAATGCGGCAGATACAAGAAGACTTTCTGTTGCGGCGAGGGTTTCAACCTCCTTGGGAAGACTATGAGCGTAGAGGCAGATAAAGGAATTTGCCCGACTACGTTAATTGTGAACATTTGTATGGGAACAATAAGAACAGGGGGAAATGTAGAGACGTTCCATGGAACGTCTCTACAAAGACCCTCACAATTCCAACGGTTCTGAGGATGCAGCGCTTAGCCAAAATGGCAGTTATTGCCAGCTTAAGTAGTTTATATGCCTGTTATTCTGGTTACCCAGTAGTAAAGCCCAAGAGTCCAGATGACAAAAAAGTTGTGGGAACATCTTTACCTGGAGGTGGTAACGAAAATATAGCAGTATCTGTAGAGGCTTTACGTGATATCCCTAATGGTCAGTTACTAGCTGAAAGTTGGGATAGTTATCGTCGGAGATTTATTCAAAAAGATGGACGGGTGATTGACTACGAAGCGGGCGATCGCTCAACTAGTGAAGGTCAAGCTTATGCTATGCTGCGGGCAGTACTAGTTAACGATCCCACCACCTTTGCCCTCACCTTAAAATGGGGGGAAAATAACCTCCGGCGAATAGAAAACGGTAAAGTTACTGACGGTTTATGGGCTTGGAAGTGGGGAAAAAATGCCGAGGGTAAGTGGGGTACAATCGACAACAACTTCGCCAGTGATGGCGATATTGATGCAATTACTGCCCTAATTTTTGCCTACAGACGCTGGAATCGCCCGGAATACCTAGAACTAGCAAAGGTTAAGCTGGTTTCTCTGTGGGACTATTCTACTGCAATTGGACCACAAGGGAAGCGCTACCTACTACCAGGTCCAAAGGCGGCATTTGTCCCCAATCCTTCTACTCTCTATCTCAATCCTTCATACCTGGCTCCTTATGCTTTTCGTATATTTGCCCAAGTCGATCCAAATCGTGATTGGTTGAGTCTAGTAGATAGTAGCTATCAAATACTTGAACAATCGTCACAACTTTCTACTGTTGGTTTGCCCGGTGACTGGGTTGCTCTAGATATTACCACAGGCAAATACCAACCTTTTCCACCATCTAATCCTCTACAGACTGTCTATAGCTTTGATGCTTATAGAGTTTGGTGGCGCTTGTCGCTGGATGCTGCATGGTTCAATTCACTAGCAGCACGGCGCTATTTGCAAACAAATACCAAACACTTACAAAATATGTGGCGAGAGCGATCGCGAATACCCGCACGTCTCGACCTTCAAGGCAAGGGAATAGTCGATTACGAAGCGACATCGCAGTACGCAATGCTTTATGCTGCTTGGAACATAGTAGAACCACAGTTAGCAGAACAAGTGTTTAGGCAAAAATTATTACTAAACTATCAACAAGGAATTTGGGATGATAAAACATCTTATTATAGCCAAAATCTTGCTTGGTTAGGGTTACTGCCACCATCCGTCGTACCGAAACAATTGTTACAAAAGTAGTCATAAAACTGGGTGTAGATAAAAAATAATTATGAAGCATTTGTTTTATAACATTAGTACAAAGGCGATCGTCTTTACTAGTTGCTTTTTACTGTTTCCAAATTCTTTGTTAAACCCAAAAATTGCCAACACTCAACAAGTATTGGCACAACAAACGACACCAAAAGCCCAAAGTAGTACAGATGAATCACAGGCGGCTGTTGCCAAAGGTTTGATTCCCTATAGCCTTGAATTTAATCGCAGTCCGATTGTTGGCAACCGTATGCGCTTGCGCGGAGTTTATGCCGAAGGGCGGCTTGGTTTTACTCGTCCTCGTAGTTGGAAAGTAGCTAATGTCAAAGCTTTAATTCGCTTCCAACATTCGCCAGCACTATATGCTAACCGCTCTAATTTGACAGTTTTAATTAATGACAGAGCTGTAGGCAGTGTACCACTTAACAAAAAACAGTCTCAGTTAGGTCAAGTACTGCTAGATATTAATCCTAAGCTGCTACAAGACTACAATGAACTTAAGATTGTAGTACAGCAGAATAACTCACAGGAATGTAGTAATTCTAACGATCCCGATTTGTGGACAGAAGTACTACCAGATTCCAAACTGATTTTCAACTATCAACGGCAACCAGTTGCGCTTAATTTCAGCCGTTATCCTTATCCATTTTTTGACGACTTAAGTTTAGAAACTAACAGTATTGCTTACTTACAACCTAGTTCTGTGAGCCAATCATGGCTAACTGGGGCAGCGAGATTACAAGCAGCATTGGGTAGATTGGCAGATTTCCGTCCTATAGAAACTAATGTAGTAACTAATTTAACAGAGGTAAAGCCAGAACAGCGGTTGGTGATTATTGGTACTCCCAGTGAACAACCGGAACTAGCTACGATGAAGTTACCTTTGTTGGTTGCTAGCAATTTAATTCTCGATGCCAATAAAAATCCTATTTCCGAGGACATAGGCGTATTAATTGCTACTATTAATAAAACTGGTTCTCCCGTGTTAATCGCTACTGGTAATGGCGCAAAAGGCGTTGCTAAGGCGGCACAGTTTTTGGCTGAGCCTGACTTGCGGAGATTAGGTACTGGTCAAGTAGTTTTAGTCAATCAAGTTAAGGAAATATCAACACCCGGACTCCGTCAATGGCCTCGTTATTTACCACAGGAAAATACTTTTAGATTAGGCGATATTAAAACCCAGGTAAATGGAGATCCTTTTAATGATGTGACTGTACGTGGTTCATCTGCACCGTCAATTGATATAGATTTCCGTGCGCTACCAGACGATCGCTTTGTACGCGGTAGTTCCATGAATCTGGTTTACAGTTATAGTCCACAGATGAATCCCAGAACTTCTGCAGTAGAAGTTTTACTCGATAACGTGTTCATTGGTGGTGCACGTCTTGATTCAGATCGCGGCGAAAATCGTAAAAACCTGAAAGTGGACTTACCAGCTAACTTAGTTAAGCCTAACTCGAAGCTACAGGTGTTTTTCCGGATGAATCCCAGGGAACCATTTGACAAACAAAACTGTGCCAACGCACCAGATCAGCAATTGACAGGTACAGTACACGCTGACACTAGCTTTGATTTAAAACGGGAAAGTTCTGTACAACTACCAGATTTGAAACTACTACAATTTGGTTATCCCTTTGCTGCACCGCAAGATTTGTCGAAAACAGCAGTTGTATTACCACAAAATCCAACGGACACAGATATTTTGACTTTATTAGCTTTGAGTGAGCGTTTAGGAAGGTTAAGTCGAGCAGATTCGATCAAACTTGATGTTTACACGTCAGATTCATTACCGGATACAGCACGTAAAAATTACCATTTGGTGGGAATTGGTACAAGGGAAAAATTTCCTTTACCAGAAATATTTAAATCTAGTGGCTTTAATTTAAGTCAAGCATTTTTCCGCTCATCCGCAGCAGGCGCAGTTCAAACTCCCCAGGATGCACAAGGGATGATTAAGCAAACAATCTCTCCTTGGAGTGGCTCGCGCGTTGTTCTCGCTTTGACTGCTCAAACAGATACAGGTTTAGAGCGAGTCCGACAAGTACTCAATCAAGATCCGTGGTTCTTCCAACTGAAAAAAGATACAGTGCTAATTAGTAGTGATAGTAAGGATGTCGATCCCTACTCTCCCGACGCTTATCAGTTAGAGTTTTTCCAAAGTTCCCCCTCCACTCAACGCTTGGAAGATACCAATCTACTCAGTAAAATATCCCGTTTGCTGCAAGAAAACTGGCTATTACTACCAGCAGGCATTGTTGGCATATCACTACTGATGTATGGAATTGTTCAGTTGTATCTCAAACGCATCAGTAGCGCCAACAAACATTAATTGCTGATTGCTAATTGCTAATGGCTAATTGTTAATTGTTGATTGTTAATTGCTGATTACAATTCCCCATTCCTCATTCCTCATTCCAAAATGTCGTCATCATTGAGATCGCCTCGTGGGCAACGTCAACGCTTTAGTTTAAGAAGATGGCTGATTGATCTTACACCCCAATTTTTTGACCGTGCTTTAGAAAAAGTGGGTGTGAAACAGTTCAAGTGGCTTGTCTTGCTGCTATTGGTGCTTTCAGTTCCAGTAATTGTTACTCCTCTCGAAATATGGCAACAGGGAGCAGTAGCTGTATTTTTAGTGCTATTAGGTCAGTTAGTTGTACAAGCTGAGGAGGCAGAATCCTCTGCTGAAATTAGTCAGTACTACCACTTATTTTTGGTATGGCTGAGCTTAGTAACAACAATGCGTTATCTGTTTTACCGTACCAGCTACACGCTTAACTTGAATGGATGGGTTAACAGCATTGCTTGTTTGATGTTGTACGGAGCAGAGTTGTACGCGATCGCCACCCTAGTACTGGCTTATTTTCAAACCCTAAAAATCAAGGAACGTCAGCCAGTCGATCTTTCTAATATTCCCCCAGAGAAATGGTTCGCAGTTGATATTTATATTCCTACCTACAACGAAGACGTTGAGATAGTCCGTAAGACAGCGATCGCCGCTTTGGCTTGCGAATACGTACCAGAGAAAAAGAAAGTTTATATCCTTGATGATGGTCGTCCCGAAAGGTATAAAGAAGACGATCCACGGCGAGAAAAGTTCCGAGCCAGACGCGAACAACTCAAGCAAATGTGTGAAGAAATTGGCTGCATTCACATGACGCGGGGCGATAACAGCCACGCCAAAGCCGGTAATATCAACACCGCCTTTCACAAAACTGGGGGCGATTTAGTGATGATATTAGACTGCGATCACATCCCATCGCGCCAATTTCTGCTGCACACAGTAGGTTTCTTCTACGATCCAAAAGTGTCCTTTGTCCAGACTCCTCACTGGTTCTACAACCCCGATCCATTCGAGCGCAACTTGCTCACAGGCGGTAGAATCCCAGTGGGCAACGAATTATTTTACAAAGTACTGCAAAAAGGCAACGATTTTTGGAATGCCTCTTTCTTTTGCGGTTCAGCAGCTATCATCCGTAAAAACCACGCTTTAGAAGTGGGGGGAATTGCCGTTGAAACTGTGACAGAAGATTGTCACACAGCATTGCGGTTACACTCACGCGGTTACAAGTCGGTCTACTACGACAAAATTATGGTAGCTGGTTTAGCACCAGACACTTTTTCTTCCTACGTAGGTCAACAAGTACGCTGGGCGAGGGGAATGGCGCAGATTCTACGGCTGGAAAATCCTCTGTTTAACCCAAAGCTGAACTTAACGCTAGCGCAACGGCTTTGTTACATGAGCGCAACTTCCCACTTCTTGTATGGATATCCGCGACTAACATATGCTATAATACCAACCCTGTTTTTACTATTTGGCGTTAACCCAATCCAAGGTTTGGGTTTAGAAACTCTAGCTTACGCCCTACCACATATCCTACTGTCTTTATATGCCAACTACATTATTTACAAACACGTCCGCTTCTCCTTCTGGAACGAAATTTTTGAATTTGTGATGGCTTTCCAGGCTGGATGGGTAACAATGTTGGCACTGATTAACCCCAAAATGGGTACTTTCAACGTTACCGATAAAGGGATAAATGTTACCAAACGCACTTTTGACTGGCAATCTATGCGCGGTTTGCTAGTGGTAACAGGATTAGTAATTGTTTCCTTACTAGCTGTACCTTATTGGTTGCTGTTACGTCCAGAAGATTCCGAGGCGGTTTTAGTCAATACCTTGTGGTCTGTTTTTAACCTGGTTTTGCTGATGGCGGCTTTGTTAGTTGGCTTCGAGCAACCACAAATTCGTACTGCTCACCGTTTGCAGCGACGCCTTAGGGTGGTAGTTTCTAGTAACGACCAAACGATGATGGGTGAGACGATCAATATCTCAGAAACTGGTGCGTTAATTTCCTTGGAATCTTGGCCCAACTTACCAGATGAAGTACAGCTTGAGATTATGGGAGATTTTACAGCTAGGGTAACTCTAACCGCAAGAGTGATTCGACTTTCGCCTGTTGACGATCACCAGACACATTTGGCAGTTGATTTTGTCAATCTCGATCGCGCTCAACAAGATGCTCTCACCCTGGTTTTGTTTTCTGATGTCCGTGAATGGTATTCTCAGAAGCGACAGTTCACAGACAAACCATTTGCTTCCCTTGGATTCCTTGCTACCAGTTTGACTCGCTCGTTGCGTGACGTTAAACCAACTTCAGGCGAAAGGATACGCAAGCAGGTACAAGCTAGAGGCGATCTTTACTGGGATGGTCACTTTTTTGGCGGAGTGGCAACAGAACTTGGTGTCACTGGTTTAAAGTTGGAATTACAAAGCAAAAAAGCTAAACAAGCCAATCGATTGCTTGTAGAAGAAGACTTGCACAAAATGCGCACTTTGAAACCACTCGTTGGTTTGCTTTTGAGTGAGGAATCAGATAATTTATTACCCAAAAGATTTGTTGTCGAAATTTCTTCAGTACAAGAAGAAGCCAACGGTAATATTATCCTAGAGTTGAATTTCCCTGATAAATTCAAGCAAAGCCAAGATACCAAAATCAAACAACTTTTACAAATTTTGTAAAATTTTCCTTTAGATACCCTTCAGATACCCGACTTCTTTAAGAAGTCGGGTATCTTTTTTCATAAAGTCTCTTAAGATTTCGCGTTCTTCTTGACATTTTGCTCTCAGTTTGAGAGTATTCATTTAATAGATTTTTATTGGTTAACAAGTATGACTACAAAACAACAGACGAATGCATTTGATTTCGATTCGTAACCTCCGCGTTGATGCAGCTAAGTTTCCCGATGTGAAAAAGCAAATTGACGACTGGTATGCAACCGTCAATAAGGCGGATTGGTGTAACTTACAGGATGTCCGTAAAATCTATCAAGATGCCGAAGCCGTTGGGAATTTTACCGTCTTTAATATTAAAGGCAATGCCTATCGCTTAATTGTCGGTATTGACTATGAAAACCAAGTAGTTTATTACAAATATTTTCTGACACACGCCGAATACGATAAAGAAAAGTGGAAAAATGACCCTTACTTTTGACCAAAACGCTTATCGCAATCTGTTGACTGAAGTTGTTCCGATCGCAATTGACACTGAAGAAGAGTACGAGCGTATTTTAAAAGTAGTAGAACAGCTAACTTTTAAGAAAAATCGTACAATCGAGGAGCAAGCTTTATACAAATTGCTAGTTATATTGATTGAAGCTTATGAGACACAGAACTATCCGATGGATCGATCTGCGCCTCATGAAATCCTGCAACATATTATGGAAGCCAGTGGTATCCGTCAAGCTGACTTAGTAGGAATTATCGGTTCTTCTGGTGTAGTTTCTGAGGTTGTGAATGGAAAACGTTCGATTAGCAAGGCACAAGCTAAAGCGCTCGGTGATTATTTCAAGGTATCACCAAGTCTGTTTTTTTAAGCTTTCTTTTTGAGAAAACCTTCAAGAGTATTTATCATAAGGACAGAGTAGTGCAGTAGCGCACGCTCATGGAGAAGGAGGCTACGCAATGTCCACAACCCCTGTAAAGTTTACAATTGAGGAGTATTTAACCTACGATGATGGCACAGACAAACGCTATGAATTGGAAGATGGGGTGCTGGTAGAAATGCCCCCCGGTACTGGTAAGCATGAGGCGATTATTACTCTGCTGTTATTTCAGTTTCTTTTAGAAAAACAACGCTTGGGTTTGACTCTAAAGCCGCGCCCCAATGGCACCGAGGTAATGACCAAAAAACAACTCAGGCGACCTGATGTGTTGGTCATGACAAAAGAGCAAGCACAGACAATCGAGAAAACTTCTGCTGTTCTTCAAACGGCACCACTACTGATTGTTGAGGTGGTATCTCCCGAATCTGTTGACCGCGACTACAATATAAAAACGTCCGAGTACGCAGAAGCTGGTGTTGGCGAATACTGGATTGTTGATCCTTTGGAGAACAAGGTCACGGTTTGCCTACTGATAGGAAAAGTTTACCAGCAAAGTGTGTTTACTGGCAGCCAACAAATTATCTCTAAGCTGTTCCCAGAAATAAACCTAACTGTTCAGCAGGTAATGTCGCCTTAGTTAACAAGAAATTTAGCTACCGCAGCCGCCTTGGTTGATTCCATTTGTCGGGCTACCAGGTGAGCAAATAGCCCTTCAAGTTTCACTAGTTCCTCAAATGTACCTACTTGCACCACGTGCCCCTCTTCAATTACATAAATTTGGTTAGCCGCCACGAATAGTACTTAGGCGGTGAGCAATAACTATCCGAGTCGCATTCAACTCACACCTCAAGAGGCTGCTTTAGTTGAAATTAAATTAGCTCTCAGTCACTCTTTAAAAGAGCGGCGGCAAAAGCTGATGACGCAGAATGAACTGGCAGAAAAAATTCACTCCGGTCAACTACGTATTGCAAAGGCTGAAAATGGTGATGCTTCGGTTTCTATTGAATTACTGATTCGAGCAATGTTGGCTTGTGGTGCAACTGCTCAAGAAATTGGAATTGTAATCGCCAGCACAGGTAGGAATTAATCTACGGGAGTGGTTGCCATGATTAAGGATTATCAGCAATATTCAACATTAGTAATATTGGGAGCATTGGTAATAAATTCGCTTAAAATCTCAATTTGAGAGCGATTTTCGACAATTTCCAGTGTTTTAAGAATATCACTGACTCTAGCTGCATAATCACCTAAATTTTGCTGTAGGGGTAGCAAAATCTCCAATTCATTACTAGAGTCTTTTTTTAATCTCCAGATTGCCCCCGCATTATCATAAATCCGTCCAGATTCATGCCAGCCTCGTTCTTGCAAGTGTACCTGTAGCACCTCCGGTTCTATAGTTTTGAGAATTTGGCAATCTCGTATAGTAACTTTCACAGGTATTCCTCCAAAACTAATAAGCAAAATAAAGAGCAACTGTGACAACTGCCCGAATATAAGTACTACTGAACTGTTCTTTTTGTTGATTAATATCCATTAAAATGTGTGCCTAGACAATTTTCTTGGCTTCTTTCATCCAAGTTTTGCATTCAGGGCGCTTTGGGGAGTAGGTATCTAGGTAGTATTGCGGCGAAAACCTTCTGCACGCATTGTCCCTAAATTGCGACTTTAGGCATACTTGATGATCACCCTTGTTTGAATAGTGGTATTGCTTTGGCATCAAATCCCTCTTCCTCCCAAGAGAACCATTGCCTCTTTGCCAAAAATTGCATAACCTCAGTCCGCTGAGAAATACATAGATAGTGAATCCTGTTACAGCTATCACTACTATGCATCCCAAAAATCCCTTGAGCTACGTAATTTCTCAACTTGCCCCTGGTATTATAACCATCAAGGCGTTAGCATTGCTCCTCCAAAGGAGGCTCGCTAGTGCCTTCTCAATTCAAGTTTTAGATTTACTTTCCCAACGGCGTGTTCAGAGTTTGTCTGCAAAGTCTGGAAAAAATGCGCCTAGATTTGGTAATTTTATATACCTACTCTTTTCCCTGAGCGAGTTTTATGAGAATCTACTAAAAAACCCTGACAAAGCGACAGCATGAGCATTATTAAGATTGGTTCATTCGGGATTCAAGCCCCCAACTGAGCGTGCTGAAAATAAAAAAACACGCAGTATCAATCTTTGCGCCCCCTATTTCGGCATTCGGTATTAATTGCGAATTGCGTTAGCGAAGCGTTAGCGAGTCTTCGAGCGTCATTGCGCTCTTGCAATTGGAGATGACCTTTTAGATTTTGGATTAACGAATATGCGTTCAAATAAAATTGGACTAAGTGTATTTATTACCCTGGTGATTGTTGTATCATCGTCTTATGCTGCCAATTTGCCAGTAGCATTTACAGCTTCGCAGGTATTAGCGCTTTCGGCAAATGAGCGAAAAGCACAAGCCGAAGCAGACCGATTGTTTGAACAAGGTTTACAGCAGTATCAAACTAGTCAATTTCAAGCAGCATTACAGTCTTGGCAACAAGCACTGATTATTTATCGAGAAATAAAAGACCGTCAAAGCGAGGGGAAGGCGCTGGGTAATCTCGGTCTTGCTTACCGAAATTTGGGAAACTACGCCAAAGCCATTGAGTATTCTCAGCAGGAGTTGGCAATTGCCAGAGAGATTAAAGACCGTCGAGGTGAGGGGATGGCGCTGGGTAATCTCGGTGGTGCTTACCGAAATTTGGGAAATTACGCCAAAGCCATTGAGTATTCTCAGCAGGAGTTGGCAATCGCCAGGGAGATTAAAGACCGTCAAAGCGAGGGGACGGCGCTGGGTAATCTCGGTCTTGCTTACCTATATCTGGGAAACTACGCCAAAGCAATTGAGTATTTTCAGCAGGTGTTGGTAATTGCCAGGGAGATTAAAGACCGTCAAAGCGAGTGGTTAGCTTTGAACAATCTCGGACTAGCTTTCTACAAAAAAGGTAATCTTGCCTCGGCAGAGAAAACTTTATTCAAGGGAATAACCGTTGTTGAATCTCTCCGAGGTGGATTAGACGATACAAACAAAGTCTCAATTTTTGAGGAGCAAGCTCGTACATACCGCGCTTTACAACAAGTCCTCATTGCCCAAAATAAAACTGACACAGCCTTAGAAATTGCCGAACGCGGTCGCGCTAGGGCGTTTGTTGATTTACTCTCGTCTCGTTTAAACTCCCAAATAAAGCTCCAAGCACCAACTATTCAAGAGATTAAACAAATCGCCAAACAGCAATCAAGCACACTTGTTCAATATTCGATTATTTATAATGAATTCAAAGTAGCAGGTAAACAACAAACCAAACAATCAGAACTCTATATTTGGGTTATAAAACCAACAGGTGAAGTTATATTCCGTAAAGCTGACCTCAAGCCTCTGTGGCAAAAAGACAATACTAATTTATATGAGTTAGTTACCACTAGCCGTCAATCTATCGGTGTCAGAGGTCGCGGTATTGTTGTATCTTACAACCCCAATGCACCCAAAGCGCAAAATCAATTCAAGCGGTTACATGAATTACTAATTAAACCCATTGCTGATCTTTTACCCAAAAAAGACAGCGACAGAGTAATCTTCATGCCGCAAGAATCTTTATTCCTGGTTCCCTTCCCTGCTTTACAAGATCAAGGTGGTAAGTACCTGATTGAAAAACACACCATCCTCACATCACCATCGATTCAGGTGTTAGGTTTAACCCAACAGCAATGCCAACGTGTAGAAATAAGGGCTGGAACGTCAAGACAAAATAGTAATTAGCACACAACTATGTTATATTAAAGGTTGGTATCTTGAAATGATAAGAGTGCATCGTTGCTTTCATGTTCTTGCTCCAACTTCCCAGGAGAATCTGAGTGCATTTCTAAAATTGTTTGTTGATTAATTTTTACGCACTTTAAGTTAGCCCCATTGAGATTGGTTCTACTTAGGTTTGCGCCTTCCAAATTTACACACTCTAGATTTGCACCTTCTAGATTTGCATCGGTGAGGTTGGCTCCCTTGAGGTTTGCGCCACTGAGGTTTGCACCACGAAGATTTGCACCACGAAGATTTGCATCTTTCAACTTAGCATTGGTAAGAACTGCATCTTGGAGAATTGCACTGCTAAGGTTAGCTTCGCTGAGCTTGACGCTATTCATGTAGGCTTTGCTAAAGTTAGTGCCTACCAACTGAGCATGAGTGAGATTACTATTCCACAGGTACACACTATCAAGGTTGGCATTACTGAGATTTGCGCTTACCAACTTCGCATCGCTGAGGTTAGCACCGTTGAGGTTAGCACCTACTAACTGAGCATTGTCAAGTTGAGCGCTGCTCAGGCTGGCATTTGTTAAAATGGCGTTACTGAGGTTAGCACTCTCTAAATTAGCATTCTTGAGGTTGACACTTTCTAGCTTTGCATCGCTGAGGTTAGTATTTACCAATTGTGCATCACTAAGATTAGCATTGTACAAATTAGTACCACTTAGGTTGGCGTTATTAAGGTTTGCACCGCTCAGGTATACGTTAGTGAGGTTAGCATTGGTTAGCTGTGCATTTTCGAGGTTAGCGAGGATTAAACTGGTATGACTAAGATCAAGACTTGCAAATCTCTCAAAGATTACTTGCTCAAGTGAACTAGTGTCATTTTCTTGTATTATATTATTAGTGTTATTTTTAGCAACTATAACAGTAAATACACTTAAATTATCTTGAGACTTATTTGCTAGGTATTTCTGTTCTTGCCAAACCATAGATAATATTCCTAAACAAAAGCTCAAACCTAGTACTAATCCCAATGGGTTGTTTTTTGTGAGCAATATTGTAGCTATAAAAGCTAAACTAACTAAAGCTATTAGCTTTATTAATGTTTGCAATGCGGCTTTTAGTTCTTGACAAAAACTAATCTTTCTTCCATTAGCTACACTCATGCCCAATACCCTCTTTTACCCCTTATACAACTACTTTAATCTGAATACCGTAGCGATCGCCTCGGACAATACCAACCATTGACCACAAAAATTTCTGTGTAAAAAAAGCCATTTTGCGGTTTTTCAGGGATTTTAGTAATTATCCTGTCGCTATAGTCGAAGTAAAAACTACTAAGCTGGTAAATAGCGCTTTAAATTTTTGCTGACTAAATATCTGTATTATGTTTGATGCACTTGCCAATAGCTTAGAATCTGCCTGGAAAAAACTACGGGGACAGAACAAAATTTCCCAATCCAACATTACTGAAGCGTTGCGGGAAGTGCGCCGCGCTTTATTGGAAGCAGACGTTAATCTTCAGGTAGTTAAAGAATTTATTGCCGAAGTAGAACAATCGGCTCTGGGAGCAGAAGTAATCACGGGTGTGCGTCCCGACCAACAGTTCATCAAAATTGTTTATGATGAACTGCTGAAGGTAATGGGGGAAGAGAATGTTCCTCTACATGAAGCACCGCAGCCCCCCACAATTGTCCTCATGGCTGGGTTGCAAGGTACTGGGAAAACAACTGCTACCGCCAAGCTAGCTTTACATCTACGGAAAATGAACCGTAGCTGCTTGATGGTAGCGGCAGACGTATACCGTCCTGCTGCCATAGATCAATTGATTACCTTGGGCAAGCAAATTGAGGTTCCAGTATTTTCCTTGGGTAGCGATGCTGATCCTGTGGAGATAGCCCGTCAGGGTGTGGCACAAGGTGCTTCAGAAGGCGTTAATACTATAATTATTGATACTGCGGGTCGTTTGCAAATTGACCAAGACATGATGGCGGAGTTAGCCCGCATCAAGGAAACCGTCCAACCCCATGAAACACTTTTGGTGGTGGACGCCATGACTGGTCAAGAAGCAGCGAATCTTACCCGTGCATTCCATGAACAAATAGGGATTACTGGTGCAATTCTCACCAAAATGGATGGTGACAGCCGTGGTGGTGCGGCGCTATCTGTACGGCGGATTTCTGGCGCACCGATTAAATTTATCGGTGTTGGGGAAAAAGTCGAAGCTTTGCAACCGTTTTATCCAGATCGCATGGCATCGCGAATTCTGGGAATGGGCGATGTTCTTACCTTGGTAGAAAAAGCCCAAGAGGAGTTTGATCTTGCCGATGCGGAAAAAATGCAGGAGAAAATCCTCTCGGCTAAGTTTGACTTCACAGACTTTGTCAAGCAATTACGTTTGCTGAAAAACATGGGATCGCTGGGAGGGATCATGAAGCTGATCCCAGGTATGAATAAGATCTCAGATGATCAACTCAAGCAAGGGGAAACCCAGCTCAAACGCTGCGAAGCGATGATTAATTCCATGACAGCTCAGGAGCGCAAGAATCCTGATTTATTGGCAAGTTCTCCCAGTCGGCGGCGACGGATTGCTGGCGGATCTGGTTACAAAGAAGCCGATGTCAGTAAGCTAGTGGGTGACTTCCAAAAAATGCGCGGTTTGATGCAGCAAATGGGTCAAGGTCGCTTCCCAGGAATGCCAGGAATGTTCGGTGGTAATATGGGAGATCCCTATGCAGCAGCAGGTGCAGGCAATCGTCCCGCCCCTGGTTGGCGGGGTTATAGTGGCGGCGACACCACTAAAAAGAAGCCCAAAAAGGACAAAAAAAAGAAGGGTTTCGGCACGTTGTAATCGTAGAGACGTTCCGGCGGAACGTCTCTACAAAAGTGAGTAAAAATAAAATACAAATGACAACTGACCAAGAATGCTAATTTAGTGTTAAAATGGGCATTTTAGCACCAACTAATCGTCCACAGAATCTAGAAACAGGAGAATGATTTCTGAATCATGGTTAAACTGCGCTTGAAGCGATACGGTAAAAAGCGGGAAGCGAGCTACCGCATAGTCGCTATTAACAGCCTCGCTCGTCGCGATGGACGTCCCTTAGAAGAATTGGGATTCTACAACCCTAGAACAGATGAAGTACGACTAGACGTTCCCGGCATCGTCAAGCGACTACAACAAGGCGCTCAACCCACTGATACAGTGCGTCGCATCTTACAAAAAGCTAATGTTTTTGAACAGGTCAGTGCACAAGCCGCATCTTAGGATAGGAATAAAATCCCCAACAAATGATCCTGACTACGTTGGGCTGCTACGCTTTCTCTTGCAGCCATTTTTAGATTCACCGGAGTCTTTAAGCGTTGATTGTGAAATTTTTCACACCCGTAAACGGGCTTGGATTCGGATCGCTTTTGACAACACAGATAAAGGAAAAGTGTTTGGTCGAGGTGGACGCAATATTCAAGCAATTCGCACTGTGGTGGCAGCAGCAGCTTCTGCCGCTGGGCAATCAGTATATTTAGATATCTACGGCAGTACAGGTCTTAGCCGAGAAGAAATGTATACCGAAGAAGAAGAGCAAGAGCGATTACCACCACCAAAGCCTAGAGAAAAACCTGGAAATGGACACAAAGTTATCACAAAACCCCGCACTCGTGCTTATTTAGACTAAAGTAGAGACGCGATTTCTCTCGCGTCTCTACTAAGAGAGGCACAATTCCAATTTCCAGTTATCAATGATCTCTGTAAGGAGGTGAAACTAGGGAGTGGCTGAAGTCCGTTTGGGTGAAAATGAGTCGATTGACTCGGCACTAAGACGTTTTAAAAAGAAAATTCAGAAAGCCGGTATCTTATCAGAAGTCAAACGCCGAGAAAGATACGAAAAACCCAGTCTACGTCGTAAACGCAAAGCAGAAGCCGCACGCAAAGGTAGTCACGTCTAAAACATGGCAAAGTGTCTGTTTTTGTGGCTAACTCATGTCAGTAGTTAAATTTAGGGAGAGATAAAGTAGAGATTTTAATTGCTAATATTCTCTACTTTGTCTATTAAAAATTTCCCTATAATCAATCAAAAAATATTAAGCTTTATTAGGAATTACTCCATAAAAATCAGAAAATCTATGGCAGATGCCTTAACCTTCCAACTGCCGAATGTTTCAAGTGCGATCGCTCTAGCAGGTGCGGGAGAAGAAAATCTCAAAATCATGTCCCGACAAACAGGAGCTACGATAGTGCTACGCGGACAAGAACTGTACATTTCCGGCACGAGTCAGCAAATTGACCTCACTTGTAAATTAGTGCGATCACTTGAAGATCTTTGGAGTAAGGGCAACAGCATCACCAACACCGATATATTAACAGCTCGTCAAGCTCTAGATAGCCATCTAGTAGACGAACTACAAGACTTACAGCGAGATGTAATCGCCCGGACTCGTAATGGCGTTGAAGTTCGTGCCAAAACCTTTCGCCAGCGACACTACATTGAAGCACTCCGCAAACGCGATCTTACCTTCTGCACTGGACCGGCTGGTACTGGGAAAACCTTTCTGGCTGTTGTTGTCGCCGTACAAGCACTCCTTGCCGATCAGTTTGAAAGATTAATTTTAACTCGTCCTGCGGTCGAAGCAGGCGAAAGACTCGGCTTTTTACCAGGAGACTTGCAACAGAAAGTTAATCCCTACTTACGTCCACTCTACGACGCTATTAACGAATTTATCGACCCAGAAAAAGTACCAACACTGATGGAAAAAGGTGTAAT
This sequence comes from Iningainema tapete BLCC-T55, assembly GCF_014698965.1. Lineage (GTDB taxonomy): Bacteria > Cyanobacteriota > Cyanobacteriia > Cyanobacteriales > Nostocaceae > Iningainema > Iningainema tapete. Next base: position 435,537 of record NZ_JACXAE010000072.1, read on the forward strand.
TGAAGTTGCTCCTTTAGCTTATATGCGAGGACGTACACTCAACAACGCTTTTGTAATTGTGGATGAAGCCCAAAACACCACACCTTCTCAAATGAAAATGGTTTTAACACGCTTAGGTTTCCATTCCCGCATGGTAATTACAGGTGATATGACACAAAACGATTTACCACCCCACCAACAATCAGGATTAGTCACAGCTTTACAAATTTTAAAACATGTTGAAGGCATTGCCTTTTGCGAATTTTCTCAAAAAGATGTTGTGCGCCATCCCCTAGTTCAGCGCATCGTCGCCGCCTACGAACAACATGAGAAGTAGTCAGGAGACAGGAGACAGGAGTGAGTAGTATGAGACATACAAACAACAAAGGACAAATGACAAATGACAAATGACAAATCTTTAAAAGACTTTTTAGAAACTTGCCACACTCTGGGAACTTTGCGTCTCATTGTCACTAGCAGTGCCGCTGTTTTAGAAGCACGCGGCAAGATAGAAAAACTGTTTTATGCAGAACTGCCCAAAGGTAAATACGCAAACATGCATACCGAGGGCTTCGAGTTTCACTTAAATATGGATAAAATTACCAAAGTGAAATTTGAAATAGGTGAAGCAAAGCGGGGTAACTTTACTACCTATGCGATTCGGTTCCTTGACGAGCAACAAGAACCAGCTTTAAGTGCGTTTTTGCAGTGGGGTAAGCCAGGAGAATATGAACCAGGGCAGGTAGAGGCTTGGCACAGTCTAAGGGAGCAGTATGGGGAAGAGTGGGAACCAAAGCTCCTTTAACTTAGAGATGTAATTAACTTCGCCACTCGTTCTTTAACTTCATCTCTAACACGGCGAAAAGTTTCTATATCTTGCCCTTCGGGATCGTCTAGTTGCCAATCTTCAAATACTTCTCTTAATACCCATTGTTCGGGTAAGTTAACTCCACAACCGCATAAAGAAATAACTGCGTCATAATTTTCTGAGTTGAAATTGCTTAAAGGCTTGGAGTTTTGATTGCTGATATCAATACCGATCTCTGACATAACTTGAACGGTAGTTGGATCTACGTGACTTGATTCCAAACCCGAACTATCTACAGCAATTTTGCCTTCACCCAATGTGCGAGCAAATCCCTCAGCCATCTGAGAACGGCGAGAATTTTTCTTGCAAACAAACATAACTCGTTTCATGTGCCGTTCCTCCAATGAGAATGAATATCTTGAAAGTTGTGAGAAAGTTGCCGATAAACTATCACCGCTAATTGCGCTCCTAAAATCGGTCCGAGCCAATAAAGCCAGTGGTGCTGCCAAATTCCACCCACCAGTGCAGGACCTAATGAACGTACCGGATTCATACTAGCACCTGTAATTGGTCCCATAAACGCAGCTTCCACCCCTACCGTCAAACCGATCGCCAACCCGGCAAAGCCAATCGGGGCACGACGATCTAATCCAGAACCAAAAATCACAAACATCAAGATGAAGGTAAGAACAAACTCCAAAACCAAAGATTGCCACCAATTATCATTCAGTGGCAGAGTTGCCCCCAAATTACCAACTCTTCCCAGACTAATTAAGAGTAAAGCAGAAGCAGCGATCGCCCCTACTGACTGTGCGAAAATATACGGCAAAACTCGACGTTTGGGAAAGAAACCACTTGTGTAAAATGCTAAAGTTACTGCTGGGTTGAAGTGAGCGCCGCTGAGATGTCCAATCGAGTAAATCAAAGCGGCGACTACAGCACCAAAGACAATGCTAATACCCAAATGAGTTACCGCACCATTGCTGATGGAGTTTACCATCACTGCACCAGTCCCGGCAAATACCAAAGTAAAGGTGCCGATTGCTTCTGCTAATATTTCTCGCCTAGATTGAGAAACTTCTTTAAGAAAAAACTTCATCTTAATACTGTTTTTGTTTGCGTAATAACTCTCCAATCGTCAGATCTAATGCTGCTCGTCCGCCAAATACGGTTCCCACCTTGCCTCTGTTCAAGTGAACATGAGCAATTTTATACGCTTGATCTGGTAAAGGTATGTAGCCTACCGAGTTTACTACCTTTGGGGCTACATCAATGTAGTAGTTGACGAATTCGTAAACTGTTGCTTTGTGCTCAGCAGACCATGGATTGACGTAGACAAATAAAGGTCGAGATAATGGTTGGTACTGAGATTTTTCCACGTTTTGACGTGTTGGTGTTACTGCTCCTTTACCATTGTCAACTGCTAGCGCTTTTAACTGATTTTGGTGTGCTTCGTAGTATGCATGACCGAAGTAACCTAAAGCATCAGTGTCTTTACTGATTCCCGCCACTAAAACGTCATCATCCTCACTGCCTGTGTAGTCTTTGCGACTAGCTTTTGATTGTCCTACTATTGCTTCTGTAAAATAGTCAAATGTACCAGATTTGTCTCCTGCACCGTACAATTTCAGAGGTCGATCTGGCCAAGAAGATCGCACTTGTTTCCAACGGGTAATTTTTCCTTGTGCTGCTGGTTCCCACATTTTTTTCAACTCGGCTACAGTAACATCTTTTGCCCAGTTGTTTTGCGGATTAACGGTAATTGTCAACGCATCAAAAGCAACGGGAATTTCTATATACCCTATGCCATTTTTCTTACAAGCTTCCATCTCGTTCTTGAGGATTGGACGCGAGGCATTGTTGATATCTGTTTTTCCGGCACAAAATTTCTCAAAGCCTCCTGTAGTACCAGAAAAGCTTACTCTCACTTGTGCCGATTTATTTTGTTGTGATTGGTATTGTTTAGCGATCGCTTGTGTAATCGGATATACGGTACTAGAACCATCAACTGTTACTACTGCTGTCTGAGCGATCCTTTCCCCGCTAGTAACGTAACTGACATTTTGCAACTTCTGAGTCTTCGTCGATGAGCTGGGTGTGGTTGTGCAACTAGTTGTCCAAGCCAACACCCCTAGTACGAGGGCTAACTTGACTAATGTGGCGTCCATTGACCTCACTCCTTTAGGATATGATTAATTTAAGTTAGTATCTACATCATTTCAAAAAAAATTGATGTATTGGCTAAGCTGTATTATATCTTCATATTTATTAAACTGTTAGTAGGGGCGAACAGCAGTTCGTCCCTAAATGATTGGTTATTCAGGGTTTTGGCAGTAACGAGTACCGCATATTTGGCTAAAGCGTCGAAACTCAGATAGATACTGCTCTAGAATGATAAACTGAGGCAAGTTTAGACTGTAGTAAATCCAGCGTCCTTCCTGACGAGAGCGAACTAAACCTGCTTCTTTAAGAGTTTTGAGGTGAAAAGATAGTTTTGACTGAGGCACGTCTAAAGCATCACACAAATCACACACACAAAGTTCGTTTTCTCGCAGCAGTTCCAGTACGTTAACTCTGATGGGATCGCTCAGGGCATGAAAACCTGCAATGACGTTATTTGGGACTACAGTTGAGGTAGCTGTCATCAACTTTTTTTGAAACAACAATTCTATTTTAAGACAGTGGAATAGATTGTGGTTATGTGTGTTTTGGTAGCGGCAATTCCCATTGATGTTGCCGCAGCCAAGTGTAGTTAGTTTACATAGAACGTGCGCCAGTAGCGATTAAACGCCTAAACAAACCTTCTGTCCAACCAGTTTCTTGGAGAACAGCAGCAGAAGATACCTCTACATAAGCTTGTTCAATAAAAGCCAAGTCAATCATGCAGATGCGACCCAGAGCATCTTTAAGAGCTAAACTTTTACCATCAGTTTCTAAGCGCTTACCTACTTCGTGTATTACCGTTGCCATTGCGGGAACAACGTGTTGAGGACCAATGCCAATCCGGACATGAACTAAACCAATTTTCCAACGACGTTCGGCATAAACAACACCCCAATCATCCATTCCTGTAAACATTTCATGAAACCATTCAATAAAGGTTTCACGTAGGCGATGAATACGTCCTTCCCCAGTGTGTAAAATTCCATTCATTTCCTCATCGCGCCCCAGGTAGTCGTAAAAGTGATCTGCCATTTCTGGAGCAATTTGTAATCCCCATTCTGAATTTGTTTTTAGCAGTTCTTTATCTTCATTTGTCAAGCCTACGCGCTTTTCTAGTTTCGTCATAAAGGCTTGTGGTTCCAATGTAATCATATTCTTCCCTCGTAGTTTCGACAAAAAACTCCTCACTCAAAAGTTAGAAATGAGGAATAAAGTTAGCTATCTTGTTCACAGATTAAAATTCGGTAAACTCAAATACATCGTATTCACTACCGCGTAGCACAGATTCGCTGTGTCTGCCTTGTAAGCGCTTACCTAAAGTTTGCTCTAGTACTCCCCAAACAGCACCTAATGTGTAAGTACATTTACGAGGTGAACCTTGGGGTTCGCCAGCAGAACAAAAAGTTTCGGAAGTGTAAACTTTAATAACATTGCCTTCTTTTACAATGCTATTTATGATACACAAACGAGTACCATCGTTACCTAAAGCAGACCCGACTTTATAGGTAATATCTTCAAAGGACAATGATGATCCAGTCAAACCTAATTCTTGGGCAAGAAGTTTGCCACGACTACGACCGGCTGCAGTCAAAGCGATCGCCGCCGCTTTTTCACCCAAAGTATCTTCTATGCCGACAACTGCCGACTTAAAACAGATTATACTACTGTAGTCTCCCAGTATTGGTCGTAACATAAATGACCCTTATCTCAACAATTTTACTAGCAGAGCGATTTTAGATTCCAATCCCAAAATCTCAAATTATTAACTTTTAAGCCAGCAAAGGCGCAATTCTGCTCACAGCCCGTTTGATTTCCAAAAATAACAAACCTTGCTTCACCGCAGAACTAGCAAGAACTAATAAAACAGCTTCATTGCTACAGCCTACTAACACGCCATAGCCTTTTTCCCCTTCCACGACAATACGATCCACATTACCGCGAGCTAGTTCTCTGCCAATGCGTTCGCCTAATGAGAGCATAGATGCAGACATAGCCGCAGTACGTTCTTCATCCATTCCCACAGGTAGTACAGAAGCTAGAGATAAGCCATCAGGGCTGGCGAGAATTGCCCCTTGAACCTCAGCACTACCTGAAACGAAGTTTTGCATCTCATCTTGTAGCATGGAAATATTAATCATCAGTTTTTCCTCCAAAACTTTTGGTAAACGTGTTTCCGGAATCTGCAACTGGAAGTCTTCTGTTGCTCGCTCCACAGGTATCTTTTTCGACTCAGAGGGCAGATTTTGAAATGCCCCTAACAATAGCTGAAAAAATTTGCCCAAAGCCATAAGGGCTATGCTGCTTACTGCAATGCAGTGGTTGTAATCATATTTTTGACGGTAAATGCCTTGCCCGAAAACGAGAAAAAAGGTAAAACAAGCTTTTAACTTTTTTACTTACTTTTACATTTAAATAGGCTTGTAGTCAACTACAAAACCTTAATCATTAACCGCAGGATTGCTGGTATTGAGCAAATTCTTGCACCAGTGCAATCACAGCTTGCAACACTGATGTTCGTTCAGTAGCGTTAACTGAGATAATGGATGATCGCACCCGCTCATCTACTAACCCCAAAGCGATTGCTACATCCTCAACTTCCCATGCATTTTGACAATCGGTATGAGTCAGCCCAATTAGATATGGTATTTGCACGCGCTGATTAAGAAAGTTGAGTATTCGCTTCCCATAACGAAATTGCTCTGGGCGATGAGCATCTATTAGTAGGATATAAGCATGGGCTTTTTTAATTAGGATATCCCACATGAAGTCAAATCGGCTTTGTCCTGGTGTGCCATACAGGTGTAATGATTGATTTGGCGCAATGCTTAATCGCCCAAAATCCATTGCTACCGTAGTTGTATCTTTGAACTGGGAAGTTTCATCTGTGGCTTTTTTGTCGGTGTCAACCACTTCTATTTCACTGATTGTGCGAATAAAGCTTGTTTTCCCTGCTCCTACGCCTCCGGTTACGACTATGCGTAGGATTTCCATTACGCTTTACTCCTTAAAAACCCAACGAGATTTTGCAGAAACGCTGTACTGACTTTGAGCGTTTCTGGTTGTCTTAGTTTTTCTGCTTCCCTACTGAGAGAATTCACGCTTGTCCAATCCATGGTGTAATCTTTCAATGACTCTATTGTAGATTTTACTAAAGCAACTTCTTGTACTAAACCAATCACCATGAGTCGAAACGCAGCCTGCTGTACTAAATGTACTGGTTGGTTGAGTTGAGATGCGATCGCCTGTATATCTACACTACCATTAGCAAACTCCCACACTTGCCACTCAAAAGCATTTAACTTTAGCTGTGGTTTTGTACCTGAGATACTTTGGATTCCAAAATGAGGCGCTGGCAGTAAATCAGCCAGCAGTTTCCAGTTTTTCAATGCTCTCAACGCAATCATTGCTACTTCGGTTGTTTTTAGGCTTAATCCTGTCATTTCCTGCCAAGGTAAAGTTGCTTTGCTATCAAGTTTAAATACACCCTTTTGAATTTCAAATAAATCTCGGATTTGTTGTAGTTGGCTGGCAAATAACAGGTTTAGTTGCTCTGCACTCAGTATACCTTGAGTTTTGAGATGCAACCCCAATGGTGTTGACGTGGATATTCTCGTCAAAATATCTATCGCGGATTGTTTTACCCAGCCCCGTTGTATAATTTTGTCTGTCAAACCGTGACCATTGAGACGGTTAGCCGCCGCGACTATGCGCCCGCCTTTAAACCAGATGTAGAAGTATTGAGATTTAGATCCAGTTGCATGAAGGTCTGGTAAAGTACATACAGTCAAACATCCGGATTTTTGTCCTTGGTCAATTAGTTGAAATAATTCAGCTAGGGAAAAATCTGTAAAAGAACTAGATAAGCTCATTAGTTCAAAAATTAATATGAAGGTATTTTCTATGAACTTGCACCCACTCAAGTTCACCTGATCTGCAAATTTGATTTCTGCAGTGGTAAAAAGTTACTTATGCATTTACTTGTACATAATTAGAAGCATAAATATATGCCAAACTGATTAGAATAAGTAATTCTACTAACGCTAAAAAATAATTTTGTGCTATTAACTCTTTTTAAGTAACTCTACTTAACCAATATTACCATATAAGTAATTATTAATACTTTATATTGAGATAATTAAACACTTTTAGGGGCAAACACATATTTGCCCCTAAAATACATACAGCTACTATTTGATTTTTGAAATACATGTGGGGTGGGTAATGTCACCATATCTAGGTTTGGTGGATTGTAGAGACGTTGCAGGCAAAGTCTCTACAACACCTAATGTTCATGTTAAGATTTTTAATGTAAATATTAAGTTTAATAAAAATAATGCAATATAACTTCTTATTAACGAAGTTACCAATCACATGAATATTACATTATTGCAAAAAACACTGTCAATCCTTACTATTAGGGTAATTTGGAGTTTATATTTGTTGTGTTTATTTTTCTTTGGTAATGACGAAGCGATCGCAGGGCAGTTAGCTGAACGGTTAGCGCATTTTCCCCAGTGGGAAAAAATAACTGTAGTGCAACCTGCAGTGGGGGATTTAGTTTATCCCGACTGGATGTTAGGTGATTGGCAGGTGACAAGCACACTGGTAGATTTGGTTGCGCCTTTGGCTCCTGATATAGTGACGCCAGGGTTTGAAGGTAATCGTCAGTTTCTGAATGTGCCAATTAGCTTTCCAGTCAAATTTGTTGAAGAGAAAAAAGTAGTAGCAGATAGAGCCTTTAATGGCTTAAGTTTGGCACGAGCTTATTTAGGAGACAACACTGTGTTATCAGTCAAAGTAGATCCAGATTCTCCTAATCGTCAGATTACTTTTTTACGTGGCGAACGCCAACTAGTTTCCATTGTCACAAAACGCGCTACAGAATCCTTACCACTTGGATTCATCACCACTGAAGTGTTTCAACAACTATTTAAAGGTGGTTCGCGTCCTTACTTTAATAGTGTTGAATCGACAACCGCTTATCACAAATTACCTACATCTGATCCAGCAATAGAAGCAGATCAAGTTACCGCAGTCTACCTTTCGCCCCAAGATGCAGATTACTTTACAGCTGGCTCTCATCCTGTAGCATTATACCGCTATCGTCTAGAATTTTTTCCACCTAGAACACCTTGAAACTACCATCGGTTCAAATCTGACGCTATTGTCCGAACGCCTACCAAGACATGGTGAAGTTAATTTTCATGCAAAAATCATTCCACAGGTAGTTGATTGTAACTTGTCACTACTTCTTAAGAAAGATTTACTAATTTTGAACTTGACTATTTTGTAGTACAAATGTAACATAAAATGTCCAGAGCCAGATAGTGAAAAGTTACGGGTGATGATTTTTACTCTTCATTCGTAAAAACTTATGAGTACAGTAATCTTGTACTTCACTAATTCATCCAAGGTGCATACATCATGGCTAAATTTCGGGACATCATTAATTACTACCGTCGCTATCAAGCAGCGGCTATTTTCAGTATTACAGCAGCCAGCTTTTTTGAAATAGTTGACTTAGTAGTACCGTATGCGATCGGGCAGTTGTTAAACGTGTTGTCTAATCAACCACTAGATCGTCCAGTACAAAATACAATAGCAGTAGTTGCCAACTTAACTCAACTACCTATTGATCGCTTACTATCCCTAGCGGTGATTATGAGTGTAATCTTCCTCGTCACTGTGATTAGAGCACCAATTCAACTGTGGAGTACTTGGTGGTTTCATTGGGATATTGCTTTACGTAGTCGTCGGGATCATTTTCAGCTAACTCTAGAGAAAATTCTGACTTTACCACTAGAATTTTATGATGAAAACAACCCAGGACGCATTGCCGGACGTATTGCTAGAGGTTTGGAGAATCAGACTTGGACTTACCCAGAAATTGCCGGACAATTGATTCCCAAGTTGTTTCGAGTACTGGGTATTTTTGTAGTTATCTTATTGATTGAGTGGCGGATTGCCATACTATTTCTAATTTCGTTCATAGTTATTCTTGGCTGGACAATAAAAGACTTAGGACGGCTGATGGAACAAGAACGAAAAATAGATAAGTACATGGAAAATACCCAAAGCCGTACTTCGGAAATTGTCACCAACATCAAAACTGTTAAAGCTTTCGCCACAGAAGCACAGGAATTGAAGCGTCAACGACAAAGAATTAATCGTGAGTTTAAAGTTGTTGACTACCGCATTCACCTTGGTTACATTAAACTAGCTACTTGGCAAAAGACATTAATTCAGTTTTGTGTTTTTGCTGTACTTGGTTTGGTGTTGGCATCTACTGTAAGAGGTCAAATTTCCTTAGGACATTTTGTGACTACTTTGACAGTTTCTAGTATGGCTTATGCTGAGTTAGAACCTATCAGTAACTTGGCAGAAGTTTTTGCTCGTCGCTATGCTTCTATGCTGCGTTATCACGAACTTATGCAGTTACCAACTGGAGTTGATGCCGCAAGTTTAGTAGAACCAGAAAAAAGTGGTAGTTATAACTTTACAGGGAAAGTAGAGTTTTATAACCTTAGTTTTGGGTATGATGCTAGTCGCCCTGTGTTGCAAGACATCAATCTACTGATTGAACCGTATCAAACAGTGGCATTGGTAGGGCGCTCCGGTTCAGGTAAGTCTACTTTGGTGAAGTTGCTGTTTCGATATTTTGAACCAAATCAAGGGAAAATCTTGATTGATGGGCAAGATATTCGGGATTTGGAGGTTGGTGCGTATCGCCGTCGTTTGGGTATTGTGCATCAAGAAGTAGATGTTTTTAACGGCACTTTGTTGGAAAATTTGACTTATGGCGATCGCTCTTGCAGTTTTGCTCAAGTTGAGGAAGCCTGTAGAATTGCCAAAGTTGATGAAGTGATTCGCTCTTTACCACAAGGTTATTATACTGTTGTCGGGGAAAGAGGTGTGAGATTATCGGGTGGACAAAGGCAAAGGTTAGGAATAGCTAGGGCATTACTGGTTAATCCTGATGTTTTGATCTTCGATGAAGCAACCTCTAGCTTGGATTATGAATCTGAGCGATTGATTCAGCTAGCAATGCGATCAATTTTAGGCACCCGCACCACAATTATTATTGCTCACCGTTTGAGTACAGTCAGGGAGGCAGACAAGATTGTGGTTTTAGATCAAGGTAGAATTGCCGAAGTTGGTAGCCATGATGAACTTCTGCGCCACGAAGGAATTTACCGTCGCTTGCACTCACTGCAAGAAACAGGTGAACTTCTGAGCTAGGGGTACGGTGTCGTCAATCACGGGGTAAGGGCACGGCATTGCCGTGTCCCTACTGCTGGTTCAAATGTCTAATTCCTCAGATAGACTTGTACTTCTCTAAAAATTGGGACAATAATAACGGCAATTATTGAACAATCAATCCTATGGGCTTCGGTATTGGTGATATATTTTGGATTTTCCTCCTCCTTTCGTCTGTGCAACCTATATGGCAGAGACGCCAAATAGAGTTTCGGCGCTTGCGTGCTCTCCAGGAATTCCAGCAGCAACGCAAAAGCAGGGTGATTTTACTCATTCACCGCCAAGAGTCTATCAGCTTACTGGGAATTCCTTTATCGCGCTACATCACTATCGAAGACTCAGAACAAATTTTGCGAGCAATTCGCTTGACTCCGCCAGATGTACCTATTGACTTAATTTTGCACACTCCTGGTGGTTTAGTCTTAGCTACTGAACAAATAGCTAGAGCATTAATTCGCCATCAAGCAAAAGTTACAGTTTTTGTACCTCATTATGCTATGAGTGGTGGTACGATGCTAGCTCTTGCTTCTGATGAAATTGTTATGGATGCCAATGCTGTTCTCGGACCGGTTGATCCCCAACTTGGTAATTTCCCAGCAGCCAGTATTATTAAAGTAGTTGAAGATAAACCTATTGGTGAAGTTGATGATCAAACTTTGATTATGGCAGATCTATCACGCAAAGCCATTACTCAGGTGCAGCGTTTTGTACGCACTTTGCTTAAAGATGATATCCCCAATCAAAAAATTCAACCAGAAAACATCGAAAAAATTGTCGATGCCTTAACTACTGGGCGTGTCACTCACGACTACCCTATCACTGTTGAGGAAGCAACAGAAATGGGGCTACCCATCACCGTTGGACTACCCCGTGTGATCTATGATCTGATGGATTTATATCCACAACCCCAAGGTGGACGTCCCACTGTACAATATATTCCCATGCCCTACGATGGTGGTCGCCCTATTCTCCCTACACCTAAGGGTAGACCTTTAGAAGAACCAAATCCAACCAGGTAAATAGATTGTAGAGACGTTCCATGGTGCGTCTCTACACAAATGCGCTATTAACTCTTGGGTTTTGGTTTAGATGTCGGTGTTGTTGTAGGTGTAGGTGTAGGTGTTGGTGTTGGTGTTGTAGTTGTCTCTGGTGTTGCCTCCGGTGTCGGCGTAGATGTTGGTGTTGTGGTTGCCTCCGGTGTGGATGTAGGTGCAGGTGTTGGTGTCGCCGCTGGTGTCGTTTTTGGTGTCGCTGTTGGTTTTGGTGAAGGTTCGGATGCAGGCTTGGTTAATAATGTCCTTGCTTCTTGATCGATTCTTTGGCGTGTAGCTAAATCGGCTACTCCGGTTTCTTGCAACTGGAATTTCTTCTGAAATTGCTTAACTGCGGCTTCAGTTTGCGGACCATAATATTGGTTGCGGGGTAGAGGATTTTGGGGTTTAAGTACTAAATTCAAGTTTGCCTGTAAAATTTCTACTATTTGTGCGGCAAAATCTTGCGTATTTGGTCCCGCTACACCATCGGCGGTTTTTAATTTGTACCCCTTTTGAAATTCTTGGATTGCTGCTTTTGTCTCAGCATCAGTTAGAGGCGCATTTGAAGCTGTAACTTTGTACCCTAGCCCCCGCAACAAAGCACGAAATTGCTGCGGTGTATAATTGTTACGCTTACGGACGGCAAAACCTGCGTCTGTTATAACTAGACTAGCAGAGAAAAGGCAAATAATTGCCGCAATAGCAACTCTAGATTTTCTGAACTCACACCACATGATGAAAACTCCTCACGGTAAGATCGACAGGATGTTGACGTTAAAAAATGATTTTAATTTTCTTTAACGTCTGTTTTCCTAATTATTTAATATCTTTAGATTAGTATGAGTTGTATTTGTATTAACTAATATTTAAGAAATTATCAGCGAGAATGGTTAACACGCGATCGCCTCATGGACGTAAATTATTGTATGAACGATTAATGGCAATTATTGCCCTAGTAAATTTGTTCCTAGTTTTATTTGATTTAAGCTACGTTTCCCGACGAGATTTCTTTTTCCGCAATCTGCCGCAAGTTGTTCAAATATACGACAAGGTTAAAGGAATTGAACCTCATCGCGAAACAGAAAACTATTTAGCAGCAGTAAATACACTCACTCAACAAGTTAGACAAACTTCTTTACAATCACCGCAAGTAGCACAACAGTTAGAAGAATTGCGTCGTCTCAGTGTGGAGATGATCGAAAGCAATCCGTTTGCCGGAGCGTCGAAAAGTGGCACTTTGGAAAAGATTAAAAATCGGATGCGCGAACACATAGGCGAAAAATCTGCCAAACAAGCCTTTGCTACTTTTTGGAGTCAAAGGTATTTGTCATCAAATTTGTCACAAGAAATTGATTTTTTCGACCATAAAATTGCCCCCTTAATTGCTACAAATTATTACCGTCAAATTGGCGAAGATGGCGAATTTATTGATCGTTATTGGATAATTGACTTACCTTTTATAATATTATTTGCTCTAGAATTACTCATACGTAGTTACTACATCAAAGCTACCCAACCAAGTTTTAGTTGGTTAAATGCGATTTTATGGCGCTGGTATGACCTGTTTTTACTCCTACCATTTTGGCGCTGGTTACGAATTATACCTGTAATTATTCGTTTAGATCAAGCAAAGTTATTTACTTTACAACCCGTTAGACAGCAAATTCATCAAGGAATTGTCGCTAACTTTGCCGAAGAACTCACAGAAATTGTCGTGGTTCGAGTAATTAACCAAATCCAAGGTTCAATTCAAAGAGGGGAATTGGTTGGATGGCTATTGCAAAAAGAGAACTTGCGTCCTTATATAGACTTGAATAACATCAATGAAATTGAAGCACTAGTTGGCATTTTAGTCAAGACAGTAGTATACCAAGTTTTGCCCAAAATCCAACCAGAGGTAACTGCTATTTTGCGCCATAATATAGATAATGTCTTGAATCAATCCCCCATCTATCGCAATCTGCAATATTTACCAATGATGGGAAAGATGCAATCTCAATTCAGTGAGCAATTGGCAACTCAAATCGCTAGTAATCTTTACAATACCTTAGTTAGCGCGGTGGAAGATCCTGTTTCCGCCAAACTCTCCAATCAACTAGTGCAAAGCTTTAGTGATATTTTAGGCACAGCAATTCAGAAAAAACACGTACTCTCAGAAATTCAGAACTTACTTTTAGACTTTTTAGAAGAAGTCAAGCTTAATTACGTACAACGCTTATCGCAAGAGGACATAACGCAAATTCTCCAGCAAACAAAACAACTACGAAGCACATCGTAAAAACTCTATTCAAAAGAAAATCATTTCTGACTGTTCGCCCTCGAAGAAATGCGTTAAACTCGAAAAAGAGGCGAATCAACATTGATTCGTCGCAAGACTTCTTGGAAGATATACTTATCGCAGGAAGTGGGTACTAGCCCACTTTTTTTGTTGAATTAGCACATGACTCATCCGATAGTTCCACAAATTATAGAATTGGCAACACCAGTAGCAGAAGAACTGGGATTGGAGGTGGTTGCTGTGGTTTTCCACACCAATCAACGTCCACCAATTTTGCGAGTAGACATCCGCAATCCTCAACAGGACACAGGGTTGGATGATTGTGAGCTAATGAGCCGTGCTTTGGAAGCCTCCTTAGATGCAGCGTCAATAATTCCAGATGCTTATGTATTGGAAGTTTCCAGTCCTGGTATTTCGCGACAACTAAACACTGATAGAGAGTTTAATTCCTTTAAAGGATTTCCTGTCATTGTTTGGACTTCTCCACCATACAACGGACAACAAGAGTGGACAGGTCAGTTGATTCGCCGGGATGAAACAAATGTTTACTTAAACCAAAAAGGTCGTGTAGTTGAAATCAATCGCTCCCTGATTACCAAAGTTCAACTAGACGAACGTCGAGCTTGAGTTAAGAGTTAAGAGTTAATTTTGAGGATGAGTTGTGAATTTTAAACTCACAACTCATCCTTACAACTCCTAACTCCTAGCTGATGCAGGGTGCTTGTATAAAAAAGGAGATTGCCTATGTCAATGGTTACTTTACCTGGATTAAAAGATTTAATTGAAAATATAAGTAGAGAACGTAATTTACCTCGTGTTGCAGTTCAATCAGCTATTAGAGAAGCACTACTTAAAGGATACGAACGTTTTCGACGGGCGCAAAACTTAGAGCGAAGACAGTTTGATGAGGATTACTTTGACAATTTTGATGTCCAACTGGATGTAGAAGAAGAAGGTTTTCGCGTTGTTGCGACGAAAACAATAGTTGAAGCAGTCAACAACACAGACCATGAAATTGAACTGAAACAAGTTCAGGACATGGGTGGCGATGAAGCTCAACTAGGGCAAGAAGTGGTATTAGATGTTACCCCAGAACAAAGAGATTTTGGGCGCATGGCGGCGATGCAAACCAAGCAGGTATTAGCGCAAAAACTGCGGGATCAGCAACGCCAGATGGTACAAGAAGAGTTCCAAGACTTAGAAGGAACAGTTTTACAGGCAAGAGTCCTACGGTTTGAAAGACAATCGGTAATCATGGCAGTTAGTAGTGGCTTTGGTCAACCAGAAGTTGAAGCTGAATTGCCCAAACGCGAACAACTACCCAACGATAATTATCGAGCAAATGCTACATTTAAGGTCTATCTGAAAAAAGTTTCTCAAGGTCAACAACGGGGACCACAATTACTAGTGTCGCGTGCTGATGCAGGATTGGTGGTTTACCTGTTTGCTAATGAAGTACCAGAAATTGAAGATGAAGTTGTGCGGATCGTCGCCGTAGCACGTGAAGCTAATCCTCCTTCGCGTCATGTGGGACCAAGAACAAAAATCGCCGTAGACACTTTAGATCGGGATGTAGATCCGGTAGGGGCTTGTATTGGTGCGCGAGGTTCGCGCATTCAAGTTGTTGTTAACGAACTGCGGGGTGAAAAAATAGACGTAATTCGTTGGTCCCCAGATCCAGCTACTTACATTGCTAATGGGCTATCGCCCGCACGGGTAGATGAAGTGCGTCTAATGGACCCAGAAACTAGACAAACTCACGTATTAGTGGCTGAGGATCAATTAAGTTTAGCAATTGGGAAAGAAGGACAAAATGTTCGTTTAGCAGCTCGGCTGACTGGTTGGAAAATAGATATTAAAGATAAAGCTAAATACGACAGTGCCGCAGAAGATGCTAGATTTGCCGCAGCGCGAGCAAGAGCCCTGCTGGAGGAGGAAGAACAAGAAGAAGAACTGGAAATTGAACCTGAGTATGAACAACCAGAAGAAATAGATGTAATGGAGTATGACGAGGAGTATCCTGAAGAGCCAGAAGAACAGGAACAAGAGCTTGAAGAAGAAGAACTTTCCGAGCTTGAAGAAGAAATAGAAGCATCTCAAAACAAATTGGAAACAGCAGCAAAGTCAATCCAGCATTTGTCCCTTGACCTGAAAATTGCGCTACAAAGTATTACAGATGAAGATTCACAAGCAGCACCTCTGTTTAGAGACTTGGTACTTAAATCAAGTCTTGGTGAACTTAAACCACTTCTGGAAAGTTTAGCTACTATTGCTATAGATTCTGGTACGGATTCTGCCATAGATGAACTCAAAAATGCTTTTGCACAAGGAGGTGATACACCGCAAAGTGTCCAAGCTTTACTAAAAAGTTAGGCACTCATGTCATTTCTCCAGTCCAGCCACATTGAACTAAACTTTGGAGATCGTGAAACCAAATTATCGACGTTGTATTAGTTGTCGCAAAGTTGGCTTAAAACAGGAGTTTTGGCGAGTAGTTCGTGTATATGGTGAGTCAGGGCAGTTACAATTAGATGAGGGCATGGGGCGTTCCGCTTACATTTGCCCCCTTGAAAGCTGCCTGGAGGCAGCACAAAAGAAAAATCGGCTAGGGCGATCGCTACGTGCATCAGTGCCATCCGCACTGTATCAAACATTGTGGCAAAGACTAGCCAGATGAGCAAACTCATAAATTGAATGAGTAAGCAAACCAAAAAAAGTGCGCCGGACATCCCGAATAAAATTGTGCTTAGAGCCGAACATTGATTTGCTCATCACAATTGGCAAGAAACACTTCTTTTAGTGCCAAAATAGTAATAGGGTGAGTTGACTAAACTCCAACAATTAGGGGGCGAAGCAACACTCCCAAAAAGTTTGACAAGGGTTGTGTCGTGGAAGACTCAGAATCAGCAAAACAAAAAAGAACAACACATAAACCTGGTAGCGCCCGTGCGCACAAAGGCGTCAACCATCACCCTAGATGGAGATGCCAGCATTAAACCGAAACATCTCTCTTTCCTGATTGGAGGCACCGTCAAAATTACAGCGGCAACCTAAAACAGTAATCATTGGATGGAGATGTCTCTTTCTTCTGGCAGCCATCCGCCAAAACTGTAATCTTAGTAGGGGAAGAGTGGATGAACAACGGCAAAGTTAGAATCTACGAATTATCAAAGGAATTGAATTTGGATAACAAAGAGCTACTAGCAATTTGCGACCAGCTCAACATCGCGGTCAAAAGCCATAGCAGTACAATTACAGAATCAGAAGCAGAAAGGATCCGCGCTCAAGCGGAAAAAAACGCGGCGATACAACAAGTGACGCCGAATCGGGATCATGGCATAATAAGCCATAAAGCAAATTCATCACCAAATGGCTCAATAGCTCGACCAGCACCTAATAAACAACAAATTTTGGAGATTCGTAAACCTATACCTATTCGGAATAACACGGCAAACGCCCCAGATGCGTCGCCTGCTACCAATACAGAAATTGCTTCCTCTGAAGTTTCAACTCCATCACCCCCTCGCCCCTTCGCTACACCAGCCTCAACGATGAAGCCCTTGGCACCAACTCGACCTGTAACCCGGAATCAGTCGGAAACCACAGAGCAAACTTCTGTGGTGGACGTGGACAACAAGCCCAATAACCAACAGTCAGTAGAAAAAGTGGCAGCAGAAAAACCAGAAAAACCAGCTGCGCCCAGACATAGACAAGAAAGACCCCAAAAGCCGCAATTGTCAGCGCCACCAACAAGACCAGTTGATGAAAAACCAAGTCCACCTCAACTTAGTCAAGGTGAGCGACCAATCCTAAAGCGCGATCGCGACGCTGTAAAACCAAAGGTCAAAGCAGCAGCACCAACTGGGGAAACACAAGCACCACAAGGAGCACCGCAAAAATCTGGGCGTCCCACTCCGGCACCGACGAAACCGGAGCAGAAGGTGCGGCCCTCAAGTCCTGGTGGAATAGACGCGCCAAGACCAAAGCCAACTCGTCCAGATCCTTCCTCGCCATCAATGCCCATCGCTACTCCACCAAGACCTGTACAAGTAGCAGCGCAAAAATCAGATGT
Source organism: Iningainema tapete BLCC-T55 (assembly GCF_014698965.1). Lineage (GTDB taxonomy): Bacteria > Cyanobacteriota > Cyanobacteriia > Cyanobacteriales > Nostocaceae > Iningainema > Iningainema tapete. The sequence continues at coordinate 453,128 of NZ_JACXAE010000072.1, forward strand.
AATTGAAGAAGTACCAGCAGTTGGCGTAGATATTCTCGAACTCAAACGCCCAACACCGCCACGCATAGCTAAAGGCGGCAAAAAATGGCAAGAAGAGGAAATTGACGAAGTAAAAGAGTCAGCTAAGGTAGGTAAGGGCGTTACCAAAGGTAAGCGTACCAAACCAATAGTTGATGACTTTGAAGACGAAGACGATTTACTACTAGATGAAGAAGGACTGGAAATACCAGCAGCAGTCCAAGTAAGTCTTTCCATCGCACGTCCACCTAAACCTAAGTCAGCAAGAGCATCTGTGCCAGCAGCAGTTGCAGTCGCAACTCCAACTAAAAATAAAAAGTCGTCCGGACGCGAACAAAACCAAAATCGTCAACAAAAGCAGGCAGAACAAAAGCGCGAACGTCCAGAAAAAGTGGTGATCACAGGTCCTCTGACAGTTCAAGAACTGGCAGAGGTACTGGCGATACCTGATACGGAAATTGTCAAAATCCTGTTTATGAAAGGGATGGCAGTAAGTATCACTCAAAATCTTGATGTTCCAACTATTACTTCGGTGGCAACAGACTTAGAAATAGAAGTCGAAACAGCCGAACCAGAAGCAGAAGCCCGCAAAGTCACCGAAATGCTGGATGTGGAAGACCTGGAAAATCTCCAGCGACGACCACCAGTAGTAACAATTATGGGTCACGTAGACCACGGCAAAACAACCCTGCTCGACTCGATTCGCAAAACCAAGGTGGCGGCAGGGGAAGCAGGTGGTATTACTCAGCACATTGGTGCTTACCACGTAGATGTGGAACACGCAGGCAAAATGCAGCAGGTAGTATTCTTAGATACACCTGGACACGAAGCATTCACAGCAATGCGGGCACGGGGTGCAAGGGTAACAGACATCGCTATTCTTGTCGTAGCCGCTGATGATGGTGTAAGACCTCAAACAGTGGAAGCCATCAGCCACGCTCAAGCCGCCGAAGTACCAATTGTCGTAGCAATCAACAAAATCGACAAAGAAGGGGCACAGCCAGACAGGGTTAAGCAAGAGTTGACTCAGTATGGGATGACGCCAGAAGAATGGGGCGGTGAGACGATTATGGTTCCGGTGAGCGCTATTAAGGGTGAAAACCTGGATACGCTCTTAGAAATGATTCTGCTGGTAGCAGAAGTAGAAGAACTCTCGGCTAACCCCGACCGCCTCGCTAAAGGAACTGTAATTGAAGCACATCTGGATAAGGCAAAGGGAGCAGTAGCAACTCTGTTAATCCAGAATGGCACCCTGCACGTCGGCGATTTGTTGGTGGCAGGCTCCGTATTTGGTAAAGTTCGGGCAATGGTAGATGACGGAGGTAAGAGAGTAGAAGCAGCTAGTCCATCCTTTGCAGTTGAGGTACTGGGCTTAAGCGAAGTACCAGCAGCAGGCGACGAATTCGAGGTATTCAGCAACGAAAAACAAGCACGAGCGATCGCCACACAACGCGCCGAAAAACAGCGTCAGTCCCGCCTACTCCAAGGACGTGTCACTCTGACAACTTTGTCCGCTCAAGCTCAAGAAGGCGAGTTGAAAGAACTCAACTTGATTCTCAAAGGCGACGTACAAGGTTCGGTAGAAGCCATCATCGGATCGCTCAGGCAAATTCCGCAAAACGAAGTGCAAATTCGCATGTTGTTGGCATCGGCAGGAGAAATCACTCAAACAGATATCGACTTAGCCGCAGCCAGTGGAGCCGTAATTATTGGCTTCAACACTACCTACGCCAGTGGTGCAAGACAAGCCGCCGACGAAGCAGGTGTGGATGTGCGCGAGTACGACATTATCTACAAACTCCTCGAAGACATTCAAGGAGCTTTAGAAGGATTGCTAGAACCAGAGTTGGTTGAAGAACCTCTTGGACAAGCAGAAGTACGTGCTGTCTTCCCAGTTGGGCGTGGAGCCGTTGCTGGTTGCTACGTTCAGTCGGGTAAGCTACTTCGTAACTGCAAAGTGCGGGTACGTCGCAGTGGTAAGGTGATTTACGATGGCGTTCTAGACTCACTCAAGCGGATGAAAGAAGATGCACGCGAAGTAAATGCCGGTTATGAATGCGGCGTGGGCATTGATAAATTTAATGAATGGGTTGAAGGTGACATTCTTGACGCCTTCCAAATGGTAACCAAGCGTCGCAGTCTCACTATGACAAGATAAACAGTGATGTTAAATTTTGTAAAGACGCCCCACCGGGGCGTCTCTACTGTGACGCTGAATGCATTTTATTGCTGAACAGACAGGTATAACTGTTAAAGTAACAATTAAGGTGCGGTACTATGGCTCGAATTCACACAAATAACAGTCCCCAATTTCAGGGTGATACTGAAATGTGGAATAGTTTAAAATGGGCGATCGCAGCTAGCTCAGGTTTCCAACGTTGGCAATCAGAACGCGGCGCTCAATTGCAACACTTAAGTCTTGAACAACAAGTACAACGGTATTTACGGGAAACATTAGAAACTTTAGCATACTAAGTATAGTAAGGTTTGTAAATTTTTATATAAGCGTGCAGTTGAAGAATATAGGGAACCCAGCTGCTTTTGTGCTGGTCATACGGTTATAGTTTGGCAAGGATACTGTAAAGACGTTCCGCCGGAACGTCTCTACATTGCACAAACTATGACTACTAGCACATTGAATTTGCAAATCAAAATGAAATCTCAGGGATTGTATATTCCGCTACAATATTTTTCTATTTATTCAGGACTCACAGTCTTACTCTTTTCCACTAGCTCAATGCTGCTACCACTTCAAGTAAACGCTGGTGCAGCCAAAGTTGGAATCACAGTAACTCAAGCCCAAGTTCCAACTACTGAAGCAGTTATTTACGTCAACCCACAAACTGGTACAGATACTACAGGTGTCGGTAAAGACGAAGCCAAGCCCTATAAAACTATCACCAACGCGCTCAAAGACGCTCAAGCGGGTACAGTTATTCAACTGGCTCCTGGTACGTATAACCAAGAGAGCGGAGAAACCTTTCCGTTATTAATTAAACAAGGTGTGACTCTACGGGGTGATGAATCTAATAAAGGTCAGGCAGTATTAATTACAGGTAGTGGTATTTATATTAGTCCCACCTTTGCTCGTCAAAATATGACAATTCGCGCCGATAAAGATAGTACAATCACTGGCGTAACTGTCACTAACCCAGAGAACCGTGGTACTGGTGTGTGGGTTGAATCAACCAATGCGGTAATTACGAACAGTACATTTACGAACAGTATTCGCGATGGTGTTTTTCTTACAGGAACAGCCAATCCGAAAATAGAAAATAATATCTTTGTCCAAAACAAAGGCAATGGAATTTCTATCGCTAAGTCTGCCTCTGGACAGATTCGTAATAACTTATTTCAAGATACAGGATTTGGAGTAGCCATAAGTGATCTGGCATCACCTTTAATTAGTGATAACCAAATTATTCAAAATAATGGTGGCATTGTCATCAACGGTTCTGCTAAACCAGTGCTACGTAACAACGTTATTGAAAATAATCGAGATCATGGTTTAGTTGCAATTCAAAATGCACAACCAGATTTAGGTACTCAAGAAAATCCTGGCAAAAATCTTATCCGTAACAACGGTAGCAAAGACAAGAAAAAATTCTTTGATGTATTAAATGCGACTACAGGCAGTACAATAGTGGCGATCGGCAATGATATTGAACCAGGTCGAATTTCTGGTAAAGTCGATTTGGTCGTCGCTAAAGTTGAACCACCCGCAAGCGGTGCAACTGCATTTAAGGATGTACCTACAGGTTACTGGGCAAAAAGCTACATTGAAGCTTTAGCAGCTAAAAACATTATTGCTGGCTTTGGTGATGGCAATTTTAAACCCAACGAACCTGTCACTCGCGCTCAATTTGCCGCCATTGTTACCAAAGCTTTTGAACCAGCAGCAAAGCGACAGAAGAATGAGTTTCCTGATGTAAATCGCAACTTCTGGGGATACCAAGTAATTCAATCAGCCTACCAAGGTAACTTTGTTTCTGGTTATCCTGATCGCACTTTTAAACCTCAGCAGCAAATTCCCCGTGTGCAGGTTCTAGTTTCCTTAGCTAATGGTTTGGGTTTGACTGCTCAAAATCAAACTGTACTCTCAGTATATACCGATGCTGCTCAGATTCCCAAGTATGCCACAGATTCAGTCGCAGCAGCAACAGCACGGCAATTAGTCGTTAACTACCCAACAATTGGGCAACTCAGTCCTAATCGTCAGGCAACTAGGGCAGAAGTAGCGGCTTTTGTTTATCAAGCTTTGGTTAATGCAGGGCGTGCGCAAGTTATTGCATCACCCTATTTAGTCAAGGTTCCTTAAAGTAGAGACGCTCCGGCGGAGCGTCTCTACGACTCCTTTAAAATTAAAAGCGCCAGACATGTAAATTAACAGTCTGGCGCTTGTATTGTAGTTTTTTATACTAATTTTGGGGTCTTTAAAATTGGCTGACCCCTTTTTATTAAAGCGGTTTTATATTCAAGGTCTTTATCTAAGCTGACCTCGTTTCAACAATTACTAGTTTCTAATGAAATGTGTTATTTCTCAGAATTCCTAATATTTTTTTAATTTTCCTGTCATGATTGTTGTTTATTGTATAGAAATTTAACGTATTTTCAGAAAACCCACTTATGAAAGTCTTTGCCCACGTTGCTCCAAAAGCCAGAGAAAAACCATCAGAGCAACCACTCCCACTTGAAGGGCTAGGTTAGGCAATACACTATCAACATTACGTCCAGCAAGTAGCTGTGTAAAAAAGATAAATGCACCAATAGAACCAGAAGCACCACAAACTAGGTAAATAAATTTTCGTAAGCCACGGTAAGGCGCTTTCATTTCTGCTTTGAGACGGGCATATTGTTCAGGTTTAATACGATTTTGAGAATTGGGTTCTACCATTTTGATAATTATGCTATAATCTTTGATTGTGTACGCCGATGTGGCTCAGTGGTAGAGCAGCTGATTCGTAACCAGCAGGTCACGGGTTCAAATCCCGTCATCGGCTTTTATAAGATCATTAATAGTTTACTTGTTTAAGAATAATACGATTGCGTCCCTCAGCTTTTGCTTGGTATAGTCCCTTATCTGCTGCCTCAATTAAACCTGAGGGCGAAGTTTCAAAACTGGGGATGGTAGTCGCGACTCCTAAACTGAGGGTGACGTACTGACTAACAGCAGACTCAGAATGAACAATTTCCAGTTCCCTGACTCCGGCTTGCATCGTCGCCGCAACGTGAACTGCACCAGCCGCCGAGGTATTGGGCATAATCACCGCAAATTCTTCTCCGCCATAACGCGCTACTAAATCCTGATTTTTCTGCGCTGTAGCATTTAAAACACCTGCTACCCTTTGCAGGCACATATCTCCAGCAGGATGACCATACTTATCGTTGTAAAGTTTGAAGAAATCGATATCGCACAAAATAAGTGACAAGGGCGTTGGCGTTGCGTCAGGAGGAGAATTGTGTACTAAATTTAACCACTGAGTATTTAAGTAGTGGTCAAATCGGCGACGATTCGCTACTCTCGTTAAGCCATCTAGATTAGCCAGATCCTGTAAAGCTTGATTGGCGGCTTCTAACTGTTTATATAATTGTGCTTGTTGCAGTAGCCGTCGTACCCTTTGGCGCAATACAGCCCAATGAATTGGTTTGGTAACAAAATCGCTTGCTCCCGACTCAAAGGCACGATCTACTGACTCTGGATCATCCAAACCTGTAATCATTAATATAGGGGTGCGATCCCACAATTTAGAAATAATGGTATTACCAAAAAAAGATTCAGAATCGAAAGAGGACAGTGCCAGTACTAAATTATTCTTAGCAATCTGAATCAACTCTTTACAACACGTAAAGCCATCCATAACTGGCATAATGGCATCGAGCAAAACTAAATCGGGTTTGACATCAGTGTAAGCATCTAAACACTGCTTGCCATTACTGACTTCAATCACTCGATACCCTTGTTTTTCCATAGCTTCACGCAACAGCACTCGCGTGGTTTTGTCATCATCAGCCACGAGAATTAGAGGGGGTTGGGTTGGATTAAACAATGGCCTTGTGCCTGACATTAGTAGTGTTTTACAAAAAAATGAGATTAAGAATGTATCATGCTTAGAGCATGGAGTTGAAAATGTTATTATTTATGATGCCCAAGTTTTAACCTGTAATTGCCATCAGAGTTGTAAATCTCCTCATGCCTGACCCACTCATGTATCGGCAGGATCATTTTGTTGTTCTGGAAACAAATCAACCAGAGCAATTTTTGACTGCCTCAGAATTGTTAACAAAGCTCACTTCCATTCTTCAAACGATGAACTTTGAAGATTTACCCTCAGATTTGCGTTCTTTTGATTCACACCAAGCGCAAGCACAATATTTAATCGACACTAGTTGCGACTTAGATTTGGGTCCTGATCAATATTTACAGTGGTACGCTGTACGATTAGAAAAGTAGAGACGCCCCACCGGAGCGTCTGTACCATGATGTTGATTGTAGAGACGCCCCGCCGGGGCGTCTGTAAGTATCATGTAGATTTAGGCGTAGTAATTAAAGCTAGTTCTATTTGATTTGGTTCTTTCTGTGTTACTGTAACCTCTACTCCAGGACCAAAATATTTAGTCATCTTTTCTAACTTATTTTGCCACTCATCAATTGCTACTTGGGGCGAGTCAAACTCTAGAATTAAGGCGTAAGCTCCATTAACTTCGGTTTCTCTTAACCCAGTTAGTACTGGCTGCTCTTCTTCCATAGCACCAAGACCGAGAAAAGATAAAGTGCTATCTAGATGAGCATCTTGACCATAGCGATACCGGGTGATGTCTTGACGGATTTGATTTTGTGTGCTAGTGGCTTGCTGCTTTTGTAATGCTAATACTGCTGGCGTTGTTGGTTGAGTGAAGGGTACAGGCTTAAGTTCACTGGCTTTAAGTGCTAAGCCTCCAAGTAGTAAGGGAATCCCGTAGAAAAATCCTGCCAGATTGAGTGTAGCATTATTGCCAGCGTAGGCGACGAAGCCAATAATAGTTAAAATGCTACCAATAGTTAAACCTAGTGTTCCTAAAGAAATTTTGCGTAACATGAGCTGAGGTTGATGGATATCCGTTAAAATCTCAGCATAGTGGAAAGATATCTATAGGCACAAGCAGTGGCGATCGCCTAACTCGGCGACAAAATTGCTATATATTATAATAATTATTGACTACTTGCGCTCTTGTTGGAATTTAATAACTGTTAAGTACGGTAATACGGATATGGATTTACTAACTTTAAAAGAAAGGATTGCCATTGTTAAAAGTAAAAGAGAGTATTTGCTTAGTCTCTTGGAGCAACCAAATTTGGGGACTTTGAGAGTTGATGTCAATCAGGCTTTGGAAGAAATGGACGAGTTAATTGATGAATATAGACGCACCTTTCCACAAGACGCAAACTAATTTGCTCACTTATTAATGGTATAAACAATAAAAATGCGTCGGTTACAAATATTTTTCAACTAAAGTACCGACGCCATTAAATAATCTGTTATTCCCAATTTGGGACTGAGCCGAGCCTGTTGCGCTGTATATTTCATGATTTCCTTTAACACTGAGCGTGTCCCAACTGTCTAACTAAAGCAACCAATTCAGTTGTTGGTGTATCTTTTTTACAAAAGGCATCCAGATTCCCCATTTCTCTGGACTTACTATCCTCCATTGACGAGTAAGCAATGATTTGAGTATCTGGAGCAATTGTTTTAATTTTACAAGATGCACTCCATCCATCCATAATTGGCATCTGTAAATCTAAGACGATGACATCTGGATAGTGGCGTTTAACCATTTCTACAGCTTCTTGACCGTTACTGGCTAAACCTACAACTTGAATATTTTCTTGGCATGAAAAAGCTAACTTTAAAGTTAAACGAGTCAGTTCGTGATCGTCAACTACTAGAACTTTTAAGGTAGAAGGTTTACAAGACAACATTAACATCCAAGCAAACTAGAAAGATAGTGTAAGATAACTCTTATAGTCTATGAGAACAACAGCCATTACTTACTCTATCCAATGGTTGAATAAACTGTGTTATTCTGTTGCAAATAGTTAGATTCCTTAGTAAAAATTAAATTTTTCTAAAAAAGCTGAGTTGATCCATTAATCTTTATGAGTATGTTTTGAATTAATTAAGTTGGCAGTGATACTAGTAGATCGATTAGCCATAGACATCAGAGTTTTTTGTGAACTAGCTTCAGGACAATCAATCCCAGGACGCCTCTGAATGTAATTGCCATCTGGTTGTAACTCCCAAGCTTGGCGGTTATCTGCCAGCATAATGCCCAAAATCTCTTGCAAATCTTTAGCAATATCTTGGTCTTCTACTGGAGTAATTACTTCTACTCTTCTATCGAGATTGCGTGGCATCCAGTCGGCACTACCAATGTAAATTTCTTCTTGTCCGTGATTGTAAAAATAATACATGCGGGAGTGTTCTAAGAAGCGCCCAACAATGCTAACAACGCGAATATTTTCACTAATGTCTTTTAATCCAGGGCGCAAACAGCAAATTCCTCGGACAATTAAATCAATTTGTACCCCAGCACGGGAAGCTTCATATAAAGTAGCGATAATTTGCGGATCTACCAAGGAATTCATTTTGGCAACAATCCGCCCATTAGAGCCATTTCGAGTTGCTTCGATTTCACGCCGAATCAAAGCGTCAAAGCGATCGCGCATATTCACTGGTGCTACCAACAATTTTCGATAAGACTTTTGCCGTGAATACCCTGTCAAGTAATTAAATACATCTGTAACATCAGAGCCGATTTCCGGACTACAAGTAAACAACCCTAAGTCTGTATAAATTCGCGCTGTTTTCTGGTTGTAATTACCAGTACCGACATGTACGTAACGGCGAATACTGTCTTGTTCACGCCGCACTACCAAGACAATTTTACTATGAGTTTTTAGCCCGACTAAACCATAAACAACATGAATTCCGAAGCTTTCTAAGCGTCTTGCCCAGCTAATATTATTCTCTTCGTCAAACCGTGCTTTTAGTTCCACCAATACAGACACCTGCTTACCATTTTCTGCAGCAGCAATTAAGGCATTAAGTATCGGCGAGTCGCTAGTTGTGCGATAAAGAGTCATTTTAATCGCCAACACATCCGGATCGTGGGCAGCAGTGGTAATAAACCGTACCACCGAAGCTGAAAAAGATTGATAGGGATGATGTACGAATAAATCCCGTTCCCTGATGACAGCAAAAAAGTCTTTTCCTTCCTCGATGGAGCGTCTATTCGAGTTCAGATTCGGTTCCCTAATCCTTTGCAAACGGGGATGTACTACAGACTGCCAAGGCGCGTCTTTGAGCTCAGGCAATGGTAATGCCATAAAGTACATCAGATCCCGCAGCCCCAATAAACCTTCTACTTCGTAAATATCTGTTTGTGCTAAGCCTAAATCTTCCAATAGCCTAGAACGAACTGAGTCTGGAGTTTGGGGTTGAATTTCCAGCCTTACTGTCGAACCACCAACACGCCTTTTACGTATTTCCTGTTCAATCGCTAACAACAAGTCATCAGCTTCATCTTCTTCTACTTCTATATCGGCATCACGAGTAATGCGGAAGGGATGATATTCCTGAATATTCATCCCTGGAAATAGAGACTCCAAGTTATGGGCTATCACCTGTTCTAGTGGTGTACCTGTCCAAACAGCTGCTTCGAGGTCGTGGTGAATTCCCAACTCCGTCGGTAGGGAAACAAATCGTGGTAGGATGTTATTTGGTACTTTAACTCTGGCAAACAATTCCTCTTCTGTTTCTGGGTTCTTGACTACCACTGCCAGATTTAAACTGAGGTTAGAAATGTGGGGAAAAGGATGGCTAGGATCAACAGCCAAGGGAGTGAGAACAGGAAAGATTTGCTCCTCAAAGTAGTTATCTAGATATTTTTGCTGTTTTTCCGTCAAATCCATATAGTTGAGGATGTGAACACCATGATGAGAAAGCAATGGTCGAATAACTTCCTCGAAATGTTGATGTTGTTGGGCTACTTGAGGACGTAAAGTCAAGCTAATTTCATCTAACTGTTGTTGGGGTGTGCGCCCATCGAAACTTAATTGGCTGACTTTGGCTTCTACCTGTTGCTTTAATACCGCAACACGTACCATAAAAAATTCGTCTAAGTTGGAACTGGCGATCGCCAGAAACTTCAGACGTTCGAGAAGTGGTGTGCGCGAGTCGCAAGCTTCATATAAAACTCTACTGTTAAATTCCAACCAGCTTAACTCTCGGTTGAAATAATATTGCGGATCGCTTAGATTAATCGGGTGGACTGTCTTTTTTGATTTAGGCATTTCGGAGCAGAAGCTGAGTATAGCTCATTCTACAGGGGAATATTCAATATACTACAGGTTTATTCCCCTATAGGATCTAATATTAACCAGAGTGAAAAACTGTCAATTGTGACGATAAAAGAAGAAATACGGTGTAGTAAAGATAAATTTATTACATATATAATTTAAATATTTATAGCAAATTGAATTTTGTTCAATTATTGTAAAACATACAATCAGGTATTGCTGCTGCACCTTGTTTTATTACAGCTAGCTTTGTAAAAGTAATAACAGAACTATTATCTTCTTCTAAATTTATTTTGACAATTAGATTATAAGCATTTTTATTCAAATTACCGATGACATATTGTCCACAGCTATTAGAAGTTTGCGAGTTTTTAGTAATAGTTTTAGTCAAACCACCATAATATAATTCATAAATTCTTACTGTGTATTTAGTATTTGGTATTAAATCAGTGACAAAAAATGTACCGTTATCATCTGTGGAAGTTACTCCAGCCTTAACAGTATTTACTTGTGCAAGTAATAGTTTATGAAGACTAATGGTCTTTAATTGAGGAACAAAGAAGTTTTGTTGCAGTAAATTAGATTCAGATTGAGCAACTAGTGTCGGAAATAATACAAATAATATCGTAAGCAGATGATTCAATATTTTCATTTTGACTCCTCAAGAAACCGGGTTTCTTTAAGAAAATCGGTTTCTAATTAAAGCGCGATCTCACAAAGCACACGCTATGTGACCACACCAATTTAATGAATTATTTTTCTCATTTATAAGCGCCAAGATTTATGATTAACTTCAGTATTATTGCTGAAGTTACTTGGCAAATGTGAAGTTAAATTTAAAACGTGAACACAAACTATCCCATTTAATTAACCATGAATAAATTGTCTGTTCAACTATCTTCAATCGTTAAAGGAAGCGTCTGCTTATTAAGTTTGATCAGCTTAGGAAATTTCATGGCAGCACCAGCAAAAGCAGACCAAGCTTCCGCTCGTGGTGCTGTGACAATTGTTAGACCTTCTGGTTCTTCTTTCAGCGTTTCTGGTGAAGTTACTCTACCCGCTAGTTTATATTATAATGGTGCATTAACAGTTACACCTACTTCGACAAATCCAGGAACAAATCAAGAAGTTGCAACTCTCAATGTAACACCAGGAGAAGTTACAGCTATACCTGATGATGCTGCAAACTCATTCGACGCTCAAGTAACGCAAGAGTTGATAAACGCCACAACAATTGAAGATAAAGCAACGATCATTAAAGCGGCTGTTGGTGCAGATGGTATTAGTGGTGGTGCTATGGATTAAACAAATGTTTTCTTTCTGCTACTGGTGAACTCATCAGTTAAATTATATAGTAAGACATCTGTTACCCGGTTTCGTAAAAGTTACCGGGTTTCTTATCATGTAGGCGATCGCTTGAGTTTACTCAAAATCGGTAACTACCTTGCATTTTAAAATCAAACCCTTGACTACCTGTACCAATTTCTGTTTCTAGATAAACATTATTATTAGGAAGAACATGGCGCAAAATCACACCGTAGTTCAAACCAGAAAGTCTAGTATTTAATCCAATATTTTTCAAACTGTAATTTCGCAAATATAACCCCGCTTGATGGTTTTTATTAACTTTTTGTAAACTTTGTAACTCATAGTAAACATCTTTACCTATTTCTAAATTAGTTTTAAAATTAAAGCCAGTATTAATACCAAACCCCCCATTTAATAAACCGATTAAATTTCCATTACTATTATCTTCAATAAAAGCTATACCAGGTGAGATATAATATCCTACTTTTCTACCTTGATGTTGAAACAGATAATTAACAAAAGTTGAAAAGGGATTATTTCTGTTAGCTGCGCTATTCCAGTCAATTTTTAAAAACGGGATATGTGTATTGACGGCAACAGGTTTTTTTTGTGAGTCCAAATGAACATTAGTTTTAATATAATTAAGTAAAAGATTAGTATATAAACCTACTGTAGGTTCTTGTAGTCCCAAATTATTATTATCAACGTTTGGGGCAGAATCAGGATTGATATTAAACCAACCTCCTAAGGTAGCACTGTAGTTAAAATCTCCTGAAGAACCAGCAACTAAAAATTCGACAGAAGGTAGAGATAAATAACCATTAAAGCTTTTAAATCTATCTTGAACTAAATCAACTCTTGTCAGTTCAATATAATCAAATGCTAAATCAGAAGAACGAACATTCAGCGGTACATTTGTATTGTCGGCTGAACTAAACTGTTGTACAATTTGACTTTCAGAGTTAGTTAAAATCACTTCTACAGCAGAAGATTCATTAACAGGCTGAATGGTGGTATTATTTAAAGGAACTGGTACGCCAATAAAACTGAGAGGACCAAACTTTCGATTAGATAGCCTTAAATCAGAAAATATTGAATCACCTTCACGTAAAATAGCAATATCTCTTTCCAGAAACTGCACTACTCGTTTGTGAGTTCCTGTTCTCACTTGAAAGATAGTAGAGTTATGAGGAGTAATTTTACTGGGAAATGTCAAAGTACCAGATACCTGCTCAATATCACTAGCTGAATTAGCATAGCTTAAGGCTTGATTCAGTCTTTGATTAATTTGTCTCTTTTGAAGATCTGTTGCGGTTGTATTTAAAGGAACAAAACTTTCTCCGTCCTTAAATTTTTGCCTAGCTTCTGCCAAAAATGTATCAATATTGTCGATTTTAATAACTTCAAATACTGCACCTAATGCCATTCCTAATAGGGAATTAAAAGTCTGAGTAGAATCAATACTTAAATCATTGAAACTAGCTGTTATAGACAATCCAGGATTAGAGAAAATATTAGAGTAAGTAGCACTAATTTCTATAGGATCATATTGAATGATACTGCGATTATGGGGATAACTAATATAAAATTTATGCCAACCATAACTTTCTTGCTGCTCTGATAAAATTTCTACCTCTGGTTTTCTTTTACCAAGAGATACCCAAAGTAGAGAATTAAGGTAATGATAATCCCTCTCAGTAGGAGAGAGTGAAGGGTTAACGGCTATATTTAATAAATCATAATTACTAAATTTGTCAGGTTGGGCAATTTTAATCCCAGGAAAAGAAGAAATAGGAGCAGTGAAATTAAAGCCTTTTCCAGTTAAAATGTTTCCCCAGAAAATACCTGATGCTTCTAAAACCCGATTAGGAATGATTTCTCCTTCTTGTAGTTTAATATTGCCATCATCTAGTAAGGATTGAAGATTTGTTGTGGGAAATCCTTGTAGAATTAGTGGGGCATTGTCAGAGTCTAAAAATTTAAATAACGCTTCGCCTCCTTGAGAACTTAAGGTAGAAGCATTACCAATCATTGGTGTAGATTTTTTTATAACTGTGACGTTAGGATCTTGTGGATTAACACCGCTATTAATAATAACCTGTCCGGCAGGTATACCTTCAAGATTAATTATTTGTCCAGCTATAGACGTGACTGTAAAATCTTGAGTATCGACTTTACCAGTCAAATTTCTCAAATCTACAGGTATAATAGATAGAGATTGTAATCCCCAAAATGCTTGGCTTGATGTAACGTTTTCTGTAATTTTAGTATCTGTTGTTCTTCCTTGGTAAACAATACCTGCTTGTGAACCTTTGGTTTCAATCACTATTCGATTTTGATCGAGAACCCAATAAAACTGTTCGGCTTGAGGAAAATGAGCATAGGTAAACTTATTGATAATCTGATCATCTTTATCAAATCTAACACGTAAATCTGTTTCTAGATAATTTTCTTCTTGATTTGGTTTAAATAATTGAGGAGCAAATGTGAAGTTATCTGTTGGATTCACAACCCAAGGATATTTAATTGTACTTATTGTTAAAGCATCAAGAATGATTTTTTCTTGTGTTTGTTGTGATTCTAATTGAGGTTTTTCTGGTTTTGGTTGTTCCTCTATAGATGGTTCAGTTGTGTTTGTTTGCGTTTTTTCATCTTCCGTTTGTTGAGGTGGTTCTACTTTATACTCTTCAATAGGAACAACGTCTGCTAAATTAAATTGTGTAGCATATGCTGCTGGTTGTGTAAATATAACTTTGAGTAAAATACTAGGATAAATTAGAAAAAGTATGATAATTTTTAGGAGTTTATACCATTTCATCATCTTGGCAAAATATTGCTGTCTTGGACAACATAAGTACTGAGATTTTTAGCTAGACTAAAAATCTGCATTAATTTCTGGAAGCGTAAATGTCTTGCAGTGAGTATTTAAGCTCAGTTATACTAAAGTTTTACAAACACCCTGGTAAATATATTGCAAACAGAATCTAACACCAGTTAGAAAAATTACAGTTCAGCAAAATTGCTGAAGTTCCAACTAAATTAGAATTTAATTTAATGGTATAAACACGTAATCAAATATTATGTTTCAAGCTACTCGTCGCCGTCTGGCTTTGTGGTATACTGCCGTAACAGCAGTATTGCTACTACTATTTGCTTGTGGGGTGTATTTGTATGTCCGTAGTACCTTGATTGAACGGATTGACGATACCTTGAATCATGTGGTGGAAGTGGTTGAGCGATCGCTTGTCATTGAACCTGTTAAATCTGGTCAATTCCGTATTAATATCGAAGCTAGTTTTCGCGGTAGTACTGATACAGTCGAAGATGACCACATTGACCTAGAATGGTTTAGTCCTACGGGTGAGTTGCTTTGGTCAAGTTTATCTGAGCCATTGAATATTCCTATTCATTCCAACCGTAATGGGGAAACTGTTCGTGTAGTTAGGAGACAAGAGTCAGGAGTCAGGAGACAGGAGTCAGGAGACAGGAGTCAGGATTTTTCTCTTTCTCCACTTTTACTAAGACAAGTAACAGATAGAGTACAAATTGGACGACAGGTAGTGGGATATTTACGTGTAAGCCATCCCTGGTTTGAAGTTACAAAACCTAGTCGTCAGTTAATCTTAGATTTAGCACTTGGTACTGGATTGATGTTAATTTCAGTAGCAGCTAGTGGTTGGTTTCTTTCTGGTATTGCAATGGAACCAGTGCGTGAGTCTTATCAACGCCTCAAACAATTTACTGCTGATGCTTCTCACGAACTCAGAAGTCCGATTACTTTAATTCAAACTAATGTACAAGTTGCCCTTGCCGATTTAGAGTCCACACCAACAGAAAGTATTAATCTTACACATTATCGCCAACAATTAAAGGTAGTAGAAAGACTAACACAGCGTTTAGGAAAGTTAGTTAATGATTTACTATTTTTAGCACGCCAAGATAGTGGGATCAGTATCAGTTTTTCCTCTTGTCCTATTGATGCTTTGCTAATGGAAGTAGTGGAAGAACAACTTTTGTTAGCAAAAGAAAAGAATATCGCCCTGACTTTGAAATTGGTTGAAGCCAGCAACAGACAAAGCGATCCTGAATTACTTGACAGTTGGTTTACGATGATAGGCAACTGGGATCAATTAGTGCGGTTGTTCACAAACTTGATTCGTAATGCTTTGCAATATACAAATCCATTTGGACAAGTGAATGTGGAATTGGCACGTATAGACGGAATCAACCGTTCTGGATTACGTTATGGTGCTGCCCAGTTGCAAATTAAAGTTAGTGATACCGGAATTGGTATACCAAAAGAAGCTATACCCCGCTTGTTTGATCGTTTTTACCGAATCGATCCAGCACGTACCCATGTGTCTGGAAGTACAGCGATACATGCTACTGGTTCGGGATTAGGGCTGGCGATCGCTCAAGCCATTGTTGAAAACCATCAGGGGCAAATTAGCGTAGAAAGTACTCAAGGCGTTGGCACCACTGTTACTGTTACCCTACCTTTGGCTACGGAACTTTAAATTATGTTGTCAGGTGTGATAAAATCTCCGCCCTCTACCTCCTAAATTCTACACCCCAATTCATAAATGTTTCCTGTGGCAGATGCGACTGAGTAACACTACCTAATAATTTATATGGCAATGTCTGAAAAATAGTGTCATTAACTCAGTTTCTCTAAGTTTAAAATTGCCAACGAGTTAAACATACTTAAGTAGCAATACAAACTGATAGGGAAATATTGGCATTTATTCAGATACAAGCCATCTTTAAAAACATTCCGGAGGGGTAGATGTCAATTCCCATAAGAAAAGATGTAACTTACACCTTACTAAAAAAAATTGAAGAAAGTGGTCAGGGTTCCCACCAAGTTAATTTCGCAGGAATCACCGTAGCAGGTCATCAATTAACAGAAGCTGATTTGTTAGCTCATTTAGATTACTTAAATCAAAATCAGTATATCAAAGCTGAATTTACTGGTGATGGTCACGTCAAAAACGTCGAATCGACCGAGAAAGGACGTAAAGTATTACAAAAGTATGAAGCAGAAGCTCAAGCAGAATCAGCTCCCATTAACACAAAAGATTTGCCTTTCTTAGAAAAAGTTTTGGTGAAAGGCGGTTTAGGGGATATATTTGACGCTAGGGACGTAACAGAGGTAGTCTTCCGCGTTATGCGCGACCTCATGACTACAGAAGCCGCTGATCGAGTTGAACAGGAACTGCACAAAGAGGCATTACCTACAGAAGATAAAGCGCTGCAAATGGAAATTGCCGATTTGTGGCACGATACAAACCCCATAGTCGGCTTCCTCAGCCGAGTTCGTCCACCTTGGCAAGGACCCGGCATTTTTAAGATTGATTCTGACCGCTTTTTATTCCGAGTTGCCAATGAAGGTGGATTGCAGCCAGAGGTAGACCGCGAACAGGTAGTTAAGGCGGTATTTTCTGCTACCAAAGATGAATTATCCAAAGAAAGAATTGAGGAAATTGCTAGTTGGTTACCAGATCACGTCCGCAAACTCTGGGAAGAAGCTTAACGTTTAAACTTTAAAAAACCCGGTTTCGTAAAAGAAACCGGGTTTTTACAGCATTTTGCATATAAATGGAGTACACCCCACCCTACCCTCCCCGAAGATCGGGGAGGGTAGGGTGGGGTGTGGGGTATTTTGTACTTCATTAAGTTGAAATCTGCTGTATGTATGCGACTAATGATAGATGTTTTCTTACGTTAGAAAGAAAACATGTTCTTAGCTGTCATATATTTTCACTTCTATAGTAAGAAGTCAGAACTATTGGTGATTGTTAGCTTAGAGTTGTGAGTTAATCATAATTAAGTAGGGTGCGTCAGTTTAAAGTACGCACTCAGATATTTTCATAAATTTAAATCTTTTTTTCGGAGGAATAAATGAATCAAATAACTAAAAAGTTACGCAACACATCAGTTGCCCTATTTGGTGCTTTTTGTGGTGGATTACTAATTGTACCTGCTGTTCCTCAATTAGTAGTAGCGCAACAGCAGCCGCAACAAAAGCCAAACGCTAAGGTTAATCCTTGCCCAAAAATATTCTACGAACAGCCACATGATACCAGAGTATTTGTTCCTGAAGGTTGCCCTGCAAATACTTTCACTAGACAGAATGGACAAGGTGTAAGTTCTAGTAACTATCCTGCAACACCTTCACAATCTCAAATTCAAATGGGCGTAGGCGGTGAAACAACTGAGCAAACAACTCCGTCAGCACCAACAATGCAACAAAGACAAGACATGAACATGAATAGTTCATCGTCAGAAACTAGAGTGTATCAAAGTAGCAGACAAACAAATACGAATTATATTCAACCACCTTTACAAGGACAGCAACAAACCAATAGGTCTTACAATTTACCACAACAAACTGCAGTTGCAACAGTCTCACCGACAAGTGGCAAAGTAAGTGTCAAATTGGTCAATGAAACAAACGCACCTGTTACTTATCAAATCATTGGCGATAGCACACAAAGAACTCTAGGCGGAAAGTCAGAGGTAATGTTGCAAGGTTTGGCTATACCTAAAACTGTAACCTTCTACCGTCAAGATCGCGGATTACTGATGGTAACACCACAAGGTTCATCTTCACAAGGAAGTTTGCAACTTACATTGCGGGAAACAACTGACTTTAACATGGATAGAACTACCATGAGAATTGAGCCAAATGGTTCCGTATACCTGAATTAAAAGTGTTGTTGTAGAGACGCTCCACTGGAGCGTCTCACATCTATCGTTTAGGCATTTTATTCATCTTATCAACAAGAAATAATTCCTTTTTACTATCTTTTAACGTTTGCGCCATAATAATCGCTCTCTCATAAAAATTACGAGCAGTTAAATAATTACCTTGTTGCTCACAGACTTGTGCATAATATTCAAAAGAGTTCAATTCTTCCTGCGGATTTTGTAACTCTTGCGCAAGTGCTAATCGATCTTGTAGTAAGTCGAAAACTCTTTGATAACGTTCAACAGCACTATGTGCCATAACTAAACCATCAATCGCTCGTAATTGACTGGTGCGATCGCTTGTTATTTTAGCTAGTCGCAACGCATATCCGTAAGCGCCAATTGAATCTTGATAATTAAGTGCGGCAAGGTAAGCATCGCCTAAATTATTTAGAGTATTTGTCTCACCATTTTTATCCCGAATTTGACGGCGGAAATTCAAAGCAGATTCATATAGTTTAATTGCCTTATTGTAATCTCCTAACCTTGCTGTTGCTAGACCTAGATTACTTAATGATAGTCCTTGCCCTTCTATATTTTTCACAGAACGAGCAATTTCCACAGCTTCACTAAAGGTTTTCACAGCAGCAAGTGCCTCTCCTTTTTGGAGTAAAAATGTACCAATATTATTTAGTGCAAAAATTTGACCTTGAAAATCTTTAAGATCTCGAGCAAACGCTAATCTTCTGCGTAAAGCATCGTCAGCAGCTTTGTCTCGCCCTAGTTGAACATAACCTCTACTTAAGAAATCATAAGTTAAACCTTGTGCTTTGAGATCGCCAAGTAAACGATATATTTCCAGCGCTGGTAACCAAGATTCGATCGCTTTAGCATAAGAGCCTTGCTGGTACTGTTTTTCACCTAAACTCAATAATCTGTCTGCTTCATTCCTTGATTCTCGCTTCAAAGAACTACCTATGGGACGGTGAAGTTGTTCGGTAATATCAGCAGCAGTTGCTGTCATCGGCTGGAACAAAATAGTTAAAAGTAAAAATATTGGTAAAAAATGCCCTCTGTCCATAAGTATTATCCGTAGTTTAATAAAGCTATTTTTTACCAACAGAATTAATATAAATAAGAGTTTCTACGCTGCACCTGGTTGAAGTAAATGTTCGCCCAAGTATATGGCACGAATATCTGCTGGTAATTTTTCCTCTAACATACGATAACCTTCTTGGAGAAAATTGGCTACTTCGTTAGGAGCGATCGCTTCTCCTTCAGCTTGTAAGTAGGCAGCAATTCTAGTTTCGCTCCAATGAAAAGTTTGCGCCATCAAGACCATTAGTCGTAACATGGGAGGAAGTTGATCCAAAGCTTGTTCGACATAACACCATAATGGTGGAGAAGTTGTTTTGAGCGAATAATGAATTGCTTCTGTGGGGGGTAGTTCAATTTCGTTGATGCAGCGAGCAGTCATGTTAATTAGCCAATTTTGCAAAGTGAGATTTTCTTTAGCTCCTTGACTATTGTCGAGATTTAATCCACCAAGTTCAGAGTAAACCTGTCGCCAGACTAGGGCAAAAAGATAGTCAGCTTGTACAGGCGATCGTGCCGAATGCTGAATTAGCGTATAAACTATTGGGCTATAGCGACAAAAAATTGCTGTAAAGAACCTTCCCGCGTCGGGATGGTGCTGAAACAGATTCAGCAGTTCCTCGTCGCTCAGATGAAACATTGATTTTACCAGCGGATGATTAGCTTCAGGAAAATGAGGGATTTGCACAAACTTTTGCCACCAAAAACGAGAATAAGCGTAAAAAATCGGTATGTAGGCGCAAATCAACAGGTTTTTGCCTAGCTACTGATCTTTTAACATACATACTAATAAAGTAGAGCCACAACTAGTTGCGACTCTCAGCTATAATCACTTACCCTAGATCAACAAAGCTTGATGGGCGTACCGGAGACAATTTGAACGACTCAACGTCACAGATGAGTTGTGTAGTTTATGTAAAACTAGAAAAACAGTTTCCTCAACCTGAGCTTGACATTGATAGACTAGGTATTATTAGTCTTATTAATTTTTAGATCAGTCAGCCAAAACTCAATTTAAGCGTAATTTGTTGTTATTTATCCCCTTGTAATTTCATGCTTGCAACCATTGGTAGTATCTCTGATCTTGTTCAGCCTTATACTCTAGGCTCTTTTTTACCAAACCTACCATTAGATAGCCTATTCTCAACTCAGGGCATTATGGTGATGCTGCTAGCAGCTTATGCTGGTGCTATGTGGTTATTTCTTACCAGCGCACCAAAAGTATACACTGTGATGGCGTCGGATTTAGAAATAGCACGGCAGTTGTATGAAGGATTGCTAGATTTACCAGCAGCAGAAGTACCTTTACACTACTACTACAACTACGAGCAAACCATAGGAGCAGCCGGAGTCGATCCACTTTACCTCTCCAGTAGCCCTGCCTACTCCAGTAGAATGACAAATGCTAGTGAGGGGCTGTGGTATCAGTTGAAGAAAAACGTCCAACTGCACGTTATTACGGGAGCTAGCATCGGCGTTAAACATCAGCAACGCCATGTTTGCTTTGATCGTGATTGCTTGGAAATGATTTTAATGCGAGTCGAAGTGCGTGGTTTGAAATTTAAAATTCGTAGTCAAAAGCCACTGAACTTTTTAGTTAAAGACTACGAAGGACGCATTATTGAAATGGCGGAAGTAGCAAATTAGTCAAGGTGTACATCGGGAAATTTTGGCATAAACCAACGTTTGAGGCTCAACAAAACCCCGGTAAATTCTGCGAAACCGGGGTTTTAGAAGCGTTAGGCGATCGCACTAATCTACTTTATCTTGAGTTTCATCTAACACATCGGTCAACTTTTCCAGCAGGCTTTCGGCTAAATCTAGTAAATCAATTTTATCAGTTGAATCTCGGTAATCACCATCGTTGCTAACTAACACATTTTTGACAGCAAAAATTCGGTTTTCTTCTTCCGAAAGACTTAAGCATTTTTCCAAATCGACAGCAATTTCTTGAAGCGATTTGTTTTTAAGGTGCTTGCGTACCTTCACTGCCACCCAGTCACCACTTTCCAGGAAAGAGGTAACAGATTCTAAAACCGTTTTTTCATCTTCACCCCATTTTTCTACCCAATCTCCATCTACATCATCAACATACAAGTTTACACAATCAAGCCCATAAGTCATCCAGTCTCGCTGCAACTGTCTTGCTTCTTGTAAATGTTGAATAAATTTTTCTAATCTCTCTTGAGGCTCAATCTGTTTTTCTTTAACCATAATGACCTAGTTTAGGTAATACCTGTTTATGCAAAAACCAGTTAATGCATTTGACTTGTGACTATAAACTTAATTTTAAATAAATGCCTGTTCTTAGATTATCACTGTTATATAGTGCGATGTTAACTATTTGATGCACAAAATTATTTGTACTAGGGTTATAACTTAAGAAAAGTCCTCTATCTATACCCCAGTTTTGCAGGTTACTTTCCCAATCCTCAGACTTTTCGGGAAAAAATTCATTATTTAGGCTAGTTAATTGAATACACAGTGGCTTTTCCTTTCTACTACTAACAATTATATCAGTTGCCATTGACAAATCGGCTATATAGCACTGCCAAAAAGTGCATTCACGACGGATGATATCAGTAGCTACAGATTTCAGAAAATTACCATCAGCCTGATTAAACTCCCCTGCCATCAGTTTTTGTTTCCAGATAGAAAACTTTGGATCTGTTTCGTTTAGCCATTTAGGAAATAAATAGCTATACCAATAGCTTTCAGTTGCTGTCATTTGCTGATAATACCACTGTCGCTCTTCTTCTGAAGTTAAGGATTTGATGTCTAGCCAAATTTGAGCATCCTTGATTATCTGTTGCAGGAAATGCATGACAAATTTTTTAGCTGTCAGTGAACCAGGCTTGACATCTTTTACCCAGCGATTTATCTCACCTAATCTTCTCGCTAAATTGGCGTCGATTGAAGATGCTTCTTTGATGAGTGACTTCAGTTTATCTTTTATTTCTTTTGCTTGCAATAGGAATGCTCTACCTCACACCATTTTAGATTGTATATCTTAATATACAATTCCCAAATTTGTCGGGTGCGTTAGTGAAACGTAACGCACCTCAAGATAAATTGCTAAGCCTTGTCTTCCTCCGTATCTTGGGTTAATTCTTTCTTGAGTAACGGAAAAGCGATCGCATCCCGAATACTAGCGCAGTCAGTTAGCAACATGATCAAGCGATCAATCCCAATACCTAAACCACCAGCAGGGGGCATACCATATTCCAAGGCTGTGAGAAAATCTTCATCAACACCGTGAGCTTCCAAATCACCTGCCGCTTTACGTGCGGCTTGTGCTTCCAAGCGTTGACGCTGCTCGACAGGATCTGTTAACTCCGAGAAACTATTCGCAGTCTCCCGCCCCACCATAAATAACTCAAATCGCTCCACCAAACCAGGCTTAGAACGGTGAGGTTTTGCCAATGGTGAAATTTCTACTGGGTAGTCAATCACGAAGGTGGGCTGAATTAAGTTTGCCTCCACCTTTTGCTCAAACGCTTCATTGAGCAACTTGCCGATAGATGAGCAATCTTCTATACCTTCAACCACAGCATTTTTACTTGCTGTTTTCGCTTCATCCAAAGTCGAGAACGAGTTGAAATCCAAGCCAGTATATTCTTTTACCAACTCGTGCATTGTCACACGCCGCCAAGGCGGAGTTAAATCAACTGCTTGTTCTTGGTAAGTAATTTGCAGTGTTCCCAAAACCTCTTGGGCAACGGTGGTAATAATACCTTCCGTCAACGCCATCATATCGTTGTAGTCAACGTAAGCTTGGTAGACTTCAAGTGTCGTAAATTCGGGGTTATGCCGAGTGGAAATTCCTTCATTGCGGAAAACTCGCCCTAGTTCAAACACCTTTTCAAATCCACCAACAATCAACCGCTTGAGATGGAGTTCTGTGGCGATGCGCAGATACAACTGCATCTCTAAAGTATTGTGGTAAGTAATAAATGGACGTGCATCCGCACCCCCTGCTTCCGATTGTAGAACCGGGGTTTCAATCTCAATAAAATCACGTTCTACCAAGTATTTACGAATACCAGCAGTAATTTGAGCGCGACGGCGGAAGGTTTGTCGGACTTCAGGGTTAACAATTAAGTCAACATAACGCTGACGATAGCGCTTAGCAACATCTGTCAAGCCATGCCACTTGTCAGGTAAGGGTAAAAGAGATTTCGTAAGTATGGTATATTCTTTTACGTAGACAGATAATTCGCCCTTTTCAGTCCGTTTAATTGTCCCCTTGACGCCGATGATGTCACCTGCATCGGTAAGCTTATCTAAATGCTTAAAGGCATCAGCATCAACATCTGCCATGCATTCTTGGATACGCTTTTTATCTAAGTAAAGCTGAATTGTGCCTGTTTCATCTTCTAGAGTGAAGAAAGCTAACTTACCAAAGACACGACGTGCCATAATACGTCCAGCGATCGCCACATCCAAATCAACTTCTTCACCACTGGCTAAATCAGCAAATTTTTCTTGTAACTCAGCGGCGTGATGAGTTATTTCCCAACGATAGGCGTAGGGATTCATCCCTAGCTGCTTGAGCTGTTCTACTTTTTCCAGCCGCGTAGCACGGATATCTTCTTCCGACATGATTAACGAACTAAAATAGGGCAAAGTATTATTATAAATGCTGCCAAATTATCTGTTAATTCTCTCGGCTTCCTGCTGTAGTCGTTGGGCGTACTGCTCCCGTCGCTCTATATCCCCATCTATTTCCTTTTTATGCTCCCAGTAGTAAGCCAATGCGGAGTGAATTTTACTTAAGGTGAGGTAGTTGTTTTGCTGCAATTCTTCAGGACTCCAGCCGTAAGCCTTTACAGAAGTAATTAATGAGAACGATTTTCATCGAAGTTCCTTCAATCATAGGCATATTACACTCCGTAGAGTTGCACGTATTTATATTCAGTAGCTAGGATTGTCATCGTTCTCACCTTGGTTTGTATCAATTACAAGTATATTTATTTAAGGCTAGTAATCACGGACAATTTCTTGGTTAGGAATAGACTGAAAAGAAAATTGGAGCTATAATAAGATTATATCGGAATCATTCTCTATAAAGAGTAATTGCTAGGGGAATAGATTCTTTGAGGATTTTTGCTTTTAATTGTGTTAGGTATGTAAGCAAAAATGCCAACTAAAAGATAGATAGTAAATCCGAAAGTAGCTTCAGTAAAATCCATCTGCTGATTTGGCTCTACGGCATGGAAAGACATGATGATTGTTTTTTGGTAGTAGCCAGATAGAAGCAATATACCACGAATGATATGGACGCGAAATTAGGGTTTGAATACGACAAAGAAGAAGACATTCTGTATATCAACAAACGCCCTCCTTACCCAGAACAAGAACCAGCAGAAATTGAGTATGGTGTGACTGCTCGTCTTAACCCTACTACTGGTGAAATTGAAAATCTGGAAATTCTATTTTTTTCCCAAAGGTTATCAAATCAACCTCTTTTGGAATTGCCATTAGTAGCAGATTTTCATTTTGTTCCTGTTGCTTAAGTCAAGCTCTTACATTCTCTAGGGGAAAACACTACTGTGAGGCGGAGCTTCAAGGAGTGCATTCCCAGCCTCTGACTGGGAACGAGGGAGGCTACTATGACTTTTTCATTCTGTTGATTTCTATGAGCAATTCTTCAATCTGACTGCGTAAATTTTCTACTTCGGTAGGCGTTGTATCTGGTGTGACGTTAACTGCTCCCTCACTTGGAGAGCGCTGATAATTTCCTTTTTTGATTTGCTGATATTCTTCTGATACTGCCCATTGCCGGAGATAATGCAAGCGATCTACAGGAAAAGGATGGGTGAGCATACTACCACCACCGTTATAAATCAAAAATTTGTAAACTTGATTTAATCCATCTTCGTCGAGTGCTTGATAATTTTCTGACTGGCGAATAAACTCTTGTAAGCTACATTCATGGTTGTATTTGATACTGCCACCAGAGACTTTCATCATTGAATTCATCACCGGGTTTAGGTCATCTAAAACCAACAACGCAGCGCGATCAGCAGATAACTCAGCTTTGCGCCGCCATTCATAAAAGGCATAAATTAGACCTTGACTGACGAATTTACCGATCCCAAAGGTCATATCCCCAAGGGTGGAAGCAGCACTCATTACCCACCCTGCCATTTGAATTAAAATAGTATGACTACACTTAATATGCCCCAGTTCATGGGCAAGCACCGCCCTAATTTCGTCTTCGTTCAGTAGATCTAAGATCCCTGTATCTATGACTATCAAAGGATGCTCTTGTCCCAGTGCATAACTATTTGCTCTGGGGTTTTGCTCGACAAACAGTGCTGGTTCTGGGTAAATGTCCAAATCCCGCACACATTCGCGAAATATCTGGTAAATAGTGGAATATTGGCGTGGCCCGACTTGGATGGTGTTGCCCATTAGATAAATTAACTGAGGGCGCTCAGCAAAGAATTCCACAAATTTACGAGCGAGAAAATCAAATCCAGGTAAACTGCGTAATGCAAGTTCTGCTTGGCGATCCAGGGGATGTCTGAAGGCTTCGCTGGAAATTCCTTTATAGGTTGGCATACAGGGTTAATAGTGATGAGTAGTTAGAAGTAACAATTAACAACTAACAGCTAACTACTCAAACTGACAACATAATAGAAATGGGGAGACAGCAAGTAAAAATCACTTTGTATGGGATTATAAGCGTGTGATTGAGGCAGAAGTTCATTTGTCACTACATAACTTCCTGCGATCGCAGGCGGGTTTCCCAACGTGGCCCCATCATTTGACGATGGCACGGTTGGTAGCACGCGCCTTGCGCTTAGGACGTAGCGCCTTAATTCAAGTAGGGGCGGCTTGTGGCTACCAAGGACGGTATCGTACCAGTTACAGTGCATCGGCATTAATGTGGCACGATCCTGTAATTATTGTGGCGACACCAACAGTACAGCAACGCCTACTCCAAGTAGAAATTCCCCGCCTACAGCAGTGGCTACAAGTTAATAAACCGATTAGAACGGGTGAAACTTGGCCTGGTGGTGAGTTCCAAGGACTTTTCCTAATTTCCCCCCAAGCTTGGTTAAAAGCACAGCTATCTGGTAATAATTTTCCCGCTGGCATTCCGACAATTATCGATGGCGTAGACGATTTAGAAGATTGGGTACGCGATCAACTTACCGTCAGCATTGAACCATATGACTGGGATCAACTGATGCTTGCTTACCCCAATCAAGGGGAAATCATTCGCTCTGCACGGGTACAAATTACACACGAACTGTTTCAGCATCCAGTAAATCCCTATGAATGTTATCTGATTTCTGCTCAAGAAGAAGAAATTTTGTGCCGTCTGTTCTCGGTACTACACCCCGCTCACCTCCCCGAATCTTGGAAAAACTTCCGCGACTCATTACAATTTACTACTATCCAGACGCCCCCCCCGTCCCCACCTCTGCTGTGGGCGACAATTGCCCGTCGTCAAGGTTTATTTTCTTTACACTGTGTTCCTGTTGAATTAGGAAAAATACTATCGCCAATTTGGCAACGTCAACCAGTAGTACTAATTGGCAGTTCCTTAGAACCGGAAACCGAGGCACCAATTTTTCGCTCCAGTTTGGGTTTGGAAGATGTAACTTGTCTCAAGTTTTCCTCAGATAACCAAAGCGAAGCAATTCAACTGTACATACCCTATCAATTACCTTTACCCAATACACCAGAATTTCAAGCGGCATTTATCAATAAAGTTCGCACTTTAGTGTGTCTGAGTGCTACAGCATCAGAATTAACTGTTGTGCTGGTGGGTGATGTACCGTTGAAATCTCAAGTAGGAGCAATTCTTGCCTCTGAATTTGGTTCGCGAGTACAGGTAGAAAAAACTTGTTTGGATGAAAATGGTATTTTAGTCAGTGGTTGGGAATTTTGGCGAGAACATCAAAAAGTCTTGCCAGCACCAGGGCTGCTTGTGATTGCTACTTTACCTCTACCATCTTTAGAACATCCATTAGTAGCTCTTAGGGTAGCTCACTATAAGCGATCGCATCAAGATTGGTTTCGGCTGTACTTGTTGCCCGTGGCAATAAATGAGTTGCAAAGGGCAATAGCTCCGGTGCGAGAAAATCAAGGTATTGTTGCCTTACTTGATAATCGTGTAGTTGTGCGTAGTTATGGTGTGCAAATTCTCGCTGCCCTAAGTCCTTTGGCTCGCATTAACTATCTTGATCCCAATTTGTTCTCTGCTGCCAACAAGGACGATACAGACTAATACACCCTACCCCCTCCAATGAGCGAACATCAAAGCAACAGATTCAGACTCCAGAACCCATACCCTACCTTCATAATTACGAATTACGAATTACGAATTACGAATTGGTACCTTACACCCTACTTAACGTTATTATCAGCCTAGATCTGAATTTCATTTTTAAAACTATGGGCGAAGCAAAGCGTCGTAAAGCCGCACTGGGAGAGAAATACGGTCAAGATACTCGTATCTTACCGTGGGTTCCTATCACCAAAAATCAAGCAGAACTATTCGTAAAATGGTCTAGCAAGGGTGCCTGGATTGGTATTGGTGTAATGATTGTAGCTTGGTTAACAATTCGTTTTATCGGTCCGGCTTTTGGTTGGTGGCAAGTAGTTTAAACCAATACTATATATTTTTTTCATGAAGGCAGCTAGGACAACCCAGCTGCCTTTAAGTTTTAATAAATTTTTATACAGTAAATCAAATTTCTTCGGTGGGGATCGCTGGACATCAACTAGAATAAATAGTATAAAACACTACTTTTTACTTTCAATTGAGAAAAATGCTGCCGAAATGGCAACATCGCTCCCGTGTTTTTAGTTATTGTCAGTCATATGTAAAATGATTTGGGTGAAAAACTTGGGATCGTCGATGAGAAGCGTCTTACAAACAGTGAAGTAAAACAAATTACCAATAGTTAGTAGCAACAATTCAACGACATTAGCTACATCTACCATACTCAAAATACACAGGATAAATTAAAGTAGCTGACATCAAGCTTGAGTACTTTCTACCTGTTGGCTGTTTTAGAGTTGACAAGCTACTCAAAAGCTGAATTGAAGAGTAAAGACGTGCGATTGCGTAAAAAGCATCTTTAACTACATTTTTCCGCGAAAAATTACTTTTTACGAAGCTATATGTGTCTTTTTACGTAGTTGACTTGTGTGCAATTTGCGCTACTCTTAAATCGGATCGTCATCTGCTACCATCTACCCTGACAGGGATATATGAAAAAAATGTAAAGATTAATGATCCTGTCGGATATCTAAATTAAGCAAACTGAATACTTTGATACGGCGAAACAAGCCGATTTGGACTACCTTAAGCAAGGTAGCCGCTGAACAAGTCTATGACTATCTAGAAATGGTAATGAATAGTTTACAATACCACTTGGGAAGAAAATCTAAAGAAAATCTAAAAGAGTCTAAAATCACTGTGGTGTTAGGAGAAAAAAAGTGTTTCTGAGACTAGCGCAACAACATCGACAATTTGTCCAAGACTTGGTAATGAACCTACAAGCTTTGGCAATAGTACTAGAACGGCGTGGATATCCCGCTTCTTGCTATACCTGTGGAGATCAGATGAATAGTGCTTCTTTTATGGTTAGCCTGGGAGAAAACCACTTGATTCGGTTTCTGGTATCTGATTACGGGATCACTTGGACGGAAATGCGCGACGATCGCGAACTAATGAAATTAGAAGGTGCAGAGGCAGTAAACCAGTTACAGGAACTTGCCAACATCATTAAATACCCTCCTGTGCAAACCAACACAGGTAACAAAACCCTCGCCAAAAGATAAGAATTTCTGTGCTATTGGGGTAGTTCAAATTAGGAATGGCAATCTATTCTCCATCAAAATCAACTATACCCAATCGTAGGGGTGATTAAAACTACTGCCCACTACTTCTCGTTGGTGATTACAAATACGCTATTGTCTGAGGAAAGAAAAGTCCCCAGCAATTAAAGTAATTTGCGCTTGTCTTAAGGCTTGGGCTTGTGTCAACTTACCAGAGGACATTAGACTATAACAAGCATTCATTAAAGCTTGAGTACCTCCGTCATCTACAGCTAACAAAGACGCCATCGCCGCCTTTGCCCCAGTTTTTTGAATTTGGTAACCAAAACCCAAAATTTTCTCACCGTTACCGAAATAACCGCCCAAGCCAGTTTCGCAAGCGCTCAACACTACCAAATCTGCTCTAAGTATTGACTCAGTAGCAACTTCTCTAAAGCTTGCTCGTTTTCCATTTCCATCTAAAATAATAGAAGTATCTTACTAACCATTGTTTGCCATTATACAGGTAGAAAATCTTTCTGAATTGCGAAGAAAGTTTAAAATGAATCAAGAAAACCTAAATCAATCACAACTTCCCCCTACACTTACCATTGATAGTCCAAAAGGTAAGGAAGCTAAAAATTGGTTTGAGTATCCTGTCAAAGTACAACCCCACCACACCGATTATGCAGGTGTTGTTTGGCATGGCACGTACATAGCTTGGATGGAAGAAGCTCGGGTGGAATGTTTACGTTCAATCGGTGTTGAATATGCTAATTTAGTGGCTTTGGGCTGTGAATTACCAGTTGTTGAATTGTCTGTACGCTATCACCAACCAATTCAATTAGGTAAGGTAGCGGTAGTAAAAACACGCATGACGGTAAGTGGCGTCCGGATTAATTGGGATTATGCAATTGAATCAGGCGATCGCCAGGAATTATATGTTACCGCAGCAGTGACCTTAGTTGCAGTAGATCGTCAAAGAGGTAAAATCATGCGTCAGTTACCAACAAATTTCCAAGATGCCTTAGCTAAAATTTCCACAATGTAGAGACGTTACATGTAACGTCTCTACATTATTTTTTTCAGGTGCGTCAGATTTTGTGGTAGCTGCATTAACTGTTGCCAAATATCTTGCGGAGTAATGCCATAACCTACCTGCAACAAAACGATAACTGCCGCAACAGTAAGCGCATTGCTTACTGTAGTTTTCAGTATTTTTACTAAAATTGTGAATACTATCCAAGCCACAATTAAAGCAATAATCATAGAGATTAATCCTTGAGAAACTTTTAAGTTATGTAAAGTATTTGTTTAAAAATGCCTTTGTTACATTTGGTAACAATTTCTGTTGCGAATCTTCTTTTTAGGAATGCTCCCTAATCGGGGATTTTTTGAGCAAATTTTCCTGTGATTAGTGTACCCAACAGGAATAAAATAATCTGTATTGAATCAAACTTTTTGCATAACTTAATAAAAATGTTTTAGAACTTTAGTAGAGGCGGCAGCCCACAGGAAAGCATTCCCAGCTTCTGGCTGGGAACTATGAGGGGAAACAACATCACCGCAAAGGTTAGCGTAAAGAAATTACACGGGAGTCTAACTTTTGCGTAATACTAATTACTTCTTGTCTTGCCCAACGGTCGGCTGCTATAATATCATCTAAAGAAGGATTGTTACATTGATCGTTTTGATGGCGATCGCAAACTGATTCCAGACACCGAGCAATATCTAAATATCTAATTTTCTCTGCTAAAAATAAAGCCACAGCTTGTTCATTTGCCGCATTTAAAACAGCAGGCATCGAACCACCAGAACGTCCTACAGCATAAGCTAATTTCATACAAGGATACTTCTGATGATCTGGCTCCTTAAAAGTTAAACTACCAGCTTTCACCAAATCCAATCTTTCCCAATTAGTATAGATCCGCTCAGGCCAAGATAAAGCATATAGTATAGGTAAACGCATATCAGGCCAACCGAGTTGAGCTAAAACCGAAGTATCTTGCAACTCAATCAAAGAGTGAATAATACTTTGGGGATGAATCACAATCTCAATATCATCATAATTCAACCCAAATAAGAAGTGAGCCTCAATCACTTCCAACCCCTTATTCATCAAAGTAGCAGAATCCACCGTAATTTTACGCCCCATCGACCAATTAGGATGTTTGATAGCATCAGCGACAGTAACTTCCGCCAACTTTTCTGTAGCCCAATCTCGAAAAGCACCACCAGAAGCAGTAAGCAAAATGCGCCGCAAACCACCTTTTGGTACACCTTGCAGACACTGAAAAATAGCCGAATGTTCTGAATCTGCTGGTAATAACTTCACCCCATGTTTTTCCACCAAAGGTAAAACAACAGGAGCGCCAGCAATCAAAGTTTCTTTATTTGCCAAAGCAATATCCTTACCAGCTTCAATTGCCGCAATAGTAGGTAGCAAACCAGCACAACCAACGATCCCCGTAACAACAGTTTCCGCATCACCATAGCGAGCAACTTCAATCACCCCCGCCTCGCCAGCCAGTAAAATCGGTTGAGGATCAACATCTTTAACCGCTTCTCTAAGAACTAACAACTTCTCCTCAGCACAAATCGCTGCTATACTAGGTCGAAAGGCGCGAATTTGCTCCGCCAACATATCCACATTATTCCCAGCAGCCAACCCCACAATCCGAAACTCCGAAGGGTACTGAGCCACTATATCTAAAGTCTGAGTACCGATAGAGCCAGTTGAACCAACAAGAGTAATAGCTTTCACAAAGATCTTATAATAAACTCCAACTACACTATAAAATCAAGTGGGTAATTCTTATCACTCAATCTTCATTCTTCGCGTTCTTCGTGTCTTCGCGGTTGAGAATTTATTTTTTAACCGCGAAGACGCGAAGGGCACGAAGGACAAAATTTTATATTCTGAATTTCTTTTTTAAACTGCAACCACCGCCCTAAAGACTGAGGTGAGGAAGAAATTTGCTTTTCCAGCAAAACAACACCATCAAGCACATCAACCAAACCATACCTACCCTGCGCTAAAACCTTATCAACCTCAACCACATAATCTTGCAACTGCTGTCGCTCAACCTTAAAAGCAGATTGATACTGCTGCAGCCGCCATAAATCTGCCAAAACATAATCAACATCAACAACCTCTTTTAAATCATTCCGTAACTGTAAAACCGGGAAACGAATAATTCCTCGACGAGTCGCCAGAAGAGGAAGCACAAAAGTAGTTGCAGAAACGCTTTTCTCCGGAGGAATCAACTTGATTAATTGACGGGTATAGCCCACATGTTCCCACTGGCGCGTAAGTGGAATATGAACCCAAGGATTGATGGAGTCAGGAATTAAAAAATAAAAAGCTTGATTGGGGCTAGAAGTAATTGCGATCGCTACTGACAGTACAATACACCTTATCCACCAACGACGCAGCGACCTAAACTTACTTTGATGTTGATGCCACCATAAAATTGTGCCGTAAAACAAGCCAGGAACAACAGTTAAGGCAAAACGAACACTCATACCCAGAGCTAATTGCCTATCTTGAATTAGCAGTACCAACATTGGAGGCGCACTAACCATCCAAGCAGCTGGGGAGATAGCAGGTACAAACGCCAAAGGTAGCCATTGCCCTAAAAAGTATTTCACCCGCTTGTCAAGGGGAAAGAACAAACTTTCCAGCAGCACCCCAGGATTGCTTAGCATACCCCAGAGAATTTGTAAAGTATTGGGGCGAGGATTTCCGGGAGCAAACTTAGCAAAGAATGAGCTGAGGTAGAGACGGGAATTATCATGAGAAAATAGAGGCATGATCCCATTAGTCAAGAGCGCAATGTAGCCAAAGCTAATCAGACATAACGCTACACCTAAACGGGGATAGCTACGACTTAAAAGTAGATAAAGACCAATACCAAAGAGAATAATACCTGTATCTTCGCGAATTCCTAAGATTAAAATTACAAACAGCCAAAAAAACCACCATTTACGCTTTGCCAAAGCTAATAGTAAAGAGAAAACAAATAAAGGAATTTGGCTATGTTCGTAAAAATTGGCAAAAGTAGGCCCTATTACTGCATTAGCTCCATAATAACTGGCAGCGATGAAAGTGGCGATCGCACCCGGCAGGTAATGTCGTGCTAAAAAGTAAAGAACTATACCTGCCGCAGTAATGAGAGTAACTTGGAGAACAACAAGAGTCGCACCATTCGGGAATAAAGCGTATATAGGTAGCCATAACAGAAAATCTATGACAAAGTGTTGTCCTAAATGGCAGTAGAATACTGTATGTACTTGACCATCTTGTAAAACGGCGCTCGATTGACCTGAAGAGAGAGAGCCTTGAAACCAGTCTCCATGTATAGTATTCCAAAAAAGCTGGTCAAAAAGTGCTTGATCGTAGGAGGCGTATAAAGTGTAGAAGCGATGTAGGGAAAAAACCAACATGAAAGCAAAAAAAATTGCTGCCAGTGTCAGTGTTAAGCGCAAGCTAGATTTGTCTTTTATAAAATGAAAGCGATTAAGCAACATTCACAGCAATATGGAGAAAGACTTTTACCTACAGTATGCAGCAGTTGAAGATCAACACTGGTGGTTTGTTGGTCGTCGCTTGATTGTCGATCAAGTGATTCGTCAACTAACTTTACCAAAAAACGCGCAAATTCTGGAGGTAGGTTGTGGTACTGGTGGTAACTTGAGTATGCTAGCGCGTCACGGTCAAGTTTCGGCAATGGAGTTAGATGAAACTGCATGCCTTATTGCCAATCAAAGACAAGTGACGAAAGTTTATTTAGGTAGCTTGCCAGAGCGCATTCCTTTCTCGACTGAGTATGACTTGATTGTCATCTTAGATGTTTTGGAACATCTTGATGATGACTTGGCAGCGCTGCGCAAGTTGCATTCTCAATTAAAGCCGGGAGGTTGGTTGTTAATCACCGTTCCAGCGTACCAGTTTTTGTGGAGTCATCACGATGAGATTAATCATCACAAGCGCCGTTATGTTTTGAGAGATTTAAAGCGAGTTGTGTCTAAAGCAGGCTTTGCAGTACGTCACGGTAGTTATTTTAACTCTTTTCTGTTTCCTCTCGTCGCTGGTGTGCGTATTTTCCGAAAATTATTCCACATTGAGAGTAATTCTGCTCTCAGCAGTGACTTGAAAAAGCCACCTCTACTAGTCAATCAATTTTTAACTATTTTATTTGCTACTGAACGTCACTTGATCGGTCGCTTTCGCCTTCCCTTTGGTGTATCCATTTTACTTCTCGCACAAAAAAAATTTTAAAGTTCTCCAGCTTGTCGCGCTCAGGCTGGTTAATTACTGTAATATTTAAACCCAAGTGTGCCGATAAAATTAGCCGTGATTAAACAAATCTACTCAATAGTTATACCGATATATAACGAAGAAGAGAACATTCCGGAAATGTACCGTCGTATTTGTAATGTGATGGAAAAGTTAGACGGTGATGTAGAGTTGATTTTAGTTGATGATGGTAGTCGCGATCGCTCACTTAGTATGATTCGGGAACTCCATCATCGTGATAGTCGGGTGCGATACCTAAGTTTTGCGCGAAATTTCGGTCATCAAATTGCTGTGACAGCGGGTTTGAACTTTGTGCAAGGAAAGATTGCGATCGTCATGGATGCCGATTTGCAAGATCCGCCTGAGTTAATTTTAACCATGATTGAGAAATGGCGACAAGGGTATCAAGTAGTTTATGCCCAGCGCATATCCCGTCAGAAGGAAAGTTGGCTCAAACGCTTCACAGCATACCTCTTCTACCGCATTCTGCAAATTCTTGCTGACGTGGATATACCTGCTGATACAGGAGATTTTTGCTTGATGGATCGGCAGGTAGTAGATATACTGAACGCTATGCCGGAAAGGAATCGTTATATTCGCGGCTTACGTGCTTGGGTGGGTTTTAGTCAAACATCTGTACATTTTGAACGCAACCCTCGTTTTGCGGGAAATGTGAAGTATACCTTTGGTAAGTCTTGGGCATTGGCAGTTAACGGAATTGTTTCTTTATCGAAAGTTCCCCTCAGGTTTGCTACTTATTTGGGAATGCTGTCTGCAGCGTTAGCAATTCTAATGATATTCCTTGTGCTGTATTGGCGCTTGTTCGATCCTGCTTCGCCTTTAATTGGCTATACGTTAATTACAATTGCTTTGTTTTTTTTGGGTTCTGTGCAATTGTTTTGTATTGGTATTTTGGGGGAGTATATTGGTCGTATATATGAGGAGGTAAAGGGACGTCCTATTTATACTGTTAAGGAAATGAGCGGTGTTTCTCAGTCTGCTGTATCAATTCACAAGTCTTCATAGCCTGGGGTTTAAACCCCAGGAAAAAAGAATTGATGTACACATGTCCCAGAATTTGTCTGTACATTCAATCCAAAATCGCGCAAATAAGAGCCAAAATCCTATGACTTTGCCTGAATTTATTTTATTACTAATATCAGTTATTGCTAGTGTAGCAGGGCAGTTATTTTTAAAAATGGGCGCAATGAAGTTAGGCAGAGTTAATGTAGGAAATTTTGTTAATTTGATTCTCGGCATTGTCACAAACCATGAACTTATATTTGGGCTAACTTGCTATGGTTTCGGTGCTGTAGCGTACATCCTCCTTTTAACAAGAGTTAACTTAAGCATTGCCGCTCCATCTGCTTCACTAGTTTACGTTTTTTCAGTTTTACTGGGTTACTTCATATTTAGAGAATCTATTCCCTTAGTTCGCTTCGTCGGTTTAAGCTTTATTGTTACCGGAGTCATATTAGTGATTTGGAGAAAATAAACGAAAGTTTGTAGTAAGGGCTTTAGCCCTTAAAATATTTGCATTGAACGCTAAAGCGCTCACTACGAACATAAGCGTGTATTTCACATTTAATTTCATCTAC
The DNA here is from genome assembly GCF_014698965.1 of Iningainema tapete BLCC-T55. Classification (GTDB taxonomy): domain Bacteria; phylum Cyanobacteriota; class Cyanobacteriia; order Cyanobacteriales; family Nostocaceae; genus Iningainema; species Iningainema tapete. Next base: position 489,255 of record NZ_JACXAE010000072.1, read on the forward strand.
TTACTTGTAGCAAGTAGTAATTTTACTCCTGTTTAAAATGATTGATTATAAAAAGCTGGAAATCAAAAATTATCAAGACACAAAGATTATTTTCCCGGTAATAATGTGGCTATCTAGCCGAGTTGCGATCGCTATTACCATCTTGTTCATTGCTCCTTTACTTCCGGCTCCACCTGATGGTGCGGCGGCGATGTTTAACTGGAGAGCTTTCTCAGAATGGGATAGTATTTGGTATCAAAAAATAGTAACTGTCGGTTACGATTATGCACCGGATGGGAAGGAACATTCTATTGCATTTTTCCCGTTATTTCCTTTACTCATCTACATAGTTATGTCGTTTGGCTTGAGGTTTGAAGCGGCTGGTATGTTGGTGAATAATCTAGCATTTTTAGCTGCTTTGATTGTTCTGTATTTTTGGGTTGAGGAGCGTTATGGTAAAAGTGCAGCTAGGTGGGCAACTGCTACTTTAGCATGGTGTCCTTATTCTCTTTACGGAACGATAATTTACACTGAAGGGCTGTTTTTATTATGTAGCACGGCGGCTTTACGTGCTTTTGATCGACATCAGCATATTAGGTTCGCTTTTTGGGGATCTTTAGCTACCGCAACGCGAGTGAGTGGAGCTATGCTTATACCTAGTTTTTTATTTGTGGCATGGAAGGAGCGCCGTGAGGTAAAAGCTTACGTTGCAAGTTGTGCTGCTGGTGGCGGTTTATTTCTTTTTAGTCTGTATTGCTTGATTAAATTTGGCGATCCTTTGGCATTCCTTCATGCACAGAAAGGTTGGCGCTCTTCTTTTGGGTTTGATGGGCAGGGCTGGTGGCAAATGCTGCTACAAATTGTCTTGGGGACAAAAGATATTAATAATTCTTTTCAACTGTGGCATCCACTGCTGTTTGCGATGATTGTCTGTAGTGCTTTTTTGTTATGGTACTTCCGTAGGCAACTGGGTGCCAAGATGCGCTATGGATTTTATCTGTTATGGATGTTGCTGTGGATCATCACTCGTAATCCTTTACCAGGTGAGCCATTTTCCTACGATCCGTTAGTTAAAATTGTACTCATTTTTGGTGGATTATTTTTGCTGTGGTTTTCACGCAATCAACTTCCTCTGGTTGCGGTTGTGTATGGCTTTTGCTCTTACGGTTTAATCCTCAATACCGGACTTACTCTTTCTGTTGAACGCTACGCTTATGGTATTGTATCTTTGGCGATCGCATTCGGGTTGCTGCTTGCTCGTTATCCACAATGGGGGTACGCGGTGATAGGCTTCTTCTCCCTGCCACTTTTGAGTTTGTGTATCCGATTTGCTCAGAAACTTTGGGTTGCCTAAAACGTCATTCCCAAAAAAACTCATTATGCCTAGTGTTATTGGTGGGATGATTGGCGTAAGTGCCTTAGTTTTATTTGTTTGTAGCAGCTTACGCCATCTTCTGTTTCAATCTACTGCTTGGGATTTAGGAATTTTTGACCAGGCTATTTATCTTATCAGTCAAGGGGAAAAACCAATATCTTCTTTTCTTGGTTTTCACATTCTCGGCGATCATGCTGCTTTGATTTTCTATCCTTTGGCGGTACTTTACAAGATCTACCCTAGTGTTTATTGGTTATTCGCTCTTCAAGCTGCTGCTTTGGCGTTGGGAGCTTTGCCGATTTACTACTTAGCAAGACAAGCTGGGTTGAAGGATAATCTTGGTGTAGCTGTTGCCGCTGCTTACTTGTTGTATCCACTAGTTTTTAATATCAATTTGTTTGATTTTCACCCAGATGTCTTGGCTGTACCATTACTGTTGACGGCGGTATGGGCGGCGAGGGGGGGACGCATTTGGTTGTTTTGTGTGAGTATCTTCTTGGTATTCGTTTGTAAAGAGGTTTTATCTTTAACAGTCGTGGCGCTGGGATGTTTGCTGGTATTTGAGAAACGACGTTTGTATGGTGCGATCGCAATTTTCTCTGGGATCGCCTGGTTTATAATTGCGACTAAAGGTATCATCCCTTATTTTGGTGGTACTGGTGCGTCGGTAGAGCGTCATATTTCTCGGTATAGCTATCTGGGGAAATCTTTTCCGGAAATCTTTAAAAATTTGCTTTTCCACCCAGATATCTTGTTGGGTAAACTTTTTTCAGTAGATAACCTTTTCTATTTAGTTTTACTGCTAGTACCTGTAATTTGGGGATTTTCACGACAAGGAATCACGCCTTTGCTCGGTGCTATTCCTGCTTTGGCGCTTAACCTTTTAGCTGAGGATAGGTTGCAAAAAGATTTAATCCACCAATATTCTCTACCAATTCTACCATTTTTATTTTTGGTGGTAATTCAAAGTTTTGCCGCCAAGCTTGGATGGTTGAGGCACAAACGTGCGATTATCTTATGGTGTTTGGTGACGTTTTTAGCTTTGGCAAAGTTTGGTTATTTTTGGTCGAGATACTTAGTACCTATAGATACTTTGCAAGCTACTCGTGATGCGATCGCACTCGTACAAACTAAAGGAAGTGTTCTTACCACAGCAGAAATTGCCCCTCATTTAAGTCAGAGAAAACTGATTAATTTGACAAATGCTAACTCTCCACCAGTAAATTATAGTGCCTTTGATTATATATTACTCAACGTGCGTCATCCTGGATGGTCAAGTAATCAAGAATTTGCTACAAAAGCGGCAAATCAACTCAAAAGCCAGCCAGAATTTAAGTTGAGCTATCAGCGTGACGATGTGTATTTGTTTATGAAGAAGAATGACTAAAAAAAGAATAATCATTACAGCTATACCTTTAATTATTTGTGGCGCATTTATTTTGTGTGCTGCCGTAGGTATGCTGATATCTCCCGAAGCTTTCCACAAATTCTTTTCGCCAATACGATTATCTACCGAAATTCCTGCCGTGCTTTCGCAAAGTTACTACTGGGATGTAGAACTATACGCCTACAAAGCTATAAATCCTATTTGTGACGCTTTCTATCCACTTTGGCCTTTAATCATTCGGACATTGTTCCATCCTCAAACTATAGAACAAGCTGCACACTACTTTGTCATCGTCGCCACTATTTTATTCTTTATTTCAACTTTCTTATTATTTTGGGTATTTAAAAAAGGATTAGAACGCATAAATTTAGCTTTTTTATTAGTTTTAGCTTATACTGTTAACCCGATGGCTATTTTCCGTGTGATTGGGTACACAGAAAGCTTATTCGCCACCCTAAGTACCCTACTTATCTGGATTTGCCTACCGCAATCAAAACTTAATCAAAATCTGAAACTTTTACTTATTTTCCCCATCACATTTTTGATGGCTTTAACTCGTCCAGTATTGATACAAATATTATTTTCTAGCACAGCCGCCCTGGCAACAATCTTTATTTTTGAAATTTTACAGAGCAAAACATTTGCAAATACCCCTCCACCACCCCCTCTGCCCACGCAAAGTTTATTGCCCACCCCCCCAAGGGGGGGTTTGGGGGTTGGGGGGTTCAATTCTGATCTAAAAACAACTCTTACCATCTGGATATCATCCATACTAGGATATTCTCTGTACGGAAGCTTCTGTTTAAAAACTAGAGGTAACTTTTTTGCTCCTTTTCTCGATCAGAAATCCTGGAGTAAAAAATTTGGATTACACGTAGAACTATTATTTTACCCTAAATCATTATTCTTCGACCTATTAGGACTCTATCTACCCTTAATCATTTTATGCTTATCACTTACATTTATTTACTTCAAAATTATTCAACGCGAACCATACATATACAAACCTAAATCTATATTCTGGAGCATATTATTCCTTTACCCACCCTTACTCATTATTTTATACGCTTTTCAATTTATCAAACGGCAAAAACTAAAACTAGATAAGCTGATAACATCAGATTACACTTACAGCTTATCTAAAAACTATATCTTTTGGTTTTGCGTCTACTTTGCTGCCATTCACTCTATTATTGTAATATTCACACAAGACCGTCTATATAGTCTAGCTAGATTTATATTCGCATTACCTTACTTTTTCCTCGCAGTTGGATATATATATCGTTGTATTCTCGACGCAACCAAATACAAAACCCTGCTATTATTCATTGTAATCTCAGCCATCACTTTAGTCAAACAATGGATTAATTACGGTCAAGATAAATGGCTTGGTTGAAGGAGACAGGAGACAGGAGGGATGAGCAAAAAACTCGGTAATCTTAATACCATAAACTTAATAATAGGTGTGAGTGCTTTAATCTTATTCACCTGTAGCACAGTAAAACACCTTCTTTTTAAATCAACCGCCTTAGACTTAGCAATTTTCGATCAAGTAGTTTACTTAATCAGTCAAGGAGAAAAACCAATATCTTCTTTAATTGGTTTTCACATTCTTGGCGATCATGCCGCTTGGATTTTTTACCCATTAGCTGTACTATACAAAATCTACCCTAGTGTTTATTGGCTATTTGCTGTACAAGCAGTAGCTTTAGCGTTAGGTGCTTTGCCCATCTATCAGCTAGCGCAACAAGCAGGATTAAAGCAGAATCTTGGAATAGCAGTAGCCGCAGCTTACTTGTTATACCCACTAGTATTCAACATCAGTTTGTTTGATTTTCACCCAGATGTCATTGCTGTACCAGCACTATTGACGGCGGTGTGGGCGACAAGAGCAAGAAAAATTGGCTGGTTTTGTGTCAGTATTATCTTGGTGTTTGGGTGTAAGGCGGTATTATCTTTAACAGTTGCTGCACTGGGGGTTTGGCTGCTGGTATTTGAGCAGCGACGTTTGTATGGTGCGATCGCACTACTTTCCGGGATCGCTTGGTTTATAATTGCGACGAAGGGGATTATTCCTTATTTTGGTGGATCTGCTGCGTCAGTGGATCGTCATATTTATAGATATAGCTATCTGGGAAACTCGTTTCCAGAAATGATTAAAAATTTCCTCTTCCACCCAGGAATTGTTTTGGGAAAAGTTTTTTCTTTAGCGAACCTGGAATATTTAATTCTGCTGGTAGCACCTGTAATTTGGAGCTTTTCACTTGCACAAATGACGCCTTTGATCGCTGCGATTCCTACTTTGGTAATCAATATTCTTGCTGACTACCGCCCACAGAAAGATTTAATTCACCAGTATTCTTTATCAATTATACCATTTTTATTTTTAGTTGTCATTAATAGCCTTGCCGCAGGACGGGGATGGTTCAAACACAAACGTGCCATCATATTATGGTCGTTAGTAGCGTTTTTAGCTTTAGCTAAATATGGTCATTTTGGCGGAAAGTATCTGTCATCTCTAGATACTTGGCAAGCTACTCGTGAGGCGATCGCACTTGTAAAACCGGAAGCAAATGTTCTTACCTTAGATGAAACTGCTCCACATTTAAGCCAGAGAAAAGTTATTAATTTGCTATCTCCCGAAACTCCCGAAATTGATTTTGCTAAATTCGATTATATATTACTAAATACCCGCCATACCTTTTCACGGGCGCATAAAAAATTAGCTATTAATTACGTAACCCAACTAAAAAATCATCCAAAATTTAAGTCAATCTTTCATCGCAATGATGTTTACCTATTTGAGAAATCAGCTTCATAAGATTCCTCAGATACCCGACTTCTTTAAGAAGTCGGGTATCTGGTTATTTTACCCCCTGATAATGTGGCTATCGAGCCGCGCCTTTATATGCATAATTATGTTGTTAATTGCTCCCAACCAAGGGTGGCATGTTTTTTCAGCTTGGGATAGTACCTTCTACGAAAGAATAGCAACTGACGGTTACGATCGCTTAATAATCGAGCAAAAACAACCTGTATTTATTGTCTTCTTCCCCTTACTACCTTTATTTACCCGCACATTAATGACCTTTGGCTTACCTTGGACAGTAGCAGGTACATTGGTCAACAACATAGCTTTTTTAGGAGCGCTACTAGTATTGTACGCTTGGATGAACGAGCGGCATGGAAGTAGCACAGCAAGATGGACAACAGCAGTGTTAGCGTGGTGTCCTTTATCTTTATTTGGCACAGTCATTTATGCAGAAGGACTGTACCTCTTATTTAGTACAGCGGCTTTAAAAGCTTTTGATCAAAAACAGTATACTCAAACAGCACTTTGGGGTGCATTAGCCACTGCAACACGTCCTACCGGGATCGCGTTAATACTTGCTTTTTTGCTTGTGGCGGGGATTGAACGTAGAGGTGTGAAAGCTTATATTGCCAGTTGTGCTTCAGGTAGCGGTTTATTTGTATTTAGCCTATATTGCCACATCAAACTTGGTGATGCTTTGGCTTTCCTCCATGCCCAGAAAGCGTGGCGTCCTTCATTGGGTATTGATTGGCTAGATTGGTTGAAAATGCTGATGCAAATTGTAGTCGGTACAACTAATTGGAAGTACGGCTACATTAAAGATCCTTGGCATCCACTGCTATTCGTGATTATTGTTGGCAGTGGTTATTTATTATGGCACTTTCGCCAAAAATTGGGTAATGCCAAGCTAGAATACGGTTTTATCTGCTTAGCTTTATTTTTATGGCTGTTGGCTGGCGATCCCTTAACCAATGTTGTGATGATTTTTGGTGGTCTTTATCTATTATGGCGATTACGTACTGAACTTAGCCCAATTACCTTAGTCTATGGTTATTGCGGTATTGGTCTACTGCTAGCATCTGGAAGTACTATCTCCCTAAATCGCCTAACTTATGGTATCGTGTCAGTGTCGATCGCACTTGGTTTACTACTTGCTCGTCATTCGCGTTGGAGATACCCAGTTATGGGCTTATTTTCCATATTACTAGCAAGCTTTGCTGTGCGATTTGCGCAAAAGTTATGGGTTGCTTAGATTAAACTCCCCACTACTTTTCAGTGTTTACACGGTAGACGTTAGTATTTGAGATTAACGTTAATAGTGTGGTAAGTATAATTTTTTTACCGAAAAAAGTGCCAACAGTAGCTTTACTTAAGCTGTAAGTACTTATAGGTATCATTATGCAAAATAGATGACATGGCTATTAATTTTTTAATGGAGAATATCTGGATTATTGATTAAATATGGTGTAGTAAGGAGAAACTCTCGGAATGTGATTTACGTCTAGTGAAAAAGTTTGTCGTGTAAAAATTTAATATTTTTTTAAATGAATGAATAAAATTAAGCAGTACAATGTAGCTGGTCAACAAAAAGACTAATTTTTCGTATTAATTGATAGTATCATACTGTGTACGATAGGTTAATCATTAAACGCCTATTTACCGATGATCAGCAATGGCGATAAAAACCAAAGAATTTAAGCTTTGGATGTAATCTAATTACCTATTAAAATTGCTAAATTTCTGTTAATCTAGGGTAAATTTCCGGATTAACAGAGAATAATTAAGTATCTGATTCCTACGAAAACTGTATTAGAACTTATTATCAGGTTTATGACTTACGGTGAAACCCGTTGAGGATCTGTGTCGTGGAAAATCATAAATCGTTCGCATGGCCGCAGGGAATATTATTTGCACTCACTGCTTTATGTGGTAGTTTAACCCTTGGTTTAATTTTACCAATAAATCCCAATACCATAGAGGCTCAGACAAAACCAAGTACAAATCCAAAAATTATCGCCGCTCAAACACAAACAGCACAACGGATTGAAAAACTAAAGGCGGCGCTTTTGACGACTTGGCAGCAAGAAGCAAAAGCTAAAGGTTTTGGCTACTTTTTACCAACACGCTTTCAAGGAGCAACAATTGTACAAGCAAAACTAAGTAAACCAGAGAAAGTAATTGCTCTCACCTTTGATGATGGTCCTTGGGCTGGAACTACAGCACAGGTGTTAGATATACTGAAGAAAAATAACATCAAAGGCACATTTTTTGTTGTTGGGCAAAACTTAAAAGAGCATCCAGAAGTAACCAAGCGAATAGTGACAGAAGGTCATGCTATTGGTAATCATACTTGGCATCACTGGTATCACTATATGAATCCACAAGCAGCTGCCTTTGAGATAGAACGCACAACAGACCAAATCTATCAGATCACAGGGGTGAGAACAAATTTGTTCCGCCCACCAGGTGGAAAGATGCACAACGGGGTAGCTGATTACGCCAGAAACAAAAAGTACGCGACTATAATGTGGTCATCGGATTCCATAGATTATAGCCGTCCCGGAGTGCCAAGGTTAATTAATAATGTGATGAGAGCGGCAAGCCCTGGTGGGATAGTTCTCCTACATGATGGCGGTGGAAACCGTTCCAACACTGTACAAGCTTTACCAGAGATTATTAATAAATTTAGAAAACAAGGATATCGCTTTGTTACGATCCCAGAACTTCTAGAAATGCAAGATAAAGACGATCAAAAAGCGATCGCCGCTAGAAAGAAATAAAGCTCTCAAAGCAGGATAATTAAACCACAGATAAACACAGATAATCCAGTTTCATCTGTGTTTATCTGTGTCCATCTGTGGTTCTTATTTAATTAGTTAACGACTAAGGACTCACAAGCTGTTTTTCTTCTACAGCTTGGGGATTTACCTCTGGACTATCAACCTCAGAAGGTGGAACTAGTTGCCAGAATTTGGGTAAAAACTCTTGCCAAGATTGCAGGATCATCTTAGCTTTTGATGAACCAGTACGTTCCCCATGAACTTTAATTAAATCATGCAGTTGCTGTTCTCCTGCCTTGGTAATTACCCTTTGAAATTTAACATCGCGGTTGACTAACTCAGGAAACCCACCATCTTCATCTAAGAAGTAAGCAAGTCCACCAGTCATCCCTGCTGCTACATTGCGTCCTACTTTACCCAAGACAACAACCACACCGCCAGTCATGTATTCACAGCAATGATCCCCGGCTCCTTCAATTACCGCCATTCCTTTGGAATTACGCACAGCAAAGCGTTCTCCAGCTAAACCGTTAGCAAACAAGACACCTCCAGTAGCTCCGTAGAGACAGGTATTGCCAATGATCACATTTTGTGCTGGGTCATAAGTAGCTTTATGACATGGTTTGATGATAATTTCCCCACCATTCATCCCCTTACCCACGTAGTCGTTGGCTTCTCCTTCTAGTGTCAAAATCATTCCTGGGAGATTGAATGCACCAAAACTTTGTCCTACACTGCCTTTGAAGTGGAGGTTAATTTGCCCTTCAAAGCCGTTATCGCCGTACTTAGATGCAATTACCCCAGCTAAACGAGTGCCAATTGTTCTATCGGTATTGACAACTTTCCAAGTCTTGGTAACAGTAGAATGGTTACTAATCGCTGCTTGAATGTCGGGATCGGCAAGTAATTGATCGTCTAAAACTGCGCCGTTACTGTGGACTTGTTCGTGCTGTAGCCAACTGCGGTTTTCTCTAGTATCTGGTAGCTGAACTAAGCAGTCAAGGTTGAGTGATTGTGTCTTGGTTAAATGTACGTCCTCACGCATTTTCAACAAGTCAGCACGCCCCATTATATCTGACAACTGACGATAACCAAGTTTTGCTAACAGACTACGTACTTCTTCAGCTATGAAGTAGAAGAAGTTGACGACGTGTTCGGGGATGCCTTTAAACCGCTCGCGCAGTTCTTCTTTTTGAGAGGCGACACCTACTGGACAGTTGTTGGTGTGGCAAATTCGTGCCATGATACAACCTTCGGCAATCATCGCGATGGAGCCAAAGCCAAATTCTTCTGCGCCCATCAAGGCACCCATTACCACATCCCAACCACTCTTGAAGCCACCATCTACACGCAATATTACGCGATCGCGCAAACTATTTTTCATCAACAAGCGATGCACTTCGGTTAATCCCAGTTCCCACGGTGAACCTGCATGTTTAATTGATGACAGCGGTGATGCGCCTGTACCACCATCATGACCGGAAATTTGGATAATATCAGCGTTAGCTTTTGCTACACCAGCAGCAATGGTACCGATGCCAATTTCCGCTACTAGCTTCACTGATACCTGTGCTTGGGGGTTGATTTGGTGCAAGTCAAAGATTAACTGCGCCAAGTCTTCTATAGAATAGATATCGTGGTGCGGTGGTGGTGAAATTAAGGTGACACCAGGTTTGGAGCGCCGCAACATGGCAATGTAGGGGCTAACCTTTTTCCCTGGTAGTTGCCCACCTTCTCCTGGTTTTGCCCCTTGAGCGATTTTGATTTCAATTTGTTTTGCGCTCATCAAGTACTCTGGTGTGACACCAAAGCGCCCCGATGCAACTTGCTTAATTGCACTAGTTGCTCGATCGCCATTGCGCAAACCTTTTAAATGGGGCAAAGTGGGCGAGTAACCAGAACTATCCACATCATCTAAGACTTGATAACGTACTGGATCTTCGCCACCTTCACCCGAGTTAGATTTACCCCCAATGCGGTTCATGGCGATCGCCAGAGTTTCGTGTGCTTCTCGCGACAACGCTCCTAAGGACATTCCCCCAGTACAGAAACGCTTCACAATCTCGCTGACTGGTTCCACTTCTTCAATTGGAATGGGTGAGCGATCGCTTTGTAAATCCAGCAAATCGCGTAAAGCCGTTACTGGTCTATTTTCCAAATACTTCTTGTATACTTCATAGTGATCGTATTTCTTCCCATCCACAGCTTTATGCAAAGCCTTCGCCAATTCTGGGCTGTTCATATGATACTCGCCCCCAGGACGGTAATTAACAAAGCCCAAATTTTCTAACTTCTTCGTCGTTAATTCTGGGAAAGCCTTACTGTGGATCGAAAGTACTTCTTGTGCTAGTTCTTTTGTACTAATGCCGCCGACACGGGAAATAGTGCCATAGAATCCCAAATCCAATAAATCCTTACCAATGCCAATCGCTTCAAAAATTTGCGCTCCTTGGTAACTCGAAAGCAGAGAAATTCCCATCTTCGAGAGAATTTTGAGCAAACCACCTTCCACCGCTTTGCGATAGTTAGTAAAAGCTTGCTCTAAACTCATGGCAGTAATTTTACCCCGCTCCATGAACTGCTGAGTTTTCGGATCTTGCCACCAATCACGCACAGTTTCCAGCGCCATATAAGGACATACTGCCGCCGCACCATAACCAATCAAACAAGCAAAATGATGAGTACTCCAACATTGAGCCGTATCCACAACCAAAGACACCTTCATTCGCAATCCCTCACGAATCAAGTGGTGGTGTACAGCACCCACAGCCAACAACGGTGGAATATAAGTATACTCAGTACCAATTCCCTCGCCTTCAGTACCCCCCTTGATAAGGGGAGCCAGCGCTGCATCCGGGTTTCCCGACAGAGGCGTCTGGCGTTGGGTAGGGGGGTTCCTATCGCTCAATATCAAAATCTTCGCACCCGCCCGTACTGATTCCGCTGCTTGTGCCTGCAAATACTCTACAGCAGCTTTCAACCCTTCTGGACCATTAGCAATTTCAAACAAAGTTGACAATTGTGCCGTAGCAAAACCTGAATGCTTAATAGCCGACAAATCCTTACTAAAAACCAGCGGCGATGCTAACTTAATTTTCTTAGCATATTCTGGCAAAGGAAGCAACAAATTACCCCGTTCACCCAATGTAACAGTCAGCGACATCACCAAACTTTCCCGTAAAGGATCAATCGCCGGGTTAGTTACTTGAGCAAAGCGCTGTTTGAAATAGTCATACAGTAGATGGGGTTTTCCTGACAGTACAGCTAAAGGAATATCATCACCCATACAGAAAGTTGGCTCTTTACCTTCTATCGCCATTGGCTGAATCACCATTTCCACATCTTCCCCGGTGTAGCCAAAGGCGATTTGTTGACGCAGCAAGGTTTGTCTGTCAATTGTCAATTGTCCTTTGTCAATTGTCCTTTGTCCGTTGCCGTTTTCTAATGACGAATGACTGATAACCAATGACGAATTAAGTTCCTGACAGTACTCGCTCAACCATTCCCCGTATGGTAGCTTCGCTGCCACACGCTGCTTAATTTCCCAATTCTTCAGTATTTCATGGGTTTCTAAATCCACGGCAATCATTTGCCCTGGTCCGAGCCTACCCTTCTCAAGGATGTCAGCTTCAGCAAAGTCTACCACACCTGCTTCTGAAGCTACCACAATGTAACCATCTTTAGTAATAACATAACGGGCTGGTCTTAAACCATTGCGATCTAATGTTGCGCCAACTTTTTGCCCATCGCCGAACACCAAAAGCGCCGGTCCGTCCCAAGCTTCTTGTAACCCGCTATAGTATTCGTAGAAATCTATAATTTCTGGGTAATCACGTAAAGAAGGTTGATTTTGGTATGCCTCTGGAACCATAATCATTAAAGCTTCTTCATGACTGCGTCCAGAGCGCACGAGTAACTCAAACACGTTATCTAGTGTAGCTGAGTCACTATTATTAACATGAACAAATGGTTTGAGTTCATCCAAGCGCTCTCCCCACACCGGATGACTAACACTTGCTTCTCGTGCCATCATCCAGTTGATGTTACCCAACACGGTATTAATTTCACCATTATGACCTAAAAGCCGCATTGGTTGAGCTAAAGGCCATTTGGGCAGGGTGTTAGTACTAAAGCGGCGATGATAAACAGCAAAAGCACTTTTATACAGAGGATTTTTTAAATCCTGGTAAAAGTCTCCTAATACTGCCGATCGCACCATGCCTTTGTAGACAATTGTACGGTGTGAGAAAGAGCAGATGTAAAATTCTTCTGACCAATCGCTGTTGAGCAAATCACGGAAAGCTTTACCAATGCGACGACGAGTGATATACAGATGTCGTTCTAATTCCTCACCACTTTTATCTTGTGCGGCGACAAAAACTTGCTCAATCTGGGGTTGATTTTCTCTCGCTTGTACCCCTAATATATTAGACTGCACTGGTACTACTCGCCAGCCCAGTACAGTTAAATTTTCGCTACTTGCTACTTGCTCAACTGTTGCCCTAGCTTTTTGCGCAGCTTCTGGGTCTTGAGGTAAAAATAACATACCCACAGCTACGTTTTCTGTTGCGGATAGTTGTATTCCCTGTGCCGCTAAATCTTGTTGGAACAAATCCCAAGGAATTGCGCTCAATATACCTGCGCCATCTCCTGAGTCTTGATCCGCACTACAACCACCTCTGTGCTCTAAGCAAGATAAAGCTACCAAGGCTCTGGCGACAATTTTATGGCTGGCAATGTTTTGGTAATGGGCGATAAAACCCACACCACAAGCGTCTCTTTCTTCTACTAACCACCTCTGCCCTTGTTCAATACTATCTGTTGTCTGTTCTTGATGCATCCGTTTGTGATTCATATACCATCCCTGACGTTGTGAAGTTAGCAATTTTGCTACTGAAGAGAAAAAAGAATAGCCAAAATTTAGGGAAAAAAAATTTTAACGTCGGGCTGCACATCTGTTTCACCCGTGTTAAAATTAGCCTTGTATTTTTTATGTGTTTATGCTGAGTCAGACAAATCACTTTTGTCTTACGCATTTTTTATTCGTGTCTTGCTTTCTGTGCCAATTTTTTTCCCTGATGAAAAGCTAAGTTCGAGATTTTCGCCGTCTAGACTCACCTAAAAAACTCAATTTAAATTACAAAAATATTTATTCCGATTTCCCAATAAAGCCAGAGTATTACATTAAGTACAATTTGACAATATTCGTCTTTGTTTTTAGTGGTGCTAAGTGCGCACTTAGCGCTACTACGAACCCATTGAAATTCTTTTGACTTACTAGGTAGGATTAATGATAAATTTTTTTGTTTATTTTTACAACAAGCAAAGATTCTTTATATACATTATCACGTTATAGTTCAAAACTTAGGTCATAAATCTTTGATATTGTCCAAAAAATTCAGTTAACGCGGCTTTCAAGCGATCGTTGTTACGCATTTCTCAACAAATTTCAATGAAAATACATAATTGGCAACAACAGTATCAAAGTACTTTTGCTTCACGAGGCAAGAGTAAGTTGATCAAAGTTATGGGATTAGCAGTACTTTCGCTAGTACTGTGTTTAATTGTGACTACTTATACTAATAGTAGCACAAAACTATTAGCAGAAACTAACCAGAAGGAATATTCTGTATCGGGAGTAATATCCGCAGGTAATCAAATTTCTCTCAATGGTCGCACTTACTCTGGGGCTTGGCTTGTTCGTCGGACTACAAATGCTTCTTTAAAAACTTATCTGAGTGATGGAGTAATTAGCCAATTAATGGGGGTAGATTTACTCGACAGCAATCATCCAAACCAACAACAAGTAAAGTGGTTTTCATCACCTCAAAGTTCCGTACTATTAGCAAGTATATTGGCTGGTGGATATCGCTATTTAGATATTTCTCCTTTAACACAAACAGCAGCATGGCAACTACAAGTATATGGCGATACCTTAGTAATTTCTACTCCAACTGCCAAAGTGGTGGACATCAATGATAATAAGCAAGATTTGAGTAGCATAGTCGTAACCTTAGATCGTCCAGTATCTTGGCAAGTTAGTCAACAGGGGAGCAGGGGAGTCGGGGAGTCGGAGAATGAGGGGGGGTTTTCAGTACCACGGAAAGATTGGGCGATCTCCATAGATGGTATAGCCGATCCTTCAGTGCTTCAACGCTATAATCCGCTTACAGACGTTCCGGCGGAACGTCTCTACCTAATTAAACAGGTACAGGTAATCAACAACCAAACAATTATTCATCTTTCGGTTCCGGTTGGTTTGTCTGTTCGCGTCAGTAGTTTAGCCAACCCCAATCGCCTCATCATTGATATTCGAGCGGATACTCTAGTACAACGTTCAATCACCTGGGCATCGGGATTACGTTGGCAACAGCAGTATCGTACCTTAAATCAGGAACGCTTTGCGGTGGTGTGGTTAGAAATTAATCCTCGTACTTCTGGACTAAAGTTGAAACCGATTTGGACGCAAGAAGATACTTTGGTAGGAACAGCACCAATAATTCAAACTGCACAAAAAACAGGGGCTTACGCCGCAATTAACGGTGGTTATTTTAATCGGAACAATCGCTTACCTTTGGGAGCAATTCGTCGCGATGGACAATGGTTGTCAAGTCCGATTTTAAATCGAGGGGCGATCGCTTGGAATGATGCAGGACAGTTTTACATTGCCCGTTTAGTCTGGCAAGAAACTTTAATTGGGGCAAATAATTTACAACTGCCGATTTCAAATCTCAATAGCGGCTACGTTCAAAGTGGCCTTGCCCGTTATACTCCTAGTTGGGGAGTAACTTACACTCCTCTAACTGACAACGAAATTATCTTTGTGGTACAAAAAAACCAAGTTACCAATCAGTTACCAGGGGGTAAGGCAGGTGAAACGACTATTCCCATTCCACCAAATGGCTACCTGCTCACACTGCGTGGTAACACCACTGGTATAAACATGCCTATAGGCTCTTCTGTGCGCATTGTCAGTACTACCAATCCATCTGATTTTAGCCGTTACCCTCATATATTGGGCGCAGGACCAGTGTTACTTCTCAATCGTCAAATTGTCCTTGATGGCAAAGGCGAAAAATTCAACAATGCTTTTATTACTCAAAAAGCCATTCGTAGCGGTATTTGTACAACTGGAGCAGGAAATCTCATTATTGCTGCTGTACATAACCGTGTTGGTGGTGCAGGGCCAAATTTAGCAGAACACGCACAACTAATGCAGCAATTGGGATGTATCAATGCCTTAAATTTAGACGGTGGTAGTTCTACTAGCCTTTACTTGGGAGGACAACTACTTGATCGTTTTCCCAGTACTGCTGCTCGTATTCATAACGCGATCGGTATATTCCTACAACAGAAATAATTTTGAAGTTTACTTAATAGTTACCCTAGCTTTGATGAAGACTTTGTATAGACAAGGCATTTTTATTAGTAATTGATTACACCATAGTATGTGATGAGTGTTATGTTGGGCAGAGGTGGCATAAATTGCTAGTTCTCACGGTTGCAACATCACGCCATATTTTTCATCAATTGATCAGATTACTCAGTGTCTTAAGTGCATCGAAATCTTTACTAAAACGAGGTAACTATGGCTCAAATTCAAGAAGCAACACAAATTAACACATTGCCCCTACCCTCAAATGTTACACCCAAAGGCATTGCTGCTACAGAACTACGTCCTTGGGGTTCTTTTACAGTTTTGGAAGAAGGACGGGGATACAAAATTAAGCGCATCGAAGTTAAACCTGGGCATCGCCTCAGCCTACAAATGCACCATCACCGCAGCGAACACTGGATTGTTGTTTCTGGTACAGCTAGGGTAGTTTGTGGTGATTCAGAAGTACTACTCAAAAATAATCAATCAACCTATGTACCCCAATGTACAGCACATCGTCTCGAGAATCCTGGTGTGATTCCCTTGGTATTGATTGAAGTACAAAATGGCGAATACCTTGGCGAAGATGATATTATCCGCTACCAAGATGACTACGCTCGTACCGAAGGAAAAAAATCGTAGCTCGTCAATATCGAAAATTCGACACCCTAGAAGGGTGTCGCTAGACGTACAAAGCCTGCCTACGCAGGCTTTGTTTGATTATCCCCACATAAGCTTGGTGTGGGCGTATTGCACGCCAGCTACATACTTCCCTTTAACATATTAAAATAGGGTGTTTCCTTACTTGAAAATTTCTATGCTCAAACTGAGTCCAGAAGCCGCAAAAGAGATTGGGCGATTAAAATTAAAGCAGCCGGAAAACGTTTTGTTTCGATTGGCTGTTAAACCAGGCGGCTGTGCTGGATGGTTTTACGATATGTCTTTTGATGCGGCGATCGCAACTGACGACCAAATTTTTGATTGTCATGGTCTTCAGGTGATTATAGATCCAGAAAGTTTGAATTACCTTGATGGTCTACTCTTGGACTATTCTGAGGACTTGATGGGCGGTGGTTTTCGTTTTAATAACCCCATTGCCCACGCTAATTGTAGTTGTGGCAATTCATTTTCCATTATGACATAAAAGTTTGACAAAAATCAACTATAAGAGCTATAATTAGGATTTGTTAAAACTTAGACAACAAGCAGCAATGGCTGTAACTCATGCCAACCATACAGCAACTAATACGTAGTGAGCGCGAACTAGCGCGTCAGAAAACCAAGTCCCCAGCTCTAAAGCAATGCCCTCAACGTAGAGGGGTATGTACTAGGGTATACACAACAACACCGAAAAAGCCTAACTCAGCTCTGCGCAAAGTAGCAAGGGTAAGATTGACATCTGGATTTGAAGTTACGGCTTATATTCCAGGTATCGGTCACAACCTCCAAGAACACTCAGTAGTAATGATTCGCGGCGGTAGGGTTAAGGATTTACCCGGCGTGAGATATCACATCATCCGTGGCACATTAGATACAGCCGGAGTCAAAGACCGTAAGCAAGGACGTTCCAAATATGGAACTAAGCGTCCCAAAGCCAAGCAGTAAGCAAGCGTAATTAATCGAGCAAGTCCGCTCGGTTAATTGTGTCTGTGTCGGAAGGAGTGCAATTACTTTCAGCAGACAGCAAGCAGAAAAAAATTTAGGTTAAATTTGGAAAAGCTGATCGATGTGGAGTTGCCCCGGCGGGGCAGTTGTACAAATTGTCATAACGTTTCAAAGCAAAGTAAGGGTTAAGTATGTCTCGTCGTGGTATTGTTCAAAGGCGCCCTATTCCGCCTGACTCTGTATATAATAGTCGCTTGATTAGCATGATCATTCGCAGAATCATGCGTCATGGAAAAAAATCTTTGGCAACAAGGATTGTTTATGATGCCATGAAAACAATTGGCGAACGGACTGGTAACGATCCGATGGAAACTTTTGAAAGAGCAGTGCGCAATGCAACGCCTCTAGTAGAAGTTAAAGCCCGTCGTGTGGGTGGAGCAACTTACCAAGTACCAATGGAAGTGCGTACAGAAAGGGGTACAACCCTAGCGCTACGTTGGCTAGTACAGTTCTCTAGACAACGTCCAGGTCGTACAATGGCGAGTAGACTGGCAAATGAATTAATGGATGCAGCCAATGAATCTGGAAGTGCTATTCGTAAGCGGGAAGAAACGCACCGGATGGCAGAAGCAAACAAAGCATTTGCACATTATCGCTATTAATATTTGTAGAGACGTTCCGCCGGAACGTCTCCACATATAACGCCAGAGGCATATACAAACACCTGACGGTTTTCCGTAAAAGTATAACAACTTTAACAAAGTGTAATATACAAGATATCATGAGCCAAAAACTAATAGGAGGCAGCTGTGGCACGTACTAACCCGCTAGAGAAAGTACGCAATATCGGAATTGCGGCGCATATAGATGCGGGCAAAACAACTACAACAGAGAGAATACTGTTCTACTCTGGAATTATTCATAAGATTGGTGAGGTTCATGAAGGAACCGCAGTAACCGACTGGATGGAACAGGAGCGGGAGCGGGGAATAACCATTACTGCTGCTGCCATTAGTACCAGTTGGAAAGATCATCAAATTAACATTATCGATACTCCAGGACACGTAGACTTCACAATTGAAGTGGAACGTTCTATGCGGGTGTTGGATGGGGTAATCACAGTTCTATGTTCTGTAGGTGGTGTACAGCCCCAAACAGAAACGGTATGGCGTCAAGCAGATCGCTATAAAGTGCCACGCATCGTGTTTGTGAACAAGATGGATCGCACAGGAGCAAACTTTTATAAAGTTTACGAGCAAGTACGCGATCGCCTGCGGACAAATGCCGTACCCATTCAACTGCCAATTGGTAGTGAAACCGAATTTAAGGGAATTGTGGATTTGGTGCGGATGCGAGCATACATCTACACCAACGATCAAGGAACAGACATTCAAGATACAGAAATCCCCGAAGAAATGCAGGCTTTGGTGGATGAGTACCGCGTCAAATTAGTAGAGGCGGTAGCAGAAACCTCAGATGACTTGATGAACAAGTACTTCGAGGGAGAAGAACTAACCGAAGCAGAAGTCAGCACAGCTCTACGCAAAGGCGCAGTCGCTGGTACTATTGTGCCAATGCTTTGTGGTTCTGCCTTCAAAAATAAAGGTGTGCAGCTACTATTAGATGCTGTAGTAGATTACCTACCAGCACCAAGTGAAGTACCGCCAATTCAAGGTACACTGCGCAATGGCGAAGCTGTGGAACGCCGTGCAGACGACAATGAACCACTGTCGGCGCTGGCATTCAAAATTATGGCAGATCCATATGGTCGCTTGACCTTCGTTCGTGTTTATTCTGGTGTGCTGAAAAAAGGTAGCTATGTCTACAACGCCACCAAGGACAAGAAAGAACGGATCTCTCGTTTAGTAGTTTTGAAAGCGGACGATCGGATCGACGTTGATGAACTAAGAGCAGGTGATTTGGGAGCCGCTTTGGGATTGAAAGATACCCTAACAGGCGACACTTTGTGTGATGAAAACTCACCAGTGATTCTCGAATCTCTATACATTCCAGAGCCAGTCATCTCGGTAGCGGTAGAACCCAAAACCAAGAACGACATGGACAAACTATCCAAGGCTCTGCAATCTCTGTCCGAAGAAGATCCTACCTTCCGTGTTCACGTCGATCCGGAAACTAACCAAACTGTAATTGCAGGGATGGGAGAGTTACACCTGGAAATTCTGGTAGACAGGATGTTACGAGAATTTAAAGTGGAAGCGAATGTCGGTGCGCCGCAAGTAGCTTACCGCGAAACAATTCGTAAGCCCGTCAACAGAGTAGAAGGTAAATTTATCCGTCAAAGTGGTGGTAAAGGTCAGTATGGTCACGTTGTGATTGACTTGGAACCAGGAGAACCAGGCACAGGCTTTGAATTCGTTTCCAAAATTGTTGGTGGTACTGTACCTAAAGAGTACATCTCCCCAGCAGAAGCAGGAATGAAAGAAAGCTGTGAAACAGGTGTTTTAGCTGGATATCCACTGATTGATGTCAAAGCAACCTTGATTGATGGGTCTTACCATGAAGTAGACTCTTCAGAAATGGCTTTCAAAATCGCTGGCTCAATGGCGATGAAAGAGGCAGTGATGAAAGCTTCACCCGTACTGTTAGAGCCTATGATGAAAGTTGAGGTGGAAGTTCCCGAAAACTTCCTTGGGGATGTTATGGGCGACCTCAATTCCCGTCGTGGGCAAATTGAGGGTATGGGATCAGAGCAGGGGCTAGCCAAAGTAACTGCTAAAGTCCCATTGGCAGAAATGTTTGGCTACGCTACTGACATTCGGTCGAAAACCCAAGGACGAGGCATCTTCTCGATGGAGTTTAGCAACTACGAAGAAGTACCTCGCAACGTGGCTGAGGCTATCATCGCTAAAAGCAAAGGGAACGCATAATTAAAAAAGGAAATCAGTATTAATGGCACGCGCAAAGTTTGAAAGGAATAAACCCCACGTTAATATCGGTACGATTGGCCACGTTGACCACGGTAAAACCACGTTGACAGCAGCCATTACCATGACCTTGGCAGCTCAGGGTAGAGCGGTAGCTCGGGCATACGACCAAATCGATAACGCACCAGAAGAAAAGGCACGGGGTATTACCATCAATACCGCTCACGTAGAGTATGAAACCGACAATCGGCACTATGCTCACGTAGATTGCCCCGGACACGCTGACTATGTGAAAAACATGATCACCGGTGCGGCTCAGATGGATGGTGGCATCCTGGTGGTTTCAGCAGCAGATGGTCCTATGCCCCAAACCCGCGAACACATTCTACTAGCAAAGCAGGTCGGCGTTCCTAACCTGGTAGTCTTCTTGAACAAAGAAGACATGGTGGACGATGCAGAACTGCTAGAGTTGGTAGAACTAGAAGTTCGCGAACTCCTATCTAGCTATGATTTTCCTGGTGATGACATTCCTGTAGTCATCGGTTCTGGTTTGCAAGCGTTGGAAAAAATGACCGCTAACCCCAAAACACAGCGGGGTGAAGATAAGTGGGTAGATAAAATTTACGAGTTGATGGATGCTGTAGATTCCTACATCCCCACACCAGAACGTGATGTGGATAAGCCCTTCCTCATGGCGGTGGAAGACGTGTTCTCCATTACAGGTCGTGGTACTGTAGCTACAGGACGTATTGAACGGGGTAAAGTTAAAATCGGCGATAACGTGGAACTTGTAGGTATCAGAGATACTCGCGCTACCACCGTAACCGGGATCGAGATGTTTAAGAAGAGTCTTGATGAAGGGATGGCAGGTGACAACGCCGGACTACTGCTGCGTGGTATCCAGAAAGCTGATATTGAACGGGGTATGGTACTTGCTAAACCAGGCTCTATTACCCCTCATACACAATTTGAAGGTGAAGTGTACGTTCTCACCGAAAAAGAAGGTGGTCGTAAGACTCCTTTCTTCCCCGGCTACCGTCCTCAGTTCTACGTGCGTACAACAGATGTAACTGGTACTATCAAAGCCTTCACCGCTGACGATGGCTCTGAAGCAGAAATGGTGATGCCCGGAGACCGTATTAAGATGACCGTGGAATTGATCAACCCGATTGCGATTGAGCAAGGAATGCGCTTCGCTATCCGTGAAGGTGGCCGTACCATCGGTGCTGGTGTCGTTGCTAAAATAGTCAAATAACATCTTTTCACCCTAAATTAATGGGAGCAGAGATGGTATAATACCTCTCTGCTCTTTTGTCTGACCACAACTCATCTGTACCAGGAAAATTAAAGAAATGGCAACGCTACAGCAGCAAAAAATTAGAATTCGCTTACAAGCTTTTGACCGCCGCTTACTTGATACATCTTGCGAGAAGATTGTAGATACTGCTAACCGTACTAACGCTACAGCAATTGGTCCAATTCCCTTACCAACAAAACGCCGCATCTACTGCGTGTTGCGATCGCCACACGTAGATAAGGATTCCCGCGAACATTTTGAAACCCGTACTCATCGTCGCATTATTGACATCTATCAGCCTTCTTCTAAAACTATTGACGCCTTGATGAAATTAGATCTACCATCAGGTGTAGATATTGAAGTTAAGCTGTAAGAAGTTGTCGTAGAGACGTTCCAGCGGAACGTCTGTACATTCGTCTGATAGTTAACTGTTAGCAAAAATTTTAATTGTCACAATATTAACAAAGCCCTGAGAAAAAATATATCTCAGGGCTTTTTATTAGGTAGAAAACTTTTAGGATAGAATGAAAATATATTACGGGAAAATCAGAGAATAAACATCTTTATTGAGTAAATTTATACAAAGGAAACAATGACATCTTATTCTCGAATTGCAGTACGCGAACTACCATTGTTCCCGTTATCGGAAGTAGTTCTATTTCCAACGAGACCATTGCCCCTGCATATATTTGAACCTCGCTATCGAATTATGATGAACACAATCTTGGAAAGCGATCGCAGGTTCGGAGTTGTGATGGTAGATCCACATAAAGGTACAATTGCTAACGTTGGATGCTGCGCAGAAATTATTCATTATCAAAGGCTGCCTGATGACAGATTAAAGATGTTAACTTTAGGACAGCAAAGGTTTCGCATTTTAGAGTATGTGCGTGAAAAACCATACTACGTGGGTTTGGTAGAATGGATCGAAGATGAACCACCACATAAAGATCTACGTCCAGTAGCAACAAACCTAGAACAACTCCTACGGGATGTTGTGCGTCTTTCAGCTAAGTTAACAGAAGAAGAAATTGAACTGCCAGAAGACTTGCCAGATTTACCCATAGAACTCTCTTACTGGGTAGCAAGTAAACTTTATGGTGTTGCCTCAGAGCAGCAAGCATTACTAGAGCTACAAGATACGAACGCTCGCTTGGAACGAGAAGCCGAAATATTAACTTCTACTCGTAATCACTTGGCGGCTCGTACTGTTCTTAAAGATACCTTGAATTAGTAGAGACGCGCCATGGCGCGTCTCTACATGGGTAAAACACTATAACTGCCAAATATTTTTAAGACTTCTGTATGAACTCTTAATTCGCTAAGAGCAGATTGCATTTGTGCTTCATTTACATCTGTTTCCGCATCAATAAAAAATAAGTATTCTCCGAGCGATCGCTTAGTTGGGCGAGATTCTATTTTGCTAAGATTAATACCCAATTTAGCAAAAATTTGTAGTGGTGTTACCAACGCACCCGGGACATTGGCAGGCAAACTAAACGCTAATGAGGTATGACTGGCAGGTGCTGTAGAGACGCGATTAATCGCGTCTCCACATGTAACGTCTCGACAAATTGCGTCTTTACTAACCACTAAGAAACGAGTACGGTTTTCCGCATAATCATTAATACCAGTAGCAAGTACAGGCAAATTATATAGTTGTGCCGCTCTTTGAGATGAGATTGCCGCTACTTTCAAATCTTGCTCCAGTAGCAGTAGTGATTCAGTTGTAGAGTTACTAGGAATTAACTGTACATGAGGAAGAAACCGTTCCAACCATCTTTGACATTGTGCTAAAGCTTGGGGATGGGAATAGACAATTTTGACATCCTCTAAACTCTGAGCGCAAGAAATTAAGGTATGGGCAATAGGTATTATCAACGCTTGGCGAATGTGTAAACTATCCAACTCCCAAAGTGTATCCAATGTCATAGTTACACTGCCTTCAATAGAATTTTCCACTGGGACAACAGCTAACTGTGCTTGATCTTTTGCTACCGCTCGTAGTGATTGAGCAATACTGGGATAAGGACATAAAACAGCTTCTAAGCCTGAATTTTTATTTAGCCAATTTAGGTATAAATTAGCAGCTTGTTCTGCATAAGTACCAGGAGGTCCTAGATGTGCAATGAGTGTGGTCATAGGGTTGTGTATAGTATTTTTTAAAATATTAAACTTATGTACTTCTACGGTAGTAAAGAAAATCTTTAAAAAAGATTAAAATATAGGAATTAGATATTTTATTCCTTTATGACAACCAAGTTTACTTCCTCCCTATCTGTTGACATTCCTGTTCCCGATCAGCCTATTCCCATTCAGCACTACCTGCGGCAGCCGCAACGTTTAGTTAATGCTTTAGTTGACCCCAGCCGCATCCAACAACTTTCTGCTGAAGTTTTTCGCTTAAAAATGCGTCCATTAAACTTTATGTCTCTCAGTATTCAACCTACTGTAGACATGAGAGTATGGGCAGAATTAAATGGAACAGTGTATTTACAATCGATTGGTTGTGAAATACTTGGTGTCGAATATATTAATCAACGCTTTTCGCTGACTTTAAAAGGGTATTTATCTGCTTGTGAGTCAAGTAATAATACTTATTTAAAAGGAAAAGCTGATTTAGTTGTGCAAGTAGATCTGCCTATGCCTATAACCTTGACACCCAAACCAATTTTAGAAGCGACTGGTAACGGTTTGCTCAAAAGCGTCCTATTAACAATTAAGCAAAGATTACTGCATCAACTCCTAGTAGATTATCGCCATTGGGTAATTTCACAAACAGCAGAAACCATGAAGGATAAAACAACAGATTTACCAATCCTAAATCCAGAGTAGAGACGTTCCGGCGGAACGTCTCTACACGATATTCTGGTCAAACGTCTCTACACGACACGGACCAAAAGATTGACGATGTAACGGCGAGGGACCGTACTTTTGTAGTGCTGCTAAATGACGAGGACTTCCATAACCTTTATTACGTTCCAAGTCGTACATCGGGTACTTAGCTGCCAGACGAAGCACCAAATCATCACGCCAAACTTTAGCCACAATGCTGGCGGAGGCGATCGAAAGCGAAAGCGAGTCTCCCTTAACAATAGTTTGTTGTGGTACTGGCAAATCTTTGACCAATTGATTACCGTCAATTAGACATATAGCAGGCTGTACTTTTAATTTAAGAACAGCCCGCTTCATTGCTAAGAGTGAAGCCTGCAAAATATTGATTGAGTCTATTTCCGCTAATGTGGCAAAACCAATTTTCCAGTCTACAGCTAGCGCACAAATGAGTTGCGCTAGCTGAGATCTTCTTTGACTCTTAAGCTGTTTACTGTCTTTAATGCCAGACGCTGCTAGATCCAATAAAGCACACTCTGGCAGTATCACGGCTGCTGCAACTACAGGACCAAACAGAGCGCCTCGCCCTACTTCATCTACGCCTGCAACTAGTCCTTGATCATGCGGCGCAGATAATTCTAGCCAACTGTGTGAATTTACAGATGTTGGCGTTTTAACTGCGCTCAGTTGCTCTGTTTTGACCATAAGCATTTCGTTACTTTCTGCGTTTACGTATTTTCTACAGCAGAAGAACGACGGCGAACACGACGCTTAGCTTCTCTGCTTTCGCTGTCATCCATTGCTACAGGAGCAACTGGTGGTTGAGTTACAGGTGGCGTGAATATCGGTTCTTCTTCTTCTTCTGGCTCAAATGTTTCTTCTTGGTTTCTAATTGGAGATGTAATGGTAGCTGTAGTTGTTTCTCTGGGCGATTCAATTGGTGTAGTTGGCGCTTGTCCTGGTCCTGTAACATTGATAATTACAGATTTAGGGTTTTTCACCTCCCGGTTTAACTTTATCAGTGGAGAAACACCCATTAAGGCATAAACATCTTGTTCCTCGGAAGGCATTTCTACAGTGACAATTTCCGGCGGTTCTACTACTGGCTTAATCGGCTCGATCTTAGTAGGTTTAGCACGCTCTGTTCTCTCAGTCCAAGAAACTTTGTTAATGCTTGGTGAGGGATGTTCTGAGATTGGATCTAGTTCTGGTTCATCAAAATCCAAATCTGGCTCATTTACATAACCGATCGGATTATGACCCACTCTTGGCTCTGAAATACCATTACCGCCATTAGCCAAGCGAGTACTGTGACGGGTACGGCGCTTTCCACCACGACCAAGTTCTTGATAACTGGGATGATTGAGTAAATTCAGAGCATTCTCTTCTGGTGTTTCTGCCTCATATTCCCCGTATTGCTCGTAAGGTTCTCGTGGTTCAGTTGACCGAACTACTGGTAAACGCGGTTCTTTCTGCGGTACAGACACAAAACGCTCTGGTAATTCTGTTGGTGTCGGCAATTTGTGTTCTGTTTCTCCAGGCAGATGAACGATATGCCCATTACCGCCACACGTGGGGCAAGTTTGACCAAATAATTCGTAAATATTTTGACCTTGACGTTTCCGAGTTAGTTCGACTAAACCTAGTTCGGTTAGTTGAGCAATTTGAGGGCGGGCTTTGTCGGCTTTGAGAGATTTGTTGAAGTGTTCAAGGACGTGTAATTGATCACGCCGCAATTCCATATCAATGAAATCTACGACAATCACTCCAGCAATATTACGTAAGCGCAATTGACGTGCAATTTCTGTGGCGGCTTCGCAGTTTGTCCACAAAACCGTTTCTCTTGCTGTTGCCGATCGCGTAAACGAACCGGAGTTGACATCGATTACCGTTAATGCCTCTGTTGGTTGGATAATGATGTAGCCACCACTGGGTAGATCTACTCTTGGTCTGAGGGCTTCTCTAATCGCCGCATTTATTCGGAAGTATTCCAGAATTGCCATGCGATCGCGGTGATGATCGATCAATAACCCTTGTGGTGTTTGTCCCCCACTCCAGTTCTGCAAATACTGTTTCACCCGCTTCAAACCAGTACTGGAATCTACCACAATCCGATTTACATCTGCGCCATACATATCTCGTAGTACGCGCTGGATAAAATCATCATCTCTATTGAGTAATGCTGGGGCGCGGGTTGATTGCGCTTCTTGCTGGATAATTTCCCATTGCTTTTGCAGCGCTTCTAAATCTTCTATGATCGTTTCTTCTTGTTTACCCTCAGCTTCGGTGCGTACCAACAAGCCCATGCCTGCTGGTTTAATCAAAATCGCCAAAGCTCTTAAGCGATTACGTTCGCTTTCACTTTTGATTCGACGTGATAAATTTACACCTCTTCCATAAGGCATCAGCACTACGTATCTTCCCGGTAACGTAATGTTACCTGTGAGCCTTGGTCCCTTAGTACCTGTTGGCTCTTTCAT
This sequence comes from Iningainema tapete BLCC-T55, assembly GCF_014698965.1. GTDB lineage: Bacteria > Cyanobacteriota > Cyanobacteriia > Cyanobacteriales > Nostocaceae > Iningainema > Iningainema tapete. The sequence goes on from NZ_JACXAE010000072.1 coordinate 516,062, forward strand.
TACTTGCACCAACACTTTTTGTTGTGGTGTCAATAATTCAGTAATTGCGGCGGCTGTACGCCTCAGTCTGAGAGGTCCCAAGTCCGTGACATGAATGAAGCCATTCCGTTCTGGATCACCTATGTTAACAAATGCTGCATCTATCCCAGGTAGTACGTTTTCTACTACTCCTAAATATATATCACCAATTTGGTGATGACCCGTAGCAACAACTAGTTCTTGTATTTGGTCCTCGGAAAAAACTGCAGCAATTTGATGCTGTTCTGCTATAATTATCTGTTTCGGCATTCAATTTCCTCAAAAATTGGCAGCACAAAGTTGCTTCCGGGTTTTTATTCCTCTCACCCTACAAGCTGCACTCTTGGCTGATATTAAAAATCACTCTTTAGCTCCCCATAAATCAATTTTGGGGCTGAGAGCTTAATAACTCTTTAAATCCGTTTTCACAGAATTGAGCTATTAGCCCTTACCTTCGTCAAGGTTTAGATTTAAAGCATAGACAAAGAGTTGTCTCTTGGAGCTTTTTGTTGGTTACTGATTCACGAAGTAGCTATATAAAAAAGAGTGTTCTTTTATCTACTTTTTGCAAATCTTTCGATAAAGTCCTAGAAATTCACTCTTATATCTTGGCTCTCACACCCTGGGTAACAGGGCTATGAATCAGAATCACTCAACGCAGCGCCAGAAAATTTCTCTTCATCCCATTCTAACGCAACCTTGTGAAAAATCAATTCTTTTAATGTGCCACTAGAGGACAACCACAAGGTAAGTTGCCCTCCCTAATTTAAATCCCCAACATTAACTGATTGCGATGGATGTGCAACAGATGAAATTCTGCGCTTACCACTTGTTCTAGCATAAACAGAATTTGTTCGGGACGCAACACTGTGCCGTCTTGGCGACAGCTACCCACATATTTTAGGATAGCTGTTTCCCATAGGGAGCTTGTGTTAATTTCTATTAAGTCCAACTCAAATAGGCGCTCGCGCAGATTTACCTGCTGCGTTTTGCCTGATTTAGTTGTGTGTTCCATCCAAATCTCAGATGATGATTTTATTGTATCAATCCCAGCCTGCCAGTCTACTTTTGTTGCCGATTGTGAACAACTCACAGTAACCAGGTACTCTGCTGCTACTAAATGCGTCGCCGCACCAGGAGCTGATACATCCACTACTTGAACATCATATACAGGAATGTCTGGGGGTAGAGCAAACGTCAGCTTTTTGGTGAAATTTTCTTCATCAATTGCTTGAGTTAACTCAAAATCTACAATTTCACCACTGCTTGTTGCTCCTAGTGGCAAAGCACTGGCGATGGAAATACGGGGAGTGGGATGAAAACCACCAGTAAAAGCTACTGGTAATCCTGCCCGTCGCGCTGCTCGATCAAACAGACGCATCAGATCCAGGTGACTTACCAAAGCCATATTGCCCAGTTTACCAAACTTAACCCGTAGCCTCAGTGCTTTAGTGGTGTTTGGGACAAATTCACCTGCAAATTGAGGAATTGGTGGTGACTCAATCACAACATTGTGACCAAAATCAGTACCACACACTCCGCAATGAGAACATTCGGCAAAAGAACAGTCTGGTATCGTAGCAGCTTTTAGAGCGTTTTGCAACTCTTCTTGCAGCCACTTTTTATCAATTCCCGTGTTAATGTGGTCCCAGGGGAGAGGGAGATCATCTGAATTCCATTCACCGTTTTCGATTTGGCGGTATTTCCAATCTAAACCAGCTTCGGCAATTGCTTGTCCCCAAGCATTAAAAGCTTGTTCGACATTTTCAAACCAGGAATCCATGCCAGCGCCCAACTCCCAAGCACGACGTAACACGGGAGCGAGTGAGCGCGTGCCTCTACCAACAAAATCTTCCATTGCCGAAATTCGGACATCAGTGAAATTCACATGAACTCGTTTATTGCGGCGGAATGCTTGACGCAGTAAATGCTGCTTACGCTTAAATTCTGCTGTGGAAACCGAATGCCACTGAAATGGCGTATGAGGCTTAGGGGTAAAGTTAGAAATTGTCAAGTTAAATGACAGTGATTTTCTGCCTTCTACCTGACATTCACGCTGTAACCAGTTTACTGTTTCCGCGATGCCCAGTACATCCAAATCGGTTTCTCCTGGCAAACCAATCATGAAATACAACTTAATTTTATCCCAACCTTTTTCGCTGGCTGTTTTCACACCGCGCAGTAATTCCTCATTCGTCAAACCTTTATTGACGATATCCCGCATCCTTTGGGTTCCTGCTTCTGGGGCAAAGGTGATTCCCCCCATTCTAGTACCACCAAGGATATTAGCAATATTTTCGTCAAATCTATCTACTCGTTGACTGGGTAGAGAGAGGGTAATATTTTCATTTTTTAAGCGGTTTTTGATTTCCATCCCTACTGCTGGTAGAGATAGATAATCAGAACAACTCAGAGACAGTAAAGAGAACTCATTATAACCTGTCTTTTGCATTCCTTGGGCGATCGCTTGAACCACCTTGTCTGGTTCCACATCCCTAGCTGGGCGTGTCAGCATTCCTGGTTGACAAAAGCGACAACCCCTGGTACAGCCACGCCGAATTTCAATTGTCAGACGGTCATGTACTGGTTCAATGTAAGGAACCAAGCCAATGGAGTATGCTGGCATAGGGGTAGCAACTCGCCGCAAAATTCGTTTTGGTACATCTGGGCGATTCGGTTGAACCTCTCCAGAGGGGGGTTTCATATCGTAAAACTGAGGAACGTAAACGCCTGGTATTTGTGCCAAATCCAGCAAAAGTTTTTGGCGACTCAATCGGGCAAGTTTACCTTCCTCCAAAACTAAACCAATTTCTGGAAGTACCTCTTCTCCATCGCCCAAAACGATGAAGTCGAAAAAGTCAGCATAAGGTTCAGGGTTAGATGTCGCTGTTTGCCCTCCTGCAAAAATCAAAGGGTAAGTCGGGAGTAACTCTTGATTCTCCCCCACTCCCCTACTCCCCTTCTCCCCTACTTCCCTCTCCTTCCAAGTCAAAGGAATACCAGCCAAATCCAACATTTCTAAAATGTTGGTTGCACCGAGTTCGTAACTGAGGCTAAAACCTAAAATATCAAACTCACAAAGTGATCGCTTAGACTCTACAGCAAACAAGGGTGTATTGGTTGCCCTGAGTTTTGCTGCCAAGTCTGGAGCCGGGAGGTAAGCGCGATCGCATAACGAACGCGGTTGAGTATTTAAGATGTTATAGAGAATGACATGCCCTAGATTAGCTGCGCCAACTTCATATACCTCTGGGTAAGTTAATACCCAACGTATTGTTGCCGTATCCCAAGGCTTGTGAACAGCCAACAGCTCGTTACCCAGGTAACGAGCCGGCTTTAAAATATCCGGTGTGATTAATTTTTCTACTGCAACAGCCACTGTGTGCTTCTTTTCTCTACTTTAATTTCGTCTTCTCACCTCCAACCTTAGCATTTTTGAGCACAGAAATCAGAGGATTCCCCTCACTCGACTTCTACGCCAACACTAGCCTCTGATTCAAGTTCAGACAACTAGCCTCAAATGCTGCTTTACTTTCATGTATTTCAAATACCCGATCTAACTGGGTTAGTTCAAATATAATCTTCAATGATGGAGATACGGAACAAAGGCTAAAACCCTTACTTAAATTTTGCGCCAGCTTGAGTGCAGATACTAATGCCATCAAGCCGGCGCTGTCTAATGATTCTACTTGATTTAAATCTACTAGCAATATGCTGGTTTCATCTTCTGTCAACGCTTTGGTTAAATCGCGTTCAAATTCTAAAGCGTTGGCGGCGTTGATTGTGCCACAGGGAGACACAACTGTAACTTGTGGATAATTTAGTGCTACTTGCATTGTTAGATCCTATCTTAAAGTTGTCGAACTTTAAAGTTAGATGTATTTGACCATAATCTTTTTTCTCATACATCGACCATTTGTATTACTTTTCTTTGCTGAATCTTTACTGCTGTTGTCTTTCTATTAAAGATCTTTATAACCTTGAGAAAAACTGTATTCAAATATACTCTTTTCTGCTATCACTGAGAAAATAATTAACTTCAACAGCCGTAGAACCGATTGTAAAACAACGATACTAACGAAAAACCTGAGTTAGGCGAGGAAAATAGCTGATCTCATCAGGAAGAATACTTAAATTTTCCTTCCATAGGCAGATGACTTACTTGTTACCCAGCTTAATCAACATTTAATTTGTGATCCAAATCACTAACACACCCATACTCAGATCACATTTTTTACTGAATTAGGCATTGGATAATTAGTATTTAAAGACATCAGGTGAGTCGTTATGAAAACTAAGTACGTTATTCGTCAACTGGTAGCAAAAGCACTTGATATTAAAAAACTAACACCAGAAATAGAGAACGAAATCAATTCAGAATTAACTGAAAAAGGTTATATTTCTGACGTTGACTACGAGGCGTTGGAATTATTAATGGCAGAGATGGATGCTGGTAGAATTAAGTTAGTTCCCAGTTTTTAAATGCTAACCATAGATTTTTTTTATGCTTAGTCAGCTTAATTAAACAAAATAGATCAAGGAAGCTATCTACCTATCTTTTCTAGCGCTATAGTGCCATTCTAAATTAATCCAAAAATCTTGTCTTGAGCGCACACCACTAAAGTCTTTACCTGAATTTCTAAATTTTATACGCTTGCCAAACTTCGTGAATAAACTGATTGAGTTGGAATCTGGCACCAGTATCAGTGTTGAGCTTTGATAAGCTTTGAATTTCGCTCAACAAGCCAATTACTTCCGTATCTAGAGCGGGACGAAAAAAATTTATCGTCAAAATTAAGTCAGCGGCATCACGTAAATCCGTTACTTCGGGTATTTCCCCACAGTAGTTGGCAAGTAGTAAAGGGCGTACCCAGCATAGCTGGCGCGAAACCACAACTTGGATGACTTCTGCATACAACCTTCTGTGGTTATATTCTAAAGATACAATTTGTCCTGGTTGAAAGTCTGTGGAGTTCATGGTAGTTTACTCGGAGTAGCGCTAATTTTGAGTGTAACCCCAACTCCAACTGCTTGAAGAAGTCGCGGACATTACGCGCTAATGCGGCAGTCAAATTTATCCGCAAAAATTTTCATGGCTGAATTTTTGTATTAAAATGCTATACAATGAGTAAACAACTGTTAAGCTAACGCTGAGCAGATAGATCTGTTGTAGTCACAAAACGAGAAAAGAGCAAAGAACTGTGTCTGTCGAAACTATAGAGAAGCGTTCAACATCCCGTAAGCTAGCGCCTCGATATCGTGTGTTGCTCCATAACGATAGCTACAACACTATGGAGTATGTGGTAGAGGTTCTATTAAGCACAGTGCCAAACCTTACCCAGCCCCAAGCTGTCAGTATTATGATGGAGGCTCACTCTAACGGGTTAGCATTAGTCATTACTTGCGCTCAAGAACATGCTGAGTTTTATTGTGAAACTTTGAAAAATCACGGTTTGACTAGCACTATTGAACCTGATGAATAAAATTAATTAGCACTTTGCTGATTGCTTGACTACGATGGGCGGTTAGCTATTTGCAGCATCATATGAAAATCAACTTCTATCGTCTTGCCCAGCAGCCAGCCCCCATCAGGTTAATTTGCTTTACTTTGACTTTATTAATGCTGTGGTTGCCCATAGCTGTACCAATTTACTTACTGGTAAGGGATACAAATTTAATCACTATCTTGACAATTCCGCCTTTATATGTTGAGTTTGTGATCTTACTCAGACTATGGGGTAAATATGTCTATCAACAACAGAAGCTTCTACAACATTATGGTTTAGAGTTAACACGCCTTAATGGTGTAGATTTACTACATGGTTTGGCTACGGGATTGATTAGTATCGTCTTCCTTTTTGGGGTAGAAGGGATTTTAGGTTGGTTATGGTGGCAACAACCCAAAGTATTTCTTGTTAAAGTAATTTTAGAAGGGTTAGTTGTAGGTGTAGCCTACGGGTTTGCTGAGGAGTTATTATTCCGGGGTTGGTTGCTTGATGAGTTGCAGCGAGATTACAGCCCGACTACGACATTATGGGCTAATGCAGTTGCATTTGCTACATTACATTTTATTAAGCCTAAAGATGCCATTATTCATACATTACCGCAATTTCCCGCTTTGGTACTATTAGGGTTAACGCTGGTGTGGGGAAAGCGATGGAGCAGAGGACGCCTTGGCTTCCCAATGGGGCTGCACGGTGGTATAATCTGGGGTTATTACATTATTAATGTAGGCGAATTAGTCAAATATTCTGGTCAAGTACCCGATTGGGTAACTGGTGTGAATAATAATCCCCTCGCTGGAGTGATGGGGCTACTATTTTTGAGCGTACTAGCTTTGTGGATGAGGGCACAAGCATTTAGATATCCTCCCGTGGGAAGTTAGCCCATTCTTCACCCCGTGCTGCATCAATTTCAGCGGCTGTTGGTGCTTGCCCCAAATCAGCACACAAACCCCACAATGATTTACGGGGCGTAGGTGGTTTATCCATTAGCTCGCGTTCTATTTCAGGCGCAATTTGCTGAATCAAACGCACTTTGTCCCCTGTGGAAAGCTGCAATGCTTGGTTGAGAACTTCTTGTAGAGTCACAAGTTTTCCCCTACTTCACCTACAAAAATTCTAGCAGTGGATTTGAAATATACTCGACCTAGTTACTCAATTTTCAAAATTAAGGTACAGTAAGCATTCTCACCTACTCAAATAAAAAATATTCTGGTTTCTCATTGCCTAACTTATGGCAATTATGATTAAATATAAAATATAAAGATTTCATGAAGTTTAGCAACACAGTTTGATTTGTCAGATGGGGATGATATCGCCACCTTGTGTCCATTGTGTACACTGGACTTAGGACGATCTTCAGCTCACAAATTTCTTGTGCTGTCATTACCGCCCAATCATGATTTCATTAGCATAACTGCTGGTCAAAAAACCTTACTGGGCGAATACTTCCACAATTGATAGTAACTTTACCTGGCTGTAAATAGCTTTACATGTACCTCAGGATAGAATTTTAGATGTTGTGATAAATTGATTTATCTGGAGCGATGGCCAAATGTGATTCAGCTTTATGTCTACCAATTAAACTAGTTCACTAGTTGCTCATATAACTCAATAGTTGGGATACCAAGCGTGGATACCTTATCTGTTCCTATAGAAATACAATCACCTGTTGCTGCTGACTTAGCAGCAAAGAAAATTTCTAAGCAAGCCATTCGGACGAGCTTAAAAGCTTCTACCCTCGATGGAGTTTTTGCCACAATTTTTTCCAACATTGCTGGTGGCGTATTGCTAATTAACTTCCTACTTCAACTGGGAGCAACTCCAGTAGAAATTGGCTTTTTGTCGTCAATTCCGATGGTAATGAATTTCTTGCAACCACTAGGAGCCTATTTTGCTGATCGCACACAGAGCCGACGTAATTATATCCGAACACTGGTTGGTCTTTCCAGGCTATTATGGCTGGTATTAGTTGCGCTGATTGCTCTTTACAGTTGGTTTAATACTGATCCACACCTACTGGTAACCTCGACACTAATCATCATCTTCATTTGTAATATACTCAATGCCTTGGGTTGTTCCGCTTGGTTGAGTTGGATGGCGGTTTTGGTTCCTCAGGGCATACGCGGCAGGTATTTTGGCTTTCGTAATAGTGCCGTTAGCTTGACTAATTTGCTGGTAGTACCGTTACTGGGATTTGCTGTGTCGGCTTTGCCTGGTGACATCATCTCTGGTTACGGTGTACTGTTAATTGTAGGAGTAGCGATCGGGTTAGTAAGTTTGGGATGCCAAGGTTGGATGACGGATGTAAATCCAGTTTCCAGCCCCTGTGTAGATTCTCAGGCGCAACAACAAGAATCTGACAACCAACCAGAAATCAGTATCCTGAAAGATACCAATTTCTTGAAGTTTCTCCTTTATGTTGGGTTGTGGATGTTTGCAGTGAACCTCAGTTCACCGTTTTTTAATCTTTACATGATGAAAAATTTGGCTTTAGACCTAAGCACAGTCACAGTTTACACCAGTTTAGTATCTGGGGCGAACATAGTAATGCTCAGGTTTTGGGGCAAGTTAGCTGACAGAATCGGGAATCGTCCGTTACTGTTATTAGTGGGAATTCCCATCGCCATAACACCCGTATTGTGGTTTGGGATTGGGGCTGATTCAGTTTCGGTGTGGGTGTGGCTACCACTGATGTATCTGTTTTGGGGTGGTTTCGGGGATGCGATTGACTTGTGCTACAACAATCTTCAAATGTCCTTAGCATCAGAAAATCGTCGTCCTTCTAAATATTTTGCGCTCACTGCAGCAGTTAGCGGTGTTGGTGGTGGCTTAGGTTCAACAATGGGCGGCTTTTTAGCTGGGTTGGATATTACAGGAGGCTTACTGGGATTATTTGCTCTTTCAGCTATTGTGCGATTAATTGCTTTATTACCTTTGGTATTTGTGCATGAAAAGCACAGTCAGCCAGTTTTTCAAGTGCTACGAAATCTCCTACCCTTTAAGCCAGAGCAAGTTGAGGCGATCGGTGAACAGAAGCCAGAAGTGATCGTTGCTCTGGTAAAATAATTGTGAGATAATATACGATTTGAATTACGAAACAGTCGCTACCACTGTTCCTCTTAAACAAGTTTGATCTAAATTAACACCATTCAAAGAAGCGCCTTCCAATTCAGCACACAGTAAATTTGCCCTTGTCAAAGTTGCCCCGGCAAGATTCGCCCCACGCAAATCAGATTCTTCTAGGTTCGCTTCACTTAACAACGCGCCTTGCAAATCTGCACGACTCAAGTCAGCACCTTTGAGATTTGCGCCTGTAAGGTTTGCACCACGTAAGTCAGCGCCTCTGAAGTCAACGCCTTGTAAGTTCACACTCATTAAATTAGCACCACTTAAAAAAGCACCAGCAAAAGATACCTCACTCAGCCTTGCCCCCATTAAGTTAGCACCACGTAAATTGCTACCCCGCAAATCAGCACCTGTCAAATCAGCTTGCATTAAATTAGCGCCCATCAAATTTGCCCGCAAATCTGTTTGCTGAAGGTTTGCTCCCATCAAATTTGCGCCTTCTAAATGCCCACCTTCTAATTTAGAGCCAGTGAAATTTGTCCCCACAAGGGTAGCGCCAGCAAAGTTAACGCGGCTTAAATCAAGTTTTGATAAATCCTCGTCTTCTAAATCTGTTCCTGGCAGTTGTTTGAGTTTTCCCGATTTAATTGCTTCAATATCCATTTTCGCTCTCCCATTGGGCATCAAGCAACCACATTCCTGTGCTAACTTTAGGTTCTATCGCTACTAACTCCAATCCCTGTTGCAAACCCATGACTAATAAAGATAGGGTATCTACTAGTTTAGGATCAAAGCGACGGGATTGTTGTTGGCACTCTGCCAAAGCTTGAGTAAATATTTCTTCACGACTCAATTGAGATGTTTTTTTCTGATTGACTCGCCACTGAAATTCTGCTACTATTGCCAAAATTCTTGATTCTAGGGGAATTTCGTCTCCTGCTAAACCACCCGGCTTGCCTGTACCATCCCACCATTCGGTTAGATGAGTAATAATTTGTGCTACTGCCCGCAATCTTGGCATTGTACGCAGTACTTGCGCACCTGGTACTAAGGGACAAGTCAATGGACAAGTGGATGTATCTTCTTGATAGTAAGTGGAAGTACCTGTGGCGATCGCACTTTCTGTTGTTTGCAATGGATCAATCCGATGCAGCCAACCCGCGAGTCGCAGGCGTTTAATTTGCCACGCGGGAAGATTTAAAAGTTGTGCCATTGTTTCGCATAGTGCGACAATTTCTGCTGCTGCTTGTGGGTTGTGAAGATCTGTAGCATCGATAATTTCTGCCATCCGAAAAAATGCTTGAATTTCGTTAGAAATCAAGTTACTGTCTAGTTCAGCAATGCGAGTTGCTGTGGGGACGGTTAGTTTTGCTTGCCCTGTTTGAAGGTAGTCTACTACACGGGAGACTACTGGTGCAAGGTGATTTGTTGTGGCGATTGGTGTTGGTAGGGGGAGGAGGAGTTGTGCTAGTTCGGGGTTGTATTTTTTGATGTGGGCGAGCGCTAATTCTGCTGTTTGTTGTACTAGTTCTGGTACAAATGTCCACAAACCATAAAATTTCCGCTCTATGTCCGATGCTGGTAATCCGGCTGCCCCATAATCTGCTGCTGATAATTCTTGACAAATTACCATTGCTGTGTATTCTGGAGATATAATAATTAAGTGCCACTCCTGTGCTACTGGATCGGCTGGGTTTAATTCTACTAGGTCTACGTTGGGTAAGGCGCTGGTGGGATGATCTTTGAAGCCAGTGTCGGGGGCTGCCATGATGGCTATATGACGGGATTTTTGGGCAATGTCTGCGTAGCGATCGGCTTCTTGCAGATACCATTTGCCTTGTTGGAAGGCTGTGATGACTAGGGGTTTACTGTTGTCGGTGAGGATGTGATCTTCTAGGGCATGGCATAGGGATACTAGGGTATTTTTGTAGTATACGCCAAATCTAATTGGTGTTTTGCTATGCGAATGGGCTGTTTGTAGTTGTTGGAGTAGTGAGCCTTGTAACATTTTTAATGAACCGCCAAGACGCCAAGGACGCTGAGGAAGAGAGGAAGGAGGGAGTTTTTTAGCCTGCTCCGGCAGAGAGAAGTCCTGCAGGAGGGTTTCCCTCCGTAGGGAACTTCGGAGCTTTGTTTGTGTAGCCCCAGGTTTGAACCTGTGGGTTAGGATAGGTTGACGAGTTGTTTTTGTTTGGTTTCGATTGGGGCGGTTAGTGCTTGTTCTAAGTCGGCACTACCGAGTTTTTGTTCGAGGATTTTCATGACTTCGCGTCCGAAGTCGTTGGGGTTTTGTCGCCATGCTTGTAGGCAGACGGAGCCGAAGAAGGAGCCGAGGGGTTCGGGGTTCCAGAGGAGTTTTCTGGCTGTCCACGGCATGTGGCTCATGGGGTTGTATCCTGGTTTTATGATACCTTCTTTGAAGGCGTATTCTTCTAGGTGGGTGTGGGGTTGTAGTCCGATGAAAAATATGGCTGGTTCGACTTTATCGGCTCCAAAGATACTTTCTAGTTCGCGATGGTAGGCGATGGTTTGGCGAATTGTTTCGGGACGTTCGTCTATGACGTTGAAGGAGTAGTTGACGGAAACTATGTCGTTGAATCCTGCTGCTTTTAAGTCTCGGCAGTTTTGTAGTACTGTGCGCAGGTTGTAGCCCATGCGCATTTTCCGTACTAGTTCTTGGGAACCACTGGTGATGCCGATTTCAAAGTAGTTCATTCCGGTTTTTACCATTAAGTCACACAATTCTGGTGTGAGGTTGTCGGCACGGATGTATGCTGCCCAGTGAATGTCTGTCATGCCGGAATCAAGAATTTTTTGCAGTAGTTCGACGGCATCTTCGATGAATCTTCGCGCTGGGATGAATTGGGCGTCGGTAAACCAGAAGTTACGAATGCCGCGATTATATAGTTGTCGCATTTCCGCTACGACTTCTGTTGCCGGGTTTATACGTACTTGTTTTCCTTCGACAACTGTGTAAACACAATAACAACAGTTGTGGGGACAACCGCGTTTTGTTTGTACGCCGATGTAGAAGTCTCCTTCGTTCAAGTAATAGTTAAATTCGGGCCAAATGCTTTCGATATAGTCGTAGTTACAAGCGGTTTTTTCTAGTGGTGTGGGTTGTTCGTGAATTAGGCGATCGCGTGGTTGATTTTCTCCGACTACGTAACAGCGTTCATCTTTGAATTCTCTTCCGCTTAAAAGTTTTTCTAGCAGGGTTTCGCCTTCTCCTACAGAAATAATTGTCCCAGTGGGCAAGCTTTTTCCTAGCTGTTCGTAAAATACGCTGACTGCACCACCACCAACAATGAGCTTGGTTTGTGGGTTATGTTTTTGAGCGCGTTTTAAACCCCGCTTGATTAATCCTAAGTTCCGCCATAGTTCTCCATAATAACTTGTCAGAACTCGTAGTCCTCCTAATGCGCCACGTAATTTAATTAGGGGATTCTTGGCGTAGAAGATTTCAAATGAGTACTGTAATGGGTTTCCGCCTCTTCCCCCTACCGGAGCATATATTTGAATATCTCGCCACGAAAAGACTAGTAGTGTTGGTTTAAATTCATCTATACACCGATCTAGTGCCTCTGCATAGTCCAATGGTGGTACGCACCCCAAATCAAAAATGCGCTGAGATATGCTAGGTAACAGTTTGTGGACGTGATCGCTTAAATAGACAACCCCTATGGGAAAGATTGGGTTACAAGGAAGTCGAACGTAGAGAATTCGGTTTTCGTTTAGTGGTGTTTGTACTTCCATCTTGTTTTTGTTCTACTCTTGAGTATTGGTAATCTCAATGTCTTAAAGTTTGTTTTAATTTTTCTTCTCTACTACTATGATACTTGACATTCAAGTATATTCTTGCTTACCAATAATCTTTTTTTGCCGTGAGCGGCAGAGTAAAACCGGATAATTTTTTTATTTGGATAGTATCTATATGTCGATATATATCAAGGAAGTATTTTTGCTATTCTTCTACAATAACACTCCAATTTATTACTTAGCTACGAACTCACGTGTTTTTTGAGGAGCAAGAAAACAAAAATGTCTATTGTGGTTAAGAAGGAAAACTGCGCTCAAACAGCGATGCCAAATTTTTCTGGCTTTTGGTTCTAGCTGATTTTTGGTGTAATCTACCAAATATGAGCGCTGTTCGTGCTCTAATATATAATTGCAGAAAAAGCATAGATTTTTACAATAATTTCATAAGACAGAAATATCTTAAGATATAAATAATGTAAAAAAGTTCAGTTGGTAGTCGGGGTTACAGCATCCGGGGATCAGCCGATGCTAATTTTGCTTTTGTAATGTAAAATTGTGGCGTAAAGCTCCTCAGCAGTTATGGCTCAAATACTAGATCCTCTACCACCTGAGCAATCGGGAAAATCTCTCTGCTGCTATGTGAATGCCACGAGCAAAATACAGGTGGCACGCATCTCGAATATCCCTAATTGGTACTTTGAACGGGTTGTATTTCCCGGACAAAGGCTGGTTTTTGAAGCCCCTAGAGTTGCTCAACTAGAGATTCACACCGGGATGATGGCAAGCGCAATTCTATCGGATAAAATACCGTGCGATCGCCTTGCTATGCAAGAACCTAGCAGTTATGAGTTGCAAAACTCAGAACAGCCAATACACCCAAACCATAAAAAACCAAATGTCCAGTCAATTAGCACCAAAACCGGAGATACAATAAAATCTTTAACAGTCGCTGGTTTAGTCTACGTTGATTAAAAAAAACAATTTTGTTAAATTTGTGGGTTGCTAAATTCAGCAGCCCTTTTTTATTGATAGAGACGTTCCGCCGTAACGTCTCTACATCCCCCCACATATAATAATGAATATGAATCTACCTTCTTTCCTTTGGTTGTGGAAAATTGCCGCTTGGTCGATGGGCTTGTCGCTGCTAGCCTACTTACTATTAGCTGTCACCGGTATATGGATGTATCTTGCCAGAACTTCACTCAATTCTTTCATCCCGAATTATATAGGAGGAAATAAAGAAGTAAGTTCTCTCCACTACATAATCGGCACTTGTATGGTTAGCTTAGTCCTGCTTTTACTACTTATAGGTATTATAGGTACTTTAGGACACTTTGGCTCCTTAGGACACTCATTACACCTGTGGGCAGGTTTAACAAGCGTGTTCCTAGTTTTGCTTTCCGCTAGTAGTGCAACATTAATCAGCAAAACATCTTGGGCTAGATCTATTCATATCGGTGCTAACATTGCTCTGTTAGTCAGCTTTATCTGGGTTTCACTCACTGGCTGGAGTGTAGTACAAAAGTATTTACCCTAATGACATCACCTTCTATTTTTCGCCTGTCTCCTCTAATTAGAGTTACTCTTTTAAGTTTGTATGTAGCACTTACAGTACCATTACCTTTTTTGTCTCAGGTAACAGGTGCTTCTGTACCACCAGCACTACTTTGGGTAGGTATTAGTATTGGTTTAGTTGCTCTGTATGCAGCATTGAGCGAACGTGTTATTCTAGATGACCAAGGAATTCAGGTAACTTATCCCTTTTGGGTACCACGTTTTTTCCGTAAGGGTTGGTTATTACCTTGGGCGGAAGTGAAGGAGTTAAAACCTCGCACTACTGGTCAAGGAGGACTTGTATACTACTTTCTTAGTCAAGATGGAAAAGCTTATCTACTGCCGATGCGTGTGGCAGGATTTGCCCGGTTGGTGAAATTTGTGCAGGAAAAGACGGGGATAGACACTACGGATGTGTATCCATTAGCGCAGCCGTGGATGTATCTTATTTTACTGGTATTTACTCTACTGCTACTATTAGTTGATGCTTGGACTATTACTACGGCTTGGACTATTAGTGGTTAAAATTGTAGCAGTGAGGGGCGGGCATCTTGCCCGTCCTAATTTAAATTAATTACCTATAAATCTAAACTTGGATAATGTCATTCCTAAAGCTCAGTTACGGCTAGAGCAAGTTAATGTTTTTACAAAGCTGAAAACTCAGCAGACAGGATACCCTATATTACAAGATATTTCTTTTGAAGTATCTGCTGGTTCGCGCATTGCAATTACCGGAGCATCTGGAGCAGGGAAAACTTACTTATTACGTCTATTGAATCGTCTTAGCGATCCAAGTAGTGGCAAAATTTTTTTAGAAAACCAAGAGTATCGTCAAATTCCTGTTTTGCAGTTACGCGCCTGTGTGACACTTGTACCGCAAGAGTCTAAGCTATTGGGCATGACTGTTGAGCAAGCTTTGGCTTATCCTCTAGTTTTACGCGGGTTGAATAAACAAAATATTCAGCAACGCATCAGTCATTGGGTAGAAAAATTGCACATTCCCAATGATTGGTTAGGAAGAACTGAAGTGCAACTCTCCGCAGGGCAAAGACAGCTAGTGGCGGCGGCTCGTGGCTTGGTTATTCAACCAAAAATTCTGTTATTAGACGAACCAACTTCTGCTTTAGATGTCGGTACAGCAACGCAATTAATACAAGTTCTAATTGATTTAAATCAAAATCATCAAACTACCATTCTGATGGTAAATCACCAACTCGATCTCGCTCAGATGTTTTGTACCAGGCTGTTGCACCTCCAGCAAGGGAAGTTAGTCGCAAATCAAACAGCGTCGGTAGTAGACTGGACTAACTTACGCACAAGTTTGCTCCAAACACAAGAGGATTTTGAACTTTAGATTAACATCACCACGAGTTACCAATCGGAGAAGGTGTCTGCACCGACTCGACGGTTGTATTATCTTCTTTACGAATATTTATAGGTGACGGGGCTGGAGAAGAACTATTTCTACGACTTCTGACAGTAATAGTTGTATTAGATACACCAGGTTGTGAGCTATCATATTTAACACCTAGTTTTTGAGTTGCATTTGACACTAATTTCAAAAAAGTCTGACTCGGAATACCTAAGTTAAATCCGGTTTTACTTGCGAGTAACGACGAGTGGCTACCTCTTTCTTCTCTGTCGCCTTTACCGTGAATACCCACAACCCGTCCTGATACATCAAATATAGGACTACCACTCATCCCCACACGGGTAACATTAGTATAAACAATTGCATAACCATTTTCAACTACTTCTTTTTCGCCCTCCACAGTATCTCCATCTAAACGACTGGAAACCAAGGATGAGGTGAACTGAAAGACACGCTTTTTAATCGCCGCACCGGGTTGGGGAAATCCGGCAATATACACACTAGCACCCTCAGTTGTGTAATTAGAATCACCAATAGTTGCCGTTTGATAAGTGCGATCGCTCCTAAATCGCACAATTGCCAAATCTACCCCAGGCAATTTCTGAATATCTTTCCGTGTGGAAATCGCTATCTTTTGGCGTTGTTTTTTCCCGTCTTGAGGCAAAGGTGTAACAATTTGATATTCATCATCTAGGTATTGGACAACGTGAGCTGCGGTTAGTACCACATAAACATTCTTTCCTTGTTCTTTGTAGCGCCCAATCATAACGCCAGAACCAGGAGAATTAACCGTAGGCTCAATCTGTACAACAGTAGATTTAGCAATATCAGCTACTTGAGTTGGCAGCAAAGCATCAAGAGCGTAAGCCGGACTTGCTACCACTACCATCACGACGCCAACAAAACACCCAGATAGGGTATATCTATTTAACATTTAGTTTTCACTTTTTACTTTGTTGTAAAAATGTTTGTATCGGCACAGCCCAGCTAGAATAAACCAGTTTTTGGCGAACTTCTGAATTCGGTGTGGAACCGTCTTTAAAAATGTAACTATTTCCCCACAGGGGATGCTTATGCTTACCGTTAATTGCTACAAGTTCGCCCTGACGATTGAGTACCGGTCCCCCACTCATTCCTTTGAAAATGTCGTTGCTGTACCCAAGTTGATAGCCACCGAGGAAAGCTTGAGGTAAAACGTAGTCAACTTTCCCTGTTGTAAACACAAATTGGTTTTGCTCGTCAGGAAAACCAGCAGCAAAAGTTTCATCGCCAACAGCAAGACTGAATGAACTGGTGAAGGTGGCTAGTTGATAATTATCAGCACTTGTGAAATTCACTAATGCTAAATCATCATCTTGAAAATTAGCAGATTTGATTGCTTGTGCCGCATGAACCTTACCGTCAGGAGTTTGGATTTGATAACTACTGCCAATTCTGAGGACGTGGGCATTAGTCAATACAGTGTAAACTAAACCGTTTTTTTGAATTAAAATTCCTGAACCCCAACCTTGCTGTGTGATTACTTTAACAGTAATTGAACGGGCGTGATCGCGCAGTTCCGGCAAAGATAATTGCTGTTTTGTTTGACTAGGTGTGGCACTAAAAACAAGTTTTGAAGAAAGTGCCTGTGTTGATAGTGCAAGTAATAGACAAGCAACACAGGCAATCAAACTAACGATGCGAAAATCCATGTTTAACTGGAAAAATACCAACTAATTAAAACGCACGACTACGGTTGTTGGGTGCAGCTTGAGAATTTGCTTTAGCCTTTGGTGCTTCTACACCTACAGGAGCTAACTTTTGCATTAAGTTAATGTAAGTCCGCTCTTGAGATTCCAGTAAAGCAGGACTTGCGCTATCACGCACATCAAACAGTCTTTGCATTGTTGCTGCTGCATCCACACCCGGCTTGAGAGTAAATAGCATATTGCTGGAGTTGCAACTTCCTCCGGGAGTAGCAGCACAAATCACAGGTAAACCGTTGACAATGCCAGCAGTGATGTAATTTAAAGAATCACTATTGTATGCCTGTTGAAACCTTGCGGAAACTTGCTGGCAGCGCGATAAGGGGTCATATCCAGAACCAGTAAAATATTCTGAATACCAGCGAATCACTGTCATGCTTGTACCTTCAGCCAAATTGTAAGCGACAGTTGTGGGCAAAGAACCCCTAGTATTACAGGAAAATTGAATACCACTGCCAGCGTAACTTGGGTCATTGAAAACCCCTGCCAAACCACTTAAAACTACCACACCACCCAACACGTGTAAAGCTTTTCGTAGCATATAAGACATTCCTACAGCGCTAAATTACTATAGTTACTAAGTTAATTTGTCTTTAAAACAACACGCTACAGAAGATACACTCAACCAAAACAGATCAGTAATTGCTGAGAAATTGATAAATTTTTTACTTTTAAAAAATATAAATACTGAAATAGCCGCACAAGTAAACAAGTGAGAATATGCAATATCAACAGCCGAAAACAGTTCTCATGCTCACTGTAAAAAGTCTCAGCATTCTAGGAACAATGTATTAAGTACAACTTAGCATCATCAATTTATTTGCTGACGTTTGGTCACTCAGTAAATACTGAATTAAATAAAGTAACAATTTTATTTTTAAGCATTTACATCTGACCTAATGCTGTGTCTTTTTAATTACTAGTAATGTACTGACTGGAGTAATTGATTCGCGGCGATCGCTCATCCGCCTAACTTAACCATGTCCACTCAAGGTGGGGCGATGATTGTTAAATCTCTCTTTAGCTAACTTTGTTTGTGATTGGGGAAGATTAGCATTTAAAATTTCCATGTTAAATCTATAGCCCACATTGCGAATAGTTTGAATTAAACTGGGTTGACGAGGATCAAGTTCTACTTTTTTGCGTAAAGATAAAACGTGAGTATCTATAGTGCGCGGATTGTCGATCGCATCAGGCCAAGCGCGACGGAGTAATTCTGATCGCGAAAGAGGTACTCCTCCTGCTTGTGCCAAAACGTATAGTAAACTAAATTCCTGTGGTGTGAGGTCGATAAACTCTCCTTGAAAGCGGACGCGACGCTGGACTAAATCTATTTGCAGTGAGCCATAATCTAAATAAGCAGGTGCGACTGGTGTACGCTTGCGGCGAATAATGGCTTCTACCCGAGCGAGAAATTCTTGCATCCCAAAAGGTTTGCTCAAATAATCGTCTGCTCCGGCTTTCAAACCCACAACAATATCAGCTTCATTATTACGAGCTGATAACATTAAAATTAAAGGCTCTTGCTGACGATGCAACCAACGGCAGAACTCAATGCCATCGCCATCCGGTAAATCCGCATCAAGAATCACTAGTGTTGGTTGATTAGTTAAAAAAACTTCTCTTGCTTGGTAAATACTTGCGGCTTGGTGCACCCGATAGTCCAGTTGTTGTAGATGCCAGCCCAACAAAGACCTCAGATGGGGATTTCCCTCTATGATTTCAATACAAACCGAACCCACGGTGACAAGACCCCTTAGCGTGCATGACTTTCAAGGTATCAAAGCATTTCTTCCCGGTTTGTAACTGTTGTTACCTCAATGGTTATTTACTTAATATTTACTATTGCTAATTCCCGTAAAGTCTTTAACTTAGGCTTTGAGCAAACAGAAGTTAGTAATTATGATTAAATTTTTGTTAGAATTGCCAAAAATGCTTTTAGTAAAGTACATTCCTACTACAGGAGGCGATTTACCTTCATCAGGTCACTAAATCAAAAAAACGGAAACAAACGGAGCCAACCTGCTCTTACTCCTGTTTTCAACAAGAACCCCAAAGCTAGGACTTCTACAATTGTGCCCATTTGATGGTGAAAGCAAACCTAATGTTGCATAAGTTAACTTTATCACCTATTTATCTTATTAGGCTTTTGGTAGAAATCACTATAACAATAGCTTACCAATCTGTTCTAACCCCTATCTTCTGGAATAGAATCAAGCTAGGTTGTAGCTGCTCACGGGTGTTCCCTTGAGGAGAGATATTGGATTTGATTTAATGTCAAGCTGGAATGTAGGACTTCACATTTCAGTTCGGATAATTTACAATTCTCGTTCCAAATAGAGTTTTTACAGCAGTTATGCTCCAAGACACACAAACCATCCGATTTTACCAACGACTAACAGACGCCTTCGTCGAATTATGGAATCGCGGTTATCGTACTGATGATATGCGGATGTATTTGGATGGCTATATTGCCTCCCTGCGGCACGGAAACGTCATTGAACCATATTTGATTAATCGTTTGGAGGAGGAAGCTTCTCGCTACATGTACGACCCATCAAATTTTGCCATGACGCAACCAGAACCTCAGATCGACTATTATTAATGGTTTGGTAGCTTAAAAGTAAATTTAACACAATCAACGCAGACAAGTATAGCATACTATCTGCCCAATTTGACAAGTAACTGTGGTGTGATTTTCTGGAGACTTTACTTTTACAATAATTACCCCCTCAGATGGATGACAATATCCTAAAGCAACTGAGGGGGATTTATGTCGTTAAGAAGCGAGTGCGACTTCTACTTTTTGCTGCAATTCGCCTTTTTGGTATAGCTCAATCATAATATCTGAGCCACCGACGAACTGTCCGTCGATATAAACTTGGGGAATTGTTGGCCAGTTGGAATATTCTTTAATTCCCTGACGGAGTTCTGGATCTTCAAGAATGTCCACAGTTGTGAAGGGAACTCCCAACGTATTAAGAATTTGCACCACGTTATTGGAAAAACCACACATGGGCATTAATTTACTTCCCTTCATAAAAACTAAAATTTTGTTTTGTTGTAGCAAGTTATCAATGCGCTCTTTAAGTTCTGGGGTCATGGTCTTTGTATTTACTGTGCTAGATTTGGTTTGATTGCTAATTGTTAATGGCTATTTTGCCAAGCTTCGGGAGTGTAGGTTTTGAGTGCTAGGGCGTGAATCGCTTCGCTAGACATAGCTTGCTGTAATGCAGCATAAATTAATTGGTGTTGCTGCACCAGTCCCTTATCGCTAAACTGTGATGACACTACTGTGACTTGATAGTGGTCACCGCCACCAGTCAAGTCCTGCACTTGAATCTGAGCGTCAGGCAGCTTTGCCTTAATCATTTCTTCAACTTGCTGCGGACTAATCATCGCAATTCCTGAAAATTTTATTTCCAACCTTGATAGGAATTTTAACCGGAGCGGCTACTTTATTTTACAACAATTTACACCTAAATATCTTGACATGTATGGTTTAATCTGCATTAAGAATGGGTATGGGAGTAAAAGAGATTGGGGTAATAATAACGAAAAATTATTGATCTTAAATTTATAATATAATAATGCAAAAATTCCCATCCCCAACAGTATACAGTACCACTATTGGGGAGAAAGGGGAGAAAACACCGAACAAAAGAATTATTTTTTGGAGGATGAGTTAGAGGAGGGGGAAGTATTACCACCTGCTTTGGGAAAAGGAGCTTCCACAAAACCTAATTCTAATAACTGTTGGTATGCTTTTTTACCTAATTCTCTAGTAGGGTTTTGACTCTTGATAATCTGGACTAGCAAAGGTACTGCTAATTCCGGTTGATTTTGCGCTCTATGTACCAATGCTAGCTGATAGGTTGCTTCATCTCGCATTTGGGCTGTTTCCAAGGCTTTTTTACGCTGAGAGTCAGCAACTTTATTGTCAATTCCAGAAAAGCTAGAGTTCAGTTCTTGATAAAAATTGGATAGTTGATTGAAAACTACCCGCGCTTCTTGGAGTTTTTTTGCCGCTACAGGGTAGTTTTGTGAAGAAACTGCATTACTTGCCTCACTCATGAGACGTTTCCCTCCGTCAACACTTAAAACGCTACCACTTGATGTGGTGGGACGAAGGTTGTTGGGTGAATTTGGATCTATGGGTTGTACTGGAGTGGAGTTGGAAGGTAGTTTAATTACCTCCTGCGCTTGGACTGGTGACAGCAGGCAAAGGGCTGCTATTACTGATAGAGAGGTAAAGCGAATCAAGGGAGCAGTTGTAGCAAGAATCATTTTTATTGGCGTTGTGCAACAACTAAATACAGGGATACAGACTTCGGGTATCTTAACTCTGTTTTGCACTTAAACAAAACAGAATTAAATACTTAATTTCTGAAGAATTAGACCGAAAATCAGTATAGTTAGTTTCCCTTACCATGATTGACAGTATTTAAAATCACCCTAAAGAGCTAGTAGAGACGTTTCGGCGGAACGTCTGTACATTTTGTGATCCACAATCCATCATCTAAAATCTAAAATCCAAGATTGTGTGCGGAGGAATTTCTGACTCTTGTTGACCTAGTTTTTGCAAAGCCTTTGTTAAATCAGCTGTGAGGCGTTTAGCTTCTTGTTTAGAATTGCTCTGATTGTAAGAAGCTACTTTAATTGCTTGTCCAATATGAATGGTAACATCTGTGCCCCAACTAGGGTAAGGTTGACTGTAATTAATGTCAATAGGTACAATTTGAACGCCTAGCTCAGGGTAACTAGATTCAGCAGCTAAGGCTATACGAGCAATTCCGGGTTTGAGAGGGTGAACTTGGCGATCGCGGTAAATACCACCTTCGGGAAAAATCACCAAGCTTTCTCCCTGTTGAAGTAAATCTACTCCATGACGTAAAGTCGCAATGGATGGACGTTTGGGATCTACAGGAAATCCTCCCATCCACCGAACCAACCAGCCCTGCAATCCTTGACACTCAGTAATAGTCACCATAAAACGTAAGTCTCTACCCGTTACACAACGACCCGCTACGTAGGGGATAAGTAATGCATCCCAACGCGCCCGATGGGTAGGAGCAAGGATCACAGGACCAATTTTTGGGAGATTCTCTTGTCCAATTACTTTAATTCTCCCAAAAAAAAATGGTAGGACGAAGTGATGCCCTAGTAGATATGCTAAGGGACTAAACCATGGCGAAACCCGCGAAGTAGCGAATTTAGCAACATGAGCATCTACTTTTGGACTAGAGTAAGTTTGACTATGAATTTTAGACGGCGAAAGTAGCTCAATCATGACAGTGGCTGAGTGGTGAATTTTTGCTCTTATGATCGGGATGACTTTTTATATACACCGTAAATTTTCTTCACCAACTTGTGTAACACCTTCTGGACAGTTTTATCTCTGTCCTTTAGATGGAACTATGTCGTACAGATGCAAACCAAGCTTGCAACTGCTGGCGACATTGAGATTCTAGAATACCTCCGAGTACATGTAGACGATGATTAGAAACTGCGCTATCGGGTATGTTAGCGACAGTACGAATTGCGCCAGTTTTTGGATCGTCCACTCCATAAACCAGAAGTTTGATCCGCGCTTGTACAATAGCACCCCCACACATTGGACAAGGTTCAAGAGTGACATAAAGAGTGCATTGATTGAGACGCCAAGTTTGTAAAGTTTGCACGGCTGCTCTAATGGCAATAATTTCTGCATGAGCTGTTGGATCTTGATCTCGTTGTTTTCTATTTTCTCCCTCCGCAATCAATTTTCCAGATGAATCAATAATCACAGCGCCTACGGGAATTTCTCCCGCATTACCTGCAACTAGTGCTAATTCTAAAGCGCGATTCATCCATTGTCTATGTATAAGATATTCTGAGTACTCCACTAACATATTCTGTGCATAGTTTAGAGACGCCCCACCGGGGCGTCTTTCGACAATCATCAAGGGTGTTTGTAGATAAGTTCCCTCAACGTTCATACAATCATTGGGCAAGAAGAGGATCTAATTGACCTTGTGTATCCAACTCATAGAGATCGTCACAGCCGCCAATATGTTGCCCGTTCACAAAAATTTGCGGTACTGTGCGGCGTCCATTAGCACGTTCAGCCATGGACGCCCTAGCTGCTTCGTCTCCATCAATTTTGTATTCAGTGAATTTTACTCCTTTCCACCACAGCAACAATTTAGCGCGGATACAGTAAGGGCAAATTTGCCATGTGTAAATCTCCACATTGGCTTTGACGCGCTCTGGGTGTCGATGGAAAAGTGAGTTGAGGTTCAACATATCTTTATATTATTTATTTTTGTGAACTATTTCTAGCCTAGATCATTAATTATTTGTGCGATCGCCCATTGCTGTAATCTCAGCACAAAAGTAGGGGCGAAAAGCTCTTCACCCCTACCTATTGGTACATCTTACAGAAATACTACGGTGCTGCGAAGAAATTCCAGACTCCAGTATGGAGGTATTCATCTAGACTGAGTGGGGACAAACCTTGCAGCCAACTTCTTAACTCAAAAATATGTAAATTACACTCGTTAACTAACAAGTCATAAATCCGGCGATCGTGTACTGGTTTACCATCAACCAGCTCACCATGTTCAAAAAATACGTAAGGTCTATGAGTTTTTAAAGTACGTATAGCGCCTTTCAACACTTCAAGCTCTACTCCTTCTACGTCTACTTTCACCAGATCTATCTTCAATTCTGGATTCAATATATCATCGAGTCGTTGCGTTTTGACGGTGATATTTTCTGTGATTGCATCCCTAATATGTCGCTTCCAGATATCTTTTTTTAAGCTACTTAAAGCAGGGGCATTGACAACATACCAAAATGAAGTTTCTCCTTCTGAATTACTCAAAGCTACTTGCCTAATATCCACATGAGGAAATTTATTTTTTAACCTCGTAGCTAGCCTGGGTAATGGTTCAAAAGCGTAATGATAGCCTGAAGGAGAAAGTTGTACTATATGAGCTAAAACATCTCCTGTATTACAGCCAATATCAATACAGTTAGATTCTTGGTTCAAAATTCGCTGCAAAATTTGACTCATTAAGGCATTGTCTTGCTTATTCAAATCCATTTCGTAGCTGCTAGGGATGAGCAAATCATAAGTAGACTTAGCAAAGTTTTCTATTGGTGTACCCTTGAGCATTTCTTTGAAAGAGTTTTTAATTTCAAAGAACATTTTCATTTGCTTTACCATTGGTAACATACCTCAATAATTCACATCTGAATGTTGATTATTGGTGGCAGAAACAAACCTTCTACCAGCAACAACTAAAATATTTGGCTATGCACCGAAACTTGCGTTTGAATCTGATTAGCCCTGAGGCAATTTCAAACTGGAAAAATTCTCACCCTGTAATGAATAGACAAAATGACTGTATTTGAGCAACCTAGTGAGATCACGTAAGATATTTATCATATATGAAGACTTGTTAAAGCAGCAAGTAGCAAAACTTAATACAGTAGGAGAGAGAGACTATTTTCCACAGGTATCCACCGTTTGGTAGACTTGAAAACTGAAAACGCTGTTAAGAAAAGAAACAACCTGCGTAAACTTAGAGGGAAAAGTTTGTGGAAAATACACTGGGGTTAGAGATTATAGAGGTAGTGGAGCAAGCGGCGATCGCCTCGGCTCGTTGGATGGGCAAAGGAGAGAAAAACACAGCAGACCAAGTAGCTGTAGAAGCTATGCGGGAGCGGATGAACAAAATTTACATGCGTGGTCGGATCGTCATTGGGGAAGGTGAACGAGACGAAGCACCCATGCTTTACATTGGGGAAGAAGTAGGGATATGTACCCGTACAGATGCCAAAGATTTTTGTAACCCAGACGAACTCATAGAAATTGACATCGCCGTTGATCCTTGTGAAGGCACAAACCTTGTCGCTTACGGTCAAAATGGCTCAATGGCAGTTTTGGCAATTTCCGAAAAAGGTGGTTTATTCGCAGCGCCAGACTTCTATATGAAGAAGCTAGCAGCCCCAGCAGCAGCACGCGGTCATGTAGATATTAACAAGACCCCTACTCAAAACCTGAAAATCCTCTCTGAGTGTTTAGACCGTGCTGTAGAAGAATTGGTAGTAGTGGTAATGGATCGTCCCCGCCACAAAGAACTAATTCAGGAAATTCGCTCAGCAGGAGCCAGAGTACGTTTAATTAGTGACGGAGACGTTTCTGCCGCTATTTGCTGCGCCTTTGCCGGAACTAACATCCACTGCTTGATGGGTATTGGTGCTGCACCAGAAGGTGTAATTTCTGCTGCAGCTTTACGTTGCTTAGGAGGACACTTCCAAGGACAACTGATCTACGATCCAGAAGTAGTAAAAACAGGTTTGATTGGGGAAAGCAAAGAAGGTAACATCGCCAGACTCAAAGAAATGGGTATTAATGACCCAGATCGGTCTTACAATGCTGAGGAACTAGCCAGTGGCAACACTGTACTATTTGCAGCTTGCGGTATTACCCCAGGCACCCTCATGGAAGGCGTCCGCTTCTTCCACGGAGGTGCAAGAACTCAAAGTTTGGTAATCTCCAGCCAGTCGCAAACTGCTCGATTTGTAGACACGATTCACATGTTTGAACCAACCAAGACTCTGCAACTGCGTTAAGAAATGTTAATGGTTGATTGTTAATTGTTGATTGCTATTAACAATTAACAATCAACACACAATAATTACCAATTACCGTTTAGCAAATGAATATAGTAGTAGTGGGGTTAAGCCATAAAACAGCCCCAGTTGAAGTCCGGGAAAAGCTGAGCATTCCAGAACCACAGATGGAAGGCGCTACCGCGCAACTTGCTAGCTACCCCAATATTGAAGAAGTTGCAATTGTTAGCACTTGTAATCGATTAGAAATTTACATAGTTACAGAGGAAACAGAATTAGGCATCCGGGAAGTTACTCAGTTTCTGTCGGAACATAGTAAATTACCAAAATCATCACTGCGGCAACATTTGTTTGTTTTGCTACATCAGGATGCAGTAATGCATTTGATGCGAGTAGCAGCAGGTTTAGATAGCTTGGTTCTAGGCGAAGGTCAAATTCTGGCTCAGGTAAAAAACACACACAAATTGGGTCAGCAATATAACGGTATTAAAACAATTTTGAATCGATTATTTAAACAAGCAATTACAGCAGGTAAGCGGGTGCGCACTGAAACCAGTATTGGGACGGGCGCAGTTTCTATTAGTTCTGCGGCAGTGGAACTGGCGCAAATGAAAGTGCAAAATTTAGCTGCTTGTCGAGTAGCAATTGTTGGTGCGGGGAAAATGTCCCGCTTGCTAGTACAACACCTGCTCTCCAAAGGCGCGCTCGCCATCTACGTTCTCAATCGTTCAGTAGCAAGAGCGCAAGAATTAGCACAGCAATTCCCCGGTCAACCAATTCAAATTCATCCAATATCATCAATGTTACCAGTAATTGCAGAGAGTGACTTGGTGTTTACAAGTACTTCAGCAATGGAACCGATACTCGACCGCGCTAAACTAGAAATGGTTTTAGAACAAAGTAGACGCTTAATGCTATTTGATATTTCTGTACCACGCAATGTTCACTCAGATGTAAACGAACTAGCAAACGTACAAGCGTTTAATGTAGACGATTTAAAGGCAGTAGTCGCACAAAACTACGAAAGCCGTCGCAAAATGGCACAAGAAGCTTTAGGATTACTAGAAGAAGAAGTAGAAACTTTTGAGGAATGGTTGCGCTCGCTGGAAACTGTCTCCACTATTAGCTGTTTACGTCATAAAATCGAAACTATCCGCGAACAAGAATTAGAAAAAGCTTTATCTCGACTGGGTTCAGAATTTGCCGAAAAACATCAAGAAGTCATCGAAGCCCTAACACGGGGAATAGTTAATAAAATTTTACATGACCCAATGGTACAACTACGCGCTCAGCAAGACGTTGAGGCAAGACGCCATTGTATGCAAACCCTACAAACTTTGTTTAACCTAGATGTAGAACAACAATATAGTTAAACAAATTTTGGATTAAAAAACAGTTAACTGTTAACAGTTAACTGTTTTATGTTTTGCATCTCTCAAGTAGCACCGCTGCGCGAAAGTCACGCATTCACGCATTCAAAAGTATTATGGAATGGGTTGTTTAGGGATGTCCCGTGCAGTAAGCAGTAGTTAAGCTACTTCTTTCATGACTAAGTTAAGCAAGCGATCGCCAATCGCGTCTAGAGGAAGAACCAAATCGACTTTTCCAGTATCAATAGCAGATTTGGGCATACTGAAACACTCGCAACTAGCCTCATCCTGGGCAATCACTATACCGCCATACTTTTTGATAGCCAGCACCCCCTCACTACCATCGCCGTCTCCGCCAGTAAGAACGATTGCGATCGCTCGACTTTTAAAACTAGCAGCTGCTGACGCGAACATTTGATCGGCGGCGGGACGAACAAAGTTCTCCTTTGGCGCATCGGAAAGGGAAAGAGTACCGTTGGAGTTAACCAACAGGTGTTTGTTTGGAACGGGGGTGTAGACTGTCCTTGGGCGTAACAGTTCCCCATCCTCTGCCTGCTTTACCTGCAAAGCCGTGCAGCGGCTAAGGATTTGGGGCATATAGCTAGGGTACAGGGGATATAGATGCTGTACTACGGTAATTGCTGCCGGAAAGTCAGCTGGTAATGCCGATAGAATTTTGCTGATAGCTTTTATTCCACCTCTAGAAGCGGCGATCGCCACTACATTATAAGGGACGTTGGGGAAGTGAGAGATAACTCTGTGTCCCAATTGTGAAATCACGTTTTTTCTTCTGCCTCGGAAGTTCTGTAATCAACCGCTTCTAGAGTGTCTTAGTATGCGAGGGCAAGTAAAACCTTTATGTACGGTAACGTAGAAGTACTATTTTATTTTATCGTCAAGAAGTTTTGTACGCAAGCGTACAAAACTTCTTGACAAAAGAGTTCATCTTTCGCCAGACGATCTCTACAGATGCTATGAGTTATTAAATTGAAATACAACTTGCTCACAGAGGTTATTAATGTCCGCGTCTCAAAATCCCCCTGATCGAATTAATGGGCTCTTGGCTGCCCTGCCCAAAGAAGAATATGATCGCCTCCAACCGCACCTAGAGCTAGTCCAACTAACTTTCTAGCAAGTCCTCTACGAACCCAACGAACCCATCGAGTACGTCTATTTCGTTAACTATGGCGTTGTCTCTATGCTCAATCTAATGGAAAACGGCGATGTAGTGGAAGTAGCTACGGTGGGCAATGAAGGAATGGCGGGTTTGCCCATATTCCTGGGAGCCAATTCAATTCCAGGTATGGCTATGTCGCAGATTCCCGGCAATGCTTTTAGGATGAGAGTAGATGTATTTCAACGCGAAGTGACTTCACAAAGCCCGCTGTACAAACTACTGCAACGCTACACGCAAACGCTGTTTAATCAGATTGCCCAAGGTGCTGCTTGCAACCGCTTACACTCGATTGAAGAGCGATTTTGTCGGTGGGTATTAATGACTCAAGATCGAGTAGACACAGACGAGTTCCTCTTACCCAGGAGTTCTTAGCGCAAATGCTGGGGGTGCGTCGTGCCGGTGTGAGTGTAGTAGCCGCTACGATCCAAAGGGCGGGGCTAATCTCCTACAAGCGTGGCAAGATGAAGATTTTGGACAGAGTTGGTTTGGAAGACGCCACCTGTGAATGTTATGGAATCATCCAAGAGGAGTTTAAACGTTTGCTAGGCAATGCATCACTTTAATTTCCATCGGGATCATTAAGGTCAACATTATTTTTTACCCGATCTAAATAAGCTTGCGATGCCTTTTCAAATTCTCTAACTGCCTTCACATGAGCTTCAGTTGCTTTGATCTGCTCCTGTACGATCGTGCATACTCAATCCTACCTTTTCTATGGATTTGCCATGCTCAAGTGAGATCAAGGCATGTTCCTGTGCGGCTTTTACTGCCTCCTCTGAAACCTTATGCATAATGCTCTAATTTACTATTACTTATAAAGTAAATAACGCCAATGTATCTGTCTCATCATCTGTTAACAGGATTAATTGGCAATTACCTCCTGCATAGCTGCCTTAGCAAATCTAAAAAACAAATTAAGAAAATTATCTGTTTGTATAATTTCATAACAAAATTAATTTATGTAAAAAAATACAACAAATTGATGCTGTGTAAAGGAAGACAGCAGCAATAATTCGATGCACAACTAATTTGATTTACGTCTAATCAAATTATCACCGAAAATGAAAAATGAACAGTTTCAAATTTTGCTGCGCTTTTTCAAAGCGTTAGCAGATGAAAGTCGGCTCAAAATATTAGGTATCTTGGCAAATCAGGAGTGCAGTGTCGAGGAATTAGCGGCACTACTACAACTGAAAGAACCTACAGTATCCCATCATCTTACAAAACTAAAAGAACTAAATTTGGTAACTATGCGTCCAGAAGGAAATTCGCACTTATACCAGTTAGATGCGATCGCATTACAGACAATAAGTAAAGAGATTTTTACTCCAGAAAACATCGCCTCTTTGGTAGAAAATGTGAATACACAAGCGTGGGAAACCAAAGTACTTAAAACCTACCTAGAGGGTGATGCAAACTCTGTTCAACGCCTCAAAGAAATTCCTACCAGCCGCAAAAAGCGCTTAGTAATTCTCAAATGGCTAGCTAGCCTCTTTGAGGTAGGGGTTAATTACTCAGAAAGTGGTGTAGATGAAATTCTTCAGCGCTACCATCCCGACTACATTATCCTACGACAAGAATTAATTAGCCACCAACTGATGCAAAATGAAAACGGGATTTACAAGCTTTCTTCACTTGATTAACAAATTTGAAAAGCTCCGGTGGTTAGATTTCCTTCCCACTGGATATAGTACACAAAATTTAAGACTTTGGAGAGCATAAACTTTTGATATTTTTGATATTGTTGTACTAACTTTAGTCAATAGTTGTTCATGAATTCATAGGTGCGTCCAATGGTTGACGAAATTACCCCTTCATTAATTACTCCAAAAGACATAATTCAAAAATATTTAGAAGTTTTAGCTGTTTTACAGAAAGCTTTAGATATAGAACCTGCGAGTCAACCTAACGAAGAAATTGAATTAGAATCCAAGCAGGAAATGATTGTAGGTGAAACAGGTAATTCGTCTTTGGGTAAGATATACACGGCGGAAGAACTTGCTGAAGAAAAACGCTATTTAGCAGTTGTAAAGGCTAAAATTTTGGCGTTTAAGGCTGAAAATCACAAAAAATTTCTTACTGCTCAATCTAAATTTGCTGATAGTCAAGTGATGTTTGGAGTTAGTCAAATGAGATTTAGAAGTAGAAAGCTCAATCTCAATTAACAAATTTCTTTGACTGCAAAAGTTTAGTAACAAGAGTGCCAAATTATCCTTCTTTAGTAGTACGCTTTTGGTAGCGTGGCTACTAAGTCTTTGTGTTGAAAGTTCTATAACCTAAGTTAGTTTTTTCTACTGCGGATATTGTTGTATTCCATCGTTAGGTAGAGGCGGCTTGGGTAAATAAGAACTTAGATCCAAGGGCTGAGTTTCTAATCCAACAATCTGTAGCGCCCATCTAGCTTTTACCAAATCCCGTAACTCTTGATTTTCGATAGATTCAATTAAATCGATCGCTTGTATTTGTCGATCATCTGAACGCAAGCGATCGTATAATTCTGTAGCCCTTTTTCTGGTATTTTCAGCTTGACTAAAAAACAGTGCTGCCACAGCTTCTATCGCTAAACCGGGAAGAGTATTAACTAACAACATTTGCGGTTCTTTTGAACGTAATGAGCTAAAACCTGTATACAAAATTAAGAGGAACCCAAAAGATGCTGCTGTCACACTAAACCAAAATTGTGCTGTCGCTTGAGCTAATGCTTGAGTGTGGTATCCTTCGATCAAATCTGTAGCTACTGCTTTGAGGCTTTCCTCTGATGAATTGATCCCCCTTTCCCGGAAACTGTGAGTTAGGAAGTTTTGGACTTTTGATGTTTTAGCAGCAACGGCAATTTCTTTTGCACTTTTGAGTTCTGTTTCTAACTGGTGTTTATTTTTACCAGAAAGTAGTGCAGTGGCAAGTCCAAGAGCAGTTAAAGCAGTGGCGGCAACACCCCCAATTAAAATAGGTCGAGTTACTTCTATAGAATTGAAACTAGAAATTTGGTTATCACTATTTGTGTAAGTTGATGTCGGTGGTAACGACTGAGAGTAAGCGGGTGCGGCGAAAATTGCCGTAGTTATAGCTATAGTCGCTACAACTACTTTTTTCACAATTAGCATAAGGGCAAGTATATGTATACAATGTTATGAATCGCGCTTTTTACATCTTACATCTTGTGGTACGGGTATCTTGCCAGCTCACTTGACGGGCAGGATGCTCCGCAGTCGCCTCAACTCTGGGAACCAGAGCACGGCGCTGCTCTCCATCCCACAAGATCATTTTCTATATATTTGCCAAGTTATTTAAATTACTTTCCCAAATAAGCTTCTAAAACTTTCGTATTAGTCTGAATTTGTTCTGGAGTACCATCAGCAAGGTTACTTCCTTCCGCCAGTACCCAAACATGATCGCACAAGGACATAATTACATCCATATTATGTTCAATAATGAGAAACGTCATGCCCTCGCGATTCCAAGCGAGGATGCGCGAGCATATCTCATCAATTAATCGAGGATTCACCCCTGCAGCTGGTTCATCCAATAAAATTAGTTTAGGGTTAGTCATCAACGCTCGTCCCATTTCTAGTAACTTACGTTGTCCCCCTGACAAACCCCCGGCGTAATCATGTGCCTTGTGA
The DNA here is from genome assembly GCF_014698965.1 of Iningainema tapete BLCC-T55. Classification (GTDB taxonomy): domain Bacteria; phylum Cyanobacteriota; class Cyanobacteriia; order Cyanobacteriales; family Nostocaceae; genus Iningainema; species Iningainema tapete. The sequence goes on from NZ_JACXAE010000072.1 coordinate 547,872, forward strand.
GCTAATCCTACTGATTCTAACACCGATAGCGCTCGTTGTTCTAGTTGATTTTCTTCTTGAGCGATTTGTTTTTGTTGAAATTGTACTCGCCAAAAGTTTTCCCCAATTTGTTTTTGCGCCGCCAGAAGCATATTATCTAAGACTGTCAACCGCGATAAAGCCCGCGCTACTTGAAAAGTGCGTACTAATCCTTGCTGGGCAATTTGGTATGGCTGCAAGTGCTGAATCTGTTCGCCATCAAACACTACTTTGCCTTTGTCTGAACGAATAAAGTTAGATAGTAAATTAAATAAGGTGGTTTTACCAGCACCGTTAGGACCAATTAATCCCGTGATGCTGCGGCTAGCTACTTGTATGGAAGCATTATCTACAGCTTTAATGCCACCAAAGCTTTTGCAAAGTCCACTTGCTGCAAGTAGTGGGGATGATTGGTTATTTGCCAAGGGTGAGTTCCTCCTTTTTCCCTAAGATTCCTTGAGGACGCCATATCATTAGTATCATTAAGATTAGACCTATGACCATGATGCGAAATGCACCTAAGCGTGCTTCATCAAGCGGGAAAAGTTTCGGTAAGAATTCGCGGGTTAGAGCATCGTATGTAAAATAAATCACTGCTCCTAAGATAGTACCGATGTTACTACCAGAACCTCCTAAAATTACCATAATCCAAGCATCGAAGGTAAGCTGTGGCTGGAAGTTATCTGGGTAAATGGCGCTGAGTTGCCATGCGAAGAATGTACCAGAAATCCCAGCGATCGCACCTCCGAGCATGAGAGCTTGTAGTTTGTACCAAAAGACATTTTTGCCTAGTGCTTTGGGAACTTGTTCATCTTCACGAATTGCTTTGAGGACTCTACCCCAAGGCGATCTTACCAAAATCTCCAACCGCCAGAACACAAAGGCGAACGCGATCGACGATAAAAACATTAAACCTGCTTTTGGGTTGTAGTCGTACAGTGCAATTACCCCGGAGATATAAATTGTTGCTGCTAATAGCCCTAAAAAAATTCCCACTACTAGCCGAGATACGTATTCTTGCTGATTTCCCACCTTTTTATTTGTATCAATAACTCGCGATGGTTTTGCTCTTTGAATCCAGTGCCACAACTGCCAAATAATTATACCAGTAAGCAGTGTAAATAGCCCGATCATGACAAATCTGATGGGCAAACCAGGTGGTTCAGATATAGGTATACGGTAACTTTGTACACCAAAAGCCCCAGGAGTCCAACTATCACCCACTGGTAATTCCTGGTTGTTGACAACTAAACGAATTAGTTCCCCAACACCAATAGTAACGATTCCCAGGTAATCTTCCCGTAAGCGTAAAGTGGAGAAACCTATTACCAGCCCCAACAATGCTGCTAAAACGGCACCAGCAAGTGAAGATATAAGTAAGGGGAAGCCTTTTAAGCTTAACAAAACTGTTGTGTATGCTCCCAAAGTCATGAAGGCAACATGACCAAAGTTAATTAAGCCTGTAAAGCCCCATTGTAAGTTCAATCCCAAACTGAACAAACCAAAAATTGATGTAGAAATCGCTAGGAATATTAAATAGTCAAACATATTAATGGGGATTTAGGTTGATCAATTTTAGCGCAGGGCTGTGTCATTAACATGAGCTGATTTTCTGGGAACAATATAGTGCATAGTGCTAGGTGAATGCTAGATGAATTTGTTGAGAATCAGAATACATTTCTTAATCGAGCAGTTAGCTGACGAGAATTTGGAAGATGTTTGGAGTATTGTTTATGCTTTACATTGTGATATGTATATGATGAAAGCTATACAAGAAGTCAAGCGATCTACTCAACCTTGGGACACTTTGACCCATGACGAGGCGGTACAATTACTCGCTTGCTCATAGGGTAGGTGGTATGTGAACATGGATGTGCGCTATGCGCGGTCTTTTTTGTTAGACCTGAAGAGTTTAGAGCCAGCTGCCTACCAGCTGGTGCATGATTTTATATTGGTGGAGTTTCCCCAAAAGTTACCCTGGCATTGCTTACCAGATCTCAGGCAGCTCGATAATGAAGGGATTTTTTACCGTTTTACCTTAGATAAATATCTGGTGGGGATAGAAGTTAGGGGGGAGATTGTGAAATTTCTGCGAGTCATACCAGCGCCAGATGCCTGAAGTGATTTAATAGCCAACAGTTAAAACTGTATAAGAGTGGCAGGGATACACTCTCACCTTGACTTAAACTTGTTGGTGAAAAACACTTTACCTGAGATCTCCTTATGGATGCGACGGCACTTTGGCAAAGATACCAGCAATGGTTATATTTCCACGAAGGATTAGGATTTTATCTGGATGTAAGCCGGATGCGGTTTGATGATGCCTTCGTCAAGGGGTTGCAGCCAAAGTTTGAAAAGGCTTTTGCGGATATGGCGGAACTAGAGAAGGGTGCGATCGCCAACCCCGATGAAAATCGGATGGTTGGACACTACTGGCTGCGCAATCCAAAACTCGCCCCCACTCCAGAAATCGAAACAGAAATTGTCGAAACCATAGAGCAAATCGAAGTATTTGCCGAAAAAATTCGCACAGGAGCAATACATCCTCCCAAAGCTACGCGCTTTACTGATATTATCTCTATTGGTATCGGTGGTTCTGCTCTTGGTCCTGAATTTGTGGCTGATGCATTATCTCCCGAATTCCCACCTTTGAAAATTCACTTCATCGACAATAGCGATCCGGCAGGGATTGATCGCACTTTGACTCATTTGCGGAATAACCTTGCCAGTACTTTGGTGTTAGTGATTTCCAAATCAGGGGGAACTCCGGAACCGCGCAACGGCATGATTGAGGTGAAAAAAGCTTACGCTGGGCATAATTTGGACTTTGCTAATTATGCGATCGCCATTACCATGCCTGGTAGTAAGTTGGACGAAACGGCAAAATCCGAAAACTGGCTGGCACGGTTTCCCATGTTCGACTGGGTGGGAGGACGCACCTCCGAAATGTCTACTGTAGGGTTAGTACCAGCAGCATTGCAAGGCATCGACATTCGTGCTATGCTAGATGGCGCCAAAGAAATGGATGACGCCACCCGTATACCAGACATTAAACAGAACCCAGCAGCATTGTTAGCTTTGTCTTGGTACTTTGCTGGCAATGGACGTGGTGAAAAAGACATGGTTGTCCTACCATACAAAGACAGTTTACTATTATTCAGTCGCTATTTGCAACAACTGGTAATGGAATCTTTGGGCAAAGAGAAAGACCTAGATGGCAACGTAGTCCATCAAGGTATTGCGGTCTACGGCAACAAAGGCTCAACCGACCAACATGCTTATGTACAGCAATTACGCGAGGGTGTGGCGAATTTCTTTGTCACTTTCATTGAAGTTTTAGAAGACCGCAAGGGTTCATCTCCAGAAATAGATCCGGGAATTACATCAGGTGATTATCTTTCTGGTTTTCTCCAAGGAACCCGACAAGCACTATACGAAAACCAGCGGGATTCCATTACAGTCACTATTCCTCAAGTTAATCCTCGCACAGTAGGTGCATTAATTGCTTTGTATGACCGTGCTGTTGGTTTTTATGGCAGTTTGGTAAACGTTAACGCCTACCACCAACCAGGAGTAGAAGCTGGTAAAAAAGCTGCTGCGGTGATTCTCGATTTGCAAAAACAAGTTGTTGAAGTATTGCATACCGAAAAAACTCCTCTTTCCCTAGAGGAAGTTGCCCAAAAAGCAGGTGTATCAGATCAGATTGAAGCAGTTTACAAGATTATACGTCACTTACACGCCAATGGACGCGGTATAGTGTTGCAAGGTAATTTTGGGGAACCTAGCAGTTTGAAGATATCCGCTCAGTAGAGTTCGGTAATTTTATCATATTTGGTTGCTTTTGCAACACTTTTTTCTTTTTGAGCATCTAAGATTGGATGTATAAGTTCAATCTTTAAGATGCTCTTTTAGGATTTTTTATATGAGTATTAGACAAATCGAAATCCGTCAGTTAGAGTCAATCAAGGGGGGGATGGTTGAGTTCTTTACTCCTCAACAAAGTCATGAAACTATGTTGGTGCAAGTTGCGCCTAATACAGTAGATGATTTATTTGTTCATAAATCACAAACTGACCAATTGATGGTAGTTAAAGGGCAGTTTGTTCTTGTTAGTTTAGTAAATAAGAAATATCAGTATATCCCTTTGAGTGAGGATTATCCTGTGCTCGTGACTATTCCGCCTGGAGTTTTGCACGGTGTAATTAATTTGAGTTCACAGCCATGTTTTGTTGTGAATGCTGTGCTGCGTTCTCGCCCTACTCAGGAAAGAGATTATATTACTCGTGTTAGACCTTTTCCTTATGATTTGGATGCTGCTGCTCATGCGTTGAAGCAGTTGGAAGCAACAAAGAAAATAGAGGTTTAGACAAGACAAGATCCCCGACTTCTTTAAGAAGTCGGGGATCTGAGCTATCAACAAGTAGCTAACGTTTGCATTAGTCTTTTGGATTCTTTTCCCATTTGACCATGTGATAAAAGCTGATACCATTGCTGTAACTGTTGTCTAACCACGGCGCGATGTGGATGCTCAACATCTAATTCTTGAAGTTCCATAATTGCTGTTCTTTGAGTGCTTCCTCTTCCCAAAATTCGCAGCCAAAGGGTGGAAGCGTCTTGTTGAAGTTCACTTGTGACAACAATAGTTGTGTAGAAAGCCGGCGCTAGCTCGTAAACACCAGGAATATTAAGATCAGTTTTTCTTGCTCCGAATCCTTGAAGACGTTCAGGGGTAATAGAGGGTGTAATAATCAGTAGTTTTTTATTAACATCATCTAGTTGATCATTTTCCTCATCATCATCTAGCTGATCATTTTCCTCATCATCATCTAGCTGATCATTTTCTTCTTCTGTATAAACCGGATTTTCATCGACAGGAATGATGCCGCCATCAGCTTCAACTGTCCAAGTTAACCAATGTCCTAGACAAGTTCTTAAGTTTCTTTGATTCGGTGTCCAGCGCAAAGTTTCAATAATACACGGAATTGATACGAGTTCTCCTAATAGCCCTAAAGATGTTCTCGATTTTTCTTCTTCAGGTTCAAACAGAACATCTACCAGTTCTGCTTCTGCAATAACCTCTGGGCTAATCATTACGCGCTCGCTGCCTGCGGTAATTTTACTAAGGTACTCAGTTCCCCAATTAAATCGAGAAGGATGTTTAAAGATTCTCAACTTTGGATCACGAGGAATCGGTTCGTTGAGGTAAACGTTTCCATAATCACTGAGCAAAGCTTTAAGATACTGTTGAGCAAAAATAGTAAATACTGGACGAAACATGGCAGGTAGTTTTTTAAGTGCGATCGCCTATCAGTTAGGCGCATATACATGTAAACAAAATAACATCTCTAACATTTTATTTAAGATAATATTATAATTTCACTAACCAATGGAGATTATAGTATGACTGAAGCAATACCACAAAAACCTGAGCGTCGTCGGGGCAGGATATTTCCAGAACGCACTTTGCCACCAGAGGAACTAGCTAGACGCAAAGCTGAACGAGAGGCATTTCATCAACGTTGTCGAGCAATTTTTGAGCGAGTGCGTCCGGAATGGATAGAGAAACACTATGGTTGGTATATTGCTGTTGAGCCAAATAGTGGCGATTATTTCATTGATGAAGATAATATGCAAGCTCACAAAAAAGCTCTCGATAAATACCCAAATGCTGACCACTGCGTTTTTTGTTTAAATGAGACTGGAGCCACTGGCAGAATATGATACAGGGTACGTTTGGCAGTAGAGGACAGCTATTTTTTGAAATTGAATTGATTACTACTGATGGATTAAATTTGCCTGTGGATGCCATGTTTGATACTGGTTTCACAGGTTTTTTAGCAATTCACAAACAAGATTTAGATGCTCTTGATTGGGCTTACGTAGGTCAGGAACCTCTACTAACAGCGCAAGGAGAAATTTTCTTTGAAAAATACTTAGGCAAGGTATTATTGGATGGAATTGAATATGAAATTCCTGTTTTTGTAGGAGAAGCAATTCCCGAAGTTTTGCTAGGTTCGGGGTGGCTCAAGTTTATGCCGTTAGTTGTGAATTATCAAGCTGGAATACTGACGTTGGGATGAAGGCAGCGTATCCCTTTTTTTCGCTATTTCATCCTCACTAAATTCTTTCCCTTACAATCCTAATTCCCTCCCACGATGGTAGCCTTCCTGCTCGTCGTTCATCTATTAACACACAAAAAAGATAAAGATTTAAAATTTCCTCTTTGAATTCTCGTTTCCCTAAGTAGTTGGAGAGAACACAAATAAACAGTAAGTAATAGTGGCTAACTTCAAGCAGATTACGTGCATGAGGAATTTGGTCGCGAAGTTTTTCATCTCTATCTTTAGCTTTTTCCAGTTCCTCCTCGCGAAATTTGGCATCAGCAATAGTTTCGTCTAGTGCAAATTCACAAGTTCTGATATATTTAATATCCTCTTTTAATTCAGGGATACGTTGAATATTATATTGTACAAGTTCTCCTTGAGATTTTAGTTCAAAGAGTTCATCGACAAATTCTGGAAGACGAGATTCAATTTCAACCCAATCTAGTTCACGTATAAAATCTCTAGAATGAATAGGGATAAAAATTTCTTCAGTAGTCTGAATTGTATGTTTTTCAGCAAGCTGAAGCCTAAGTTTTGCGTCTCTTATGCTCTCATAGTTTATGCGGCGTTGATTATCAAGCCTTTCTGGATATTTACTGAGATTATTAAGAGTATTTTTTTCAATCTGTAGAAGAACATCGGTTACAGCTTGGTGAAAAACCTTGGCAATTTTACTCTGGTCAAAGGTATGATTAAGCTTGAGGGCAGTAGTAGAATCAAAGTTCTTCCAAAGATCATTTACACTGCTAAGAAGCTTGGCAGAGATAAAGTTATTGCTATCGTAACTGTAAATTGCTCTAATAAATTTAATAATTTCTTCATGCTTAAAATCATAAGCAGATTGCTGAAGCTTTGTAGCAATATGAAGGATACGGTTAAAGTCAAAAAGACTAATAAGATAATGTATACCTTTTATGTCAGTATCACAGATCTTAGCTAGATGTTCTTTGCATTGCTTTTGAGGTAGTTCAATTATATTGTTTTCTCCTTCTCTATACCAGCACCTAATGAACTCTTGTGCTGCTTCTTGCGTTACCATAATCTGCTGAATCTCTGCTAAATTAGGTAGTCTGTACCTAAAGTCCTGTGCTAAGTGCTGCTGAGTTAACCATTTACAAAACTCCTCTGCATAACTGCCTCTTACTCCAACAATTGGCTTTTTTGCATCTCCTGGTGGAAATCTGTCAGTTGTCCAATGATCGGGCTGCCGATGTTTACCTACTTTTAACATTTCATCGATAAAAAGTTGGTATTCCGCGCAAGTGATGTAGCTTATGTCAATTTCAACGTTCTCATCAATGCGTAATAAATTCTTCAGCCGCCGGGATAGCATTACGTTAGCTGCTAAGTTAAATTTTTCTGTCATCGACTTTCCAAATCTGCCTCTAATCTTTCTTCCAGTTGTTGCCGAACATCTGAATCTATACTTAAACCCTCGTCCAAGCAATCATAGGCGAGTGCCATAACCTCAACTGATGGAGATGGTATAGCTAAGACTGCACGAATTAGATTACTAGCATTACTTTGAGCAGCATATAAACGTATAGTTTCCGCCCACCAAGAATTATTAATATTTGTAATTAATAGATTCTCTTGGTTAAATTCCTTAATCTGAACTGCTGCTAAATATTCTTGAAAACTCAAGTGAGCAAATTCATAAACTCCTAGCTCCTTTTCGACTAACAACCCACTAACATCCCTAATTTGCTTTATAAACTCCTCTGGATTTACCCCACTGCCAGCTACCTTTGCTAACTTGTCTTGAATTAGAGAAATTCCCTCAGATAACTTGAACTCACGAGTCTTTTGCTGCATTAATCCCAGTGCAAGCACTTGCAACACAGCTTGCTTTTGGGTAGCTGTGAGCAAATCAGATATATTCTTAGCTCTCAGTCGCCTTTCTAGTAAAACCTGGCAAATTTCTTTGTAAAGCTCGACTCGTTTTCCGGGCAGGGCGCTACCGCGACGGTGAACTGTGGCAATCATTGTTAATAGCAAAGGATTCACTGCCATAGCAGCAATGGGAGCGCTATTTTTAATCCGTTTAATTAAATCATCCGCTTGTTGTTTGGCTTCCTCCTGCACTCCCAAGTCTTCTTCCCCAGCGCGACTCATTACCTCCGTTGCCCGATACCAGTTATGAATAAACTGTTCCATCTGCTTCAGACTGAAGGGTTGCACCTCTAGAACTGTTACCTCTTGCTGTAGCCGTGCAGTTTTATAGCCAAATGGTCGAGAAGTTAAGATAAAGGCTGTGTCGGGGTATGCTTGCATCTGTTCATCTACCCAATTGCTAACCCGTAGACGCTCGGTTTCATCCGCCACTTCATCCAACCCATCTAGCATCACTAAACATTTATTTTCGCGCAATTTTTCTGCAAACCAGTTATCGGGTGGATTAAGTGGTTGAATTTTTCGTTGCTGCTTTACTTGTTGAGTAATTAACTCGGCTATTGACGGTTGGTTATTGACAATTTCCTGACGCACATCTCGAAGATACAACAACACCGGAATTAGTTTTGGCGCTTTAGCATGGCGTTGTCGCTCTTGTTTATGAGCATAAATCAGTGTTAAATGTCTTAAGAGAGTAGTTTTCCCAGAGCCAGGTGCGCCCAGCACTGCCATGCGCCGAAACGCGGGTTCGTTAGCCATCGCTGCTAAAAAATCCCAAATTTGCTTTTCCCTTGGGTTTTTCGCTTCTGCCAAAACCTGCGGAATAATTCTGGAACTTGCCTGTACCGCCTCTTTTGCGACTATCTTGAGTGGCACAAATACCTTTTCTAATTTTAGAATGCGGTCTTTATCCAATCCCTGTGTCTGATAGTCTCGACAAGTATAAATCAAACTTTGATAATATTCCTGCTTAAATGGTGGGGTTGATGCCCATAATTTGCTGACAATCCAGTCGGCAAAAGGCTGCTCAAGCTTTTCTAACCTTTGCTTAATCTGGTCTAAAACTCTGCTAATGACACCTTGAACAAATGAGCCAAAAAATGCCAATATTGCTATAATTCCTGTTAACACTAACCACACAACTGCTGCTGTCCATTGGTGGCTGAGAATAAAATGAAACGTTATCACTAGTGTAGCACCAGGAATAACCCATACCAGCCTTTTCTGCCATTTTGTTGGTAAAAGCAGCACAGGTGGCAGTAAAGTACCTAAAGCAAAGAGAAACAGGGATGCATAAAAAACTGCTGTACTGAATTCAGCAGCCACAGAGTTACTTTTGAGTAGTGCGTAGAGGATGACACCTCCCAGTAGAGGTAAAAAGCCACCAATCCAATTTTGATTTGCTGGTGCTGAATTTGGTTGAGACTGACTCGAAAGTAAGCCGAGGATAAAAAGCGCTATAATACAGCCGACAGTCAGCAACAGTACGAGCGGATCGTCAATTTTTAAATCCTGTTTGCTGGGTAATTGGTTGATCAGCCAACCCAAAAAACCATTACTTAATATTAATAGCAACGGTAGCAGCAAATCTTTGATAAATCTCGGCATAGGAGGGTGAGACAAACAACTGAGTGCGATCGCCTATCAGTTAGGCTCATATACATGTACATAAAATAACCCCTCCTGCCAACTTGACGCAGAGCTTTAATCAAGAATCTATCCATAGGTAGACGCAAATGCTTGCTGAATCTTTTCCTATGCATATAAAAAAAGACAATTGCAAGCTATTTTCACTCCTCTACAAGACCTAGCGCCTCTGCTTTCAGAGCAGAAGTGAGATAAAATCCATTTTCTTCTAATTCATCTAGTAAAGGCTTGAGAATTGGAATCAGTTTAGCTTGCTTGGCTTTTACCAATACTCCGACTGTTCCAATTACGGAAATACCCATGTTTCGAGCGACAGATCGCGCTTGTCTATCATCTAAAATAATTTGTAATTTCCGCTCATAAGCAAGTGCAATGGCTTCTGCTTCACCTTCATCAACAAGCAGTTTCAGAGCAACTACTTGCCCTTGATCGGATGGGATCTGTACTTGTAACCACGGAAATGTAACTCCAAACTCCTGCTGAACTGCTGGTGGGATTAAAATAGGTTCAAACAGTGCTGGTAGTATATCTAAATTTCCTATTCTTTCTAATCCAATAAGACAAGTGCTGTCCGTTACAACTGGTGTCATAAACCAAGTTCCTGTCGCAATTCTTCAGGGGAATAAGCGAAAATAGGTACTTTATACCGACCTAATATTTCCATAAAGGTACGCTTGGAGAAACCAGCTATTTTCGCTGCTTGTCCAAGTGAGACTTTTCCGACTTCGTAGAGTTTGACAGCAAGGAGTAACTTAGCTTCATCTTCTGATAATCCCAAAGGTAAATCTACTCTTAATGCGCTTGTACTCATTGTTATACCGCCCAATTTACTCTACATTATCAGCATAACCTAATGAATGAACGCTCACTGCGGCGAAATCGTTTCTCTACTCTGTCAAACACATTAAATTTTTAGTATGTCTCACAGTTCGTAAAAGCAAATAGCAATCTTAATTAATTTTTATCATAAAATTTATATTACTTTAGTAGATTTAAAATAATATGATAATTTTAGGAACAGTTAGGGATCGTAATATGACTGAAGCAATACTACACAAACCCGCATGTCGTCAGGGCAGAATATTTCCCCAAATGCTTAGAAAAAAGTATTGAGTGGCAAAAGGGTCTAAAATAAGCTTTTTACCACAATAACATGAGTAGACAAAAATAAAGAACTGGCGTCAGAAGAAATATTTGTGAAAAATTTCCTTCGTTTCATTAAAATATTTAGAGTGGATTAAGCCCCATCGTTTTATTCCGCTCTCAAGAAGTTAAAGAGATTGTTGTGCAAGAACTCTAAGGTTTTTCCCATGACGCTCTGCCGAATGGGGGAGCGCAAACATATACTCATGTTCATTTGATTTCTAGAATATGCCAACCCAAATTTATCTCAATCAACCCTTAACGAATGCTTATTCAACTTTTAATAAATTTTGGTCGGATGTAAAAGCGATCGCTCAACCTTACTGGTATCCAATAGAGGCAGAGGGAAGAGCATTTTCCGACGTGATTCGTGCGTGGGGGATGCTAGCTCTCCTGATCTTATTAGTGATCGCGCTCGTCGGCGTAACTGCCTTTAATAGCTTCGTTACTCGCTATTTGACCGATGTGATTGAAGCGAAAGATTATTACAACTTTATTCGGATGATATCGCTTTACAGCGTTGGTCTTTTGAGCGTAACACTTTTGGGAGGATTTTCTAAATTTGTCAGAAAAAACATAGCTCTTGATTGGTATCACTGGCTGAATAATTATATTTTAGACAAATATTTGGGCAATCGTGCCTATTATAAAATCAACTTTAAATCAGAGCTAGATAATCCAGACCAACGTCTATCCCAAGAAATCGAACCTATTACCAGTAATGCTCTCTCGTTTTCCACCACTGTTTTAGAAAAAGTACTGGAAATGACGGTTTTTTTGATAATTGTCTGGTCAATTTCTCAATTTATCGCAGTAGTTCTGGTTTTTTATACGATTGGAGGCAATTTGATTGCTATTTACTTAACTCAAGAATTGAATAAAATTAATCAAGAGGAACTAGAAGTTCAAGCCGAGTACACTTATTGCCTAACTCATGTTCGTAATCACGCTGAATCGATAGCTTTTTTTCAGGGAGAAAACCAAGAATTAAATATAATTGGACGCCGATTTAATAATATCCTGAAAAATGTAGGACGTAAGATTAATTGGGAGAGAAATCAGGAACTTTTTAACGGAGGATATGAGGCTATTATCCAAATATTTCCATACATAATACTTGCACCTTTATATATGACGGATAGAATTGAGATTGGAGAAGTTGTCCAAGCCAGTATAGCTTGTAATCAGTTTGCCAACGCTATGGCAACTTTAATCAAAGAATTTGGAAATTCAGGACGATTTGCTAGTTACGCTGAGCGTTTAGCTGAGTTTTCTGATGCGTTAGAAGCAGTGACCAAACAGCCAGAGAATGTCAGTACCATTAAAATAATAGAAGAAAACCGGATCGCTTTCGATGATGTCACCTTACAAACGCCGAATTATGAGCAGACGATCGTCGAAGACTTGTCAGTGTCAGTTGAACCAGGAGAAGGTTTATTGATTGTGGGACCGAGTGGCAGAGGTAAAAGTTCTCTGTTGCGAGCGATCGCTGGTTTGTGGAATGCGGGGACTGGTAGTCTGGTGCGCCCTCCCCTAGAATC